>CAYNPO010000013.1:0-94142 GCA_964399165.1 uncultured Bacteriovoracaceae bacterium | reverse complement strand
CTGGCCCTGCTGCAGAACTGCGACTTCGACGTCGAGCGCGCCCAGCGCGGCATCGTGTACATCGACGAGATCGACAAGATCGCCAGGAAGAGCGAGAACCCCTCCATCACCCGCGACGTGAGCGGTGAGGGCGTGCAACAGGCGCTCTTGAAGCTGATGGAAGGCACCGTCGCCAACGTCCCCCCCAAGGGCGGCCGCAAGCACCCCCAGCAGGAATATATCCAAGTCGACACCAAGAACATCCTGTTCATCGTCGCAGGCGCCTTCGTGGGCCTGGACAAGGTCATCCAGCAGCGCATGACCAAGAACAAGGCCGTGGGGCTGACCAAAAAAGAGAACACGGAGACCAAGACCTTCGTGGAAACCCTCGGCGGCATCGAGCCCACCGACTTGGTGAAGTTCGGCCTCATCCCCGAGTTCATCGGCCGCTTGCCCGTGAACGCCATGCTGGAGGAGCTGGACGAGGAAGCGCTGATGCAAATCCTCACCGCCCCCAAGAACGCCATCGTGAAGCAGTACCAGAAACTCTTTGAGTTTGACGGGATCGATCTGGAATTCGAACCGGACGCCCTTCGCGAAGTGGCCCGGACCGCCTTGAAGCGCAAAACCGGCGCCCGTGGGCTGCGTGCCATTCTTGAGCAGGTCATGCTGGACGTGATGTACGACCTTCCCGGCAACGATAAGATCGCGAAATGCGTGGTCACCCAGGAGGCCATCCTGGGCACTGGCAAACCCATGCTGCTGGAAGGGGAGCGTCGCAAACGCACCGAGGCCAAGAACGGACCCAAGCCCGCCAAGAAGATCGAAAACGCCTCCTGAGAATTTCTTACAAGGGGGAGGGTTCTCCTCCCCCTTGCCGCCCCCACGCCAAAGCCCTTGTTTATGAAGAAAAATCCCTTAGGAACGAAATTGCCTAGGCATTTTTCCGTTCCATCACGCCCCCCCCTCATGGGACAATTTTTTCGAGGCCCTTACTGATGGGAGGGCCCCGAGACTGAGGCGCAGGAGGTGCTATGTCCGACAAGAAGTCCGAGTCCCAGAACAGCTTCCCGTTGCTCCCCTTGAGGGATGTCATCATCTTCCCCCACATGGTCGTGCCGCTGTTCGTGGGCCGCGAGAAATCCATCGCCGCCCTCGAGAAGGCCGCCAAACAGGGCAACGAGCTCTTCCTCGTCACCCAGAAAGACGCCTCCGTCCTCAACCCCGAGCGCGAGGACGTCTACGACATCGGCACCGTGGTCAGCATCATCCAGATGCTGCGCCTGCCGGACAACACCGTGAAGGTGCTGATCGAGGGCAAGCACCGCGCCCGCATCAAGGATTTCCGCTGCCAGGACGACGGCTACTATGTCGACGTCGAGCGCTGCCCGGACGTCCTCGCTGACGAAGTGGAGCTGGAGGCCTCCGTCCGCTCCGTCAAGAACGTCTTCGAGCAGTACGTGAAGCTCAACAAGCGCATCCCGCCAGAGCTCCTGATGAGCATCAGCTCCATCACCGACCCCTCCCGCCTCGCCGACATCATCGTGGCCCACTTGACCATGAAGATCCCCGAGAAGCAGGAGATCCTCAACGCCACCAACGTCGACCAGCGCCTCCAGCTGCTGCTGGAAAAAATGCAGGGCGAGATCGAGATCATCAACGTCGAGAAGCGCATCCGTTCCCGCGTGAAGACGCAGATGGAGAAGTCGCAGAAAGAGTACTATCTCAACGAGCAGATGAACGCGATCCAGAAGGAGCTCGGCAACAAGGACGACAAGGGCGACATCGCCGAGATGGAGGAAAAACTCCGCGCCAAGGCGATGCCCGACGACGCCCGCGAGAAGGCCGCCAAGGAGATCCGCAAGCTCAAGAGCATGTCCCCCATGTCCGCCGAGGCGGCCGTGGTCCGCAACTACGTGGACTGGATGCTCTCGCTCCCCTGGAACGAGTACAGCGAGGACGACAACTCCGTGACCAAGGCCAAGGAGGTCCTGGACGCAGAGCACTTCGGCCTGACCGACGTGAAGGAACGCATCGTCGAGTACCTCGCCGTGCGCAGCCTTACCAAGGGTGACGCCAAGGGCACGCTCCTGTGCCTGGCCGGTCCCCCGGGTGTCGGTAAGACCTCCATCGCCACCTCGCTGGCCACCTCGCTCAACCGCAAGTTCGTGCGCATCTCGCTGGGTGGCGTGCGCGATGAGGCCGAAATCCGCGGCCACCGCCGCACCTACGTGGGCGCCATGCCCGGGAAGATCATTCAGGCCCTGAAGAAGGCCGGGACCTCCAACCCCGTCATCCTGCTCGACGAGATCGACAAGATGAGCTCCGATTTCCGCGGCGATCCCGCCTCGGCCATGCTGGAGGTGCTGGACCCCGCCCAGAACAAGAACTTCGGCGACCACTACGTGGAGTGCGAGTACGACCTCTCCAAAGTCATGTTCATCATGACCGCCAACGACGTGGGCGCCATCCCCGGCCCCCTGCGCGACCGCATGGAGATCATCAACATCGCCGGCTACACCCCCGACGAGAAAATGCAGATCGCCAAGAAGTACCTGCTGCCCAAGGCGGTGGAGTCCCACGGCCTGGCCCAGTACCCGGTTTCCGTCCCCGACAAGACCCTCATGCAGATCGTCCGCGGCTATACCCGTGAGGCCGGCGTGCGCGAGCTCGAGCGCCTGATGAACACCATCTCGCGCAAGATCGCCACCGAGGTGGTGACCGAGGACGTGAAGGAAGGCCGCAAGTTCGCCGTGAACGAGAAGAACCTCGAGAAGTACCTCGGTCCCGTGAAGTACGACCGCAGCGCCCGCGAAGAGCAGCCCCAGGTGGGTCTGGTCAACGGCCTGGCCTGGACGTCCGTGGGCGGCGAGATGCTGAACATCGAGGTCGTGACCGTCCCCGGCACCGGCAAGATCCAGGTCACCGGCAAGCTCGGCGAGGTCATGCAGGAATCCGCCAAGGCGGCCCTCTCCTACGTGCGCGCCATCTCCGGGCGCCTGGGCGTGGACCATGACTGGTACAACAAGAACGACATCCACATCCACGTACCGGACGGCGCCACCCCCAAGGACGGCCCCTCCGCCGGGATCACCATGGCCACCGCCCTGACCTCGGCCATCGCCAACATCCCGGTCCGCCAGGACGTGGCCATGACCGGTGAGATCAGCCTGCGTGGCCGCGTGTTGCCGATCGGTGGGTTGAAGGAAAAGATTCTGGCCGCCAAGCAAGCGGGCATCACCACTGTGATCTGCCCCGAGAAGAACCGCAAGGACCTGGTGAAGGTCCCCGACGAGATCAAAGAGGGGATCGAGATCCACTGCGTGGGCGAAGCCGAGGAAGTGCTCCGCCTGGCCCTGAACCTCACCAAGCCGGAGGAATTCATGAAGGTCCGCGCGCTCAAGGTGCTGGAAGGCGATTCCAGCATGGAAGTGGCGAACTGAGCCGGTGCTGAAAGACTGATTCATTCATGGGGGCCGGTGCATCCGGCCCCCTATTTTTTTCAAGGATGAAAAATGGGTGAGCGCAAGTTGGAAGAGCAGTCCTGGGAGAGTCCGAAGAAAGGGAAGAAGAGCGTGCTCCTGGTTTTCCCGGACGGCGTGAGGGAAGTGGATGCCGAGGAAACAGAGACCATGGAGGCTTCTCGCGCCGATTTCATCCGTGACGGGAAATAGGTTTTGAATAGTTAACGCGAGTTCACCTCCGCAGCGGAGGTGAACTCGCGTTAGGACTAATTCAGAAATGGAAATTTGCCTTTTAGCGCTATGGGGAAGTGCCGCTTTGGCCCCAAATTCGCTGACTGGGGGCATTCCCCGCTGACTCAGACAAGAACCTTCTAACCTTTTTACACACCCCCTAGTCCATCCCCCGAACAATTCAATAGTCTCCGCGGCGGTCCGCTCTCTTCACCGCCAAGGAGCATTTCCCATGCATAAGTCCGTCCTGCTGTTGACCCTCTCCCTCGTGGCCCCTTCCGCGCTGCTGGCGCAGAACCTGCCCGACGAGATCGACCACGTCCGTTATGGGAACGTGCTGGCGGGCCTGCGGGACCGGCTGCAGGCCGCCCAGGGGCGGCTGGACAATTTGACCGCTGAGCGCTCCGCGCTCCAGAGCGAACTCCAGAGCATGCGCGGTGAGCGGGACAACCTGCCCGGACGCAACGCCGAGCTGGAGCGTTTGATCAACCAGCGGGAGGCCGAAGACGCGTCCCTGGAAGGCGAGATCCGCCAACTGAACGGCCAGATCGCCCGCCTGAACCAGGACGTCGCCCGCATGGATGGCGTCTACCGCTCCACCTACCAGTCCTGGCAGGGCGAGGACCAGCGCCGCGTGCAGCTGGCCAACGAAGTCGCCCGGCTGGATGCCGAGGCACGGGAGATTCGCGCCCGCTGGGAACGCGAAGCCAGGGCCGAGGAACAGTCTGGACAGCGCGTGCAGGCCCTGGAGCAAAACCTGGAGCGCCTGCGTGGGCGCGAGCGTGAGATCGAGCGTGACCGCCGCCAGCTGAATGAGCGCCAAGACCGCTTCCAGCGCGAACTTCCCACCGCCCAGGCGGCCCAACGCCAGGCCGCCCAGGAACTCGCGGCGTCCCGCCAGCGCGCCCAGGCCGCCCAGCAGGAAGTGAACAGCGCCGCCCAGGCCGTGCAGGCCCGCCAAGCGGAAGTGGCCCAGGCCGAGGCGCGGCTGGCCCCTTTCCAGGCGCGCGTGAATGAGACCCGCCAGGCAGTCCAGCGCCTGACCCAGGCCATCGCCCCGGCCGAGCGTGAAGTCACCCAGGCCCAAGCCGCGGTGGCGGGTCTCGAGCAACGCCGCCAGCAGGCCACCACCACCATCGCCCAGCTGGAAAACCAGATCGCCACCCTGACCCGCGAGATCGAGGCCGCCCGCCCGAACATCGCCACCACCGAAGCCGCCAAGAACGAAGCCGTGGCCACCTTCGAGGCCAGGCAGGGAGAACTGCGCCAGCTGCACTTGGATTTGCGCGGGGCCGCGGGCAACCGTCCTGAGATCTTGCGCATTCAAGGCTTGATTCGGCAAAAAGAGCAGGAGGTGAACGCCGCTCAGCAGGCCGTGGTCCAGACCACGAACGCCTGGAACGCCGCCCGCGCCGCCGTCGGGCAACGCGAGTCCGGCATCGCCCGCGCCAACCAGCAGTTGGCCGAGCAGCGCAACTTCTTGAGCACGGCCGACACCCAAATCCAGCAGGCCCGCGCCCGTGTGACCCAGTTAGAAGGCAACCTCCAGGGCCAGCGCCAGCAACTGGAGCGTGCTCGCAACGACCAACAAGGCGCCGAGGCCGCCCTGGCCCAGGCCTCCACCGAGCGTGACCGCCTATTGCCGGCCCTCCAGCAGGCCCGCCAAACCGCCCAGGCCGCCACCCAGCGCCGGGATGCCGCCAACGCCGAAGTGGAGCGCGACGAACGGCAAGAGCGCCAGGCCGCTGGTCGCGTGCAGGAAATGGAGCGCTCCATCGCCCAGTTCCCGCGCGAAATGCAGCAGATCGAGCGCGCCCTCCAAGAGAACCAACGCGAAGAAAACCGCACCGCCCGCGAGTATGAGCAAGAACGCCAGCAGCTGCGCCGTCTGAGCGACATCCGCGTGCGCACTCAGCGCCAGGTGGAGGAGTGGGACGCCGCCGTCGCCCAGGCGGCCCGTAACCTATCCGCCCAAGAAGGGGTGGTGGAGACTTGGCGCGCGCGTCTCGACGGCATCGAGGGTGAGCGCAACCAACTGCTCGCACAGGTTCGTTCCGCCCAGGAAGCCGCCGAGGCCCGGGGGGCCGAGCAGCAGAACTTGCGCGCCCAAAACCAGACCGACACCGCCGAGATCGCCCGCAACCGTCAGCGCTTGGCCGCCCTGACCCGCGAGATCCCCGCCCGTGAGAGCCGCCTGACTCAAGTGGAGCGCGACTTGCGTTCCGCCCAGGCCGAAACCGCTTCCCTGGGTAACCAAGTGGAGACCGCCGACGGCCAGTTCCGCGAGCGCCTCTCCCTGTTCCAGCGCCACCTGGCCGCTGCCCGCGAGCAGGGCACCACCCGCGCCACCACCGCCGGGCGCGCCGACGGCGAGGCCCAGGGGCTCACCGCCGCCCAGGCCAGCGCCACCCGCCTTGCCACCCAAAGCGCCACTGACGAGGCTCGCTTCGAGGCCCTCCTGCGGGCCTTCGTCCGTGGCGAGATTTCCGGACACGCCGCCGGCCGCGCCGAGGGCCTGGCCAGCACGGAGGACGCCGCCCGCGGCACCCAGGAGGGCACCGCCGCCGGCATCCGCGAGGCCCGCAACCGCGCCGAGCAGGAACTCAAGCCGCGCTTCTATGGCGAAGCCTTCCAACGCCTGCTGCAGGATCCGGAAGTGCGCGATGAAGTGCGCACCCAGCTCGCCGCCCCCGCACCCTTGTGGGCATCGGAGAGCCGCGTGGCCAAGTCCCGCGCCGCCGTTCCCGCACCCCTCACCGCCGCCGAGCTCGCCGCCGCGGCCGCGCTTGCAACCCCACTTGACCAACGGATCGACGCCGCCACCCGCGGACTGGTGGACATCCGCCGCACCCAGACCGACCTGCGCCGCCCGGAAGGCGCTTACGTGGCGCCAGGTGCCCAGCGCCCCACCGTGGGTGCCACGGTTTGCCAAGGGGTCTACAAAAACGTCGCCGAGTTCGTGACCGCCTGCCGTGACGCTTATACCACCGAGTACCGGGACGTGTACGGCGAGGCCCACCGCCGCGTGTTCGTGGCCCAGTACCCGGGACTCTTCGCCCAGACCCTCACTTCAACGTTGAATGCCGAGATCGAACGTCAGTACCCGGCACTCAACCGCGAGGCAGTGGGCGTCGCCCATGCCGTTGGCTTGGCCCTCGGTAAACAGGAAGTCTTCGCGGCGCGCTTTGCCGCCGCCCGCGACGCCTCGTTCAACCAACAGATGCCAGGGGAGGAGGCCCGTGTCAGCCAAGAGGCCCAGGCGCAGGCCACCAACCACTTCCAACAGAATGCCGTGATTGGCCTCCAGGAAGCCCCCCGCCTGGCCAGCGCCGCCCGTTGGGGCGTGGCCCCGGGCAACCCCTTGTCCCTGGAACTCTTTCTCAAAAACGCTGGTCACCGCGCCAGCGTGGATGGGGCCGTGCAGGTGCGCGTGGTGGAGGCCTCCCCGCAGTTGGTCGTCGCTCAGCAAACCGCCCCCGTGGCTGGGCTCGCCGCCCGCCGGCTGGGACGCACCCGCCCCAACCTGGGCCTTCAGGTGGCCGCCTCCGCTGAAGCGGGCCAGCGCGTGCGTCTGGTGGCTGACCTGGTCTTCCCCGGCCACGACTACCAAGGCAGCCGTACCCAGCGGGTGGAAATCCTGGAAACCCTCGCCGCCAACCCCACCGCCCAGCTGGGCGTACAGTTCAACAACAATCCTGAGCAGGCCAGCTGGCGGGGTGCCGTGTTCATCCATGACGTGACCGTAAACATCACCGCCCAGTATGCGGGCCTGTCGCGGCCTTACCAGGTGACGTTGCAGGAAGTGGGTTCTTCCTATGTGGATAACCACACCCCCACCGCCGCCTCGGCCGTGCTCCGCCAAGGACAGTCCCAGGAGGTGAGAGTCCGCTATAAGCTCAAGCGGAGCGCCAAAGGCCGCACCATCAACTTGCGCCTGTTGGTTGCCTACGACGGGCAGACCGTAGAAGAGCGCACCTTGCAGATCAGCGTGAAGCGATAAGACGCCGAAAAGGGGCCCGAAAGGGCCCCTTTTTCGTTGACGGAGGGGGGCGCCCACCCCTAAATTTGTCCCACATTCACACGGGCGTTTAGCTCAGCTGGGAGAGCGCTACCCTTACAAGGTAGATGTCGGCGGTTCGATCCCGTCAACGCCCACCATTTTCCCTTCCCGTCCCCCCTTCCGATGTCTTAAGAGGTTCTTAATAATACGGCTCTAATTGAGCAGTTATTCAGGATTTCCATAGGATGTCGCTGGAGAGTGGAGTTAAAATTCACTGGTATGAACCGCGCCATCGTCATCATTGAAGATGAAAGAGAGATTGCGGATAGCTTGGCCCGCTTCTTACGTAGCCGGTCCTTCGACGTCCGCCTCTACCCCAATGGGGAAGTCTTTCTCGCCGATTCCACCGTTCCGGTTAATTGCCTCTATCTCATCGACTGGAACTTACCCGGCATAAAAGGCATCGACTTGGTGCGGACTATCCGCGGTAAGGACAAGCTCTCACCGGTGTTCATGATCTCCGGTTATTCACGCAGCGAGGAAGTGGTGGCCGGGCTTGGGGCCGGCGCGGATGACTACATCACCAAACCCTTCAACTTCAACGAACTGGGCATCCGGGTGGAAAACGCCTGGGCCAAGCTGCAGCAGCTCGAAGCGAACATCCTCCACCATGGATTGAAACTGATTCCGGAGGCCCACATCGTCATGCGCGACGGGGTGTCGGTGAGCCTCACCGCCCGCGAGTACATCATTTTCAACCGCCTGCATGGCTGCCAGCCCGACGCCAGCACACGCCAGGAAATCATCGGCTGCTTCAACTCCGAGGAGAAGATGACGGCGCGGAATGTGGACGTTCATGTCTTCTCATTGCGCAAGAAGATGACCAAGCTGGGTATCAAGATCGAGACCGTCTGGGGCGTGGGTTACAAGCTCACCGTCGGCGAGGCCCAGTCCGAGGACTGACCCCTTAGAACATCACCCGCAGCTCCACCTCGAAGCGGCCCACCTTGGGCACGTTCTTGCCGCCCACGGTTTGCTGGACGTTGATGTTCAGTTGGGCGGGCAGCAGGAATTGCTTTTTGAGGAAGGGCTGGATGGTGGAGACGCTGCCGGAGAGGCGCGCGACGTGGGCGATGCGGTCGGAGTTATAGGCGAGGTAATCGTTGGCCGCTCCGTACTTGGACTCGTAGCGCGACGAGGTTTGGTAATTGAGCTCATAGGCAGGAGTGAGGGAGAACCAGTCGTTGAAGGAGTAGGTGGCGAGCCAGGTGGAATCGATTTTGTCGCCGAACTTCACGTCAAACTCGCCTTTCTGGGCGGACATGGTGAAGTCGCGGTTGGTGGGCACCCGTAGGATTTTGCGCGAGGGCGCCTGGTAGGTGTAGCGCAGGATGGTGCCGAAGCGCAGGCTGTCGTCCCAGGTGTACCCGGCGGCGCTTTCGGCGAAGGCGTCCCACTGGCCGTCGCCGAAACCCACGTCCTGTAACAGGTCGGGATCGTCCACGCGGCCGGTGGGGGCCACCGCACCGCCAGTCAGGGATGCGCCCCACCAGCCGCGGTCCACGAGCTTGTAGGTGGCGCCCAGCTCGAGGTCGCCATAACCGGTGCCGTGCCAGTCGCCCACTTCCTTGTAGCCGTAGGTGTTCACCACCACGGACTGCATGAGGGGCCCTGAAGCCTCGGGGAGGGCGTAGGCGATGTTGCCCACGGCGGAGTCCGGGTCGTCTCGGCTGCTGTCTTCCACGGCCTCGGCAATTTGCTGGGTGTTGGAGCGGCGGAGTTGCTTGAATTTCACCTGCACGTCTGCCCGGTAGTAGGGAAGGACGCCATAGACCGTGAGGCGGTCGGTGATCCCATAACCCAGGCCCAAGCCGTGCACATTGAGCTTGGCCTCCCCGCTCACCCGGTATTCACCGTATGTGAATTGGTCATAGGCGGCGGGATTGATGGCCCGTAGCTGCTCGAAGTAGACGTTCACGGCGTCGCTGGCCTGGGAGAGCGTCTCCGCATCCACCTTCAGTTGGTAGGAGAGGGGGCTTTCGGCCTGGGACTGGTTGTAGCTGGCGTCGATTTTTGAGGTGGTGACGTTACGATAGCCCAGCATCCTGACCCCTTTGGGGAGGGTCATATAAACCTGGGCATAAGCTGTTGAAATTAAACAATAAGCGGAGAGCAGGCCCACGACCAGGGCGAACCCACGGGAAAAACGGTCCAGGGAAATCATGACGCGAAGCATATGGCTAGCATTTTAGAGAGATCCCGGGGTCCCCGGGGGAAAAACGGGCCAGACCTGTAACTCTTACCCGGGTGTCTAAAATCTAGACAGTGATGCGCCGGGCCAAGCTATAACCGTGCACCCTTGAGTGAGGTTCGGATGACTCGGTCGGTGTGGTTGGCTTTCGCAATAGCGCTCCTGTACCTGGGCTGTGGACAGAAGTCCGAGGTGGATCCCTTGTTCCCGGCCAAACGCTTGAGCCAGATCCATGGAGACGGTCGGTACGCCGTTTTCACCATCAGCCTTCCCCTCTCCGAGCGCAGCCTTGATCCCATCGATTCCCCCGTGGACCCCAACAACGGTGTTTCCCGGGTCCCTTTGTTGGGAGATGCCTTCGGGCTGGTCACCCGCACCGCTTTCAGCCTAGGCTCAGGACTTGGAGTGGGTCGCCGTCGCATTGCCCTCAACCAACCCATCCCGGAGATCGACCGCGACACGGTCAAGCACATCTCCATCAAGCGCGTCTTCCTGCATATCGACGAGCGCGATCCCCATGCGGGCCCGCGCCCTGGGGGCTTCTTCGCGCGCCTGCGCCGGTTCATCAGCCGGGGAGACACCCTCAACTTCAGCTTCTTGAAGGAGCTCAAGATCCGCATGAGCATGCACCGGGAGGCGGATGAACCGCAGAACTTCCGTCCCCAGCTCCTTGACGATGTCGACATGTCTCCCCGGGAGGAACGTGCTCCGCGGGTGGACGTCATTAACTACCGTTGGGCCAGCCGCCACCGGCACGCCAACCTCGAGGCCATGGACCGCATGTTCATCCTCTATACCCAGCATCCGGTGCGCACCCGCAACTACCTCAACGCTCACCCCGAGTTCAGCCGGGTCATCAGGAAGATGGAGGTGGTGAACCGCACGCTCATGGTGGAGCTGACTGGTGGCGAAGTGGAGCGCGAAATATTCTTCGCTCTCATGGAACGCCAAGAAGCGGAGATGGGTGACTTGGGCATCACCAAGGTGGACCCGTGCAAGAACATGGTGTGTCTGGACTTCAAGCCCAATCAGGAGAACCTGGTGCCCCTGCTCGTGCAGGGCAACCGCTTGCGCATCGACGCCATGCTCGACATGCGTCGCATCCCCCCGGAGTCCTTCCAGCTCAAGGGCTTCGTGGAATTCGAAATCAAGATCGACACCTCGTTCTAGTTGTTGCAATTCGTTTGCATTAAGTGAAAGGCGTGGTAGAACCACTCCATGCTTTGGTTCATCCTTTTCGTTTTTTTGCCCTCCACCCACGCCGAGTCCATCCACATGCGCGAAGTGCACGTGATCGGCTCCCGCCGTAGCTCACTCGTGGAGAACGCCCACGGCAGTTCCCGCTTGGAGGCCAGGGAATTGGTCCGCCGGAGTGAATCCACCTTGGGTGAGACCCTCAAGGCCGAGGCCGGCGTCAACAGCAGCTCGTTTGGGCCGGGAGCCTCCCGCCCCGTGATCCGGGGTTTCGACGGCGACCGTGTGCGGGTCTTGCAAAACGGCCTGGGTAACCTGGACGCTTCTTCCCAGAGCGTGGACCACGCGGTCCCGGTGGACCCGCTCAATGTGGAGGCGGTGGAAATCCTGCGCGGTCCGCCGGCGCTCATGTATGGCGCGTCCGCCGTGGGTGGGGTAGTGAACCTCACCAACCCGCGGATCCACGACCATTTCGAGGCGGGCCACCTGGCCCAGGTGGAAACGCGCGCCGAGAGCGCGTTCGGAGGCATGGGGCACGCGGTGCGCTTGGACCATGGAAGCGACGGTTGGATGTTCCACCTGGACGGTTCGTTCCGGGACTTCGGTGACCAGCGCATCCCTGGCAAGGCGCGCTCGGCGCGCTTGCGCCGGGAAAACCCCGTGGCTTCCGCCGATGAAGTGAGCAAGCGCCTTCCCAACAGCCAAGAACTCCAGCGCGCCGGCGCCCTGGGCGTCACGCGCGTCTTCGATCGGGGCCACTTGGGCCTGAGCTTCGGCCATTACTCCTCCGATTATGGCTCGGTGGCCGAACCCACCGTGGAGATCCTCATGCGCCAGAACCGCTGGGAGCTCGGAAGTGAGTACCGTCCGCGCGGGGGCTGGGCGGACAAGCTGCGCCTGCGTTCGGCCCAGTCACGCTACCGGCACGACGAAGTGGAATCCGGCAGCGTCGGAACGGTGTTCAAGAATTCCGGCAACGAGACGCGCTTGGAGGCCGAGCGCACGCGGGGGGCCCATTCTTCCGTTTGGGGCATCCAGGGCCAGTTCTCCGAGTTTAGCGCTCAAGGGGAGGAAGCCTACCTTCCCACCGCCAACAACGGAGCCTTGGCCCTCTTCACCCTTCAGCGCTACCGGCGCGGGGCGGGTGAGTGGAGCTTCTCCGCCCGCGGCGAGGAGTCGCGCACCCGCAAGGAGGGCTCGGCGGATTTCGGCGAGGGCACCACTCGGGGCTTCACCGGCCTCAATGCCGCTTTGGGATGGGCCAGCACCTCCTCCACTGGCTGGGAGGGGGGAGTGGACCTCTCCTACACCGAGCGCGCCCCGAATTTTCAAGAACTCTTCGCCAATGGTGCCCACGTGGCCACCGGCACCTATGAAGTGGGCGAGCAGGCATTGGGCAAGGAAAAGGCCTCGGGTCTTCAGGGGCGATTGGGTTATAGCGATCGGCGCTACCGCGGCCAAGTCAGCGCCTTCGTGCAGGACTTCGACGGTTATGTGGCCCTTTCCCCTGACGGGGGAACCGATACCGACAGCGATTTCCCCATTTTCCGCTACGAGGCGGTGGGCGCCCGCCTCCATGGGGCCGAGACGGAGCACCGTTGGCAGGCCTCGCCCGATTGGAAGTTGGTGGCCAAAGGTGACTGGGTCCGAGGGGTCAACACCGACGATGGCAAGAACCTGCCCCGTCTTTCCCCGGCCCGCGCTTCGGTGGGCGCCGAGTGGGCCCATGGTCGATGGGACGCCGACATCGAGCTTCAGCACGTGTTCATGCAGACCAAAACAGCGCCCAGGGAAAACGCCACTGACGGGTACGAAATGCTCAACCTGGGCGTAGGCCACGAGTGGGCGGGTGAAGAGACTCGCCTGCATCTTTTCGCCCGGGTCAAGAACCTGCTGGACCAAGAGGCCCGGGCCCATACGTCCACGGTGAAGGAGATCGCGCCTCTGCCCGGACGCAACGTCGTGCTGGGCGCGCGGGCCGTCTTCTAGGTTGTCACTTTAAGACGATTTGCAGCTCAATCCCGTGCTTGGCCGCTTCTTCATCCAAGAGCTGGCGCACCTCGGGCACGGTGTAGAGTACCCCGACCACGCTCACCCGCGTGTTGATCAGGTCGATCTTGCAGTGATTGGAACACTGGATGTCGCTGGAAGTGGCCTCAAAGGTCTTAAGCGGGCTGCGGTTTTGGAAGGTGGCGTACCACTGGAAAAAATCCACGATTTTTTCGCGCAGTTTCCCGACCAAGTCGGGTCCTTTGTCCTTGAGCAAATTGTAGGTGAACAGGGAGGTGTTGCGGGACTTGCCGTTGAAGGCGAGCTTCACCACTCCGTTGGAGCGGAGCTTGAGGGTGTCCTGAAAGCACACGGGGCAGTACATGAGCGCAGTATAGCGGAAAAACTAGCGCGCCACCACCCCGCTGGCCTATGATGGACGGCAACCGGAGGCGACCCCACATGCAGCACGAATACCGCGACATCGCCGGGCACGATGGGCTCAAGCTCAAGGCGCTGGTGAAGGAAAATGGGGCCTCAAGCTGGCTCGTGGTCACCCATGGCATGGGTGAGCACCTGGGACGCCACCTGTATTTCCTCAAGATGTTTCCCCAGCAGTACAATCTTCTTTTGTGGGATCTGCGCGGCCACGGGCGCTCCGAAGGCCAGCGGGCCAACGTGGCCCATTTCTCCGACTACCGACGCGACCTGCAAGCGGTGCTGGATTACCTCCGGCGCGAGTTCAACATGAAAAACTTCAGCCTACACGGCCACTCGCTGGGTGCGCTGATCACCGCGGACTGGCTGCAGAACATGGCCACCCCGGAGTGCTATCCTCAGAAAGTGTTCCTCAGCTCTCCCCCCGTGGGTGCCCCTGGCATCAAGGGCCCCCTTTTCGGCAATGCTCCGGCCTTGGTGCTCAAGGCCTTGGCGGACATCCCCGTGACAGTGCCTTTGGGCGGGATGCTGGATCTGAGCAAGCTCTCCCACGATGGGCGCGTGCTCCAGGCGTATTTGGCCGACGAGTTAGTCAGCCAGAAAAACCATAGCCACCTCTTTTTCGAAACCCTCAAGACCGCCCGAGAAGTGTTTTCGCGTCCCCTGCGCGCCCATTGCCCCCTCTCTGTGGCCATCGGCACCGGCGATGGCATCGTCAACCCAGGTATGGCCAAGCGCTATTTCACGCAGGTGGAGAAGAACGCCAAGCTTCTGGTGGTGGACGGCGGGTACCATGAGCTCCACAACGAGGTGGAGAAGTACCGGGCGCCGTTCATGGATTTCCTGCAGAAGACTTTCACCCAGGATTGAGTTTCCAGCTCAGGCCCCAAGGCCCATGGCCTTGAGCCGCTCCGCCAGGGGAGGGTGGGAGTAATGGAAGCGGGCGTAGAGGGAGTCGTGGACGACGCTGGAAGCATTGTCGCGGTGAAGGGCAAGGAGCGCCTCCCCTAGATCCTGGGCGTTGGCGTTCTCCGCCCCCCAGCGATCCGCCTCGAATTCGTGCTTGCGCGAGCGCCAGGAAAGCAAAGGCGCGAGGGGAAAGAGCACCAACGGCGCGATCCAACCAGACAGCAACAACAACGGTCCTGGAGTGGGGGAGAATCCCAGGGCGAGGAAGAAATCCGGCCGCGTGCGCAGCCATCCCAGGGCGAGGAAACCCAGGGCCGAAGTGACGGTGCCCCAAAACAAGGCCTTCCGGATATGCCCGTGCTTCAGGTGTCCGACCTCATGGGCGAGCACCGCCAGCACCTGCCCCGGCGTGAGTTTGTCCATGAGGGTGTCGAAGAACACGATGCGCTTATTCCTGCCGATGCCGGTGAAAAAGGCGTTGCCGTGCCCGCTGCGCTTGCTGGCGTCCATCACGTAGACGCCGCCGGCGTGGAAGCCGGCCCGTCCCACCAAGTCCGCGATGCGCGCGGCGAGCGTTTGATCGGGAAGGGGCTTGAAGGTGTTGAAGAGAGGGGCGATGAATTTCGGCCAGGCCCAAACGAGGAGGAACTGGAAAGCGGTCCACACCCCCCATGCAGGGAGCACCCACCACAAGGGCAACCGCTGCATCAGCCATAGCAGCGGTGCCAGCAGCAGTCCGCCGAGGATGGCCGAAAGCACTGTCCCCTTGGCCAAGTCTCCCCAGAAAACCGCCGGAGTTGTGCGGTTGAAACCGTGGCGCTCCTCCAGCCTGAAGGTGTGGTACCAGGTCCAAGGAAGAGACCAAGCTCCCAGCGCCAATCCGCTCAGGGCCAAGAAGGCCATGGGCTGGAGGACGGGATGGGGCAGTACCTCGAAAAGGTCCGCGTCCCAGTCGGCCAAAAGACCCGACACCACCAGGAAAACGCAGAAGAGCCGGTGGGCCATCAAGCGGAATTGCCCGAAGCGCAGCCGGTCCCGGCCATAGTCGGCGGCGCGCTGGTGTTGCTCGAGGGTCAAATGCCGGACAAATTCCGCGGGCACGGCCGAACGGTGGATTTCCAGGGCCCGCCGTTGCCGCCCCATCAACCACAGCTGTACCATCGTGACGACCGCCACCAGCCCCGCCAGCACCAAGGGCCATTGTATGCTCGTCGCTTCCACGCCTCACCTCCGTATCCACCGCTTCTATGCCCACAATACGCTCCGTAATTATACCTATGTCCTGGAAGAAAGCGCCAAGCGGCGCGGATGGGTGGTGGACCCGTGGGACGGGGAAGAAACTTGGACATGGGCCCAGAGGGAAGGCGTGCGGCTCTTGGGCGTGCTCAACACACACGGGCATCATGACCATATGCGTGGGAACGAGGCACTCGCTTCTCACGGCGTAGAAGTGGTGGCGAACTTTCCTGGAGGAGAAGGCTGGACCTCCCAAGCCTGGGCGGCCCCGGGCCACACTCAAGACCACCAGGTTTTTTTCGTGAGAGACGGGCATGAGCACCACCTCTTCGCCGGAGACACTTTGTTCCAAGCCGGCGTGGGCAACTGCAAGCACGGGGGTGACCCGGCCACGCTGTGGCGCTCGCTCCAGGAGCTGCGGGCCAAGCTCGACGCGGACACCCATCTCCACGTGGGCCACGACTACCTCGAGCGCAACCTGGGGTTCGTGCTGCACGTGGAACCTGAGAACGCCGAGGCCAAGCGGCTGCTCCAGGCCAGTTCCGGGGTGCCTACTTTCGAGCGACCCGCCCACCGGTGGGGACAGGAGCTGCGGCTCAACCCATTCCTGCGGGTAGGCGAGCCCCGTGTTCGGGAGGTGGTGGAAAAAGAAACGGGCCCCTTGGCATCCGGCGCGGCCGGTGATGAGATCGTGTTCAAAACTTTACGCCGCTGGCGCGACCAGTGGTGAACCCGGAGGAAGGCATGGTGAAGAAAAGCACAAAAAAAGTGGCGAAGAAGACCACGAAGAAAGCCACCAAGAAGGCGGCGAAGAAAGCCGCCAAGAAGAGCACCAAGAAAGCCGCGAAGAAATCCACTAAGAAGGCGACGAAGAAAGTAGCCAAGAAGGCCACGAAAAAAGCCTCGGCCAAAGCCAGCTCCAAGAAAGCGACCGCCAAGAAAAACACGGCGAAGAAAGCAGCTCCCCAGGCCGCCGCCCCCGCGCTTCCCCTGCCCCCGGTAGGATCCCCGGCCCCCAGTTTCACCCTGCCTGACCAGGACGGGAACATGGTCTCCCTGGAAAGCCTGCGTGGTAAGAACGTCGTGGTATATTTCTATCCGAAGGCCATGACCCCCGGTTGCACCGTTCAGGCCTGCGGCCTGCGTGATGTGCGCCAACAGCTGGCCGAAAAGGACATCGTGGTTCTGGGCGTGAGCCCCGACAAACCGGCGGCCCTGCGCAAGTTCATCGAGAGGGACCAGCTCAACTTCACCTTGCTCTCCGACGAAGACAAGAGTGTGGCCAAAGCCTACGGCTCCTTTGGACAGAAGAGCTTCATGGGGCGCACCTTCGACGGGATCTTGCGCCGGTCCTACCTCATCGGCCGCGACGGCACCCTCAAGCACATCATGACCACCGTGGACACCAAGACCCACGCCCAGGACGTGATGGACTTCTTCAGCCGATAGGGCCGAGAGGGCGTTCGGTGAGGTTTCGCCAAGGAACCTCACCGCGAAGTCTTTCCAGGAAGCGGCGGATCTCCGCCGCTCCCTCCCTTCCTGGCACCGTGATGTCCACGTCCCGCCACTCGGGCGTAGGGGCATCGGGCCGGGTGGAGCACACGCAGAGGTTGTCCATCGCCTCCAGCAAGTGCTTGAGGTGTCCCACGTCGGCGGTGGGGACCTGCAGTGAGAAGATGGTGACGGTATCGCTCAGGTGCTTGTGATCCAGGGGAGCTTTCCTTGACATGGGGTGGCCATCCCCTCACAATTATCTCAAGGATTCCTAAAATTTTCAGGCCTTAAGTCACGGAGGACGGTTTGAAAATCTCAACTGTCGCGCTTTACGCCCTTGTGCTCACCCAAACTGTTTCCTGCGCATGGCTGGACAGCATGGAGCGATCTCTCGTGGGCGAAGAAGACAAACCCACCCAGGCGGCAGGCCGGCGCCAGAGCGTGCCCAAGGCCCAGTACGACGATTTGCTCGCGCGCTTCGAGCAGCTCAAGCGTGACCATGAGGCGCTCAAAGAGGGCAAGAGCGCGGAAAACCCGCTGGTCAATGACTTGCAGGCCGCTCCCGTCATCACCAATGATGGCGTGAACAATGCCGGCGTGCAGACCGTGGACGTGTTCGCCAGTGGGGCCGCTGGCAGCGACGCCAGTCCCGCCGCTCCCGGCGACCTCGAAGCCCAGCTGATGAATTACCGCCAAGCTGAATCCCTCAAGGCCCAGAACCCCGGCGAGGCGATGAAAGTCTATGCCCAACTGGCGCGCACCGCCGCTCCGGCCATCAGGGCCCGCGCCCAGCTGAGGATGGGCGAGATGCTGATGCAGCAGGGGGAGTTCGACCTGGCCATGCAGGCTTTTGACGAAATCGTGACCCGCCAGGCCCATTCCGGCGTGGTGCTCACGGCCCTCGGCCACCTGGTGGTGTGCGCGGAGAAACTCGGCCTCACCCAGAAAAAAGACCAATACCAATCCCTTCTGCGGGACGTTTTCCAAACGGGGACTTGATTGGCACCACGGGTCCTCTACGCGTGTTTGTTGGCTGCCTTGCTGGTGAGGGGATCCTTCGCCCAGGAAGCCGCGCCCGCGCCGTTACCCACTCCCATGCCCGACATGGACTTGGTGGAAAGCGAGGACCTTGAGGCGCTGCTAAAAGACACTCCCCCCGTCCCCGCCACTGAGGCTGCGGTACCCACGGAAAGTCCGGCCACCGAGACTGCCGCGCCCACGGAAGCCTCCAGTGCGGCCGTTGAGACGGCCTCTCCCGCCCCCGAGATGACCGACAGCGTGGCGCCCTTGGAACCCCTGGCCCCCTTGCCCGAGACGCCCGCCACCACTGAGGCCCCCACCCCCGCGCCTGCGGTGGAAACCACCACCGTCGCGCCCACTGTTCCCGACGAGGATGCGTCCATGGCGGAAGCGGTGAAGAAAACCGACGCCGACCTGGCGCCCCTGCCTGCGGACGTCACGGGGGACGATCTAGACGAGCTGCGGGTGGATCTGCGGGATACCGCTCTGGAAGAACCCGCACTGCCCTCTGGGCAGGACGACTTCGTCCCGGCGCGCACCAATCTCTCCGAGGCCGCGGATACCGAGGCGGGGGGACCCCCCGCGGAAGCCGTGGCTACTCCCGGCAAAACGCCTACACCAGTGAACGACTCCGCCAACCCAGCCCCGGCGCCTTCCATCTTTGACGTGGGCCGCGAGGAGCAAGAGTTGCTCGGCCTTGCCGCCTCGATCCAGGGACAGATCAGTGACGGCGAGTGGAATGAACTCGCCACCCAGGCGCGGGTCAGCACTTACACGGTGGTGAAGGACGACTGGCTGTTCAAGATCTCCAAGCGCCTCTTCGGTTCCGGCTTCTACTACCCCAAGATCTGGGCCCTGAACCCCTTCATCACCAACCCCCACTTGATCGAGCCGGGCATGGTGCTGCATTTTTCCACCGGCACTTCCCAAAGCGCGCCCGAGGTGCGCTTGGGGGCCTTCACCGACGGTGAACTCATGGCCGAGCCCGGCGCCAGCAGCGCGCAATTGGCGGCAGCGGCTTCCGGCGACGACTTCAGCGTCTGGGGCGAGGAGGCCAAGCCTGAGTGGCTGAACGAGCGCAAGACCCTCATCGACCAGGGCGTGTACGTGCAGTACGCCACCGGCGACACCCTGGAAGACCTCAAAGAGGGGAGCCGCACCGGACTGATCCGCGAATACGAAAACTACGAGCCCCCCCTGAGCGAGTTGGCTGCCGCGGTTCCCGCGGACCAATACGACGCCAGCGGCTTGGACCGCAGCTCCCGCATCAATTTCAAGTTCAAGGAAGGGTTCCACCTCAACACCTTCGTGACCAACAACCCGGTCCAGGATTATGGCGTGCTGGACGCGGGGCCGGACGAGAACCTGTATTTCACCGCCGGCGATCGCCTCTACATCAAATTCGACGCCGGAATGAACCCCTTGGCCGGCGACCGTTTCTCCATCTATGTTCCCCAAGGGAAAGTTTCCCACCGCAACTCCGACCGCTCGGGCTTCAAGTACAGCATCACCGGCCAGGTGCGGCTGGTGCGCAAGCTCTCCGGCGCCAGCAAGTGGGAGGCGGAGCTGGAGCATGCTAGCGGGTTGGTCCAGCGGGGATCCCGCATCACCGCGCACACCCCGCGGATCGAGCGCATCATCCAAACTTTCAACAACCGGTTGGTGGAGGCCGCCGTGGTGGGCACCCATGCCGGCGTCCAGCAGGCTATCTCCTACGGCGACGTGGCTTATCTTGACCGGGGCCGGGCCGATGGCCTGGAGATGGGCAACGTGTTCGAAGTCTATGGCTTCAAGGACCGCTTCAACGGCCGGGTCATCGCCGAGCAGCCCACCTACAAGACCGGGGAGCTGACCATCATCACCCTCACCGACAACTTCGCCACCGTGCTGGTGACCAACAGCTCCCGCGACTTCTATATCGGCGACATCGCCGTCACCAAGACCAAGGAGTCCGCCCTGCGCTCCGATAAACTCCGCGCGGGAGGGCCCCGCGAGGGCGTGGACGAGAAGGCGCTGGAGGAGCTCGACGTGGAACTCAAAGTCGAGGACCTCAATGATTCCCTGCTGGACCAGGCCGACAAGATCCAACTCACGGAGGATGAACTGGCCGAGCTCGAGCGACAGGAGCGCGAGAAGAGCATCATCAAGGATTCGGAGCGCGACCTCAAGGCCCTCGAGCGGCTGGAGCGCGAGATCGAGAGCGCCGAGAAGCTCTTGGATGAGGCCAAGGTCGACGAGGACAAACTGCTCGAGGGGCAAAGCCTCGAGGAGTTGGAGAAAAACCGCGGGCTGCAGCAGCAGGATTCCCTGGATGAGATCGAGAACAACCTCGGCAAGCGCTACTTGGATGAGGAATTGAACTCCAAGGACAATCCCTATGGTCTCACCGAGTTCGACATCGAGGAAGTGGACGACCTCTTGAACACCGGGCGCCCCGAGGGTGAGGGGGCCAAGGCCCCCTAATCCGACCGCGACGCCCGGGGAAGATGCCTCTTTGGACGGGCAATCCGGCGAGGCGAAGCGCCTGGTTCCGCGGCCCTGCGGGCCCAATCCCAAGGCCCGGGATCACCTCGCCTGGCTCCCTAAAACCCCCGGCGACGCAGGCAAAATCCGCCTGTTGGGAAGACGCTGGGGACGGTTCCGGCGGGGCCCTATAATGGAAGGATGGGTCCCAGGGGCCCCTTTCCATTTCCCAAGGAACGGCGATGAAAACCCTCGTATTGGCAATCCTCCTTCTTCCCGCGGTCGCGCTGGCGCAATCCAAGGTGGCGGTGGTGAAAATGGTGCGAGGCGAGGCCAGCATGGTGGAAGGCGGAAAGACCACGCCCCTGGCCGTGGACCAATGGGTCGTCGCGGGTGCCCAGGTGAAGACCTCGGAGCGCTCTTTCGTGCGCTTGGTGTTCATCGACAAGTCCACCATGAACATCGGCCCCAATTCCGAGATGAAAATCGAGCAGTACGGCGGGGGCGACTCCGGCGTCATCGACCTCGTGAAAGGGAAGATCCGCTCCCAGGTCTCCAAGGATTACCTGGAGCAGAAGGACAAGGACAGATCCAAGGTCTTCGTGAAAACCCCCAACGCCGTCATGGGCATCCGTGGGACAGACTTCATGCTCTCCACCAACGGCGCCAACACCTCGGCGGTGTTGTTCGAGGGGGAAGTGGTGTTCAACAAATACGAAAGCGCCGGTACCCGCATGGACACGCGGGCGTTGGAAAACGTGGTGAACGGGCCCGGCACCGCCCGCATGCAGCCGGGCGAGTTCTCCGTGATGCCCCAGGGCGCCGTACAACCCACCGTACCCGCCGTGCTCAACGTCCAGCAACGTGAGAGCCTGGAAAATAGCAGCGAGTTCAGCACCGAGCGCGCCCCCAGTAACCAGGAAACCAGCTCGGCCTCCACCCGTTCGGTGGTTCCCCCCGGCCTTTCCGGCCAAGCGGTGGCCAACCAGCCCGTGGCCCTCAACGCGGAGGTCGCGCAAGTGGCAGCGGTTGATGTGGCCGCGGCCTCGAAAACAGACGCGGTTGCCGCGGCTGGCTTTCAGAATGGCGACGTGGTGAAACCCACCAACGGTTCTTTCTTGCACGTGGACAGCGGCGTGGTCATCGCTCCCCCCGCCGATTCCGTGTTCGACGCCAACACCAACACCTTCGTTCCTTCCGGGGGCAGCGGCACCGTGGCCGCCGACGGTAACTATGTTCCCCCCGCCAACGTGACGATTACCGACTCCGGGAAAGTCCTGGTGCAGGCCGGGAACCAGGTCATGGAAATGAAGCCCACCTCTCCGGTCATGGGAAATGGCCCCACCCTGGGCGACGTCATGAAAGTGGTCTCCACCACGCCACCCGCTAACCTGGCCGCTGCCGCGGTGAAAGGCTCGACGGTGGACCCCGGACGCCTGATGGCCTCCGTCAGCCAAACCGCGGGCAAAACCACGCTTCCCACTGGCACCGCCGCCATCGTCTTGCCTCCGAACATGCAGGCCCTGCCCCCCCGTGAAGCACCGACTCTGTGCTCCACATGTGGCGGCGCCATGCCCGGGACGGTGACCAATTTCAAAGAGGGCAGCACCAACGTCACCATCCAGGGCAGGATCGGAGACCCCTAGGAAGCCTCACGGGATCTGGTATCATGGAATGAAACCAGACCAAGGACCGCCATGCGCTTTCTCATCCTTTTGGGGGCCCTCGTGCTCCCATTCGCCGCCTTCACGCAGGACACCCCCGAGCTGACCCAGGACGCTGGCTTCAACCAGGGAATCAAGAAGGCCTATGAGGACTTCCAGGCGGGGAAGTACGCTGCCACCCGCAAAGACCTGGACGAGCTGGCCGAGCAGTTGCGCGCGAGGGGAGAGAGCGACAAAACGTTATGGGGCCTTCTGGCCTACTGGCGCGGCGTGACCGCCAACCGCCAAGTGGAATATCCCGATGCCATCGCCAGCTTCGAGGAGGCGCTCCGTCTCGACTACCGGCCCAAGGATATTTACTACGAGTACGGACAGGCCCTCTACGCGGCCGAGAAACTTCCCGAGGCCCGTCGGGCCTTCCGTGAGTCGCTCAAGCGCGGCCACAAGCGGGCCGTGTGCCTTTACTACATCGGCTTCATCTCCCAAGGGCTGGGGGACTTCAAGAGCGCGGCTACCTTCTACCGCGCCATCGAGCGGTTGCCGGTGGATGAGCGCGACGACACCCTCCAGGCTGCCTACATGCAGGTGGGGGACATCTTCCTGGAGCAGGCGGAGAAGCGCCCCGACGCCCTCAAGGCCGTGGAGGTCTACGTCATTCCCCAGTATGAGGAGGCCTTGGCGGTGGACCCCGAGTCGCGGCTCGCCCAGCAGATCCGCGCCCGCATCCGGGAACTGCAGCAGAAGTACGAGCTGGTACTCTTCCGCATGAGGAATGGCCGCCCCACGCCCGTGCCCCCCTACTTCCTGCGCATCGCCCAGGACGTGACCTTCGACTCCAACCCCGTGTTCGCTGCCACCGAGACCACCAACACGGAGTCCAAGCAGAGCTCTCTGGTCTCCAAGACCGAGGCCTTCGGACGCTACAGCTTCTTCTACAAGAACATCATGAGTTTTGCGCCCGAGCTGCGGACCAGCTACACCCGGCACCTCAAGCGCGAGGAGGAGATTTACCGCAACGACAACTGGTTGCTCGCACCCGCCTTGCGCACCTCATATGAGCACCATCTGGGAAAGAAGCAGGCTTCCACCATAGCTGACCTGGACTACGCCTACTCCCACCGCGACCGGGATGCCGAGGAGGACCTGAAGTTCAACTCGCGCATCACCACTCTCACCCTCGGCGAGCGGGTGGAGGGCCTCTTCGGCGAGGGTAGCGGCCAAACCACCCTGCGCTTGCGCCACAGGCTCTTCGACAGCTACGACCCCACCGCCGACTCCCGCACCAATGGGCTGGGCCTCGAACATGTGTACGCCGCCCAAAGTGGGAAGCTGTGGATCTTCAACGTGAACTACGACCAAACGCGGGTGGAGGACGACTCCTTCGACACCAACACCTTGTTCCTGCGCGCCGATGTGATCTTCGCCCCGTGGGCCTGGGGAATTACCCCTCAAGCGGGCTTCGGCCTGACCCTTACGGACCCCATCAACAACAGCGCGCGGGGCCAGGAGAAGACCTGGAACCCCTCCGTGCGCCTGGGGAAGTACCTCGGGAAGCGCTGGCGGTTGAGCCTCCATGCCGACTACATGGAGAACATCTCCGATGACGAGGAGAACTTCGCCTACACGAAGAGCTTCTACGGCCTTGAGCTGGAATACCTCTTCTAGGACGGCAGCTCGATGATGAAAGCGGTGCCCCGCGCGCCGTCGCTTTCCGCCCGGATGGAGCCATGGTGCTTGGCCACGATGTGTTTGACGATGGCCAACCCCAGCCCGGTGCCGCCGGTGTCCCTCACCCGCGAGGGATCCACTCGGTAGAACCGCTCGAAGATGCGTCCCAGGTGCTCCTTGGCTATGCCCGGCCCATTGTCCATCACACGCAGTTCCGTGCCCCCCGCCAAGGGGCGGCTACTGACCGTCACCACCGGGGAGTCACCACCGTACTTGGCCGCGTTCTCCACCAGGTTCACCAACACGCGCTCAAACAACTTCGGGTCCACCTCCAAGCGGCCCACCTCCAGCTCGCGAACCAGGGTGAAGGGGCGACCCGGATGGAGCGTGCGCACGCCGTCTTCCGCGTGGTCCAGCAGCTCGCCCAGGGAAACCTCCTCTGGACTGATACGGTCCTGGGATTCGATCACCGAAAGTCTCAACAGGTCGTTGACCAGGGCGATCATGCGCTCGGTATTGGCGACGATTTTCCCCAGGAAACCGTGCATCTCCTCAGGGATGGAAGCCTTGCGGCCCTGGAGGGCCTGGGCGTAGCCCTTGACCGACGTGAGCGGCGTGCGGATCTCGTGGGAGACGTTGGCCACGAAGTCCACGCGCATCTGCTCGGTGAGCTTCGCCTCCGTCACGTCAGCGAACACGCCCACCGCGCCGTTGTGCCCGCCCGTCCCGTCCGGCAGAGGAGAAACCGTGAGGTTGTAGAAGCGGGTTTCCCCGGCCACCAGAACGGGGAAGCCTTTCACCTTGCGGGTCTGAGGCGCCCCCAGCACCTGGCGGAACAACTCGAGGGCCTCTGGGACCTCCAACATGCTCCAGATCTTTCCTCCCTCCTGCAGCTTCTCGCGCCCGGCGAGGAAGGTGCGGCTGAAGCGTTGGTTGTGGAACAGCACGTTCATCTGCGGATCCACCGCCAAGATCTCGTTGGAGATGGAGGAGAGGAGGGTGGTGAACTTGCGGTTCTCTTCGCGGACCAGCCGGAGCTGGGCCTGGAGTTTGCGGTCGGTGTCTTCGAGGGCGGCTGCGATGGGGGCCCATTCGTCTTTCTGGTAAAACAAGGAGAGTTGCTGCTGGTGGGGTAACTCCACCGAGACGATGGAGCGCACGCGCTCCAGCACCCGCCTGAGGGGGCGCGACGCCAGGGCGAAGCCCCCCAGGAAAAGTGCGGTTGCGAGAAGGAAGTAGGGGAGGGCCGTATGGGCTGCGGCGGGGTCCCGGGCAGCCAAGACCGCCAGAGCAACGGCCGAAACCGCGGCCTGCAGCCGCGCGATCTTCCAGAAGAACAACCAAGGGAAGGAGCCGCTGTTAGGGGTCATCCTTGAAACGGTAGCCGATGCCGCGGATGGTTTCAACCAAGCGGCCCGCGGAACCCAGCTTTTTACGCAGGCCCGCGATGTGGGTGTCGATGGTGCGGCCCGTGACGTGGATGTTCTCCCCCTGGATCTGGGAGATCAGCTGGGTGCGGGTGTATACGTGGCCGGGCTTCTGGGCGAGGGTCACCAGGATCTTGTACTCGGTGGAGGTGGTGGGGATCTCCTGTCCCTGGACGGTGATGCGGCATTTGGCGGGCTCGATGCGCAGCTCGTCCCGCTCCAATACGTCCTTGGGGCCGGCCGCAGGCACGGCGCTGGCCCGCAACTGGACTCGCACCCTGGCCTGGAGCACCTCCAGGTCGAAGGGCTTGCTGATGTAGTCGTCGGCCCCGGCGTCCAGACCGGCCACGATGTTGTCGGGTTGGGTCAGGGCGGTGACCATCACCACCGGCACGTCCCGGTGCTCGGGGTGCTGGCGCAGGCGGCGGGTGAACTCCAGGCCGGAAAGGGTGCCTGGGAGCATCCAGTCCACCAGCATGAGGTCGAACTTCTCCCCGCGCTCGAGGAGCAGGACGGCCTTGTCGGCCGACTCCAGCGCGACGACCTCATGGCCCTCGGTCTTCAGCTGGAAGCTGATCAAGTCGCGGATGTCCTGTTCGTCTTCCAAAACCAGGATGCGGTACGGACTGCTCATGGGCGCAGATTAACGCGGGCAGCCCCCCTAAGGGAAGGTTAAGATTGTGTCAGGGAAACCCTTACAGGTTCGCGTTCACGAAGTTCCAGTCCACCAGGTTCCAGAACCCCTCCACATACTTGTCCCGCTCGTGTCGATAGTCCAAGTAATAGGCGTGTTCCCACACATCGAGCACCAACAGGGCCCGGTGCCCGCAAGAAATCGGAGTGTGGGCGTCAGGGAGGGGCATGATCTCCAGGGAACCGGTGCTGGTCTCGGCTAGCCATACCCAGCCCGAGCCGAAGAGCCCCGTGGCGGCTTTCGTGAAGGCCTCGCGGAACTGGGGAAATGAGCCCCATTGGCGGATGATGAGCTCGGCGATCTTGCCATTGGGGGGTCCTCCTCCCTCAGGGGCGAGGCAGCGCCAAAAGAAAGCGTGGTTCCAAGCTTGGCCAGCGTTGTTGAATATCTCCCCCTCCGAGCTCAGCACCACCTCCGCAAGGCTTTGGTTCTCATGCCGTGTACCGGGAATGAGCCGGTTAAGTTTATCTACGTAGCCACGGTGGTGCTTATCATAGTGCTGCTCCAAAGTTTCGGCGGAGAGATGCGGGGCCAGGGCGTCGTAGGCATAGGGGAGGGGCGGCAATTCGTATTTCATACTCACCTCGCTTGCACGGGCATGTCCCATCGCCCCATTTTACCTCGGGGGGAGTGGGCCCCCCGAGGGATATCCCTTAGATGACGCCGTTGCTCTGAAACAGTCTTTCTGGACCTTGCGTTGACTTTGGTTCAGGCCCCCTTGAGAATAAACCCCATTCGAAGGATCAAGCATGAAGTGGGGAATGGTTTTCTTCCTCTCATTGTTCGCCGGGTGCGCCTGGCTGAGGCCCGCTCCCGTCGTGAGCGAGCACGCCTCGGAGGTGCCCGCCTGGGCCTACGCCCCCGCGGAGGGTTGTGACGAGTCCCGGGAGCTGTGTGCTTCCGGCGAGGGGCCCACATCGCGGCAGGCGGAAGCCAACGCGCTCAAGGGGCTGGCGGCCATCTTCGAGACCAGGGTGACCTCCACCACCGACTCCCTGAGCACCATGGCCCAGAATGCCTCGTTTCGGCAGTCCCAGGAGACCGCCGCCGTGGCCGTAAAGGAGGAAGTGGACCAGACCCTGGAAGCCGCCTCCATCACCAAGCGCCACCAACGAAAGGGCTTCCACTACGCCCTGGCCGCCTTGGACAAGCACAAGGCTTCCTCCAACCTGCGCGCGGCCATCGAGCGCGCCCAGGCCGAGCTGGAAGGGTTATGGAAGCGCCGCCAGCGCGCCGGTTGGGCGCGCCTGTGGGAACTGTTGCTCACCCGGGAGGCCCTGGATGACCGCCACCAACTGGTGACCGGCAGACGGTTGGAGCTGCAGCCACGGCCGTTGGAACTGCAGAAGTGGTACCAGTCCCGGGCCGTCACGCGCGCCATCGGCTGGGACTCCGACTTGCCCGACACGTGGGGAGGGCCGGTGAAGGGCCGCCTTACCGAAGCCGGCATCGCTCTTCGGCCTGCGACCTCAGGTGCCCGGGTGCGCGCGCGCCTGGAGGCCAAGCCGGGCCACCTCAAGGTGAGCGGCTTCGAGAAGTGGGAGTTCACCCTGCTGCTGGAGCATTTGGACGCCGACGGCGGGAAGAGAGGCGTGCTGGCCGCCCGCGAGAGCGCCACCGGCCGCTCCCGCGCCGACTGCGAGACCAAGGCGCGGCCCGCGCTGCTCAAGGCCGTGGAGACCGGACTGCCCCAACTCAACCTGGAAGACTGAAGAAACATACCCTCACAAGGAGAGGAAAATGAAAACGACGACGTGTGTGCTGGTAGCGCTGTCCCTGCTGGGCGCCTGCTCCTCCAAGCGCAAAGTGAAGGAAGTGGACAACACCGAGACCATCAAGCGCGACTATGAGGTGCGCGACGCCTCCTCGAATTTCCGCCCCGCCTGGATTGAGGACGTGGACGCCTGGGCCGACCAGGAGGAGAAGGACGAACGTTGGCGTTGGTTCGCCTTCGAAACCGAGCCCAAGGTCAACCGCGAGATCGCCTGCAACCTGGCCAAGGCGAACGCCCGCGCCGATGTAGCCGCTGAGATCACCACCTTCGTGCAAAAGACCCTGGCCGCATCCGAAGAAGGATCTCCCGCCATCGACCCGAACAACCCCAAGACCCAACCCATGCGTGACTTCGTGAGCAACACCCTCGCCGAACGAGTGCAGTCCCTGATCCACGGCGCTGCCGTCGTCCGCACCTACTGGGAGAAGCGCGACTTCAAGAAGGCCATGGGGGCCAAAAAGGACCATGTGGGGTTCACCTGCGCCGTACTGGTGCGGATGGACGCCAAGGCCCTGAAGGCCGCGGTGGAGAAGGCCGGCGAGGAAGTGGTCAAGAAGGCCGACGACCCAGAGACGAAGGCGAACGTGAAGAAGGCCCTGGAAACCATCGGCGAGGACTTCGTGAAGGCCCGCCAAGGCGAAGTGTGAGGAGGAGAACATGAAAACGACGCTGACCATCACCCTGCTTTTGTCCATGGTCTTCGCGGGAGGCTGCGGCTCCTTTAAGGCCAAACGCGTGGACGCCAACGAGTCAGACGAAAAAGGGCTAGGCATCACCGACAACTGGATGAGCGCCGACACCACCCAGGCCGTACAGGACATCCTCAAGCAAATTAAGGCCCACAAGGGCTTCCAGCGCTGGCTGGCCCAGAATGGCGGCAACCCCAAGCTCTTCATCGCCGACGTTCAGAACCAAACTTCCGAAGCCTATTTCCCCATCGGGGATTTGAACGATGAGTTGCTGAACGAGCTCTCGGCCTCGGGCGAATTCACTTTGGTGGACGCCGCCGCCCGCGAGAAAATCTTGGGTGAGGTGACCTACCAGAACGACGGCATGGTGGACCCCAAGACCGCCAAGCAGATCGGCCGCCAGACGGGCGCGGACATCATGATCTTCGGCACCGTCTACATGAAACCTGAGAAGCGCTCCGGCAAGACCATCAAGGAGTACTCAGTGAACCTGCGGATGACCGACATCGAGAAAGCGGTGGAAGTCATGCGCGCGCGCACCAAGGTCTTCAAGTATTCCGAGAAGAGCAGCTACGGCCTGTAAATGGCCCGCCCCCTCTTCCTGTTACTCGCCCTGGCGCTCGTCGGATGCGGATCCGGCGGGCGCCAGGCCATGCTCGAGTACCGCGAGGCCTTCGCCCGCGGTGAGTGGGGCAAAGCCGCTTCCCTGCTGAAAAAGGCGGGGCTGGAAAAGGAACCCAAAAGCCGCCTTCTCCTGTTGATGGAGCAGGGCCGACTGGCCTACGCCTCAGGGGAACATGCCCGGGCCGCCCGCCTCTTCGGCGAGGCGGTGGAACTCATCGACGCCCAGTACACCAAATCCCTCACCTCCGAGACCTCCCGTTGGTTCGTCAACGAAGCCAACGGCGAGTTCTTCGGCGCCGCCTACGAGCGCTCCTGGCTGCACTACCATTTGGCCATGTCCCACTGGGGACTCTACCAGGACGGAAAGCTCCCTGCCGAAGAGGCGAGGAAGCACTTGTTTTCCGCACGGGCGGCCCTGGTGGCCTGGGACAGCTTTTTCCAGGAATGGCAGCGTGGGACGGGTGGCAAAAGCCTTTACCGCCACGACCTCACCGCCAAGGTGGTCGCGGGCCAAGTCCATGAGGCCACCGGCGTGCGCGCCGACCTCCAAATCGCCCTCCAGCTTTACCGGGATGCTTGGAACCTGCTAGACGCCCTGGCGCCGGCCTACCTCGCCTTCAACGCCGAGGCGCGGGAGTATGGAGGCCAGTTGGCCACGGCCCTGGCGGAGGAGGGCCGATTCAGTCCCCCCCAGAAAGCACGCTCACCCACGGCCGCGGCCAACCGCACGCGTGAATTCCTGCGGGACAAGATCCTTGGCCTCACCGCGCGCCTGCGCGCCAATGAACTACCGCTGCTCAAAAAGCAGTTGGGCATTGAGGACGCTGAACTCAAGGGGGCGGCGAAACTCCCGGACGCCAACGCCGTTTTCCTATTGGAAGAGGGCACCGTCCCCCCGAAGAGCGCGGAAACCGTCGACCTGGGCGTGAAAGGCCTCGCCAAGCTCTCCAAAGACCCCAAGACGCAGGCGCAGATCGCCCAGGTGGGGAGCCAAGTGGTGGCCGCCTTCGCGGTGAATGTGCTGGGGCTCGCTGGCGGAGGGTCCTCGCCGGGCCGCTTCGTCATGGCCCATGACCTCACGACGGTAGCCACCCACGAGTTCGCCATCGCCTTCGAGGTCCCCGTGATCCCCGCGGCGGCGACGCCCGGTGAGGCCTGGTTGGTGGTGCGCTCCACCGACGGGAAAATAGTCGAGCGCCGACCCTGGGCCCTGGTCACGAGTTTGGAGGACGTCGCCCGGCAGTCCTTGGAGGAAGAGGCCAGCCAGCGCATTTTGAGGACCGGCGTACGCGTCCTCATGAAGCACGTGACGGCGATCCTGGCCGCCCAGGCGCTCTACCAATCGGTGAAGTCGAGTTCCAAGGACAACGAGTTCCTGGCCAAAATGGCCGCGCTGGGGGCCTACGTGGCGGCCACCAAAGGCATCGCGGCCAGCGAGAGGGCGGACACGCGCGCCTGGGTCACCCTTCCCCGGGGACTCCGTGTGGCCGAGTTAAAACTCGCGCCAGGCACCTACGAAGCGTTTTACACGCCCAATCCCGACGAAAAAGCCCAGGAACCCGGGCGCCTGCTGGGAAAAGTCACCGTTCCCGAAGGGAAACGGGCCATTTTTACCCACCTCGTCCCCCAGCTCTGAGCCATCCGCCGCCCTCCGATAAGGAGGTATGGCCCGCGCCCTGTTCGTCACCGTCTTCCTCGCCCTCGTCACCTCCCTCGCCGGGGCGGAAACCCTCATCATCGAGGCGCCCAGCTCACGTGTGTGGAGCGAATGGACCTCCTCCTCCGATGCCAACGTCCTGCGCTTGGTGGAACTCCTCCAGCGGGGGGCCACCGGTCGGGCCTTGGTGGAGAGCGCCTCCCGCAAGGCGCGCGCCCTCGGCCTCACCCTCACCGATCTGATCGAGCCGGGGGAGGGCTCCCTCACCGACACCACTCTCATCCGCAAATTCCACCCGGATCGCCCGGAAGACGTGGCCTTCGAAACCCGTTCCAAGGTTTTCGTGAACCGTCATTTGGGATGGCGTGAGGCCCTGCTGGATTTGGCCCACGAGCTCACCCATTTCGTGCACCGGGAACCTTTCAATCCTTATACCCTCAATTTCTCCCTGGCCGACTTCATCCACTCCACCATCGAGGGGCGCGGTGGAGAAGTGCATGCCTTTGTCACGGAGTGCCAGGTGATGCGGGAGCTTTTCACCAGCGAGTTCATCCAAGACACCAACTGCGGCGCCATTGACCGGGGAGCTCAAGGGCTGGATCGGGCCCGGGCCGTGGAGCTTTTTTACCACGTAGGGACCTTCTATCCCCAAATGAAAAAAGTTTTGGATAGCCGCGGCATTGTGAATCAATTCCCTCATTTGAAAGAAGAAAGAGTCCGTTTCGTTTCCTCGGCCTATGGCATGCCTTATCCTCTGGCGGCCATGCAGGAGTATCAAAGTGTCTTGGCCAAGGTGTGCGAGAATGACCGCCGCCGCCTGAACTACATGGGCCAAAGCAAAGGCCGCTCCCCGGCCTCCGTCGAGGAGTTCAGGAACAGCGTCGAGCAACGCTGCCGCACCGTCAGCCAGAATTAATCCCACCCCGTTTCATTGACGTTCACCCCCCCTCCAGCTTACTCTTAAGCCATCCTTTTTATTGATTTTTGGGAGCCCTGACCCATGCAAGACGGCGTGATGCTGACCACCCTGGACGAGTTCTTCAACTGGGGTCGAAAAAACTCACTTTGGCCCATGACCTTCGGCCTCGCATGCTGCGCGATCGAGATGATGGCCACCGGCGCTGCCAAGTATGACCTCGAGCGCTTCGGTTGTGGGGCCTTCATGGCGACACCCCGCCGCTCCGACCTCATGATCGTGGCCGGTACCGTGACTCTCAAGATGGCCACGCGGGTGAAGGTGCTTTATGAGCAAATGGCCGAGCCCAAGTACGTCATCTCCATGGGCTCCTGCGCGAACAAAGGCGGCCCCTACTGGCAATATGGCTACCACGTGCTCAAGGGCGTGGACGAAGTGGTGCCCGTGGACGTTTACGTACCCGGTTGCCCCCCGCGCCCCGAGGCGCTGATCGAGGGTCTGATGACCTTGCAGAAGAAGATCGCGAACGAGCGCCTCCTGCGCGACAAGTGGGTGAAACATGCTTAAGGAATTGGCCGACCTCATCAACTCCGGCGTGCCCGCGGCCAAGGCCCAGGCCGTCATCCCTGAGGACAGCAAGCTCCACGGATCCGTGGTCGTGGAGGCTGTTTCCATCTATGCAGTCGCGGCTTTCCTCAAGTCCAATTCCCGCATGCCCTTCAACGTCCTGCAGGTCATCAGCGGCGTGGACTACCTCGAGCACATCGAGGTCTGCTACATGTTCGCGCACTTCCACCCCGAGAAGCCCTACGAGGCGATCATCAAGCTACGCCTCACCGACCGCGTGAACCCCGCGGTGGACACCATCTCCGACCTGTTCCCCGCCGCCGACTACCAGGAGCGCGAGTGCTTCGACATGTTCGGCGTGCGCTTCAACAACCACCCGGACCACCGGCGCATCCTGTGCCCGGACGACTGGGAGGGGTACCCACTGCGCAAGGACTACATGACCCAGAAGGTGTACCGCGGGATGGAAGTCTACCCCGACGGCAAGACCAACATGGCTGACCGCGAGTTCATCGTCCGCCAGGACATGATCAAAAAGGCCCAAGAGGCCGCTGCAGGCAAGGTGCAATAATGCAGACGAAATGGGACATTGCCGACGCTCCTGAGAAACCCACCCACACCGCGGCCACAGAAAAGCTCAAGTCCGAGCTCCTGACCGTGAACATGGGTCCCCAGCACCCCGCCACCCACGGGGTGTTGCGCATCGAGATCAAGACAGACTCCGAGATCGTGGCCCACGCCATTCCCCACCTGGGCTACCTCCATCGCTGCATGGAGAAGCACTCCGAGAACCTGGATTTCCGTGGTGTGATCCCCTTCGTGGACCGCCTGGACTACCTGGCTTCCATGAACATGGAGTGGGGCTACGTGCTCGCCGTTGAGAAGATGCTGGGCACGGAGGTGCCCCGCCGCGCGGAATTGCTGCGCATCCTGGTGGCCGAGCTCCAGCGCATCGGCAGCCACCTCATGGCCTTCGGCACCTATGCCCTGGACCTGGGCGCCTTCTCACCCTTCCTTTACGCCTTCGAGGACCGCGAGCAGATCCTGCGCCTCTTCGAGGAAGTCTCCGGCGCGCGCCTCCTCTATAACTATGTGTGGGTGGGCGGCGTGTGGAACGACTGGGACGACGCCCAGCTGGCCCGCGTGCGCGACTTCTGCGACCGGATGTCCGAGAACGCCGACCGCTACCACGAGCTGGTCTCCGTGAACAAAATCTTCCTGGAGCGCACCGCGAACGTGGGCGTCTTCAGCCTGCAGGACTGCTTCGACTACGGCGCCACCGGGCCCGTGCTCCGGGGCTCCGGCTTCAAGTGGGATTTGCGCAAGAACATGCCCTACGGCCTCTACCCCGAATTCGACTTCGACGTGCCCATCGGCACCGGCGAGCACGGGCAGGTGGGTGACTGCTGGAACCGCTACATCGTTCGCATGAAGGAAGTGAAGGAATCCATCAAGATCATCCGGCAGGTTCTCGACAAGCTCGAGCCCGGCCCGGTCATGGGCAAGGTTCCCAAGGTCATCAAGCTCCCGGCCGGTGAGGTCTACACCCGCACCGAATGCCCTCGTGGCGAGCTGGGTTTCCACTTGGTGGCCGCGGCGGACGCCAAGACGCCGTACCGCCTGAAAGTGAAATCCCCCTGTTTCACCCACGTCTCCATGCTCCCGCGCGTGGCCCCCGGCCAAATGATCGCGGACTTCGTGGCGACGGTGGGTTCCATCGACATCGTTTTGGGCGAGGTGGACAGATGAGCTACGTGATCGAACACAATTCCTTCAAGCAGTATTTCGTCGACCTCTACCGCGCGGTGTACACCACCGTGAAGGGCATGTGGATCACCTTCCGCTACGTGTGGGGCGTGAAGCCTGTGTCGATCGAATACCCCGAGGTCCGCGAGGTGCTCCCCGAGCGGGCACGCATGCGACTCTTCAACGACGCCCAAAACTGCATCTCCTGCACCCAATGCGCCATGGCCTGTCCGGTGGATTGCATCTACATCGCCTCAGAGAAACGCCCCGAAGGCGCGCCGGTGCTCAAGACCGACGATGGCACCCCCATCCGCTTGAACCTCACCCAGTTCGTGATCGACACCGCTCTGTGCTGCTACTGCGGCTTGTGCACCACCGTGTGCCCCACGGAGTGCCTGACGCACTCCCACGACTACGAGTTCGCCCAGTACACCATCGATGCCATGAAGTACGACTATCTGGCGCCGGACGTGCGCGCGTGGCGGGACCGCATCGTTAAGGCCTAGGAGCGTGGGAAGGCGTTCGCTCCAAGTGGACGCGTTCCTGGGCTAAGCGGTGACGCTCTTCCGGGCCCGTTGAGGGGGCCTCACTGGCGGCGCAGGCTCTCCAGATCCACTACGTCGAAGACCGTGGAGCCGGGGGCGCCCATGACGCCCGAACGGCGGGCGAATTGGCCTTTGAAGTACACGGGTATCCGTTGGCCTTCGGGAAGGGCATCTAAGACCTGGGCCGCGCTAGGGGAGACGTCACCCAATCGGTACTGGGTGGATTCGTACTCCAAATAGTCATATCCACCGGCGCCGCCGTTGAAGGCGAAACCCGCGCGTACGTCCACCAACTTGAGGTCATTGGATGTCGTGAGGGCCGAGATGCCTTCCTGCACCTGCTGGACTTTGCCACAAGAAGCGAAGATGGCCAGCACGAGGAGGAGATGCTTACTCATGGGAATCGATCTTGCCGTCGATGCGCCAGCCTCCGCTCTCCTTGCGTACGCGGAAGAAAGTCTTGGAGGGGGCATCCTGGGTGATGATGAGCTTGGCGGCGGCCTGGTTCCCCACTTGGCGGATCACCTCCACCTGATGGCGGGGGACGGCGTATTTGGGAACGGAGTTCAGGTTGGCCTCGAAGACGGAGGCGCCCCCTTCGCGCTCGAGGAAGCGCTCGGTGAAGACGTTCGGCAGTTGATCGGTCTCATGTTGCGCCATCACCTGAAGGTACCGCTGGAACAGGCGGGTGATCTCCTCGCGGTCGGCTGGTTCCACCGCTTTGGCGAAGGTGGCGAAGGGTAGAAGGACAAGGAAGAGGGCCAAGAAGACTTTCATCGTGGGCACCGTCTGGTCTGGGGGTGGGGGAGGCTACCGTCGCGGCAGTAGGTCGCGACTTGCGTGAAGGAACAGGAGGAGCCATCATCCAAGCGCAGGAGGCGCGCGCGGCGGAGAATTTCCGGGATGGCGTTCTCGATGTGGATCCCCGGGCAGGAGGTACGGCTGAAGCCGTCGGGATGGAAGCCGTAGTTGCGGTGGCCGCCCACCCTCCTGAGGTTTGGGTAACGTCTCTGCAGCTCGCAAATGAGCCGCGCGGACGCGTCCAGCATGGCGTCCGACATCTGGTGGGGGGGGCCTTGATAGCCAGTGGGTTCGTTGGTGCGGTGGAAGGGGGCGTACTCCCCGATGATGGCAATCGCCACCGTGGTGTAGTGGGATTTCACGTTGAGCAAACGGTTGAAGGTGTCGGTGGCTGCCCGAGTTCCCTGTTGGCACATCACCGCGTTGGGCATGATCTGCAGGAAACGGCGGACGTCTGGAGTGGCGGGGGAATAGAAGGGGCGATTGCCGGGACCCACGCCCAAGTGGGCGCCGGTGATGTTGAAGGGACGGCCTTGGCTCACGGTGACTTCACGGGGGGCGTTGATGGCGGGGTTGCGGTAAGGGCCACTGATCGTGAAGTGGTAGCCCATCATGTACCAATCGGGTGAGATCAGCAGCCGGCTGTTGTTCACGTCTTCCACCGTCTCGAAGGGGCTGCCGTCGGTGTGGTGGAAGACCACGGTGTCCACCACATCCTCGTCGCGCGTGCAATACTCCGCATCGTCGTTCACTTGGAGGGTCGGGGTTTCGATATGGATGAGAGGCGCCCCGCCGCTGGCGGGCAAACGCAAAGGACGTCCGGGATCCGCGCGGAAAAAAGCGCAGCCGGAAGTGAGGACCATGAGGGTGAGGAGCTTCCATCCCATACAGGTCCCTCATCGGTTTTTCGTCGGGATTGCTGAGGAGAGGAAGGCGCCTATTTAGATCTTCTTAATAAGTTCTTTCAAGCACCTAGCGAGTTTTGGGTTGCCCTCTGCAGCAGGGCCTGCCACAATTAAATAAAGGGGGGCGAGATGGAATTTAAGAGCTTTGATGATTTCTATCCGTTCTACCTGAGGCAGCACCGTAATCTGATGACCCGTCGGCTGCATTTCATTGGAACCAGTTTCGTGATCACCCTCCTCCTTGCCGTATTTTTTACAGGGAAGTGGGGCCTATTCTTGTTCATCCCAGTCTTTGGGTATGGTTTCGCGTGGATAGGTCATATGGTGTACGAGAAAAATCATCCCGCCACCTTCAAACACCCTGTTTTCTCTCTGTTGGGGGACTTCCGGATGTTCTGGGAAATCCTCACCGGCCGACTCGCCGCATTTTAGCCCTTGCAAATTGACTAGGGTCGTCAATTATGCCCGCGCATGAGTCAACAGGTCGTTCTCACGATTTTCGCGTTTCTTTTGGGCACCACGATCATCAATTTTCTGATTGCGGTCGCCGCGCGTGTCTACACTGGCTACCGCCCGTACGGTGACCTCATCCTCTATTGGACATCTCTCATGGTCACCTACGCAGCGGCGGCGGTGCTCAATAATGGCCCGGTGCAAATCGGCTTTGCTTTCTTCCCCCAGTTCATCCCCATGTACTACCTCACCAAGTTCCTCTACGACGCACGGGAAATGCGCTTTCCTTTCAGGCCATGGCTAGCTGGGGTGGTCGTGAGTTCTGTGGCCAGCGGCTGGATGCTTCTCACGCATAAGGACTTCACCTTGGCCATGCTGCCAGTCGTGGTGGCCGGTTGCTGGATCATGGTCCCGCCGGCATGGAACACTTTAGTGGCCGCGCGCCGCGATTCCAGCTGGATCGAGAAGGGCATCGCCTGCATCTTCATCGGCGGCATCATCCACCATTTCAACTACGCCTTCTTCCGCTTGGACGCCAGCACCCAGTATTGGGGATGGTCCATCTCGATTGCGGAGTACCAGTCCCTGTCCATCTTCCTGCCTTTGCTCTTGCTCCAGCGGCGTGAGCGGCGCGAGCGCTCCCAGCTTTCCACCGTCATCGAGCGGATCTCGGGGGCAAAACCCGAGTTCGCCCCCCGTATGGAAGTGGAACGCCTCTACACTGAGCTCGAGCTGGCCTTGGTACAAAAAGAAACTGTGCTCGAGCATTTGCGTGCGGCGAATCTGGAGCTGGACGAGAAGCGCTCCATGAACGAGATCTTGGTGAAAACCATGGCCCACGACTTGTGTAACCCACTGACGGTGCTGACCTCTTATATCAGCCTGCTCCAGGACGCTGAACGAGGCGGCGGGTTGGACGTGCCGGCCGTGCTCAAAAAGATGGAGAGGTCCGCGAAGGTTGCCACAGACATCATATGGCGCATCCGCCAAGCGATGCGGGCCCCTTTGCGCACGGAGCCCTTGGATCGGGGAGGACTCGAGCGCGTGGCGCGTGAAACGGAAGAGGCCTTGCGTCCGTTGTTGGAGCGTAAAGACCTGCGGTTAGAGTTCGAAAACCTGGTGCCTGCGGGCGTCTTTGCCCGTGTGGACGCGGGCGCCCTCGGGGAGCACATCCTCGCCAACGCTCTCAGCAACGCCATCAAATTTTCCCCGCGCGGAGGCCGCATCTTAGTACGCCTCGAACTCGCCGGGGAGGCCTTGCGCATTCAGATCATGGATCAAGGGATCGGATTGGCCCGCAATGACGAAGAGTCTCCAGCCCACCGACCCGGGACTGAGGGGGAGACCGGCACCGGTTTCGGCGTGTTGCTTATGCGCTTCTTCGCCAGCCGAATGGGAGGGCGTGTGCACCTGCAGTCTCCCTCTCCGATTGGTCGTCCCGGCCAACCGGGCACCCTCGTAGCGGTGGAACTACTTGAGACGACCCAGGGTCTTGCACCTTCTCAGCCCGCCAGGGGCCCTAGTTTCAAAAGCGACGCTCCCCTTTATTCTTAACGATCGTTAAGAACTCCTTAATCGCGCAATCTTGCCCCATTAGCTGCCTCAAAAAAAATTAGGCCCTGCCGGGGCGCGGAAACTTTCTATCCGTGCCGATGAAGTCTTCACAAGGAGAAGGGCATGTCGATTCCCGTCAATGAGATCCGTTACGTGCTGATGCCATCCAAGCGTCCGGTCCCAGGCTACGAAACATTTTATGCCCAGATGTACGAGTGCTGGTTCCAGTCCTGGCTGAAATTCCGTCGCGACTCCGGATTGGACCCGCACCTCCACTCGGACGCCCTGTGGCTCACCGACGAAGTGGGCGCGATCTTTTGGCGCGGCCGTTGCGTCGGCCTTTCCTGTTTCACCTTCATGGACCTCTCACAGCCATGGTCCCAGGACTACGGCTGGTTCGAAGGGTGGACCCCCAAAGCGATGGAAGGTCTTAAGAGCGTGTCAACCAACGCCTCCGTATGCTCGCTCTTCACCGTGCACCCCGAGTTCACTGGCCGCCAGCAGGTCTGCCGGTGGAAGGACGTCGTATCCTTTTACTGCATGCTGCGTTTCATGGCCTCCGACGCCGGGGTCATGGCCGGCGCCTTGAACCTCAGCCGCAAAGTGGATGACGCCTGCGGTGAGGGCATCGGTGCCACGGTGCTGGAGCGAGCGGTGCCTTATCCCCACGCCGAGAACCAGGACATGATGTTGGTGGCCTACCAGAAAGAAAAAATCTGGGAAGCCTACTGCCGCGCCGGCACCCAGGAAGTCGCCGCCGGACTGTGGTCACGGGCCACTTACCTGGGCAACCGCCCGTTGATGGCGCTGCCGCCGGTGGACGGCGAGGCCCTTGCCCGGCCCGCGGGGGTAGGCGCGGAAGTCCGCCACCTCACCCTGGTCGACGACAAGAAGAAAGCCGCTTAACCCCTTTTGGAAAAATCCAGACCCTAACCGGAGGCCCCATGAAACGCGACATCAAGCAAGTTCTCGACCAAAAGATGCAAGAGTTCCGCGAACGCCTGCCCTTGGAGAAATTTGGCGAGCCCGAGTTTTACCGCAACTGGCTGAGTCAGACCTATTTCTTCGTGTGCCACTCCGTACCCCTCCTCGGGCACGCCGCCGCCCATGCCCGGGACAAGGCCTTCCAGCAACGCCTGCTGGACCACATTGGGGAGGAGAACCGCCATGACCTGATTGCACTGAAGGATATGGAGGCCCTGGGGGACAGCGTCCAGAACTACGAAGAGCATCCCTTAACCCAAGCCTTCTACCAGTCCCAGTACTACCGCATCCAGTTTCAGGGCTCCGCCGCCTTGATGGGCTACATCCTCTACCTCGAGGCCCTGGCGGCCGAGATCGGCAAGGAAGCCCTCGCCCACGCCCAAAAAAGCCACGGCGCCAAGGCATGCAAGTTCCTCAAGGTGCACGCCGAGGAAGACGTGGACCACGTGGAGAAGGCCCTGGCCGCGGTGAAGGCCTTCGGTCCCCAGGAGCAGGAGTGGATCCTGCAGAACCTGGAGTACACCGCCTACGTCTACCAAAGCGTGATGGGCGAAGCCGCACAGAAGCGCTCGTCCTGGAAGAAAGCCGCCTAAGGAGGCCGCATGCTGACCTCGGAGCAGTTCAAGCAGCTGACTAAGACCAATTCCTGGCGCCCCCTGGTGGACATCGCGGGGTGCTGGGCCGTGGTGGCGGGGGCCCTGTGGCTCACCCACCAGAGCTGGTGGTTCCTGCCGCTCACCATGGCGTTGATCGCCTCCCGGCTGCACGCCCTCACGGTCATCATGCACGACGGGGCCCACGGCCTCATCAACAAGAACGAGTTCATCAACGACGCCGTCTCCAACGTGTTCTGTTCCTTCCCGCTCCAGGTGTCCACCGAGGTGTACCGGAAGACCCATAACCCGCACCACCAGTGGACCCAGACCATGAAGGACCCCAACTTCGCAGCCATGCAAAGCGACGACGCCTGGCACTTCCCCAAGCCCAAGGCGGTGGTGAAGCGCATCCTGGTGCGGGACGCCCTGCTCCTCACCATGAAGGAGCACGTGGCGGTGGTGAAGCTGTGGCAGGTGCTGCCCAACTGGAAGCTCACCACCAAGCTCGAGCGGGTGCTCTTCCCCCTGCACGTGCTGGCGGTGGTCGCCGTGGCCAGCTACTTCGGCTTCTGGAAGGAGTTCTTCATCGTCCAGGCCAGCGCTCTCTTCATGAACCCACTGGTGCGCTTGCGCGCCATGAGCGAGCACGCCCACCACGAGTCCAAGGGACAGGGGAAGGTGCACAAACTGGAGGAGACCCCAACCATCAACGCCAACTGGCTGGAGCGGCTGTTCGTGGCGCCCTTCAACACCAACCGGCACCTGGAGCACCACACGTACCCCACCATCCCATATTATAACCTCGAGAAGGCCCATGCCCTCATCAGCCAGACCGAGCTCTACAAGCGCCACTGCAAGTACGAGCTGGACGGCTACATCTTCGGCAAGCGCAACTCGCTGACGGAGATCCTGTCCCTGCCCGAAGGGCAGGAGGAACTCAGGAAGGCGGCTTGATCAGCCTTTCGACGCCACCAGCACGCCCAGGAACGCGATGGCCGCGCCCGCGGCTTTCCACGGGCTGAAGGGCAGGCCCTCCACGGTGAGGTCCCACACCTGCCCCGCCACCAGCTGCACCAGCACCAGCAGGATGAACACGCTCAGGGCACCGGTCTGGGAGAACGCCCAGGGGAGGCCCGCCACTATCAAAAGGCCCACCACCGCGGGCCAAGCGGCCCACGCCCCGGGGACGCGGGGATCGGGTTTGAGCGCGAAGGCCTCGGGCAAAAGCCCCGGCGCCCAGCGCGCCACCGCCAGAAGGCCGAAGCTGCACAGGAGGATAACCGCGTTGTTGAGCACCACCGTGTAGGTGAGGCCCAGGTGGGGGATGAGGCGGCTGTTGAGGCCCCCTTGCAGGATGGCGGCGCAGCCGATGACCAGGACGACCAGGTAGAGATTCATGACCAGAGCACTCCTTTCAGATAATTCCCTTCGTGAAAGCCCTTGAGCGTAGGACAGTCGTCGGCCAGCCCGTAGCGCTCGCGGATCTTCAGCGGGCGGGCGGCGCCCTCCTGCAGTCCCTTGAGGTGGGCCTCGAACTTGGCGGGTGAGACCGCGTGGGTGTTGAGGAACGTCAGCATCCAGCCACCGGGGGCCAGGAGTCTCGTGAGCCCCTCCCATTGGCGCTCGTAGGACTGGAGCGCGGAGGAGCGCTTGTTGCCGTCGGAGCTGGCCGAGGGTGGGTCGCAGATGATGGCGTCGAAGGTTTTGCCCTCCTGGGCGAGGAGTGCCAGGGCGTCTTCCACGCTCAACTTGAGGGAGCGGTGGCGCGCGGCCCAGCCCGCGTCGTTCAAGGACAGGTTTTCTTCCAACCACCCCAGGTACTTGCCGGATAAGTCCACAGAAACGACTTCCTCGGCCCCCAAGGCCAGGGCCTGCAGCGAGAAGGCACCAGTGTAGCTGTAGAGGTTGAGCACGCGTTTCTTCCCTTCGAGCTTCGGGCGCAAGACGAAGCGCACGGCCGCCATGTCGGGGTAGAGACCGTAGTCGTAGGCCTCGCCGAGCCGCACCCACAGCTTCATGCCGTGTTCGTTCACCGGGAATTTTTCCTGGCGCGGTTTCCCGTCCCAAGGCAAAGGGTTCTTCTGCCCGCTCCCGTCTTCGGAGCGGGCCTGTTCCCACAGGTTGTTGAAGTCGATTTCGGGGAAAATCTCTTTGAGGCACGCGGAGAGTTCTTCGCGTTTGTCGCGCCAACAGAGGGCGTAGTACTGGAGGACCCAATGGGGGCCCAGCTGCAGCAGCATCAGGCCCGGCAGCCCGTCGGCCTCGCCGAACACCCAGTAGCGGTCCTCGCGTCCCTCAAACGATGGGGCGGCATTACGTCGCAGGCGCGCGTTCTTCAGGCGGGCGCGCACTTCCTGCCAGAAGTTCTTCGGCTCCCACGGGCGCTCGTAGGTCCACATGCGCCCGCGCACCTGCTTGTGGCCAGGGTCATGGAGCAACACCGCCACGTCCATGCCCCGCTCGTCCTGGCCCACAATGAACGACGCTTCTGCAGGGAAGCGGCGGCTGAAAGCGTCCAGTGTCACCCATGGGTGACCCTGGCGCAGGAGGCGCGAGGAAACGGGATGGAGCGGACAGCGGGGCGCGCGCATCAGTGCACGAGGGCGCGGCGGCGTTCTTCCAGTTGGTCGAGCATGCCCAGCACCAGGTTGGTGAAGCGGAAGGGGTCCTGCAGGGCCTCTTCAAGGCCGTAGTAGGCCACGATCTGGGCGCTCTCATGGTCCATGGCACCGGCGAAGGGATCGAAGTTCAGGGCCAGGTGGTTGAGGCGTTTCTGGTGCAGGTCCAGGGTGGAAACTTGGCGGGTGCGCTTCAGGGAAGAAACAAAACGGGCCAGCGGCGTGGGGGCCGCGGACGCGGCGGGAACGGCGGTGTTAACCGTGGAGGTCATGCTTCGGTTCTAGGCGCCATGGGGCGCAAAGTCAACGCAAGGGGGACGCATGGGGGTATTCGCCTACGGGCTCTCGCTGGGTTTGCTGGCATGGTGGGCCGCGGGAGCGTGGCTAGGCGAAAAGACTTGGGGGCTTCGCCCTTGGCGCCGGTCTGCTCCCGCCTCAGAGCTGGAGGCCTGGCTCCAAGATTGGCAGTTGGGATTCCAGCAAGGCCGCCCTCTGCGCGCGTTGGGGCAAGTGCCGTCTTACAAATTTTTCGGGCGGCTGGCGGAGACGGGGCTGACCCACGCGCGAACCTATGGGAGTTTCCCGCGGGAAGTCCTATGGGAGTGGCGGGAGGGGGTGGCCAAGGAAAAGGAGTTTGAACGGCGTTGGCGGGAAGTGCGGGATGCGGGATGGGCCCAGTTTGCCCTCTTTGCGGCGGTCACCTGGTTGTTCGTCCTCACAGCGGGCAATGTGCTGGGAGACGCCTTTCCCATGGGAACGTTGCTGGCCGTAGGAGCTGCCCAAGGAATGGGCGCTGGCCTGTTTTGGCCGTGCCTGCAGGCCTTGGCCCGCCATCGGCTGGAGGGATTCGGGCCGGTGTTGGAAAGCCTCTATGCCCTGCGGACCTTGTCCACCGCGGGACTCCCCGGACAGACGGTGCTCCAGGAGGCGCGACTGGGGAAGCTCAAGGGCCGCCCTCTCCGGCGATTGGGGCCACTCCTGGGGCGCCTGGAGGAGATCGTGGGGGCTTACCAGCGGCAGGGGGTCCCCCTGGCCCAGGAAACGCAGCTTTTGATCCAGGAAGCATGGTTTCTGCGACAGGAGGAGCTCACCCGAATGGTCAAGCTGGCCGAAGGGGTGAAGTTGGGCGTCTTGCTGGTGTTTTTTGGGGGCGCGTACGGGCTGGCCCTGGCGGGATTGATGGGGAGGCTGGTGGGGGGGTGAGGGGCGGGTTTTTTAACGTAATTTTTTCCTCACCGAAGGCAAACCGTCCCGTTTCTGCTATGAAGACCCCTCATTTATCGAAGGATTCCCCTCCATGCGTTTAGCAACGGCTCTTCTGTTGTTTGGATCCCTCCTACTGCAGTCTTGCGTGCCATCGGCGGTGGGTCCAGCACCTTTCAAGAGCAAACTCGACCAGGTCATCGACACCGCCATTGCCGAAAAGAGGATTGTGGGCGCGGTGGTGCTGGTGGCAAAGGACGGGAAACTTATTTATCAACGGGCCGCCGGCCATGCCGACCGTGAGGCGGGCCGTCCCATGCGCGTGGACTCCCTGTTCCGTCTTTCCTCTTTGACCAAGCCCTATGTTTCCGCCACCGCCTTGGCCTTGGTTGAGGAAGGTAAGCTCTCCCTGGACGACGCCGTCACCAAATGGATCCCAGATTTCCGCCCTCGCTTGGCCAGCGGCGAGGAAGCCGTAATCACCGTGCGCCACCTCATGACCCATACCGCGGGACTGGGCTACACCTTTTTGGAACCCGAGCAGGGGCCTTTGCACCAGGCGGGTGTCTCCGATGGCCTGGACCAGGTGCCCTTCGGCCTGGAGGAAAATCTCCAACGCTTGGCCTCAGTGCCGCTTCTCTTCCCTCCTGGTGCCGCATGGACTTACTCTTTGGCCACGGACGTGCTGGGAGAAGTCATCGCCAGGGCCGCCGGTAAAAGCCTCCCTGAGGCAGTCCGGGAGCAAGTGACCCGTCCCCTGCGCCTGCGCGACACAGGTTTCAGTGCTCGGGATCCGCGCCGCTTGGCCGTGCCTTACGTGAACGCCGATCCCGAACCCGTGCCCATGGTGGATGGTCAACAGGTGCCCTTCGGGGCCAGCGCCGTGCGCTTTTCCCCCTCCCGGGCCCGGGACGCCAGCGCCTACCACTCCGGCGGCTCCGGCATGATCGGCACCGCCGCGGATTTCCTGCGCCTGTTGGAAGAATTGCGCCAGAGCACCGGCGCCATCCTCTCCCCGGAATCAGTGACCGCCCTCACGACAGTGCAAACCGGCGACATGAACATATTCATGGCCCCAGGTTGCGGTTGGAGCCTGGGCTTTCCGGTGGTGAAGGATCCTACGGTGGCGGGCCTACCTTCCGGTACCTTCAAGTGGGCTGGCATCTACGGGCATGTCTGGTGGGTGGACCCCATCAACAAACTCACCGTGGTGATTTTGACCAACACCGCCCTGGAAGGAATCACCGGGAGATTTCCTGGCGAGGTCGGGGCCGCCATTTACACTCCGTAGCCAGCCTCCTTCAGCACCCGGGCAAGCTCCCGCGTGAAGAGCGTGGCGTCCTTGGCGTTGAGGTGGGATTCCTCGGGGCAATCAAACCCCCGCAGGCCCTCGTGGTCCTCGTAATGGACCGCGAAGTCAGCGCCGGACTCCTTCACTAACCGGTCCCAGAAAATTTCCCGCGGCGTGAACTTACGCTCCAGCGACAGCACGTTGCCGGTGGAGGGAAAGGCGACCAGGATCACTTTTCCACCCCGGGCGTGGATTTTCGCGATGTCGGCCCGGGTCTTGGCCAAGACTTCCTCCCAGCGCTTCATACCCCGCGCCCGGTGCTCTTCCGGCGTCACCCCGGGCGGGGGAGGAGGTGGGTTGAAATAGAAGTTCCAAATCCCGATGATGTGTTCACGGAAGGCCCGGTCCGTCTCCACTTTCTCCAGCATGCGGCCCTGGCGGTTCTCGTCAGCTTCCATGAAACGCGGGGGAACTGGGTTGGCTGGTTGCACCTTGGCACGGTCGGGAATGGGGAGGCGCTTGAGCAGCTGCTTTAGCGTGAGGTCTTCGTGGTCGATGTAGGCCAGGTGGCGGTCCAAGGGGCGGCCGAGCCAGTGAGACCAACGTTGTGCGGGGGTGAAGTCCTCGGCGTGCTTGAGGTTGTCCGTAGGTATCACAATGGGGGCACCCGCGTCCGCCATCCACATAGTGGCCGCAAAGCCGGTCACCAAGGTGCCCGCGAAGTCGGTATGGTTGGCGATCCAGTCCAGGTAAACGCTGGGATTGGTAGAGACGGTGGCGAGTTGGAGGGGCCTGGTGCCGAAGGCTTTTTCCCATTCCCCCAAGTCTAAGTTGAAGAGCATGCGCGAGGCCCCGATCAGCACCGTGGAGCGGGGATTGTCCAACATGCGCTCCCGCTGGATCGCCCATAGGGCCTTGTCGTCGTCCAGGCTTGGACTATAACCGCGGGCACGCCAGTGCATTTCCCACGCCGCCACGAGGAGGAGCCCCACGCCCAAGGCCGCCAGTGCCAATCCCGGCCAATGGCGACGGGGGATTTGGCGGGCGACGGCCTCAAAACTGGAAGTAGATGAAGGCATGACTTCCTCCTTGCGCGACGGCGATACCAAACAGCATGAGCCCCCAGATCACGGCCAAGACCGGCGCGGGCAGGCGGCTTGCCAATTCCTCCAGACCCTTATCCGCCATCCACCAGTGGACGGCGATGAGCCCCAACATGACTGACACCACTTGGAAAATCTGCGTCCCCGCAAGCAGTTGCGCCCCGTCGAGGTGGGCGCCAAACATCGAGGCCACCATGGCGCCTGCGGCGGGCACATCGCGCGAGCGGAAGATGGACTGGGCGACAGTGGCTCCGGCGAAGGTGAAGAGGCGCACGCCGACCCGGCCGGGAAGCGTGCGGGTGAGGTCGACGGTGGGGAAGGCGCCCTTAAGCAGGTGTTCGCCCACCAGGAAGAGGCCATGGACCCCGCCCCAAATGACGAAGTTCCAAGAGGCCCCGTGCCACAACCCGCCGATCACCATGGTGATGAAGAGGTTGAAGAGATGGCGCGATCTGCCGGCTCGGCTCCCCCCCAAAGAGATGTAGAGGTAGTCCTTGAGCCACGTGGACAGCGAGATGTGCCAGCGACGCCAGAAGTCTGAGAACCCCAGGGAGGCGTAGGGGGCCCGGAAGTTGTCGGTCAGGTGGAAGCCGAGGCATAAGGCGGCGCCGATGGCGCAGGTGGAGTAGCCGGCGAAGTCGAAGAACACCTGTCCCATGAAAGCGAAGCCCCCGATCCAGGCGTCCAGCGGATGCAGGGTTCCTCCCGCACGGCCGAAGATGGTGTCGGAAGGGCCCGCGAGAAAGGTGTCGGCCAGGACGATCTTCTGGAAAACCCCGAGGGTCATTAAGAACAGACCCCAGCCGAACATGCGGGGAGTGGCCCTTTTGGACTCGAAGCACTGGGGAAGGAAGTCCACCGCACGCACGATGGGGCCCGCCACCAGCTGCGGGAAGAAGGTTACGTAGAGTGCGAAGTCCAGGAATGAGCGGCAGCGAGACATGTTCCCGCGGTAGACGTCGATGGTGTAGCTGAGGGTTTGGAAGGTGTAAAAAGAGATTCCCATGGGCAGGATGATGTCCAAGGGCGCGCCGTAGGGATGCTCGATCCCAAGTTGGGCGAGCACCCAGTTCCCGTTTTCCAATAGGAAGTTGCCGTATTTGAAGAACCCCAGCATGCCCAGGTTGGAGGCGAGGCTCGCCATGAGCCATGCTTTCTTGGCCTCTTTGGTCGGCGCGCGTTCGATGCCCTTGGCCGCATACCAATCGATGATCGTCGAAAGCCATAACAGGGCCACGAAGGGCGGATTCCACGCGCCGTAGAAGACGTAGCTGGCGAGGAGGAGCCAGACCTTGCGAGCAGGCCAGTTTTTAAGGCCGTAATACGCGGCGACCACCACCACGAAAAACACGGCGAAAACGAGGGAATTGAAGACCATTAAGTCGTCCTTAACGAATGGTTCCAGTGGGATACGGGGCTAGATCCATGCTAACCGGGAACCGCTCGGCTGTGCCTAAAGAAAGATTGCGGCGCGGAGTTTCTTGTCGGGCCCTCTCGCTTTGCGGCATAAAAAGCAGGATGAAAAAACTCTTCCGTCGCAGCTTTGCCTTATGGGCCCTCCCTTTCCTCCCGCTCCACGGCCATTTGCCGGACCCCACCCCCCTGTCCACCGACGTGGTGTTGGTGGGGGATACCGGCCGGGACACCCGGTCCCAGGCCGACGTGGCCATGGCCATGGCCCGGGTCTGCGCCGAGGAAGCCTGCGACCTGGGCATGCTGGCCGGGGACAACGTCTATCCCGCCGGCGTTAGCTCCGAGGATGACCGGGTGATGGAGCGGATGTTCGACAAGCACTACAACCGGCTAGGCCTGCCTTTCTTGGTGGCCCTGGGCAACCACGATTACGGCACGCTCTACAACCGCTGGGACCGTGGCGAGTTCCAGCGCCGGCATTCCACGCGCAACCCGCTCTTTGTACTGCCGCATTTCTGGCACGTGCGTGAGACCGCCCAAGCGGTCTTCGCCATCGTCGACACCAGCCGGATGATGTGGAAGAACTCGCTGGAGCCCCAGGCACGCATGGTACGCGAGGCCCACGCCTTGGCGCGGGCCTCGGGCAAATGGCTGGTGGTGCTGGGTCACCACCCCTACCTCTCCAACGGCGACCACGGCAACGCGGGCAACTACGAGGGCGCGAGCTTCCCCGATTTTGTCTCGGGCAAACACGTCAAGGCCTTTTTCCGAGACCACGTCTGCGGCAAGGCCGATTTCTACCTGGCCGGCCACGACCATGGCCTCCAGGTGCTCGAGGGCGGCCAGGCCGGTTGCGACACCCTGTTGGTGGTCTCCGGGGGGGGCTCTGAAGCGGAGCCCCTGCGTCCACGCAACCGCGCCCTCTTCGGCGCCGGGAAGCTGGGCTTCTTTCACCTGAGCTTCACCGCCGAGCAGGCCCGGGTTCGGGCCTTCGACGAAACGGCCGCCCCGCTCTACGAGGGCGTTTTCACCAAGCGCTGAAGGCTCAGCTGCTGGCGCTGGTGTAGGCTTTGAGTCCCTGACGCCACATGGTCAGCATCAAGGCCCACATGCACGCGCTCACCGCCACCAGATGGAGGAGCAACCCCGGTTCGTGGGGGCCAAAGAAAAGGCGCGCGGGAAAGCTCGCGATGAGCGAGAAGGGGAGAACCAGGGTGAGCAGCCGCCGCAGGAGTCCACGGTAGATCAAGTCCGGCCGCTCGGTGGCGTGCCCCATGCTGAAGAAGAAGTCGTTGAAGCCCTTGGCGCTTTGGGTCCAGAACACGGGGATGGTGAAGAGCATCTGGAGCACGTAGTGCAAGAGGACCCCGTTCACCAGCAGCAACAGATAACCCAGGAGCTGCGCTCCAGTGAAGGGCGCCTGCAAGTTGCCCAGCGCCCACGCGAAGATGCCCGCCGCGATCAGCAGGTTCACCGCGGAGTTGGCCGCGAACTCCCGGACGGAGACGAAGAAAAGCGTGCTCACCGGTTTCACGAGGTAGCCGTCCAAGTCACCCCGGTTGATGGAGAAGGGAATCCACCACATGTTGCTGGCGAACACCGTCATGTGGAGGGCGTCCACCATGAGGAAGCTGGCCACGAAAACCATGGCCTGGTCCTCGCTCCAACCGGCGAGCGTCGGGGTGGCGAGGAAGAGCAGTTTGAAGAAGGACAGGTTGACCGCGTAGTAGCAGCAGTCCATGACGATCTTGAAGGTGAAGTCCAGCCGGAACTCCATGGCCCGGCTGAAACTGAAGCGCAGGAAGTGGGCGTACAGGCGCAGGTACCTCACATGCCCACCCCGGTGTAGCGCAGGCTCCCTCGACGCCACACCCAACCCACCGCCGCCCACAGCAGGGGCAGCCAGGCGAGCAGAATCATGAAGGAGCGCAAGGACTCCCAGGGCCCAGCATGGCCCAGGATGAAGTTGACCGGGGAGCCGAGCATGCATGCGAAGGGCAGCCAATCCAGGATGGCGCGCACCTGCTCGGGGAACATGGCCAGCGGCACGAAGGTCCCCCCCAGGAAGCCGGCCACGAACCGTAGCATCACTCCCAGAGTCCAGATGTTTTCGGCCCAGAACGAGCACATTTCGCACAGGCCCAGGAGGCAGAAGAAGGCGAGACATCCCACCGCCAGCCAGACGAGTCCCATCACCAGTCGCAGCCCGTCCTGCCACAGGAAAGGGGCCGTGTCCCAAAACAGGCGCGCCGCCAGGAAGAGGAGTCCCATTTGCACGAGGAAAAAGACTGAATGGGCCATGTAGGTGAGAAGCTTGTAGCCCACCGGCGGCAGGGGCCAGACCAAGAATCGGTTGAGCCCGCCTTCATATATATCTTTGGAGAAAAAGCCGATGTTCTCGCCCTGCAGGGCCTTGAGCGCGGTGGGGGCGAGGAGGTAGTAGAGGGTTAACTGGTGCAGGTTCATGCCGTTGAGGCTTTCCACCCCACGGGCCTGGAGGATGGCCGCCCACAGGGCGTGGGCGATGAAAAGCTGCACGGCCACCTGGCCCACGAAGTTGACCCAGAAGTCGGCGCGGTAGGCGAGGATCTTCCTGAGTTCGGTGGAGAGCACCCGTAGGGCCCAGTTCACGCGCCACCCTTTTGGAGGAAGCTCTCGATGACCTCTTCGATGGCGGGATCCTGGACGGTGACGTCCACCGGCGTGAAGGCCTTGAAGAGTTGGTCGATCACCGGCCGCAGGCGCGCGCGGTCGGTGGAAACCGCCACATGCCCGTCCGGGGTGATTTCCGCCTGGCCGAGTTCGGCGGGAAACACGGGCAGCACAGTGGGGCGCTCCTCCAAGGTGAGCAGCACGCGCTTTTTCTCGCCAAACTGCTTCTGGATGGTGGCCAACTCGCCGTCATAGATGAGGCGTCCGGACTTGATCAGCACCACCCGCGGGCAGAGTTCCTTGATGTCCTCCATGTAGTGGGAGGTGAGGAGGATCATGGGTTTGAATTCCCGCTGGTATTCCTTGAGGAATTTGCGCACGGCTTTTTGTGCCATGATGTCCAGGCCGATGGTGGGCTCGTCCAGGTAGACCACCGCCGGCCGGTGCAGGAGGGCCCCCATCAGCTCCACTTTCATGCGCTCACCCAGGGAGAGTTTTCTCACCTGGACCTTGAGTTGGTCCTTCACCTGAAGGACGTCGGAGAGAAACTCCACTTGTTGGCGGTAGAGGGCATCGGGGATGCGATAAATCTCTTTGAGCAGGAGATACGAGTCCAGGGCGGGCAGATCCCACCACAGCTGGGCCTTTTGGCCCATGATCAGGGCCATGCGGGAGCGTAGGGCGTTCTCGCGCTTCCAAGGGTCATGCCCCAGCACGCTGACGGAGCCGCCCGAAGGGTGGATGATGCCTGCCAGGATTTTCACGAGGGTTGTTTTGCCCGCTCCGTTGGCGCCGATGAGACCGACCATCTCTCCCTGCTGCACGTGCAGCGACACCCCGTCCAGGGCGGTTTTCGTCACGTACTGGCGCCGTACGAGCCCGCGCAAGGAGCCCAGGAGACCCGGTTCCTTGGTGGACACCCGGAAAGTTTTAGAGAGGTTCTCGACCTGGATCATCAGTTTGGTTGTAAGAGGGGTTGTGCGTGAAGTCAATCTGTTCAAACCCGCGCGCTTCTGCTTGAATGGGCACCTCTCAAAGGGGCACGCCATGTCGGACAAAGAAATCATTTTTTCTATGTATAAAATGGGGAAGGTCTACCCCAACAAGAAACAAGTCCTCCGCGACATATCCTTGTCCTTCTTTTACGGCGCCAAGATCGGCGTGCTGGGCCTCAACGGCGCGGGGAAATCATCCCTTTTGCGCATCATCGCCGGCACCGACATGGATTTCATCGGCGAGGTCAACCGCTCCAAGGGCATCAGCTATGGCATGCTGGAGCAGGAACCCCAGCTCGATCCCAACAAAACCGTGCGCGAGGTGGTGCAGGAAGGGCTCCAGCACATCGTGGACATCGTCCAACGCTACGAGGAAGTGAACAACAAACTCGGCGAGAGCATGTCCGACGACGAAATGAACAAGCTCCTGGAGGAGCAGGCCACGCTCCAGGACAAGATGGACGCCTCCAACGCCTGGGATCTGGACTCCCGTTTGGAACTAGCCATGGAGGCCCTGCGCTGCCCCCCGTCCGACCAGAAGTGCGAGCACCTCTCCGGGGGTGAAAAACGCCGCGTGGCCCTGTGTCGCCTGCTCCTGCAGGAGCCCGACGTCCTCCTCTTGGACGAGCCCACCAACCACCTGGATGCCGAATCCGTCTACTGGTTGGAGCGCCACTTGCAGGCCTACAAGGGAACCATCATTGCCGTCACTCACGACCGCTACTTCCTGGACAACGTCGCCGGCTGGATCTTGGAACTTGATCGCGGCCACGGGATTCCCTATCAGGGCAACTACTCTTCCTGGCTGGAACAAAAAGGCGCCCGCCTCGCCAAAGAGGAAAAGGCCGAGGGCAAGCGCGCCAAGGCCCTCGCCGAAGAACTGGAGTGGATCCGCTCTTCACCCAAGGCCCGCCACGCCAAGAGCAAGGCCCGCATCGCCAACTACGACAAGATGCTGGCAGACGCGAAAAACGAGAAGAGGAACGAGACCAACGAACTCTTCATCCCGCCAGGCCCGCGCCTGGGGGACATCGTCATCGAGGCCAACGGCATCAGCAAGGCCTACGGCGACAAGGTGCTCTACGAGAATCTAAGCTTCAAACTTCCCCCTGGCGGGATCGTGGGCATCATCGGTCCCAACGGGGCCGGTAAGACCACGCTCTTCCGCATGATCACCGGCCAGGAAAAGCCGGACGCGGGAAGTTTCAAGGTGGGCGAGACCGTCAAGATTTCCTACGTGGACCAGAGTCGGGCCATGGATTCGGACAAGACCCTCCTGCAGGAAGTGGCCGGGGGCCTGGACGTGATCAAGCTGGGCGGCCGTGAGGTGAACTCCCGGGCCTATCTGGGCAAGTTCAACTTCTCCGGCGACGACCATGACAAAAAAGTCCGCGAGCTCTCCGGCGGCGAGAAGAACCGCCTGCACCTGGCGAAGGTCCTCAAGGAGGAAGGCAACGTCCTCCTGTTGGACGAGCCCACCAACGACCTGGACGTGAATACCCTTCAGGCCCTGGAAAAGGCCCTGATGGAATTCCCCGGTTGCGCCGTGGTCATCTCCCACGACCGTTACTTCCTGGACCGGATCTGCACCCACATCCTGGCCTTCGAGGGCGACTCCCACGTCACGTGGTTCGACGGGAATTTCACCGAGTACCACGAGGACTTGCGCAAACGCCTGGGGGCCAAGGCCGACGTGCCCAGCCGCGTGACTTACAAGAAGCTCACGCGCCAGTGATGTACCTGCCGGAGCGTTACGCGGGCAAACCCGACGACGTTCCGGCGTTCGTGGCCCAATACCCCTTCGCCACCCTGGTGGGACATGGAGAGGGGCAGGTAGTGATCGACCATATGCCCATGGCCTGGCATGACGGCGCTCTGTGGGGTCATCTGGCCTTTCCGAATCCCACCTGGAGGGCCCTGCAGGACGCTTGCGTCACGGCGGTTTTCCACGGTCCACACGCCTTCATCGATCACCGTTGGTATCAATACCCGGAGAACAGCGTTCCCACCTGGAACTATGCCGTCGCCCACGTGGAAGGCGTGCTGGAAGTGACCCACCAACGGGATGACCTCTTTCGTCTCCTGGACCAGCTCCAGAAGTACGGCGGGGGAGAGTTTGAGTGGGCGAAGTCTGCACCGGCTGACTTGCACGGGGTCCTGGAAATGCGAATTGTCGGACTGAAGCTTGTTCCCTCACGTATGCAACTCAAGCAAAAGATGTCCCAAAACCAAAACGCCGCCGATCGTGAGCGAGTGATGACCCGCCTCGAAGCTTCCCCCGCTGAGCAAGACCGCGCCACCGCGGCCTACATGCGCCGTCTTTAACGCGCTTCCATCTCCGCAGCGGAGGTGGAGGCGCAGCAAAGTTCATAAAGCGGATGCCCGCCATCGCATCCGAACACCCGGATGACTTCCTTCACTCGCCTCTCCTCCACGTAAACCACATAGCCCACGTTCCGGCACACCAACCGGAGCACCTCTTGGTAGCTGATTTCCTTCTGGCCCGCCGCGAGCACAAAGAGCTGGGCCACCCGGTGGAGCGCGTCCATGGCCGAGGAGGCGTGAAGGGTGGCCATGAGGCCCCGGTGACCTGTGTTCATGGCCAACAAGAAGGGCACCACCTCGTGGGAGCGCATCTCGCCCAGCACCAGCCTGTCAGGCGACAGGCGGAGCGCATGGGCGAGGAGTTCGGTGAGGGAGCGCCCAGGCTGGGGTGAGGACAAAAGCCGCGTCTGGCGCGGATGGGGGAGGTGCAGCTCCCGGGTGTCTTCCAGCGCCAACAGGTGCTCCTGGGGGTCGGCCTCGGCCAGCATCGTCCCTAAGAGCGAAGTTTTTCCGGAACCAGTTGGGCCTGCCACCAAGACGTTGGCCTTGCCCCTTACCAGCTCCATTAAAAATGTGACGTCCCTATCCACAAGACCATAGGACTCCCAAGGGCGGGCCACCGTGCTCAACCGGCGGAAAAACACCTTGGGCATTTTCTCGGGCGAGAGTGAAGCGTGGAGCAACGTGACCCGCCAAGAAGATCCGGCGTGTTCCCAATGCACGCTTACGCAGGGGCGACTGAAGCTGTGCTCAGTACCCAGGCGCACCGCCAAGGTTTCCACCCACAGGCCCCAGTCGTGTGCACCGAGGGGAAACCGCACTGATGCGCGTTTTTCACCCACAGCCTCCACCAAGCTGGGCCCGTGGGCGAAAATTTCTCGCACCGTGGGATCCTCCAGCAAAGGTCCGAGCCATGGGAAATCCCGCAGCTGCAATCCCCATTCGCGCTCGGAAGGGCCCAGGGCCGCGACCTCTGGTAACTTTCCCTGGTCCAGGCTTTTCCGCCAGAGCTCCAGCGCCGGTGGGGGCGCCGCCACCGGCTCTTCCTTGAACAACGCCAGCATCAGGGCACCTCCTCGAGAACAAGATATCCCTCGATGCGTTTGTAGACGGCGTGCCGTCCCCGGGAGCCGAAGAGCGTTCTCAGCAGCGGGACATTCTCCAGTCCCGGCCAGTGCTTGCGCTCCTCTCCGTCGCTTTTGTAGCCGATCTTGAACAAGGCATAGGCTTCACCAGGACGCACCACCAGGGAGGATTTCTCCCTGGAACCACTGATGCCGTTATCCACCGGACGGGTGAATTCGGTCTCATAATTTAGCGCGAGGCCGCCGTCCCGTTCCTCTAGTTTGGTGGTGAGCTTAAGGCCGGCGAAGCGCCAGTCGATGGGCGCCAACACCACGCCTTCCCCTTGACGCAAGTTCTGAAAGGGGATCTGCGCCCCCACTTCTACCAAGTGGGGAGCCCCCACCCGTACCAATGCCTCCGGCTCCGCCAAGGTGGAAAGCCGCACATGGGATTCCCCCAGGGCCACCGCGTTTTCCTCCACCAGCTTGCGCAGGCCATGCTTGAACAGGTCCCCGACCGACGCACGCAGCCCGGACAACCCGAAGGAGATCTCCTGCCCGTCGAGTCTCTCCACTTGGATGAGCTTAAGTGAAAGTCGAAAATTTCCCTGGCTCCAGCGGGAGGCACGTTTGACGAACTTCACACCCCAGCGCTCACGCAGAGATGCCAACAGTTCAGCCGCCCGCTCGGCTTCGCCTTCCCAGTGGCATTCCATATCGAGGAAACGCATATGGCATGCCACTCGCCGGAGACCCGCCGCGAACAGGTCCCGGTACACGTCCGCCGCCATCGCCCTCCGCAACTCCGCCGCCGCTTGGGCATGGAAGACCACCCGCTCCTGATGCAGTCGGCGCAGATGCTGGAGATAGCGCCAGTCCTCGGCCCTGGAGACTTCCCCGGACACCACCATGAGAGGCCCTTTCAGGTCCAGGCGGAGGTTCAAATCTTTCAGGGCCTCCGTGAGCTGGATGGTTTTCAAGAACGAAGTCTTGGAAAGCACGTACACGTTCAGCGAACGGCGCCCCCCTTTGTCCCAAACCACCAGGTCACTGAATCCAACCTGGCGTCCTTTCACCAGGAGCTGCCCTTGGCGTACATGGGTGGACACCACATCCCGATTGCCCACGGAGAAGTTTTTCAATCCCGGAACTGCCACTTCCCGCTGTTCCCCTTTTGCGAGGATCACATCCTCAATTGGTGCGGCGCGCAAGTCTTTGACAAGCCCCAAGAGGAAAGCTACAACCAGTGGACTTAATTTGAAGGAGTTCCAAATGGCATCCCGTACCGCCGTTACCGAAGCCCGCCGCAAGGCCAAGCATCGCAAGATGGGCGCCAAGCGCAAGGCCGCTGACCGCAACAAAGGCACCACGCCCAAGTTCGCGATCCACCAGAAGTAAGCGACACTTCCCGCCTTCATAAGAAAATCCTCAACGTTTCTTTCAAGAACGCATCGTCCACGGAGACCTCGTGCAGGTCTCCGTGCGCATCCACGCACAAGTGCCAGGACGCCGTCCCAGACGGGATTCCACATGGCCCGGGCACCTGCCTCACCTCAATGAAGTCCCTGGGTAACTGGTAGCGTTCCAACAGCACCTGCAGCACGTGGTTTCCGTGCTCCGTGTGGTCGTGGGTCAAAAGCACCGGCGCGCCTATTAAGAATGCGGTCAGCAAAGATTCAGTAAGCGATTTCATAGGTCCTGCCTGGAAGGGCCGGGCGTTGGACGCCCATGCCGGGTAAATAGGGGAGGAGTACGCCGTCGCCCTGGACCAGTGTCCGTTGATGACGACGGTAAAGTTCCGGCCCGAGAGACACCACCAGTCCCTCACTCTCTTGACGCTCCAGCCGCACTACCCCCAGGGGGCGTCCGTCCGGGGTGGCCCACAGGACGCGCTTGCCCGCGGCAAACGGCGTAAGCAACGTGGCGCTAATGCGGAGCTCGACACCGGAGGCCGGTTGAGGCGCTGGGGCCGGTGTCGGCGAAAAAACCAGCCACAAGAGAAGATTCACTCCCGCTAGTACACCGAATAAGCGAAGGGCGAGTTTTTTACGGGCCAGCATACTTGCGCTCCAGGCTTGCCCATTGGCGGTTAAATGACTGGACTTCTTCCTGCATGGCCCGCTGGTAACGGCGGTGGGTGAATGTACTTCCTCCCACCACCACGGCCCAGGCCGCGACCCACAGGGCAGCGTAAAGTAGCGTCGGCATCAACGCACCTCCCAATCCATCCGGGCGTCCAGGCTGTGCTCCAAGCGCCAGCTCACTGCATAGCTCACCAACGGTGTGGCCCAGCGGGCATGGCCGGAACGGCTCACCACCTTGGCCACACCTCCCGCCGTCCGCTCCAGGCCGTGCGTGCGCCAACGGTACGGGGACGGCCAGGGGTGGCCCGCATTCGGACACCCCTGGCGCACGAGTTTTAGCCTAGTCACTTGGGAGACTCCCCAGGCGGCGTCCTGGGCGGCCATGAGAGCGCGTTTGGTTTTTTCCCACGAGCCCCGGGCCAGCACGCCTCCCGGCAGGAACAACCCCGCTAGAGAAGCGCCTTCCCCCGCCGTCAAGACGCCGTTGATGCGGTTGACCCGGGCCACGAGCCGATGGGTGTCGTTGATGAGTTCCTTCAAGCACAGGGCGAGCTTGTGATGACGGCGCACTTCCTTGAGGCGCACTTCCCATTCACCGACCTGGTAGAGCATCAGCGAAGCCAGGGCCAGCAGGACCAAAAGGCCCCAGGCTTCCACCGAGCCGCGCTCGCCCAGCCAGGGGGTGGTTCGCCCCTTCCAAGACTTCCCCGTGCGGGTGATGGCCTCCCGCCAGGCCCGGGCCGAGCGCACGGAATCCACCACCGCACGGACACTTCCGTGGGCCGCCAACAATACAATGGAAGCCAGACCAAGGGAGAGTAGCGGGGCCATGCTCAGTCCTTCAGCTGGATGTTCTTGGTGATGTGTTCCTTCATGTGGTTCACGCGCTCTCTGACCACTCCGCCGAATTGCTTAACGGCGATGAGGCAGAAGACGCCGACCAGCCCGGAGACGATGACGTACTCCATGAGGGCCTGGCCTTTTTGGTCACGGACGTTGCGGACGAGATGCTGCATAGGGGCTCCTTTGTGAAGGGCCCATACACCATGCCCGGCGGGGAATTTCCCGTCGGACCACGCTATTCCGAGCATTCAGTTCGGGAAAGAAACACGCCTTGCTCCGACTGAAAGAGGGGGGGTAGAATGAAACCATGCAGGAAAATGCCAAAGTCTTCGTCTTTGAAAAGAAAGAGATCTTCCTCATTTTCATGTTCGTCGTGATCATGAGCGTGACCTGCTTCACCCTCGGCGTGAACATGGGTAAGAAGCTGGCCCTGGAAAAGGCCGGGGTGACGGCCGCTGATGTGAAGACCGTGGAGATGCGCTCCGGCGACGAAGAAGCCGCTGACAAGGCGCTGGCCGAGGCCCCGGAGAGCGACGAGGAAAAACTCAAGGCGATGATGGACGCCTCCAAGGACAAGCTCAACGACGAGCTGGGGCAGTTCTCCAAGGAAGGCGGCGACTCCGCGGAAACGCCCGCCGCGGAGATGCCCGCGGGCAATTCCGCCGACAAGCCCATGCCCCAGACGCCCGCGGTTTCCGCCAACGCTTACACCGGCAAGTACACCATCCAGCTGGGCTCCTATAACAGCATGGCGGAGGCCAAGGAGTTCGCCGAGGGATTCACCGTGCGAGGCTACAACCCGATCATCAACGAAGTGGTTATTCCCGAGAAGGGCACCTGGTACCGCGTGAGCCTGGGGATCTTCGACACGGTCGCCGCCGCCAAAGAGTACATCAAGAAGGAAGCCTCCCTGTTCCAGGGGCAGGACCACGTCGTCTCAGAAATCAAATAACTCCGGAGATCTCTACTGAGGGAGCGGGTGCAGGGCCTCGGCCCGGGCATAGACCGCGTCCACGTGGGCGAGATAGACGTCCTCGAGCCGCGTGAGCGCGCTCAAGGGGCCAGCACCCGCGGCGACTAGGCGTCCATGGAAGTCCACGGCGTCCTTGGCTTCGAAGGAGGCTTTCTGGATCACGGCGTAGAGGTCTTCACGTCGTCCGCCCCAATGGGGGAGAAGCGCGTGCAGGTAGTAGCTGGAGAGGGCCTGGAAGGCCCCTTCGGCCTTGGCGCGGATCTTGGCCTGGTCCACTTCCAAGTGCTGCAGCTGACGCTGGAGGCGGCGGAGGGCGTACTGGAGCAGCCCGAACATGTCGGGGAGGTAGAGGCGCTCGGCGCTGGAGTGGGAGATGTCGCGCTCGTGCCACAGGGCCACGTTCTCGTGGGCGATGAGCATGTGGGAGCGCAACAGGCGCGCCACGCCGGTGAGGTTCTCCGCGGCGATGGGGTTCTTCTTGTGGGGCATGGTGGAGGAACCCTTCTGGCCGGGCATGAAGCCCTCGCTCACCTCGCCCACGTCCGAGCGGTGCAGGTGGCGGATCTCCACCTCGAAGCGCTCGAGTGCGGCGGCGAAAAGGCCAATGATGGAGGCGAGCTTGGCCAGCCGGTCACGCGGCACCACCTGGGTGGACACCGGTTCCACAGACAGGCCCAGGCGCTTCATGACGTCGGCCTCGAGGGCCGGGGAGAGCACGGTGTAGTTGCCCACGGCCCCGGACATCTGGCCGGTGAGTTCCCGGGCCGCGAACTCGGCAAGTTCCGTGTAGCGGCGATGGAACTCCACGTAGGCGAGGAGGAACTTCTGCCCGAAGGACATGGGTTCGGCGTACATCCCGTGGGAGCGGCCGATGGTGAGAAGTTTTTTATGTTCTTGGGCCTTGGCGTGCAGCACCCGGAGCGCGGTCCTGAACTCCGGTAGGATCAGGGACAAGGACGCCTTCACCTGGAGCGCCAGCGCGGTGTCGATGACGTCGGAGGAGGTGCAGCCGAAGTGGAACCACTTGGCCTGATCGGCGTCCACTTGTTCGGTAATGCTCGTACAGAAGGCGATGACGTCATGTTGGGTGGTGGCCTCGATCTCCGCCACCCGGCCCGCGTTCACCTTGGCCTTGCCGCGGATAATGGCAGCCGTCCCTTTGGGCACGGTTCCATGGACCTCTAGTGCCTCCAGCAGGGCCAATTCCACCTCCAGGAAGAAGCCGTACTTGGATTCGTCCGTCCAGAGTCGCGCGATGTCTGCCTGTTCATAGCGTGGGACCATTAGAAGAAGAACCCCCCTTCCAGCGCCAGGGTGTACCACCCCAGGGAAATGGAAGCGTCTTGCTGGGACTCACCTGGATCGCGGGAACGTGTGGGCCAAGCCAGGTTGTAAGTGAATTTGCCGCCCCAGAAGAAGCTGGTACGGGTGCGGCGGTGGACGCCGTACTCCGCGGCCATGCCATAACCGCCGAAAGACCCGACCTGCTCTTTGGAAGACAGGCGGTTGTAGGTTGCGAAGACGTTCACCGTTTCGAAGGTACGTTCGCTGTCCACGAGGGCGAACAGCAGCTTGAAGCGGTAGCCGATGCCTAGGCCTGCGCTGAAGACGCTCTGCTCGTCGCTGCCGTCGTAGTCGATGGAAGGGCGGCGTGGAGCGGCCAGGTGCCGGAACTGGGTCTGGGTTTGTTTCAGCATGCCCCCCCACCACAGCTTGGACCAGTTCTCCGTGCGGCGGAGCCACTGCAGCTCGAAGCCCAGCAGCTCCGACATGTATTCGTAGCGGCCGTTCACGTGGAGGGAGGCGGAAAGTTTGTTGCGGTCCTCACCGGTCCAGCGGCTGTTTCCGGCGACGTTGGTGGAGTCGTCCAGGTCTCGAATGACGGTCTCATCCCAGGAGTGCTTCTCGGGTTTGTGCCGGCGTACGTCGTCCTCGGAGGGCTCGCGCTCCTCGGGGGGAAGACGGAAGGCGGCTTCGGGGTCGTCGTAAGCGGCACGGGCGGCAGAGACGGCCCAAAGGAGCGAAGCTAATAGCAGCGCGGGTTTCATACTCACCTCACCGCCAGGGTTTCAAAGTTTTCGCCCGGGAGATCGTCCAGCCCCATGACCTCGGCGAGCTCGAGCTTGCGCAGCAGGTGCTCGTATTTCACGTTCTCGGAATTCATCTCGGACAGCACCCAGTTGTCCAGGGCCAACTTGATCTGGGGGAAGGGAGTGCGGCCGGTGGTGTACTGGTTGAGGGTGCTGTCGAAGTTGGAGCGGGCGTTCTTGTCCTGGTAGTCGGCTACCGCCACCTTTTGTTCCAGGAAGCGCAAGGTGGCCAGGAGGGTGCGCAGGCGGACCTCCACCTCACGCTTGGAGTTGTAGAAGCGGATCTCGGTGATGCGTTTATCCAGGTAAGCCAGCTTGTTAACGCGCGAGTTGAAGAGCCCCCCCTCCCCGGTGAGGGTCCAGCGCATGTTCACGGCCGCCACCATCTCCACGTCCCGGCCGGTGGGCGTCTCCCGCAGCCAAGTGTTCCCGTCGGGGCCGAACTGTTGGGCGTAGGTCCCCACGCCGAGCGTGAACTTGGGTAGGGGAAGGTTGTCCTTGAGGGCCTTCTCGTAAGCGCGGGATGCTGTTTCGTAGGCAACCTTGGCGTCCCGGAAAGAGGGAGAGGTCGAGAGGGCATGTCGCAGGGCCTCTTCCGGCGAGGTGGAAACGCTGGTGAAGCGCAGTTGCTCCATGGGGCGGTAGGCGGGACGATACTCGTCGCCCAGTAGGTTCGCCATGCGCTCTTCTTCCTGGCCCACGTCGAAGAGGCCCTGCTGGTACTCGGTCTGGGCCCGCAGGAACTCCGCCCGGGTTTGGTAGTACTCCATGGCCGGGACTTTGCGCAGCTGCAACTTCTCCCGCGCCAAGCGGTGGATGAAGGAGGCTTGCCGGAGCTGCTCGCGCTTGATCTTGGCGAACTCCTTTACGCGCACCAAGTTGAAGTACTGGGCGATCACCTGGAAGCGCAGGCGGCGGCGGGCCTCGACCAACCGTTGGTGCTCGCGCAGCAGGTTCTGCTTGGTGTTCAGGTAGGCGAGGTAGTCCCGTCCCCAGTTGAAGACGGTGTAATCCTCGACGGTGAGCCCCAGGGAGCCGCCCGGAGAGGGCGAGGAGGCGGTGCCGGGAATGCTCTGGGTTGAGGTATACACCCGGTCATAGCGGTGATTGGAAACGTTGAAGTCCAAGGTCAGGTTGGGGAGCCAGAAACTTTCCGTGAGGTCCTGTTTGAGCAGGTCCAGTCGGGCGTTCTGGCTGTGGCGAACTTGCTCCGTGGGATTCTTGCGGAGGGCCTCTTCGATCACCGAGCGCAGTTCCACCACGCGTGCGTCCGGACGTTCGGCCACGGGCACATTGTCGGCGGGAGCGCCGGTGTCACGGGGGAGGGCTTCGGGCATGGAGGCGCTGGCCTCCGCGGGAAACGTCTCCCCCGGGATGGGGTCGGGCCCCAACCCTTCCTGGGCGTGGGACGGGACCACCGCCATCATCCAGGCCAATGCGGCCAAGAAGCGCCATGGTGCCAAGCTCTCTCTCCACGTTCGTGTCGTGTGTGCTCGGCGATCTTAACAACAGGGGTCGGGGAAAGAAAACGCCAAATAATTGGCGCTTTTCAGAGACTGATGCCGGGGCATCCCGAACGGACGATGCCCTCCTCCATGTTCTGCACCTGGAGGGCGGCCAAGTAGTGCTCATTACGCAAGGTGATCCCATTGGCTTCCAGCCGACGCCTCATTGAGACGCGGTTGGGGGCCACCTTCTTCAAGAGGGCGTCATTGCGTTGGACGAGGGAGGAGAGTTTCTGCCGCACCTGGATCTTCTCGTTGCGCTCCTTCAGGAGGTCACGGCAGCGCACACTCATGTTAGGCGAGGTCAAAGGATCGAAACCGGGGGCAGTTTGCGCCACGGCCGACCAGCTCACCCATGTAAAGAGCAACAGGAAACGCATGCCTTATTATAACGCGCAGGCACCCCTCAGAGACAACGGGGAAAAGGTTGTCGGAGGCCGAAGCGGGGCCCTATGATGGGGTGTCGTCACACTGAGGGATCATGGCCCAGGCAGCCGCCGTACTCATTCCCGCCCGCTATAGCTCTACCCGGTTCCCCGGCAAACCCCTCGCCCCCATCCTTGGACGTCCCATGATCCAACGGGTTTATGAAAATGCCGTGCGCTCGGGACTTCCGTGCTATGTGGTCACGGACGACGGGCGCATCCAGCATGCCGTGGAGGGGTTTGGAGGGCGTTGTTTGCGGGTGGACGACGACGTGCCCTCCGGCTCCGAGCGCATCGCCCTGGCAGCCGCGCGCCACCTTCCGGGTTTCGAGTTGTATATCAACGTCCAGGGCGACGAGCCTTTGCTGAAGGGGGAAATGTTGGCCGAGCTTGCCGCCTTCCACCGTGCTTCCGGGTTCGACATCGCCACAGTGGTAAGGCCGCGCTCGCGTGCCGAGGCCGCTTGGGGCGATCCCAACGTGGTGAAAACGGTGATGGGGAAGGGGGGGCGTTGCCTGTACTTCAGCCGTTCACCGGTGCCACATGACCGGGACGGCCAGGAACCGGGTTGGCACCAGCACGTAGGTGTCTACAGTTACCGCGCCCAGGCGCTGGCGCGCTTCGTGGCCCTGCCCGAGGGCAGGCTCGAGAATCTCGAGAAGCTGGAGCAATTGCGCGCCTTGGAGGACGGCATGTCCATCGGCGCCCTCGAAACGCGGCAGGAACTCATCGGCGTGGACGTCCCCGCCGACGTCAAGAAAGTGGAAGAGGCTTTGCATGGCGAACGGTAAACAAACGAAGAAGTACATCTTCATCACCGGCGGCGTGACCAGCTCACTGGGCAAGGGGCTGGCGGCGGCGAGTATCGCCTCGCTGATGGAGCGAAGGGGCTTCCGCATCAACATGCTGAAGATGGACCCGTACATCAACGTGGACCCTGGCACCATGAGCCCCACTCAGCACGGTGAGGTGTTCGTCACCGACGACGGCGCCGAGACCGACCTGGACCTGGGCCACTACGAGCGCTTCACCACGCTGACCCTCTCCAAGACCAACAACTTCACCACCGGGCAGGTGTACCTGCAGGTGATCGAAAACGAGCGCGAAGGCAAATACCTCGGCAAGACGGTACAGGTCGTTCCCCACATCACCGACGAGATCAAGCGCCGGATCCACAAGGCGGCGGAGAAGTGCGACCTCTTGATCGGGGAGATCGGCGGGACGGTGGGGGACATCGAGTCACTGCCCTACATGGAGAGCATCCGCCAGTTCGCCCTGGACGTGGGTACCGAGAATGTCCTGTTCGTGCACCTGGTGCTGATCCCCTACATCGCCGCCGCCGGCGAACTCAAATCCAAACCTGCCCAGCACTCGGTGAAAGAGTTGCGCGGGATCGGCCTTTTCCCCCAAATCATCATCTGCCGTGCCGACCGCGAGGTGGACCAGGACATACTGGAGAAGATCTCGCTCTTCTGCAACGTGCCCAAGCAGAACGTGTTTCAGTCCATCGACATGGACCTGATCTACAAGGTCCCGCTGGAGTTTCACCGCCAAGGTCTGGACGAACGCATCACCGAGATCCTCAACATCTGGTCCCCGCGCCCGAATTTGAAGGAGCTCGAGCAAGTGGTCCACAACGCCGCCAACCCCGTGCGCGAGGTTTCCATCGGCATCGTCGGCAAGTACACGGACCTGATCGAGAGCTACAAGTCCCTGGACGAGGCCCTGCGGCACGCCGCTATGGCGACCCAGTCCAAGCTGAAGCCGGTGTACATCGACGCCGAGGAGCTCGAGAAGAGCAAAGACCTCTCAGCGCTCAAGAGCGTGGACGGTATCCTCGTTCCCGGGGGCTTCGGCTCCCGGGGCACCGAGGGCAAGATCATGGCGATCAAGTACGCACGGGAAAACAAAAAGCCCTTCTTCGGGATCTGCCTCGGGCTGCAGCTTGCCATCATCGAGTACGCGCGCCACATGGCAGGCATCCAAAAGGCCACCTCCATGGAATTCACCGACGAGGGCGACTTCGTCGTTCATTACATGCACGGGCAGCGGGACGCTTCCAAGGGCGGCACCATGCGCCTGGGCGCCTATGACTGCAGCATCGAGCCTGGCTCGTTGGCCGAGAAAATCTACGGCACCACCACCATATCCGAGCGCCACCGCCACCGGCTGGAGGTGAACAACGCCTTTCTACCCAAGCTCAAGGATGCAGGCTTGGTGGTGTCCGGCACCAACCGCCAGCTCAACCTGGTGGAGATCATCGAGCTCAAGGACCACCCATACTTCATCGCCTGCCAGTACCACCCCGAATTCAAATCGCGTCCCGTGGCCCCGCATCCTTTGTTCACCGGCCTTCTCAAAGCCGCGGCCGCCCAAGGAACACGCCCATGAGAAAAATGGATTTCTACATCGGTCCCTGCGTCCTGGAAGGGCGTGACTTCGCCCTCTCCCTGGCCGAGCGCTTGGTGCAGGATTTGCGGCCCCTGGAGGGCAAAATCCGCCTGCATTTCAAGGGCAGCTTCGATAAGGCCAACCGCAGCTCCTTCACTTCCTACCGGGGCCCGGGCCTCGATGAGGGCCTCAAGATCCTGCAGGAGGTGGGCAAGACTTTCGGCGTCCCCACCCTGACGGACTTCCATCTGCCCGAGCAGGCCATGCCCGTGGCCGAGGTGGTCAGCGTGCTGCAGGTGCCGGCCTTCCTGTGCCGCCAGACCGACATGATCCACGCCGGGGCGCTCGCCTGTGTGAAACACAGGCGCGAGCTCAAGGTGAAGAAGGGACAGTTTCTCTCCCCTGAGGAGACCAAGAACATCGTCGATAAGGCGGTTTCCGCGGGGCTTTCCAAGGACCGTATAATCCTCACCGAGCGTGGCAGCTCCTTCGGCTACAACAATCTGGTGGTGGACATGGCGTCCTTCCAAATCATGAAGAGCTTCGGGGTGCGCGCCGTGCACGACGCCACCCACTGCGTGCAGCGGCCGGGAGGCCTGGGCACCGCCACTGGCGGCAAACGCGAGCAGATCCTGGTATTGGCCAAGGCGGCGGTTGCCGCCGGAGCCGACGGCGTGTTCATGGAGACCCACCCTGAGCCGGCCAAAGCGCTCTCCGACAGCGCCACGGCCCTGCCGCTGGATGAGGTGAAAGGCATCGTCGAGAAACTTTTGGCCATCAAAGAGGCTTCAGCATGAGGGATTTGCGCGCGCTCGCCCGCGAACACGCGGAGCGGCTCAAAAAGATCAAGGTGGCCTGCTTCGACCTGGACGGCATCCTCACGGACGCCAAGGTTCATTGGGACGGGGAGGAAGTGGGATTCAACCGCACTTTCTGCGTCTACGACGGCTATGGCATGAAGGTGCTGATGGAGGCGGGCCTCAAGGTCGGCGTCATCACCGGCGGGAATTCCGTGAGCGTGCAAAAGCGCGTGGAGCAGCTGGGGCTGCACTTTTGCTACGCGGGCAAGGAGGACAAGCGCGAGGCCTTCAGCGACATCATGAAAAAGTACGGTGTCGCCGCCTCTGAGATCCTGTACATGGGCGATGAGCTCTTCGACATCCCGCTGCTCAAGGTCGCAGGCTTCGCCGCCACCGTCCCCACCGCCGGTATCGAAGTGCTGGAGATCTGCCACTACACTACCGAGAAAGTGGGAGGCACCGGCGCCGCCCGCGAGGTCATCGACATGCTCCGCTACGCACAGGGCATCACCCCGGCTCTTCCGGAGTTCCGCCCGTGAGTAACCGCGGCAAGCGCATCTACCGCACCTCCATGTTAGGCGTATTCCGCCTGGTGCTGTTGGCGCTCATCCTGTTCTTCTTCAACGACTTCTACCTTTCCACTTTCCAGGAGCCGAAGTTCCTCGCCCAGGGGAATCTGGATTTCTGGGCGGTCTGCCGCTTCCACTGGAGATATCCGACGGAGTTCTTTTCCTTGGCGGGGTTGGTGCTGGTGCCGGCGTTCTACTACGCCTTCATCCGCGGCGTGCGCTTCTTCGAGAAGGGCTACCTCTTCAACCGCGGGCTGCCGTTCTTCAACACCTGGGTCCCGTACGAGGACGTTAAGCAGTACAAGCTGCTGCTGCCCAACGCCATCCTGGCGGTGTTCACCAAGTCAGGCGACATCCACATGGTGGCCGACGGGGACATCGAGCGGGTGATCGCTCTGCTGGACCAGCATGGCGTCCCCGGCAACCTGGCCCAGGACGAGTACGTCCGCCTCATCAAGAACATGCGCAAGTTCGTGTTCGTGGTGTTGGCCTTCACCGCCCTGTTGTACGTGGTGAAGAAGTTCGGTTGGCTGAAAGTCATCCCCTGAAGGATGCCGCCTTCTGCAACCGGTTCAGGAGCGCGCGCCAGGCCTCGCCCTGCTGGGAAGGGCCCAGCCGCACCAGGATGGCGTCGTGGCCAGGGGAGAGGTCACGCAGCTTCTGGTAGAAGTGGCGGGCCGCCAGCGGGGCGTCGGGACCCAGTTCCAGCACCGCCACCTGCTTAAAGGCGCGGCCCACGGTTTTTTCCGCGCGCAGCTGGAAGTCCGGCGAGCCTTTTTCATCCACCAGCACAGGAATGGTGGGCATGTAGTGGTGCTGCAACTGCCCCGGTGCCACGGGGCTCTCGGCATAGGAGGTCTCCGTGGGGAAACCCGCCTCCTCCAAGATGTCGTGGAGGGCGGCGGCGGTGTAGAAGCCGGGCCGATAGACCAACAGCTTGCGGCGGCCACCCTCGCGCACCAGGGCCGCTACGGTGGACTCGATCCCCACCTCGCAGGGGCCGCCGTCCAGCACGTGGACGGCGTCGCCGAACTCCGCTTGGACGTGCTCGGCCCGGGTGGGGGAGGTTTTGCCGAATTTATTGGCGCTGGGGGCGGCGAGTCCCTCGAAGCCCTTGAGGAGTTCCAAAGTGAGCGCATGGCGCGGGCAGCGCAGACCCACCTCCGTGAGGCCCGAAGTGATGAGCGGGTGGACTTTGTCGTTTTTGGGGGCAATGAGGGTGAGGGGGCCGGGCCAGCAGCGGGCGGCCAGGGCGTCGTGAACGTCGCTCCAGTCGGTGGTCAAGGCCCGGGCCTTCTCGACCGTGTCCACGTGGACGATGAGCGGATCGAAGAACGGCCGCTCCTTCACGGTGAAGATCCGGCGCAGGCCCTGCTCGGAACGGATGTCGGCGGCCAGCCCGTAGACGGTCTCGGTGGGGATGGCCACCACATCACCGGCGAGGAGCAGCTCCCGGGCGCGAGCGATGCCGTCTTGCCCAGCCACGCTCACTCCTCGCCCACGGACGCGGGCCCGCGGGTGCCGTTGAGGCGGTCGTAGGTGTCGATGAGCGAGAGGCCGCGGAACTGGCCAGAGGTGAACGGGGTGGAGAAGCCCATGCCCGAGCGGCTGGTGGCCCGGAAGTTGCCGTGGAAGAAGGCGTACTCCCCGAAGAGCGCCCGGTAGGGGGCGGTGTCCCGGGCCTCCTTGGCCAGGGCCCCGAAGAGCTCCTTGAGGCGGGCGAGTTCGTGGCGGCCGGTGCCGGCGAGGACGCGTTTGTAGGCGCGGAAGGGATTGGCCAGGGAGGAGAAACACAGGGGGCGCTTGCCGCACACGCCGCGAAAGACGGACTCCACCTCGGCATCCGGGAGGGCCGCGAACCAAGCGAGGCCGTCACCCATCACGCGCAGGCGCAGGTCGATCTTCAGGGGACCCCTCAACTCCTTGTTTCGGACCATGGTGCGGAAGTTGGCCGGGAGGTTGGTGTAGCGGGCCAGGAAGGTTTCGGCATCCTTCTTGTGTTGGCGGTCGCGCCAGCGGTCTGTGCGGGCCGCTTGGTAGGTCAGGGAGAGCACCAGGGAGAACTGCTCGTGCTTTTCGAGCAGCATCTGCTGGGGATCCGCGGACTGGGGTAGCGTGGCCTCATACTCGATGTCCAGGGCGCGGGTGGTGGAGGCGTCGGTCTTGACCCCGGCGTTGAAGCTGAAAAGGCGGAACAGGAAGCCCGAGAAGAGGCGGCTCCAGAAATTCTGCACCAGGCGCACGGACTCGCTGTGGCTGCGGAAGAAGGTGCGCAGAACTTGGTCCTTGATCACGCGCACCTGTTCGAGGGAGGCCTTCTTGAGGGTGCCCCATAACAGCAGCATGCTTTGGGAACTCGCCAGGGCGGTGGAGCCTTCGTCCAGGCGCACCACCCAAGGTTCTAGCCAGCGGATGTCCGGGGAATTTTTCTGCAAGAGTCCCGCGAACTCCGCGGAGGCCTCGGGCTCGCCGCCCAATAGCTTCTCCCTGTCCTCGGGGCGGAAGCTCAAATAGAAGCTCTTGCTCGCCTCGGCGCCGTACTCCAGGTCGTGGGAGAGCAGGGTGAACTGGAGGAGCTTGAAGAAGTCCAGCTGCAGGCCCGCGGAGACCCCGGCCGAGCGGCGGAGGGTGGAGCGGTGGCTGACCCGGATGTTCTCTCCCGGCCGGGCAGCGTCCCGGGGGGGGATGTGCTGGACGGTCAGGAGGGAGTCATGGGTGGCCTCCGCCAGGGCGCCGGCGGAGAAACTCATGCCATAGGCGCTGGGACTTTCGATGAGCCCGCCTGCGGCCACGCTCCAAGTGTCCTGGCGCTTGATGACGGTGCCATCCCCGAGGCCCAGGGCGTTTTCCGGCGTATGCAGCAGGAATGGCAGAAAGAGTCGTGAGTAATCGGAGGTCAGGCCCGCCAGGAAACCCGTGGCGAAATGGTAGGTGGTGTAGGTGCGGCGGAACGTGATTCCCGCGAAGGCCGCGATCTCGGCCTCCGTCATGTCCACCACGCCTGCCTCGTTGAGTTTGCCCAAGAAGCTCGCGGCTTCCACGTTCACGGTGAAGGTGTCCATGACGATCCAACGGGCGTCGTCGAAAAGGTCGGGGGACACTTGGCGGTCCACGTAGAGGGAGAAGGCACCGAAGGGGCGTTGCCAACGGAAACCGGAGAAATTCTGGCTCCCCATGTTGAACTGCTGGTTGAACTGCGCCACCTGGTTGGCTTCCTGTTGCCCGATGGCCACATGGCGATCGCCCAGCCACCGGTGGATCTGTTGGTAGAGAAGCGAGTTCTGCGGGGCCGTGGCCGCCCTCACGTGGAGGCGGCTCGAGGCCACTTCCTGGTCAAAAAGCACAGGCACCAGACGGCGCAGCCAGGGAAGTTGTGCGCCCGCCGCAGGTCCGGGTGAGGCTTCCGGTTGTTTCAGGAAGTCCGGGTGGAAACGTACGTGCTGTAGCACCGGCAACTCCGTCGCCCCCAGGACAGGGACGTACAAAGCGGCTACAATGAAGAGGAAAAACCCCGCGTGGCGCATGCCTTTTCATCGGTAGGACGGTAGGGGCGGTTTAAGCGCGGGGGGCCCCCCTGACGGAGGTTGCCGGTGGACCCGGACAAAGCGCAGAAATTCCTGGAATTGCTTGAGCAGAACCATCAGTGGCCCGACTACTACACTTTCAAGTTCATCGTAAAAACCGAGCATCAGGAACAACTGTTGGCCCTCCTGGTGGGGCATGATGTCCAGCTGCGCCCCTCGGGCAAAGGCACCTACGTGAGCGTCACCTCCCGCGTTCTCATCACCGCCACGGAGCAGGTGCTGGAGGTCTACCGAACGGTGCTGGTGGTGCCGGGAGTGGTGAGCTTGTGAAGCCTTCGGACAAACCCGGTACCGCCGTGGTCTTGGGTGCTGGTGCTTTCGGCACCTCCATCGCATTCGTCTTGGCCCAGAAGTTCGAGCGCGTGGTCATCAAGGTCCGATCCGAGGATGTCTACCAGGAGATCAAGGGCGGAGAGAACCGCACTTATCTTCCCGGCCAGAAAATCCCGGCCAACGTGGTGCCCGCGTACACCTGGCAAGAGCTCCATTTGGCGGTCCAAGGCCGCGTCGAGCTGGTGGTTTCGGGCCTGCCTACCACCGCGATCCGCCCTTTCATGATGGAGAACGCCGACGAAGTCCGCGGGTTCCTCATGCATGGCATTCCCTTGGTGAACCTCGCCAAGGGCATCGACACCGAAACGCTGGAAATGCCTGATGATCTGCTTAAGGAGTACCTCGGCGAGTTCGAGGACCAACTCACTTACTTGTCCGGACCGTCTTTCGCCAAGGAAATCCTGGACCGGCAGATCACCATCGTCTCTCTGGCCGGTCGCTCGCGCCAAACGCTCCAGCGGGTTGCGGAACTGCTGCAGACGGACTTTTTCAAGTGCTTCCTGACCTACGACGTGAAGGGCGTGTTGCTGGGGGGGGCGCTCAAGAACGTGCTGGCCATCGCCGGTGGCGTGGTGGAGGGGCTCGGCTACAACCACAACACCCGCGCGGCGCTCATCACCCGCGGCATCGTGGAGATGCTCCGCTTCGGCGTGGTCTTCAACGCCCGGCCCGAGACTTTTTACGGCTGCAGCGGGGTGGGCGACCTCATCCTCACCACCACCGGGGAGATCTCGCGCAACAAGCAGTTCGGGATCGAGGTGGCCAAGGGGCATAAACCCGAGGACATCATCCGCCGCTCGCGCTCCGTGGTGGAAGGCTACAAGACCACCAAGGCTGCCTACGAGCTGGCCAAGCGCTACGAGATCCGCGCCCTGCTGTTCACAGGCATGTACCACGTGTTGTACCAGGGGGCGGAGCCCAAGGAACTCATGGGCCAGATGATGCGGATGCCCTCGAAGTTTGAGGACGAGTAGGGATCAAGGCTTGCACGCTTCGCCGGCCAAAAGCAGTTCCTTGCGTCCTTCCCCCCATCGATACCCTCCCATCGCCCCGCTCCCTCGGATGACCCGATGGCAAGGAATGAGAAGGCCGATGGGATTTTTTCCGATGGCGGTGCCCACCGCCCGCGAAGCGAGGGGGCGTCCCAAGAAGCGGGCCAGCTCCCCGTAAGTGGTGGTGCGTCCTTCGGGAATGCGCAGGAGCGCTTCCCACACCTGCAACTGGAAAGCGCTGCCGCGCGGGGAAAGGGTGAGGCGGCGGGAGACTTGCCCTCGCAGGCGCAACAGGATTTCATCCGCCAGGGGGGCAAGTCTGCGCGGGGCCTCTTCCAGCTTGGCCTCGGGCCATTCGTCCCGGAGTTCTGACAGGGCCGTGGCCAGTTTAGCGTCGAAAAACCGCAATGCGCAGACCTGGTTGGAGCGGCCCGCGAGGAGGAGATTCCCGAAGGGCGTGGAAACGACGGCATAGCCGAGGGTGAGCCCTTCGCCCCCCCGCTTGTAGCTCCCGGGAGTCATCCCCGCGTGCGCCAAGAACAAATCGTGCAGCCGTCCCCCGCTTGAGAGTCCGGCCTCGAGGGCGCTCGCCAAAACCGGTCCCCTCTGGCGCAGCAAGCCCTTTGCCTTCACCAAGGCCAGCTGCTGAGTGAAGTCCTTGGGCGTGACGCCCGTGTAGCGCACGAACAGCCGGTGGAAGGCCGACCCGGAAAGCGGCAGGCCCTCGGGAAGTTTCCCCGTCTCCTCCAAGGTGAGCAAAGCGCGGCGGATCAGCTCGAAGCGTTCATCCATGGAGGGATTCTAAGGCGGCGGCACGGGAGGAGTCGACCCGGTTCCTGCTCAGTTGACGTGGCCGGCTACTTTACCGACGGAGATGGTCTCCCCCAGGGCGAGCAAGCTCCCATCAGGTTTTTGGAGGAAATAAGCGGGGACGCCCACCACTCCCTGGGCCTCCAGGAAGCGCGTGATGGCGTCGTCCCGATGGGTCCAGTCGGCCCGCAGGAGCTTGATGCCCTTGGCGCTGGCCAAGTTCCGGAAAGCTTCGGTGTCCAGCACCAGCTTTTTGTTCACTTTGCAGGTGAGGCACCATTCGGCAGTGAAATCGATGAAAACCCACTGACCCTTGGAAGCTTCCAGGGTTGCCGGACTCCAGGCCTCCCAAGCGTCGGTTGGGGCGGCGACGCTGGAGCGGTCGGGGGGGGTGAGGGGGATGGTCCGTACCGCGCCTACCAAAAGGCCAACCGGCAAAAGGAAAAAGGCGAGGGCCAGGACGCGGTTCTTGCTCACCCGGGCCTGGAAGAAGAAGGCGAAGAAGAGGGCGATGAGGATCAAGGCGAGGGGCCAGAACCAAACGCCAGGGTCCACCAAGGAGAGGAACACGTCCACCAACCAGGCGACGGTGAGGAGCATGCTGAGGCCCAGGAAGTATTTCAGTTTCTCCATCCAGGCCCCGGGTCGCGGGATGAAGGAGATCAGGCCGGGAAAGGCGCCGGTGAGGAGGAAGGGCGAGGACAGGCCCAGGCCCACGAAGGCGAAGGTCAGGAGGATGGTGGCCACGCTGCCGGTGAAAGCGAAGGTGAGTGCCGTGCCCAGGAAGGGGGCGCTGCACGGGGTGGAGAGGATGGTGGAGAGGACGCCGGTGAAAAAGTCCCCGGCGACGCCTTCGTTGAAGCGCTGTCCGCCCAAGAGGCGGCCACCGGGGGTGGCGAATTCAAAAAGGCCGAAAAGGTTCAAGGCCAAGGTGAAGAGCACGGCCACCATGGTGAGGACGAAAACGGGGGATTGAAGTTGGAATCCCCAGCCCACCGCTTCGCCCGAGGCCTTCACTGCGACCACCGCCAGTGCCAGCACCAGAAAGCTCGAAACCACGCCGGCGCTGTAGGCGAGGTTGTGCCACAGGAGCTGGGAGCGGGGAACGGCTTGGTATTTGATGAGGCCGAAGAGTTTGAGGGAAATCACGGGCAGTACGCAGGGCATGAGGTTGAGGATCAAGCCGCCAAGGAAAGCCAGCAACAGCATGAAGGCCACCTGCTTGGGGCCGGTGGCGGAAGGCGCGCTGGTCTTGGAGGCCCCGTCCAGAGGCGATAGCCCCTTGAAGTATTCCTCCAGCCCCGCGGACGTGAGGGAGAAGTTGCTGAATTCTTTTTCAATCACCCAATCGGTGCCGTCCGGGGCCTGGTACAGGAAGCGCATCTTTGCCGGTGGGGTGAAGACGCCGTTGGAAGGCAACGGCCGCGGCGGTTCCTGGTATTCCCCGTCCCACTCCACGGCCACCTTGCCCACCAGTTTGTCTTCTTTGGGGTCATGGCGCAGCTCCTCGCGCTTGAAGCCAAAAGGTGGCGCGAGAAACGGCGTGAGGAGGTTGCGGTGCCTGTCGTGTTTGGCGAGGGCGTGGCCCGCGGCCTTGTAGTCCAGGCGCAGTTTTTTATCCCCGTCCCGAGAAAGGTAGATCTCCACGCCGGCGGGCCAGGGACGAAGCTGGGGGAGGGCGGCTAGCCGCCGCTCCAGTTCCCCTTGGTCCAGGGCGGAACGGGAGAGCACGTCATCCAAGGTGGCACCGCCGGGGATGCACACGTCTTTACAGATGAGCCACTCCACCTTCGCCTTGAGGCCGGTGGGTTCCCACGGAAGACGAAAGAAGAAAGTCTTGTCTCCCACGTAGCCATAGGTGAGGATGTCACCCGCCTCGATTTTCCTCTCGGGCGCGGGCCACTCGAGCGCCTCAAGCTCGACCGGCTTGCCCCCGCGCTCGAACTTAAAAGAGGTAGCGATGCCGGCGTCGCCGGGATTCTTCCAATAGGTATGCCAGCCTGGCTCGTGCTTAATCGTGAGCGCCAGGAGTCGCTTGCCGTCTTTCTCGATGACGTTGGATGCGAGGGAGGCATGGTCTTCGCGTGCCTGGGCGATGGGGAGGAGGAGCAGGGCCGCAAGCAGAACGAGGCGCATGGGGATCCTTAGATGGTCGGTTAACCTGCCCAGTATAAGGCCCCGGGTCTGGGCCCGTCGAGAAACCGTGCGCCTTGCTGGGGTATGCCGTGTCGAGGAAGCCACCCTTGACCCTCCCGGGAGAAGGTCCATCATGGAAGTATGAGGTCCTTCTTGAACGGGGCCGTGGCCCCCATCCTAGCTTGCTCCCTCGCCGCCTGGGCCAACCCCCAGGAAAAAACCCGGCGTTACGAGGAGTTCCACCGTCGCCTACGGGAGCATTTGCTCCTAGGTGGCCAGGACACCGAGGCCTGGCTCAAAGATATGGATAAGATGATGGAGGAAATGATGGCCGACGCCTGGACCCCGGATCTGGGCGCCCTGACCGAAATCGCCCCCGGTCCTGCGTTGGAGTGGTCTTCAGACGCCAGGGGACGCCTGCTGACGGTGACTCCCGCGCACCCGGACGACAAGCTGGACGTGCAAGTGCAAGAGGGGCGGGTGAGGGTCTCGGCCACCTTGGAGCGTCCTGGCGCAAGGGGAAGCGCCCGCCAAGAGATCCCCGTGCCGGAGGACTGCGATCCTGATCAGGTTAAAATGGAAGGGGAAAACGGCAAGTTATTGTTGTTCTTCCCTTTCAGGAAGCAAAACTTTCCCCCCGGAACCCCGCCACAAAAACAGACCTAAAGTTTGCGATAATGGCTAAAGTTCCGGGTAAACCAGTCCGATAAGGGGGTAACCCTGCAACCGGGAGGTTTGAGATGAAGGTACTGACTTTGATGCTGCTGGCCCTGACCGCGGTAAGCTGCGCCCACAAGTTCCACCCCGAGCGCTCAATCTCCTCCGTGGAAGGCGAACGTAAGGAGTACAACGAACACCGTTGGCAAGTGGAGCCCCGGGGCGCACGCCAGTAAGCGGGCTACGGCCCTTTTTCCCAGTCGGGGATGTCTTGGACCTCCCCGAGGATGCGAAGAAAAGAGTCTAGTCGACTGAGGACCAGGGCATGCCCCTGGTCCTTTTCGTTGAGGCCACGGAAAAAGCAGCCCTTCACTCCTTCCGCGTGCGTGCAGTTGTTGAACTTGCACTTCACCGCTCCTTCCGCCACGTCCGGGAAACACGACAGCAAGTCCTCTTCCGTCATGTCGGACAACGACATGGAGCGGACTCCCGGTGAGTCCACCAGGGTGAAGCTCCCGCAATCAACAAGCTCGGCCCAGGTGGTGGTGTGCATGCCCTTACCGACTTTTCCCAGCTCCCCGCTGGGCAGATCCACGTGCCCCCCCGCCAGGCGCGTGATCAGCCGGCTTTTGCCCACGCCCGACTGTCCCAGCAAGATGGCCGTGTTCCCGCGCAGCTTGCGCGCGAGCTCCTCCATGCCGTTGCCCAGCACGGCGGGCGCCCGGGACGGGTCTTCCGCGCTAACTTCGTAACAGGTGGTGCCCACGCTCCGCACGCGCTCCGCCTCGAAGGCCAAGTCGAATTCGCCCTTGTACAAGTCCATCTTGTTGAACACCAGGAGGGAGGGGAGTCCCCATTGATGGGCCCGGGCGAGGTAACGGTCCACCAGTCCGCGTTTGTACGTGGGCAGCTCCGCCGACACCACCACCAGCACCGCGTCCACGTTCGCGGCGATAATCTTGCGCGTGCGCTCCCGGGGGATGTTGCGGAAAATTTCGCTGGTGCGAGGAGCAACATTCGTGATGTGCCAGCTGCCTTCCGGCGTCTGCTCCAGTTCCACGCGGTCGCCCACCACCAGGTGGTCTTGCTTGAGCAACCGCGCGGGGGCGGTGGCGGAAAGCAGCGGCCCACCCCCTTCGGGCAGGCAGTCGAAGACGCGCTTGGAAGAGCTGAAGATGCGGGCCTGGACGGGCATGGATTTGTCATACCATGGACGGCACGACGGAAACCAACCAATTCGCTTCCCCCTTGTGGGCGGCGACGTACGGTGGGTTAATAGAGGGATGAAAATGGACCGGCGGGAGTTCTTTCTGTGGGCCTCGGGACTTTGCTTGGCCGTGGGCACCGCCCCTTCGCTGTTGGCGCGCCCGGCAGGACGAGAACTGGTGATCCAGCTGCTCGACCACACCGGGGAAAACTTCTTCTTCCTTTTCTATGACCTGATTTCAGGGCGGGCCAGGACCCTCGCGATGCCCTATCTGACCCACGCGGCATTGCCCATCCGGGGGGGCACGGAATTCCTGGCGACATCCAAGGGTGCCTACCTCTTTCATCTCGACCGGGAGCGGATCATCGCATCCCGCCGCTGTCCGGCCGACCTGGCCTTTCACGGTCACTCTTCCTTCCGCGAGCGGGACGGGCGCGTCTACACCTCGGTCATCTCCCACAAAGGCTACGACTTTCTGCCTTTCCGCAAGACCTCTCCCAAGGATCCCGCCGACAAGGACTTCGGCCGAGGAGAAATCCACGAATTCACCCTGGCAGGCCTTGCACCGTCCGGCAGCTTCTCTTCCTACGGCTTCGGTCCCCACGACCAGCGCCTCCTCAGCAGCGGCGATGAATTGTTGGTACTCAACGCCTCTCGTGGAAACGCGGAAAGCGGACTGGGAGAAGCCGTGGTGATCGATCTCGCCACGCGCTCACGCAAGGCGGGAACGGTGTGTGGGGAAGAAGGCGCTTGCCCCATGTCCCACATGTACGGGCCCGATGAGGATTTGGTCGTGGTCGGCGTGACGCCGGAAGCCTCGGTGATCTTTTTGCGCGGCCAGCGGGCCCAAAAGACCATACTCGACCCGTCCGTCCAACGGTCCTACCCTGCCGGTTTGGGAGAGATGCTCAATGCCGCTTACGACGATCAACGGCAAACCGCTTGCGCCATGCATTTCGACAACGGGTTCGTGGGACTCTGGGGGCGCGATGGCAAGTTGCTTCGCCACGCTTACCACCGGGGGGCCGTTTCCGTGAACTGGCATGGAGGGCGGTATGTGCTGGCCACACAACACGGTTTCCGCTTCCTGGACCGACAGCTCAAGGTGCGCAGGGAAGTTTCTCTCGACTCGCTGGGACTCAAGGGATGGAGTGTCTTCGGGCCTCACTCCGTGGTGGTGTGAGGACGCTTCGTTGACAAGCCCCGACTCCTGCCGATACAGTGCTCTAAGGTTTTGAAATCTAAACGTTTTGCGCACCCATAGCTCAGCTGGATAGAGCACCCGATTTCTAATCGGGCGGTCAGAGGTTCGAATCCTCTTGGGTGCGCCACTTACAGGACCCAAGGCCATGATGGGTAGGAACTTTCCCCGCACGGCGGTGGTTAAGCACAAGGGCACCGTGGTCGTGAGCGGCGTAGTCGTCGCTGACGACTTCTGGGGGCGCCTGGTCGGTTACATGTTCCGCTCCCGTCCCCACGTGCCCGGGATTCTGTTCGACACTCGTGGGCCCATGCAGACGACTTTCATGTTCTTCCGTTTGGACATGGCCTTCCTTACCGCCGACGGGAAAGTGGTGAAGATCCTGCGCTCCGTGGGGCCCTGGCGCCATACATGGTTTTACCGGGGGACGCGGCAGGTGCTGGAAGTGCCCGCCGGAACGTTGCCAGTTGACCTGAAGGAGGGCGACTCTCTTGAGATCGTGAGGGGCTAAGTTCTACAGTTCGGGACGGATTATTCCGATCAGGCTTCCATGCGTAACATCGTCTTGGGGCTGCTCCTACTGGGCCAGGCACTGTCCGTCTCCGCTGCCGGCAACCAGGAGCGTCCCGTGCCTATCCCCAATCCGCTTTGGGAGCAGATTCCTGTGGGGAGGTTCCGTGGTCCCGGGTGCGACGTTCACATAAGCATGGGCGCTTTCCGCGACTTCGTGCAAGTGCAGGTCCGTCAGATGACGGACGGTCCTGGCATCATGGGGGAGGGCCTCTTCGGCGACATGGTGTCTTTTTCGGGGCATCTTTCCCGCCGCTACCGCGAATCCGCCACCCGAGAGGTCAGCGGTGACACCGTCACCTACTCGTTCATCCGCGTGACCCCCCGCCGTACCAGCGGCCTTTACAACACGCCTCCCATCACCAAGACCCTGCGAATCGTGCTCTCCCGCCAGTCCCCGGCTCAACTCGTCTCGGCGTCCCTGAACGTGGTGCAAGGGCACAACCGGATCCACAACGACACTTACGCGTGCACCATTGGTGGTGACGAATGAAGTTTTTCGCTTTGGCAGCACTGTTCTTCTCCTTTGCCGTCTGCGCCCAGACGCTGGAGTTCCGATTGGACGGCAAGACCTTGCGCAAAGCGGAGTTGCCCCATCTCAAGCAGAAGGAGGAGGCTCGGGACGTGTACAACGTTTTCCGAGGCTACAAGCGGACCTACTTGGGGCGTGATTTCTCCGCGCTCATGGGGGAAGTCTATGGGGCCGATTGGGTGAAGAAGAAGAAAGTGCAATTCCTCGCCTTGGACGGCTATGGGCAAATCTCACTCGTGCCCGGGATCGTCTCGTCCAAGCACAAGGGTTTCCTCGCGTGGGGCGAGAAGGGCCAGCAAGGGTTCACGCCAGTCATCAAAGGTGACAAGAGCATCGACCCGGGTCCCTTCTACCTGGTGTGGGACGGTTACGCCGAGACCGACAAAGGCTCCCACGGCGACAACCTCAAATGGCCCTACCAACTAGGCGTCATCAACCTCACGGACTAGCCGCCGCCCGGAACAGCGCCGCCACGTCGTGGCGCTCGCCCAATTCCTCCAGCGACGCGTACAAAGTGACCAGCAACACTCCAAGGGTGAGGAAGTCGGGGGTGAGGCGCATGCTCTTTTCCACTAGGAACTCGAAGACGTCATGGAAGGCGGAATGGAACTCCGAGAGCCGGAAGGTCATTTCGCCTTCGCGGCTCCCGCCGAACTGGCGGCGGAAGAGCTGCTCCATGCGTTCCCTGTCGGCCTCGGGCCAGGCTTCACCCATCAATCCCGTCGCCTTGAGTCCCCGGCGAAAGCGGGCGTCGTCCCCGAAGTAGAATCCGTGGTACAGGTCCGACAGACCCGCGGCGAAGTCCGGCGTGAAGGTGGCCCACAGGCCCGAGGGAGCGAAGGCCCAGCCGCCCTCCCGGCGCCCGAAGTGGTTCAGGCGCAAATCTAGGAAGAGGGGCTTGCCTTGTCCCAACACCTGGCGGAAGCAAAAGAGCAGGATGGCGTCGCCTAGCTCGCGGCGGGCGACCGGGGCGAGTTCGGTGGGCTTCACGGGGAGCACGTCTTCGCGGAAGGCCAGTGTGGGCGGCAGCTGCGCCTGCCAGGCCGCCTTCACCTCGGCCACGCCCTTGCGGGAAACCGCGCGCCCGGAGAGGGTGGCCAGCTCGCGGCTCATGCTTCCCCAGTCCACCAGCCGGAACAGCAGGGCGGGTACATGGCGGAGCAGGTCCTTCAGGATGGCGGGAAGCCATGGCAAAAGGGTCATGACCCCATTATCCTGGGATAAGGGACTCCTTCCAAGGGAAAGCTGATGGACGTGTTCGTACTGGAGGAAGTGCAGGGCGCCGGACTGCCGGCCCGGTTGAGCGCGCGTCCCGCCAGCGCCTTGGTCCAGGGGAGGGCGGGGGACTACGTGGCGTGGGTGGGGGATAACCTGGCCCGCGCCGGTGTTGGTGTCCGGCCTCTCAACGCCCCGGCCCCCGCCCTCGTCGCGGGCACCGTCTCCTCCCTTCAGCGCTATCCGCTTCCGGAAGGCAAGGACGTGGGTTGGGTGGCGCGGGAGTATTTCCGCTGGCTGCCTTGGTTCTGCCTCTTCCTTGTGCGCACGCGCGTGGAGGGGCCCTCCCACACGATTTTTTTCCTCCTGCGCAGGTGGACTTTGCTGGAGCTGCGTTTGCGCCCCGGCACTGATCCCGATCGCCGCGTGTTCGCCGTCGCCGGAGGCAGGCTTGCGCGCAAGGATTCGCGGGCGCGCTTGGAATTCCGGCGCCTGAGGGGGCGACCCGAGGTGATGGTGCTCCTGCACGCTTTCCGCCCTTCTTTGCCATGGTGGCTTTATCGGCTGACCCAGGCCCTGTTCCACCTCGTCGTCATGCACGCTTTCGGCCGGCATCTGCGCCGTCTTTGAAAGCACTCCACGATGCAGCGCATTTCACGCTGGGAAACTTCCCAGCGCCGGGGGTAATCGTTTAGAGTGGAACTCCGCGAGAGACTCATCCGGGAGGGCATCATGAGCACCATCGCCATCATTGGGGCCACCGGGTTCGTGGGCACGGCCCTGACCCTTCGGCTGCTGGATTTAGGTCACCACGTGCTGGCCTTGTCCCGGCACCCGGACCGCTGGCCCCTGCAGCACAAGGACCTGAAGGTGGTCAAAGGCGACCTGGCCGACGGAAAGGGCCTGGACGACCTGCTGAAGCGCGCCGACGTAGCGTACTACCTGGCCCATTCCCTGGCCCAAGACGAAGCCGACTTCGAGTGGCACGAGACAAACGCGGCCGTGCAGTTCGCTTCCGCCGCCAACCGGGTCGGGCTGAGAAAGACCATCTACCTCGGGGGCTTGGGCCCCGAGGGCGAGAGTTCCCACCACCTGCGCAGCCGCCAGTTGGTGGGCAAGATCCTCGGACTCCAGCATGGAGCCTGTGTGGAGTTCCGAGCCTCCATCGTGCTGGGGGCGAACTCCACCAGCTTTGAGATGCTCAAGGCCATCCACCAGCGTTTGCCCGTGCGGCCCTACGCGCCCTGGCTTGAGACCCTGTGCCAACCTATTGGGCTGGAGGACCTGCTCACGTACCTGGTGGGCGCCTTGGACCTCCAAGGGGCGGGCCACACCGTGGTGGAAATCGGCGGGCCGCGGGCGGTTCCCTACGGCGAGTTGTTGGACCTCTACGCCAAACTGGATGGCCAAACGCGCCCCAAGTTCCTCTTGCCCAAGACCGACCAGCGCGTGCTGTTTCCCTTGCTTGACCTCCTCATTCCCGAATATGCGGACGTGGGGAAGAAGCTCTTCCTCAGCCTGGAATTCCCCTCGGTGGTGACCGACCGGAGCGCGGAGGAGTTGTTCCCGGATGTGGTCCCCTTACCGCTGGAGGAGGCGCTCAAGCGCGCCCATGAGGCTTCGAAAACCCATTATCCCGCAGTGTGGGAAGGGGATTTTTGGAAGGAACTCAAGGACCAGACGCTGCTGCAAACGCGGCAAGGCCAGCAGCTGCTGGTGGATAAGCTCAAGGCCTTGGCGGCTTCGCGCCCCACGGAGGCCCTGGTCCATCCCTTTTCGGCCATGCACCAGCTGCGGGACAAACTCAAAAGCCGCTTGCCCGGCCGGCGGGGAGGCCCGTGAACGCCGATCCGCGGCCCATCGGTCTTTTCGATTCGGGTCTCGGGGGCCTCACCGTGCTGCGGGCCTTGGCCCGCGCTTTCCCTGAGGAATCTTTCCTCTACCTCGGCGACGTCGCGCGCCTGCCTTACGGCAACAAATCTCCCGAGACCATCCGCCGCTATGGCGAGCAGAGCCTGGATTTCCTCCTCTCCCGGGGGGTGAAACTCCTGATCATCGCCTGCAACACCGCCTCCACCGTTTTTGTGGGACAAGATGAGTACGAAGGGGTGCCGCTCTTCAACGTCATCCATCCCGGGGCCGAGGCTGCGCTTACCGCCTCCCGCGCGCGCAAGGTAGGCGTCATCGGCACCCACACCACCATCCAGGGCCACGCCTACCGTGCGGCCATCCACGCGTTGGATCCGGCCTGCGAGGTGGTGGAGGTGGCCTGCCCTCTGTTCGTCCCTTTGGCCGAAGAAGGCCTGGCCGACGACGAGGTGACACGGCTCATGGCGTCCCGTTATCTGGCCCCGCTCAAGGCGGCGGGCGTGGACACGCTGGTCCTGGGCTGCACCCACTACCCGATCCTGCGCGCGGACATCGCCTCAGTGATGGGGGGTGGGGTGGCCCTGATCGAATCGGGGGACGTGTTGGCGCAAAAGTTGCGCGCGCATTTCTCGGCCCGGGGAGGCGCCGCGCCCTCGGGGACCAAACGTAGCTTCCAACTGTGTACCACCGACGTCACCGGCCCCTTCGAGCGCCTGGCCCGGCAGCTCATGGCGCCGGAGCCGGTGCCAGGGCTCGAGCGCGTGGTGCTCTAACTCAGACTTTGTCGTCCCAGGAAAAGCGCGGTCTGGACGGGTCCGCCTCCACCGTGCGCCTCCACCGGCGCACGGAGTGGATTTTACGCCAGAGGGGATGGGTGGGGCCAAAAGGGGAGAGGCGCACCCGGCGGTGCCGGGGTGAGGCGTGCAACATCCGGCCGGGCCCCAGGAGGTAGGCCACGTGGGAGACCCCGCGGCGCCAGGTGTTGCGGAAGAACACCAAGTCACCGGCGCGCATTTCTTCCACCGGCACTTCGCGGAAGCGCTCATCCATGGCCTGCTCGCGGGAAGAGCGGGGCAGTTCAATTCCCATGAGCGAGAAAACTTTTTGGATCAGCGAGCTGCAGTCCTCGCTGCTCGGGCGGCGGGCGCCGAAGTGGTAGGGGGAGTCCTCGTAGAGCATCCCGTAGTCTGCCATGCGGCTGAAGTCGTCAGGGCCCAGCCACGGCTCCTCCGAGGCCCGGAGGGGAGCCGCCAGGAGCGCGAGCAAGGCCAGCAGCAGGCTATTTCTTCTGCACATTGCCAGTTCCCACATCCACTTTGATCTCGATGCCGTCTTGTTGGGAGAGCCGCTCGAAGGCGGGGTCGACGCTCCCTTGGCCCACTCTCAGGTCGAAACGGTAGTGCAACTCCGAGTCGGGCGCGACGTTGACCACGCCGCTGCCCAGACGCACGAAGGTGTCGTTAGCGGGGGCGATCACGTCGATTTTCCCGGCGTCGCCATCCACCGTGTATTTCAGGCGGGAGGGCAGTTTGAAGGCGCAATCGGCGCCCCCCAGGCCCTTGAGCTGCACCACCATGGCCTCCTTCTCCTGCTTGATGAAGCCGTCGGAGGGCTCCGAGGAAACCTTGCAGTTCCAGGTTAGGCGGTTGTCGTTGGTGTAGGTGAATTCCATCTGCCCGCGGTCGAACTCGACCACCAGGTCCTCAACTTCTGAGGGGAGTTCGTAGGACCCTTCGAAGACGTTCTTGAACTGGGCGTCTGAGAACTCGAACTGGTCCCCCACCTTCACTTGCCCCAGTTGCCCGTCGATGTCGATGAGGCCGCCCAGCACCTGCACACGGTCGCGCCCCACTTCCAGGAACGGCGTGAACTTCCACCACACAAGCCCTGCCACCAGCAGGACGCCGGTCAAACCGGCCACGGCGATCCATGCCACCACCTGTCGGGTGGTGCGCACCAAAGAGCCTTTCAAGGGGAGCCGGCCTTTCACGCGCAGCAGGTTCGCCAGGCCCCGGGGCCCGCCCAAGAGACGCTTGAGGCGAACGAAATCCGCGCTCGGATGGGCCTCGCCATAGGCGCGCAGGGACTGTCGCCAATCTTCCAAGGCCGCCTGGCGCTCGCTTTGGGGCATGTCTTGCAGGAACTCCTCCGTTTTCTGGAGGAAATCCTGAACGGCACGCTCGGGGAAAGACATCGAATACGCTCCTGTTCGAGGCCAGTATAGCACCAAGACGCTCGAAACGAGGAAGGGAAAACCCTCAAGACGGCCCCTGCGACCTCCGAGAAGTTCACCACCACGGAGGGAGCACGCATGTCCGACAAAAAAGTTTTCGATTTCGGGGAAAAGCGCCGCCAGAACATCGAGCAGAAGCGCCGCCAGTTCGAGCGGGTCGTGTTCGAGGAATTCCTGGGCGTGGACGCCGTCATCGACGACAACGGCACCGGCTACACCGTGAAGCTCTTGGACGTCTCCCGCGAGGGCCTGCAGTTCCAGGTGCCCTTCGGGCCCAAGGCCCGGGCCACTTTCGCCTCCGGTGCTGAACTCACGCTCAAACTTTTCTTCACCAAAGGGACATTCCTGCCCGTGGTGGTGAAAGTCCGTCACGCCAAAGAGCACGTGGAAAAAGACGGGACGGTCTCCTGGCGCTGCGGTGTCGAGTTTGACCGCGGCCTCCCTAGCTTCAAGGCGGTGGAGAGCTTCATCGATTTCATCTACAAATACGCGGAGTTCTCCTGCGTAGACAACGTCGCGCACAAAACGTATTTCCTCTGATCTACATCGCCAAAATGCCCTCTGCGGGCTAGTCTAGGGCTCCATTGAGGATCCCATGAAGATCGCCGTGCTCGGCCCTTCCCCGGCCGCCCTGGAAATCACCACGCAGCTCCACCGTCTCGGCGCCTCCGTGCGGCTGTTTTGGCCCCTCGCCACCCACCCCTCACCGGTGGTGGAGGAGATGCGCGCCTTGGGCGTGGTGGTTCCCCATCCTTGGCACCAGGTCACCAAGCGCTTCCTGCAGCCGGGCGTGGTCCCCGCCGGACGCTCCCGCTTCGCCGATCTCTTCCGCGTCACCTACCTGGTGGACCCCGCGCCGCTTTTGGCCCAGAGCAAGGCCGAGCAACCTCAGGCCTACGAGAACCTCTCCCAGGATTTCCTGAGCTCGCTGGAAGGTCAGCTGGAGATGTTCGAGGACGTGGACGTGGTGGTGGACGCCTCGCCGGGCGTGGCCCGCGGCACTCTGGGCCCCGGCGGCCCCGCGGTGGGGGAGGGGAAGCTGCGCCCGGGCACCGTGCTGGTGGCGGATTCCGCTTCCCCGCGGGAGTGGATCGAGGGTGCCCACGAAGCCGCGTTGGTGGGCTCCGGCGCCATGGCGGCCCAGGCCCTGGTGGAGCTGCGCCCTTGGATCGAGGGCGATCCGGGCCGGCGCTTGTTCGTCGTCACCGCGCAGGCGGATCCCTTCCGCGAGGACATGACGCCTGACCTGGTGGATTTCCTCGCTGACCAGGAAGCCAGGCAAACCCGGGCCCTGGAGGAGCACGCTCGTGCCGAGGCCGAGTGGCGGGAGCTCGACGATTTCATCAAGGCGAAGAAGCCCCGGCCCGAGCGCCCCATTCCCCAGGTGGTGTTCTTCTCCGGCCACGTGATCTCCGCCGCCGATCAGCTCATCGACAAGACCCGCACTTTCCTCACCTGCGAGACCATCCCGTTCGCCCCGGGGGAGAAGCATCCGGAGAACAACGCCCTTGAGCTCAAGACCATCGGCGTGGACAAGCTCGTCGTGGCCTCCGGTCGCCGCCGCCCCTGGGAGCGCTTCCCGGGGCTCGATCTGCAGGCCTCGCCCGACCAAAAAGACGCCCGTGCCGAGGACGGCACCCACGCAGAAACCGGTTTCTTCACCCTAGGCGCCGCGGAGAATCCCGCCCGCCGCGAGGCCATCCTGGCCCGGCTCCAAACACTCTTCACCAGGACCGAAGCATGAAACTTCTCATGATGCTCCTGCTGCTCTCCGCCTGTTCCTCCTCCGTGCCAGACGACGATGGCTCACCCGCCCCGTTCCAGGGCGCGGGCCACGAGCAGTTCTTCCTGCCCGAGCTGCCCCATTGGGCCAACGGGTCCGTGGCAGGACGCTGCCAGCGCGCCTTCTCCGTGCGCTATCTGGACTACGTGGCCCTGGAGAAAGTTCATGGTCTCCAGTACCCCTCGCGGGTGGAGTTGCAGGCGCAGTTCAACCGCCGCTGGCGGGAGCGCTTCGTGGGCAAGACCACCCTGCTGCTCACGCCCCAGGAGGAGGCCGCCCTCTTCCTGGAGATCCTGGGCCAGGTGAAAGGCGGGCTGCGCGAGTTGCGCTTTCCCGTGGGCGTGCCCTTCCAGCTGGTGTGGTGGGACGACCTGCAGGCGCGAGCGGACTTCAAAGCTTGGCTCTCCCGGCTTGCGGACGAGGGGGGCGCCGTGGTGCTGCTGAGCCTGTGCGAAGGGAGCGACGGGCTCGAGGCCTGGGCGAACCAAGAGGGTCTGGGCCAGCTCGGACTTTTCACGCTGGGGGCCGAAGTGCTTGGGCCCCAGCGTCCGGACGGCACGGTGCTGGCCGGAACCGTGATGCCATTGGATTCATTTTTTCCCGTGGGGAGCAGCACGCTGTGGAAGGGGCAGGGCCCGTTCCCCGCGGAGTTCCCGGCGGGATATAACGTCAAGACCCTGGAGGAAACACATGTTCGGAATGGGCAGAAAGAAATCGGACCACAAGGAAGCGGTGACAAGCCTCAAAGCGCGCTTTGAGACCACCCTGGGCAATTTCACCATCGACCTCTTCGCCGACAAGTGCCCCGAGACGGTGTGGAATTTCGTCAACCTGGCCGAAGGCCGGCAGGAAACCGACAAGGGCGGAAACTTCTACGACGGCCTCATCTTCCACCGCGTGATCAACGGCTTCATGATCCAGGGCGGATGCCCCGAAGGCTCCGGCCGCGGCGGCCCTGGCTACCGCTTCGGAGACGAGTTCAACCGTGAGCTCCGCCACGACGGACCCGGCGTGCTCTCCATGGCCAATGCGGGCCCTGGCACCAACGGCTCCCAGTTCTTCATTACCTTGGCCGCCACTCCGCACTTGGATGGGCGTCACACGGTGTTTGGGAAAGTGGTTGAGGGGCAGGACGTGATCAACAAGATCGGGCGCACGCCCACTGGGCCGATGGATCGTCCCCGTGAAGATGTGCGGATCAATAAAGTCGAAATTATTCGCGGTTGAAATGGTACTAACGCGAGTTCACCTCCGCAGCGGAGGTGAACTCGCGTTAAGTGATTAATTGTCGGCCTAGGCACTTAGCTCTCTGCTCAAGTGACTACAGAATCACCCGCTCCACCTGCAACTGAATTGTCTCGTTCCCGTTGAACCGGTTGATCCCCAATCCAAATTGCAGCGTGATCGGTGCCCGTGACTGGCGCTGGAACACTTCATCCGGGGAAGGCTCGTTCCATTTTCCGAGATAGTTGAAGCTGATGCCGGTGAGGGAGGCGCCCGGGTTCTTCACCGGGGAGAACGTCCAGCGCACGTGAGCGTCCTTCAGGATGCGGAAGCTCGCGAGCTTCACACCGGCCATGCGGAAGACCGGGCGCTCGTTGCCGTTGCCGAAAGGTTCCAGGAAGGCGAGGTCGCGGACCAGCTGGGCGTTGATCTCGCCGGGTTCCAGCTCCACGTCCCAGCGCTCGGGGCGGGTGCGCAGAAGGGCCGGTTGGCGGGCGATGACCTCGGCCAGGCGCTTCTGGAAAGCGGGAACGTTTTCCGCGCGCAGGGATAGGCCCGCGGCGCCCTTGTGCCCACCGAACTTGATAAAGAGGTCGGCGCACTCCTGCAGGCACTCGAAGATGTTGAGCTCGCCGGCGGTGCGGGCGGAGCCCTTCACCACGCCTTTTTCCTCGGCGTTTGTCAGCACCACCGCGGGCACGCCGAAGGTCTCCACCAGCTTGCTGGCCACGATACCCACCACGCCCTCGTGCCAGTCCGGGCGGTAGACCACGTTGGCCACCATCTCGCCCTGGATTTTTTTGAGGACTTCTTCCTTGGCGCCCTGGAACACCTCGGCCTGGATCAGGCGGCGGTCGCGGTTGGAAATTTCCAGATGGGCGTAGTGCTCGCGCGCTTCTTCGCGGGTCGGGGCGGTAAGGAGCTTGAAGGCGCGCTCAGGGTGCTCCAGGCGCCCCTTGGAATTGATCATGGGACCGATGTTGAAGGCGATTTTTTCGCTGGTCACGCCATCTTTGAGTTCCTCGGGGGCAAAAAAGGCGAGCAGGCCCGGGAAACCGCAAGTCGGGATCTGCTTGAGCCCATGGCGGGTGAGGCGTAGGTTGAGCGGCGTGAGCACCGCCAAGTCACAGATGGTGCCGATGGCGACGAAGGGGAGCAAGGGATAAACCGAGGGGACCTCACGCCCTGAGGCGATAAGCAGTTCGCGGATCTTCACCGTCAACGCGAACGCCACGCCAACGCCGGCCAGCGCGCCCAGGGGATTGCCGGCGGGCTCGTCCCGGCGGTTGGGATTCACCACCGCGAAGGCGCGGGGTATGTGGGGAGCGGCGTCCCGGTGGTGGTCGGTGATGATGAGGTCGAGTTTCCCGGCCGCGTAGTCCGCGGTCTCGGTGTTGCTGATGCCGCAGTCCACGGAGACCAGCACCTTCACGCCTTCGGCCATGGCGTTGTCAATGGAGACCGGGTGGATGCCATAGCCCTCCACGAAGCGGCTGGGCTGGAACACGGCGGGTTCATGCCCGAGTGACTTGAAGAAGTGGAAGAGGAGGGCGCAGGAAGTGGCGCCGTCCACGTCGTAGTCCCCGTAGATTCCGATTCTCTCGCCGGCGTTCAGTGCGTCCACCAAGCGGCGGGCGGCCTTGTCCATGTCCAGCATCTGGGTGAGGTCGGGGAGTTCTTTGAGGTTCCAGGAGAGGAAGTCAGAGGCCTTGGTACCGGTGAGACCGCGTTTTTCCATGAGGCGCAGGACGGCGGGATGGAGGGGAGACGTCATTCCTCGACGGTAACAAACTCACCACAGGACGTAGAGCCCTTTGATGAGGTCTGCGTCGTCCAGCTGCTCGCCTTCGGCGAAAAGCGCTTGGAATTTTTCGCCTTTGTGCGCATGGATTTTGTGGAAGTAATTTAACGGGAGAAAGGCCTTGGCGCATTTCACGCAGCGCTCAGGCTCCACGACGGCCTCTTGGTAGTGTCCGCAGACGTGGCACGCCTTGGCGATCAATGTATCTTGTTTAAGTGGTTTTTTGACTTTTTCCATGTGCTCTCTCGGATGCAGGCCGCGAGGTACATCTGGCTTATCGTCAGGGATGAAGGACTCTTAAGACATGAAAAAGCCCCGCGGGGGCGGGGCTTTTCGACAGGGGGATGTGGCTGGTTTTAGAGGAATGCCCCAGCGGAGAGCTCGGATTGCCCGAAGTTGTAGAAGCCTGCGGGCACGCCCACGTTTTGGCCGTACATCAAGGGTTGCTGGGGGGACATTTGCCCGAAGGCGGACACCGGCGGCGCCATCTGCGGGTAGGTATTGTAGGTCTGGTTGTTATAGACCACTTGGGGTTGCTGCATGCGCAGGAGCATGTCGTCGCCGGACATCAGCGAGAGCTGACGGTGGAAGGGCATGATCTGGGCCCGCATCATGTCGTCTTGGGCGAAGGGATAATTGAAGGGGCTAAAGCCCGGCGTGCTAGGGGATTGGAACGGGTCACGCAAGAAGCCGCCGGCGGCGAGTCCGGACAGGGCGGCGTTGTTGGCCTCCATGAGCTGCACCAGGCGCTCGAGCAGTTGGCGGTCCGTGAGATCCGCAGTAGAAGTGGGCTCGGGAGTCGTGGCCACCGTCGCAGGAGTGGGATTGGCGAGGGGCGGTTTCACCGCAGTGACCACAGGACCAAGGCTCCGCTGGAGAGTCGCCACGGGACTTTCCTCGGCGGCCTGGCCACAACGGGGCTCTGGCGTGTCGGGTGAAGCCGGGGTGGCCGGGGGATTGTTGTCCACGATCGCAGGCGCGGCAGGCTCCGTGGGAGCCGCTTCGGTGGACTCGGCGGTTGCCTCAGCAGACTCGACGGTTGCCTCAACCGACTCGGCGCCTGCTTGGCCGACGGCCTCGGATGGGGATGCGGTATCTGGCGATGCGGCGGTCTCCGGGGTTGTTACCGCGACTTCCTCTTGAGTGACGAGGTTTTCCTGGTCATCCGAGGCGGTGGCCGGAAGAGCGGCCTCGGTTTCCTCGCTGGCGATGCCTCGCTCGCCTTGCCAGTCCTTCCGCAGGACGGTGTCCAAGGTCAGGGGCAGCGCCAAAACCGCCAGGGCGGGGAGGGCGATGGCCCAAGAAGAGTGCTTTTTCATGCCAGGCTCCTTGTAAAAATTACACGGTGTTTGGGCTTTTCTATCCAAACCCCATGCCAAAACCGGGCTTTTTTGACCCTCTTCGTCAAAGTTCAGTTAAATCGATGGATTTTCATAGGGTTACCCGTTGTCAGCTCCTTGGACTCGCTCCTAAGATGAAGCACTCGGGCCGCCCAGCTTTTCCGCAGTGGCGGTCCCGCTGTCTAAACTTTGGACACCCATGCGCAAGCCCCGCAAAAGCCAGAAGGCCAATAAGAAGATCGAGTTCAACGTGGACCCCTCCCACTTCTTGAACCGCGACCTCTCTTGGCTGCAGTTCAACCGGCGCGTGCTCCACGAGGCCTCGGACCCCCGCACCCCTCTGCTGGAGCGGTTACGCTTCCTGATGATCTACAGCTCCAATCTGGACGAGTTCATCATGAAGCGCATCGGGCGGCTCAAGCGGCAGGTGGCCTCCGGCGTGGGACACGTTTCCGTGGACGGCATGACCCCCGAGACCCAGCTGCGGGCGGTGCGGGAGCATATCCTGCAAGACCAAGCGACCCAGAACAAGGTTTTCCATGCCCTGGTGCCCGAGCTCGAGAAAGAAGGGGTGCGCTTCCTGGTGTATGACGACCTGAAGGCGGAGGAGAAAGCGTTTTGCGACGATCATTTTAAGCGCAAGGTCTTCCCGGTTCTCACCCCGCTCTCGGTGGACCCCGGCCACCCGTTCCCCTTCGTTTCCAACTTGTCCTTCTCCATCGGGCTCACGCTCAAGAACCCCGACACCGGGGCCATCCTGTTTTCCCGCGTGAAGCTGCCCCAGGTGGTCTCCTCCTGGTTGCGCCTGCCCGGCGACGAGCAGGGCATCCGCTTCGTGCGTCTGACCTCCATCGTGCGCGCCAACCTGCGCGACCTCTATCCCGGCATGGAAATCGGCCAGGTGGTGCCCTTCCGCGTGACCCGCAACGCGGACATTGAGCACCGGGACGAGGAGGCCGAGGACCTGATGCTTTTGGTGGAGGAAGGACTGAAAGAGCGCCGGCTCGCCGAGTGCGTGCGGCTGGAAGTGTACCGGGACTGCGACGCGGGCCTATTGGGCTTCCTCAAGGACTCCCTGGAAATCCAGGACGACGACGTCTACGTGGGCGACTATCCCATGGACTATGGCTCCTTCAAGGCCATCGTGGACCTGGACATCCCTCGGTTGAAGTACCGTCCATGGGTTCCCCATGTCCCCGTGGCCTTCCAGGAAGAGGGGAACGTCTTCCAGCTCATCCGTCAGGGCGATATCCTGGTTCACCACCCGTACGAGAGTTTTCCCGCCACGGTGGAACGCTTCATCGCCCAGGCGTCCGAGGACCCCAACGTGCTCGCCATCAAGATGACCCTCTACCGCACGGGCGACAACAGCCCCTTCATCCGCAGCCTGATCAAGGCGGCGGAGGCGGGCAAGCAGGTGGTGTGTCTGATCGAGCTCAAGGCGCGCTTCGACGAGCAAAGGAACATCTTCTGGGCCAACAAGCTCGAGGACGCCGGCGTGCACGTGGTGTACGGCATCCTGGGCCTCAAGACCCACACCAAGACCGCTCTGGTGGTGCGCCAGGAGGCCGACGGCGAGATCATGAGCTACGCCCACGTGGGCACCGGTAACTACAACGTGGTCACGTCTAACCTCTATACCGATCTGGGACTTTTCACCTGCGACCGCCGGATCACCGCCGAGACGCTTGAGATGTTCAACTACCTGACCGGCAGTTCGCTCAAGGCGGACTACAAGGAAATCCTGGTGGCGCCGGTGAACATGAAGACCAGCTTCCTCGCGCGCATCAAGGCCGAGGCCGAGGCCAAGCAGAAGACCGGCCACGGACTGATCGTCGCCAAGATGAACAGCCTGGAAGACGAGACCTTGAGCGAGGCCCTGTACGAGGCCTCCCGCGCGGGAGTCGAGGTGCGGCTGTACGTGCGCGGCTTCTGCTGTCTCAAGCCCGGCATCCCCGGTCTCTCGGACAACATCCGGGTCTTCTCCGTCATCGGGCGCTTTCTCGAGCACTCGCGGGTGTTCTACTTTTCTGGGGGCAAGAAGGCCCCGGAGGAGGGCGAGTTTTTCATCGGCTCCGCGGACTGGATGCACCGGAACTTGCACCACAGGGTGGAAGTGGTGGTGCCCATCCACGACCCGCGCATCAAGGCCCGGCTATGGGAGTTCATAGAGGTCATGCACGCGGACAACCGCCGCGCCTGGGAACTCAAGGCCGACGGGGCTTACGTCCAGCGCTCTCCCGCGCCCGGCGAGGAAGAGCGCGGTACCCACGAAGTGATGATGGCGCGCGTGCGCGCCCTGGAAACCAGCCTGGGAGGTGGTGAATGAAACTGGTCTTTGTCCGCCACGCCACCGCCGAAGGGCACTCCCTCGACGACGCCGACCTGGATTTCCAGCGGGAGCTCACGCCCAAGGGCGAGAAGCGCTTCCGCGCCGCCATCCGCAAACTGCGGCCCGCCCTGCCCGCGCCGGACGTGGTGTTCTGCAGCCCGCTCTTTCGGGCGGTGCAGACCGCTGAGATAATCTCGGAAGTCTGGCCCGACGCCGACCTGGAGCTGATCACCGACCTGCAGAAACTCGAGGATCCCATGCACCTGGTGGAGTACATTTCGTTTCTGCCCACCGAAGGGACTTACTTCTTCGTGGGCCACGAGCCGCATTTCTCCTCGGTCATCGCTGCGCTCTTAGGTCTGCACCCCGAGCACGACTTCATGGGCTTCAAGAAAGGCGGCGTGTGCGTGTTGGAAGGGGGCATTTGGGAAGGACTCATGATGAAGCTCTTGGTGTCGCCGCAATTCTTGGAAGACCTCAGTCCCTGAACACGAAGCGCTGGCGTCCGCCGTCCACCATGGAGAGCACCACGCCCTCCTTGAGGCCCACTTTGGGCAAGAGAATCTTGTCCGCCCCCAACGCCTCCATGAGCGTGCGCACCAGCATGGTGGCGGGTAGGATCACGTCGGCGCGATCAGGGTCCAACGATAGGTTGCGCACGCGCTCGATGAAACTCATGCCGAAGAGCGTGTCCGCCATGTGGGCCACTTCCCGGTAGAGACATTCTTCCGCGCTCTTGCCCAGGATCTTCTTACGTATTTTGCCGATGCGCCGGAGGTTGCCGCCAGTGCCAACGAAAAGATCGTGGTGGGGGAGGTGAGCGTCGATGAAGCGCATGATGTTGGCCACATGGGCCTGCACGCGCTCATCCAGGTCCCGTTGGCGGGCCAGCCCCAGGAGTCGGACGGTCCCCACATCAAAGCTGCGGGAGGCGACGAACTTTCCTTTCTTCACCAAGGTAATTTCGGTGGAGCCACCACCAACGTCCATCAGCACGGCGTTTTTGCCCTTGAGGGGAACCTCGGTCCCTACCGCCCGATGGATGAGGCGCGCCTCCTCAAGGCCCGAGATGGACTCGATGCGGATGCCGGTGGCCTGCTCCACCCGTTGGACCACCAGCGGGGCGTTCTTGGCGTCCCGCATGGCGCTGGTGGCGATGGCACGCACGTCCTCCACGCCATGGGCGGCGAAGAGGTGCAGCAGCCGGATGAACACGTCCTCGGTGGCGGCGATCTTGGGTACGGAGATGGTGCCGTTCTTGAACACGTCTTCGCCCAGGCGCAAGGGCTCCCGGAATTCCGCCACCACGTGCAGGCGGTTCTTCACCGGGCGCACGATCACCGCGCGGAGTGCGTTGGAGCCCAGGTCAATGGCGGCGACGGCGCGGCGGTTTTCGGGACGCAGGAAAGGGGGCATGGCCTATGATCCCGCGCTCAGGGGATGGCCGTCCATCCTGAATTGGAACAAGAAATAGGGAGGGACGCAGGTTCGCATGAAACGATTCTAGAGGGCGGATAGGATGGGGGAGGACAGGCGGGAAGTTTTTACAGGGACGGGGAGAAGAAAGGGGCCCCGGAGGGCCCCTTTATGTTCAGGTCCGGTTCAGTTTCTTCTGCAAGTTCTGGTTGATCGCCTCCAAAAACTGCTCGGTGGTGAGGTACTTGTCCGCGGTGACCTTGTCCCCGTGGATGCACACCGCGAGGTCCTTGGTCATCTTGCCGGACTCCACCGTCTCCACGCACACCTTCTCGAGGGATTCGCAGAAGTGGGCCAGGTCCTTGTTCCCGTCGAGCTTCGCCCGGTGGGCGAGGCCCCGGGTCCACGCGAAGATGGAGGCGATGGGGTTGGTGGAGGTGGGCTTACCTTGCTGGTGCAGGCGGTAGTGGCGGGTGACGGTGCCGTGGGCGGCTTCCGCCTCCATGGTTTTGCCATCCGGAGTGACCAGCACGGAGGTCATGAGGCCCAGTGAACCGAAGCCCTGGGCCACCGTGTCGGACTGCACGTCGCCGTCGTAGTTTTGGCAGGCCCACACGAAGTTGCCGTTCCA
>CAYNPO010000012.1:0-94204 GCA_964399165.1 uncultured Bacteriovoracaceae bacterium | reverse complement strand
TCGTCCCCGTCACGGCCGGAGGGGCGGTGGGAGATGCGCTTGTAGTGGTTGTGCACGGCCACGGAGATGATCTTCTTGGCGCGGTCCTGGCCGATCACGTAGTTGTCCAGGTGGACCTTGATCTCGTGGGGCTTGGGCACGTTGTCCACCGCGGTCTTGGCGACCGTCTTGATGGAGTCCTCGTAGATGATGTCGTTGCACAGCTCGATGCACTCGTCGCAGATGTACACGCCGGGGCCGGCGATGAGTTTTTTCACTTCCTTCTGGCTCTTGCCGCAGAAGTTGCAGTTCAGCGCCCCGTAGTTCCCGCCCGCTTTGTCCTTGGTCGTCATGGTGCCCTTTTCGTTGTTCCGTCCGCTGCCGCGTTCTTACTTAGTGTTCTTGGTCTTGCCCTTGGGATCGATGATCACGTCCAGGAGTCCGAACTCCTTCGCCTTGACGGGATCCATGTAGCTGTCCCGGTCACAGGCCTTTTCCACCTCGGCGTAGGTTTTGCCGGTGTGCTTGACGTAGATCTCGTAGAGGCGGCGCTTGAGGTCGAGGACCTCCTTGGCCTGGATCTCGATGTCGGAGGCCTGGCCGCGGGCGCCGCCCAGGGGCTGGTGAATCATGATGCGCGAGTGGGGCATGCTGTAGCGGTGCCCCGGCTCCCCCGCCTGCAGCAGGATGGATCCCATGGAAGCCGCCATGCCCACGCAGTAGGTGTAAACCGGGCAGGCCACGTGTTGCATGATATCGTAGATCCCGAGGCCCGCGTAGACGGAGCCGCCGGGGCTGTTGATGTAGAAATGAATCGGCGCCTCGGAGTCGCTCTGCTCGAGGAAGAGGAACTGGGCCACGAGCAGGTTGGCGACGGTGTCGTTCACCTCCGTGCCGAGGAACACGATGCGGTCGAGGAGCAAACGCGAGTAGATGTCGTACTGCCGCTCACCGCGCGCGGTCTGCTCGATCACGATGGGGTTTGGGATATAGCCCATTTTGGGGGTGTCCATCAGGTGGTCCTTCTTCGTCTAAGTTTGACCAATGTGTTCAGGCTTTTCGGCTCAATCCGCGGTAATCTTGAGGTTTAATTTAAGGGGAAAGCCCTTCCGGGGATAGCATCCCGTCCGGGAGAAGTCCTTGCCGGGTGGACACGCCATGGCTTGAATTTCGCCCCGTGGGGCCCTAGTCTGGGACCCGCTTACGTACCTGAAAACCCACCTGTAACACTTCTCAAGGAGACCGTAATGGCACGCTTGGTTGGCAACCCCGCCCCCTATTTCAAGGCCCCCGCCCTGGTGAACGGCGAAAACAAGACCGTTTCCCTGGACGACTACAAGGGCAAATGGAAGGTCCTGTTCTTCTACCCCTTGGACTTCACCTTCGTGTGCCCCACCGAGATCATCGCCTACTCCGACGCCGCGGATAAGTTCAAGGCCATGGGCTGCGAGCTGATCGCCTGCTCCGTGGACAGCTTCTTCTCCCACCTGGCGTGGACTAAGCAGCCCCGTAACGAGGGCGGCCTAGGCGAGATCAAGTTCCCCATCCTGGCCGACCTCAACAAAAAGGTCGCTCGTGACTATGAAGTCCTCGTCGGCGAAGAAGTCGCCCTGCGCGGCCTCTTCATCATCGACGACAAAGACGTGATCCAGCACTGCACCATCAACAACCTCTCCGTGGGCCGCAGCGTGGACGAGACCTTGCGCCTGGTGGAGGCGTACCAGATGACCGCCAAGACCGGAGAGGTCTGCCCGGCCAACTGGAAAAAAGGCGCCGAAACCATGAAGCCGGACACAGCCGGCTCCAAATCCTGGTTCAAGAAAAACGCCTAATCCGACAAAATGCGTCGGTGACAAAGAGGGGGGCCGAAAGGTCCCCTTTTTTCATTTTGGGGACGGCCTAGGACTGCCCCCTTTTTTACTTAGTGAGGCAGTCTATGACGTACTGCTCCTTACTTTATTTCAGGGATTTCTCTGTTTTTTCATACTAGTTCTTACAGCTTAGGAAGAAAAACTTACGGTCTCTTGAGCTTCGGCGCTCCGCACCCTATAAGCGCGGCACATCTTCCGATTGTTCGAGCACTGGCCTGGGCTTTGCGAGGATGGGAGTACCAACGGGAGGCCATGAGGGCGGGCCCGGAAGCGAGAGGGGATCAATAAGTGAGCAACCAACTGAGAGCCGAGGGCATGGTCATCGACCTGGCGACCCTCCGGGAAAAACGTCAGCTGCAACGGTCTTTGGACGACTACCAGGAATACCTGGGGGGCCTGGGGATCGGGCAGATGGAGGGCGAGGCCCAACACCTGCTGGAAGAGTTTTCCGGCCAAAACTTCGGCCCGGACTTTATGGACCGGGTACAACTGCTGCTCTCCGAGCTCGCCCAGCGGGCCGACGGCAACTTCCAGCACGCCATCCTGAGGCTGCGCGGGCAACTGCCCCCCACACTCTAAATCTTTTACAGGGGATCTCCCCGGCAGGGGCGGCGAGGCATAGTCTCGCCGCCACACGCCCGCCGGAGACCCGATGAAAACTCTGCTGCTTCTCGCCCTCGCCATCTCTCTCGCCTCTTGCGGCGAAGACGAGTTCGGCTTCCGCGAGAACCCCATGGCAGTGGCGGCCAGCGCCGCCCGGGGCATCAGCGCAGGAAACCTCAACCAGCTCAACCAGGCCCTGGGCCGCGCGGCCCTATGCCAATGGGGTACCCAGCGTGGGCTCGAACTCCTGCGCCGGCACGTCCCTTCCAACATTCTGGACCTGGACCTGGAGATCGCGCCCGTGAGTGCCAAGCACCTCCCCCGCCCCGTCTACCTGGGCTACTGGGCCTACTACCGCGAGCGCTATGCGCTGAAGATCCTCAACAAACAAAACGGCGAGCTCATTGCCGACGCCACCGCCGACTGTCACTTCGGTGGCGGCCAGATCCGCAACATGGATTTGTTGGAGGTCCCCGAGCACCGCTACTCCACCCGTCGCTGCCGCATCACCAACCTGGAACCGCGCACCTTCGAGGCTCCCGCCATGCACCCGCGCTGCCGGATTTTCCTGGAAGAGTGATCACACCTTGAAGAAGTCCATGGTGAAGCACGCCACGGTTTCCTCGGGCGACGCCTTCACTTTCTCCACGTAGGAATTGATCAGCTCCACCATTTGGGCCTGGAGCCGCTCGAAGTCTTCGTGGGAGAGGCTGGAGAGCGTTGAGTAATGCAGGTTGGTGTTGGCGCCGGAGCGCAGGGAGCGGATGGCCTCGTTCCTCCAGTTGGCGTGGAGGTTGATGATGAGGGGTGAATTGCGGCCCAAGTGCATGACGGTTTTCCCGGGCGTGAGCTCCCCACCCTTCTGCACCAGGATCCCGGTGCGCAGAAGGAAGTCCACCCCCGGGCGCACCACCGACTCGGGTTCGCGCAAGGCTTTCACCAACGCGGGTACAGTGCGATGGCCAGGTATGGTGATCCACATGTGGATGAGCGAATACAGCGGACGGCTGTAGTACTCCGCCTGGTCCTCAAAAGAGAGCACGGTATCTGTGCCGATCCTTCCCTGCAGGTCGAGGCCCTCTTGCCGCAAACTCGCCAACTGTTCGTTGAAATACTCCTTGAGCTTCGCCGTGCCGGCGCGCTCGTGCTCCACTAACAATAGAAAGTACTTCCGCTCCTTCTCCGAAAACCCGAAGAACTCCGCCACCAGCAGGGCCTGCTCCAGGCTGAAGTTCAGCCTCCCTCCCAGCACCTGGCTCACAAAAGCGTTCTGGCAGCCCACGTGCTCCGCCAAACGGGAACGGAAACCTCGCTGGTAGCGGGGGTCCTCGGCTTCCAGCCGGAGAATGAATTCCTTGTAGTTGGTGCTCTCAATGAGCCTTAAGTCCATGGAAACACTTGCCTTTCTTTGTTTAAGCTACTTTAAAGAAGTATGCGTTAATTAATAAAGACTATCTATCACGCATCGTGGCATTCGTATATTTTTCACGCCGTGCACAACTCGACCACGCTAGGCCCTAAACTTTTACCCATTGGAGCTTTATGAAAACGCTGACCTTCGCCCTGCTGGCCTCTCTGACCCTTAATGCCTTCGCCCAAACCCGTGCCGACACCGGCGGCAACACAGGCGGCGGCGGCAACACCGTGGATGATCAAGTCCTCGACACCTACGAGAACACCCGTCAATTCCGGCGCATCGATCCCGCCACCATCCCCTCCTGGGGTTCCCACCTCGAGCCGGCCTTGCGTCGCCTGGAAAGCAAGTATGCCTACCTCCCGAATTACCTTCGCCACATCCGCACAGTGCGGGGCTGGTACTTCACCAACGAAGAGCTGCGGGACCAGTACGGTTGCCTCAACGCCACCCGCTTCGCCGTGGCCCGCCAGAGGGTTGCCGCCTGCCACACCTCCAACAGCCGGGTCCTGATCAACGAGCCATTGTTCCAGCGCCTGCCGGCGGAAGAGCAGGGCCAACTTCTTATGCACGAGCTGTTGGTCAGCGTCCTCTTAAACGCCCAACAAGCCGGCGGGATAGTAGGGGACCTCGCCGATCACATCAATGAGGAGTTTCGCGAGTTCGCTTTCATGCTGTATCGCTCGCAAAACTACTCCCGTGAGGAGCTCTTCCGAGATTGCTGGGACACCGCCCTAAACCCTTACTGCCAGGACCGCATCAGTTACTCTGACCAAGTCACCGTGAGCATCCAGTTGATCGCGCTGAGTTCGGGCCAGGTGATCGCCAGAAGGCCCTATCCGGCGTTCATCAGCCGTGAGACCCAGGAAAGCGCGGTGGCGTCATTCCGCGATGGGGTCACCAATGGGAGTTCCCTCAGCGCTATACGCGACAACATCCGGAGCATGAACGCCCTCCTTTCGGGTCAACGGCCCGCTTGTAACCGTAACGAGCCAACCTTCAGCGTCGACATCTTCTCCAACAGCTTGCAAAACGCCCGTTTTGAAACCTACAGAAGGCTTGCCGGAGCCGCCTGGATCGACGCCATGCTGACCGCAGTGGAGCGCGGCAGCGCCTTCCCTACCGCGGTCAACAACCGCCTCCACCATATCTACACCCTGAGTTCCCCCATCACACAGGACGACGTTGCCATGATCTCAAGCCTCGTCTCGGCGCCCGTCCTCGCCCACATCCGAGAGGAACTCAGAATCTTGGATACGGCGAACGGGCTGGTCGCCCGGCTCCGCAACCTCCGCTGCCCTGGCCAGCGCTAAACTTGAAGACTAAGTCCCCACCCACACCAGGGGTGGGGACTCCTTTCGGCTCACAGCCACTGCAAAGACACATAATCCCTCGTGACCTGCGCCCTCAACTCCGCCACCTTCTTCGTCTCCCCGTAACCCAGAACTCGAGCGAGCTCCAAAGCGTGCTCACGGGTCTCCTCATTGGTGGTCCACGAGTCCATCAACACCTGCAGGAAGGCCAGGTTGGCGGTGAAGGTCTCCACATACTCGGCGATGAGCTTCTGCTGAGGGCCAATATCTCCCATGAAGCGCACGCCCATGCCCGGGCGAAAGACCTCGTCAACGGAGGTGGTTTCTCCGGTCCGGCGGGCCATCTGGCAGTGGAGGCGGATGACTTTCGCGGGGAAGAGGTCCCGGGAGAACTCGCGCAGGCGCTGGAGGTCGAAGTGGCGGAAGTGCGGGAACTGGGGCAGCGCCAGCATGAGGGCCACCTCGTCTTCCGCGGGCAGGTGCGGGACTTGGTCCAGGAGCAAGCCGCCCTCGGAGACGTTGCGGGCCCGGGCCTTGTGGACGAAGCCCTCGGAGGCGTAGAGCACGGGCTCCCGGAAGGGGGCCCGCAGGTGCGCGCGCTGGTGGCCGCGGGGCAGGCTCACAGGAGCTTGCTGGCGATTTCCGAGAGGGGCGAGCGCTCACCCACCTGCAGCTTGGTGTGGGCGACTATGTCCTCCCCTTTCAGCTTGTCGATGCAGTAGACCAACCCGTTGTTCAAAGAATCCAAGTACGGGTTATCGATCTGCTCGGAGTCCCCGGTGAGCACGATCTTGGTGCCCTCACCGGCGCGGGTGATGATGGTCTTGATTTCGTGGGGAGTTAAGTTCTGGCTTTCGTCCACGATCATGTACTGGCCTGGCAGCGAGCGGCCGCGGATGTAGGTCAGGGGCTCCACGTGCAACAGGCCCTGGTTGATGAGCTCATCCCAGGTGGTCATCTCATTCCTGGCCCGCTGGTTGCCGAAAAGGAAGTCGATGTTGTCGAAGATCGGCTGCATCCAGGGGCCCAGCTTCTCGCTGATGTCGCCGGGGAGGAAGCCCAGGTCCCGCCCCATGGGGACGATGGGGCGGGAAACCAGCACCCGGGAGTACTGTTGCTTCGTGATGGCGCATTCCAAGCCCGCGGCGATGGCCAGCAGGGTTTTACCGGTACCGGCCTTGCCCACCAGGGAGACCAGGTTGATCTCGTTGTTCAAGAGGGCGTCCAGCGCGAATTGCTGTTCGATGTTTTTCGGGTGAATACCCCACACGCCCTCTTTGGGGCGGATGAGGGGGACCACGCCACCTTTGCGTGAGTGGTAACGCCCGAGCACTTTTTTGAAGGGGTTGTTCTTGTCGGTGAGGATCAAATACTCGTTGGGATAGATGCCGGGGATCTCTCCCTGCTCCACCTTGAGGAAGCGCTCCTTCTCGAACACCTCCAGCTTCTCCAACTCCATCTCCACCACGCGCTGGCCCGAGTAGAGTTCGTCAAGGGTGACGTCGGTGGTCTCATAGTCCTCGGCGTTGACGCCCACGGCGTCGCTCTTGAGGCGGAGGTTGATGTCCTTGGTGATCAGCGTGACGTTCTCGCCCGCGGCCTTGAGGGACACGGCGGCGGCGAGGATCAGGTTGTCGTTGACCGTGGCGGAGAGCCCCGTGCCCTGGGCGGTCTTGGTGTCTTTGACGATGCTGATGACCAGCTGCCCGCCGTTCTCAAGCTCCACGCCTTGCATGAGGGAGCCTTGGGAGCGCAGGCCGTCGATGAGGCGCGCGAAGTAGCGGGCGTTGCGGCCGATCTCGTTTTGGTCTTTCTTGAACTTATCGAGTTCCTCCACCACCGTGAGCGGGATGAAGACTTTGTTCTGAGGTCCGAATTTGTTGATGGCGGTGGGGTCGAGCAGGAGGACGTTCGTGTCGAGGATGAAAGTCTTGTTCAAGAAGTCTCCTGGGCAAGCGGGGGCCGTCCATTGGCCCTTGCCCAGATGATAAAACGCTCACGCATCAAATGAAAAGTCGAATAAACCCAGGTAGATGACGAGGCGCGGGCTCTCCGTTTGGCGATAACCGCTGCCGGCCTCCACGCCATAGAAGCCGCCGATGAGCTTTAAAAGGCCCAAGTCCAGCCCCAGGCCGTAGGAGTAATAGCCCGCGTTCCATCCCCCCATCACGCTCACGATGGGGATGCCCAACTCCGCGCCCAGGCGGAAGCGCTCCAGGAATTCGCGTTTCTCCGTCAGGTCGCGCACGTCGAGGGAGAACGTGCCGCGGAACAGGCTGCTCCGGTACATCCAGGCGGTGCCCAGGTTGAGCTGGCCCCGGTTGGAAGGCAAGCTCTTGCCATCCCCAGTGTCCTCCACCTCAAAATCCGTGTTGGTGATGTCCAAGGCTGCCAGCGACAAGACCCATTGGTTGTTGCCTTCCCGGACCACGTGCTCAATGCCCGCGTCAAAGCCCCAGGCGTCCGACTCCATGAGCCCAAGCCTGTCCACGATCTCTTTGGCGTCGGCATCCGAATCGATATAGTCAAGTAAGTCGGTGCCCGTCAGCGCCATGGAGTCCTTGAGGCCCTTGCGCTTGATGTACTTAAACCCCAGGCCCAGGTTGGTGGAACTGCCGCTCTTGCTCTTGCGGGTGAGGCGGCCGGGTCCCACTGGTACAGCAAAGCCCGCCGCGAACCCGCGGTCGGAACGGTAATCGATGTCCAGCGTGGGGTGGATGCGGTTTCTGAGCAGTAGGTCCGCGGACTCGCTGGCGATGAAGTTAAAGCCGAAGTTGAAGAGCTTGAACCCGGGGGCGACGTTGGTCGCCACGTGCACCGGCTCGTTCATCATCAAATCGGCCACGCCGGAGGGCGAGTCCGGGAAGTCCTCGTATTTGTCCAGGTCGCTGATGATGTTGGTGGAAGACACGGTGGGATTCAGCGGGAACAGCGTGAAGTCCCGGGCGTGGCGGGCCAGGGCCGCGGGGTTGTAGAAGAGCGTGTAGTCGTCGTTGGCCACGGCGGTCCAGGCGTCCCCCATGAGCAGGCCGCGCGGGGAGCGCACCCCGTGGGGCGCTTCGTGCGCGTGGGCCGCCAGCGCGAGCAGCCCTATGGCACCCCAACGCTTCATTAGGGCAGGCCCCCTTCGAAGAGTGAAGCGAAGTAGAGTTCGGCGACGTCGTCGTCGGCGGCCACCAGATCCTCGCAATCCTCCTGGGAGAGGGTGGCGATGAAGTCGTCCATGTCCGGGTCCAGCGCCGAGGCGGTGGCCAAGTAGGGATCGATCATGGCCGAAAGGTTGGCGATCTCACCGATGGAGTCGTTGCTGCTGAGGGTGGTGTTGTCCAGGATGTCGACCATGTTGTTGATCAGCATAGCCCCCTGGCACAGGCGCCGTTGGGCCACGGCGGTGCCCACGCCGGCGTAATCGAGATCGACGTGGCCGGAGTTACCGGCCACGCAAGCGTTGCCTCCACCGTGCCCGGTGGCGACGGCCAGGGCACCGGCACCGTAGTCGAAAAAGCAGGTGTTGGCGGCGGAGCCGGAACCTTTGTTGCCGGTGTCGTTGGTGTCCCCGTACCATCGGGCGTAGCGCCCCAGCTGTACGAGGATCATGTACAGGGCCTGGAGGTTCAGGTTACCGCCCTGGCGGGCCCCAAAGACGGCCTTCTGTTGGGCGGCTGATGGTGTGGTCTTGCCTCCCGCGTACAACAGGATGTCGATGGCCCGCTGGAGGTCGGCGAATTCGTCGGACTCAGCTTCCGTCTGTTCGGAAGTGGAGAGGGCCGCCAGGGAGCCGAGGAACTCGTCGAAGTCGGACTCGATGGTGTCCACCTCGTCGAAAAGGGTCAGCTCGCTGAAGCCGCCGCGGCAGGCGTAGGCCGAAGCCAGGGCCTGCAGGTAACGCGGATTTTTGTCCTGGTCGTCGATGTCCTCCAGCACGTCGATGGCCTTTTGGCACTCCGGCGTGGGCTGGGAGAGGTGGTATAGGGCCTGGTCGATGGCGCTGGTCGCGGCTTCCTCGGGCGTCTGAGAGCACGCGGCCACGACGAGCAGCGCTCCCAGGGACAGGATGCGGAATAGGATGCGGACCATGGGAATACCTCCCCCTTTCCATTCTACCGGGGGGGGGCGGTGGACCCCAGACGGGTGAAATCTGCCCTCTCAGCGCCCTTGGAGAAAGCGCACGACCCGTGCCAACGCCTCTTGGAAGGGGACTTCTTCCATGGTGAGGCTTAAGCGCGCGGAATTGGGGAACCCAAAATCCCCTCCCGGCACCAACGCGACTCCCTCTTTCTCCAGGAGTTCCTGACAAATCTCCTTGGAGTGATCCGCCTCGGGGGTCTCTCCCGCGAAGCGTGCGAACACCGGGGTGCGGGAAAAATCAAGCATGAAGTAGAATGCGGAATGCGACTGGTACCATACATTGTGAAGGTCGGCTTCCCGCAGTCGCGTGCGCACGGTATTGGCGGAATTGCGCAAGTGGTTTTTCACCGGCCCAAGGAAGCGTTGGATGAGGTCGAAGTCCGTCTCCAGCACCGCCCGCTGCACCAGCGCGCTGGGGCCTGAGGTGGCTTGGCCCTGGATGCGCCCCATGGCCCCCACCACACCTTTGGGCGCCACCGTCCATCCGAGTCTCAGGCCAGTGGAGGCAAAGCACTTGGAGATGCCGTTGAAGACCACCGTGCGCGAAAGAAGTTCGGGTTCGTGCTGGTAAAAGTACGTGGGCTGAGGGTCGAAGTAAGCCAAGTCGGCGTAGACCTCGTCGGACAAAATCCAGACGTCGGAATGCTGCTTCATGAGCTGAGCGAGGCCGCGCATCCACGCCTCGGGATAGTGCACGCCGGCAGGGTTGTTGGGGCTGTTGATGATGAGGGCCTTCGTGCGCGGGGTGATGAGCCGGGCAATGTCTTCGAGCGAGGGTCCATAGGCATCGAAGACGTTGCTTTTCACCACCACCGGCACGCCACCCCAGAATTTCACCATCTCGGGGTAGCTGACCCAGTAGGGGGCCAACAAAATGACTTCGTCTCCCGGGTCCAAGACCGCGCCGAGGGCCATGTAGATGGACTGCTTGGAACCATTGGAGAGGATGGCATCGCTGTCGGCGGGCTCGCTCAAGCCACGGGCGCGGAAATGGTGCTCAATGACCTTGCGGCGCAATTCCGGCAGTCCCGCCACGGGGGAGTACTGGTAGCTTTTGAGGAAGTTCAGTTGCTGGTGGAGTTTCTCGATGAATTCCTGGGGGGGCTTGATGGGCAGCTGGCCGGCCGAGAGGTTGTAGATGATGCGCCCCTCGTCCGCCATCTTCTGGGCGGTCTCGTTGAGCTCGAGGGTGATGCTGTTGCTGACGCCTTTGACGCGGGAACTGAGAAGCATGGGGAACTTATCCTTTCAACTTGTTCAACTCGTCGAGGATGGAAGGTGGCACGAACGGGGAGATGTCCCCCCCGTGTTTCCACACTTCTTTCACCAAGGAAGAAGACACGTAGTGCAGACGCTCGCCGGTCATGAGAAAAACCGTGTCCAGGCTCGGATGCAGACGGCGGTTCATGGAGGCCATTTGGAATTCGCCCTCGAAATCGCCGATGGGGCGCAAACCCCGCACGATGTGGCCGATGCCCTTCTGGCGGGCGTAGTCCACCACCAACTTGTCCCAGGCGTCCACCTGGACCCGGGGCTCACCCTTGAACATTTCCTGGAGGAGGGCCATGCGCCGGGCCTGGGGGATGAGCGGCTGCTTGGTAGGTGAGACCGCCACCAGGAGCACGAGACGGTCAAAGAGCCCGAGGGCGCGTTGGACGATGTCCAGATGGCCGTTGGTGAACGGATCGAAAGTGCCAGCGTACAAGGCGGTGCGTTTGTCCATGCCACTATCCTAGCGTGGCAAGGGCCTTCCCACCAGCATCCACCGGGAACCCTGGACCACCTCCTTGACGCTAGCGCTCAAGTGCTGGCGTTGAGAGGCGAGCGACACGCCCTTTTGCTCGTCGGATTCCACCCAGACTTCCCCGGCGAATCCGCGCACGGTTTCCCAAAAGCGCTCGTAGGCCCGATGGTCCTCATACGGTGGATCGAAAAACAGCACACAGTTTTCTCCGTCCGCCGGCAAGCGGGCGCGCAGCCGCTCCACTGCGGCCACGAAGTCGAGCTGGGAGAGCTGGAGGTTGTCACCGCCGTAGCGCTCACGCCATCGGATGACGTTCTTCTCCAACACGCGAAAGGCCTGGCGGTGGGATTCGTTGAGCCACACTTCCTCCGCTCCCCGGGACAGTGCCTCAAATCCCATGGAGCCGGAACCCGCGCAGAGGTCGGCGAAGCTCCACCCGCGCCAATCCTGGCGCCAATCGAAGAGGCGGCGTTTAAGCAAGACGGCGGTGGGTCGGGTGATCGTCTCGGGGGGAACCTCCAAAGTGAAGCCCTTGGCCTCCCCCCCGAGCAGCTGGACGGCCATCCCTCAGGAGGCTTTGCGGCGGGCGGCGGCGTTGGCGAAAGGCAGGGTGAAGCGCGCGCCGGATTCGGTTTCGACGTTGAGGCCTTCACCGCTCACGGAGAGGTTCACCTTCTGCCCATCCACCTCGAAGCAAAGGTTGACGGTCATCTGCCCGCTCACTTGGAAACTCATGCTGGAAGACCCTGGGGCGACGGGGACCGGGGCCTTGAGAGGCACCACATTGGCGTCGGCCGCGTGGTTAGTCTTGGGTATGGCCTTCTCGGGGGTCATCTCCGCCAACGGAGCCGCCACTTCTTTGGCCTCCGGCACAGGAGCGGCCGTGGCCGCGGGCTGCTCAGCGAATTCGCGCTCGAGACTTTCAATCTCGTTCATGATGTCCGCGAGCTCTTGGTCGTTAAAACCTTTCTCCATGGCAACTCTCCTGGCGGGTCAAAAATTTTTGTTTCTGGAACGCTGGGCAACCCGCTTTTCGGCGTCACAACTTCGGAGCTTTACCCCCTTCTCTATCAGCAAATGAGAGGTTTTTTCCCATGACAAAGCCCGCCCAGGACGTTCAAATGCTCCTCTTCAACCTACTGGAATTCCAATGTTTTTGATTGAGATCGCCATCAGGATCTGCGTTTGAGCAAGAAGCCGTTCATGGTCGGGCAATGGTTGAGTAGGGAGGTGCAGACCTCCCCGGGATCCCCCCGCGCGCTAGTGGTCACCCCAGAAGCCGCCCCTCAGACCGCGCCCTCCCGTCAGAAATTCCCCGCGTTCGTGAATCGCCGCCGCCCCGTGGCCGCGGCCCCTGTGGAGTCCGCCGTCGTGGCCGGATTCTGTCCCAGCACGTTCCTGACACCCGGATGGTGCGGAGGCTCCCTCTCATCCCGTCAGGCCGCACGTTTCTCACGCCTCTTGGACACCGTCCGGGACGACGTGCGCCGCCGCCTGGTGGAGCACGAGTTCAACCGCTCCCTCAAAATGGAGATCTACAACGAGTTTCTGGTGTTCGCCGGGGACCGCTCCCTCCACTGCCCCGGCCTGGACGACCTGGGCGGCTTCTGGCAGGCCCTGCGCGCACCGGCTGAGCAACAACCGCCCGAGCTCACCACTTTCCTGGACCTCTACTGCTCACGCGTTGCCGTGATCGCTGTATTCAAGCTGCGCTTCATCCGCGTGCTCGCCAGCAAGGCGGGTGTACCCGCCGGCACCCGCGCTGCCCAGAATCCTAACCATTGGCTCTCCCAGGTCTTCCAGGCCGGCACCAAGAAGGAGCTCAAGGCCCGGGTCATGGAGAGCAACGTGTTCAGCTGGTACCGTCCCGGCGCGCCCCTGGAGGCCCCTCTGGGCGAGTGGATGGCGGAGAATGACGGGCCCACCATTTCCGAACTGATCAAGCACGTCTCGCCACGGGTGCAGGACAACATGGGGAGGGTCTTCTCTCACGCCCTCTCCCACATCAACTTCGGCCTTTTCCTCAACTCGCTCCTGATCAACTTCCCACTTTGGGTGGAGACTTGGGATCCTTCCCCGGCCAGCAAGTTCCAAACCCCGGACGAACTGGAGATCATCAGCACCAAGTTCAGCGGAGATTTCCTGGAGTCCCTCGCCCACTCCCACTGGCTCGCCCAGGACAATAACAAAGACATGAAGTGGGACCAGATCCTTTGCCCTGACTTCAAGAGCCGCGAGTTCGAGGCGGGCCCCTTCATGAAGGGCCTGAGCGAGCTGCAATTCCTGACCTTCCTCGCAGAAATGGCCCCGCTGCAAGGCCAGGAACCCGTGGGATTCATCAGCAAGGTCATGAGCGGGCATTACCAGAACCGCAAGAACGCCCGCGGCCGCGCCCACACCGGCGCCTTCGGCGGCGATTTCCTCGAGTCCACCTACGACCGCGTGGTGCTCAACCTCACCCAGCTGCCCAAGAACAACCCCTACCACTGGCTCATGGGCCAGATCGGCGCCGCCGCCACCGACCTCAAGCCGGGCGGCTTCCTCGTGGCGCTCTCAGGCAAGAGCCTCTTCGCCCCCAGCCAGAAGGAGCGCCTCCAGCAACTGCTGGAGAACCTCGAGCTCAAAGCCGTCTTCGAGCTGGAGCAGCTCAAGGGCAAAGGCGAGCTCGGCTCCTGGCTCTACGTGTTCCGCCGCCGCTCCTCCCCCGCTCCCGCGGAAAACCGAGAGCCGCTGGCCTGGTTCCGCTTCTCCGGCGACATGGGCTCCTTCCAGAACTTCGAGGACATCACTGAGGCCATGCGCGGCTTCTACCTCAGCCATCTGGGCGAGATGCCCACCCTGTGGCAGCAGGAATGGGGCGGCGGCTGCCGCCTGGAATTCTTCCAAGATGCCCTGGTGGACGGCCACCTGATCCACTCCGCCCACGAGGACCAGAGCCGCGTGACCCACCCGCGCTTCTTCAAGGGCCTCCTCTCCTCCTGCGTGCCCCTCGACAGCGTCTTCGACCTACGGCAGATGGACCCCGAGGAGTGGAACGGCCCCGCCACCCTGGGGCTGGGCCTGGGCGGCCGCCGCGAAGGCGCCACCTTCCTGGTGGTGGATTTCCGGAACGCCGATGGCGTGCGCGCCGAGCTTTTCCCCGCCGACACCTTCCGTTCCGTTTACTACGACCGCGGCGGCGCCCTCTGCCATTACTTCCTGGTGGCCCCGCGCCAGCAGGGCATGGATCCCAACGTCCTGCGACGCTACTTCGCCTCGGCAGTCGGACGTCAGCTCCTGGGCCTCACCTTCGGCGGTGGCACCAAGGTGAAAGGCCAGCTGGGCAAGATGCTCGTGCCCAAGTGGTTCCTGCGAGGCGAGTTCCTTCCCGAGCCCCTGCGCCCTGCATTGGACCTCTTCCGTTGGGACCGGGAACGTCTCACCGCCACCCATCCTGAGGAGCTACGCGAGCGTTTCTCCCAGTTCCGGCACTTGGCCCCCCAGCTTTTCCCGCGCTACGCCTGCGACGTGCTGGGCGCCCTGGCGGGTTTCGAGCGCGTGCTCGAGGGCCTGGTGGCCCAGATGTCCGATCCACGCGTCGGCACGCAGGTCAACTTCATGAACCCCGTGATCCAGAAGCCCCTCTCGGCGCTCCCTACCGCCCCGCTCTTCCCGCGCCATGCGGACGTGTACGCCGAGTTCGTGCCTGGCACGTCCCAAGAGCATATGGAAGCCCCCGTGGGCAAGGTCGAGCTGCGCGGCCAGATTGAGGGCGACAACCGTACCTGGTTCCTGGAAGTCTTCGCCGACGGCAAACCCCGCCTGCGTCTGCACTCCGACGAGGAGATGCTGGTGTTCGCCCAGTTCCTCTTCCAATCCGCGGGCAACGCCCCCTTGGGCAAGGTGCTGCGGGCCCTGCGCCTGCCGCCTCTGGCCGACCTCAAGGCTATTCTCGGCCACACGCTCCAGCAGCGCCAAGTCTTCGAGGCCCTGCTCAAGGAAGTGGGCGAATTCTTCGACGAGAGCTTCCGCCAGCAAATTCTCACGGGGGACGCGCCGTGAAGGTGGTGGTCCAGCGTGTGGACCGCGCCCAAGTGTCGGTGGATGGCGAGGTCATCGGCCGGATCGAGAAGGGCCTGCTGCTCTTCGTCTGTTTCCAGGCGGGCGACACTCGCGACCACGTGGCCCGGGCAGCCGAGCGTCTCATGAAGCTTCGCTGTTTCAGCGACGAGGCTGGCAAGATGAATCTCAACATCGCCCAAGTGGAAGGCGCCGTGCTCTCCGTGAGCCAGTTCACCCTGGCCTGGAATGGCGAGGGCGGCCACCGCCCGAGCTTCGAGGGGGCCATGCACCCCGGCGAGGCCCGTCTCATGTGGGCGGAGTTCAACCGACTGCTGCGCTCGCAAAACGTGAAGGTGGAGGAAGGTCGCTTCGGGGCCGAAATGAAGGTCGAGGCGGTTAACGACGGGCCTGTGACCTTCCATTTGGAATTCTGACCGCGGGATAGCATTCCATCGCCGGGTTTTCCACCCAACCGATTGCCGTGATGCCCTCCACTAACTCGTCCTCATCCACCCGTTCGTGGGAGTTGAACAGGCCGGCCCTGCCCCAACTGTTGCGCACGATGAACTGCCGGCGGCGTGGATCGTGGCCCACCACCACCACGGAGTGGCCACCAGTGGCGCCACTGCTCCAGATGTCTCCCGCGGCCTCAACTCCCACTGGACGGCAGGCGAGCTTACGGATGAGAAACTCGCGCAGGTCAGTCTCCACTTCTTCACGCTCTCTCTTTGTGTAGGAAAGGGCGGTACCCCATCCCGTGCGGGCCAAGGGATAATCGGTCAAGAGCGATTGCCGCTGGGTCTCCGTGGCCCTGAGGAGGACGGGCAGCGTGCCATCCACAACTTCTTCGAATCCTGTCCCCTGATTCCTCTGCTGCCGCACCTGCTGGGTCGCGCGGTTCACGTGTCCGGTCAGCTCCTCAACGTCCCTATACGACGGCCCGGCTTCTTCCAGCACAGGGAGATCTTGGGCCAAGGCGAAACTGCTGTGAATGCGCCCACCCTCCCAACCCCAGGTGGAGTTGCCGGAAAAGAGCGCCACCGCACGCAGGATGTTGTGTAACCGCCGCGTGGCCATTTCCTCATTTCCCGTCCCAAGAAAGTGCCGCCCGAATACCAGCGCCTCGGAGAAGTTCACGCGCTGCCCGAATTGGGCGGCGTGCTCACCCTCCAACAAAGCGACGGCGGCGAAGACGTGGCAGGCGCCCACGCGTCCCTGGTGACGTGCTTCGCCCCAGTAACGTGAGTGATCCACCTGGGCGTAGGCGGACCACGCGAACAAGGCGAAAATGATGGGTCGCAGGACCATGCGGGAGAAGCAGCAAACGCGCGGCCACTCCCGGGTAGCCAAGCCCGCGATTGTAGGCATAAAAAAACCGCCCCGGAGGGCGGTTGTTCAATCATTGGTCGTTGGGGACTAGGACTTCTTTTTCGAGGGTGCCTTCTTTTGCGCCCCCGCCTTCTTTTCCCCTTTCACGCTTGCCGGCCCACGGGCTAGCCCAGCCTGATAGCGGGCGCGGAAATTGGGGATGCGACGGAGGCACTCCCCGATCTTTTTCAGCTTGTCCGCATGGCCCGAGATGGAGTTGGAGTCGCTGGCGTTGGCGGGGTCGCAAAAGCGTTGTTCGGAGATGTCGGGATCGTAAAGCGTGGAGCCGGTCAGGGCACTCTGGAAAAGATCGGCGCAGCCTTGGTAGGTCATCCCCTCGAAGGCCTCCACTTGGCAGCCGGCGTTGTCGAAACGGTAGTAGTGGTCGGCACGAAAGCCCAAGTTGTTCTTGCTGAGGATGAACAGTTCACGCACGCGAGCCCGCTCCACGTTCTCCGTGCGGGTGGGACTGCCGGGACCACGGTAGACCGCGTAAGTTTCGGGCACCTGTGCTGAAGTGGCGCCAGAAACGCAAACGGCCACGCCGGCATCACCGTTGGCGAAACAACGGAAGCCCTGCATGCCTGCCTCACGGCCAACTGTGTATTGAGGGTAGGGACAACGGCGCGCATCGGCGGTGGAGGAGGTGGTGTCCGCACAATCCCAACTCTTGGAGGCGCTGCCTTCCACGAAATCCACGCCGGTTTCCTGGTACACGTCCTTGATGACTTCCTCTGTGGCACAACCGGCCTGGTCATGGCCATAGGTGAGGCGACGGAGGGTGACGTTGCCGAATACGCCCGCGGAGGCGTCGGTCGCTAAGAACAGTACAGCGACCACAATGGCACTTTTCATGAGAAGCTCCCTTGGGGGGGGGTGGTTAATTCATCATCTCGGGCGCGCCGCCCATCCGCCGCTCCAGATCCCGCTTCTTCCCTCGCACCACCGCCGTGAGCGTGCGGGCATTGGGCATGGCAAGGTCCATGGTGGCGCGGGCGCCGGCGATACTGCCATCTTCGCCTACGCGGTTTTCCAGCCGCAAAGGGATACCCGCGGCGCGGGCCAAATCAACTGCCATCACGACGTTCATGTCCACGCCGCGGTTGGAGGCACCGGTGGTTGAAGCGTACTCGAGCTCGGAGGAGTTCAGGCACACGCCTTCGGCGTCGATACCCACTTGGTAGGTGTTGTCGGCACGGGTGCCGGAGAGGCGGACGTGCCATCCCTGGAACCGTTGGGCCATAACCTGGAGCACTTGCGCCAAGGTCTCGCCGTCAGCGGGGACCATGGCGTCTTGCACGTCCAAAGGCGCGCGCAAGCGCGTGGCCTGGTTAACCAGAAGGCGGCGGATGTCCACTTCCTCGTTGGTGTCGGCAAAATCCGCGTCCGCAGCAGCGCTGACCGGCGCTGTCGCCGCGGGCTCGCTGGCCGCCACCGGGGCAAGGGTGACCGGCGCCGGAACGGCGTCTTCTTCGCTGGTCCCATGCATGCGCTCGAGCAAGTCACCGTGGTAATCGCGGAAAACCTGGAGGGTGATGTTCATGCCTTGGCCCGCCAGGGCGCGGGAGACCAGCTGGTCCACCATGGCGCCCACGTTGGCATTGCCCGTGTTCAGGAGCGAGAGGGCCTGCTTCTCAACGGCGCGCAGGGCGCGCAGGCGGCGTACTTCGCGCATGGCCAGCGCCCCCAGGGCGGCGAGGAAGACGAAGAAGGCGCTTCCCACCAGCACCTCGTCGCGGCCGCGGGCGGCCTGGAGGCTCCCCATGGCGGCGTCCAGTTGGTCCGCCAGATCCAGTTTGATGCCCTCGACTTTGCCGTACTTTTCCTGGAGGGCGTTGAGCGGCGTCACCTCGCGGGCGATGGCCAAAGGGTTGCCCACGGCCTTGATGGCCTTTTCATGGAACCAGTGGGCCTCGGAGATAAGATCGTTGTACAGGCGGTGGAGCTTGGGGGCATAGGCGAGGGCCTCGCGGGAAGCGTTCACGCCTTCGCGGAAACATTCCTCGGAGAGCGACATGAAATCGCGCTGCAGGTACGTGGAGCGAGCCTCGCGGATCATGGCGGCGGTGAACGTCTGGTTGACCCGGGCAAAGCAGGTGCCCAATCCCTGTTGCAACACCCCCATCCGTTGGGTCATGCGGGCGTTTTGGTGGTGGTGCCAAAATCCGGCCACCGTCACCGCCAATGAGAAACCGCATAAGACCAACAACTTTTCGAGGCTCAGGGGGGGTAATTTTTTCATGGGCAAACGTCCTTATTCTCTGGCGAACCCCCGGTCCGTGGGGGCCCCTCGGCCGCTCCATTGTCTCAGTCAGGCATTTTCCGCGTCAAGGGCGGCAAAACCCGCCTAACGCGGTCGGAACCCACCGGTTTTTTCAGGGTGGGCCTATATCCCGAGCGCCCCGGTTGCTCCACTCTAGCGGGGCTTGGTAAAGTGGCCCCCAAGGGGGTCCCTTGCTGGAAGAACAGCGCCTCACCATCTCCGTGGACACGCGCCTGCTAAAAGTGCTCGGGCTGATCTTGCTCGCCCACTTTTCCCTCCTGCTGCTGAACTCCCCTTCTTGGGTCGCCCCCGGAAACTCCGCCGATCCCGCCAGACCCATCCAGCTAACAGAGTTGCCTCTGAAGGCCCGTCAAATCCGCACGCTCGGCGTGAAAAACGGCTCCCGCAAGAACAGCGTGCTGGTCACTCCCAAGGAGGCGCCCAGCCGCCCACGGCTTCCCATTGACCCATTCAAGGCCGCGGCCGCCATGAACCAGCCGCAGCTCAGGCCGACGGCGCCGGTGCCGCAGAGGACCGCTCCCGGACTCCGGAGCACGCCCACACCCGGCCAAAATCCCTATCGCCGTCCCGCTCCCCGCGCCAGCGCCCTGGAGCAGCTGGCCCGCTCCGCGCGTCCGGTCCAGGAAGTGGCCACCACCGTCCAGACGGGGGGGCAAGCGCAACTGGTGAACTCACCCACTCTCTCTAAGACCGCCATCAACATGCAGGTGGAGGTTCCTGAGGGCGTCGCCGCGGACGAGCTCAACGAGTACGAACTCATGTTCTACGGGTTCCAGAAGCGCATGATGGAGAAATACCTGGCCGCCATCATGGTGCAGGTCCGACATTACGAGCGCACCCATCCCCAGCGCTCCCTGGTCCCTGAGGGACGGCACATCATGACTGGGCGGGTGACCTTCGACACCAAAGGGAACATCAAACAGATCAAGATGGTGCGCTGGAGCCAGGCCCAGGGCCTCCAAAACATGTTCGAGGACGTGCTCAAGGCCATGGACTCCGTGCCGAATCCCCCGCGCCAGTTATGGGAGAAGCAGGGCGAGTTCACCGTCTTCTACAATCTGACGGTCAACAACGGTTGACCGTCAGAGGAATTCTTTCAGCCAGCGGGTGAGACGGTCCTTGGCGGGAGCGGCTTCGTCCCGAAAAAGGTTGGCCACCACCTCGCGGGCCTCACTCTCTAGGGCCTCGAGCGTAGCCGCGTCGGGGGCCAGGTCGGGCACGCGCTGGCGTAAGGACTCATGTTCGGCGCTCTTCTGACGGAAGAGCTTGGCGAAGGCGGGATCGGAGCCCACGTGGGCCTCGAAGCGCAGGCGTTCCTCTTCGGCCAAGGTGCCGTCGAGGTAGGCGGGGATCTGGCGGGTGAAAGTCTCGGAAGTGGCTTGGTTCACAGCTGCGCTCCCGGTGAGGCGGGTGCCCAGTGTGGGGGCTGGCCCATGAGCAGGAAGCGAGCGTTGTGGACCTTCTCCACCACTTCGTGGCGCTTGAGACCCGCCATGCGCTCGATCTCCTCCATGCCCCAGCCTTGGCGCAAGCGCATCCACGCCACCGCCCGGGCCTTGGGGTCCAGCCGGTAGAACTGCGGGAAGTCGCGCACGACGGGATTGTCCGGGAGGGAAGCCCGCAGCTGGGCAGCTCGACGGGCGCCAAGGTCCACCATGATGGTGACGAGACTCTTCATGAGGAGCTTGCGCAGGTGAATCTGCGCGCGGCGGTCCTCAGGGTCATACTCGCGCTCGAGCCACGCGCGCTTCTCCTTGAGGAGGCACGTGGTGAGCGCGTCGGTGACCAACTGCTGCGCTTGGAGGTCGTCCGGCAAGAGGCAAATGGCCAAGGAGTGGAGCCGCGGCAAAAGCGGCTGGATCAAAGCGGTGAAGTCTTTCTTTCTCACGCAACGATTCTAGCAATGGGTGACGGAGACGGTCAAAGCCGCGAAACCCTGAATATTCTATTGTAATTTCGATGGGTTGCCATGACTTCCGCAGCCTCCCGTCAAGTTTCCCCCCTGCGCTCCGATAAGCCCAAGGAACCAGGGGGCCCTGGCCCCCGCTTCTTCCCGCAGGGAAAGGTGCGCGTATGAAACATGTTGTTTGGAGTTTGGTCCTGATGGTGGCGGCTAGCGGCTGCCTGAAGAAGGAAACCAAGAAGAGCAGCAGCACCACGACAAATAACAATAACGCCGGCAGCACCACCGGAAGCTCCACCACGGGCAGCACCAGCGGCGGTTGGTGGACCAGCGGTTCCACTAGTGGCTCCACCACGAGCAGCACCAGCGGGGGCACTGTCACGGGGGGGCCCTCGTCCAACGTCCTTTACTTCAACGTGGTCATGTCCGGCGCCGTGGGCAGCTGGTCCGTGGGTGAAATTCCCCCGGGCATCAGCAGTGATCCCAACAGCAACGACTACGTGTTGGGCGACTTCATTCCGTTGAACGCCTCCAACGTGCCCTTCTTCGAGTCCGACGTGCGCTTCAAGGTGAAAGTGAAAACCTTGTCCGAGCCCGTTTTCAGCAACAACAGCAAGAACTCCGATGGCTCCTGGAAGCGCATCTGCTTTGACCGCTCCGTGGGGCTCGCCCTCCCTTCCAAGAAATACACCAAGCTCTCCTACCAGGTGGGCATCCGGGACATCTGCCAAGTGGGCAGCAGCTACTACCTGAGCGGCATTTACGGGCAGAAGACCGTCTCCCAAGTCAGCGTGAACAGCTACTCCCCCGTACTCGATTGGAGCACCGGGAACTTCCCCGCCCGCAACACCACCTGCGCCTCCGGCACGCTGGTGGGCCACTCCGTGGCGGTGTTCAACGTGATGTCGAACGTGCAGTGCCAGGTTTCCCCCGGGAACACCAGCTACTGCCCCATGGCCCCGCACCCCAACACCGCGTGCTGGAACGTGCAGGTGGAGCTGGCCACCGACAACACCGCCGACTTCTGAGCTAGATCAGCTCCCCGATCCGCGCCGCCAGGTCCTTCTTGTGCGCGTGGGACACCTCCACCAGGAGGCCCGGGCATGTGATGTTGGCCTCGGTGACCACGTCCCCCAGGATGTCGAAGGCCACCCAGGGCACGCCGTCCTGGGAGAACTCCGCGCACATCTCCTCGCAGCGCTGGCGCGCCTGGGAAGGTAGTTCGCAGGCTTCGAAGGTCCCGCCGTGGGCGATGTTGGAGATGAAATCCCCGGCCTTGGGCTTTTTTAAGATGGAGCCGAGGTGCTCGCCGGCGAAGTACAGGGCCCGGATCTCGCCCTTGGCAACCTCAGGCATGAAGGCCTGGGCGACCAGCGCCCCGCCCAGCTCGGAGGTTTTGGCGGCGAAGCGGGCGAAGAGGCCCGGGTCATTGAGACGCCACTTCTCCACCCCGATGCCTGAGTAGAGGTCCAAGGGCTTCAACACCACTTCGGCGACACCCTCCGCCTCCAGCTGTTTGAGGAAGGCGGTGAAACCACCCACCTCGCGACCCACCCAGCTGGCCACCGCTTCCGGGCGCCGGTAGGCCACCAGCTTCTCGTTCCAGCGCATGATGCTGCGGGGGCGGTTGATCACCCGCACGCCCTGGCCCTCCCACTCCTCCAAGAGCCACAGGGCCCGCAGATACCGGGTGTCGAAGGGCGGGTCCAGACGCATGTGGACGATGTCGCCCTTGCCGGGCGTTTCGTAGGACTCCCCCACGGCGGTGACGTTCTTCATGTAATGTCCGCCATCCTCGAAGGAACCGTCGATGCCACGTACCCGCAAGGGGGTCGGGCGATTGCCCCAGGCGAGGTCCGCCTCGTCCAAGAGGAAAACCTGCTGACCCATCCGCCGCAAGGCCAGGGCCAGCATCAGGCTCGAGTCCTTTTTTAGGTTGAGCCTCTCCAAGGGGTCGATGAAAAAGAAATGGCGCATCTCAGGTCTTTTGTTGCAGGAAGGCGGAGAAGTCCCCTTCCCCTTTCTTTTCCCATTCCGCGTGCCATTGGCGCAAGTGCCGCAGGAACTCCTTGGGGGTGAAACCGTGCTTGGCCACCAATGCACGGATGAAATCCTGCTTTTCCTCGTAGGTCAGCAGCGCCGCCAGGCTCGCCTGGTTCCACTTGGCCTCACGGTCCGGGCAGTCCTTTCCGGTCCAGCCATACTCCTCGCACACCAAACGCACGGAGGGCACCAGGATCTCGGCGACGAAGCGCCGGGTGTGGGCGCTGGCCCGCTCGGCGGTGAGGTTGGGCCGCATTTTGTCGAACTCTGAGCGCAGGAGTTGCGCCAGCCCCACCAGTCGCTGCTCCAGCGCCTTTTCCCTTTGCTGGTGCAGGCGGTACTCGGCCAACATCCCCGCGTCCTTGAAGTAGTCGTCCAACAGGGCGTCGGCGAACCACTGGGCCAAGTTCTCGTTGAGCTCCACGTCGTCCTTGGCGAAGAAGGCCACGTGGAAGAGTTCGTGGAAGGTCAGCTCCACCAGTTCCGCGTCCTTGAAATGGAAAAACGAGGAGAGGATGCGGTCCTGCAGATAACCCAAGGTGGAGTAGGCGTACACCGGCCGCATCCAGGTGACCAGGCCCTCGTCGCGCTCTAGCCTCTCACGGAAGGACTGGGCGTCGTCTTTTTCGAAAAATCCGATGTAGGGGAATTTGCCTACGAAGGGAAAATCGAACTCGTGGGCCTCCACCCGGTCGGGGCGGCTCGCCACCACCAGCCAGCTCACGGCCTCACCATCCAGGCGCGTGGTTTTGGAGTAGATACCACCCACATCCATTTCGAAATGGTGGGCAAAAAACCGCTTGGCATCCTCCACCAGCCGGATCTTAAACTTGGTCTCCTCAGGCACCGTGGGGTCGGCAATCACCTTGCCGTTGTCTTCCCCGCGCCATTGGATCTTCAGCTGGCCGAGTCCCTGCTTCACCAGGTAGCCGGCGGAACCGCAACTTTGCAGCAGGAGGAGGATGGGGATCCAAGCGCGCATCCTGGCATTCTAGCAGGGAAAGCTCAGGCGCGGGAACGGCGGGTAAGCACGAAAAGGCCGACTGAGAGGAGCAGGATCGAAACGAGCGCGGCCAACACGGGTGGGACCCTTTCCGAGCGCCACAGTAAGACGAGGCTCAGTCCGATCATCGCCCCACACAGGGCCTTGGCCCGGGGGCGAATAACTTTGGACTGGCGCCAGTCCCGCACGCCTTCTCCCAACACGGGGAGATCCAGCAGCCAGGCGTGGAAGCGCGGGGAGCTTTTCGAAAAGCAGACGGCGGCGAGCAGCAGGAACGGCGTGGTAGGGAGCACGGGCACGAAGGCCCCCACAGCGCCCAGGGCGAAGCACAGCCAGCCGAGGACAAAGAGCAGGGGGCGCAACGCTCAGCGGGCCCGCACGAAGGCCACGACCCCATCACGGATGGAGAAGGCCACTTGCTGCAGGCGGCGGGAATACCAGGTGGTCTGTCCTTGGATTACCAAGGGGAAATCCCGCGCCTGGAGAGCGTTGAACTCCGTTTGGTCGTTATAGTGCAGGCACTCGATGTAGGTGTGGGCGTGACCGCGCAGGCGCCGGGTCAGGTAAAGGTTGCGTGCGAACACGCCCGGGGCCACGGCGTAGGAGGATCCTCCACCTGTGACGTCATAGTCCAGGCCCAGGCCCGCCTTCATGGAATCGACCACCGACTTCGAGAGATTGAAGGAGGCGTCGTAGGACCCAGCGTCCAGGACGTGGTGGAGGGTGTCCTTGCGGGCGGCGGCGCTGGCCCACTCCCCGGGGTCCAGTGACCCATGGACGTAGGTCTTCACCCGCGAATAACGGCGCGGGTTGACACCGTTGGGATTGTTGGGGGGATCCACCGAGTCGTAGTGGAGGGCGAGCGAGATATCGGGTTGGAAGGCCTGGATGTCGCGGGCCCGGGCGTCCACGTCCTCGTTCACGAAGAAGTAACGGTAGCGGGCGGCGTTGGTGAAGAGGCGACGGTAGCTGGAGTGGCGTTCGATGCTGGCGAAAAGCCCGGCGCCCGGCGGCTGCGCGGCCACGAGCCCGGTGAACCAATCCGCGAGGGACTGGGAGAGCAGCTCCCGGCGTCCGAACTCCTGGATGTCCAGCCCTTCGTAAGTCACGTCGGTGACCGCCCCGTGGTGATCCCGGGTGAGGTGCACGCGGGCGCCCAGGCGCTCGAACTCCTGCTTCAGCAAGAACGCGGTCTGCAGGTTCAGCAGCCCCTCGGAGAGAGTGCGCCCCTGGCGGTCGCGCACGAACTTCCCGGCCATGCGGTCCCATTCCGGCGTGCTCATGTGCCCCGGGTCTATGGCGATCTTGAGGCCCGCCAACGGCGCGCGGGCGGAATTGCGGCGGGCGCGCATGAGATTGTTCAAGGCGGGAGAAACGTAGCCGGAGTCGGCGGAGAGATCGAGGTCCGCCTCACGGACGCTGTAGCCATCGCGGTCCGCAAAGGCCTCGAGCCCCCGCTCGTCCATGCGGTTGAAACGCGGGAACTGGTTGGCGCGGTCGAGCATGGCGAGGACACGCCGCATGCCCTCTAAGGAGGTCCGGCGCTGGTACACCTCGAACTCCCTGGGATCCCGGTCCTCCTCTTCTGCGCCGAAGTGCTCGAGCACCGCGCGGGTGCGGGCATACATCTCGGCGGGTGGCAGCCGCACTGGGCGCCGGGCCTTGGGTTGGCGCGCATTCTCGAGTTCCCAGGCGGGGTCTTCCACCGTGGCGTGGGCACTCGGCAGGAGGAAGGAGGCGGTCAGGAGGAAGGACAGCAGTTTCATGCTCAAGCTCCCGTGAGGCGTTTGCCGTGGTCTTTCACCAAGCGGCCCTGGCAGGACAGGGCCGTGGCGGAAGTGACCTCCACGTCGGCCCAGTGCCATTGGTAATCCGCGTCCGCCTGGGGCGGATCGAAGTGGATGATACGGTAGCAGGACGTGCGCCCGGTCCATTTGGTCTGGCCCTTGAAGCTCCCCTTCTCCTCCACCAGCACGCGGAAGGTTTGCCCTTCCATGGGTTTGCGCGCCTCGGCCTGCAGCTCCAGCTGCAGCGCCTGGATCTCTCGCAGGCGCTCTCCACGTAGGTCGTCATCCAGCACGTCCGTCATGCGCGCGGCCTTGGTGCCCTTCCTGGCGCTGAAGGCGTAGGCGTAGATGAAGTCGAAGCGGGCGGCCCGCAGGAGTTTGAGGGTGTCCTCGTGCTCTTCGCGGGTTTCGTTAGGGAAGCCAGCGATGATGTCGCTGGAGATGGTCATGCGCGGGTTGGCCTTGCGCATTTTTTCTACCAGCCCAAGGTAGTGCTCGACGGTGTATTCGCGCAGCATGCGCTGGAGCACGGTGTTCGAGCCGGACTGCACCGGTAGGTGCAGGTGGTTGGCGAGTTTCTTGAGTTCCCCGTGGGCCGCCACCAACTCGTCGGAGACGTCGTAGGGGTGGCTGGTGGTGTAACGAATGAGCTCGAGCCCGTCGATCTTCTCCAGTTCGCGCAGCAGCTGGGCCAGCGACTCCCCGTTATCCTTGCCATAGGAGTTCACGTTCTGGCCCAGCAGCGTGACTTCCTGCACGCCGGAGAATTCCACCAGGCGGCGCACATCCTTCACCACCTCGTCCAGCCGGCGGGATTTCTCGCGACCGCGGGTGAAGGGGACGATGCAGTAGCTGCAGAACTTGTCGCAGCCTTTGATGATGTTCACGAAGGCCTGGGGCGAGCCGTGGGTGATCTTGGTCTCGATGGAGTAGTTGTCCGAGCGGTCCCAGGTGGTGACGGCGAACTTGCGCTCGCCCGCGTAGGCCCGGTAGACCATCTCCCCGATGTTGTCGATCACGTCGGTGCCGAAGGCGAAGTCCAACTGGCCGTACTTTTTAATCAGGTCTTTACCTTCGGTCTGGGCGATGCATCCGCCGGCAGCGATGACCACATCCTTCTTCTTCAAAGGCTTGGTCTCGCCCAGATGCGAGTAGAATTTCTGGTTGGCGAGGTCACGTATCGCGCAGGTGTTGAACAGCAGCAGATCGGCGTCGGCCTGATTCTCAGTGGCGGTGAAGTTGAGTTTTTCCAGGTGGGAAAGGATCCTTTCACTATCGTGATAGTTCATCTGGCAGCCGTAGGTTTTCATCCAAACCTTACGGGCCGGAAAATCCAGCTCCCCGACTCTGATGACGCTGTTTTCTTCGCTCATGGGACTCCCGCAAAAACGCGTCGTTACCCTATCATTTCGCTCCGCGTTGCGGCAAGCTGAAAAACCGACTAAATACCTAGCGATTACAAAGACTTACATGGGGCTACCAGAACCCTTGACGGTGTTAGGCACCGAACCCACCGTTCAAACGAAATCCACCCTAGCAAGGAGGTTTCAACCCATGCCCTTACATTGGCTCAAGCTTTCTTTGCCAGTGCTCGGCTTCGTGGCCGTTCTCGCCTTCGGCCCGATTCCTACCAACCACAACCAGGAGGTGTCCCATGGAAGAAATCACATTCTCCGGCCTGCGTCCCCGCAAACCCGTCATGCGCCACATCCGCCGCTTAGTGGAAAGCTGGCGGCGCAAGAAGAACCAGCAAGACACCTGGGCCTTCGTGAAAGTGGAGCGTGATCCGGAGGTCGGGAAGTACGGATGCCGCGTGCGTCTGCGTGCGGGTGAGCGGGAATGGCGCGGCTTCGCGCTGGGGAAATCGGCCGAAGAGGCCGTTTGCGTGGCCCTGCGGGAAACCCGCTAGTGCTTGGACGCCCGGGCCAGCCCACGGCGGATCGCCGGCACCGCCATGAAGTCTTTCCACACCGAGGACGAAGCATGGAGGTTGGCAAGGCTGAGGTAGGCGGGCCCCACCGTGATACCAATCACCATGGGCGCATACCAGCCGCGGTCGAGGTTCACGCCGTCTGAAAAGCCATAACGGCCCCACAATCTCGTGCCGTGAACTCCATCCCGCCACGCCTGAGCGTCGGCGAGAACCTCCGTGGGCAGGAACATGGCCGAAGCCAGGGCGCAGCCAACACAGACGGTTCCATTGGGCCGACGCGGGTCGGGGGCGCGGTAACCATCGGGTGAATCGCCCGCGGACAACCCCCAGAACCCCGCGCGCATGGCGCGGTGGTGCTCTCGCTCTCCCACGCGGGCGCGGTGCAGGCGGGTTGCAAGGACGCCATTGTGGAAATAGTTGGCGTGGCCGTCGCTAAAGCGACGGAAGTCCACGAAGAGCTGGGAGTATTGGTGGATGAACAACGGCATGCCCGCTCCCATCACCCGCTTCCCATGGACACGGGAATAGTCCCGGCGCCAAGCCCGCCACGCGGCGGTGGGAAGAGGGCGGGTGGGGTGGCCCATGCCCAGAACGAGCAGGATCAACTGCTCAGAGTAGGCCTCCCATTGGTAGCGCGAGTATCCTCTCTCGGGTGTCCAAGACAAGCTGAGGGTGAGCTTGCGGGGACGGCGGCCTTCGTCGGTGAGAAAGGCCGGAAAATCCATGTCCTCGTGGAGCTGGGCGGCCACCTCACGCGCCTCTCCGCCGAAAACTTGGCCGGCGTAGAGGGCGCCCGCCATGAACAGCGCCGTGTCGATGGGAGAATACTCACTCCCCGGGGCGCGTCGCCCTGTTTCCCAGTCCGCGAAGTGCACAAACCATCCCCTGTAGCGGGGTACGCGGTCACGACAGAAGCGCAAGGTGCGCAAAACATAGTCTCGGGCCCAGGCCGAATCCACCCGCCCCACCGTAGAGGCGTGGGTGATGACGGCAAGGCCAAAACCCGTAGCGGCCAATGAAGCCAGCCTGTTGGTGGCCGGGGTATCCCGGAAATTTTCCGCACGATCGCGCACGAGACCAGTCACAGGATGGGCATGGTCCAGGAAATATTGTAGCCCCGTGACCTGAATGTCGGTCTGTACGTCGGCCAGAGAGGAGAACGGCAGGAAAAGGAACAGAAACACCAGCATGAGCGCATCATGCACGCCTACTCTTCACCTCGAAAAGTGAAAAAAACTATTCGGGCCAGACTTCATGGTCCAAACCTAACTCCGCGGCTTTTTGACCGGGCAAGTAGGGGTTGTCGGCGTTCTTCTCGCCCAACTCCACCACCCAATCATCTTCCTCGGTCTCAAGACCCGAGCGCTTCTCCTCTGCCTGCAGTTTTTCGGCCGGGTCGCGGGGATCCAGGGGATTAGAAAAGTCCTCTCCGACTCTGGGATTGTCCGTCGTGTCCATGGCAGACCTCCTCGCTCCTTCCAGGCTAGCGCCCCCCATGGAGGAGGGCCTTGAGGAACGATGAAGGCTTTGTGGAATTGCCGATAACGTCTACTTGCGCTCGGCCGCTCCCACCATGGCGGCGGCGAGCTTGATCAGCTCGTCCAACACCGGCGCCTTGAGCGTGGCGAACTCAGCCTGCAGCGCCGGGTTCTGGCTGCTACCCGCTCCCTTGTCCTTGTCGTCAAACACCAAGAGGGTGAGCATTCCGTCGTCACGAAAGTGGGCGGTGAGGTCCAGGTTGAAGCACACCAGCCGCACCAGGGCACGGCCGGGTTCCTTCTCCCCCAACCACAACGTCCCCACCACCACGCGGTCGGGGCCCGTCCGGCAACTCTCCAAGGCGGCGTAGAGGACTCTCAAGCTGGTCCGCAACCACTCGAGGGAGCGCGACTCATTCTGCAACATGGGCGCGGTCTGACCCGCCACCGGGGCACTGGCGCGGGCCTTGAAACCGGTGAGTGCCTCGTTCACGGCCAGGTGGGTAAAGAGCCAGAGGGCACCCGCCCCTTGCGTCCCCGTGAAATGGCGCCCGCCGGCGTGGCTCCCGTCGCGCCACAGGTCCCAACGGCCTTCCTCACCTTTTCTTCCGAACGCCACGGACCAGTGGGGGGTCTCCATGCGGGTGTTGGGGAAATAATCCAGATAGGCGTGTGTATTGAGGTGGACCGCCAGCCAGGGGGCCCGGGGCTCGAGGCGAGAGAGGAGGGTTTCGGGCCGGGGCGGGAAAATCAACCGCCAGAAGCGCCCGATCATCCCGCGGTGGTGCGGGCCAGGGTGTCGGCCACGTCGAGGATGTTGGTATGCACGTAGAAAAGTCCCATGTGCTCCGGCGCGAAGAGGCCTTCGTCCTGGGCACGCTGGAACCACGCGAGCAGCCCGTCGAAGTACCCGTCGGGGTTATAGAGCACGATGGGTTTGGCGTGCTCGCCCAGTTGCTTCCAAGTGAGGATCTCGAAGAATTCGTCCAAGGTTCCGATGCCGCCGGGGAAGACCACGAAACCGGCCGAGGCTTCATACATGTTCCATTTGCGCTCATGCATGGTGCGCACCACTCGCAACTCGGTCAGGCCCGTGTGCGCCACCTCCATCTTCATCAGGCTGTCAGGAATCACGCCGATGACAGGACCGCCCAGCTCCATGAGCGCGTCGGCGAAAACCCCCATGAGCCCAACGTGCCCGCCACCGTAGACCAGACCCCAGCCGTGGGCGCGAAAATCCGCCATCAAGGCCCGCGCGGCGGTGCGCACGTGCTCGTTACCGTCACGGGCCCCGCAGAACACCGCCATGTATTTCGTCAACGTCACCGTCCCCTCCGCGCGTTGTGCTGCCGGACCCGGCGGCGTAAATTCAAAAACTCCATAGCCAGGAACAGGGCGAAGCACAGGTACTGCCCACCGGTCTTCCAGAAGAGCCACTGCCCCGTGCTCCCCTTGATCGCCCACCAGGCCATGAAAAGCGCGTAGCCCAGGATGAACAGACAGGCGTCGCGCTCGAAGGCCACCAGCCAGGCGCGGGGAAAGGGCCAGGGCCGCCCCATGTCCGCCATGGCGCCTTCGAGAAGGGACTTGCGGCGCAAGAGCATCCATGCCAGCCAACCGCCGCAAACCAGACCAGTGATGGTGGGCTGCAGGCGAAACCACACACCTTCGCGGGCGAGGAGGGCGAGGCCCGCCATCATCACCAACACGCCGGCGTTCAGCTTGGAGAGGGTATGCACCTTACCGGAGAAAACTTTCTCCAAGGTGATTTCAAGGACGGCCAATCCCACGCCGCCGGCGAGGGCCACCCACAGGGGGGCGTTGGCCTCAAGCCACCAGTAGGCCAGGGCGGGCAAAAACGAGAGCCACCAAAACGGCGCGGACGCGTGACGGTTCATCCCGGCAGTTTACGCCATTTTACGGGATTTTGCCTCTCGGTAAGCGGCGTATTCCGCGATGAAACCGGTGGGGTCCATGATCTCCACTTCATCCCCTAGGGTGTCCAGCCAGGCATAAAGCTCGTCGCAAGGCTCGACGTAAGCCGCCCAGATGACCTCCCCTTCGGGATTGGTGATCAGGCATGGGCGCCCCAGGAAATGGTGGTCGGGGAAAACGTTGAAACGCGCGGGGTCCTTGATCTTGAGGATCAGGCGCGTCTCGGTTTCGCCCATGGAGCGCAGGGCCTGGATGAACTCCTCCACCTCGTGGGGGTGGGCACGCACGGCCTTCTGGCGTCCCACCGCCACCACTTTCGCCATCTCGGCGAAGCGCAGGGCGACCAGGCCGTGGTCGTGGGAATCCTCGGCCACCAAGGAGAGCTCGCCATCCAAGTAGACCACGCGGGACGGGATCAACTCGCATCGTCCGCCGTCCATGCGCTCAACCATGACCGTCCGCTGGCCTAGGATGGCGTCTTCCACTTCCTTCACCTTCGCCCGTCGGGAATCATCCTCGCCCTGTTCCGCCGCGGGTGCGGGGGAAGAAGGGGATGTCTGGACGGCGGCCAAAAGTTGGGTGTAGACGGCGTACGCGGGATGTTGGCGACATTCTTTCAAGAGCGGGATGACTTCGGCTTTGTGGGCTGGATCCGTTTTAAGCGACTCTAGTAAATGCACCATCCGGCACCACTGGTCCCAGCTCCAGGCCTGGAACACTTCCTCGCTCTGACCGGTCTGGGCCTCCAAACGGGTCTTGGAGGTTTTCAGCGCCACCAGGAGGCTGCGCGCCTCGGAGAAAGAAAGCTGAAGGGAGCGCACTTGCGCCTCCCAGTCCTCTCCTTCGACGTTCACGAGGAGAGCCAGCTTTTTCCACAACATAGGATCGAGTTCGGCAGTTTTCCGAGTCATAAATCCTCAAAGGTTTCCGAGCATATTTATCGGACTCTCCTGCGAGAACTTGAGTGCGCTTTGAGGCCCAAGCTGCCATAATCCTCCTATGTTCCTGAAACTCCTCACAAAAAGCCCGATGCTGGCCCTTGGCATCCTGATGATCTTTACGGTCTGGCTGAGTTCCATGGGCTTTTTCGAGCTCCCCTTCGGCAACTCCAAGCTGCGCCCCACTTCCTGCCGCGCGGCCATGGTGAAGCTAGAGAAGCAGTTACCCGCCAATTGGAAGGCCTACTGCGAGGACAACAATCTCACGGTGGAGATCCGGGAAATGCAGGTGAAAGCGGACGCGCCGGAATTCAAAGCGGCCCTCTACCGGCAGTTGGCCAACTACCTGGTGACGCTCGCCCGGCTTTCCCAGCCGGACATCCTGGAGAAGGTCTTCATCATCCGCATCAAGCTGACCCATCCCAAGTTGGTGATAAACGCCATCAGCGAAGGCAAGTACGTGGCCAAGCTCGCCACCCTCGCCTCACCCGAGTTCATCATGGACCATCTGAAGCAAACGGTGCAGACCAAAGAGACCGTCCCCTAGTCCATCGGGCGGAGCCTCCCAGGTGAACGTGTGGCCTTCCCACACCAGGTCGTAGCGCCAACAATGCAGCTGCAGGCGCGGGTGGGCAGCCCCGCCGTACAGGGCGTCTCCCAGCAGCGGACATCCCGCCGCCGCCAGTTGCGCGCGAATCTGGTGGCGCAGGCCCGTCTTGAGCTCCACCAAGAGCAGGCTCCACTCGCCGTTGCGGGCCAAGCGCCGGTAGCGCAACTCCCCCCGGCGTGAGTTCCCGCTGTCTGGGGCGACCACCTTCATCATGTGGCCACGGGGCCCATGGGGTAAAAAACCATCGGCCAATTCACCCACATCCCCAGGTTCACCTCCTACCACGGCGAGGTAGAGCTTGCGCTTGAAGGCGCCGGCGAAGTTCTCGCGGAGCGCCCGGTGGAGGGCCGTGTCCTTGGCATAGAGGACGAGCCCGGAAGTGCCCTGGTCCAGCCGGTAGAGGCAACCGCGGTCCATTCCCTCGGGATTTACCGCCAGCAAGTCGTGCCGCCCTTCCCGGGCGAGCCAGCTCAGGAGATTGGCCGCGGGCTCGTATGCCACCGGATGGGTGTGCACCCCCGGAGGCTTCCACAGCGCCACGAACCGTGGGTCCTCGGCCAGGATACGCGGCTCGGGGCCCTCAAAGCCCGGCCACACCAGTCCACGATTCACCAACGCCAACGGCAGGCGTACGGTCTGGCCGCGTTTGAGCGGCGAGCCCAACCAGCGCCGGTCGGGCACGTGCTCTTTCAGGCTTTGCCCGGAAGCGCCCAGCAGGGCCCGCAGGAACTCTTCCGCCGAGGCGAAATCGCTCAGGGGGCAGACCCCGCAATCGTCATTGGGCATTGACCTTCTTCCCTTCCTGGCGCGGGTCTGCCCGTCGCAGGCGGAACTCCACCCGGCGGTCGATGATGCCGGGGTTGGCGTTGGGATTGGGCTGCGGGCGGGAATCGCCATAGAAGACGATGGCCACGCGCTCGGCGGGCACCCCACGCTTCATCAAGAGCCGGGCTACCGCGGTGGCCCGCTCGGAGGAGAGGGCAAGGGCGTCGCGGCCATTAACCGAGACCTCGTCCTTCTCGGCGTGGCCCTCCACGGTGATGTGCCAGGGGTTCTTGCGGAGCATGTCGACCAGGCGCTCGAGCACGGCCGTGTTCACCCCCTCCACCACCACTTCGCCACGTTTGAAGACCACGCGGTCCTTCACGCTCACGTTGATGGACTCGGGCATTTCGTACACGTCCACGTTCTCAGCCAGTTCGCTGTCCTTGAGCATACCTTTGAGCTGGGCCAGCTGGCCGTCGCTCTCGCGGTTCACTTCGTGCTTGTCCAGGAGCCCCTCGGAGGTGAGGAACTCGACGGGGAAGGGCAGCGGGGGGCTGTCGGACTCGATCATGGTGGGGGCGTCGTCAGGGGATTTACCCGGGCGCATGACGTCGCCGGCCTTGAGCACGTTACCCCCGAAGGCGTTGCGGATGGAGCCCATGGCCGCCTCGTACTTGGCGGTTTCGGTCTTGGCAAAGGAGAGCAGCAAGATGAAGAAGGTCAGCAGGAGCTGACACATGTCCGAGAAAGTAGCCATCCACTCCGGCGCGCCTTTCTTGCATGGTGGGCATTTGTCGGCCACGCCCTACTCCTTCTTGTCTTCCGCCGGGGTGCGGTCTTTGGGCGCGAGGAAGGACTCGAGCTTCTCGCGGATGGTGCGCGGGTTTTCGCCCGCCACGATACCCAGGACCCCCGCCACGATGATGTTCATCTTGGTGGACTCGGCCTTACTGAACTGCTTGAGCTTCGCCGCCATAGGGTTGGTGAACACGTTCATGATCACCGCTCCGTACAGGGTGGTCAAAAGGGCCACGGCCATGGCGGGACCGATGGAGCTCGGGTCCGACATGTTCTGCAACATCTGCACCAGACCGATCAGGGTCCCGATCATCCCGAAAGCGGGACCGTCGCCGGCCATGCCTTCGAGCATCTCGGCCCCTTTTCCGTGCCGCTCTTCCAGGGCGGAGATTTCCAGCCCGAGGATGGACTCAATAACTTCGGGTGGTCGGTTGTCGGCCGCGAGCGTCACGGCCTTCTTGAGGAATTTGTCCTCAATGGGCACCTTCTCCAAGGCGAACACGGACTCGCGGCGCGCGGTTTCCCCAAGCTTGATGATCTCATCGATCATGTTTTTGGAGTTGGGCATGGTGTTCAGGAACACTTTCAAATACACGGTGATCAATCCCTTCACATCATTCAATGACCACTTGATCAAGGTGGCCGCAATGACCCCGCCGATAACCAGCACTACCGAGGGGATGTCGATGAAGATGGAGAAGGAGCCGCCCAGCGCAATCGCCCAAAGCATGGCCGCGTTGGCGAGGATGATCCCAATGACGGAAGCGATATCCATAAACACTCCGAAAAACACTCTGTTGGCTCTCCAAAGTATCGGAATGCTAGGTTGGGAAATGAGGGCATGAAAAAACCCGCGATGGACGCGGGTTTTTTCATCGGAGCCCTGTGGTCGGATTTACTTCGCGGGGGTCTCGAGCAAGGTGGAGTCGATGTAGTTCAACATCGCGGCCCGCAGATCTTCCAGCGCGACCTCGCCGGTCTGCCCCAGGAACAATTCCTGCTGGATCATTTCCAGAGGAAATCCCGTCATCTCGGACAAAGCGGCAAGACTAATTTTCTTTGTCTCACTGCTGTCGAGGGGGACCGTGACTTGTGCATCCATTCTGGGCTCCTTGAACTCCAACCGCCACCAATCCCTGGTGGCGTCTTGCAACACGAGCGTATCGGGGGGCCAAAATGAAAGTCAATTCGCCGGAGGCGGTGTGTAAGAGGATGTTAGAGGGTCTTCAAGGTAGGGGCACAATTAACCAAAATCACACGCTTTCCACAAAAGGTTTTCCGCGCATAAACGGTGACAGAAAACTTTCCGTTTTCCGCATCATCTCCTCGAACTCGGCGTTTTCATGACTGCGGAGAGTAATCCCTCCCCCGGCCCCGTACTTCATCTCTCTCCCGCCCATGTCGATTTCGGCCGTGCGGATGTTGATGGAGGCGCCTAGAGTGCCACGGTACGCCAGCCAGGTGGAGCCACAATACATGCCCCGGGGTTCCGGCTCCAGGCCGTGGATAAGGCCCATGACCCGTCGCTTAGGCGCGCCCGTGACGCTGCCACCAGGGAAAAGGCATTCCAGCACGCGTCCCCAAGAAACGCGCTCGGGCACCGTGCACGAAACCAGCGAGTACTGATGGAGGATGCCCGGCACTTCCAGTGGGCGGCGAACCGCCCGCACTCGGGCCAGAGGCTCCCCGATGCGGGAAAGGTCGTTTCTCACCAGATCCGTGATCATGTTCAACTCGCCTTCCTCCTTAGGAGACGCGCACATGCTCTGCCAGACCCGCGCGCGGTCTGCCCCGGCCGGGAGAGGCAAGGTCCCCTTGATGGGCATGGAGTAAAGCGTGCACTCACCCTCATGGACGCGGCGTTGGACCAGGCACTCCGGTGAGTTGCTCAGGAGGAGCTTGCCCATGGTGGAAAACCACGTGGCGTGGGCGTAGGCGCCTACCCGGGAAGGTTGCGCCCACAGGGAGCGGATGAAGTCGGAAGGACGGTGTTTGCCGTCCCAGGTGAGGTAAAAGGGCGCGGTGAGGTTCAGCTGGTAGCAGTTACCCGCTTCTAGTTCCGCGCGCACTCGCCGGAAGGCCGCGCGGTAAGTTTCCAGGGAAGGGACCTGTAGGAAGCGCAGGCGCGGGGTTTCCGCGGGACCGTCGAAGAGGTCGTCCAGCCGCACGCGACGGGCCTTAAGGTATTCGATCTCCACCGCCAGCGGCAAATGTCCGGGCACCAGCTCATCGTGACCGTTGAAGAAGTGCCCGAGTTCGAAGCCGAGGTGAAGGACCTTCGGCTTGGCGAAGGTAGCGCCTAAGGGGACTTGCCCCAAGCTCCGCAGGAACTCCCGGGCCCCACCCCGCAGCTTGCGGCCACTGAGTAGATCCAAGGAATGGTGCTTGTAATGAAGCTTCGCCAGGTGGGGGCGGAAACAATGCAGGAACTCCCCCCCGCCCCCGCCGGGTTGGGCGAAGAGAGACCACATGGCTCAGGCCTCCGGGCGCTGGTTTTCCAGCTCGGCGAACTTGGTCTGGGAGCCAATCCACGCCAGGTCCACATCGCCCGGCTCGCCGGCGCGGTTTTTGGCCACGATGACGGTGGCGATGCCCTTTTTGGGTGAATTCGGGTCGCCCATGTCCGGGCGATGGATCAGGAGCACAATGTCGGCGTCTTGCTCAATGGCGCCGGACTCCCGGAGGTCATTGAGCTGGGGGCGCTTGTCGGTGCGGGCCTCGGAGGAGCGGTTGAGCTGGGAGAGGGCGATGATGGGGCACTCCAATTCCTTCGCCAGTTCTTTCAGCCCACGGGAGATCTCGGAAATTTCCTGCTCACGGGAATTTTTGCGCACGTGAGGCTGCATGAGCTGGAGATAGTCGATGACGATCATACCCAGGCCCTGCTCGGCCTTGAGCTTGCGACACTGGGAGCGGATGTCGATGAGGGTGGTGCCGCCGGAATCGTTAATCACGATGGGCAGCCGCGAAAGCCCTTGGACCGCCTGGAACATGTTCTTCATGTCGTGGGGGCCGAAGTCCTTGGTCCGGAGCTTTCTCGAGTCGATGTTCGCCTCGCTGGAGAGGATTCTCAGCGAAAGTTCGGCGGTGAGCATCTCCATGGAGAAGATGGCCACCGGGAGCCCCGACTGCTTGGCGGCGTTCACCGCCCAGTTGAGCACCAGCGAGGTCTTCCCCACCCCGGGGCGGGCGGCGATGATGATGAGCTGGCCGGGCTGGAGTCCCAGGAGCTTGCGGTCGATGGAGCCGAAACCCGTGGAGATGCCGGTGAGCTCGCCCTTGGCGCGGTTGGAGCGCTCCAGGTCCTTGAGGCTCTCCTGCAAGGACTCCTTGAGCGTGCGCAGCCGGTTGCCCTTGGTGGAGCTGGTGAGCTTAAAGAAGTTGCTTTCCACCTCGCCCAGGAAGTCGCCCACGTCGCCCACGAAGTTGGTGCCGGCCTGGACCACCCGGGAGGCGGTACGCACCACTTCGCGCAGCACGGCCTTCTGCTTGACCAGCTTGGCGTAGGACTGCACATTGGCGGCCGACGGGGTGTCCTCGGCCAGGGCCACCAAGGCGCTCTGCCCGCCGATCTTCTCCAGCCTGCCCATGTCATTGAGCTTGGAGCTCACCGTGACGAGGTCGAAGGGTTGGGCGTCCACGTGCAGTTCGCGCACGGCTTCGAACACCAGTCCGTATTGGGGATGGTAGAAGTCCTCGGGGCGCAACGCCAGGTCGGAAACCTCGTCCAGGGCGCGGTTGTCCACCAGCAGGCACCCGAGCAGGGCCTTTTCCGCGGTGAAGTCGTGGGGCAATTCTTGGGTCATTCCGTCCTCTTGGGGGGACCAGAATGCCATGGGAGAAAAAAAAAGGCCCGCACAAGCGGGCCTTCTTTTTCTCGCTTTGAGACGGGAAATTAGGCTTCTGACTCCGCGGCGCGGGCGGCGGCGTCAGCTTCTTCGGCGGCCTTGGCGGCGGCTTCGGCGTCCGCCTTGGCCTTCTTGCGGTCGGCGTTACGCTTGGCGGCTTCGGCCTGCTGCTTCTTGAGCTCTTCCGCTTGGGCGGGGTCGATCATGACTTTCAGCTTGAAGTTGGCGACCACGTCGTTGCCGAACAGCTTGGCGCGGGCCTCGTAGGTGCCCAGGGACTTGATGGCCCCGTCCACGGTGATCAGGCGGCGCTCGACGGCGATGCCGCGGCCCTCGAGTTCCTTGCTCACGTCGGCGGTGGTGACGGAACCGAAGATCTTGCCGTTCAAGCCGACTTTCTTGATCAGCTCGACGGTGGTGCCGTCCAGCTTCTTCTTGATGGCCTCGGCGCCAGCGCGTTCCTCGGCGACTTTCTTCGCCAAGGCCTTCTGCTTGTCCTTGATCACGTTGGAGCTCTTGGCGTCCGCCACCAGGGCGAACTTGCGCGGGAGCAGGTAGTTGCGGGCGAAGCCTTCGGCCACGGTGACGATCTCACCGATGTTGCCGAGGGCGCGTACTTTCTCGAGCAGGATGACTTTCATGGAAACTCCTTAAGTGTTTTCTTTTTTACGGATTTTACGGGTGAAATCAAACCAGGTGTCGAAGAGGCCCAGGGCCGCGACCAGCGACGGCATAAGCAGCACCACCCCCATCACGAACAGCGTGCGCAAGAAGCCCAGCACCGACCAGTGGTTGAGGTAGGCCAGCATGACGCCAAAACCTTGGAAGAAGTAGAACACGCCCAGGGCGTGCAGCACGTTCATGCCCACGGGCTCGGCCCACCACAGCGGCAGCACGTCCTTCCCCACCACCAACGCCAGCGCCGCCGCCACCACGTAGGCCCAGGCGAACGGCATCTTGAAGCCCAAGAGGGCGCGCTCGTCGTGGGACGGTTGGGTGGCCGGGTTGAGCAGCCGCTGGCCCTTGAGGGCCAGGTACATGTTCACCCACAGCACGAAGAAGGTGGCGATGAAGAGGTAGCCGGGGACCACGCGCAGGACGTCCGTGGCGATCTCCGCCGGCGGACGACCGAGGCCCAGGTCGACCAGGTCCAATTCCGTGTTGCCCGCCTTGCGGGCTGCTTCCAAACTTTCCACTGAGGCGGTGATCTGCGCGGTCACGAGGCCGTGCAAGCTGGTCTTGGTGGCCCAGGTGTACCAAAGAGCCGCGGCCCCCGCGCACGCCAGGAACACCAGGCCCGTCACCACCACGGCGCGGACCGGGCGCCAACCGCGCACTAGGGTCTCGGAGATGGCCAAGGCGAAAAGCCCCATACAGGCGTAGGACGCCGCCAAGGTGAAATCGCCGAGGAGCCATTGTCCGGCCATGAGGCAGATCCCGGCCCCCAAGAGCGCCACCAAATAGGCGCGAGCGCGTCCGTACAGCACCACGGCCATGGCCATGGGGAACGGGGCGAACACCGCCATCAGTTGGCTCAGGCACAGCACCACGGACGACGCTCCCAACAGGAAGAGCCGGGCAGGGCTGAGTCTGGGGGGTTGCAGGACCTCACTGACCATGGGGGGACTCCCTTCTCACACCAGGTTCAGCGGGCCACTTCGTTGGAAGTGTAGCTGATGAGGCCCATCATGCGGCCGCGCTTGATGGCGTCGCAGGCCTTGCGCTGGAACTTGGGGGTGAGGCCGGTGATGCGGGCCGGGGAGATCTTCCCGAACTCGTTCACGAGCCAGCTGTAGCTCTTGGGGTCCTTCCAGTCGGGGGAAGTCTTCTTGGCGGAGAACCAGCAGGACTTGCGCTTGGAGTGCATGCGCTTTTCCTTGTCGCCGTCTTCCATTTCCTCGCCGGCTTCGCCGGTGGCGGCCACGGCGGCGTGGTTGGGGTTCTTGTAGCCCTTGGCGATGGCGTCCTGGTCGGCGTCGTCGCCCAGGCGCACGATCATGAAGCGCACCACGTCCTCGCTGATGCCGAAGCGGCGGTCGAGTTCGGCATTGATGGTGCCCGGGCCCTTGTACATGGTGTAGAAGAAGTTGCCCTTCTTGATGCCGGTCTCGGTGGGCTGGGCGAAGGTTTTCACGCCCCAAGCGTCGTTGATGAGCGTCTCACCACCGAACTGCTTGATGGTGTCGGCCACCAGGGCCTTGGCGGCCTCGACGGCCTCCTGGGGTGCGTCCGCTTTCACGACGAACGCCGTTTCGTAGATCATGGTTCCTCCTGGGATATGATTATGCCCACGGACACAATTGCCGTGAGCGAGTGGAAACCCGGTAAATGTCCGAGGAAGCTAACACCTTGAAAGGATGGTGTCCACCTTGATGGCAAAAACAAAAAGAAGCCCACTGACGCGGGGCTTCGTTTTGTCGTGTAAGCGAGAGTTTAGGGGCGGATTAACGCTGACAAAGGTCCTGGGCCACCGGGGTGCTCCAGGATCCTAGACGCTCCCCGTTCCTCGCCACTGGATAGCAGTAATTGTTCCTATCGCGAGGATGGGTGAAGACGGCATAGCCGGCTTCGCAATGCGCTTGGGCCACGGGGGAGCTCCAAGACCCAAGGCGCTCACCACTGCTGGACACGGAATAGCAGTAGTTAACTTGCTCTCTGGGGTGGAGGAAGGCGGCGAAGCCCGCCTCACAGTGGGATTGGGCCACGGGTGAACTCCAGGCCCCCAGGCGCTCGCCATTGCTGGACACGGAGTAACAGTAGTAGACCCTCTCATTGGGATGGAGGAAAGCGGCGAAGCCTGCCTCGCAGTGGGCTTGGGCCACAGGGGAACTCCAGGCCCCCAGGCGCTCGCCACTACTGGACACGGGATAGCAGTAATAGATCCCCTCCCTGGGATGGAGGAAGGCCGCGTACCCTGCGCCACTTCTCGCTCCATAGCTTGACCGCAATCCGCGGGACCGGGTGGCTTGCACCTGTGCAGAGATGATCCGCAGGGAATGCAGCCGGCGGATCAGGCGCAGGCTCGCTCGGTCCTCAGCCGGAGGCGTGGCGGGCATGGCCTGTAGCAGATCGTAGGCCTCCACAATCGTTTCGGCGTAGCTGGCGGCTTCGCCGTCGCGTGAGAGGTCCCAATTCACCATCTCGATCAGTTTGTGGAGCAGGCGGTACTGGGCGCCGGCATCCAAGACGTTCAACACGCCGGGGTACATCCCTTGCATGAACGCAATACCGAAGCGGGCATGCTCCACCACGCTCGAAGTGTCGCCATTCTGCGCCCGACGCTGGAAAGAAAGGTCGGATTCGTAGAAAGCCAGGCCCACGGTAATGGCACGCTGGAGCAGGTCCAGGGCACTCTCCTGGGCGCCGACCTCATTCATGTCAACATGTCTCTCCAGCTCGTCAACCAAGAGCAAGCCGCGGTTGAGGGCGAAGCGCATGCTCATTTGGTACTGGCGGCTACCTGAGCGGCGGACCACCGCCTGCATGGCGTGCTCGACATGGGGCAAGCGATCGCGCAGCGGGAGCGAGCGCGCCTGGGTCAGGGCACGGTTGAGCTGGTTCTGGGCGTTCTGGGCCCAGGGAACGAACTCCGCCACCTCGGCGGCTGTAAGTTGGGTGATGGTGCCTTCGGCAAACTCACCTGAAACCAGTTCCCTCGGGGGTTGCACCTGCGGGAGGTCAGTGGCAAAGACGGGTAAGCTCAGAATAAGGAGGCATAGGCCTCGGAGAAGGGCTCTCATGATCATCCCCCGCAAGCTTCGAGGGCGGTGCGACCGCCGGTGGTGGGGGTAAGCCCCGTGACGCAGCTAATGAACTCGCTCGAAGGGCTATTTCGGCAGGCGTTGAGGGCCATGCTGGAGGACACGCCGGCGGAAATAAGGCTCTGGGTGCAATCGTGCACGGAAGGCGCAGAATTGTGCTGGCAGGACTCGATGGAACTGGCGCTAGTGAACCCCAGGCCCATGATACTCGCCACACAGCCGGGGAACGCTGAGTCCCGGTGGCCGTGGAGGCAAGCGGCCACGGCGTTGGTGCTACTGGTACCCGCTGCCATCAAGGAAGTAGTGCAATGGACGAAGGAGGAGGAACTTTCCTGGCGGCAGGCCAGTAGGGCCCTCTGCCCGCCCATGCCAGAGCTGGACAGGCTCTGCACGCAGGACGGCAGGTCGCCCACGGCTATAGAGCCGCCCGAGGAATTGTTCCTACGGCTAGGCCTTGCCTCGGCGCCGATGATGCGCAAGGAATGCAAGCGGCGGATCATGCGCAGGTTGGCGCGGTCATCCCGCTCCGGTGCCTGAGGGAGGCCTTGCAACAGTTCGTAGGCCTCGACGATAATCTCGGAGTAGCTGGCGGCTTCGGCGTCACGGGAAAGATCCCAATTCACCATCTCGATGAGCTTGTAGAGAAGGCGGTACTGGGCGCTGGCGTCCAGCACGTTCAGGACCGCTGGATAGAGTTCACGCATGTAAGAGGCACCAAAGCGTGCGTATTCCACCACGGTGCTGGTGTTACCTTCCTCGGTGCGTCGCTGGAACGCCAAGTCGGTCTCGTAAAAGGCCAGGCCCGCGGCGATGGAGCGCTGGAGGATGTCCAGGGCGTTTTCCTGGGCCCCCAGGGAGTTCATGTCCACATGGCGCTCCAGCTCGTCCACCAAAAGCATGCCGCGGTTGAGGGCAAAGCGCATTCTCATTTGGTACTGGCGGCTACCGGAGCGACGGACCACGCCCTCGACGGCGCGCTCAATGTGGGCGCGACGGTCGCGCAGGGGCAGTGACCGGGCTTGGGTCAGCGCGCGGTTCAGCGTGTTTCGGGCGTTCTGGGCCCAGGGTAGAAACTCCGCGACTTCGGCCTCGGTGAGCTGGGTCACGGTGCCTTCGGCGAACTCACCAGAGGTGAGCTCGCGTGGCGCGGGTACGTTGGGCAGTTCGGTGGCCAAAGCGCCGAGGCTGAACAGAGCAGCCAGGGTCGCGGGAATGATTTGTTTCACGGCAGGTCTCCAGTAAATGAGTAAGTTAGTTCAGGGTGAAGTCGCGCAGGTTCCAGTTAGAGGTGTCGATGAACACCATTTTACTGGACCAACCCAGACAGCCGCGCAAGAAGACGACGACCCAGCGGGACTCTTCCACCACTTCAACCCCGGTGGTGCTCAGGTTACTGCGGAAGGCGAGATGCATGCCCGGGCGTACTTCGCGCAGGATATAACTGCCGGCGAGGTCACCGTCGGTGATGGTCAGCTGGGACTCACGGGCGCGGTCCTGGGGGCCGAGGGTGGCCGCCCGACGATGGGTGGTGCTGCGCCTGCGGTTGCCGCTTCCAGTGACCGAACTGTAAGTGTAGTTACCCGGCTGGGAGGCCAGCCAAGGGGTGCGCTCGTTTGTGCTGGTGAACGCCAGCGCGAGGTTGAAGCCGGTGTTGTTGCCCGGGTTGGGGGCGACGTTCACGCGCAGGCCGTTGCGCTCGGAGACCACCGAGGCCGTCAAGGACGGGGTGTAGTTGGAGGCGCCGATCAAGTTGCGCTGGTTGTAGAGCGGGATTAGCCCGTAGCGGCCGGTAGCGAACTCGTCCACCAGGTAGGGTACCGCCTGCCGGCCATCTTTCACGATCAACCCCAGGAAGCTGCCATCACGGCCGGGTAATTCCTGGAGGAAGAGGCGGTGGTCGTCAGGGCCACGGTAGACTCCGGGACGCAGCGTCTGGGCGAAGGCGGCGGTGTGAAGAAGGGCGAGGCACAGCAGGGTTTTCCACATAAAGGGTGCTCCTTGTAAGCGTCTTGGTGAGGCGGGTGGAACTTAACGGCCGGCCCGGGTCCTTCACAGGCAAGATGAATTTTTTACACGCCGAAACTGCTGACGGGGAGTCAGCGGTCACGCCACAGAAGTAGGAAGACTCCCGGCGCCGCCTCCCGTGCGTTGTCGTTCCATGGAAGTAGTCTCGGAATCGCGGGCCGGGTGTCCCAGGCGCGCACCTCGATGCCCATCAACGCCAGGCGCGCCGGCGAGAAAGGTGGGGACCAGGCGCCAGCAGGCAGTTTCAATCCGAGGAAAGGGGGAAGCTGCTCCAGAAACCGGCGCTGCTCCGGCATGGACAGCCTTGCCAACGCCTGGGCATCGGCCGACGAAGCCCCCATGGCCGGAAGCAGCGGCCACAGGGCCCGGGGCACTCCTTCACGCCGCTGGTTGGTGAGCTTCGCGATGACGAAGTCGGACATGAGGGTACGCGCATCGTTACATGCGGGAGCGGGAGACTGCAGCCCGCGCAGGACCGCCTGGAGGGAGCCGCGTCCCGGCGGCGTCCCCAATGGCAGGGCGAAAAAAAGCCGCCACGCTTGCTCCACGCCGCAGGTCTGCTCGAGATGGTGAAAAAACAAGAAAGCGTTGCCGTAGCGTTCCGCCGACGGCGACTCGGTGTCAAAGGGCTCCTCGAGGGCGTGCCTTGAGGAGGAGAGGGCCGCCCGCAGGTGCGCCTGGGTGATGCCCCCATACACTTCGGACTCGAACTTCTGCGCCAGCCCCTCTTTCACCCAGTCCGCTTCACGGGGAGCGTGGGCGTGGTGGACCACATGAAAGAACTCATGCCCGAGGACCCGCCAGCGCTGGGGGTTATTCAGCAGACGCGGGTTGAGCGCGATCACCGTCTCGGAAGCGAGTTCCTCCTGCAACGGCCCCTGGTAAGTCCCCGCGGGGAAGAACAGAGCGTCCACCCCACGGGTCGGCCCGAACATGACGACCGTGTCCTCGATGAAACCTGGAAAATAATCCGTCTTGAGGGTGGTCAGGTGGGCCGCTATTTCCGCAGCTGCGGTCCGCAAGACGGTGGTGGAGGACTGATGGAGGGCGTCTGGAGCCGCGAAACGCCTCCCCTCCACCGCCCAACGAGCGGCGAACGCATCGGCGCAGAACAAGAAGAGAAGCACGAGACCGGCAATAGGCATCCCTCCATGCTACTGCTGACTGGGAATCAGCAGAACCTGCGTGTAAAACTTACACTCCCCTCCCATCTTGTCAGCACCCGTGCCATAACCCGCCCCATGGAAACGCTCAACCCCATGGACTGTCCCCCCACCTCCGGCCCCAAACGGCCCAACGTGTTCTCCTATCTGGATTACCGGGATTACTTGAAAGACGCCTATAACCACCGCAAGGAGATGAACCCCCGCTTCTCCGAAAACGCCTTTGCCCTCGCCGCGGGATTCGGGAAGAACTCCCGCGGCTATTTGGGTCTGGTGGTGAAAGGCAAACGCAACCTGACCGCCAAGTCCATCGTGGGCTTCGCCCGCGCCCTCTCCCTCCCCCCTCAGGAGGCCTTGTACTTCGAGAACATGGTGCACTTCTGCCAGGCCGACACGGAGAAGGAGAAAGTCTATTTCTTCGACCGCCTCAAGGTCGCCGCCAAAGGTCAGGAGTCCGTTCCCGTCGCGTTGCTGGACAGCCACCTGCGCTTTCTTAATGAATGGCATTTGGTGGTGTTGCGCGAAATGGTGGCGCTTTCAGATTTCCGGGAGGACGCTGAGTGGATCGCCAGGCGTCTGGGTGGCCGTGTGAGCGCCACCAAGGCCAGAGAAGGACTCGCCGACCTGCTGACTTTGGGCCTGATCGCCCGGGGTGCCGAAGGGAAGCTGGTGCAAAGTGATCCGGTGGTTCTCTATAAGGACACCAAGCAAAACTTCAAGAACGCCTGCAACCTGCACAAAGACTTCGCCGCCCGCGCCAGCGCCGCCATGGTGGATCAGCCCTATGAGAAGCGCGCGGCCCAGCTGATCACCCTCAGCGTCCCCGCGGCCACTTTCGAAGACCTGCGCCGAGAAATGCAGGAGATGACTGAGAACATCCTCAAGAAATACGGAAGCATGCCCACAGGCACCGATCAAGTGGTGCAGATGGGCATCCAACTCCTCCAAGTCACCAACTAAACCTGAACAAGGCGGAACGACATGAAAAGAATGATGACTTCCCTGCTCCTGCTCTCTTCCTTAGCGGCTTTCGCGCAAAACGAGCCAACCGTGGTCGACCGCGTGCTCGCCACCCGTCCTGGCCCCCTTTCTTCCCATGGTGATGGAGGCAGCGGCGTGGGAGGCACGGTGGTGTATGAGCACCTCATAGCGTGGTGCGACCAAGCCTCTGGCATCCTCCGCGACGCCTCCGTGGAAGGCCGGGAATCCTGGGGCCTGCGTGGGGACGCCACCGAAGCCCTCACCCTCTTCAAGGGAGGCCTCACCGGGGCCGCGACCACGGCGACTGTACCCCAGCCGCAGTCACAGACCTTCACTCTCCGCTACGTGCGCCGGGGCCTCGCTCTTTCTCAAATCCTGGGCGTGGACGACATCCTCGATGGCAATGTGATCGCGGACCGCGCGGCGACCTCCCTGGTGAATTTTTTCGACTGGTACCTCGGCTTCACAGCGGGACTCGCAGACCGGCTGGACCGCCCACTCTACGTCCCCTACGCTACCCGTCACCACCGCACCGACGTCCAACAAATGGAGGCGCGCACGGTCGGCTTGTCCGTAGCATCCCTGAGGGAGTTGGACGGGCGTTTCGTGCGCACCCTCGCAGACCGCAGCAACATGTACACCAACATCCCCGTCCCCACTTATTTGCGAGCCTTGGGTTACATGCTGGGGCAAGTGGCGGGCGATCTTCGAGACTCCCTCTTCGCCGAATCCTACGCCTGCCAGGCCAACCGAATGGACCAACTCGCAGAACAAATCCAACGCTACCTGAACCAACGCCAGGGCAATTCGTTGGACGCCATCAGGCTGAACCGCTTTTCCCTGACCCTCAGGAACATCCTCGCCCAACTTGAAACCCGCGCCTGCCACTGAGCCGGCCTTACATAAAGGAACGACCCCATGAACCGCTGGATCCTCACCCTCTTCATCGCCCTCTCCCTGGCGCCCGCCGTGCGCGCCCAGGAGGAGGAAACCCAAGTTGCAGACCCCGACTTCTCCGCATGGTGCGACCAGAGCGTGCGCACGCTCGAGCGGGCACGCGGCTCCGCTGCCCGCCAAGTGGCCTACGGCCAGTTCGCCGAAGCCGCAGCCACTTTGAAGAACGCCCTCGACCGCGGCATCCAGCGCCCCGCCTGGAACATCCGCCCGGTGACCTGGCGCCTGATGCTTCACGGGAAGGCCCTGGGTGACGTGCTCCTCGCCAACGCCACTGACGGCCGCAGCGTGCGCGCCGCCGTGAACGCCCTTGAGAGCGTCTACGACCTGGTGATCGAAAGCGCTAACGAGATTGACCGTCCTTACTATCGGCCTCGCTGCGGCTACTGCCGCGGCCGCGGGGTCCAGGCCTTCGACCGCCGCATCCTGCGCATGGCCGGCGACATGCTGGCGCTGGTGAACGGCAACATGACCTACGCCCGCCGCGGCCAGGTCTTCCCCGTGGGCCCCGCGCGCAGCTACCTGCTCGGTGCCGAAACCATCGCCGCGGGCGCGGCCGGCGAGATCGCCGAACTGGTGTACGCCGAGTCTTACGGGTGTGAGATCGCCGAACTCGATGATCTGGTGCGGGAGTTGGACGCCTTCAATTCCGCATCCAGCACTGAAACCGAGCGCATCTGGATGTTCCAGGATACATACAGCCGACTGGACGCCGTGATCGCCGAGTTGCGCGCCGGCCGGGGCTGCCGCTACCGCCGCTACTGAGATTTCCGCACGGGGCCGTCCAAACTTTGGACGGCCCTGCCCCCAACCCCTCTGTTTCCCGCAATGACAATTGGCCCCCCCCTTGCTTGTATTCCCTGAAACCTGGGAGTACCCCATGAAAGCCATGCTGCTCGCGCTCGCCCTTAGCCTGCCCGCCTTCGCCCAACTTCAGATTGAGGGCCACACCTACTACTCGATATCCCAGCAGGAGCAGGAAGCGGTCAAACAGCGCCATCCAGATGACATGGACCTCTCCATGCTGCCCGGCCACCTCACCATGAAGTTCACCGCAACCCGCGAAATCGTCATTCCCGCGGGTGAGCGGGAGCTTGAGCGCTCCACCCGAAACCTTTCCGTGAGCATCAACCGGAGCTATCCGTGGGCGGACGAGCTGCGCATTCCCGCCGGCACGGAGATGGTTATGCGCTGGTACCGCTGTTCCGGCAGCAACCATCGCACGGGCAGTCCCATGCCCTGTCTCTACACGTTAGATGGCCAACCCGTGCCGGGCCTGGCGACCATTTGGAAGCAAGGCCGGATCCTCTACGGCCGCGAAGCCCGACGGCAAAACCCGGGGCTACTGGACTTCTCCGTGGCCCGCCACACGGCCTTCAGAGAGTTTGAGTCACACCTGAACCGCCTGGGCCTAGAATACGAAATCATGCGCTACGAGCCGCCCGCGGGCCAGTGAACCTCACCCTTCGTGGGTGTAAATCTCGTACTGCTCAATGTGGTAGCTATTGTCGGCCCGGATGGTGAGGGTCTTTTGGAAAGACTCCTCCATCATCTCGATCACCCCGAAATCCTCGCTGGATAATCTGGCGCTCACCTCAGGGTGGGCGTAGACGGTGACCTTGTCAGCGGGGGTGCGCTTCAGGGTCTTGGCGACATCGCGGATGATTTCGTAGCTCACCGTCTCCACGCTCTTCACGCGACCGGAGCCCTCGCAGTAGGCGCAAGGTTCGCACATGGTGCGGATCAAGGTGTCGCGGGTGCGCTTCCTGGTCATCTCCACCAACCCTAGCCCGGAAATGGGGAGCACGTTGGTCTTGGAGCGGTCCTTCTTGAGCGCCTCCAGCAGCGTCTGGTAAACCGCCTGCCGGTGCTCCTCCTTCTCCATGTCGATGAAGTCGATGATGATGATCCCGCCGCAGTTCCTGATGCGCAGCTGGTAGGCGATTTCCTTCACCGCCTCCAAGTTTGTCTTGAGGATGGTGTCCTCGAGGGTCTTCTTGCCGACGAATTTGCCGGTATTCACGTCGATTGAAACCAGCGCCTCCGTCTGATCGATGTTGATGGAGCCGCCGGACTTGAGGAAAACCTGGTTGGAGAGGGCCCGCTCGATCTCGAGTTCAATCCCATAATGCTCGAACAGGGGGATGTCCCCATCGTGCAGCTTGAGCTTGGCCTTGAGGTTAGGAAGGTACGTCTTGGTGAACTTCTCTATCTGGCGCATGACCGGGCGGGCGTCCACCACGATCTGGTCCACGTCCTCATCGGTGATGTCGCGCAGGGCCCGCTGGATGAAGGTCAAATCCTGGTGCAAGTCAGTGGGGGCCCGGGCCTTCTCCAGCTTCTTTTGCACGTCCTTCCACAGCTTCACCAGCATGTTGTAGTCGTTCTTGAGCACCTTGTAGCTCTGTCCTTCGGCCACGGTGCGGGCGATGATGCCACAACCCTCGGGACGGATGCTGTCCAGCACGTCTTTCAGGCGCTTCCTCTCCTCCTCGCTCTCGATCCGGCGCGAGACGCCGGTGTGCTCGATGAAAGGCATGTAGACGATGTGGCGGCCGGCGAGGGTGATGTGGCGGGTGACCCGCGGGCCTTTGGTGGAGATGGGCTCCTTGGCGATCTGGACCACGATCTCATCGCCTTCCTTGAGGAAGTCCTGGATCTTCACGTCGGGGCGGAACTTCATGTCCACCGTTTCACTGAGACTGGAGAGCTCGTCGGGGATGACCTCACCGACACGGCGGGGTTGGGGGGGGCCGCTGGCCTGGGCCTTTTCCATGGCCGCCCGCTGCTCATCGAGGGTCGGCAGGTAAGCGTCGTCCACGTAGAGGAAGGCGGCACGCTCCAGACCGATGTCCACGAAGGCCGATTGCATGCCCGGGAGGACGCGCAGCACTCGCCCGAGATAGATGTTCCCCACGCTCGCGGGGGGTGCCTTGGCCGAGCTTTGACGCTCCACCAGGAAGTCCAGGATCTCGCCGTTCTCAATGAGCGCAATACGGCACTCATTGTGAGTCTGGTTGATCACAAGTTCTTTCGCCATGAATGTCCTGCTAACTGTAAAAACTAAACCTAAAAAACCAAAATTACCCCCAGGATACCCCGCACCATGGGCAGGGGAAAGGCGCGGCAAATTAGGCCTGGCATCCAATGGCCTTTTTCTGTATCGTGGGGGACATGCGAACCGCACTTTTCCCGCGTCATTGGCCGCTTTTCGCTCTTTGTCTGGCCTGTATGCCCGCTTGGCCGGCGGCATTACCTGACCTCTTCACCAACTTAGCCGGGGATCCCGTCACCACCCCCGAAGCCTGGGAAGGACGTCGCGCCGAGATCCGCCACATGCTGCAGGAGCGGGTCTACGGCTTCTTGCCCGCGGAGCTAACCATGAGCGTCCGGGTGGTAAAAGAAGCGCCCGTAACGGGAGGCACCTTCCGCGACGTGCGTCTCACCTTCCCCGGTGCCCCCCGGGACGTCCGGGAGATCAAGCTCGCGCTCTTCCTGCCCCGCTCGGCCCGCCGTCGCGACGGTGTCCCCGTTTTCCTGATCATCAACAAGTGCGGCAACCAGACCGTCACCACCGTGCGCGCCGTGCCCGCCTCCGGCGAGGGTTACCTGCACGCCAAGGGCTGCATAGACGACGAGGCCCGCCCGCTCCCTCGCGGCCATGACGCCGCCGCCTACCCCATCCGTACCCTGCTTCGCCGGGGTTACGGCTTTGCCACCCTCGCCGCCAGCGATGTGGCCCCAGACTCCCCCGAGTACCCGCGCGTGGGCGTACGCTCCTGGATCCCCGCCACACACCAGGATCCACGCCGCTCCTGGGGCACGCTCATGAGCTGGGCCTGGGGCCTCTCCCGCGCCGTGGACTATTTGGCCGATGCCCCCGGCGTGCGCGCCGACGGCATCATCGCCGTTGGGCATTCCCGCCGCGGAAAAGCCGCCCTCCTCGCCGCCGCCTTCGATGGGCGCGTCTCCGCCGTCATCGCTCACCAAAGCGGCCTGGGCGGCACCGCCCTCATGAGGGGCGCTAAGGAAGAAAAACGCGAAACCGCGGAGATGATGACCCACGGCTGGTGGGGCTATCCCTTGATCGGCGAGCCCTGGGGCCTTAAGCACTTTTTCTCTGCGGCTTTCAAGGACGACTCGCCTCGGCCGGACGAACTCCCCTACGACTCCCATTTCTTGGTCTCGCTGGTGGCCCCACGCCCGATGCTTGATTCCCAAGGCACCCGCGACGCGTGGGCCGGCCCCGCCAGCGCCACTTCAGCCCTCGCGGCGGCAACGCCGGCCTGGACGCTCTTCGGGGCGCCAGGCCCCGAACAAAAATTCCAGGACAAGGGCCATAGTCTCACCACCGCGGACTGGAACCTCTTCCTCGAGTTCGCCGACCGGCGGGTGCGTTGAACGGCATCCGTGACAAACTCGCGCGCCTGGACCGGCGCGCGCTCCTGTGGCTGCAATCCAAGCGCGCGCGCTACCTCAACCTTCCTATGGTCCTCCTCACCCGCACGGCGGAGACCCGCACCTGGTGGGGCGCGGCTGCGCTCCTGGGCGTCTGCCACTTCACGGGATGGGTCCACGCCCCACTGGGTTTCCCCCGTACCTTCTTCGCGCCGCTACTGGCCTCTTCCATCAGCTCCCTGATCAAACTCCGCGTGGCCCGGGAGCGCCCCCTCACAGGCTGCGAGGGCGCTTCGCCCCTGATCACGGCCCCCGGCTGTCACTCCTTCCCCTCCAGCCACGCCGCCTCCCCCTTCGCCTTCTTCACCCTCCTCGCTTTCACCGGCCACCCTGCCGCTCCCGCCGTGGCCCTGTGGGCTTCGGCCGTCTCCTTCTCCCGGGTCTACCTCGGCGTCCACTATCCCCTGGACGTCGTCGCGGGCCTACTCCTAGGCCTTGCCTCCGGCGCGGGCCTGCATTTTCTCTGGAGATGATCCCTGACCTTCCTAGGGCGACGCCTTGGGCCTTACTGCAGAAGGCTCACGATCGCGGCCATCATCAGTGTGGCACACGTGCCACCCACCAGGGCCTTCACTCCAAGCTGCGACAACAACGTCCGCTTGCCCGGCGCCAGCGCGCCGATCCCCCCGATCTGAATCCCGATGGAGGAGAAGTTGGCGAAGCCGCTCAACATGTAGGTGGCGAGCAGGATCGACTTGGGATCAGTGAGCAGGGAGTCCGCTTTCATCTTGGAAAGGGTGATGTAGGCCACGAACTCGTTCAGGATAGTCTTCTCGCCCAGGAGTTGCCCCACGCGGACCATGTCCTCGCTGGCAACGCCCAAAAGCCACACCAACGGGGAGCACAGGTAGCCGAGGATGAACTGCAGCGAGAAGGTGGTGTACCGGCCGTCGGTGAGGCTGCTGATCGCGCCGTTGAGCCCGGTCCACTCCCCGATCATGTTGCCCAGTCCGTAGTTCACCATGGCGATGAGAGCGATGAAAACCAGCAGCATGGCGCCGACGTTCACCGCCAGCTGGATGCCATCGGTGGTACCGATGGAGATGGCCTCAAGCATGTTGTCGCCGATCTTCTCGCGCGGGACCTCGATGCGCTCGTCGATGGCCTCGGTCTGGGGGATGAGGATCTTGGCGATCACGAGTGTGGCGGGTGCGGACATCACGGAAGCCGCCAGCAAGTGCTTGGCGAAATAGAGCTGTTGGGTGGGATCGGTGCCGCCCAGGAAGCCCACGTAGGCCGCGAGCACGCCCCCGGCGGTGTTGGCCATCCCTCCGACCATCACGCAAAAGATCTCGGAGCGGGTCATGCGCTCCAGGTAGGGCTTGATCATCAACGGGGCCTCGGTTTGGCCCAAGAAAATGTTGGCGGTGGTGGAAAGGTTCTCTGCGCCGGACATTTTGATCGCCTTGGAGAGCAGCCAGGAGAGGGCGTAGACGACCTTCTGGAGGATGCCCAGGTAGAAGAACAGGCTGGTCAGCGCGGAGAAGAACACGATGGTGGGCAGCACCTGGAAGGCGAAGAGGAAGCCTATTTTGGAGACGTCCATCAGGTCTCCGAAGAGGAAGACCGAGCCTTGGCGGGTGAAGTCGAGTACCACGACGAAGAAGGAGCTAATCTTCTCGAACACGAACTGGGCCGCGGGGACTTTCAGAATCAGGACCGCGAAGATGAACTGGCAGGCGAGCCCCGTGAACACCAGCTTCCAAGGGATGGCCTTGCGGTTCTCACTCAACAGGGCCAGAAGGCCGAGGATGACCGCGATCCCCAATAGACCGCGCGCGTTCGCCAGCATTTCCATGTCGTGTTCCCCGGATTTTTAGAAGGACTGCGCCCAGAAGGGCGCGGTGAAATCGATAGACTGGGCGGCCACGGCGTGGCGCTCATGCCACAGTCCGCGCTCGCGGGTGTCAAAATCCAGGGAGGCTTCTTCTACCATGTCGTCCTGGGTCTTCTGGGCGTGCCCGATGCCCACGATGATGACGCCGGCGATGATGCCCACGGCAGCCCCCATCCAAACGTTAGAAATATGTTTGCTGGGTTTGTCATAAAAAGAGAGGGTGGAAAGGCCCAGGACCGCTCCCCCCGCACCGGCAGCCGCCACGACCAAGAGGTCGCTCTGGGTACTCTTGATGATGTCATCGCCTGCCGCTTCATCCTGGGCGTGGGCACCGGGCATGACCAGGAGCAAGGCGAGCGCGAACGAGCACAATGTTTTCATGGCGTTTCCGTCAAAGAAGTTTGTTTGCCAGGGATTATTTCTCTCAATTATCATAAGTTCCACTTTTTAACATGGCAATAAACGCAATGCGCCGTACTCCCCTCCAGACTGCTTCCCCGACTTCCGGCTTCAGCATGTACCAGCTGATCGACGCCAAGAAGCGCGGAGAGAAGCTGCCGGCTCCCGCCATCCGCTGGATGATCGACGAGTATACACGCAAGAACATCCCCGACTACCAACTCGCCGCCATGCTCATGGCCATCACCTGCAAGGGCATGGACGCCGCGGAAACCGCCGCGCTCACGGACGCCATGCTCTTCTCGGGTCGCCGCCTGGACTTCGGCGACCGCCGGGTGGTGGACAAGCACTCCACCGGCGGGGTGGGCGACAAGGCTTCATTCATCCTCGCGCCCGTGGCGGCATGCCTCGGGGTGAAGGTCCCCATGATCGCCGGCAGGGGCCTTGGTCACACGGGGGGCACCGTGGACAAGATCGAAGCGGTGCCCGGCTTCCGCACCGGCCTCACGCTGGAGGAGTTCGAGGCACAGCTCAAGGCCAAGGGACTGGTGTTGATGGGGCAGACGCCGGAAATCGCCCCCGCCGACCGCCTGATCTACGCCCTCCGCGACGTCACCGCCACCATCGATTGCATCCCGCTCATCACCGCCTCCATCATGAGCAAGAAACTCGCCGAAGGGGCCGAGGGCATCGTCTTCGACATCAAGCACGGCTCGGGAGCCTTCATGCGCGAGCGCAAGCAAGCTCGCGCGTTGGCCAAAAGCCTGCTCGCCACCGCCAAGCGCTTCAAGCGCCGGGGCGTGGCCCTCCTCACCGACATGTCCCAACCCTTGGGCAACGAAGTGGGACACACGCTTGAGTTACAGGAATCCGTGCGCACGTTGCGCGGCCAGGGGCCGACGGATCTCACCGAGCTGTCCGTGGAGCTCGCCGCCCACATGGCGGTGCTGGCCGGCACCGAGAAAAGCCTGCCGCAGGCGCGCAAAAAAGCCCGGTCCACTCTCCACGACGGTCGCGCTCTGGACAAGTTCGCCGAGTTGCTAGGTTGGCAGGGAGGAAATCCCGCCATCGCCTTCAAACCCGAAAGCCTCCCGGTGGCCCCTGAGAAAACCGTGGTGCGCGCACCCCGCGGGGGCTGGATCAAGTCATTCGACAACGAGCTCGTGGGACATCTCCTGATCGAGTTGGGAGGGGGCCGCAAGACCAAGGAAGACCAACTGGATCTCACCGTGGGATTCACCTTCCACGCCAAAGTGGGCGCGCGGCTGGCCAAGGGCGACCCCATCATGACTATCCACCACCACGGGGCCCAAGCGGCAGCCGCCGCCCTGGTGGAGAAACGCTTCCTCTCGGAAGTGCTGCGCCTCTCGCCACGGGCCGTGCGCCCGCCGAAACTCATCACCGACGTGGTCCGCTAAGGAGCCCCCATGTACCATAAGATCGAAGAAGCCGCCCGCTACCTCCGCTCCAAGATCGCCCTCACCCCAGAGGTGGGCATCGTCTTGGGCTCGGGCCTGGGCGTGTACGTGGACGAGATCCAGGACCGCGTGACCATTCCTTACCAAGACATCCCCCACTTCCACCAAACCACCGTGGAAGGGCACGACGGGCGCATGATCTTCGGGAAAGTCCGCGGCAAGAATGTGGTGGCGCTTTCGGGCCGCCTCCACGCCTACGAAGGCTACCCCATGGAAGACGTGGTCCTGCCGGTGCGGGTGATGGCCCTGCTGGGGGTGAAGACACTGTTCGTGACCAACGCCTCGGGCGGCATCAACCCCGCATTCCATCCCGGGGACTTGGTCATGATCGAAGACCACATCAACCTTTCGGGTCGCAACCCGCTGGTGGGCCCCAACATCAACCAACTGGGCCCGCGCTTTCCCGACATGTCCGAAGCCTACCCGCAGGCTTTGCGCGATAAGCTGAAAGCCGCCGGCGCCAAGCACGGGGTCGCGCTCAAGAGTGGCGTGTACGCGTGGCTCCTGGGCCCCACTTACGAGACTCCGGCGGAAATCCGCATGCTCGCCCGCGTGGGCGGGGACATGGTGGGCATGAGCACCGTGCCCGAGGTCATCGCCGCATGCCACCTGGGCGTGCGCGTGGCCGGCGTCGCCTGCATCACCAACTACGCCGCCGGCCTCAAGCCCGAGCGGCTCAACCACGCCGACGTCAAGCACGTTGCCCAAAAGGCCATGGCGGGCTTCGCCAGCGTCCTCACCGAAACCATCGGGAGCCTCGAATGAAGGCCGAGGAACTCCGCGACGCCGCCTTCCAGGCGGCCCAAAAGTCCCACTCCCCGTATTCCCGCGCCCAGGTTGGCAGCGCCGTCTTGACCAGCGACGGGAAGATTTACGAGGGCTGCAACATTGAGAACTCCAGCTTTGGAGGCACAGTTTGCGCCGAGCGCGTGGCGATCTGGAAGGCGGTCTCTGAGGGACACACCCGGATCAAGCGCGTTTACGTCTGGACCGAAGCCGGTTGGCCCCCCTGTGGTCTGTGCCGGCAGGTCATGGCGGAGTTCGCGGACCCCGACCTGGAAGTCGCCATCGGTGACAAGAACGGCACCGTGCGGACGCTCAAGTTTGCCGACTTGTTGCCGCTGGCGTTCACCCCCGAGCACCTGACGAAGAAAAACTGAGGGTCCCCCGCGGACCCGCCAACTCGGGGCGAATGTCCCGAAAGAGGGCACCATGAGCCAACCCACTCCCGACGAACTCCTCCGCTCCCTCACCTTTTGCGTGGTGGACCTTGAAACCACGGGCGGCAATCCCGAACGTGATCAGGCCTTCGAGGTGGGCATGGTCAAAGTGGAAGACCTGAAGGTGGTGGAGGAGCGCAGCTTCCGCATCAACCCGGAGCGAGAAATCCCCGATTTCGTCCAGCGCCTCACCGGCATCAAGCAGGCCGACGTGCAGGGGTGCCCCACTTTCGCCGAGGTAGCCGACGAGATCCGGGCCTTCGCCGGCGATGGGATCCTGGTTGCGCATAACACTTCCTTCGACATCCCCTTCCTGAACACCAAGCTCCAGCAGGCAGGCCGCCCGGCGCTGGAGAACAAAGTCCTCTGCACCAACGTCATGACCAAGTACATGATCCCCGACATCGTGAACTCCAACCTTGAGTATATGGGCAAGATCTTCGACCTGGGCGACGCCAAGGTCCACCGTGCGGTGGAGGACGCCCGCCTGACCGCGCGGCTCCTCCTGAAGTACCTGGACATCTTCCGCGAAAAACAGATCCGGAAGGTGAACCAACTCTACTATCCCCGCAACCGCTTCGAGCTGGACCGGCGCCACTTCGAGGCCACGGACACCTCCTTGGACAAAGTCCTGGAGTTCCTCTCCAGAGAGGAACGCCCCTGCCTTTTGACAGTGAAAGGAGGCAACGGGGTGATCATGGCAGTGCTCCCGGTGGAGAACCCTTCCGTTGAGGTGCCGGAGCTGGGCGCGATCCTCAAAGACATCCCGTGGAACCTGGTGACCGTGAAGTTGATTGGTCCTTTCATGGAAGGGCTCATGGCCTTCAACGCCCATTACCTTAAAATGCCCGAGGAGCACCGCCTGAAGGCCCTCGACTACCTCCGTGGCAAGGTTCCCGCACCCACTACGGGGCACAACCCCTTAGAGGAGGACGATTTCCTGGTGCTTCCGCACCTGATCCAGGGGCAGCTGCTGGTCTACTCCCTCATGGGTCTGACTCCCTTCTCACAGCTCATCTTCAAGTTCCCCGCGCACCGGAAAAAGGTCGCGCAGTTCCTGCAGGGCCAGGTCGGCCGACAGGAGAATTTCCGTGGGCCCCGACGGCACCACCTTCTCCCCGAGGTACGGCCTCTCGTGGAAGGGTGGCTGCAACGCCGGCATGCCGCCGGGGACGGCCGCAGCCTCTTCCTCTCCCGTTCCTCCTTCAAGAAGGACCCCAAGGGCTTCTTCCTGCCAGTGGAAGGCATGGTGAAGCAGCATCCCGATCCGTTTCATTTTCCCGCCCGGCATTTTTGAGGTTCCCCATGGAAGGACTTCCCCCCGCCCTGCGTTCCCTCGTTCGTGACACCATGACCGTGCTCGGCGAGGAATACGCCAAGGTGGCCGGCAAGGGCGCACACCAACGGCTGTTGAAGGTACGCACCCGCATGGCGAGGCTGCGGGGGGCCTCCACGGAGAGGCAATTTAAAGAACTCTCCCGCCTGCTCTCAACCCTCAGGGCCCTCCCCAGAGCGGAGCGTCGCCAACTCGCCCATGGACTCTCGCTCATGATGGAGGTCACCAACGTCTGTGAGAACGCCTACCGCACCCGGCGCCTGCGGGAAACCCGGCACGAGGCACCGTCGCGCCCGGACGCCATGCTTATCTGGGTGCTGACCGCCCATCCCACCGAGTCCCGTACGCCCCAGAGCCTGCAAGTGTTGCACCGGCTACAACACGCCCTCTCCGCCACCCTCGGACGTGGACGCGAGGACGCCTGGGAACGCGTACGTTCCGAACTCCGTTCCTTGTGCGAGATCCCGCTGGCACCGTCGCGCAAGCCCTTGCCCGAGGACGAGGCCCGGAGCATGTTCACCATCGCCCTGCGCGAGGACAACCTCGACGCCATGGTGAGGCTCTCCGGCGGCCCCTCGCAATTTTACCTGCGCACGTGGGTAGGTGGGGACAAGGACGGCCATCCGGGCGTGGGCCCCCGTGAGCTGCGTGCCTCCCTCACTATTTCCCGCCGCCTCATCCTGACCTATCTGGACCGGGTGCTGGGCGAAATCCGCCCGGTGTTCGAATTACACGCGCCAGGCAAACTCAAAACGCTGGAGCGCTGGCGCAAGGAGGTGCGCGCCTTGCGCGTGCTTCGGGACGGGGACCATAGTCGCGTGCGCCGCTGCCAGCAGGGCCTCATGCGCCTGGCAGAGGAATGCGGGATTCCCCAGGAAATCTTGGCCCCCTGGCTGGAGCGTCCACGCCGCCTCACCCGCATGTTTCCCGCTTGGGTGTTACCCCTGGAGCTGCGGGAGGGCAGCGACGAGATCCACCGCGCCCTGGACGTCCTGAGCAAGGGACGGGACACCGCCATCACCGGCATGTTGCGCGCACTGGGCCGGCTCGCCGATCCGCCTTTCGTGCGCCACTACGCCCGCGCCCTCATCGTCAGCATGACCCACGAGGCGGGAGACCTCCTCGCGGCCCAGAAACTCGCCCACTCCGTGTTCGGAGAGCACGTGCTGCCAGTGGTACCATTGTTCGAGACCGTGCACGCCTTGGAGCACGCGCCGGAGATCCTGCGCGGTTTCGTGGGGCGCTCCCGCGGGGTGCGCCGCAAGCTCGCCCGCTGCGGGGTGGACCACGTGGAGGTCATGCTTGGTTACTCGGATTCCTCCAAGGAATGCGGGGTGCTTTACAGCCGGCTTTCTATCCACGCCGCCATGGCGAAACTGGAACGCGTGATCCGTCACGATGGCTTCAGGCCACTCTTCTTCCATGGTTCCGGAGGTTCAGTGGCCCGCGGGGGTGGAAACCTCAGCGAAGTCACCACCGGTTGGAGTCGCGAGGCGCTGGCCGCATTCAAAAGCACGCTCCAAGGCGAGGTGGTCTCCCGCACCTTCTCCTCTCCCGAGATCCTCTCGGGCCAAATCCTCAAGGTTCGCCAGCTCCAGGCGGCCAAACGCCCGCCCGCGGTAAGCGTGCCCCCGGCGTTCAAGCGTTGGGCCGACGGGGCCCGCGTGGCCTACGAAGCGCTGGTGGGCGACCCGGATTTCCTGCGGCTGGTCCAGCAGGCGACGCTCTACCCGCACCTGCACCAGCTGCGCATCGGCTCCCGGCCCTCCAAGCGCAAGGGTCTTAAAAGTGTGCAGGACCTGCGCGCCATCCCGTGGCAGCTATGCTGGACCCAGGCGCGCCTGCTTTTCCCCACCTGGTGGGGGCTGGGTTCTTCCTGGCAGGGGCTCACAGCACGGGAGAAGGCCGCCCTCAAGACCGCTTTCCGGCGTGGCCACCCGCTGCTCACGTCCTTCATCAAGCAGGTGGGCTTCACCTTGGCGAAAGTGGAGATGGGCGTGTGGCGCCTGCAACTCTCGCGCCTGGGCGAGGCCACCGCCGCGGACTGGGAACCTTGGGAGCGCGAATACCAATCGACATTGGCCGCCTTCCGCGCCATCACCGGTCGCAAGGACCTGGTGTGGTTCCGCCCGTGGCTCGGCGAGAGCATCCACCTGCGCTCGGCGCTCATCCATCCGCTGAACCTGCTGCAGATCCTCGCCATCGAGGAGAACGACGGGCCACTGATGCGCCAGACGGTGACGGGCATTGCCTCCGGGATGCTGACCACGGGCTAGGCGCGTCGGTTACAACAGCACGTTCTGGTGCAGGAAGAGGATCCCATTGGGCTGTGGGACCAACTGCAGGCGCTCCTGACGTAGCAGATACTGCAGGAGTTTTGAATTGAACGATGCCTGCTTCGGCGCCGTTCCCGCGAGCCTCAAGTGGAAGCGGTCCGCGTCTTCCTCCACCACTCCTTCCACCACCGCCCCCTTGGCGCTGCGCTGTTCGAGCAGCTTCACGTGGTGGAACGCGGTCATGACCTCGCCCAGCACGAGATAAAACACCATGGCCATGGAAGGAACATGGACGGGAAAACCGTAAGGGTGTTTCTGGGAGTGGGTGAACTGCAGGCGCAGGCCGCTTTCCACCATGCGAAAGCGTTGAAGGTGCAACGCCTGTTCGCAGCAACGCCAAAGGAGCCCCTTGTCCGCGACGGGCGTGCCCGCATGGGGCCGCGAGAAGCCCAAAAACGTCTCCACCAACTGTTTGCAGCGCAAACTACCTTGGCGCATCTCCTGCAGCTCACTCATCGATTCGGGGTCCCATCCGGGATCCATGGCCATGAGTTCCAAGGCGGTGAGGAGCCCGGCCAGCGGATTGTTCAACTCATGGGCGATGGAGCTGGTGATGATACCGAGGTCTTGACCCCCGAAATCCGGACGGCCTTCCTGGCGACGGGCCCGGAAGGTGTACATGGAGCGCGGGGAGCCGCCGCCAAGATCACGCCGCTGGACCTCCCAGGTGCCGTCCCGGGTGGGTACGGGGTCTTGATCCTTGAGCCTGGCCACCTTCGACGGGGGAAGGTTGAGCTTCACGAAAGCGGTGTTGTGTTGGAGCACTTCCCCACCCTCCCCAAGGAGCAATACCGGGAATGGCAGCGCTTGGAAGGCAGCTTGGACCAACGCCCCAGGACGCCGTTCTTGATCGTCTTCCTCCCAGCGCCGCACTTGCCGGGAAAGGGAGGACACCACCAAGTGTGCGGCCAGGATACCCTCTGGCCCCGGGGAGACGGCCCCATAATGGGCAAAAACGTCCACTCCCCGCAGACGCCCCAGGGAGAAGAGCGTGCCCATTCTTTTTCCCGAAGTCTGGCCGGGCCGCAAAAGCCTCCAGTGTTTTTTCTTGTCGAGCCGGTGCGCCAGCGTCTCGAGGTCTTTTTCCAAGGCCTCCCAGTCCGCCCGACCCAGGAGTTGCTCCTGGGTCCCCACCAAACGCATGAAAAGCTCACGGCAGCGTCCGCGCAAGTCAGGGTCCTCCTGCGCTTTCTGCAAGGCTGCCTTCAGTTCTCGTTCGAAGGCCCGTCCATCCCGCGTGGCCTCGCGGCTGGCGCGGGCCCCTTCCTCGGCTAGAAAAACACGCAACCATGCCCCCAGCACCGCGTGCAGGGGCGCCTCGCCGTCGCCCACGTCAAGCACGACGTCGGCACGCTCTTCTGCGCTGGCCCCGGTGTCCAGCCCCAAAAGATCGCCGCTGCGCGGGCGCACCAGCACGGACCGGGCCCGGTGTTTTTGTCCTTTGGCCAAGGCCTCGGGGGCAGGGAACCAGACGTGGAGCCCCCCCTCCCCCGTCGCGCCGGCCCGCCAAGGACGCAGCCATTCTTCCAAGGCCGCCCGCACTTCGGGTGTATGCCCCGGGTCCACGGTGAAGCGCAGAAGCCCCGCATGGTCGTGCAGCGGGCCGGTCATGGGAATTGCCGTTTGCTCTCTTCGATGAGGGAATAACCGTCCACGTAGTTGCCGTGGATCTTCACGCCCCAATGCAGGTGGGGTCCGCTCGAGCGGCCGGTGTTGCCGGAGAGCCCGATGATGTCCCCCTGGTTCACCACCTGCCCATCTTCGCTCTTCACCTCGGAAAGGTGACCGTAGACCGTGAAGATGTCCAGGCCGTGGTCGATGATGACGGTGCCGCCGGTATAGAAGAGGTCACCCGCGAAGAGCACCCGCCCGCGGTTGGCCGCGGGGACGGGCACGCCCACGGCTGCGCGGAAATCGGTGCCCAAATGTTGGCTGCGGTGGCGCTTGTTGTAGAGACGGCGGGAGCCGTAGATGCTTGTGATGGTGGAATCCAGGGGCGCCTTGAAGGGGGCGGAAAAATAGGGCAAAGGCGCAGAGGACGCGTAGATGCCGTTGAGCATGACCTGTTCCTTGGCCGCGCGTTCCTGGTCCTTGGGGGAAAGCTTGATTTTGCGGAAGTCCACCTTGAGGCGCTCCTCGGGGAACTTGTGGGGTTTGACCGTGAACGCCACTAAGGGACGCTCTTCCTTGCCTTTGGCGAGCCGGCAGGTGTGGGGTTTGATCTCGGAGAAATAGGACTCGGCGATGTAGGCGAATCGCTCCCCGGCGTTCTTCGTGGGGGCGTGCTTGATGGCCTTGTCATGGCAGCGAAGTTCAGCACTCTCCCAGCCAGCGGGTGGGCTGAAGGTGATCCAGCGGACCATGCCGGGGCGGCTTTCTTCAGCGAGGGGCGCGGCCATCACAGCGGCCGCTGCCTCGGGCTTGCCGAGCTTCGGCTCTTGCGCCACCGCGCAGGCGGTGAGCAGCCCAAGACACAAAGATGCTTTCATGCTCCCTCCCCTTCCATTCTCACCCGGGCGGTCCCATCCTGCCAATGCACGGTGAGTGATCCCTTGGCCCCGGCGGGACGGGCCCTTCCCAAGCTGGGGACCACGTCGCCGGAGGCATCCGTCACGAACGCGTACCCCCTGGCCAGCACCGCCCCTGGGCCCAAGCTGCTCAACATCGTATTTGCGCGCTCGAGCCGCTGGCGCAGCCGCTCCAGCCGTTCCTCCGCGGCCAGTCCCAGACGGCGCTCGAGGTCATCCAGCCGAAAGGCATTTTCGCGCAGGCGCGCCTGGACGATGGTCAGGAGCTGACGTGGATGGCGCCGCTCGAGCCACAGGGATAACTCGGCTTGGCGCGCGCGCAGGGCCCTGCCCAAACGCCCCCGTGCCTGGTCCAACCGGTGGCGAAAGGCGGTCTGGGGCTGGGTCAGGGTCTCCGCTGCGGCGGTGGGGGTCTCGCAGCGCACGTCCGCGGCATGGTCGCAGAGGGTCCAGTCCACTTGGTGTCCCACGGCGCTGATCACGGGGAAGGGACATGCCGCCACTCGGCGCACTAGTCGCTCGTCGTTGAAAGCCCCTAGGTCCTCAGAGGAACCGCCACCCCGTGTGAGTACCACGGCGTCGAAGCCGCCCTTGGCCTCTACTCGGTCCAGCGCCGCCACGAGGGATGCCGGGGCCTTCTCCCCTTGAACCAAGGCGGGGACCACGACGATCTCCCAGCGCAAAGCGCGTCGCCGGTAGACGTTGAGAAAATCCTGGAGGGCCGCCCCTTGAAGCGCGGTGATGACGGCCAAACGTCGGGGGAACGCCGGTAGGCGGCGCTTGCGCTCAGGATCGAATAGGCCTTCCGCCTGCAGCTGGCGCTTCAGCGCCTCCAGCTTCACGCGGGCCCGTCCATCACCAGAAGGGATGAGGCGTTTGGCCACCAATTGGAAAGTGCCGCGTTTTTGGAAAACGGACAACGGACCGTGGACCAGCACTTGGTCGCCGTCCTTGAGGGTGCGGAGGGCGGGGTTTCTGAGCGCGTCCGCGCGAAAGAGCGCGCAGGACAGGCTGGCTTCGGCGTCGGAGAGCGCGAAGTACCAATGCCCGCTGGAGGCTTCCTGCAGGTTCGAGACCTCCCCTTCCACCAAGACCTCATGGAAGGTGTCTTCCAGGACGGATTTCACGTGGGCGACGAGTTCGGAGACCCGCGCCGCTTTGAAACCCTCCGGCAGCTTCATGGGGACGCCGGGGGTTTTTGCTGCCAGGTGCGGCCTGCCTTGAGGAGGGATGCCGCCTGCAGCACTTGGTAGTCCTCTTGGGGACGGGTCACGGTGAAGGTCTCGTCGTCGTCGGCCGTGGCGGCTTCCTTCTTCTCCCGCTGACGGCGGGCGATGGCCTCGGCTCGTTTGATGCGGTCCTGACGCTCCAGCTCCTCGCGCTGGCGGCGCTCCTCGGGGGTCTCGCGGCCGGCGGCCAGGTGATTGCGCAAGTCGCGCTCTCGGACCCAGCGGTCGGGACGTTTGGCCCGCTCGAAAGCCCGGGTGTCCACTTCCTGAACCACCACGTCGGGCTCGATGCCCACGCCCTGGATGCGACGGCCCTTGGGAGTGAGGTACTGAGCGATGGTGAGCTTGAGGCCAGTTCCGCCATCCAACGGGGCCACCGTTTGCACGGAACCCTTGCCGAAGGATTGGCTGCCCATGATCACGGCGCGGCCGTAGTCTTGGAGGGCCCCCGCCACAATTTCCGAAGCGGAAGCGGAGGCGCCGTTGATCAACACCACCATGGGGGTGGTGAGGTCCTTGTCCCCTTGTTTCTTTACATAGCGGATGTCTTTGTTCTGCGGGTCCCGCGCCTCCGTGGATACCACCACGCCTTCTTTCAAGAAGAGCGAGGACAGGTCCACCGCCTGGTCCAAAAGGCCCCCGGGATTGGCCCGCAAGTCAAGAATGATGCCGGAGAGGCCGCCTTTCTTGGCCGCCTGCGCGCGCAGTTTGTCCAAAGCCTGTTCCACGGCGGACGCCGCGCGCTTCTGGAATTGGGTGAGGCGCACGTAGGCCACGTTGCCTTGGACCATCTCGGCCTTCACGGGATTCACCTTAATGATCTCGCGCTTGATGTTGAAATGGATGAGGGCATCCTTCCCCTCACGGGTGACGCCCAGGTGCATGGTGTCCCCGGTCTTCCCGCGCATTTTCTCCACGGCCTGTTCCAGGCTCATGCCGATGATGGATTCGTGGTTGATCTCCATGATCCGGTCCCGCGGGCGGATTCCCGCGCGGAAGGCGGGTGAATCCTCGATGGGCGTGATGACCATGATGATGCCCTCGCGGGACGCGACTTCGAGTCCCAGGCCACCAAACTCGCCGGAAGTGTCGTTTTGCATGCGTTCGAAGTAATCGCGGCTCAAGAACGCCGAGTGAGGGTCCAGGGTTTCCATCATGCCCTTAAGGGCCCCTTCAATGAGCTTCTCGCGGTCCACCTCGCGGTAGTACTGCGCTTCCACCAGGTGTAGGACTTTGTTGAACAGCTCCAGCTGCTCAAAACGGCTTTTGTCCTTGTCCGGTTCGGCGGCGAAAGTGGGGAGGGAAAGGGCGAGGCAGAGGAGCACGCGAAGGCCCATGATAACTCCGGGACGAAGAGGGAAGAATCGTTAAATTCTACCCACGGCCCCGGGCGCAAGCCAGTGAATTGTCTTTTGCGCCACGTTCTTCTTGCGTACTTCGAAGTACAGGGTGTCGGTGTCCTGGTCGGTGTAGCCGAGGGTGTCGCCCTCAGCCACCTGAGCGTTCTTCTGCAAGGGAGAGCGGAAGCGCCCGAGCAGCACGGTGCGGATGTCGCCGCCATGGTCGATCATCAGTACCTTGCCGTAGCTCGCCAGTTCCCCGTTGTAGACCACGCGCCCCGCGCGGGGGGCCCGAAGGGCCTGTAAACGGTTGAAGCTCAGCGTGACGCCCTTTTCCGACGGAGACACGGCGGAAACTTGCTCTAAAGGAAGCCCGAAACGCAGGTCTGGGGGAATCATGGCCTCGGGGACCACGGGAGCATTGGCCTCGCGGAGTTTGGTGGCGATCTTCTGGTTGTCCCTGCGGTGTTCCCGGCGTTGGCGCTCGGACAATTTTTTTAGATAGCTCTCGCTCAGGGCCTGCTTGCGGACCTCCAGGTCGGAAGCCAACCGCACCAGATCCTGCTCATCCTTGCGCAGCTGATCCAATCGCACGCGGTACTCACCCACCAGTTTCTCCAGAGCGGCGCTTTCCTCCACCGCGGCGGCGGCCTTGGCACGGTTGGCCTTCACCAGCTCGCGGTAGCGCGGCTCGGGGACCGCGTCTCCCTCCACGACCGCCAGGTGGTAGGAGCGCAGGATCTGGGCGAGCTCCACCTCACGCCGTGAAGCAGTTTCGCGGGCGGAAACAAGCTTGCCCTCGATCTCCTGGGCCTCCGTCTCCAACGCGCGAATCTTTTCCAGGGCGGCGATATACTTATCGTTGCTTCGGCCCAATTCCCGCTCGAGGCTGTTGAGGCGCGCGCCCAGTTGCAGGATGTCCTGCCGCTCCCGGGCGGTGGGCGTGGGAAGAGACGCCATGGCGGGCGCAGCCATTGAGAGGAGAATGAGGAGGGTCAGGGCTGTGGGCGCCATTGCACCTCGCGCATGGTGGTGGCCCAGGGAATGGAAAAGGCGGTCACAAGAAGAGCCAGGCCGGTGAAGTCGGGCCCCTGGAGTGCCAGGGCGGTGAGGCCCGCTGTGGCGGCCATGGCCGCGAGCCCAGCGGCGGCGGTCTTGGCGGCCACGCGACGGCGGCGCTGGAAGCGCTCCACCAACCAAGCGCGGCGGGTGAAGTGGGGAACGCACAGGGCGAAGGCGGCGGCCCAGACCAGGAAGAGAGGCAGGGCGACGCCGGCGAAGCCGGTGCGGGCGAGATAGTTGAAGACAGGGTGGTCACGGAAAAGGCCTGCCACCCGGGGCAGGCGCACGTCGGTGGTGGTCACGTGGGCGGGACCATGCCCCTGTTCCAGCGCGCGGCGGATTTCGCGCCCGCGCTCCACCATGCCGGCACCTTTGAGCACCACGCGCAAGCCGAAGGCGGTGGCCATTTGTCCATCAACGCCGTAGTCGTCCCCCAGCTGGGCCAGCAACTCCTCCAGCGGCCCCCGGGCCTCGCCCCCCGTGAGGGCCTGCACTTCCGCCACTTCCGGGCGCTGGCGAAGGCGTTTGGCGATTTCCTCGCGGTCGGCGGTGCGGTCGAAGAGGGCGGTGAAGTAGGGCCTGGCGTAGGCCTCGGGAGCGAGGGCCTTCACTACCCGCTCAACGCTGGGACGAAACGCCAGGGTGAGGGCGAGTGCCAAGCCGGTAGCGGCGAAGAAAAGACCTTTCAACCGCAGGTCCCAGAGGACCAGCGCCCATTCCTTTAGATAAAACATGCGTTCCCCGAGTACATCAGGCGTCCCCCGTCCAGGTGCGCGACCTTCCCGGGAAACTGTTTAACCAAGTCCTTGTTGTGGGTGGCCCACACCAGGGTCAGGCCCTTTCTCTGGTTGTAGTGGTTGAGCAACTCGAAGAGCCGGAAGCTCGCCTCGCGGTCCAGCGCCGCCGTGGGCTCGTCGGCCAGAAGAGCGTCCGGCTTGGCCAACAGGGCGCGCACCATGGCGACCTTGGACTTGAGCCCCCCATTGCACTGCTCGATTTTCTGCCCCAAGAAATCGTAGAAGCCCAGCACCCGGGCCAGCTCAAGCGCTTCCTTATGGAACTGCTCGCGAGAATCATACAGGCGCCCATCGTAGCTCACCCACAGGTTGTCCTCGCAGCTCTTCTGGGGAAAGAGCCGCAGGTCCTGGAACACGCAGGCGGTGAAGAAGCGGGAGTCATCCTGCAATCGCGTGATCTTCCCATGGGTGGGGTCTTGCAGACCCGCCATGACGTTCAGGAGCGTGCTTTTCCCCGCGCCGGAGGCGCCCGTGACGAAAAGGATTTCCTTGGGAAGGACGCTGAGTTGGATCGAGCGCAGGGCCTTGACCTTCCCAAAATCCACAGTGACTTGATCCAGGTGGAAGGCGGGTCGGGTCTTAGGGATGGCAGTGCCGGGAGCGGCGGTGAATTGCTGGGTGTACATCCATGAACCTCGGATTTCCGCCCTCTTGGCGGGCCTTCCCCCATTTTAGCGAAAACAATGCGGAGTAGTAAAGGATGGGGGCGCAGAGGGGCAAAACCTGCCAGAGCCGCTCAGGAAACAACCCCTTCCGCCTTAAGGATCTCCCACGCCGATTCGGAGCAATACACGTTTGGGACGAAGTTGAACTTGTTTTGCAGGTGCCCAATCACCGAGTTCTCCATATCGCCCAAGAGCCTCACTTCCCCCGTGTGCAGCAGGATCTTGGCGGGGTCCCGCTCTAGCAGCAGGTTCTCGGTGGTCTTGCCCTTCACCAGCTTTTTGCGGGAGCGCACGAACAGGATGTGCTTCTTGGGGAAGTCTTCTAGCACCCAATCTTTCTCGCCACCCTTCTTCTTGAGCACGTCCTTGATCTCGGCCACCTTGTCGTGGGCCCGGCGCAGGACGCGTTCGTTGCCTTGGTCGTCGTCCTGGTCCAAAAGGCGCTGCTTGAACTCGTCCACCCGGATGGTCTTGGGCGCCACTTCGAAGAGCAGGCGGTAAGCCAGGTCGCGGATGCGGGGATGCTTGTCGAACTCTCCGGCCACGTAATGCTGATGGACCACCTGCATGAAGTACTGGTCGTTGAAACCGTAAAAGCGGTTGGGAGCGTTGGCCACCATGTCCATGAGTTGGCTGTAGGTGTGGATCTTTCCGCGCTCCAGCAGGTGGAAGGCCAGCTCGTCGGCGATGGCGTCGAAGCGCGCCCCCCGGGCGGAGCGTACGACCTGGGAGTACCAGGCGTAGCGGGCCATCAGGAAATCTTCCACCGCGTGGAGGGCGTTGTGGTTGATCGCCATGATGTCGTGACCGCCCACGTTCACGCTGCGAAAGTGGTTTAGCAGGTAGTCGCGGTCATAGGTCCCGTAATGGATGCCGGAGTAGTGCGCGTCCCGCAACAAGTAGTCCATGCGGTCGCAATCGATCTCGGAATGGAGGATTTGATTGGCCAGGACACTTTTGTCCACGCCCTTCACCAGGTCCGAAACCCGCTGCGGGTCGATCCCGTGGCGCTTCATCAGCTGGGTGATGCCGCCCTCGTAATCGGTGTTCTTGATGATAAAGGAGCCCAAGTGCTCGTGGTCATCTGGGTGGCCCTTCCCTCCCTTGGCGTGGGTGGTTTCGCCGTAGCGGATGTAGGCCATCTCGGTGGTGTGGGAAAAAGGGAACATGCCCAGGTCGTGCAACAGGGCCGCGAGCCGCAGGCTCTGGTGGTAGGTCTTGGCGGCGGAGACGTGTTTGTCGTTGAAGAGTTCGCCGTCAGGCACCGCACGCCCCAGGGTCCGCAGGATCATGTGCGCGTTGTACATCACGCCGATCGAGTGCCCGAAGCGGGAGTGCTCGGCGCCGGGGAATGTGTAGAAGGTGAACCCCAGCTGCTTGATCCAGCGCAGGCGCTGGTAGAACGGCGTATGGATGATCTCCCACTCCAGGGTGGTAAGGGAAATGTGTCCGTAGAGGGGGTCGTAGAAGATGTGGGTCTTGGGGGTGGCGTCCATGCGGTTTCCGGCGGAAGGGAAAAACGGGGGCCCGGCCTTGGGCCCCCGGAGGGAACGGTTTACTGCAGGGTCTTGGCGGCGCGCTTGGCCTTACGGGCCTTGCGGAGCTTGTCCATGGCGTACTCGAGCATGATTCCGGCTTCCCGGCGCAGTCCGTTGTCATGGATGAAGCGGTAGAAGTTCTCGATGTCCGCGTTGGAGCGGAAGTTCTTCAACGTCATCACCTCGGGGGCGGCGGCGGGGGTTTTTTCTTCGGTCACGGGGGCGGCTTTCGTCATAAAGGCTCCTTGAGGGTCAATAATACTTTTTCACCGCGGGAAGGACAACCCTCTCAGGCTTCCTTGCTCTCGATCATGCCGTAGCTGTGCAGCTTGTTATACAGGGTCTTTACAGTGATCCCCAGGGACTTAGCCGCGCGCGTCTTATTGCCGCCCAGGTGGTCCAAGGTGGCCAGGATGTGCTTTTTCTCAAGCTCGTGCAGGCAGACTTCCTCGAATCTCACTTCGACTTTGGGCTCTTCCTTCACGACCTCGGGCTTGAGTTCGGGCAGATGGTTTTCGTCGACGTACTGGCCGTCTACCACCACCGCCATGCGCTCCATCAGGCCTTTCAGCTCCTGGGCGTTGCCGGGCCAGTGGTAGGCGGAGAGCTTGGCCTGGGCGGAGGCGGTCAGGATCTTGGCGCCGGTCACAGGGCGGCCGTCGTTCAGGAAGTGCTCGGCCAGGGCGCGCACGTCTTCGGAACGCTCGCGCAGGCCAGCGACTTTGATGCCCATGGTGCTCAGGCGGATGTGCAGCTCGGACTTGAACTCGCCTTTCTCGCAGGCCTCGGCCAAGCCGCCCTTGGTGGTGGCGACGATGCGGACGTTGATGTGGGCCTTCTCCTCATTGTCGGCGGTGACCACTTCGCCCGTCACCAAGGTGCGCAGCACCTTGGCCTGCAGGGCGGGGGTGAGGGCGTTGATGTCATCCAGGATCAAGGTGCCGCCGTTGGCTTCGGCGAAAGCACCCTTTTTGCCTTTCTTTCCGAACAGCTCGGTGTCGAGGGCGGCTTCGGGCATGGAGGAGCACTGGACCAGCACGCAGCGGTTCTGCTTGCGCTGGCTCCAGAAGTGGATCTTGCGGGCGAGCAACTTCTTGCCGGTGCCGTGGGCGCCTTCCAGCAGGACGGGGAAGTCCTGGAGGGCGAGTTTCTTGGCGACTTGGATGGTCTCGAGGAAAGACTTGCTGACGGCGATGATGTTGAGGCGCTCGTCGTTGTCCAGGGAGCCGGTGCGGACGTCGATGCGGGACATCTGGTCGCGCTCGCTCTCCTTCTGGGCCAGCTTCTGCTCGAGGTCGCGGGCGACATGGCGGGCCATCAGGTAGAGGCGCATGTTGCGGACAGGGGCGGCGAGCTGGGCGAGGGATTCATTGACCAGGGCCACGTCCTTCTCGGAATACTGGCGATCCTTCAAAGCGGACTGGAAGTGGATGGTGGCGATCACGGTGCCCTCATGCATGACTGGCACGGCCAACTCGGCCTCAATGACGTCGTCGCGCTTGGAGTGGGCGGTGATGGGGTCGCGCTTGACGCTGTTGGACCAGTAAGCGCGCTTCATGCGGGCCACATAGCCGGAGAGGCCGATGCCCTTGGCGAGCACGGCGCCTTCCAGAGCCTGGCCGTTTTCGGCGGCCAGCCGGGTGGAGCTATCCGCCATCACTTCGTAGACCTGAATCTTGTGGTCGCCGGAGGCTTGCTGGAAGTAGTCGGAGAGGCGGGCGAAGAACACGGCCTCGTCCAGGTGGGTCAAAAGCTGGGTATTCAGGGTGGCGAGTTCGTTTTGCAGGGCGGCGGTTTTCATAGTTGCTCCTTGACACTAAACGGGTTGGGTCAACACAGTTTATGCAGTGCGTAACTATGAAAAGTGTACAATTTGCCTAAAATAATTACAAGACTATTTTGATGCAGCGTTTAACTTTTAAACAATTTTGCCCATGATTTCTACTGGTTAGCCCAGCGGGGGGTAAAGCAGCGGCCAAATCCCTGGGTCAGCTGCCCCAAGATCTCCCCCTCCCTGTTCATTATGTAGATATCCTGGGTCGCCTCTCGCCGACTGAGGACTCGCTGGGAGGTGAAAATAAGGAACTCTCCATCCGGTGACCACCAGGGCTCCTCGTTAGAGCCGAAGTTCTTGGTCAGCCGCGCCAAATTGCTCCCCTGGGCGTCGATCCGGTAGAGATCAAAGGCGTTGTCCACCCAGGACACGAAGGCGATTTCCTTGCCGTCGGGGGAATAGCGCGGGGACGCGTTGAACTGGCCCACGAAACTCACCCGGCGGGCCTTGGCGTCGCCCTCCCGGGGATTCATGATGTAGATGTTGGCGCGGCCGGCGCGGTTGGAGAGAAAGCTCATGCTCGAGCCATCCGCGGTGACGGTGGGATCCACGTCCTCCGCATGGCTGTGGGTGATGCGACGGGGTTTGCCGCCTGTGGCGGGCATTTCATAGATGTCCGCGTTACCCGAGGTCGTGAGCGTGAAGTAGAGACTCTTGCCATCGGCGGAATAAACCGCCCCGGAGTTGACCCCGGGCTGCCCGGAGACCGTTCCAAAGCGCTTCTTGGCCAGGTCAAGAATGCGCAAGTCGATGTTCTTGGTGGAGACCATGCGGCGGCCGGAGCGCTGGGAATGTTCCTGCACCAAGGAGAACACCACATAACGACCATCGGGCGAAACCGCCGGGGAGATCACAGTGGAGTTGAAAAAGGTGAGGCGCTCCACCCTGCGTCCATCGAAGTCCATCACGTAGAGTTCTTTCTTGGTGTCCTTGCCGAAACTGGAGCGGTCCGAAACGAAGTAGATCTTGGTGGTGAAGATGGAAGGCTTGCCCGTCACCAGTTTGTAGATGGCGTCGGCAAGCCGGTGGGCCTGGTCGCGCAGGCGGCCGCCGTCGAGGTCCACGGTGGCGGTGCCGCGGCTCTTTTTGGCGCGCACGTCCAGCACCTCGGCGGATACCGACAAGCCAGCGCCCCGCGGGCGGGCGCTGAGGGCAGCCACGAAGCCGTGGCCACGTCCGTTCCAGGTGTCCCAGTCACCGGCCCGGAAGCCGTCTAGCTGCACGCCCTCCAAGAGGTGTTTATAGAAGGCGAAATCGTTCTTCAGGATGCCTTCGACCTCTTCGAGCATCTTGCGCTGCTCGCCCGCAATTCCTTCCCTGGAAGCCAGGGCAAAGGCGATGTTGGTCTTTTCCGGACGGGCGTCGCCCACCGCGAAGACCTGCACTTTGGCGTCGCTTTGGCCGTAGGCGTGGAGGGAAAGAAGGGCGAGAAGGAGGAACTTCAACATCGGGCGCTCCTTAAAGGGGGAATCCCAGCACCACTCCTCGCGTGGACAGTTTCGCGGCCACATCGGCGGGGGGGGGTGGGAAAGGCGAAGCCCGGCGTATGGCCTGCTCCGCGCGGTTGTCGTAATCGGCGTTGCCGCTTTTCTCGATGAACTCGGCCTTGAGCAGCTGGCCCGAGGCGGAAACCCAAATCTGAACGCGACACTGGAGGTTTGCTCCCCGTAGGAAGTCCGGCAGTGCCCAGTGGGCACGCACCTTTTCCATGAGGTTCTCCACGTACGCCACCAACGGGCCATCGGCGGTGTCGGAGACGTCCCCTACGAGTGCCGTGCCTCTGCTTAGGCGGTTGCCCTCCAGCACCAGCTCGTCCAGCCCGGCGTTCTTGCCCTCGGCGCCGCCCTTGCGTTCTTTCTTGGCGGTGGGAGCCTTCTTGGAATAGTCGGCGAGCAGAGAGGAAAGGGATTTCTTGGCGGAGGGTCTGCCCTTCTCTTGGATGACCACGTCGTCCGGCTTGGGGGGCGCTTCGGCGGGCTCGGCCTTGGCTTCCTTGACCGGCTCCGGCTCCTTGGACGCCGCCGGTGTCGCCTGCAGCTGGCGCAACTCTTGGAGCGTCATCTTGGGCATGCCGACAACGTCCACGCGGACCGACGCCTTCAACACTTCCAGCGCAGCACCTTTGGCGGAGCCGGTGGGGAAAACGATCCGCCCCACGATGAAGGCCACCATCAACAACAACACATGCAAGGCGAGGGCGAGCATGAGCCCCGACTTAAATTCGTCGTCGTACCAGACGATGTCAGGGCGCTGGGCCTGGGGGTTCATCCTTGGCCATTCTCCGTTTCGGTGACCAAAGCGATGTTGGAGACGCCAGCCTTTTTCAGGGAGGCGATGAGCTTTGCTACTTTCTCGTACTTGAGGTTGTAGTCGGCGCGCAGGTACAACACGTCGCTCTTGCTGGTCTTCAGCTTGGTCTGTACCTCACGCAAGAGGGCATCACGACCCACCTTGTCCTTGCCGAGATAGAATTCCTCGGAGGCGGTGATGGAGAGAATGACCAGCTCAGGGCGTAGCTGCAGGCTGGCCACCTTCTGGGTCTTGGGGAGCTTGAGCGAGATTCCGCTGAACATCATGGGCGCGGTGACCATGAAGATCACCAGCAGCACCAGCATCACGTCCACCATGGGCGTGACGTTGATGTCGGAGATGGGCCCTTTCTTGTTGCCGCCGGAGAAGGCCATGGCTCCCCCTCAGTCCCGCCGCGCGGATAGGAAGGAGCGCTCCACCAGGTTCAGGAAGTCCTGCCCGAACCCCTCCATTTGGGTGCCCATGCGCGAGAGCTGGCCGGTGAAGGAGTTGTAGAACCACATGGCGGGAATGGCGGCCGCGAGCCCCACGGCGGTGGCGACCAGGGCCTCGGCGATGCCAGGGGCAACCGCCTCGATGGAACCTCCGCCGCTGGAGAGGCCCGCGAAGGCGTCGATGATTCCCCACACGGTGCCAAAGAGGCCCACGAACGGGGCCACGGAGCTGATGGTGGCGAGGGTGGCCACGCGCAGGTCCAGACGCTCCTGGGCGCGGTTGGCCCCTTGCTTGAGCGCGCGCTCGAGGGGGGCGTAGTTCAGCTCGCGCAGGTAGGTGGGGAGCTGCTTCTTGTCGCCGATCTTCTCGCCCAATTGGTTCAATTCCTCATAGCCCCGGCGATAGACCTCGCCCAGGCTGGAGTCCTGCTGGGCCAGCGACGCGTGGAAGATCTCGCCCATGGAGCCGCCGCCCTTGAAGGCGGCCAGGAACTGGCGGTTGGCGGCGTCCGCGGCCTTCAGCTCCTTGAGCTTCTGGATGATGATCGCCCAGGACACCACGGAGCAAGCCACCAGCAGCACCAGCACCAGCTTCACCACCGGTCCGGACTGCCAAAGGATTTCCCAGATGTTCAGGTTTCCGTGCATGCCACACTCCCTTGTGAAGCGCGGCTGTTGGCCTCAGAGGGCGGTGCCGCGCCAACGATGACGGTAAGAATAGTAGGCCCACGATAACACCCACAGGACGAGAAGGAAAGAAGCCGCGGGAGGGTTTGACAGACGGAAAGGCGAGAAATCCGCACCCCACAGTGGGTCCAAACCGAGCAGCGCCGCCGAAGGGGCGGCCACTATCAGGAGGTAGGCCACCGCGCTCTCCCAGCGCTTGAACTGCTGGCCCGCCAGTAGAAGCGCCGTCCAGAAATGCAGGTGCACGAGGAAGCTAGTATGGAAATAGTCGGGCACGGTGATGAGGAAGGAGACGGCGAAGAACCCCAGATAACCCACCGCCCGGCGTCGCCGCCCCGACGCTTCGGAGACGGGAAAGAGCTCATGGAGCGTGGCCGCCATCAGCACGTCACCGAGAAACCAGGCGGTGGAGCAAACGAATGCGGTGATCTGGGCCAACGTATAGGGGCGGTTGTGGGACAAGGGGACTACCTGCCCGAAACCCACCAGTGCCAGAAGAAGGAACACCGAAACCACCAAGGCCCTCCGCTCAGGCCAGCGGGCCTCTTCTTTCAGGAAAGACGCGAGCGAGCGCGGACGGTAGAAGCGCACCCGCAACAGCCACTGTGTGCCCCAAAACGCGAATGCCTTGGACAGGAGGGCCAACTCCCACCCGTTAGCGTGGAGCCAGCCCTCCACCAGGTTGATCCCGTGTCCAAGGAGGAAGTGGAAGAAAGCGCCGACGGAACTCAGGACCAAATGTCCCGCAACCTGCAGGGCCGTGTAGAACGCCCACCACCGAAGATTGCGCCCGAGTTCAGGCCCGGCGGGGGTCACAAGGTTTTTTCCTCGGGCGCCAACCAGCGAATCTGCATCTCGGGTGAGGGGTAGAGTTTCACGTAGTCGGCGTGAGCGGCGTTGCCCTTGACCAAGCGGTCAATCTTGCCGAGCAGACGCACGTAGGTGTTCCACAGTTCAGGATGCGGCTTCAGCAACACGTCCATCTTCTTGGTGATGGCGAACTGCTGCTGGAAGGTGAACCCTTTGTTCTTGAGGAAGGCCGTATAGCCGGCCCCCACCTCCGTGAGTGGGGAAAGGTCCGGGGCCCTCCCCACGAAACTGGAGCCGGCCAAGTCCTTGAGCTTGGCCGGCCTGACCTGTTCGCGCAGCCAACCTTCCTCGGAACGGAGCACGTCTTCCAGGAGCAGCAGAGCTATCTCAAGCTTGCTCAGGTCCATGGCCCGCACGAAGGGGACGGAAAAGAGCAGTATGTAGCCGTCACGGTCCGCTGGCAGGGAGAGGTGGGCCGGGCTCGTGGCCCCCAGCGCGAGCACACGGAAGCGCTTCTGCATGAAACCAACCGTCCGCAGGACCTGTGCCAGGACTGGCTCCAGCCCGTACTCGGGACGATCGAAGTCCCATGACAGGGTGGGCGCGTTCTTGACCAGCCACCATTCGGCGGCCAGCGGCCAAAAGTCGTCCTCCGATGGCCAGGTCTGGCGGCTCTTCTCGGCGGCCACGCGCATCTCGCTGGCACGCTTGGCGGCTTCCTGCTTTTTCTTTACCTCGGCGTCGAGGCCGTCCTTCTTGAGCACGTCCTTTACGTTCTTGAAGTCGATGACGTCGAGCTCCTTTTCCACCGGTAGCTTATCTGGCGCCGAGTTCGCGGGGTCGGAGTCTTGAGCATGGACCACTACGCTCGGGATCAGGACGAGGAGGAGCAGGGTCTTCATGGTTTCGCCCTCCCCTCTTCGAAGTAATCATAGAGCCGGCCCCAATAATAGAGCTCGGCGAGGTCCAGGTTCAAGGCGTCAAAGAAACGCGGATGCCGCGCCTGGAAACAATCGGGACGTTTGGTGGACACGTGCCGGCGCCACACGAAGCCCCTGTGGTCCGCCACCGCCACGTAGGCCCAGTCCTCCCCCACCGACACTTTCGGGTCGTGGAGCACGCGCAGCGGGTGGCCGCATTGGATGGTGGTGAGGCTTGGTGACGGGCGCGACGGTGCCTGGTGCACGTGTCCCAGGAGCGGGGTGAAGTACATCACGGCCTCCGCCTGCTCCTGAGCGGGTGTGGTGGGTGCCGAGAGAAGGGACAGGAGCAGCGCTGCCAGCATCAGACTTTCCACCTGAACTGGATGGTTTCCCAGTTATGGCACTGCGGGCACCGCCAAAAGATTTCATCCGAGTTGTAGCCGCACTGGGAGCAGAAGTGGCGGGTCAGGGAGCTGTGGAGGGTATTCAGCAGTTGGCCGGTCTGCTCCAAGGCCTCGTCGGTGCGCCCCACCGCGATCAGGAGTTTGATGTACTCCACCTTCAGCACGTCGCTTTGCCCGTGCGCCTTCATCCACCGGTCCAAGAGCTCAAAAGCCTCGCGGGAGCGGTCGACGGCCTTGAGTAGGCGGATCTTTGAGAGGACCACGGATGGGGCCGCCATGAGGTCAACATCCTGCATGCCGAGGAAGTACTGCTTGAGCTGGTCCAGGCGCTGCCCGTACTCGGCGGCTTGGGGCAGGGTCTTGTTGAACTCGTCCAGCGACACGAAGATGAAGGAGGAGTACATGGGATGCTCCTTGAGGAGCTCGAGCAGCAGTCCCTTGGCGTCCTCCATCCGGCCCATCACCAGGTGCAGTTTCAGCATCAGAATCTTGGCGGAAACCGAGGGCGAGAAGCGGAAGGCGTCGTCCAGATCCTCAGCGGCCTGCCGGAAATCGCCCTTCTCGAAGCGTGCCTTCGCCTTCTGCACCAGGATGTGGGAGATGGTCTCGGACTGGTTCTCGTGACCGACCTTGGAGAGCATGGTGCGGTAGTTGTAGGCCTGGTCCCAGTCCTCGGTGTCCTCATAGATCCGGCACAGGGCGAGGATCACGTCGTGCTGGTCACGGTTGATCTTGAGCACGTCCTTGTAGGTCTCGATGGCCCGGTCGGTGAAGCCGCCCTTGTCGAAGTCCACCGCCAGCTCCTTGAGCGCGGTGAGGCGGGTGGCCTCGGAAATGTTCTCACGGGCAATGAGGGAGCGGTGGATGGAGATGGCCTTCTCCACCTCGCCGTTGGAGCGGAAAAGCCCCCCCAGGGCGAAGTACGTGTCGATGGTCTCGCGGTTGAGGTCCACGGCGTTGAGGAATTCCTTGATCGCTAGGTCCTTGTTGCCGGAGATGAGGTACTGGGTGGCGTTCAAGAAGATGCGCGACTGGGCCTCGAAGATGCTGTTGCGGTACTTCTTGGAGAGCTTGACCGCCCGGTCCCGCTCGATGACGTAGTGGTACACCAGCACGGCGGTGATGCCGACTGCCACCACCGTGAGCAGGTTGTCCTTGGTCCATTCGAGGAGGAGCGGCCAATCCATCAGGGTCCTTCGCTCACCAGGGAGACATGAAGGCGGGCGTGGTGCGGGGGAGCAGACGCTCTTTCACCGCCGCCATGGCCTCCTCGCCCTCGCGAAGGAAGTCGGCGAGCGAGAAGCGGCCGCGCTTGGGCTTGAGGAAGCGCAGGCCCGAAGCCTTGCCAGGGAGCTTGAGTTCCTTGTGCACACGGCGCCCGGCTTCCCACAGGCCCGCCAGCTCGTCCACCAGCCCCATGGCGAGGGCCTCCTCGCCATTGAAGATCTGCCCTTGGGCGAACTCCTCGGGTTTCTTCTGTAGGCGGTCTTCGCGGACTTTCACGATGTCGTTGATGAACTGCCGGTGGGTGGAGGCGAGGCTGTCGGTGAGGAGCTTCTGCTCTTCCTCAGTCATCGGGCGGTGGGGTGAGCCCAGGTCCTTGTAGCGTCCCGCCTTCACCACGCCGGGCTTCACTTTGGCGAAAGCGAAGAGTTCGGAAAGGTCGGCGGTCTGCATGATCACACCGATGGAGCCCGTGAGGGATCCGGGGTTGGCGTAGATTTTGCGGGCGGCGGCACCGATATAATAACCGCCGCTGGCGGCGATGCTGCCGAAGGAGGCGTACACCGGTTTCTTGGCGTCAATGCGGCGGACCTCTTCGTAAATCTCCTGGGTGGGGGCCACGGCGCCGCCGGGGGAGTCGATGCGCAGGATGATGGCCTTGATGGCGTCTTCCTCCTCCGCGGCCAGCAGGAGTTGCACTACTTTTTTGGACTCCATAATGGCGCCCTCGATGGTGATCACGGCGATGGGCCCGTCTTCGTCGTCACGCAGGGCCCGCGCGCTCAGGTCGGAGGTGTCGCGCAGGTTGGAAACGGTGTAGAAGGCAAACAGCAGGAAGACCACGAAGAGGGCGGTGGTCAGGACGAAAATCCCCACAATGCCTCTGGATTTTTCGCGGGACACAAAAACTCCTCCGGTAAGTTTTTTCAGATGGTTAAGTATAACCAGGAGGAAAGCGTGTCTGAAAGGGAATTAGCACCCCATTACGTCCCGCTGAGGCCCCGGAGGTCCGGTTGGGGCCTATAGGCGGGCGGCCCTGTCGGTCAAAACCCGCCTACCTGGGACGGGGCGCCCCAGCTTGCCCGGCGGGCAAGGCGAGCGAATTCAGCCGAGAAGTCCTGGGCCGTGGAAGAGTCATCGATGACCAAGAAGAATTCGTCATTGACCGAGTTCGCGGCCTCGGACCAGTTGTGGGAGCCAAAGAGCACGCGCGCCCGGTCCACCACGGCGAACTTGTGGTGGAGCACGTCCCCTGGAGTCATGTCCACGGTGCCGGCGCGTTCGACGGGACGGCGCCATGGGGCATTCCCTTCTTCCACCCGACCGGTACGCTGATCAGCCCACTCTAGCCCCAAGAGGTCCAGCAGTTCACTATAGCTGCGGAAAGCGAAGCGCTTCTCCACCATCACGCTGATTTGAGGCCCACGGGCCTCTGCCATGGCGTCAGCCAGGCCTTGCTCTGAGAATACGAACAACGCCGCCTCGATGGAACGGGCAGAGCGGATGAGGGCCTCGGCGATGAGGCCGTTGGTGGTGCGCTCCCAAGGGACCGAGCGTGGGCTGGGAGAGAATTGGACGGTTACGTTGCGTGACCCAACCTGGACGGTGCGGGCGCCGCGGAAGCGCTTGCCGTTGCCGAAGCGGCCTTCCCACATCTCCGAGAACTCCTCCGCGAATAGCCGCGAGAGCGCCGACGACTCCATGACGACCAGGGCGTTGGCGTTGCCGCGGGAGCCTTGGATCAGCACGTCACCGTGCACGCAGCTGGGGGTGAAATTGGCGGAACTCACCACGGTGGTTGAGCCATCCACGATGACGAACTTGTGGTGCATGAGACCCGAGCCGGCGGAGCCGTCATGGGTGTCGTCCACCACTGGGACTCCGCCTTGGCGGAGCATGTAGACGGCGTCGCGGGTGGATTGCTCGGCTGGCGTCACGCGCCCGTCGCCGTTGGCGTCCACCAACGCGAGCAGCTCGCGCCGGCGGGTGGCATCGTAGCTGCCTTCAGCTTCGCCTTCCTGGGTGTTGTTGGGGTTGCTGGGCGGGCGGGAGAGCACATCGTGGTTGTAGGCGTTCTCAAGCACCACTCGCACATCAACGCCAGCGCGCTTTTTTTCCACCAAACGCGCCGCCAAGGCGGGCAAGCGGATCTCCTGCACGGCGATCCACAGGCTGCGGCGGGCGCGGCCCATTTCCTGCAGCAATACGGCCTCGAGGTTGTCCCCGGCGCGGTTCACTTGCTTGAGGGGATCGGTGTAGGAGGAGTTCGGGCGATGGTTAAAATAGGTGCGGATGCTGGCGCCAGCTGCCGCAGGCAGTAGGCTGAAAACAAGACTTGCGAGAAGCGTCAACCGCATGAAAGTCCGTAGGTTTATGAGCCGAACTTATGGAAGTCCCCAATCTTTACTTATAGGAACTGCCCCCGTCACGGAGAATTTCCTGACAAGGGGTAACAAGTTTTAGGCGCGGGCTTAACTGCCTGTTAATTCAGGATTGAAATTTCTTTGAAAGCGCCGATAAGGAGGGCAATTGGCCCATCACCCGGGCCTTCCCAGGGAGACCCCTATGGTTTGGAAAAATATCCTCTTTCTGGTCACCATGGTGTGGCTGTCCGCCTCCCAGGCCGGAGTGGGCGATGGCGTGGTGAAAGAACATTTCAAGGACGCCCTCAACCACCGCATTGAGGCCCCCGCTAAATCCCGCGACCACCAACGGGGCGTTGCCGGTGGCCCCCAGGAGCACAAGCGCGCTCCCGCCTTCAAAGGCGAGCAGAAACCGGATTACTGGAAGATGAAACCGGAAGAGTCATCGTATCAGCCGGAGCGCCTGGAACCCTAAGCCCCTCGCGGGTGTTCAGACGCCCGTCCTCGTAGGCGCTCTTGAGCTGCCCGCAGGCAGCCAGGATGTCCGTTCCTTTGGTAGCGCGCACCGTGCAGGTGTACCCCCGCGATTCCATTTGCCGCATGAACCACACCGTCCGCTCCTCCGAGGGGCGGGTGTACTTCGACCCAGGATAGTCGTTGAAGGGTATCAGGTTGATCTTGGACTCACCCCGGGGCAACAGTTCCGCCAGTGCCTCCACGTCTTCCATGGTGTCGTTGAGGCCGTCGATCAGCAGGTACTCGTAGGTGATCCGCCGGTGGGCCTTGAGGGGAATGGTCTTGATGGCACGGAAGAGACGCTCGAGATCATACACCTTGTTGATGGGCATGAGTTCGGTGCGCACGTTGTTGCGTGCCGAGTGCAGTGAGATGGCGATGTTGACGGGAGGAAAGTCTATGAGCTTCTCAATGGCGGGAACCAGTCCTGAGGTGGAGAGGGTGATGCGGCGCTGGCCCAGGCCGAGACCTTTGGGTTCCAGGAAAATTTTGGTGGCCTTCCGCATGTTCTCATAGTTGTGCAGCGGCTCGCCCTGGCCCATGTACACGATGTTGGTGAGGCGCTCGTGGGGACCCACGTTGGCGCTGAGCCAGTCTTGAACCGCCAGGTACTGGCCCACCACCTCATGCGGCTTCAGGTGGCGCTTGAGGCCCTGGGTGGCCGTGTGGCAGAACGTGCAGCCGATGGCGCAGCCCACCTGGGATGACACGCACAGAGTGAGCCGTTCGCGGGCCGGGATGGCCACCGCCTCTACCGTCTGCCCGTCGCGCATGGCGACCAGGAACTTGCGGGTTCCATCTCGTGAGAGGCCTTGCCAGACTATCTTGGGGAGTGCGACGTCCAGGCCCTGGGCCAAGAGCCCCCGGGTTTCCTTGGATACATTGCTCCATCCCTCAGGGTCGCACACGCCTTTCTTGTAAACCCAGTCAAAGACCTGACCTGCGGCAAAGGCCGCGCCGCCGAGACCTTGGATGGTCTCCCGCAGCTCGGTCAAAGTTAGGTCATAGAGGGAGGGACGCATGGCCCGGAAGATAGACTACGCGCGGCGCATCGTCCAGGGGATTACTTCTTGAAAAGACGCTTCATCAGGCTGCCCGGGCGCTGGATCACCTCGGGATTCGGGATGTTCAGGCCATAGCGCCTAAAAAGCTCGCGGAACGCCCGCCGGTCCCGGGCGGCCTCCACACCGATGTTGTAGTCCTGCACTGGCAAGAGCGAGACCTCCGGGGACCCCATGACCTGGCAGACGCCCAGGGCGAAGTCCTTGAGCTCCTCATGGGCGGCAAAGGACAAAGGGTGGGAGGGGGGGCGCTGGAAAAGTTCCTGCATGGCCGTGGTGATCGCCTCAGCCGGGACTGGGCCCGCGTCGGAAAAGAAGTACAGCACCTCATAACCGCCGCCGGGCGGGTGACGGTAAACCAACTGGATCGCCTCGGCCCCTTTTGCCATGTTCACTCCCCGAAATGGCCGAAGTCGAGGCTGACGGCCCCTCCCGGCATCAGTTCCACCTCCACTCCCAAGGGCGTCGAGCGCACTTGGGCGGCGTGGGGGTCCACTACCTTAAGGAAGGCGAAGCTCTTGCTACCCGGGACTTGGCAGCGCAAGCGCACCTCTCCGGGATTGTAGAGCGAGAGCCGGCGCACTTCCTGGTAATTCATTTCATGCCCAGTGGTGGCGCGCGTGCGCCAGGTGTGGAACGGAAGAGGATCCCCTCGAACCCCTAAGTGCCGAAGCCGCAGGTATTTCGCGAGGTGCTCCCAGAAGCCGGTCTTCGCTGGCACTGGGTGCGTGGCGAGGCGCTCGCCATCGTAGAGCACCAGCACCCCTTCCCCGAGCTTCACCAACGTGACGGGAGTGAGGAAATTCACCGCTTGCGGCCGAAGATCGTTCTCCCCCATGAACACATGGAGCTTTTTCTCCAGTTCGGGCGCTAGGCCCGCGCGGTCGAGGATGACCCGTCGTCCGTGCAGGAATAGCCGGAGCACCCGCTGCAGACCCGCCAGGTCCATGCCCCTGGCGAAAAAAACCTTGAGGGGGATTTCGGTGGCGTCACCGTCGGCCTCGCCGGGATCCAGGCGCGTGCGCCAACGCCAGCAGCCGGGGAAGTCGCGCCGGGCATAGGGTAAGATGCCTTGGGCCTCGAGAACCGCGGGACCCGCGTCGCGTTCCTCTTCGGCCCAATGGAATTCCCAGAATACCAGCGGCAGAAATGAACCAAGCTCAGGGTCATCCTCCAACCGCCGCCCCAAGCGCTCCTGCAGGAAGGCGGGCGTGAGGGAATCGGTGAGATAACGCTGGAGGACGCCGTGTTTCTCAGACGGCGAGAAAAGCGCGCTCGAGGGCAGCACGTCCCATTCGATGAGTGTGGAAAGGTCCTGGAACAAGGCTTCGCGCCACGGCCAAGCTTCGCATGAACGGGGGAACACGTCGGTGGGCGCGCCTCCGAGGAAACCCCAATCGTCCTGTCCGGCCCACAGCTGACCCAGCGTCTCCCGGGCGGTCTGTGCGTACAGGTCCGTGATGAGCTTGCGGTAGCGCGCCTCGTGAGGCGGCAACTCCGCGGCGGAAAGGCCGGGGACTTCCGCGCCGTTCTCGTCCAGCTTCACGGGAAGGTTCTGTTGCTTGAGGTAGCGGGTCAGCCCTTGGTGGAAGGCGCCCGAAAAATCGTGCATGCCCGAGCGCACGCGGGGGCCCTCGGCCCAAACCGCCGTGAGGCCGCGCACCTCGGCGGGTCGCTGGCTCCCTTGCAGCTGTTCACCCAGCTGCCAGACGTACTTGCGGAATGCCTGGTAGACGCGGGGGTCGTAAAGGGAGTGGGGCTTGTGGACGGTTCCTTCATGGTCGAGGAATGCCATGGTCATGCCATGGGCGTCTTGCACCGGCCCGCGCGCTAAGAACGAGGGGAGCCCCCCGTTGGGTTGGAACGGTACCGGCGTCACCGGCAACAGGAAGACAAGCTCTCGGCCGAGTTGCGCGGCCGCGCGGCACAGTCGGGCGAGGTCAGCTTCCGGCCGCATGCCACCGAAGTCGAAAGTGTCGCCGTTCTCGGTGTGGAAGCCCCAATAAAGGGGAACGAAGACCGGGCCCGCCGGCAACTGCGCCATCTTGCTTTCCCATAGCGCCGCTGAAGTGCGCCAGTAGAAAAACCAGTTCTCGCCGGGGAGCACTCCCTCGGCGTCTTGACCCTGTTGGGGCGTTAACGAGATGTCCACTTGTTCACCCGGGAGTTTCTCTGGGATTTTAGCATCCCGAGACCTAAAGGGGAGTAAAATTCACGCAGCGTCATTTTTGGCAAAGACCGATTCCTCCTGTAGGCTTTCCCCACCCTGGAACAAGGAAGCGACGACCATGTGGTTTTTCACTCCTGAAGAACGCGCCCTGCGCGACACCTGCCGCGAATTTGCCCGAGCCGAGCTCGCTCCCGCGGCGGAAAAACATGACCACGAGGAAACCTTCAACCTGGCCGCCTTCCGCCACATGGGGGCCTTGGGCGTCCTGGGCATCACGGCTGACCCCGAGTACGGGGGCGCGGGCCTGGGCGCCACCGCCGCCACCATTGTCATGGAGGAGTTCGGCAAGGCCGATCCCGGCATGACCTTGAGCTACCTCGCCCACAGCATTCTGTGCGTGAACAACATCGAGAACAACGCCAGCCCCGAGCAGAAAGCCAAGTATCTTCCCAAGCTCATCAGCGGCGAGCACATCGGGTGCATGGGCATGTCGGAGCCCGGCTATGGGTCCGACGCCGTCGGGATGCAGACCCGCGCCACCCGAGAGGGCGACGCCTACCGCATCACCGGCAATAAGATGTGGATCACCAACGGCAGCATCGCCGACGTGGTGTACCTGTACACACGCACGGGCAACGGCAAAAAAGACCTCACCACGTTCATCGTGGAGAAGGGCGCGCCCGGCTACAGCGTCTCCAAGGAGCTACACAAGATGGGGATGCGCTCCTCCCCCACTTCCGAGCTCTCCTTCCAGAACTGCCTCGTGCCCGCCTCCGCCCGCGTGGGTGAGGAAGGCGATTCCACCATCCATATGATGAAGAACCTGGAAATCGAGCGCATCACGATCGCCGGCATCTCGCTCGGCATCGCCCAAGCCTGCGTCGACCAGTGCGTGAAATACGCCGGGGAACGCAAACAGTTCGGGAAGAACCTCGCCCAATTCCAGATGATCCAGAAAATGATCGCTGAGATGGCCTCCGAGACCGAGGCCATGCGCCGGATGCTGTACACCGTCTGCTATGAATACGACCACGGCCACAAGTCCAACACCCTCGCCTCCATGGTGAAGCTACAGTTGCCGAAGATGGCCACCAAAATCGCCCTGGACGCCATCCAGCTCCACGGCGGTTACGGCTATTCGCGTGAGTTCCCCTTGGAACGCCTCATGCGCGACAACAAGCTCATGGAGATCGGCGCCGGCACCAATGAGGTCATGATCATGATCATCGCCAAGAACCTGCTCAAGGACGCCCTCAAGGAGTGACGCCATGGACACCCGCGCGGAACTGCTGCGAAGCCTGGCCAAGTGGTGCCAGGACCACGTCGAGCCCCACATGGAGCACGACGACGCCGAAGGGCGATTCCGCCCGGAGATTTTCCGCGGCCTGGGCGAACAGGGCTTCACCGGGATCACGCTCCCTGAGGAGCATGGCGGAGCCGGACTCTCCTACGCCGACTACGTGGCGGTGCTAGAGACCTTGGCCCGGACCTCCGTTCCCTACGCCGTGACCGTCTCGGTCTCCAGTATGGTGCAATCCATCCTCGACGCCTACGGCACGCCCGATCAGAAAAAAGAATTCCTCCCCACCCTGACCTCCGGCGCCGAAATTGGTGCCTTCGCCCTCTCCGAATCCCACGCCGGCTCCGACGCCGGCTCGCTCAAAACCACCGCCAAGAAAAGCGACGGTGGTTACGTGCTCAACGGCACCAAAATGTGGATTACCTCCGCCGGCGTGGCCAAAACCTACGTGGTGATGGCACGCACGGGTGGCGAGGGAGCCAAAGGCGTGTCCGCCTTTATCTTGCGCGACGGGGACAAAGGTTTCTCCTACGGCAAGGCCGAGAAAAAAATGGGATGGAAGACCTCCCCCACCCGCGAATTGGTGTTCGAAAACTGCTTCGTCCCCGAGTCCCGGCGCTTGCTTGCCGAGGGCGAGGGCTTCAAGGTCGCCATGGGGGGATTGGACCGCGGACGGGTGGCCATCGGCGCCATCGGCGTGGGATGCGCGCAACGGGCCTTGGATGAGGCCATCCGGTACGCCCTTGGCCGCTCGCAGTTCGGGCAGTCCATCTTCGACTTCCAGGGACTGCAGTTCATGCTGGCGGACATGGCGGTGGAGGTGGAGGCGTCCCGCCTGTTGGTGGAGCGCGCCGCTGGCTTCTTGGACCAGGGACTTTCTCCCTCCAAGCTCGCCTCCATGGCCAAGCTCAAGGCCACTGACACCGCCATGAAGGTGACAACGGATGCGGTCCAGGTCCTCGGCGGTGTCGGGTACACCAGCGAATACCCCGTGGAGCGCTTCATGCGGGACGCCAAAGTGCTGCAGATCGTGGAAGGTACCAATCAAATCCAGCGGGTGGTCATCGCCCGCCATCTACGAAAGGAGGGCGGAGCATGATCCATTGCCTCACGGCTTCACCTGCATTCATCCCCGACGCGCAAGCGCACCAGCGGCTGCTGGCACGCTTCCAGCAGGTGATCCAGCGGCCCGACGTTGGTTTTTTCCACCACTCCCATGACACCAGCGCCGCCACCGGCGCCAAAACCACCGCCCGCCGTTTCGCCCACAAGAAGCTGCTCGTGCACGCGGGAATCGGCGGCAGCGCCCTGGGTCCCGAGATGCTCCTGTCGGCCCTGGGAGTTGCAACTGGCAAGCGCGTGCAGTTCCTCAACAACATCGACCCGGACATGCTTCACCGGCAGATGGCCGAGTGGAGTCTCCCCGATACCTTTTTCTATGTCGTTTCCAAGTCCGGCACCACCGCCGAGACCATGGCGGCCCTCACGATCATCACCGCCTGGCTGTCCAAGCAAGGCGTGGGCCCGGGCCAATGGAAAGAGCACTTGGTCCTGTGCTCCGACCCCCAGAAGGGGGAGCTGCGCCAACTGGCCCGGGAACACCACCTGGTGTGCCTCGAGGTCCCCCCCAATGTGGGAGGACGCTACTCCGTGCTCACCGACGTGGGGCTCTTCCCGGCCGCCTGGGCCGGCATCAACGTGGACCAGCTCTTCCAAGGGGCCCAGGCGGTGAGGCCCGCGCTCTTGCACGCGGACGCAGACAAGAACCTCCTGACCCGGACTGCCCTGTGGCTGGAGGCCCAGCGGAATGGGGGCCGGGGGCTCACCGTGTTCATGCCCTATAGCTCGCTCCTGAAAGACTTCACCGCCTGGTGGGTCCAGCTTTGGGCCGAGTCTCTGGGCAAGGAAGGCAAGGGCCTCACCCCGGTCATGGCCTATGGGGCCACCGACCAACACTCCCAGATGCAGCTCTTCATGCAAGGGCCGGATGACAAGGCCATGCTGATGCTGGACGTGGCCAAGCATGCCCACGATTTCCCCCTCTCAAGTCCCCTCGCCAACGCCGGGGCCAAGGCCTTGGCCCCTTTCCGCCTATCCCAACTCTTGGAAGCGGAATTCTCCGGTACGCTCCAGGCGCTGGCCGAGGCCAAGCGTCCATGGGTGCACTTACGCCTAGACCAAGTGGACGCCGCCGGGCTGGGTGGATTGGTCCTCTACCTGGAAAGCTTGACCGTGGCGGTTGGGCTCCTCTTGGATATCGACCCCTTCAACCAGCCGGGAGTCGAGGCGGGGAAAAAATACGCTCAAGAGTGGCTAAGCCGACATGGCGGCTGACCCGATAAGCCCAGGAGCGCCGTGCCTGCGTCTTGAAGGGGGCATGGAGCGGGTTTACAATGCCCCTTGATCTTAAGCACTTGTTGGGAGCCTCTACATGAGTGACGACAACGCCACCCTCGTCATCCGCGACATCAATGCGGCCCTTGCCGCCGCCGAGGAAGAGGCCAAGGCCAAGCCCGCCTGCCTCTTGGTGGTGGGCGGCGAGCTCAATGGCTCCATCTACGACCTGCCCCCGGGCGAAACCGTGGCCGGGCGTAACGCCGATTGTCCCATCGCCCTGGACTTCCAGGGCATCTCGCGCCGGCACTTCATCATCCACGTGGCCGAAGAGGGCGCGACCATCCAAGACCTCGGTTCCAGCAATGGCACTTACGTGAACAACCAGAAAGTCGAGGGAACGAGGAAGTTGGTCCGCGGTGACATGGTGAAGGTGGGCGCCGTCGCCCTCAAGTACCTGCCCAAAGGCGACCCGGAGCGCCTGACCTACGACAAGCTGCATGAAGACGCCAACACGGACGGGCTCACCAAATGCTACAACAAGAAGTTCTTCAACGACGCGCTGGAGAACGAGGTCAAGAAATCCAAGCTCACGGGCAAACCGCTCACGCTGATCATCTTCGACCTGGACCACTTCAAGAAACTCAACGACAACTTCGGCCACGACGCCGGGGACTACGTGTTGAAGGAGAAGGCACGCCTGGTGCGCGAGCAGGGCATCCGGCAAGGAGACGTGTTCGCTCGCTACGGCGGCGAGGAATTCTGCATCCTCCTCCCCAACACCAACCTCAAACAGGGGTTCGAGATCGCCGAGCGCCTGCGCAAGCTCATCGAGAAGCACGAATTCTTGTATGACGGCAAACGCCTTCCGGTCACCACCTCCATCGGCGTTGCCGACTACCGCCAAGGCGTCACCAACGGCACCGACCTGTTCAAGCGCGCCGATTCCGCGGTCTACAAGTCCAAAGAGGGCGGCCGTAACCAGGTCAATTTCTACAAGACGTGAACCACCCCGCGCCCGCCCGCATCCGCGCCCTCCCTTCCCACTTGGTAGACCAGATCAAGGCGGGGGAGGTGGTCGAGCGGCCCGCCAACGTGCTCAAAGAGCTGTTGGAGAACGCCTTGGACGCCGGCGCACGACGGGTGGAGCTGGAAATCCGTGAGCAGGGCCTCTCGCTCCTGAGGGTTTCCGACGACGGCCGCGGTATCGAGCCGGCCGACCTGGAGCTCGCCTTCGGACGCCACGCCACCTCCAAGATCAGCGGCTTTGAGGATTTGTACCGCCTGAACTCCTTCGGGTTCCGCGGTGAGGCCCTCCCCTCCATCGCCAGTATCGCGCGGGTGGAATGCGTGAGTTGGACCGCCGATGCCCCTCAAGGCGCCACCATCCGCCTGGAAGGGGGCGTGGCAAGCGGAGTCCACAGCGCGGCCAAAAGTGGCCGGGAACACGGCACAGTGATGACCGTGCGGGATCTTTTCTACAATACGCCCGCGCGCCTGAAATTCCTCCAGTCACCCACCTCTGAAAAAAACTGGCTCAAGCGTTTCCTGTACGCCTTCATCCTGTCGCGGCCCGACGTCGGTTTCCAGGTCCAATGGGAGGATGAGGAAAAAAAACTATATCCCGCCCTTGCCGCGGGGGACCACGCCGGGCGCGTCCGCCAACTCTACGGTGCCCGCGCCGCCACGCAAGTGCGCGTGCGCGAAAACTTCCGTGAATGGCAGGGGCTGCGCTTGAAGCTCCTCCTCATCGACGACCAGGGTGCGCGTGCCGACGGTCCGCTGGAGCACGTCTTGGTCAACGGGCGTCCTGTGCTGGACAAGGCCCTTCCCCGGGTGGCGCAGCAGTTGCTGGAACGTCACGCAGGCGGGGATCCTCCCTGCGTCCTCATACTGCTGGATCTCCCGGGCGAGGAAGTGGACGTCAACGTGCACCCCAACAAAACCACCGTGAAATTCCACCGCCACGGCGACGTGCTCTCCTTTCTCACGGCCACCTTGCGGGAAATGCTCGCCCCGGCGGAGCGCCCGCTCCCGATGGACACTCCCTCGCCTACCTGGACACCCGCCGCGGCCCAAGACCTGTCCCGCGACCGGGAAGGAAGTTACGCTTCCCATCTGGAAGGTTTCCTCGGCGGGCCCGTCTCGACGGAAGCCGCCCTCGCCCCCCGGGCGGTCCACGGGCCGTACTTCCTGTGGGAGGACGGCGCGGGGATATACTACGTGGACGGACGCAAATTGCTGTCCGGGTGGTACGCCCACTTGGCGTCCAAAGAGTCGGAGAGCCTGCCCCTGCTGGTGAGCCATCCCCTCCGCGACTGGACGCCGTCCCCCGGCCAACTTGAAGGGGCCAGGAGCGCAGGCCACGAGTTGGACGAACTCGAGCCCGGTTTCTGGGTGCTGCGGGCGATTCCCACTTGGCTTAAGGGGCTTCCCTTGAACTTGGTGGAAGGACTGCTCAAAGGCGGGGCCCTTCCCGCTTTTCCCCATGATGCGCTCTCGCCCGGCAAGTGGCGGGAGATCTGGGAAACCCGGACGGCCTCCGCCGCCCTGGAAGAGCGCTCCGCGCTCGCCCTTGGTCCCGCCCTGTTCAAGGGAGGCTGAGGTGCCCCGGGTCCTGATTCTCTCCGGCCCCACCGCCACGGGCAAGACCGACATGGCGGTGGCCCTTGGCCAGACGTTCGGCGCCGAAGTGGTGAACTTCGACTCCCTCCTCTTCTATCGCGAGCTCTCCATCGGCACGGCCAAGCCCACCATGGAAGAGCGCCACGGCGTGCCCCACCACATGGTGGACGTGCGCTCGGCGCGAGAGCCGATGAACGCGGCGGACTACGCCCGGGAGGCGCGCCCGGTGGTGGACGCGGTGCTGGCGCGCGGACGCCACGTGGTGTTGGTAGGCGGCGCGGGCTTCTACCTCAGGGCACTGGTCAAGGGGATGTACGATTCGGGCACGACTCCCGCGCCGGTGCGGGCGCGTTCCGAAGAACTGTACGCGCGAGAGGGCATTGCCCCTTTCCGCCGGGTGCTGGAGCTCCACGACACAGCGAATTTCAGAAGACTCCACGAAAATGACCATTACCGCATCCGGCGGGCGGTGGAGCATTTTTGGACCAACGGAACCCCATTCTCCGCCGCCCAGGAGGCCATGGAGACGCGCGCGCCCCCTCCCCACGGCTGGGAGACCACCCACTTCCATCTGGACATACCAAAGGATGCCCACCAAGACGTCATCCGGGCCCGCACACGCAGAATGTTAGCCGCCGGGTTGGTTGAAGAAGTGAGGGGGTTGCTGGCCGCGGGCCTGACGGGATTGGAGAAGCCGCTGCAATCCATCGGCTACAAAGAGACACTGGACTGGCTCAACGGGGTCTACGGCCCGGACAGGGCAGCCTACGAGGAAAGGATCGTGATCAACACCCGCCGCTTGGCCAAAGCCCAGCGCACCTGGTTCCAAAAAGAAGATCGCCGGGTGTTTGACCCCCGGCTGGGCCCGCAGGAGGTCCTGCGGGCGGCAGGGGAATTCTTCAACGCTCCGGAGTGAGGCTCTCGTTGGCCAACATGGGAAGACGCGGAGCCGTGATTTTCGGGAACTCGCCGGTCAGGGCGTTCAGGAAGGCCACGATGTCCCACACCTGCTCGTTTTTCAACTCCACGTCCAGCTGCACCTTGGCCATCACCCGCACGGCCTCGTCCAGGGTTTTCACATCCCCGTTGTGGAAGTACGGGGCGGTGAGGGCGACGTTGCGCCAAGTGGGCACGCGCCACTTGTTCTTGTCTTCGGGATTCTTGGTGACGTTGAAGCGGCCCAAATCATCGGTGAGTCGGTACATCTTGTCGTACTTGGAGCCGGGAATTTGCGGGAAGGGCTGGTAGTTACCCTCGCCCATCTTGAGGCCCTCCCCGTTGAAGTTGGGGCCTGTGTGGCACGAGGTGCAGCCCACCTCCTCCACCAGCTTCATGCCTCGGAGGGCGGAGGGGGACATGGCCTTCTTGTCACCCTTCTTCCAACGGTCGAAAGGACTGTTCGGGGTGATGAGGGTGCGCTCAAAGGCGGCGATCGCCTTGGCGACGTTCTTGATGGTGACGGGGTCTTTTTCCTTGGGGAACGCCTTCTGGAACATGGCCACATAACCGGGCAAGCGCCTGACCCGCCCGATGGCCATGTCATGGCTGCTCATGCCCATTTCCTTGGCGTTGACCAGGGGGCCCAGGGCCTGCTCTTCCAGGCTCGCGGCGCGGCCGTCCCAAAATTGCACGGTATTGTAGGCGGAGTTCCAGACGGTGGGGGAACCGACGCCGCCCAACTGCCCGTGCACCCCCACCGACACGGGGCGACCGTCTTCGCCACCCGCCATGACGTTATGGCAGGAGTTACAGGAAACGGTGCCGTTGATGGAGAGACGGGGATCGAAAAAGAGGGTCTTGCCCAGCTCGATCTTCTCGGGAGTTTGGGGATTGTCCGCGGGAATGGGGGGGGACGGGGGCAGCGCCTCGAGAGCGTATGCGGATCCCGCCAAGGAAAAAAGTACCAGACCCAAACGCACCGTCTTCATGCAGCCTCCTTCATGCGGCGCCGCAGGCGTGGCGCTCTTTGACCAAGAATGGGACAATCATAAACCAAGGCTCACGATGGCCGAAATAGATTTTCATTATCTCCCCATAGGCAAAAACGATGGGACCTACCGACCGGCTCAAAGTCATCATCATTTCCGACGGCACGGGCGAGACGGCCACCGCGATCACCCGCGCCGCCATGACCCAGTTCGCGGACAAGGACATCTTCTTCACCCGCTACAAGAACGTGCGGAGCAAAGAGCAGGTGGACGCCATTTTCCAGGAGGCGGCCATCCACCATGACGTGGTGGTGTACACGGTGGTGTCCCTGGAGTTGCGCCAGCACATCGCCGAGACCACCCGCCGGGAGCACGTGCGGGCGGTGGATTTGATGGGGCCCCTCCTGACCGCCTTTTCCAACTTCTTCGAGGCCGAGCCCAGCCACGTGCCGGGTCTCCTCCACGCCGTGAACGACGACTACTTCAAGCGCGTGGCCGCCATCGAGTTCACCCTCAACCACGACGACGGTCGCAACCTGGAGAGCCTGGACGCCGCCGACGTTGTGTTGGTGGGCATCTCCCGCACCTCCAAGACGCCGCTCTCCATCTACCTTTCCCTCGAGGGCGTGAAAGTGGTGAACGTGCCGATCGTGCAGGGCCTGCCCTTGCCGGAAAAGCTCTTCCAGATAGACCAACGCAAGATCTTCTGCCTCACCATCGACCCCGAGGCCCTGCACCAGATCCGCCGCAACCGTCTGACCCGGCTGGGCGTGGACGAGGGGGGCAACTACGCCGACTTGAACAAGGTGGTGGAAGAGGTGGAATGGGCCAACCGGCTGTTCGCCGAGAACAAGCGCTGGCCGGTGTTCAACGTCACCGGCAAGGCCTTGGAGGAAACGGCCGCGGAAATCCTCAAACTGGTTAACATGCGCAAGGTCAACCGCTTCAAGCAGAGCAAACGTTTCGAGGAGAAGGAAGGCGGCGAGTGAGACGGGGGCTCACTCCAGCAGATGCACCTTGTTTTCCTCGATGGTGAACTTCACCGCCTTCTCGGAACCCAGCACCGGGTTCAACACCGACGCTTGGTACTCGCCGGCGGGTATGGCCACGTCCTGGAAGGGCATGGGGCGGCGGAATTCCTCGCCGTCCACTTGGTACACCAGCACGGAACCACTGGGATAGTTCAAGGAGGACGACAGGAGGCCCGAGCGTGCGCGCGGGAGTTCCGGCACGTCAACGAACACGTTGGAGCGATCACTGGTGAGGGTGATCTTGCGCACGAAGGTTTTATGCCCGGGCTTGCGCACGGTGAGGGTAATCTCCTCGCCGATGGGGGCCTTGATGGGAGTCCCCACGCCGTAGGCGTGCTTGCGGCCGTTCACCAGGACGTCCATGCTGAGGTCGACGCCCCCGAGGCTGATGGTGCCTTCCAGCGCCTGCGCCTTGCCCGGCGCGGCCGGCCCGCGGGACGCCGCGCCCCCGCCGTGGACCAGGTTCTTCAAGTTGAAGCCGGTGAGGCGTTCCACGTAGTCGGCCTGGAAGTACGCGAAGCCAAGCAACCCCGCGACCACCAGGGCCGCTACGGGGGATGAGCCTTTCTTCCCGGCCGGCTGGGCGGCCTTGCCACGGGCGGAGGGGCGGGACATGGTCCCGGTCTTCTCGGGGCCCTTGGCGCCGGCCGCGCGTACCGCTGTGGACGTCTTGGCGGAGGGTTCCTCCCCTTTTTCGGCGGGACGCACGGGGCGGGACACCTTGCGGGTGGGGGCACCGTTCTTGGCATGTGCGGTGAGCTCGATCGCCGAGGCGGTGTGTTTGTCCACCGAAAGGTCCAGCTCGATGCGCTCCTGTCGCTTGGGTTCCTCTTCGGCCACGAAGGCCCCGGGATGGTTGTGCTGTTGGAGTTCACCGGGCTTGCCCAGGCTCTCCTCGTACTTCATGGCCTCGATGTAGACGTTCACGTCGATCTTGCCGTACTCGACGAACTTCTCCTTGTCCCGGCGGATTTCTTCCTTGAAGAGCTCCTTGGCGAAGTAGCTCAGGTCGGAGGGGTTGAAGTCCGGGTACTGGGCGTAGAGGAACTTCACCAGCGCGCGGTTGAATTTGTCCATGTCCTCGTAACGGGCGGAGCGGTCCTTGGACAGCGCCTTCATCACGATGGTGTCGAGTTCCTTGGGCACGTTGGGATTGATCTGCGACGGGGGCGAGATCTTGCAGGCCTGGATCTGCTTGAGCACCGCCAGGTCGTTGGCTGCGGTGAACAGTTTGCGCGAGCACAACATCTCCCACAAGGTGATGCCGACGGCGAACTGGTCGTAGCGGTGGTCGAGCTCCATGCCCTCCAGGTACTCGGGGGCGAGGTAAGAGAGCTTGCCTTTGATGGTGCCGGCC
>CAYNPO010000011.1:0-110249 GCA_964399165.1 uncultured Bacteriovoracaceae bacterium | reverse complement strand
GAAGCTTTGCTGCCAAAGAAGGTGCATTGGGAGACGGGGCAGGGCGCGATCATGGGAAGTCATGCTGCAGGCCGAGGGACGGCACTCAGAAGCCTAGGCTCGGGGAATCATTGCGCCACCAGAAACTGTGTGGAAAAACTTGCGCTCTTAAGGGAGGAAAAGGCCATCATCATGTTTTCTCCATCACCAGAGAAGTGGGGCAGTTTTCGCAGCTGCTGACACGACACACTTCACCAGCTTAAGCCCGTACCTGATCCCAGTCGGCAGGCTTTTCTCCGTGCCTCTGAATGGCCCTTCCCCCATATAATGGAGGGCAAGATTCCCCCCCATCCAGGAGAAACCATGAAAAACCTGTCCGCGCTCATTTTACTCACCGCCCTCGCGGCCTGTTCCCACTCGCCCACCGCCCCGGGCGCCAAGCGTGGGGTCGCCTCCACCAGCTGCCTTGAGACCGCCATGTCCCAGCTCGAGATCAACGAATGCGCCAACTCCATCGCCCAGGCATCCGACGATGCCCTCAACCACGTATGGGATTGCATCGTGGTCACTCAACGTCAGCGCGACGCCCGCCGTTACGCGGCCATCCTGGAGAACCGCCGCGGCCAGCGGCCCGGCTTCCTACGCGAAACCCAACGCGCCTGGAGCCAGTACAAGGCGAACAGCTGTTCCTACGAAATGTTCGAAAGCGTCCACGGCGAAGGCGGCAGCATCCTGCCCTCACTGGTCGCCGGATGCGTGATGTCTCAGACCAAATCCCGCCTGCAGGAACTGGTCTACACCAGCGAGGCCCTGGGCCTGGGCTGTGAAAGCAACACCAACTACCGCTACACTAAGGACAACGTGACCCGTAACGTGAACATCGCCGCCGAACTGCAGGCGCTGGGCATCGAGTCGCAACTGTTTTGAGATTTCTCCGGTCCTTGCCGGAAGCCGAAAAAAAACCCCCGCCTAAGCGGGGGTTTTTTTTGAAAGGTGGGACCGGTCGCGCACTCAGCGAATAAAAAGCATGTCGAAGAACTTGGGGATCGGCCACATGTCTTCGGGCACGATCTCCTCCACTTGGTTGCACAGGCTGGCGATCTGGGCGGACAGGGGCATCAGGTCCTTGCCGATTTTGGCCGCGAGCTGGCTCTCGCCCAAGGATTTGTGGGCGGTCTCCAGGTTCGCCATCAACATGCTGGATTGGGTGGCCAGGGTGGCAGCGGCGTTACTCAGGGTCTTCAGCATGTCCTGCTCAACGCTGGCGTCGGCCCCGGCGTCCTTGAGGGCCTTGACCGTCTGGGCCAGTTGTCCCTTGTACCCCACCGCCACGGGCAGCACCTGTTTGGTGACCATGTCGTGCAGGGTTCGGAACTCGATCTCGCGGCACTTGATGTAGCGCTCGAGCATGACGTTGGCGCGGGTCTTGATCTCACCTTCATTGAACACGCCCATGCGAGAAAGGAAGGCGACCTTTTTGGCGTCCTCGAAGACGCTGATGGCCTCAGGGGTGGTGCGGTAGTTGCCCAGGCCACGGCGCTCGGCCTCCTTGACCCACTCTTGGGAATAGCCGTCGCCGTTGAACACCACCGCTTTGGCGTTGTTGTACCACTTGTGGATGACGGCGATCAGGGCCTCGTCCACCTTCTTGCCGCCCTCGATCTGCTCCTCGAGGAACTTGTTGGTCTCGGTGAACACGTCGGCCACGGCGGCGTTGAGGATGGACAGGGGGTAGGCAATGGACGCGGAGGAGCCGCAGGCGCGGAACTCGAACTTGTTGCCGGTGAAGGCGAAGGGCGAGGTGCGGTTGCGGTCCGTGTTGTCCTTGAACAGATTGGCGAGCTGCTTGGTTTTGAGGTCCATGGCGACCTTCTCGCCGGGGACATACTTCCCGCCGCCCACCATGGAGTCGAGGATCTTGGTGAGGGTGTCGCCGAGGAACACGGACATGATGGAAGGAGGGGCCTCGTTGGCGCCCAAGCGGTGGTCGTTGCCGTGGCTGGCGATGCCCATGCGGATCACGTCGGCGTGGCGGAACACGGCCTCGGTGACAGTGGCGACCACCGCGAGGAAGCGGTAGTTCTCGTGGGGGTTGTGGCCGGGCTCGAGCAGGTTGATGCCCGTGTCGGTGGCCATGGACCAGTTCAAGTGTTTGCCGGAACCGTTCACGCCCGCGAAGGGCTTCTCGTGCAAGAGGCACACGAAGTCGTGCTTGAGGGCCACGGTGCGCAGGACGGTCATGACCATCTGGTTGTTGTCGGCAGCGACGTTGGCGTCCTTGAAAATCGGAGCAAGCTCGAATTGGCCGGGGGCCACCTCGTTGTGGCGGGTCTTGGCGGGGATCCCCATCTTGTAGAGTTCGATCTCCACCTCGGCCATGTAGGCCAGCACGCGGTCCTCGATCATGCCGAAGTAGTGGTCCTCGAGCTGCTGGTTACGGGACGTGAGGGACCCCATGAGGGCCCGGCCGGTCATCACCAGGTCCTGGCGGGAGAAGTAGAAGGCCTTGTCGATGAGGAAGTACTCCTGCTCGGCGCCGCAGGTGGAGTACACCTTCTGCACGTTCTTCTCGCCGGTGAGCTGGCAGAACTTGGTGAGGGCCTCGTTGATTTTGAGGTCGGAGCGCAGGAGGGGCACCTTGGTGTCCAGGGCGTCGCCGTGGTAGCCCACGAAGGCGGTGGGAATCACCAGGGTCTTGCCGTTGGCGCCCTCGCGCAGGAACAGCGGGGAGGTCAAATCCCAAGTGGTGTAGCCGCGGGCCTCGAAGGTGGCGCGAGAGCCGCCGTGGGGGAAGGAGGAGGCGTCCGGTTCACCCTGCATGAGCTGGGAGGCGGAGAGGGATTCGATGGGGCGGTCATTGTCCAGGTTCAGGAAGGCGTCGTGCTTCTCGGCGGTGGCGCCAGTGAGGGGCTGGAACCAGTGGCAGAAGTGGGTGGCGCCTTTGGAGCAGGCCCATTCCAGCACGGCGTTGGCGACTTTGGTGGCCAGGGGCTTATCGATGGTTTTCTTGCCTTCGATGACCTGGTTGAGGGTTTCTTTGTCGGAGGGGCTCAGGGATTTGGACGTCTGGTAGTTGAAGACGTTCTCACCGTAGTACTGGCTCACCTTCATGTAGCGGCCCTGCTCGTTGACAGGGACGTCGCACTTGCGGGGTTGGCGCGCGTAGACTTTCAGTTTGGCTTCGTTGCGAAGTGATGATGCCATAATTGCCCTTTTCTCCTTGGAGGGGACGGTGGGTTGGGAAGTGGACTTCTCGCCGACATTCATTCTAAGGTGGAAACCGGTCGCGCGCCGAGGGGATTTTTAACCCGTTCACGTGACGCCAAACTTCCCGACAAAACCCATCAGGATGCTCCGTGACAGACACGGCACCGTTCCGTCCCGTCCCCTACTTTTGGCGCCTGGTCCTCAGGCGCCGTTGGAACTACCTGGCCGGCGTGGTGTCTGTAATCCTCTTGGACGCGGTGGACATGCTTCCCGCCTTGATCCTGCGGCGGGTGACGGACGAGGCCAGACTGAATCCCCACGACCTCCCCATGGCCACTTATGCACTGGCCTTAGTCGGCTGCTACCTCACCATCGCTCTGCTGCGCATGGGTTGGCGCCTGGCGCTGATGATCCCTTCCCGCACCATGGAGCGAGAGCTGCGTCAGGAGGCCTACCACCGCTTGCTGCGCTCCGACTTCGCGGAGGTCTCCCGTCTCAAGATCGGAGACATGGTGAGCACCCTCACCCAGGAGGTAGGCAACATCCGCACCTTCATGGGGCCGGGCATCTTGGTTCTCTTCGATTCCTGTGCCTACCTGCTGTTCATCCCCACCACCCTTTTCTACCTTCTGGGCTGGGGGGCCCTGTGGGTCCTCCTGCCATTTGTCGCGCTCGTGTTGGCCTTGTCCGTGGTGCACCGTCCGCTAGAGCAAGGGCATAGCGCGGTTTCCGAGCAGCTGGGGGAGCTGTCCCAGTACGTCTACGAAGAGGCGCAAGGCGCCAAGTTCTTCCGCGCCGAAGGCCTGCTGGAACTGCGCCGCCGCCGCTACGACCTTTTGCTGGGCGCCCTTTTCCGCCGGCAGCTGGGCAATGCCCGCTGGGAGTTGGGATTGGATGGCACCTTGCAGTTGGTGGTGCAGGGCTCGTACCTGACGGTGTTGGGGTTGGCGGCCAGCGGGCGCGGTGAACTCGCGGCCGGCCTGGGCACCCTGACCGTGTCGCTGCAGCTTTTGGACAAACTGCTTTGGCCCCTCATGGCCGTGAGCTATCTCATGAACCTGTGGCAGGCAGCGGCTGCCGGGGCCAAACGCCTGCACCAGGTGGACGTGCTCTCTCCGAAGTCCGAAGGCACTCTCCCCCTCACCGCGCCCCTGGGCAGAATCGAGCTGGCGGGCCTCAAACTGCGGACTCCCTCCGGCGAGGAACTCCTGCGCGGCGTGGATTTCCACGTCCAGGCCGGCGAGCGCATCGCCCTGGTGGGCCCCGTGGGCGGCGGCAAGACCCTGCTGCTGCAAACATTGGCTGGTCTATGGGAACCGCGCCACCTGAGCTGGGAGCGCTTCCGTTATGATGGCATCGATTTCCGCAAGCTCGACCGGGGCTCCCTGCGCTCACAACTCTCCTTCATCCCCCAAACCCCGCAAATCTTCGGGAAGAGCCTGGCCCAAAACATCTCACCCCACCTGCCATTGAACTCCCTGCGCCTGCACGACGCCCTCACCGAGGCCGACATGGCCAGCGACGTGGCGCTTTTCCCTGAGGGACTGCGCACGCTGGTGGGCGAAAAGGGTATGAACCTCTCCGGCGGGCAAAAGCAGCGCACATTAGTGGCACGCTCCTTTCACTCAGGGGCCCGCCTCTATCTCTGGGACGACGCCATCAGCGCCCTGGATCCGGCCACCGCGCGTCGGGTGATGGGAAATCTGCGGCGACTCGATCCGGGAGCGATCTTGGTGTTGGCCACCCACAGGCTGAGCGTGTTGGCCGAGTTTGACCGGGTGCTGGTGATGGAAGGGGGGCGGGTCTCCCGCGTGGGCCGACCCGATGAGATCCGCCGAGACCACGCGCTCTTTGCGTCCTTGGAGCGCCAGGAAAGGGAGGCCGTGTGGACGCCTTGATCCTGCGCGAGGAGGAGGAGCGGCGCTACCGCTTCCGCCCCTTCTCCCTCGCTTTCCTGAGACCCGACGCCTGGGGCGGAGCCCTCTCCGACATCCGTTGGCTTTGGCCGTGGCTTAGGCCACACCGGCGCCGCTTGGCCGTGGGCTTCGCCTTGTTTGCCTGGGCCACGGCGGTGGCGGTGGTGGTGCCCAAAATGGTGGGCCACGTGGTGGACCACGTTCTCATCGGCAGGTCCACTCCGGCCCTGCCCTGGCTAGCGGGGCTAGGGCTCCTCATCCTCACGAAAATCACCGCCGATCTTTGTTATAAATGGCTCCTCACCCGCACCGGACAATCCGCCACCCGCGATCTGCGCCGGGACGTTTTCCGTGCCTTGGGAGACTTCCCACTCGCCTTCTACGATCGCAACTCCTCAGGGCGCCTGATCAGCCGCTGCGTGAACGACGTCACCAACGTCTCTGGCTTCTTCACCGCCAATTTCTTCACCGCTGTCAGCGACATGGCCTTGGTGCTGGGCTGCTCGGCCGTGTTGGTGGCCATGGCCCCCTGGGCTGGACTGGTGGTGCTCCTGGCCCTGGCCCCCATGACCGTGCTCATGCTCAACGTCACCCAGGCCCAGATGCACTGGGGCAGGGACATCCGCCATGTGCTCTCGCGGCTCTCCTCCCACGCAGGAGACAGCATGAATAACCTGGCGGTGCTGCACTCCCAACCCTTCGCCGCCCGCTGGGAGGGACGTTACCACCGGCTGCAGGAACTCTTCGGCCGCATCACCACCAAGAACATCTGGACCTGGGGCACTTTCTCCTCGGCCCACGTGCTGGTGATGGGCATCGCCTACGCCGGGGTGGTCCTCACGGGAATCCAAGGCATCAGGGAAGGCTCCCTCAGCCTGGGGGACTTCATCGCCTCCTGTACCTACGTTTCCCTGGTCTTCGGACCTTTCCTCGACATCTCGGAAAAACTCAACACGCTGGTGACGGCCCTGGGGTCGGTCAAGCGACTGCGCGAATTCCTGCCCTCGGGTCGCTCCGCCCGAGAAGCTGTTCTCCCGGCGGCGGCGGGAGCGCCACCAGCGGGTCCCGTGCGGTTTGAAGGCGTCTCGTTTGCCTACCGTCCCGACCGCCCCTTGTTCACCGACTTCTCCCTGGAACTGCCCGAGGGCGAGGTGACTGCGTTGGTGGGCCGCACGGGCTCGGGCAAGACCACCCTGGGCCACCTCCTGCTGGGACTCTATCCCGTGCAATCAGGACGCGTTTTGTGGGGGGAGGAAAACCTCCTGGGCCTTCCCCCGGCCCGTCGAGCACGTTGGGTGCAACACGTCTCCCAGGATCTCTTCCTCTTCAGCGACACCTTGCGAGAGAATCTGCGCCTATGGCGTGAGGACATCGAAGACGACACCATCCGCGAGCGCCTCGAGCGCGTGGGGCTGTGGGAGAAGGTACGATCCCTCCCCCAGGGGCTCGACACGGTGGTGAAGGCGGAAATCCTGCCCTTTTCCCAGGGTGAGAAACAGCTGCTCCTCTTGTGCCGGGCCCTGCTCCAGGACCCAAGCCTGCTGGTCTTCGACGAGGCCACGGCCAGCCTCGATCAGCTCACCGAAGAGCGGTGGCTCGCTCAGGTGGTCGAGCTTTTCCGGGGGCGCACCACGCTTTTCATCGCCCACCGTTTGGAGACGCTCCGCCTTGCCTCCCATGTAGCGGTGCTGGAAAGTGGCAGGCTGGTGAAGAGCTTCCAGAAGCCCGTGGGAGCGCCGGTACGCGAGGAAGATCTGGGTTGATCCTCAGCGCTCGTTCAGGTCGTGGATGATGTCGGCCACTTTGATGGCCAAGTCTTTGGCCCCGTCGGCGGTGGCGCTCTGGAGCACGATGGCACCATGGAGCCCGGTCACCAGGCGGTCGCGCATGAAGGGCATGCTTTCCAGAATGGTGGGTGTCTCCCGTAAAAAGCCATTGAAAACGCCTTCCACGGTGCCACGTCCACTGGCATAGGAAGGGTTGGTGCGGTCTGCTAGCCCATTGAGAAACGCGACCACTTCCCCACTCGCTCCCGCGGTGCGGGACCAGTCGGTGGCGGCCCGGGTGGCCGTGGCCGCGCCTGCCATGGGCAGATAGGCGGTGGCGAGGGTGCGGGCCACGGGGTCGGCGACGCGGGGATGGAGGAGACCGCGCAGGCCGAAGGCCCGGGATAGACCCACGAGGCCTGCCGCCCGGCTGCCCGCCTGGAAGGCGCGGGACATGATGAACATGCTGCCGATCACGCTGGGCACCACGCTCAAATTGCGTCCCCAGGGCTGGAGGGCGTTGTGTTCCAGCTGCTGGCGCTGGAAGGTGCCGAGGGCCCAAGCCGCGGGGCCCTCGTGCTGCGGGTGAGTGGAGATCAGATAGGCGGCGAAGACGTCGTCCGCGGCACCGGGCCCCCTGAGATCCACCAGCAGGATGTGCACGCCGTGGGTGGCACGGGGCGAGCGCTCGTAATCCGGGCCGGCACGGTAGATCCCTACCTTGTCCAGGTCGAGGTCAAGCACCAGTTCGTGCTCTTCCGCCCGCAGGGCGCCGGTGAAAAAGCATAGCAAAAGCACGCCCAACCACTGCATGGGAACTCCTTATGGCAATCTCAGGAGCAATTCCCATGCCTGAAATGAGTTACGCGGGCAAGCCTAAGCCCGCGCGCTCCCGAAGCTCCCCTGTCTAAAGTTTAGACGGCAGCGCTTTTTCAACGGCCCGTGTGATCTCGCCGTCCAGAGGATTCGTCATGGACGACCACCGCCCCAGGACCTTCCCGTCGGGCCCCACCAGGAACTTCACGAAATTCCAACCGATGTCGCCCTCGTGTTTTTTACCCGATTCCTTGGTGAGGAAAACGTAGAGAGGGCGCATGTGCTCTCCCTTCACCGTGGCCTTGGAGAGAAGCGGGAAACTCACGTCGTATTTCTTCTTGCAGAAGGCCGCCATGCCGGCGTCGTCCTCGGGGGTTTGCCCCCCGAAGTCATTGGTGGGCACGCCCAGCACCACTAGGCCCTTGGGCGCGTACTTGTCGTGGAGCTTCTCCAGGTCCTCCAGCTGGCCGGTGAAGCCGCACTGGCTGGCGATGTTGACCACCAGCACGGCACGCCCTTTGAGGTCGGCCAGTTTGTAGTCACCCCCCTTGATGTCCTTCTCCACCACTTGATGGAAGGGCACAGCATGGGCAATAGAAGCGATCAGCAGGAGCGGGAAAAAAGTCTTCATGCTTTTCCTTTGAAAGCGGATTCCGCCTTGGAGCGGTCGAGCACGGCGATGTCTTTCAGCGCGCGCGGGGCGCGGCCGGGGCGCAGGTTCAGAGTCACCAACTGTCCCAAGCGGGACACCAGCACCTCGTAGTCCTGGCCTTGGCGGAGCAAGCCACCCCATTTGTCCACGTCGTCGCGCAACACCCGCAGGCCGTTGAGCGCCAGAATCTCATCACCGGCGTTGAGGCCCGAAGCCGCGGCAGGTGAATCGGTGAGCACGGTCTTGGCGAACACCCGGTCTCCGCCTTCCCACTCCGCTCCCAACCAGGCGCCAACGGGTTCCTGCCAGCGCAGCTCAAGGCCGAAAGAGCGCATCACTCCGTCAAAGTCAATCTCCTGGGTGGTCTCCACCATGGTGAAGAAGGCGTCCTGGGCCCCTTTCCCCCCGATGGATTCCACCATGGCGTAGACCTCGTCCTTGGTGAGTCCTTTTTCGGGACGCTCCAGGTAGGAGCGCCACAAGGCGCCCAGTAAGTCGTCGATGCCCTTGCCCTGCTCGCGCAGCTTCGCGTGCAGGGCCATGAACACCAGCCCGCCCTTGAGGTAGTAGCTGATGGAGCTGTTCTTCGAGTTCTCGTCAGGGCGGTAAAGTTTGATCCAGGCGTTGAAGGAGCTGTCCTCCAGCGAATGCAAACGCCGTCCGGGAGTGCCATAGTAGGCCTCTAGGTTGCCCTTCACGAACTCCAGGTACTCCTCCAGCGTGCACAGGCCCGCCCGATAGACGAAGAGGTCGTCCATGAAGCTGGTGAGACCCTCCGCCAGCCACAGCATGCCGGTGTAGCCCTCGCTCCTGTAATCGAAAGGGCCCAGCTCCACGGGGCGGATGCGCTTCACGTTCCAGGCGTGGAAGTACTCGTGGGCGGCCAGGGCCAAAAACGACAGGTAGTCCTTGCGGTTGGCGAGCTTGCGCCCGTCGAAGTGCAGGGCGGTGGAGTCCAGGTGCTCCAACCCGCCGTAGAGCCGCGGCAGGAAGTGGATGATGAACTGGTAGTGATCAAAGGGCAGCTTGCCGCCCATGGTGCGGGCCACGCAGCCCACTACTGTCTGAAGATCTTTCTTTAAGTCGTTCCCGTGGGGCATCACCGTACCGTAGGTGGCGATGGCGTGGGGCACGCCCTCCAGCATGAATCCGTCGGTCTCGTGACAGCCGATCTCCACGGGGCAGTCCACCAGCTCGTCGTAATTGCGGGCCTGGTAGACGAATTTGTCCCGGGCGGAACCAGGAACTTCTTTCAGGGAAGTGGAAAGTTTAGACCACAGGGGGGGGAAGCGGAATTCGATGGTGGGTTCGATGTCCTGGCCCACCAATCCCACCAGGTAGCTCGGCCCGTGGAGGAACGCATGGGAGGCGTCCACATGGGAGGTGCGCACCGTGAGCTCGTGCAAGTAGATCTCGTAGGTGACGGAGAAGCTTTCACCGGCTTTCTTAAGTTGGGAGCGCTCCCAGTCGATCTCCCAGGTGCCCTTCGCCTTCTGCCCGAGCCACAGCACTTCGCCGTTGTCTTGGGTGGCCCGCATCCAGCGCACGTTGCGGGAGTATTCCCGCATGAGGTAGGAGCCAGGGCTCCAGGACGGCAGGAAGAGTTCCAGGGCCTTGGCGCCGGTAGAGCGCTGTCCGGATAGGGTGACCTTCACCAGGTGCAGGTGGGGATCGCTGACTTCCACCAGGTAGCTGACTTTCATGACGGGCCCTCCTATAATGGCGCCATGGAAAACGCCCTCGCCCCCGAGCTGCTGCTCACGGACGCCGCCCGCCGGCAGATCCAGTTGATCCAGCGCCACGATTATACGCTGGCGGGACGGCTTTTTCGCATCAAAATCGGTGGAAAAGGCTGTGGCGGATTCACCTACGAGACAGGATTCTCCGATCCTCTGGCCGACGACCTGCGCCTCGATTGCGATGGCGTGACCATCCTGATGGACCGCTTCACCGCCTTCTACACCCGCCGCGCCACCTTGGACCACCGCTTGGACCCGGAGGTCAACGACGAGGGCTTCGTGGTGGATAACCCCGACACTGATTTGTACCGCGGAAAGTTTTTCAAGGACCCGTCCATGGTCCCCCCTTGGGAGAAAGCATGAAAGACTGGGGCCTCGATTACCGTTACCTGCGCGCGTTCCTGGTGACCGCCCAGCACCTGAGCTTCTCCCGGGCCGCCCACGAACTCAACATTGCCCAGTCCGCGGTGAGCCGGCAGATACGGCTGCTGGAGGAGGCGGTGGGCGACCAGCTCATCATCCGCTCCTCCAAGAAGGTCATCCTCACCGAGAAGGGCGAGTCCTTGTGCCACCTGCTGGAGAAATTCGAGGCCGATGCCGAGAGCGTGTTTCTGGGTGAGGCCAAGCGCACCTTGCGGGTGGGCATCCTCCATGGCCTGCTCGAAAACTGGTTCAACGACATCATCGGCGAGTACGCCCGGGGCAAGGGGCTTTCCCTGGTGGTGGAAGTGCAGCCCATGGAACGCCTCAAGGAAAAGTTGCTGGCCCGCCAGTACGACCTGGTCTTCACCAGCGAGGACATCCAGAGCGAGTTGGTGAGCTCGCTGCGGCTCTTCGACGAGAAGATGGTGCTGGTTTCCAAGCAGGAGATCAACCCGAAGGACGCCCCCGAGTATCCCTGGATCGTCTACAACGAGAACGACAACCTCATGCACCTGTTCAAGAAACCTTCCCGGCAGGTCATCGCGGTGAACTCCATCACGGCCGTGGTGGGGTTGGTCAAGAAGGGCGTGGGCGTGGCGGTGGTCCCGGACCACTTGCTCAAGAGCGGCGACAACCTCAAGACCTACGAGCTCAAGGGCCTGCCCAAGGCGGCCATCTTCCTGAGCACCCTGAACTTCCACACTTTGCCGGAACCCCTCAAGGGCCTGGTGGAACTCATCAAGAAGCGGCTACCCTAGCGGCAGCTGGCCTGTCCCGGAAGCGCGCGCCCGTCTTCGCACAACGTCCAGTCTTGGCGCGGCCGCGAGGGGTCTTCCCCTATGGTGTACGTGGTCTCCAAGGGACGCGCTCCCCGCAGCACGGGCCAGCGGACTTTGAGGCCCGTCACCCGCGTCTCATGCTCCACGCCAAACGCCACGCCCTCCGGTGCCTGGGAGGGCAGGCCTCCCTGGCTGAGCTCGTTCCAGCGCCGCTGGATAACCCGCCCGGTGGGAGTTTTCGTGTGGAGCATGACCATGGCGCCGAGCCCCTGGAGATTGGCGGTCTTGCCCCGAAGATGGAATACCAGCGCCCTTCCGGAGGCCTTCCCCACATTCTCAAGAAGCCAAAGGCGGTTTTTGAGGTCCGCCTGCCGCACGTTGCTCTGCCCAGTCAGCAGGTCGGGTTTCCCGTCACCGTTCACGTCCCACACCAGCGTGCCGGTGGGATTGACCAGGTCCGTGCCCCAGGCCGCCGACTCGTCGTTGAAAGCGTGGGTTTCATCCTGACGGAAAACCACCAACCGCGAACGCGGAGGAAACCCTGAGTTATCCACCACCAAGTCCAAAAGCCCGTCCAGGTCCATGTCGGCCCAGTTCGCGCGCTTGTCCCCTTGGTTCCAATTTTCACCGGCGTCATCCGCCATGTACTCGGTGCGCAGGAAAAAAGGTGATGGCCCCAGGCGCGATCCGCTGAGCACGCTGGAGCGGTCCACCGAGTGATTGTCCCAGGAGTGGGTCAGCTCACCCAGGAACACGTCCATGATGCCATCGTTGTTGTAGTCCGCGCACACCGCGGAGAAAGTACGGCCCCCGCCCGTGGGCACGAGGTTACCGTTGGCGTCGGCCGCGTACTGGGTCTCCTTGCCCATGTCCAAGAAGCGCCGGCCCTCCACGCGGGGGCCGGGGCGCGGCGGACGGTTCATCCATAGCTTGTTGCCTTGGCCACCGGAAACCGCCGTGAGAAGGTCTGGCCACCCGTCCTGATCGATGTCGCAGCTTGAAGCGCCATAGGTGGGGCGCGCCCCCGGGGGGAAAAGATCGTTGTCGGTTTTATCCCGCTCACCATTGAGCCAGTCCGAGCGCTCCACCCACCCGTCGGGCAAATTCACTAACAGCCGGTCAGCGCCGGGAATGGGAGCGCCCTGGCGCTCCTGGAACCAATTCCCCACGAATAAGTCCAGCCTCCCGTCGAGGTTGGTGTCCACCACCACCACGGTGCTGGTGGGCTCGGGAGGTAATTTGGGAAATCCCGGGGCAGGCGTGAAGCGCAATAGGCCCTGGGCGTCCCAACTCCCGTGCCACAGGGTCAAGGGTACCTTGGTGAACTCCCCGCGCTGATTGAGCACCCCCACCACCGCATCAGGGACTCCATCGCGGTTGAAGTCGGCGAAGCTGGCGAAACTCGCCTGCACCGACTCGGGGAAAAACCGGTGGTGGCTCTCCCGAAAATGGCGGGCGGTGGGATGATAGAGGAAATAGCGCGGCCGGTGGAAATATCCCGGCAGCACCACCAGGTCGGAGTGGCCGTCGCGGTTCAAGTCCACGGCGGCGAACGAGACCCCTTCCACGCCCTCCAACCCGTACTCACGGGTGCGGTCCATGAAACGGCGCTCGGGTGAAAGCGAGGTGGGCCCCGGCCCCACGCCCTTCTTGCCTTCCTGGTCCAACCGCCCCAAAGCCCCCTGCAAGTCCGCATCCAAGGGACGCTGGGGCCGCCGCTTCCCAGAGGAGCAGGCCGCGAGCAACGCCAGGACCAGGAGAAGCGGGCGCACGCTCAGTATCTCAACACGTCGAGGCCGTACCCGTCCCGCTCCACCACCGCCTGGCTGGCGCGGGGGATGAGCCGGTCATAGGTCTGCCCCAGGCGTTTCAGGTTGCGGGTGAAATTCTGCCGGGCGTCTCGGCATACCATCTCGGTGAGCGTGCGCACATACTCCTTGTCGGCCGAAGCCACCTCGGGGTTTTGCAGGATGGCGGTGGTGCGTGAAAGGACGCACAGGAAGGCGTAAAGTTCCATAGCCATGTTGGCGAGCCGCATCTGGTGGAGTTCGTTTCCAATGATGTTTTTTCCCAACCGCAGGAGGGTGTTCTCCACCGCGATGGAGAAGTCGTTGAGCATGCGCGCGAAGTGCCCCGCCTGGAACTCCAGGGAGGGATGCACGCGGCCCAAGGGCTTGGCGGTGATCATCTTGCCGACCCGACGACGGGCGAAGTCCGCCAACACGCCCACGCTCTTGATGGGCTCCTGGAGGACTTGCGACACGTCCGCGGACTTGCCCAGTTCCTTGAGCGCGTCGGAGGGCCCCTTCACGCCGGAGAGTGCCAGGAAAATGCGCAGGATCTCGTTGGTGCCTTCGAAGATCAAGTTGATGCGGGCGTCGCGCATGATGCGTTCATAGGGGTACTCGCGCATGTAGCCGTTGCCCGCCGCCACCTGCATTCCCATGTTGATGGTCTCCCACAGCTTCTCCGAACAGTAGACCTTGCAGGCGGCGCTCTCCATGGAGTAGTCCTCCTGTCCCATGGCCGCCCGCCCGGTGGTCATGTAAACCATGGACTCGCAAGCGTAGGTGTGGGCCGCCATGGTGGCGAGTTTTTCCTGGATCAGTCCGTAGTTGGCGATGGAATCGCCGAACTGCTTGCGGTTCTTCGCCTGCACGGTAGCCAGCCCCAGGATCTGTTTCATTCCCCCCACGCAGCCCGAGCCCAGGGAAAGGCGGCCGGTGTTGAGGACGTTCATGGCGATCTTAAAACCCTTGCCGGGCTCCCCCAGCACGTTGCCAGCAGGGACCGCCACGTTGTCGAAATACACCGCCCGGGTCTCCGACGCCCGGATCCCCATCTTGTCTTCTTTGGCCCCGAAGGAAACGCCGGGCATGTCCTTTTCCACGATGAAGCAGGTGATCTTCTCTTTGGTTTTCCCCCCCTCCTCGTGGTCCGTTTTGGCGAAGACGGTGTAGAAACCGGCCAGGCCAGCGTTGGTGATCCAAAGTTTTTGGCCGTTGAGCAGCCAAGTGCCGTCGGGTTGGCGGACGGCCTTGGTGCGGATGGAATAGGCGTCGGAGCCGGCACCGGGTTCGGTGAGACAGAAGGCGGCGAAGACCTCGCCTGAGGCCAGCCGTGGGAGCCACTTGCGGCGCTGTTCTTCGTTACCTTCGTTGAGCAGGGCCTTGTACCCGATGGACTGGTGCGCGCCCAGGGTGGTGGCAACGGCCCCGTCCAACCCTGCCACCTCGGAGAAGACGCGGGCGTAGAGCGTGTTGTCCAATCCCAGCCCCCCGAACTCTTCCGGCACGGCCAGCCCGCACAGGCCCAGTCCAGCCAGGCCTTCCAGCACCTCAGGGGGGATTTCTCCTTCCCGGTCCATCTTGGCGGAATCCATGTTTGCCCGAGCGAACTTCTCCACCGCTTCCACCATGGCCCGTCCGGTCTCGGCCTGGACGTCGGTGAAGGAGGGGTACGGGAAAACGTCTTCTTCGTGGACCTCGCCGAAAAAGAGGCCTTTCACGATGGAGGGGACATCTTTGCGCTCACGTGGATCCATGCTCATTCCTTTTCTCCCTCGAAGAGGGCCCATCCAGTATAGAACGCGGCCTACGGCCCGGCCCACCTTTTCAGACACCAACACCATGAAGCGTTTCCGAGCGCGCCACTCGGCTTTCGGCGCTTGACCAATGCTCTTGCGCACCGTCGCGCGCTTAGGGGACAATAGGGCGGTGATAAATAAATTCAAAGGCTTCCTGCAGAAGCTCAAGGACCGCCGCCACACGTCGTCGCCCGCCGCGGAGGAAGACGCCGACGCGGGGGTCGATGCCGAGCTCGAACTCGACGAGGGGTCTTCGCCCGCCTCGCGGGCCAAGCTGGGCCTTGCCTGGCGCGAGGCCATCAGCACCCTCGCGCGCAAGAGCGGGCTCGAGTCGCGCATGCGCCAAAGCGGGATCAACGCCCTGGCGGACAAGCTGCTGGCCAAGGAGAGCCTCACCCAGCACCACCGCGTTTTCCTGTTGGCGCTGCTCTTGGGCGGCACCTATTCCGTGGGCAAACTGCTGGCGCTCTTCCTGCGTGGCCGCCCTGTCCACGAGGCTCCCCGCGTGGTCCTGGATCTGGGCAACAGGGAGGAGTTCAACGCCTCTTCCCTCGGAGTCTTGCGCACCCAGGATCCCTTCAAGACCGGTGACGCCGCCGGCCCCAAGAAGGTCGCCGACACCAAATGCGAGTCTTCCGAAACGCCCACCAACCTACCGCTGAAACTGGTGAACACCGTGGTGCTACAGGACTCGGTGAAATCCATCGCCTCGGTGCAGGTGCGCTCGGGGCGCGACCTGATGCAGGTGCACGAGGGCGACGAGTTGGACGGCATGGCCCGGGTGGCCCGCATCCTGCGCCTCTCGGTGGTGGTGAAAAACCTCCAGACGGGCGCCTGCGAGCTGGTGACCAACGAAAAAATGCAAGACCAGGGTTCCCCCATCACCATCATGTCCCCCGCCCGGGGCGCCGAATTCAAGCGCCAGCAGAAGATCAAGGGCATCGAGAACATGGGCAACAAGTTCATCATCTCCAGGGAGCTGCTGGACGAGAAGCTCAAGGACATCAACTCCGTGCTGACCCAGGCCCGCGCCATCAAGATCCAGAACCCGGACGGGACGCTCGCCTTCAAGATCACCGAGATCGAGCCCGGCGGGATTTTCGCGTACCTCGGCATCCAGGACCAGGACGTGATCACGTCCATCAACGGCAAACCCATTTCCGACCTGAACGAGGTGATGGGCCTCTTCGGGCGGATCAAGAACCTCGACCAACTCCAATTGGGCATTCGCCGGGAAGGCGACGAGAGCCAATTGGACTACGTGATGAAACAGTGAGCCCGCGCCACCAAGGAAGGACCCCATGTTGAAGCGCCCGTTGACCCCCGCCCTCCTCCTCGCCCTTTTGGCAGGAGACGCCGCGGCCCAATTCAACAAATACCGTTCCCGCACGCGCTTCGACGAGGCGGGAACCGCGTCCGCCCCAGCCTCCCCCGGCGCGGCCCCGGGGCCCCAAAAGCCCATGGACCTGCAATTCAACGACACCGACATGATGTCCCCCGAGGACGCCGCCACCGTGGAAGCCGCCCGCGAGGCCGGCACCATCGAGACCATCCCGCCAGCCGCGGCCACCCTCCCGGACGCCGCCAGCCTGGCCACCGAGGACGACCCCGCCACGGAGGACGAGGCCAACATCGACGCCTTCGGAAGCCGCGCCCCCGAAGCCCCCGCTTCCGACGCGGACAAAAAGAAAGCCAAGTACGTGAACCTCAACCCCGAGACCGCTTTCGGGCCCGAGGTGGTGGAGAGCTTCGACTTCCCCGAAGCCGACATCATGGACCTGACCCGCCACATGCAGAAGCTCACCGGGATCAACCTGATCCTGGACAAGGACGTGAAGGGCAAGGTCTCCATCATCGCGCCCACGCCCATCACCGTGGGCGACGCTTGGAAAGCCTACCTCACCGCCCTGAACATGGCCGGCTACACGCTGGTGAAGAGCGGCGCCTTCTACAAGGTGCTCAACGCCCGGGACATCCGCTACACCCCCACCAAGATCTACACCGGCAACTACACCCCGGACACTGAGAACTACGTCATGCGCGTGATCGCGCTCAAGAACGTGAGCGCCGCCGAGATCGCGCGCAACTTCCGCCCCTTCATGAGCCGCTACGGCCGCATCATCGACATCAAGCAAACCAACACCGTGATCATGGCGGACACGGGCACCAACATCAACCGCCTGGTGAAAATGGTGAAGTTCCTGGACGTGCCCGGGCACGAGGAGACCCTGCAGATCGTGCGCGTGAAGAACAGCTCCGCCCAGGAAATCGCCAAGCTCCTCGACTCGATCCTCAAGGGCGGCTCCAGCGGCCCTGCCCGCCCCGGCGGCGCCGCCAGCCCCCGCTTCGCCGGCGCCGGCGCTGAGACCACCTCCACCGCCACCATCAGCCGCATCATCGCCGAGCCCCGCACCAACAGCATCATCGCCATGGCCAACGCCGACGGCGCCAAGCAGCTGCGGGAACTCATCAACAAGCTGGACGTGAAGTTGGTTTCTTCCGGCTCCGGCCGCGTGCACGTGTACTACCTGAACTACGGCGACTCCGAGGAGCTGGCCAAGACCCTGTCCTCCATTGTCTCCGGCAACGTCGCCCAAGGCTCCGGCACTGGCGCGGCCGCCCCTCCCCGCTTCAGCGCCACCGGCGGCGGCGCCATGGAGAACGCCATCTTCTCCGCCGAGGTGAAGATCACCTCGGACAAGAACAACAACGCCCTGGTGGTGACCGCCTCCCCCACCGACTGGCTGACACTGAAGGACGTGATCAGCCGCCTGGACATCCCCCGGGATCAAGTTTACGTGGAAGGGCTGATCCTCGAGGCCAACGTCACCAAGAACAAGGAGTTCGGCGTGAAGTTCGTGGGCGCCTACGGGAGCGGCAACGGCCAGCGCGTAGGCTTCGGCGGCTCCGACCTGTGGACCCTCCTCGGAGGCAACCCCACTTCGCTCCAAGGACTCTTCGCCGGCGTGGGCGCGGGCTCGAGCATCGAAATTCCCAACCCCACCGGCCAGGGCAGCCCCATCAAGATCAACACCGTGAACGCCCTGATCAAGGCGGTCGCCAGCCACCAGAACTCCAACGTCCTGGCCACGCCCCAGATCCTGGCCCTGGACAACACGGAAGCTACCTTCGAAGTCGGTGACACGGTCCCCATCGTGAACAGCACGGTCACCACCGGGGTCCAAAGCTTCAGCACCACCAACCAGGAAGCCAAGCTCTCGCTCAAGATCACGCCACAGATCAACAAGGTCACGCGCTTCGTGAAGCTCAAAATCAACCAGCGCATCGACGACTTCAAGGCCCGCGACGCCAGCCAGCCCACCCAGAGCGGCGGCTTGCCCACCACCACCCGCAGCGCCATCACCGAGGTCATGGTCCGTGACCGGGACACTATCGCCATGGGCGGCTTGCTGCGCGACCGCGAAGCCGTGAGCTTCTCCAAGGTCCCCATCCTGGGCGACATCCCCGTGCTGGGATGGCTGTTCAAGAGCAAGGCCCGCGTCCTGGAGAAGGTCAACTTGCTCTTCTTCATGACCCCCCGGATCCTCGCGCCTTACAACAAGACCGCTTCCGCCAATACCCTGGAAGTGATGGAAAAGCGCGAGAAGGGCATGGCCGGCATCTTCGAGGGCGACGACCGGGACCCCAACCGCAAGAACCTGCTGGGCCTCAAGGCCAAGGTCGAGCAACAGGTCAACGGCCCGCTGTATGACGAGGCCGACGCCGCCCACTACCGCAACTTGAATGAGCGCGGCACCTCCGCCAACCAGGCCCCGGCGGTCGAGGGCGAGGACGTGCCGGACTACCAGGACATCGTGAAATCCGTCGAATGACGGGAAGGCAGTGAGGCCATGGGACTCTCCGAGGAACTTTTAGAGAAAGTCGAGCACCAGAAGGAAAAGATCGGCGAGCTGCTGGTGAAGCACACGCCGCTGACCCGCGCCCAGCTGGAAGAGGCGCTGGAGCTCCAGCGCGCCGAGGGCGGGCTTTTGGGCGAGATCCTGCTGCGCAAGAACTACATCCACCCCCACGACATCATCAAGGTCATCTGCCACCAGATCGACGTGCCCTACGTGGCAGAGCTGAAGGTGGACGAGATCGATCCCAACCTGGTGAAGGACCTCTCCATCAACTACGCCAAGCACCACGAGGTGCTGCCGATCCTCGAGACCGACCACACCGTCACCGTGGCCATGAGCAACCCCTTCAGCTTCAACGCCGTCAACGACCTCCACGCCATCTTCAAGAAGGAAGTGAAGACCGTGGTCACGAGCCCGGCGCGGATCCAGGACGCCATCAACCGCGTCTACGAGAAGGCCAACCGCAACCTGGTGGACGACATCGGGGACGAGGAGTTCGAGGAAAACCTCGACCTCGAGGGCCCCATCGACATCCTGGACGCCACCGCCGACGAGGCGCCGGTGATCCGTTTCGTGAACTCCATCATCTTCCGCGCCGTGAAAGAGCGCGCCTCGGACATCCATATCGAGCCCTATGACAAGGAGACGGTGTACCGTTTCCGCATCAACGGGGTGATGCAGGAGGTCCTGCGCCAGCCCAAGAAGACCCACGCGGCGGTCTCCTCCCGTATCAAAGTCATGGCGAAGCTCGACATCGCCGAGAAGCGCTTGCCGCAAGACGGACGCATCAAGATCAAAATCGCCGGCAAGGACATCGACATCCGCCTTTCCACCATCCCCATCCAGGCCGGCGAGCGGATCGTCATGCGTATCCTGGAGAAGAACAACACGGTCCTGCGCCTGGAAAACCTGGGCTTCCGGGGACGGGTGCTGGAAGGCCTGCAGGAACTCTCCTCCCACAAACACGGCGTGCTCTACGTGACCGGTCCTACCGGTCACGGGAAGACGACGACCCTGTTCGCCATCCTCGAGCGTATCAACACGCCCGATAAGATGATCATCACCGTGGAAGACCCGGTGGAGTACGAGCTGGCGGGCATCTCCCAAATCCAGGTGAACCACAAGATCGACCTGAGTTTCGCCATCGCCCTGCGCTCCATCCTGCGCCAGAACCCCGACGTGGTCATGGTGGGGGAAACCCGCGACAAGGAAACGGCGGAAATGGCGATCAATGCCTCGCTGACCGGTCACTTCGTGCTCTCCACTCTGCACACCAACGACGCCTCATCGGCCCCCACCCGCTTGATCGATATGGGGGTCCAGCCCTTCTTGATCTCTTCGTCCCTCGTGGGAGTCTTGGCACAGCGCCTGATGCGCACCCTTTGTAATTCCTGCAAGCAACCCTCCGCCATCGGCGACTATGAGAAAGTCGCCTTGGACCTGGACCGCCCCACCCAGGACCAGACGGTCTACAAGGCGGTGGGGTGCCCGAAATGCCACGGCTCCGGCTACGCCGGCCGTACGGTGGTGTCTGAGCTCCTGCTCATCAACGACGAGTTGCGCGCCCTGATCATCCAGAAGGCCGACGCCGCCACCATCAAGAAAGCCGCCATCCGCGCCGGCATGCGCACCCTACGCCAGGACGCCCTGGACAAGGTGTTCGAGGGAACCACCTCGGTGGAAGAAGTGGTGCGCGCCATTAACGCCGAGGAGAACGCCTCCTAATGCCGATTTTCGCCTACAAGGGGCTGGACCGGTCGGGCAAAGAGGTCCGCAGCACCGTCAATACCGACTCCATCATCTCCGCCAAGCAGAAGGTGCGCTCCCTGGGCATCATGCTCACGGACATCCGGGAACAACGCGCGCCCTCCGCTGGCGGGGGCTTCTCGCTCGCCAAATTCCGCGGCTCCGTGAGCGTGGAGGACCTGGCGCTCATGACCCGCCAGTTCGCCACCCTGATCAAGGCGAAAATTCCCATCGCCGAGGCCCTGGCGGCCTTAGTGGACCAGTTGGACAACGAGACCCTGCGGCTGGTGATGTCCGAGGTGCGCCAGAAGGTCACCGCCGGTTCCGCCCTGGCTGACGCCCTGGGAGACCATCCGAAGATCTTCAGCTCCGTCTATGTGAACATGGTGGGCGCGGGCGAGGCCTCGGGGACCCTGGAGATCGTGCTGCTGCGCTTGGCGGACTTCACCGAGTCCCAGATGAAGTTGCGCAACAAGATCAAGGGGGCCATGACTTACCCCGTGATCATGGGCATCTTCGGTTTCGTCATGATGAACGTGATCTTCATCTTCGTGATCCCCAAAATCGCCAAAATCTTCGTGAGCATGAAGAAGGAGCTTCCCATCCAGACCAAGATCTCCATCTGGCTCTCGGGCTTCCTGCAGGAGTACTGGTGGTTGGTGATTCTTTCCATGGTGGGGGCCTGGATGCTCTTCCAGCGCTACATCGCCACGCCGCGGGGCGAGGCCCGCTGGCACGCGTTGCTTTTGAAGCTCCCCATCGTGGGCATCTTGATCAAAATGATCAATGTGAGCCGCTTTTGCTCCACGCTGGCCACGCTGCTTAACTCCGGCGTGCCCATCCTGGCCGCACTGACCATCGTGAAAAACCTGATCCCCAACGTCCATATGAAGGATGCGGTGGAGAAGGCCCGCATCAGCGTCTCCGAGGGCGCGAGCCTCACCGGTCCCCTTATCGCCAGCGGGCATTTCCCCCCCCTGGTGACCCACATGATCAAGCTGGGCGAGAAGTCCGGCGAGCTCGAACCCATGCTCAAAATCGTTTCCGAAAACTACTCCGACCAGGTAGAATCCAGGATCAGCGGCCTGACCTCGGTTTTGGAACCGATCATGATGGTCATGCTCGGTTTGGGCGTGGCGTTCATCGTGTTCTCCGTGGTCGTCCCCATGATGAGCCTGAACAGCGTCCGTTGACCCCATAAGGAGACCCCCATGAAAGCGCACTCCCAAAGCGGGATGAGCATCCTCGAAATCCTCATCGCCCTGACCCTCTTGGGCCTTGCCGGCACGTTCGTGGCCGGGAAAGTCTTCGAAAACCTCCAGGACGGTAAGATCCAGACCACCAAAATCCAGATCAAAAGCCTGAGCGACCGCCTGAAAGAATTCCGGCGCGACTGCGGCTTCTACCCCACCACCGACCAAGGTCTGGACGCCCTCCTGAACAAGCCCGAGGGCGGCGGCCGGGAGTGCAAACGCTACTCCCCCAGCGGCTACATCGACGGCGGCAAGATCCCCCTGGATCCCTGGGACGCCGAGTACCTCTACGAGTCCGACGGCAAGACCTTCACCATCACGTCTTACGGCGCCGACAACGCCGAGGGCGGTGAAGACGCCGATGCCGACATCAGCAGCAAAGACCTTTAAGCCTCTGACCTCAAACGCCACCGGGTTCTCCATCATGGAGGTCCTGGTGGCGCTCTTTCTCGTCGCCCTCCTCTTCCTCGCCCTGCCTTCCTCCGAGAACTCCCGGCGCCACGCCGACCTACAGGCGGCCCTGGATGATCTGGACCGTGCCGTGCGCTTCGCCTCCAACGAGGCGGTGCTCCGGAACGCGGTGGTGCGCCTGCGACTGGATTTGGAAAAGGAGCCCGTGCGCTACGTGGTGGAATACGGCCCCAAAGGCGAGCTGGTGCTCCCGGAGATGTCCGAGGACGCCCCTCACGGCAGCGACGAGGCGGAGAAGGAGAAGAAAAAGCTCAAGGACCTGGACTCCCAGTTCACCAAGGTGGAGGAGTTCGAGGAACTGGAGCGGGAATTCTCTCCCGAGGTCAGCTTCATCGGCGTGGCCACCACTTGGCAAAAGCGCCTGGTCAAGAAAGGGCAGGCCGCCGCCTTCTTCTATCCCACGGGAGAGCGTGACGGCGCCCTGTTTTTCCTGCACACCCAGGACGAAGTGGGCGTGCTGGAGGTGGAGCCCTTCCAAGAGAAGACCCGGGTGCACCTCTTCCCCTTCCCGCCGGCGGCGGAGGGCGACGTTGCTAAGGCCAACGAATTCCCGCAAACTAAGATGGAGGAATTCCACAAGGCTTGGCTCGCCCCATGACCACCGCAACACCGAGCCAGCGGGGTTTCACCCTGCTGGAAGTCATGATCGCGCTCACTCTCTTCGCCTTGTTCGCGAGCGCCTTCCTCGTTTCCCAGGGCTACAACGTGTCTGACTCGGCCCTGAGCGAGGAACAGCTTAAACTGCGCATGCTGTGCGAGCAGAAAATGAACGAGGTGCTGATCAAGCCCCCGCCTTTCAGCAATGCCATGCAGGACCTGAAGGAGACCAAGACCTTCGAGGAGAAGGAGTACCAGGGCTACACCTGGACGGTGGAGTGGAAGCGCCTCAAGGTTCCCGACTTCGCCAAGCTCTTCGCGGCGGGTATGCAGGGCAAGGACGGGGAGAACACCGGCGAGGACGCCAACAAGTATTACGACGACGCCAACTCCGGGCAGCGCAACCAGAACCAAGGACTGGAGAAGATGGTGTTCGAGAAACTGAAGGAAAACCTGGAGCGCGTGCTGTGGCAGGTGCGCTTCACCGTCACCAACAAAGAAACCAAATACTCCTACTCCCTCTCGCGGTGGATGACCAACCATGCCGAGCCCGTCCAGCTCAACCTCAATTTCTGAGGGCCGCCAGGGGGGGATGACCCTCATGGAGGTCATGATCGCCATCGCGCTCTTGGCGTTCGTCATGCTCGGCGTGGTGGGAATCACGGACAATGCCCAGAACTCCAAGGACCGCACGGTGGTCATCGACCGGGACAACCTCCAGGTGGAGACGGCCATGGCCCGCCTCGACTGGGATTTCTCCCACATTTGGTCCCCGCTCTATTTCACGCAGAAATTCCAGGGCAACCTCAATCCCCAGGAAAACCCCGGCGTGGAAGAAGTGGCCTACCTCTACGAGAACCACCCGCGGTTGCGCATGCCCAGCAAGGAAGGCCTGCCCATCCCCTACTTCCGCTCCAAGGAGAAAGACGAAATCGTCTTCTTGAGCGCCGGCAACCGCAGGAAACTCGCCAACCAGCGCCAATCCCCCTTCATGTGGGTGCGCTACTATCTCGGCGACACTCCCGAGGATCCGGACGCCAAGGGCGAGCCCGACCCCAAAAGCAAGAAGTCCCTCATGCGCCAGGTCTTCCCTGAAGACCCCTGGAGCAAAGAGGAGTTAGACTTCGAGGGCACCAAAGGTGCGGTGCTCTTGGAGCAGGTGGAGAAGCTGGAATTCAGCTTCTGGAATCCCAACTCCAAGAAATGGGAAACTAACCTCACCACCATTCCCGACGGCGACCTCCTCTCCCGCGGCCTCCAGCTCGTCATGACTTGGTATGACTCTCAAGGCGCCGAACGCACGACCACCCGCTGGTTCCGCCCATTCTGGCCACCGGTGCTCCCCCAGGACCCGGGACAAAACGGCGCCGCCACCGGCGGCACGCCCGGCAACGCCAACGCGGGTACCACCGGTGGCGGCACCAACGCCCAAGGCGGCAACACCAATCCCGACAATGACCCGGAGGACGTCCAATGAAGCGCCTCCTCGCGAGCCAGTCTGGCGTGGCCCTCATCATGGTCCTGACCGCCATCATGGTGCTCACGGCCCTGTGGGGCGAATTCACTTTCGAAAGTAAGATCTCGCGGATCAAGGCCACCAACATGCTGGACAAGGCCCAGTCCCGCATGATGGCCGAAACGGCCCTGGAGTTGGCCATGGTGCGGCTGCGTCTCTACAAAGAGGCCTACAACACCCGCCAACAAAACGCCGCCGCCAAGGACTCGGTCCCTTTGCAGCTCCTGAACCAGCTGTGGGAGATCCCTTTCATCTACCCCGTCCCCCTGCCGCCCAACGCCGGTGCCCAGCTCAAGGCCACGGTGGACGAGTTCACCAAGGAATCCCTGCTCGAAGGGGAAATGAAGCTCACCATCAAGAACGTTTCCAACAAGATGAACTTGAACATGCTCCGGGTGGACCTGCTCAAGAACGCGATCCAAGTGCCCGGACAGCCTCCCGGATCGCGCCCACCCCCAGGGGAAGAAGATGACGAGAATGACCGCAACGCCAACACGGGCGGCGACCAGGACCCCGCCTTCAGCCTCGAGCAGCAGCTGGTGAACTTTCTCGTCCGCCGTTTACGGGAGAAAGGCGAGGAGGACGACGAGTTCCGCTCCAAGTACGGCAACGTGGACCCCCTGCAACTCGTGGCGAACCTCAAATACTACGTGAGCGACAAGAACCCGCGCCGGGCCAACACCACCCAGGTGGACATGCTGTTGGACAACTCCGAGCAGCAGTTCAACGAACTTAAAATCACTCCTAAGCACGGCCCGTTGTCCAGCATGGGGGAACTCGCCCTGATCCCCGGGTGGGATGACACCCTGATCGAACTCATCCGAGGGGAGTTTGACGTGTTTCCCTCGGTCATGATCGACCTCAACAAGATCACCGCCAACATGTTCCGCATGCTGATCCCTTCGGCCAACGAAGACGAGACCGCCGATTTCTTCAAATGGCGGGATAACCCCGATCGCCCGCAAACTTTCAACTCTGTGGACGACTTCAAACGCTACGTGGTGGACACCGCCAACATCCTCTCGGCCAGCGCCTTCGACGACCTCTTCGGGAAGTACCAGGCCCAAGGGATCCAGTTCGGGGCCGCCCCCAGCATGTTCCGGGTGGAGGCGGAGGGCACGGCCAACCGGGCCACCACCACGTTGGTGGCCACGGTTTCCCTGCCTTCAGCGCCTGCCCAGGCAGCACCAGACAACAGACGCAACGGTGAAACCACACCGGAAAACCCCGCTCCGCCTCCCCCTCCGCCGGCCAGCAACCGCGGGAACAACCAACCCGCCGACCAAAACCCTCAGACTTTCCTCGATCCGCGAATCATCGACATCCAGCTGAATTGACGGCGCTTTTCCCTTTCGGCCTCGTGCGCCGCTTTGCTACAATTTTCCCATGCATGTCTTGGCCATCGACGCCGGCGCCTACTCCGTCAAATACGTTTCCAGCATTCTGGACAAGCGCCATGCGGTCCACCGGGAACTGCGGGAGTTCGTCATCGCCGAGGCGTTGGAGGAAAATCCCGACTGGGGCACGCCCGAAGAGGCCACCCGCCGCCTGATGGAGCGGATCGTGGAGGACGTGGCGCGCCCGGACACGCGCATCGTGCTCCATGTGCCCACCGAGTCCGTCACCACCCGCTTCCTCACTTTGCCCGTCAAGAACCGCAGGAAGGCCGAGGCCATGATCCCTTTCCAGCTGGAAGAGGACATCCCTTTCGCCCTCCATGAGTCCCACTACGCCTGGTACCTGGAGCCCACCAAGTCCCAGTCCTTGGCCCTGGTGGCGCTGACCCGGGACGCCGAGTTCTCCGCCTTCCACCAGCCGCTCACGACCTGGACCACTCCCCCCTCGGTGGTGACCTCCGAGCCCTCCACCATGGACAGCTTCTACGGATTCAACCACGTGGCCGGCCCATTCTGCGTGCTGGACATGGGCCACCGCTCCACCAAGGCGTACTTCTTCTACAACAGCAAGCTCATCGCCACCCACGTGAGCTACGTGGGCGGCCGGCATCTGGACGAGATGATCAGCCAGACCTACGGGGTGAGCGCCGCCGAGGCCGTGCTGTACAAGCACCAGAACGCCTTCGTCCTCACCGGGGCCCAGATGGACGAGGTGGAGGAGAACCAACGCGAGTTCGCCCGCATGATGGACCAGGCGCTCAAGCCCCTGGTCTCAGACTTCCTGCGCTGGGAACTGGGTTTCCGCGTGGCCCACGGCATGAAGATCTCCCAGGTCTTCCTGTGCGGTGGCACCGCCGCGGTCAAGAACATGCCCCATTACCTCACCGAGAAGTTCGCGGTGAAGTCGGTGCTGCTGGAGTCCTTCGAGGGCATCGACACTTCCAAGGTCGACCTCAACGTGAAGGCCCGGGCCAAGTTCACCTTGGCCAACATGCTGGCCCTCTCCCTGCGCTCCAAGAACCGCCTCGTCAACCTGCTCACCGGCCGCTATGCCCCCGCCAACCGCGGCGACTTGCCCTTGCCCCAATTCGTCTTCATCAGCACCCGGGCGGCGCTGGTGGCGGCGGTGTTGCTGGTGGCGCTCATCGCTGAGGGCGTGTTACTGGAAATGGATTTGCGGGCGGTCAACCTCCAGATGACCACGCTGGCGCGCAACCAGGCCCTCAAACTCAATCCCCGGGACCGGCGCAACCTCACCTTCGCCCCGGCCCAAGTGAGCGCCGGTTTGGTGCGCCAACAGCGCACCATCCGACAACAAATCTCCACTCTCCAGTCCGCCTCCGACATCCGCGCCCTCCATCCCTTGGTGCTGGTGGCCGGTGCCACCGCGGGCTCGCCGGCCACACTGGTCTCCTTTGAGGCCACCGACGGCGGCGACGTGACCGCGCAGTTCACCGCCACGGAACCAGCGGCCCTGAAGGACTTGGCCCCCAAGCTCGAGTCCCTGGCCCTTGACCAGGCCAGCACCACCTTCGACGAGACCGGCCTTAAACTCAAGCTCACGGGGGTCCAACGGTGAACGAGGACAACCTTCCGCTGCTCAAGCGCATGGACCTTTTCCTGTTCCAGAAGCTGGACCAGTTCCGCCAGACCCCAAGCTACGCCAGAATCCAGGAAGGCTACGCTGCCCTGGACGAGCAGGGCCAGCAGATGGTCAAGGCGGGACTCCTGGCCGCCACCCTGCTTTTTCCCCTGCTCTTCCTCGGTTCCTTCTGGTTGCGCAACCGCTCCATCGCCCAGGACGTGCGTGAACGCGGCGAAACCGTTGCCCGCATGCAGGAGATCATCGCCCAAAAGGCCGCCGCCGGCGGGTTGGTGAACCGCGTGGCGGCCCCCGAGGCTTTTCCCGACCAGGAGACCCTCCGCCAGCGCCTCTCCGCCGTGCTTTCCTCGGCGGCGGTGGACCCGGGCAAAATCCAAATCAACAACTTCGAGGCCGTCCCCGTCTCGGACGCCCTCACGCGCGCCGAAGCCGACTTCAAGTTCGAGGGGCTCACCACCGCCCAGCTGGTAGGCCTTTTCACGGGCCTGATCTCCCAGCAACGCTTCCGCATCGCCTCCGTCTCCATCACCCGCAACGAAGGCAGCAACCTCCTGGACGGCGCCTTCCATGGAGTGCACTTCGGCCAGAACGTGGTCGTGGAGGAGGAATAGGATGGCCTCCATTTCTCCCGAACTGCGCCAGCTCGACCAGGTGGAATACGATTCCGGCGTGAGCAAGTGGCTCCTGGCGCTCGGCATGGGGATTTGCTTCGTGGTGGCCTTCCTCTCCCACTTTCCTCTGGAAGAGCGCGTGCAGCGGCTGGTGAAAGCGCAGCTGGCCCAGCTCCCCGGCTGCAGCGGCCGCTTCGAGCGCTTGCAGTTCGAGTTCATGCTGCCCAAGGCGCTGATCAGCGACGTCACCCTCCCCGCCTCTTGTTTCGGCCGCTCTGGCGCCCCCTTGGTCATGCGCCACCTCACCCTGCGCTTCGCGGGCCCCAGCTTCGCCCCCTTGGGCCTCGCCTTCACGGTGGAAGGTGACGTTAACGGCCAACCCCTCACCATTCGCAGCGCCGTGGGCATGGGCACCCAAGTCATCAGCCTGCACGAGGAGGCCCTGAACCTCGCCAAACTCGCCGGCGCCTTGCCGGGGCTTCCCCGCCTGGAAGGCACCCTGAAACTCAACGCGAAAGTGACCTTGCAGGACCAACAGCTGGAGGACCTCCAGCTGCTGGCCGAATCCCAGAACCTCACCGTTCCCGCCCAGGCCTTGGGTGATTTCCGCTTGCCCCGCCTGGCCCTCGGCACTCTGGGGGCCCGCGTGCGCTCCGAAGGTCCCCGCCGCCTGCTGGTGGAAGAGCTTTTCCTGGGCCGCCCGGACGCGCCCGTTCGCATGAAATTTTCTGGCACCGTGGACGCGGTTCCCGAGGCCATGGCCCAATCCCGCCTCAACCTCAAAGGCGAAGCCACCTTCTCCCCCGAGTTCCAGGAGGCCTTTCCCATCCTGAACCTCATGCTCCCCCAGTTTTCCCAGAAAGACGGCTTCTACCAGATTCGCCTGGCGGGGACTCTGGGCGCCCCCCAACCCTCCTCCCTATGAGCCTGGGCCTGGAAGAGGAGCTGCGGCGCCGTCTCGAGCGTGCGGCCCTGCACCCCGGTCTGCGCGAAACCCTCCTCTACGCCGTGTTGCCCGCGGGCAAGCTTTTTCGTCCACGCCTCACGGAGGCCATGGCCCGGGATCTCGGAGCGCCTCAGGGCGACGCCCTCCACTTGGGTCTCGCCCTGGAACTCCACCATGCCTACTCCCTCGTCCACGACGACCTTCCGTGCATGGACGACGACGACGTGAGGCGCGGCCGCCCCGCCACCCACAAGGCCTTCGGTGAGTGGAAAGCGCTGCTGGCAGGAGACGCTCTGCTGGCCCTGTCCTACGCCGAACTCGAGCGCCTCACCCATCCCCGGGCTGCCCAGGTCCGCCGGCTCTTTCATTGGGCCACCGGTCCCAAGGGCCTGGTGCTCGGTCAATGGATCGACCTCGGCTTGGAAGCCAAGGGCGCCACGGGCGCCGTCCGCATGCACGAGCTCAAGACCGGGAGACTGATGCAAATCGCCTGTGCGGGAGTGGGTCTCCTCTCCCCGACGGACGTTGCGGTCAAACAGGGCCTGCGCCTGGGGGCCGCCATCGGAGTGGCCTTCCAGCTGCTAGACGACTTGGACGACCTGGCGGGAGAAGGGCCCTCACCCCACGAGACCGCCGTGAATCCCTTCCTGGTCGCGCCGACGGAGACCGCCGCCGCCCTCACCCACGCCCGCGGCGTCTTGCAACAGCGGCTGGCGAACCTGCCCACCACGCGCGCGTTCCTAGAGGGTTTCCTCGCAGCTTCGATGGAAGGGTTGCGCCGCAAGCGCGCCACGCTGGAAAAGCGCCTCCCTGCCTCGCTGCTCAAGCAGGTTTTGGCCTGATTCTCACCAACCCCGCCGCTGGCGCGTCTCGCGCAAATGCTCCAGGGTGCCCCGGAGTTCCTCCAGCAACCCATCGGGTTCCGACGGTGCGCTCTCCACCCCTTGGCGCAGGAAGAGTTTCGCTTCGGCAATGGAGAGCTTCTTTTCAAACAAGAGGTCACGGATGCGCAGAATGGCCTCCACATCGGAGCGGGCGTAACGCTTCTCCCCCGACTCGTCGGTCACGGGGTTGATCTCGGGAAACTCGGTTTCCCAGAACCGCAGCACGTAGGGTTTGACGTCGGTGATGGAGGGGAGTTCCTGGAAACGGAAGGAGGACTTCGGGGGGATGCCGTTCACGGAAAACTCTCCTCCCCCCGTCGCGGACGCGGATTACTCGTCGTCGCCCATGTCGTCATCGTCGGAGTCGGGCTCCTCGATGCCGGCCAGGAAGGAGCTGAGCGCGCGGGGCTTGCTGTCTTTGGGGGGCAGGTTGGTGTTCTCGTTGCCCTGGTCGTCCAGTCGGTGGGAATACCGGTCGGTGATGTCCTCTTTGAGGATCTGCGATGGCTTGAAGGTCAGCACCCGACGCGCGGAGATGGTCATGGCCTCGCCGGTCTGGGGGTTGCGCCCCACCCGGGTGGCCTTGTCACGGATGGAGAAGTTCCCGAATCCGGAAATCTTCACCTTCTCACCTTTGGCGAGAGTGTCTTTGATGACCTTGAAGACCAGGTCCACGAGTTCAGCGGCTTCCTTCTTGGAAAAACCCGCTTCCTTGTAGATCCGCTCTACGATGTCGGCCTTGGTCATGCTCATTGAAAGTCCTCCGTGAAATCTCAATAGCTTGCTTGAACAGAAAGTCTAATATTAACAGGTTAGTTGAAAAGGATGTGCCGCGCTAGCAAAAAAAAAGCCCCAACCCCCTGATTAAAGGGGATTGGGGCTGGTTTTTCGACCAAGTTTTGCTTATTTAACGGAATCGACCACGGCCTTAAAGGCGTTGAAATCACGGATTGCGAGTTCGGAGAGCATTTTGCGGTTGATACCGACGTTCTTGGCCTTGAGGGCGCCAATGAGACGGGAGTAAGACATGCCCAGGGGGCGAACGGCAGCATTGATCCGCACGACCCACAGGCGGCGCATGTCACGCTTGAGCAAGCGGCGGCCCTTGTAAGCGAAGTGCAGGGCGCGACGGACAGTTTCAGAGGCGTGCTTGTACTTGGTACGGCGGTCGAAGTGGAAACCTTTGGCGAGTTTCAGCACTTTATTCCGGCGTTGGCGGGCCTTAAAGCCCCTTCTGACACGTGACATAGATACTCCTTCTTCACTCGCAGGGGGACGGTTAAGTCGCTTGGCCCTGGTCGCTACTCTTGAGGGTTAAATCTCTTACCGGAGGTAAGGGATGCAGGAAATGGCATTGTGGTAGTCAGCGGGGTTCACGTAACCCGGCTCGTTCTTGTCCTTCTTGGCGGACTTAGACTTGTTGCTGAGCAAGTGGCGCAAGTAAGCTTTCTTGTACTTGATCTTGCCAGTGGCGGTGACTTTAAAGCGCTTGGCGGCCGCGCGCTTGGTCTTCATTTTTTTGGACATAAAACTCGACTCCTCAAACGGGGACAGTTGAAAAAGCTCTCTCGAAAGAGAGCGACAAGTTAACACGGCAATTTCAGGAGGAAAAGCTTATTTCTTCTTCCCGGGGGCGACCATGGCGTGACAGCGGTTCCCCAGCATTTTTGGCTCGGCCTCGACCACGGCCCCGCCCTGCTCCTGGATCATTTTGATGATCTCGGAGAATTTCCCCAGGCCGATTTCCTTATGGGCCATCTCACGACCGCGAAACTGCATCAGCAGCTTTACTTTGTCGCCCTGCTCCAGAAACTTCAGGATGTGGTTCAGCTTCACTTCCAAGTCGTGTTTATCGATGGAAGGACGAAACTTCATCTCTTTCACTTCGATAACAACTTGTTTTTTCTTGGCTTCCGAAGCCTTCTTCTGGGCCTGGTACTTGTACTTGCCGTAGTCCATGAGCTTGACCACGGGCGGGCTGGCGGTGGCGGCGATTTCAATCAGGTCGAGTTGCTCGTTCTCAGCGATAAGCCGGGCCTGGGCCAAGGTGACAACTCCGTACTGCTTCCCGTCATCGCCGATAAGGCGGATTTCGTGGGCACGGATCTTCTCGTTGACCCTAGGCTCTTGGAACTTTTCGCTGATAACCCACCTCCATTAATTGGGGTTGTGCGGACTCTAGCGTCCCAACTTACCCCTCAACCGGGGTCTCCGGCAACCCCTTGTCCGCGGTTGAACTTCAAGTTGATCGCCACCTGGTCGTTGAGGTCGCGCAGGAATTTCTCGATGAGCGTGTCCAACTTGGCGGTGTCCGCCACCTGGAACTTGCCCTCGCTCCGGGCCAACACGCCCTGGTTCTCCATGTAGCTGAGGGCGTCCTTGAGGATGGGGGCGGAAAAAGCCTCGGGGTACTTCACCACCCGTCCATGCTCGAGCTCCATGGCGAAGAGTTCCTGGGCCACCTGCATGTAGCGGTCCCGGGTAAACGGTTCGTTGGCCAGGTACTTGGCGCTGGTGGCGGCGAGGTAGTAGGCCTCGTAGAGGTAGCTGAAGGCGGTGGAGAAATGCCGGACCTTGGCCGCCATTTGGTAGAGTTCCTCGGGCCTGAAGTGCAACGCTTCCTCTAGGTTCTCCACCGGCCGTCCCAGGGCGTAGGTGAGCACGGCCTTGGCGTGCACGACCATCTCTTTGACGGTGGGGAGATAGAACTCGTACTTGAGTTCCTTGCGCTTGGCCTGGAGGAAGCGCGTGAGCGCCATGACGTCCTTGATCTGGCCGTTGAAGATGTTGAACCACGTGGCGTTGATGAAGCCGGGCACGAGGAAATGGTGGAGGATCATGTTTTTGTGGTAGAGCACTTCCACCCGCGCTTCGCGTTTGACCGCGTAGTACACCTGGTTGAGCCGCTCGCGCTTGATCACATCGAGCTTCTTGTTGGCCATGAAGGTGTCCAGCGCCGAGCGTAGGGAGTCCAAACGGCCCTCGCCCGCCAGCGACGGCGTGACCGGGATCCCTAGGGCGAGGCAGTACTCCACCACCTCCAAGCCCTTCTCTTCGATCTGTTTCCAGGTCAGTGCGCCCGAAGGCTCATCCAGCAGGATCAAGGCGAGAAGCGACGAGGGCGTCACTGGCATTCCGGCCCCCACCGCTCGGAAGCACTTGAAGGCGAGTTCCTGGGTCGCTGCCTTCACCTCGGCCTCTGGCACCACGTCTTGGAGGATGCCCTTGCCGAAACGCACGTGGATGGTGCCCAGGCGCTTGTTGAACAGCTTAAAGAGCTTCAGCAGTTGGGTGGGTTTTTCCGCCACCTTTTCGGCGCCACCCAGCTCGCGGGCGTGGGCGCGGGCCTCGGGGATCACCTCGTGCGCCAGAGACACCGGGATGAACATGAGGGGTTTTCCGTCCCCCACGTGGGCGTGGGCCTCGATGAGCATCTGGAACAGCCCGTAGCGAGGCTTCATCAGCTTGCCGGTGCGGGTGCGGCCGCCCTCGAAGAAAAACTCGACCATGTGCCCATGCTTGAGCAGCTGGTAGATGTAGGCCTCGAAGGTGGTCTTGTAGAGGATGTCGGCGTTGAAGGAGCGACGGATGTAGAAGGCGCCGGCCTTGCGAAAGAATCCGCCGATGGGAAAGATGTTGAGATTAATGCCGGCGGCGACGTAGACCGCCAGCTCGAACTTGCGCCACAGGATGTAGGCCAGGGCCACGTAGTCGGCGTGGGACTGGTGGTTGGGCACCAGCACGATGTGGTTTTGCTTGCGCAACTCCCCGATGTCCATGCCAGGGGGGACCTCCAGGTTCACCCCGTCGTAGAGGCGCATGAAGGTAGCGTCCAGGAAGGCCGCCGCAGACTTCACCACCGTGGGGGAGAAATCGCCGTGGATCTCAGAGACAAGCTTGGCGGCCCGTGCCCGATCGGCGGGTCGGTTCTGCAGGCGCTCGCGCAATTTGGGATAACTCAGGACGGTGTCCAGGACGTCTTGCTGCACGGGGGATCCTTTCAGTTCATGCCGTGGGGACGGGATTCCGCCATCCCGGAGGCGCCCATCTCCATGAAGCGGGCGTTGAGGCGGATGTCGGCGATGGTCTGGGCGTTTAAATACGTCATGCCGGAGCGAACGCCGCCCAGTAGTTCCGAGAGAAGCGGGGCCACCGGTCCCTTACAGGGAATCCAACGGCTCTCCCCTTCGGGCGCCATGCCGGAGGGAAGCTCCCCCCGCCAAGACACCTGCGCGTCCTTGGAGGCCATGCCGCGGTACTTTTTCTTGCCGCCTTGGACCTCCCCGGGGGTTTCTTGGCATCCGGCCAGCATGCTTCCGAGCATGACGGTGTCGGCGCCGGCGGCGAAGGCCTTGACCACGTCGCCGGAATTCTTGATTCCGCCGTCAGCGATCACGGGCACACCGTACCGGCGGGCCTCGGCGGCGCACAGGGCGATGGCGGTGAGCTGGGGCACGCCGCAGCCGGTGATGATGCGGGTAGTGCACATGGAACCAGGCCCGATGCCCACTTTCACGGCGTCGGCCCCGTGCTCGATGAGCGTGCGAGTGCCCTCAGGGGTGGCCACGTTACCGGCGATGACTTCCACGTGGGGGAAGTGCTTCTTCACCCAGTCCAGCGTCTCTAACATCATGACCGAGTCGCCGTGGGCGATGTCCAGGGTGAGAATGTCGGCGCCGGCCTCCACGAGTGCCCGGGCGCGCTCCATGCCCTCTTGCTTAACGCCGATGCTGGCCGCCACCGGCGTGCCCGGAAGGCGCGACTTCACCTCCCGCAGCTCCCGCACCTGCTCTTCAACGGTCAGGAAACGGTGGAGGATGCCTAAGGCACCCAACTGGGCCATGACCACGGCCATCTCACCCCCCGTGACGGTGTCCATGTTGGCAGATACCACCGGGGCCCTGAGGAGGACCTTGCGGGTCAGGTGGGAAGAGAGCTCCGGGTCGCGGCGTGAGCCGATCTGCGAGTGCCGAGGCACCAATAGGACGTCGTCGAAGGTGAGTGCGCGGTCGCGCTGGGGGATCTCGTCGGCGGTGAACATCAGGGGCATGGGTGCACTACTCCGTCTGGGTGTGGAGGGCTTCCACCGACTCCGCCATGCGGAAGGAGTGGGTGCGGATCTTACGCAAGGCCACCACCATGTCGGAGAAGGTCAACGCCGTCACCGGTTTGTAGGAACCTTTGGAGATGCGGTCCAGGTGCTTCTCACGGATGCTGTCCGCCCAGATCTGGAGTTCCTCGCTCTTGGTCGTGATCCGCTCCAGGTCATGAGCGTCCTCCTTGAAGAGCCCCACCACGGTCATCTTGTAGAAGGAGAAGACTTCCTCCATGAAGGCGAAGAACTCGGTGCGGCTCTCGCCTTCCAGGGTGTCCCCACCCTTGAAGCGCTCGCGGTAAGTCGCCAGCCGCTCGAGATAGTCGGCGACGCTTTCGAGTTCGTCGGCGATCTTGATCAAGGCCTGGGTCTGCTCGGACTGGTGGTGGGAAAGCGGGCGCTCCATGACGTAGCACAGGAAGACGGTGACTTCCTTGTGGATGTTGTCGGTGATGCGCTCGTAGTCCAGGATCTTGGCGAACTTCTTGGGATCGTCCCCTGTCCCCTCCCAGTACTCGCGGGTAAGAACGTACATCCGCTCGACGATCTCGGACATCTTGCGGATCTCGGACTCGGCCTGGATCAGGCTGGTGGCGGGCAACATATCCTGGGGGTTGCCCAGCATGAGCAGGTGGGGAACCTCGCGGGCCGGCCCCCGCTCGGGCGTGATCTTGGTTACGAAGGCGGCGAGCGTGTTAATGAAAGGGAGGAACAGGATCGACGCCGTGACGTTGAAAGCGGAGTGGGCCATGGCGATGTGGGCGTTGATGTGGGGCTGGCCGCCGCTGCCGTCGCGCAGGCCGGGATCACCGGGCACCAGCCAATCGATGAAGTCGAAGTAGACCGGGAGCACGGTGATCATCACCAGCACCCCCAGCACGTTGAACAGGGCGTGCGCGCGCGCCGCCCGTTTGGCGTTCACGTTGGCGCCGATGGAGGCGAGCAGGGCCGTGATGGTGGTGCCGATGTTCTCTCCCAGCACCAACGCCACGGCCGTGTGGTAGTTGATCACGCCTGTGGTGGCCAGCGCCATAGTGATCCCCAACATGGCGGAGGACGACTGCACCACCATGGTCAGGAGACAGCCCATGATGATGGAGGCGATGTAGGCCTGGTAGTTGTCCCCGGCGAAGTAGGCGATGGAATCCAGGAACTCCTGGCTCTCGCGCAGCGGGACGAAGGCCTGGCTCATGGTTTTGAGCCCCAGGAAAACCAGGCCGAGCCCCAATACCGCCTTGCCGATGTGCTGCCACTTGCTGGACTTGGCGAAAAGTCCCGGGACGAAGCCGACACCCACCAGCAGCAGGCCGTAGGCATCTACCTTGATCGAGATGATCCAGCCGGTGATGGTGGTCCCGATGTTCGCGCCGAAGATAACGCCGATGGCCTGGGTCAGGGTCATGAGCCCCGCGTTCACCATCCCCACCACCATGACGGTGGTGATGGAGGAACTCTGCACCAGCATGGTGACGCCCACGCCCACGCCCAGGGCCATGAAGCGGTTGCTGGTGATGGAGTTGATGATGTCCCGGATCATCTCTCCCGCCATGGCCTGCAGCCCGTCGGACATGAGCTTCATTCCGAAGAAGAAGATCCCCAGGCCCCCGAGCAGGGTGTAGATGATGGTGAATGTTTCCATGGTGCTCCTGTGCTCCGTTCAGTCCACCATCCGGGCGAACCAGATGGGGATGATGATGTAGAGGATGGTGTCTCGAACGAGGTAGAAGAGGAAAAAGTAGACGAAGGCCTTGGGACCCTTGAGGAACAAGCGCTCCAGCCCCAAGTACTGGGCCTTCTGGGACATGGCGACCATGAAGCGGGTCTTACCCCAGTGCCGGATGAAAAAGCTGACGGCCCCGTCCACACGGCGGTCAAAACGCACGAAAGCTTGCTTCACCACCCCGAGGGCCATGGGCGTCCTTCTGAAACTCGGAAAAATCTAACAAAAATGATGACTTGGTGTAAGTAATGCGGGCTGCAATCTTCGTCAAGATTTCCCCGCTCATGACACTTCCATGACACACAAAGAAGTGGGCCCCCCTAAAATGGGCCCATGGTAAGGGCCTTGAATCTTTGGAATTTCCCCGTGGACGCGCCGCCGGTGGTGGTGCGTCCCGAGGCGTGCTTCGAGTTGCGCACCTGCCAGCGCACACTGGTCCTGAGTTTCGATGAGCGCCCCTTCGGCCCCTCCCCGCTCGGACTCCACGAGCGTGCCGAGGGCGGACAAGCGTACCTATTCCTGCTGGAAACCATCTGCGGCCTCAAATCCAAACTCCTGGGCGAAAACGAAATCGTGGCCCAATTCAAGGGCGCCTACCAGGAGTACACTTCCCGTCCCGGCCGCGACGGCCGCCTGCTGCTGGTGTTGGAGAAACTTTTCAAAGACGCCAAGGAAATCCGCAGCGCCCACTTAGTCGGGCTAGGCATGAAGACCTACGCCTCCCTCACTCGCCGCCACTTCGCCCGCCACCGGGCCGAGCGCGTGTTGATCCTGGGATCCGGGCAACTGGCCGAAGACCTCATCAACCAGTTCAAGAAGCGCACCGAGGTGTGGGTTGCCGCCCGCAATCCATCCCGCGTGCGTGAGCTCGTCGCCCAGCACGGGGTGAAGGCACTGGATTGGCAGGACAAGGACGCCTGGCTCAACCACGCCTACATCGCCAACACCATCGGTTTCGAGGGCGTGTTGCTGGACGAGACCTTCTTCTCCCGCTGGGCCGCCCGCCACGCGCAACGCCTGTTGGTGGATCTGGGCTCTCCCAGCTGCCTCTCCACCATCCTCGGCGCCGCCGACGGCGTGCTGCGCCTGGAACACATCCTCGCTGAGGGAGCCCTGGTGGAGGAGCAAAAGCTCGCCCGCCTGGAACTCGCCCGCGAGGCCCTGGTGGAGACCGCCCAGCGTCGCGTGCGCTGGCTTGAAGAACGCCGCGCCGAGTGGCATCCTGCCTGCGCCACCGCCGTGGCACAAACCGTCTGACTTAAGGCGCACCTTGTACAAGATCGGCACCCGGGGCTCGCTGTTGGCGGTGACCCAATCCACCCTCATCCTTCGGCAGCTCGAGACCCTCTCTGGGGAGCGCTTCGAGCTCAAGACCATCAAGACCCAGGGGGATCAGGTCACGGACCGCCCCCTGTGGCAGCTCGAGGGAAAAGACTTCTTCACCAAGGAATTGGACGAGGCGCTCCTGGCGGGTGAGGTGGACCTGGTGGTCCACTCCTACAAGGACTTGGGCTCCGAGCGCCCCGCGGGCATCCAACTCGCGGCCATCACCGAGCGCCGCTTCGCCCACGACGTGCTGCTGGTGCCGCGGGAGACGGGGGCGCGCCTGCTCCAATGGCAAGGCGAGTTCGTGGTGGGAACGAGCTCCCCCCGGCGCATCGTGAACCTCAAGCGCGATTTGCCCGCCTTCTTGCCCGGGCAACCGGCCGTGCGCTGCGAGACTTTGCGCGGGAACATCAACACCCGCATCCAAAAACTGCGCGACGGTCAGTACCACGCCATCACTCTCGCCCTTGCGGGCGTCGATCGTCTGGCGCAACTGGACTCCTCTCGCCAAGAGCTGGCTCGTCTTTTGGAGGGGCTCACCTTCATGGTGCTGCCCTTGAGTGTGTTTCCCTCCGCGGCCGCCCAGGGTGCCTTGGCCCTGGAAATGCGAGCGAACCGGCCGGATGAAGGCCACCTCGCTCGCCTGGTGCAGAAGATCCACCATCTCCCCACTGAGGGCGAGGTTTCCCGCGAGCGGGCCTCCTTCAAGGCCCACGGGGGCGGGTGCCACCTGGCGGTGGGCATCCACGTGCGCGGCTTCGCTGGCGACTTTCTGCACTTCGAGCGCGGCGAAAAGGATGGGATCGAGGTGGCGGTGAAACGCCGGGAGGGCGCCTTACCCCCGGCCCAAAAACCAGGGGCCGTCTTCCTGGGGCAAGGCAGCTCCCATGGGGCGCTCACGGACACGCTCTACGACAAGATCCCTACCGGCCAGCTCGCACCTTGCGCCGGCAAGCATACGTTCGTCACCACCGCTCACGCCTTGCCAGGCCTAGGCGCCGGCGCACGCAGCCTGTGGGCAGCGGGGGCCGACACCCACCGCAAACTAGCGAGCCTCGGGCATTGGGTGAACGGCGGCGCCGACGGGCTGGGGCACCACGAGATCATGCACCTCGCCTCCTCCCCGGCGCTCAGGCTCATGCTGGGGGATTCCGAATGGCTGGTGCTCTCCCACGGCAAGGCCGAAAGCCCCCTGGGCCCGGTTTTCCCGGCCTACCGCCAGGAGATGCGCGCGCCAAGTCCCGAGGAGCGCGCCCGACTGGCCGCGGTCACCCACGCCTGGTGGGCGAGCTTCCCTCAGTACACCGCCTATACCGAGGCCGTGCCAGAGATGAAAAAGGCCCGCCATTACTGCGGCCTCGGAAAAACCCTCACCACTCTGCGGGCCAACGGCGTCAAGGCCGAAGGCCTGACCGACCAACACGAATTCCTCCGACTCATGGGGCTCGCATGAACTCAGAACAACTCTTCGAGAAGTCCAAGAAGTACGTACCCGGGGGCGTGCACTCCCCCGTTCGCTCCTTCAAAGGGCTCCACACCACCCCGCGCTTCATCAACCGCGGACAAGGCGCCTTCATCTGGGACGAGGAAGGGCGCGACTACGTGGACTTCTGCATGAGCTTCGGGCCCCTGATCCACGGCCACCAGGACCCGGACGTGAAGCAATCCATTCTTCGCGCGCTGGAGCGGGGCTGGAGCTTCGGCGCCTGCGAGAAGTATTCCCTTGAGCTCGCCGAGTACCTGGTGGACCGCATCCCCTTCGTGGAGCAAGTGCGTTTCGTGAACTCCGGCACCGAAGCGGTGATGACGGCTGTGCGGCTGGCCCGCGGTGCCACCGGCCGCCCGAAGATCATCAAGTTCAACGGCTGCTACCACGGCCATTTGGACGCCATGCTCATCAAGGCCGGCTCGGGCCTCGCCGGCACCGCCGACGCCTCCTCGAAGGGCGTGACCGCCCACCAGGCCCAAGACACGCTGATCGCGGAGCTGGGTGATCTCGCGCAGGTCGAAGCTTGCTTCCGCGACCATCCAGGGCAGATCGCCGCCATCTTCCTCGAGCCCTTGCCCGCCAACAACGGCCTCGTGGTGCAAAGCCAGGCGTTTCTGCAGGGACTACGAGACCTGTGCACCAAGCACGGCGCACTGCTGGTCTTCGACGAAGTCATCTCCGGCTTCCGCATGGCGTTCGGGGGCATGGCCGAGCTCACGGGCATCAAGCCCGACTTAGTCACCTGGGGCAAGATCATCGGCGGCGGCATGCCCGTGGGAGCCGTGGCCGGCCCCCGCGCCGTCATGGAGATGCTCGCCCCCCTGGGGCCGGTGTACCAGGCGGGCACCCTGTCCGGGAATCCGGTGGCCATGGCGGCGGGCCTGACCAACCTGCAAAAACTCACCCCGGACGCCTACCGGCGCCTGGATGGCATGACTGGGCTCATCTGCGAGGAATTCAAGTCGTGGATGGATGCCAAAGGATTCGGAGACTACCACGTCTTGCGCCAGGGCTCGTTGTTTTGGCCGGTGCCCGCGCCTGGCCCCTTCACCAACATCACCCAGATCCCCGCCAACCTCTCGGAGCGTTTCCGCGCGCTCTTCGAGCAGTTGCTCAACCGTGGCATCTACCTGGCCCCCAACGCCTGGGAGGTGGGTTTCGGCTCGCTGGCCCACGACGAGCGCGTACTGCAGGAACTCAAGCGCCGCCTATGGACCTGAGCCGCACGCCCCGCTGGTCCTATCTCCTCATCGCCTGCATGGGCCTCTTGGTCCTGGGTCTGGGCGTGTGGTGGATGTACCTCCTGAGCGTTTTCGCCCGCAGCCTGGGGCCAGGCCAACACACCGTCCTCAATATGCTGAAATGGGAAGGTACCACCTTCTTTCTCCTCATCGCGGCCTTCGGCGGGACGCTCCTCATGCTCCACCGCCGGGACCTCAAACGCTCCCGGGCGCTCCAGGCGCTGTTCGCCTCACTGACCCACGAACTCAAAACGCCGCTGGCGAGCATGCGCCTGCAGGCCGAGGTGATCCGCGACCTGATTGCGGATGAGTCCCATGACCACGCCCAGCTCACCGCCCTGACCACGCGGCTGATCCAAGACACCGCCAAGTTCGAGCATGAGCTGGACAAGGGGCTACAGCTCTCCCGGGTGGAGGGACAGGGCACGCTCACCCTGGCCCCGGTGGACCTGGCGCGCCTGGTGAAGAAACTGGCCAGCAAGTCCATGCCAGAGCGGCCGGTGGAGGTACAGGGCGAAGCCGTGGTGCTCGCCGACGAGATGGCCCTGGCCATGGTCCTGCGCAACCTTTTCGAGAACACCCAGCGCTACTCCGCGGGGGGCAAGGTCAGCGTGCGCTTTGAGCGCGAGGGCGATCACTTGGTGTGCACCTACGACGATCATGGACGCGACTTCTCCGGGGACCGCAGTCGCCTGGGCGAGCTTTTCTATAAGCACGACTCCCGCAAGGGTACGGGAATCGGTCTCTACCTGGTGCGCGAGCTCATGCGCGCTCAGCATGGGCGGCTGGAGTTCTCTGAGCAAGGTCCCCTCATCTTCCGCCTGGTCTTTCGCCGGGCCGAGGAGATGGCATGAGGAAACCGGGACTCTTGATCGTCGAAGACGAAGCCAACTTGGGCGAGACCTTGCGGGACTACTTCAGGGGCAAGGGCTATGACGCCCGTTGGGCAGCCAATTGCGGCGAAGCCGACAGGTTGCGGGAAGAGATGGGAAGTGGACTGGACTTGGCCTTGTTGGACATTAACCTGCCTGATGGTAACGGATTGGAACTCGCGCGGGCCTGGCGCAGCCTCCGGCGGGATTTGGTGGTAGTGTTTCTTTCCGCCATGAACGATCCCGCCTTGCGGGTGGAGGGACTCGAGATCGGCGCCGAGGATTACGTGACCAAGCCCTTCGAACTCAAGGAACTCACCCTGCGTTTCGAGCGCATCCTGAAGTACCGGCGCCAAGGCGAGGCCGATCCGGAGGAGCAGTCCTTCGGCAAGCTCGCCTTCTGGCCCCGCCGCTACGAGGTGCGCGACGGGGCGGGGAACATCCTTTCCCTGGGGCAGAAAGAGGCCGCCATCCTGCAGGCCCTCTTGTCCCGCCGGGGGCAGGTGGTGAGCCGGGACGAACTGATCGTGGACATCTGGGGGGAGGAAAGCTTCCCCACCAACCGCACGGTGGACAACTACATCGTGAAGCTAAGGAAGTGGATTGAGAGTGATCCGGATGGGCCTTTGCGACTGGTGAGCGTGCGGGGAGTGGGCTATAAAATCGAGAGGGAGGAGAGCACATGATTCTCCTCTTCTTTATGGCAGCGCTCTTCCCCACAGCTTCTATGGCGCAGGAAAAGAGCCCTTGTGCGCCCTGGGAGATTCTCGTAGCAAGACACTCCCTGAAGTACCATCCTGACAAGGACAAACCCGCCACTCGCACAGTTCCGCGCCGAGCCCACTGCCGGGATAGATACCGTCTTGCAAGCACAATCGGGCCACGCGTCCAGTCCCCGTCCGCGTGGTCTCAGGAAGAGTTCAATATCCTCCTGGAAGCCTTTGCCGACGTCTCCCCTTACCTAGTCCGCCATTTGCCTACAAAAATCGCGCGCATCAGCATGCATGGTCATCCGGACAATCCGGAGGCTTGGTCTCCTCTCACCGATACTCTGTGGGTGACAGATGCCTTTTTCAAGATCCCTTTTCGGACCCGCGTGCTTGACCATGAGCTCGCCCACATTCTTTTCAACCGCGGCATGACCAAAGCCGAACGGGCCATCTTCTCACTTGCCTCGGGATGGCGTGCCATCAACCGGATCCCGGTTCCACCGGGCAAGCCATTCAGGCCAGATTCGTCCGACAGCACTACCGAGGACTTCGCCAATCATGTAGAATGGGTACTGCACGGCTCGGGTGAACCCCCTCCGGCCGACAAGGCTCTTCCAGACCTCATCAGGAGCATCCTCGAGGCCCATAAATGAAGCTTCTCATCTTTGTTTTTTTTATTGCCTGCTCCTCAGTCGGTCGGCCCTCACTGCACCCTTTGCTAGCCGCCCAACAAGCCTGGAAACGGCAAGATGTTTCTCCTTTGGTTACCGTCTTTGGCCCCCCCGACTCTAGGCCCAACGCCCCTCGGGAGCAAATCTTCGGCCACCCAAAGGGCATACCTCCCGCGAGCGCCATTTCGCTGCCAAATGGCAGGCTCGAGTCCATCATGGTTATGCCGTCCGATGGGGAAGATCACCCCGAGGCCATCAAAAAGGCCCTACCAGCGGATGATTGGACTAAGGTCACGTGGGACAGTTCCTCCGCCCACGTGGTTCTCACCACGGTGAAGGAATACTCACCGTCTCTCCAGGTCTTCTTCACTTATTACGCCGGCGATGAAACCGTTTTTTACGTTGTTTTCTGCCGCAATCCCGAATCTCCTGAGCACAAGGGCATCATTTTCTAACGAGGGTCCCATGCACGACATCTTCGAGAACCGCCGCCGCTCCGAGAACAGGACCCATGTGCCCGTCTGGTTCATGCGCCAGGCGGGCCGCTACCACGCCCACTACCAGGCCATCAAGGCCAAGAGCGACTTCCTCACCATGTGCAAGGACCCGCAGCTCGCCTGCGAAGTCACCATGGGGCCCATCGAGGACTTCAAGTTCGACGCCGCCATTTTGTTCTCCGACCTGCTATTCCCGCTGGAACACCTGGGGACGGGGCTGCGCTATGACCCGGGTCCCAAGCTGGACTGGCACCTGGATTCGCCCGCCAAGCTGCGGGACCTGAAGGAACTCGCCCCCGCGGAAAAATTCTTCGACTTCCAGAAGCAGGCCTGCGCCCTCCTGAAGAAGCGCCTTCCCCCTGACCGCACCCTCCTGGGCTTCGTGGGCGGTCCCTTCACCCTCTATACCTACGTCACCGAGGGGCTGCACGACGGAAATCTGGTGTCTGCCAAGCGCGGCTTCCATGACGGGCGCTGGGAGGGCTTCCTGGAGCGCCTTATGCCCAACCTCCTCACGGAGATGCGCGTGCAGGCGGAGGGCGGCGCGGACGCGGTCTGTCTCTTCGACACCGCCGCCGGCGAGCTCTCCCCTGGAGACTACGGCCGCTTCGTGGTCCCGGCCCTCAAGCGTGTAATGGAAGACTTCAAGCGCGCCTGCCCGGGGAAGCGCGTGGTGTATTACTCCAAGCACACCCAGCGCGCCCACTGGGAGCACCTGCGCGGGCTATCCTTTGATGTGATCGGCATCGACTGGCGCTGCGACCTGGTGGAAGCGCAGAAGATGTTTCCCGGAAAATTCGTGCAGGGAAATTTCGATCCCGTGTGGTTGCACCTGCCCCAGGATGTAATGGTGGCGAACCTGCGCGCCTGGCACGGGGACCTCATGGCACGCGGGCTCGACCCCTCCCGCTGGATCTGCGGGCTGGGCCACGGCGTGACCATCCAGACGCCGGAGGAGAATGTCCGCCGGGCGGTGCAGCTGGTGCATGAGGAATTCAGCTATTAAGCGCGATTTCCATGAACTCAGCACTCGGCTGCGGCCGTAGCGTCCTTCAACGGCGGTGAAGCCGCACACCGAGCTCCCGCAGGATGGCGTCGAGGTGCACCAGTGTGTTGCCTTCCGCGTAGTCCCCGGGGCGGGCGATGCCCCATTGCCTGCAGGTACGCCCGTCTTCCTGGGACCAGTTCTGGCTGGTGGAGCGCACCAACACCCCGACCTGCTTTAAATCCTCGTCGAAGATCGGCCCGCCGGAATTACTGCTAAAGGTGTCCAGGTTATGACGGAAGGAGTAGAGGCTGAAGTCGTGGCGCTGGAGTTTCCCCTCCGTGACGGTTTTCTGGGGCAGCCCCAGGGGATAGCCGATCATGCTGAGCTTGTCGCCCACCCGTGGCTCGCGGGCCGCCAAGCGGATCCAAGGACGGCCTTCCACGCGTCGCTTGAGCTTGATGATCGCCAGATCCTCACCAGGCGCGCGGGTGTTGAACTCACGGTACTCCACGCGCTCGCACTCGAAGACGTTCTCCTTGCGGATCACCTCGGTGTCCTTGCCCAGGGCGAAGTCGAAAACCACCTTGGCGCCCCCGCACGGATCCTCTGCAGGACCGGTGAGACAGTGAGCGGCGGTGAGGACCAGGTCGTCGGCGATGAGGCTGGCGCTGCACCCGGAAAAGCTGGGTTGGCCGAAGAAGCGGGCGTCGGAGCAGAACTCACGGGTAGCACGGAAGTCCACCAGCCGGTAGTCGCCGTTGGGGAGGGCCGCCAGGGAGACGGGTTGGACCAAGGCCGGGACCGAACGGGCCAGCTCGATCATCCGCGAGTCCCCCTCTTGCTGGGATTCCACGCGGGAATCCCTGCCGTAGATGCCGGCAACGGCGGAGAGGGGAAGCAGTAGGGCAAAACAGACGGTTTTCATGGGTCGCAACCTAACACGCCCGCGGACGCGCCGGCATCTTAGACGGGTAAAATTTATCCTGGACGGGCACCCGCCCTTCCCATGCCATAATTTCCCCATGTGCCGAATATTCGGTTTCAGGAGCGTTTTACAGTCGGGGGTCCACACCAGCTTGGTGTCCGCCGAGAACGCCCTCTCCTGCCAAAGCCGTCGCCACCCTGATGGGTGGGGGCTCTCCTACTACCTGGGTGGCACGCCCCACGTGGTGAAGTCCACGGACACAGCTGAAACCGATGAACTCTTCCGCCGCGTTTCGGGCCTGGTGAGCTCCCAGACCGTGCTCGCGCACGTGCGCAAGGCGACCCAGGGGAAACTCTCTTTGGTGAACACGCACCCATTCCAGCATGGCAAATGGACCTTCGCCCACAATGGCAACATCCGCGACTTTCCGTTGTTGCGTGCCCAGCTGCAAGGCATGGTCCCGGAGAGGTTCCGCCGTTGGTGTCTCGGAGAGACGGATAGCGAGCTGGTCTTCCACTTCCTCCTCTCGCGTCTGTCCAAGCATATCGACCTGGACGTGGATGCTCCTGACACCGAGGCTGCCCTCCGCGCCACGGGAGAGGCCATGCGCGAGCTCACGAACGTGATTGGGCCCCTGGCGGAGCGCGATGCAGGCGTCCCCACGGAGAATTACCTCACCTTCGTGCTGACCAACGGCAAGATTCTTCTGGCCATGCAAGGGGGCCTCGCCCTCCATTACAGCACCCACAAAAAACTCTGCCCCGAGCGCGACACCTGCAGCAGCCTCAACGGCACTTGTGAGCAAGCCTCCGGAGACGGCACGCTCGTGAACCACCTTATCGTTTCTAGCGAACCCCTCCAGGGGCACAACGTCTGGGTTAAAATGGCCCCTGGGGAAATGGTCGCGGTAGACGCAGGCATGCGCCTTCGGCGCCATTCCGTGACGCTTCCTTTGGCGCCGGCCCTTGTGGGGTGATTGTCCAACTTCCCTGGACAGACAGCGCGGTAGACTCTCCCCCATGGTCGTCCTCTGGCTCTGCCTTCTTCCCCTGGCCCATGCGCAAATCGAGCGCCTGAACTTCTTCCCCGGCACGCCCCATGTGCTCTCCCAGTCCTTTGAGCATCGCCGCACCAACATCGAGTCCGACGCCACCTTCGGGGAAACCGGCTCCATCAGTTCGTCGGCCACCGCCGCGGGCCTGTCCTACGACCATTTACTGGGAAAGTACGCCTATGTTGGGGTGATGGTGGCCTACCAGGAGGGTAAGGACGCGGGGCCTCGCTACGGGGGGCCGCAACCTAAGCGCTACACCAGCCAGGGTTTCCGGGATCCGGAACTGCGGGCGCTGTTCCGGCTGCGCAAGGACACCCCTGCGCGAGGGCCCCTGGACCTGCGCCTCGCCTACCGACCCCACATGGACGAGCGTGAGGTGGGGCCGCGGGACGCCAACTCGTCTGAGGGACGCGACGCCATGGTGGTGGAGGCCTCTCATGGACACCGTGAGGGCCGGTGGGAATTCCGTTCCGCCTTCACCCTCACGCGCATGGGGCAGGGGCGGGAAGACAACGAGTCGGAGGGCGTAGTCTACCGCTTACCTCCCCACTTGGATGCTCTCTTCCTCTTCCAATTGCAATACCAATGGAGCGAGAAATGGTACGTGGTCCCGGGGCTGGGGGTGGAGTACCGGGGTACCCAACGGCTGGAATCGGCGATGGGCTCGCGGACCATCCAATCGGGCACCGGCAGCGTGCTGGCCCTGGCCCTCAAACGCGTGGTTTCTCCCTCCGTGTTGGCGGCGCTGGATCTGATCCATCAGCGTGCGGATTACTTCGTCAAAGGCGTCGACTCCAACTATGACGGCAAAGAGCGCACAACGTACCTGCGCCTATCGCTGATCGAAGCTTTCTAAAATAGTTTTTTCCACCCCATGGCCAGTGAGACGTGATCCAAGGGATTCACCGTCTCGCCATTGACGGCCCAGTTGGTGAGCCAGATGTCGTTCAGCCCCGCCTCGGCATAAAAAGAGATGTCACGCTCCCCGTTGGTGGCCACCTCCCCTCCCAGGGAAAGGAGACCACGGACCGAACTCACCGGGTAGTAACTTCTGGGGGCGCGTCCGTAGCGCGAGGATTCGTAGCGCAACCCCAGCACATGATAGGCGTTGAGGCCCACATACGACACGAAACGCCGCCAGTCCCAGAACCGATAGGTCTGCCTCAGCACCACCGTCTCGATGGTTTCCCCACCCGCCAACTCCTTGGGCACCAGCCCGTACATTCCGCCCACGGTGTACCGGGAAAACGCCTTGCCGGTGCCCACCGATAAAAAACCCACCTCGCCGGCGAATTGCAGGTGCGCATGGTCCAGGAAAGCTGCGGCGCCCGCGCAAGGCAGGAGGGCCGCCACCAGGCAGGCCCTAAAAACGCACGTGGCGATGGGACACCCCCCCGGGCGTGAAGTCCATCTCCAAGTAGACCCTTTTGGAAGGAGCGCCGACGGTCAACCGAGTGGCGCCGCCAAACGTCGTCTCCGCCGGATTGTGGTCGTGACCGTGCACGAAGTGGCCCACCCCCTCAGCCGCCATCATTCCCTCCCAGCGGGCTATGGCGCGGGGGCTGAAGCGATCCTGGTCGGCAGGAGACACGTGGGCCACCAATACCTTGCGCGAGGCGTTTCCCGCACGCAAACGGTCACTCACCCAATCGAAGTCGGGAACGTTTCCCCCGGATTCCCAGTTGTTGTTGTCGAACAGAACGAACTGGGTGTCCCCATAGGTGAAATCCATGCGTGAGGGCCCGTAAAAGCGGCGGTAAACCCGGGCGCCGTTGGAGAGCAAGTCGTGATTGCCCACGACCACCAGGTGAGGGAATTTGAGTTTGGCCAGCAGCCGGTGGGTGGCGCGGAATTCATCCAGAAGCCCCAGGTTGGTGACGTCGCCGGCCACCACTACGAAAGCATAAGGGCCGCGGCCATTCACTGCCTTCACCAAGTCCCGCAGGTCATCATAGTAATTATGGGTGTCGGCGACGAAGGCCACCTTGTACGTCGTCCCCGCCGGCGGCTCCTGGGCCAGCACGGTCTCCAGCCCCGAGCGGTTGAGCTCCACCTCGGCCACTTCGGCGGTGTAGGGGGAATAGGTGTAGCGGCACGCGGCCAGCGCCAGCAGCGTGGGCCACAGAGGAAGCCTCATGGAAGCATGCTAACCGAGCGCCCGGCGGACGTCCTTGGACGTGCTCCGCCGAGGATGCGTCCAAGGATTATCTACCTAAGACGCCGGAGAAGAAGTCCGCGGGAAGCCCCGCCTCCACCAACTTGCCCATGCATTTAGGGACCATGCCGGTGAACTGCAGGTGCCCGTCCTTGGCCACGCCCAAATCCTGCATGAGCACCCGTTCCCCTTCGAAGCCGGCGAGTTCAGTGATCTGGGCCACCTTCCGCTCGCCGTCCCGACCGCGCTTGAGCTGCACGACGAAGTTTACAGCGGTCCCCACTTGCTGGCGGATCGCCCTCAGGGGGACGTCGTAACCAGCGAGGAGGTAGAGATTTTCCAACCGTCCCAAGCACTCGCCGGGCGAGTTGGCATGCACACTCGCCATGGAGCCGTCATGGCCGGTGTTCATGGCCTGCAGGAGGTCAAAGACTTCCCCACCCCGCACCTCTCCCACGATGATGCGATCGGGCCGCATGCGCAGGGTATTCTTCACCAAATCTCGCGCCGTAAGGGCCACGCCACCGGTGAAGCTGCTGTTCCGGGTCTCCAGCCGGACGACGTTGGGAAGCTGGAAGTGGAGTTCCTTGGTGTCCTCGATGGTCACCACCCTTTGCATGGGATCGATTTCCTGCAGGAGCATGTTGAGGAAGGTCGTCTTCCCCACGCCCGTGCCGCCGGAGACCACGATATTCGTTCGCGCCGCCACCATGGCCTTGAGTACCTCCACCCAACGGCCGTCCAAGCCGAATAGGCCGGGGGAGGCATCGAAGGTTTTGAGGTTCTTCAGGTGGCGGCGGATGGTGATGGCCGGGGCATCCCCCGCGTACTCCCGGGCGACGATGTTGATGCGGCTGCCGTCCGGCAGGGTGCCGTCGAGCAAGGGATGCTCGGGGCCGAAGGATTTGTGGTTGTGGGCGGCCACGTCTTGGGCGAAAGCTTCCAGGTCGGCAGGCTTGAGCTGGGCATTGAGCTTCACCAACGTACCTTGGTGCTCCACGAACACGTTGTGAGGGTTGTTGATGATGACTTCAGTCACACCCGCCTTCTTCCCGAGGTCCTTCAAGAGCGCCCATACGGAGTTTTTGTCGTCCATGATCAGATCCTCTCGTAAAGGAAGGGGTCGCTCTCGCGGATGGAAGCACCGTAGGCGAGCAGGTTGGCGAGGAAGTACTCTTGTTGCGCGGTGGTCAGGGTGGCGAACAGTTCGGCGTAGGGCCGCCCCGCCCGCAGCGCGGAAATGAAGGATTCAGTTCCCAGGAAAGCGTCGAAGTGCCAGCACAAGAGAATGAGCCAGTCCGGGCGGTCTGAACGCCCCTGTGTGAGGGCCAATGCCCGCTGGACGCCTTCAGGCACCGCCAAGAACGATGAGTCCGCTCCCTCCCCTCCACGGATCGCCAGCAGGCGCAGATAGAGGCCCAAGAGGAAAAGCCGTGAGCATCCGGTCACCACCTTGTCCGCGAAGCGGGCCTCCAGGCGATGGATGTCCTCCAAGAGATCCATGTCGGTTTTGTCGGGGAACACCCCATTCATGGCCTTGAAAAGGTAAACCGAGGTCACGCGGTCGCGGAAGTGGGCCCAACCAAGGGTGTTGAAGACTTTCTCCAGGCCGACCTTGGGGCCGTGAAACTCGCTGAAAGCGCGCTCCAGCACCAAGCGCAGGCCCGGGCTACCCTGCAACAAGCGCCCCACGGGGGATTCCAGGGAGCCCAAAGGGGTCTTGAGCAGGTGGATAAGCTCTTCCGGAAGCACCAATGCTTGCAAGCGCACCATCATCGTCCGACGTCCCCGCTCGGTTGCTCCTTCCTGGGAGAAACCCCCGGAGTCTGCTTAAATTAAAGCATGAATCTGCCCATCTACCAACTCGTCACGATTGAGAGCGAACAGCTGGAGCACGTCACGGCCGCGCTCAAGCCAGACATGAACCTCCGCGCCCCGGTGGCGCTGGTGATCAAACACCTGGGCCCGGACCAGCAGCGCGAGGTGATCGGCCTGGTGGAGAACTGGTTCTCCGAGGGCCGCGTCTCCTGGCGCTTTCCCTACCCCGTATACTTGGTCGCCGACCACGGCGAGGCCCTGGGAGTCGTGCCGGTGGTGCCGGATGTCCAGGCCCTCCCGCGTTTTTTCCATCAGAAGGAAGGCAAAACCACCGTGCGCGAGGCGGAAGTCTCCCGCGGCAACCGCCTCCTCCAGCAACAAATCCAGAACACCGATCCGCGCCAGGTGGACGCCGCCCTGGCACGCTACGGAGAACAACACCGGGAGCTGTGGGGCCTGGCCCAAGAGGCGGCTTTCTACCAAGGGCTGATCGACAGGCTAAAAAAACGCGTGGGAGGGACCCGTGGATAAAAAGAAGCTCCTCCAGGCCAGCGCCGACGACCTCAAGGGCTTCGAGGAATTCCTTAGTCAGGTCGAGGATACTCCCCCGGTGGACAAGGGTCCCAAGAATTTGGGAGGTGAGAACCTCGCCTTCTTGCAATATGACCACACCAGGTTGGAGAAGGTGGCCAAGCTCCTCGCCCAGCGCGTCCCGGTCTTGCGCGACTATCCCCAGGGAGATGCGCTCATCCCTCTCCAGCGCGAGGCGAACGCGCAACTACGGGCCCAACTGGCGGCGCTCCTGTTGCCGGAAGGATCACCCTTGCATAAATCCATGGGGGGACTGTTCGACGGATTCTTCGGGCAGGTTAAATCCCGCGGCTAAGAGTCGTCCCCCACCACCGGCTGCAGCGAATCGCCCATCCAGCGCAGGGCCGGGGGCCAAGCGGCGATGGCCGCCAGCAAATGGATCCGCCATTCACCGGAAGGATTGGTGGCCCGATGGGGCACATCCACCCGCACCAGCGCGGGGCCGCCGTCTAGAGGCAGGTGCCGGCTATGAACCCGGCCACCCACTCGCCAATCCAAGGTGCAGGAGGGATGTGTGGCCAGGGGAAGGTGCAGCCGGTAGCCGTCAGCGGGATAGGGCGACTCGTCCACATGGAACTCCAGCTGGCTTCCCGGCGGCAAGAGCGTCAGCCGAACCAGGGAGAAGGCCCACCCTTCTCCGCGCATGTCCAGCAACCAGGCCGCAAAACACGACCGCATGTAGGGGGAGGGCACCGGGGCGCAATCCCGATGCCACTGGTTATGAGGTGCGCGCGCCATGGGCGCGATGGCGTAATCCTTGAGGTGCATGAGGGGGATCTCGTGGGGAACGGGGTTGGCGGGCCTCTCCCATGACTGGAAAGCGCACCAGGCGGCTTCGCGCATTTCCCCCTCCAAAGGATGGGAGCGCCCTAGAGGGTGGCATAAGGGGCCGACGGCGTTCATCTTGCCCCTTCCTCAGTTACTCTGGTAAAAAGTCCCAACATGCCCTCCCATCGTGCCACAACGCCAGCGACGCCAGCAAGGCAGGCTTCTCCTCGCGCCCGCCGAGTTTTGCATGCGGCGGGCATTTACTGTTACTCGGCGGAAGCCGCGTCCCAGGGCAAACGCCTGGTAGGTTGGGGCCATGATGAAAATCCCGTCCGCGCCCGCGCCAAGGCCAAAGGCGAGGCCCTGGAGCGCTTGGCCTTCGCCCTGGCTCCCCGCACACTGGCCGAGCGCTGCCGTCCTTGGAGCGAAGTGGAGAAAGCACAGGTCCACAAGGTATGGCGCGGTTACCGTTGGTTCTCCCATGAGCAACTCTCCACCTGGCCTGAGTGCCGGGCCCTGGAGCGTCCCGGCGACGTGGCGTGGATCCGCGCCCTAGACTGGACATCGGGCGCTCCCACTTGGGTGCCGGAATTTTGCCTGAGCAATCCCAAGGCCCCTTTCTACGTCCACGATTCTTCCAATGGCTGGGCCGCGGCCCCCACCGCCGCGGCGGCGCGGGCGCGCGCGGTGGCGGAGCTGTTGGAACGGGACGCCTTCCTTGAACATTGGTGGTCCGCCCGAGCGCCGGTGCGCTGGCGATTGGAGGGATTGCCAAAGTTGCCCAGTGCCTGCTCGCGCGAACTCGAGCGCCGGGAAATGTCTTACTGCGCCCTCCACTTCCCCACTAAGTGGCCCATCCACGTGGCGGGCACGGTGCTGCGCCGGCGACGCCCTCATTTCTTCGTGCTGGGTCTTGGGGCCGACTTGGATCCGGCCACTGCCTTACGCAAAAGTTTCCTGGAGGCCCTGGCCTTCCTCCTCCACCACGATCATCCGCGCACCAATCCCCTGGACCTGGCCCAGCTGGACCCCGAGCGGGGACTTTTTAAGAGCGAGGACCGCCATTACTACTATGGCATGGATCCTCGCAACTCCGCCCCCACGCGCCTTCTGACCTCGGCCCGTCCACGCCGGTGGGATGCCCCGGCGTCCGCGACGGCAGCGGAACTCAAGGCGGCTTTGCGCGCCGCCGGCCAGGCCATCTTCGTCGTGGACATGCCCACTCCCCTGGGACGCGGTATCCACGTCGCCAAAGCCTTCGCCCCCGGGCTGGTGGGGCTGGACTTCCGCCATCGCCACCGCAACTGGGGCGCGCCCGCACTGCGGGGCCTTCCCCTTAACCCTCATCCCCATCCTTTGTGCTGAAGCCCCCTCTCATCGTTTTGCTGCGCTCGCGACGGGATCCCTGGCCCTCCACCCGCCAAGTCACGGCCATTTGGCGCTCCATTTACCTTTCGTGGCGGGCCCGCGGCGCACGGGTGCGCATCGTGATCCTGCCCGACTCCAGGGAAGCGCAGAAAGAACTGGCGGCCGTGGTGAAAATGATCCGGCGGCACACCGGAGTCGTCCACGTGGTGGCATTGGAACACACCGTGCCCTACGGAGCCTTGTCCTTCCTGGCCGCTTGGCTAGAGCCAGGCAAGGCCCGATTCCACCTGCACCTTTTCGCGGACGTGTTGGACCGACTGGAAGAGTTGCGGCAGATGGAGTCGGGATTAGCAGGTTTCCAGCTGTCGCTCTATGCGGCCTCCCACCTGGTGAAGGACCCCGTGGACCACACCCTCACCTCCCACAGCGCGCAGCTACTCCCCTTCCCTGTGCGCGAGTTGTTTTTTGAAGCACCGCTTGCCCGCCGCAGGCGCGGCCCCCCTCCGCGCTTAGCCTATGTAGGCCGCCTCAACGCCGACAAAGGCGTGCTGCGATTGCTGGAGTGGTGGGCGCGGCGCCCGGCGGATGGCGCCGAGCTGTGGCTGGTGGGCGCGCCAGACGCGGCGCTGGACGTGGCGGCGGGCGGAAGGGCCAGGGCCATGCGGCGCCATGAACGCCTCCTGCGCGCCCTCGCTCGGCCCACACCCGGACTCAAGGTCATGCCGTTCCATTCTCCAGCGCGCCTCACGAAACTCTTAGGTGAGGTGGACGCCGTGGTCAGTACGTCCACATTCCAATACGAGGAGTTCGGCCTGGCGGTGGCCGAGGCCATGGCCATGGGACTTCCTGCCCTGGTCACGGACTGGGGTGGCCACAAGCTCTTCCTGGAGGCGCCCCTCACCCGCCGGCTCAGCATCGCGGCCAGCGAGCAAGAGCTGGAGGGCCATATGCCTTGGTTGGCACGTCCTCGTTCCACGGCCGAGCAGCGGCGCTGGGCCCGGGAGCGATTCTCCTCTTCCGCAGTGGAGCGGCGCCTGAGAATAGCCTTCGGGCTTTGACCATCCGTTCAAACGTCTTTAGCATGGTCTCATGCCTAACGACGAACTGCTGGATCGCGTTTTCTCCACTGGCCATGTTGTCCACCGGAGCATGGACCCGCAGAACTCGCGTCTTCTGGTGATGGACATGGAAACCGGTGAAATCTCCGAGATCGACGGCATCGCCGCCAAACTGTTCCTGCAACTCAGCCAGGGCAAAACCGCCCTTCAAGGGCTACGTGAACTGGGGTTGGAGGAGCGCGGATTGGCGCCCAAGGCAGAGGCCTTCTTGAAAGACCTGCTGCAACTGGACCTGATCCGCCGCTAGGCCTCGACCGGTGCCCTAGGTATGGCCAAGGACAGCACCTGACCATCTCGGCGCAGCACCAGCGCCTCTCTTGCCAAATCCTGCAACAACGCCTCCGCGCCTTCCTGGGAAAATCCCAAGCGCTGCGCCCCGAGCGCGAATTCCCCGACGGACGTGGGATCGTTGGCCAAATCCAGCAGTGCTCCGACCCGTGGATCCCACTGGCTCGTCTTGGGTCGGGCATCACCGCGGCTGTCGGTGACTACCAGCTGTCCTTCCTCCAACGCGTAAGTGAGCGCGGCCCCACGGAGGTAGCTGCGGCTCCACTCCCGGTGCTTCTCCTGGAAGGGACGTAGGAATGCGGGATCGGAGTAGGTGCGTTCATGCTCGCGATCGGTGAAGTAATAGGCGAAATCCTCCAAGTCCTCGTCGGGGAAAGGATAAACCAACCGGTATCCCCAGGCGGGCTCCAGGCGCAGGCCATGGTCGCCGGGACGCCGGTGGTAGACGCTGTCGCGGTCAAAGCGCACGGGATTGACGTACATGGGAGGCTGGAGGTGGTAGAGGGCCGGGAACACCTCCAGCTGGGCCAGGTCCTGTTCTTTGGACACGCCCGGAAAGCCCAGCAGGACGTTCCAATAGGCCCAGACCTTGAGGCGGGCGGCGTGCTTGAGCAGGGCAATGTTCTGAAGCGCCCGGGCGCCCTTGTTGATTTCCCTGAGAATGCCATCGTCCAGCGCCTCGATGCCCGGCTGCAGCCGGTTGACCCCGGCGCGGGCCAAGCGGCGCATCTTTTCAAAACCCAGATTGGATTTCGTCTCGTAGAAGAAGGTGGGTCTGCCCGGCAAGCCTTCCAACCGCTCGAGGAAGGGGCCCACGAAGTCGGTGGGCATGATCAGGTCGGTGGCGATGAAGTCCTCCACTCCGTGCAAGCGGGAAAGCTCGGCCACCTCGACCACGGCCCGATCCGGGGTTTTTTGCCGGTAACGCAAGGCCGCGTCCGAAAGGCCACAGAACTTGCATTGGAGCTTCTGCCCCCACCAGCATCCCCGAGACGTTTCAAAAGGCACCGCGGGCGGCCCCAAGGCTTCTCCCAGGCCGGCCTCACGGTAGTCGGCCAAGGCGGGCCCATAATCAGGGAGCGGCAACCCATCCAGGTTTTCCACGGAGGCACGCAAAGGCTGCGCTGGCCTGGGCCCCACGGAGTTGGCCCGCGTCCAGGCCACCCTGCCGGCCGCGCGAATGCCTTCCACCCGGCCATGCTCTAAAATCTCCTGGCACATGCGGGGAAACAACACGTCCGCCTCGCCCGAGAAAGCGATATCCAAATCCGCGCACTGCCGGGCCAGCACCCGTCCGGCGTAGCCTTCACAGTTGTAGCCTCCCAGTACGGTGGTGATCTCTCCACGCGCCTTGGCCGTGCGAAAAAGGGCCAAAGCGGCGGTGGTCTGCTCGAAGGTCGAAGAAGCCCCCAAGACCTTGGCCCCCGATGCCACCACTTGGTCCACCAGGCCGTCGAGAAACGCCTGGAAAAAATCCCGGTGCCGCTCCTCCATGTCGCGCAAGGCTTCCTCTAAAGTGCGCACGCTGGGGGAGAGTCCGAGTATTTCAACGTGTGCCCCCACGTCCGGGCCCCGCAGCCACTCCCCCTCCGTCAGCGGTGAGCCAGGAGAATAGCCAAAAGCGATGCGGGCGAAGAGCCATTCCACCAACAAGGCGCTGCCCGTGGCGTTGCTGGCCAAATGTTGGTAGCGCCTCACGCCAAACTGCCGGGCAAAGCGCATCTGCGCCTCGATGACGTGGGTGGGGATCCCGGCCCGTTCGTTTGCCGCCTTGAGCAGCCCAAGGCCCAGGGAGGGCCGCAAAGGCGCCAAGGGTGGATTCACCAGCACCACCGGGAAGTGGCCAAAATTGTCGGCACGCGGCTGCATGGAGGGATCCGGGTTTTCGGTACCCTGGCGTCGGAAGTGGACACCTGGGAAAAGGCAAATTAGCATGATAAGGTCCCTGAAAGCTTGGCGCACGACGAAGCCGCTCACATTCGGGAATAAAAAGCATGAGTAAAAAGACCCCCCAGGGCCAAGCCCCGAAACCCTCCCAAGACCCAGCCTCCGGCGAAGAGGCTAGCCCTTCAGCCGAAGACCTCGAGTTCGGAGGAGTCCGCCGCCTTAAAACGGACGAGGACGACGCTTCCCCCGCCAGGCTCACCCCGCTCTTCGGGATGGGGATGTCTTACTGAGACCCTCCGGCAGCCATGGACGATTGTCGGTGGCGAAGAAGAGGGCCGATACGGCCGCCATGAACCCCGAGAACAGCCAAACCTCGGTAGCCAGGGCCGTCGCCACGTGCATGGCGCATAGTCCCCGGCCCCAGATCCACTTGCCCCGTTTGCTCAAGAGGGCCAAGGGAACGGAGGCCTGAAAAGCTGCGAGCCCGATTCCCAGCGGGCCCAGCCACTCAGACCAACCCGCCACGCTGGCATAACCCCAACGCTCCCCCAGCATCTGCCACAGCACCTGTCCCTCCCACCAGCCGGGCGTGAGGAGTTTCCCCACCCCTGACTCCAAATAGGCCAGGGCAAGCAGGAGCTTCAGGTGTTGCCACACGAAGCTCGCCTCCTTCGGGCCAAGCCATCTTGCCAGCAGCAATCCCAACGATAGGAATTGCGCGTAGGCGTGTAGCCCGTACCAAAGTTGGGCCCCCGCCGACGCCGTCCAGGCCGAAATCGCCGCCCCCGCGAGTGTCTGGGCGAGGGCCAACGGGACGGAGAGAGGGCGAGCCAGATACACAACCAACAGCAAGACGTACACACACCAGCCCGCTGTGATCCATGGGGCCGCCACGGAAGCCTGGCCCAGGAAACGCAGGGGTGAGCCTGGTCCCATGATGCTTCCCACATAGGGCAGGAGCAGCAGGCCGTCGACCAGCAAAGCGAGGCCCACCACCAGCTTCAGGGCCCCCCAGGGCACCTCAGCGGGCGAACTTGGCGGCGAAGAGGAGCTGGCTGTCGGATGCATAGGTTTGTCCCGGCGGGAAGTATCGCTGACGGATCTCGACCCGTGTCTGCTGGGCCCAGGGATGGCGTTGGAAAACCAGGCGCGCATGCCCGGAGGCGTGTTCCCGCAAACTGGCCTCTCCTCCCCGTTCGCGGAGGAGAGGGAGGTAGTAGGAAGCCTGCCAACGGAAGCGGTACCAGATCCAGGAGGGTAATACCTCCACGTCCCGCCAGGGGCCCTCGGCACCCACCGCGCGCCAACGGTAGTCGACGGTCTCGGGTCGCCAATTATAGCGGGAAAAAAAAGAGAACTGTCCTGCCACTCCCGTAACCGCCCCCATGGTCCGCAGGAATAGGTCGTCTCCCTGGCGGCCATGCCACCACAATGTGGCGCTTCCCCAAAGCTGGGCCAGGGCCATCAGGGACAGCAGCGCCAAAGCCAGGAACCGGGCCACCCTACTTCTTTTTGGATTGCGTGAAGGTGTGATAGACGCTGTTAAACTTCTCGGGGCCCACCTTGGTGAACGAGTAGTCCTCGGTCATTTCCGAGGTCTTCCCGTTGGAGGGAACGGAGGTGGTCAGCTGCCCGCTGAGCGTGGTGTCCGTCTTAGTCAACACGCCCCTGGTGGTGACGCCATTCTCCAGACGGCGCTCCAGCAACCAACTGGTCCAGGCCCAATCGGGACCGCTGACTTTGGCTTCTCCCTGAAACAGGGTTTTTCCGTTGGCCACGGCGGTTTCGCGGAATTTGTCGGGGCCCGTCCGGTCCAAGGTGATGGTCACGGCCTTGTAGGGGAAATAGGATTGCGGGCCGGCAAAGAGCATCTGGGAGATCCGCTTAGAAGCGCGGGAAACCTCGATCTTGAGCAGAAGTGGACCCGAGGCCCGCCCCGTGTAGGGACCGCTGATATAGCGAGCTTCACCCAGGAAGTACTCCACTTCAGGGTCGGAGGCGATGACCGTCTGGCCCAACAAGACGGCCGTGCACAAGATGGCCTTGAAAAATCGCAGCATGCTTCCCTCCGGTCTCAACTCTTGAAATGTTTTCCATACGTCTCGTCCCGGCGCAGCCTCCAAAGGAACTGGTCCAGGAAATAGTGCTGCAAAGAATATCCCAAAAGCGTCGCCAACATGAAATCGTAAAAAGACACGCCGGGAACGATGATGAAGTTCGGGCCCACTTTAGGAAAAAATTCGCCCACCGAGGTCGTCGACCATTCGATGCCGCGGACCATCAGTCCAATTCCCAGGACCACCAGCCCGAATTGGAGGAGGTTGCGCGGCATGCGCAGCCCATCCCCCTCGCTCTTGCGGGACACGTTATCCTGGTGCGCCCTGACAAAAGCCAGGTACTGCACGTTGTGTTGGATGGTCACCAGGGGCATGACGCAATAGACATCGATGGCCCGGATCATGCCGGAGAAGTGCAGGAAAAGGGGGAAGGAAGTGAGGCCCGCCACAAAGAGGAACTTGGGCCAGCCGCGGGTTCCATTCCGCCTCAGTTCATCCGTCTCGATCGCCAAGAGGGCCGTCATTCCCACCAGCATTGCCGCGGCCACCGCGTCCAGCGCCCCCTGCGCCACCACGGGCGTCCCAAAAACCCAGGCGGGGAAAGGACCGGCGAAAATGTAATAAAAAGCGCTCAGGAGAAACGCCCCATGGAAGAGCCAATAGGTCCAGGGCGACTGGGCCCCCGCGGGCCCGCCACGTTTCTGCTGGTAAAGGGCATAGAAGCCGTAATGCTGCCTGACCGCATGGAAGGCCGCCCACAGCAACACCGACAGGTAGAAAACCTGGAAGGGCAACCGGCTACCTGACCACCACACCAGCGCCATGGCGGCAGGCCCCACCAAAAAAAGCAGGAAGGAGAGCCGCCAAACGCGCAAATGCCGGCCGCGGGACTCGGCACTTTCGAACACACGCAGGTGGGTTGCCACCGAGTGGGGGGAATCCAGCAAGGCCGAGTAAACGTAGAAGGCCAGCATGGTGGGCACGCCGCCAAACACCACCAGCAGCAGGAAAGCATACTGGGCCAACACCGAGCCCGAGATGAACGTCAGGTCGAACCCCGGGCCACGGATCCAGGGTGAAGGCGCCTCAGAGATCGAGGTCATAGTGTCTCCATTTAGGGTCTCCCCCCGCGAAGGCAAACTCCCGCACTTGCCCGCGCTCCACCAACCCATAGGATCCGGCGTTGGTCACGCGCAACATCGTCACGGCATTCTCGAGTGAAAAAAACACGCTCAAGGCGAATGAGAGTTCAGGTTGTCCCGGGGCGGGAAAGAAGGCCTCGGACACAGGATTAAGCACCAGGTCCACCTGTGGCCGTCCCCTCAGGAATTCCGGAAAAATGCTTTCGTAACAAATGGCGGTGCCAATGCGCACGCCCCGGTGCTCGAAGAACTGCTGCCCGCCGGGGGGAACGGAGAGGAAGGGACCCGGGAAGAAGTGCCGCAAGAAGGGCAAAGTTTCCGAGAATGGCAGGGTCTCACCGAAGGGAAACAGCAAACGCTTGGCGATCCATTGGACTTCCGTGGTTTCTCCCGCGGGCCGCAGGAAGTACATGACGTTGGCCACGCCACCTTCCACTGTCTTCACCCCGCCCATGATGACGCTAAGTCCCCTCTCGCGTACCAGCCGCAGAAGCTCTTCACCTTCGGCGGAGGCCAGATCGTGGGGGTAAATGATTTCGGGTAGCACCAGCAGACGGCCGAGGGTTTCAGCGGGGGCCTCTCGCAGCAGCTGCAGGACGATCCCGTGGCGCGCCCGCGCTGCCTCGGGACTGAGGTAATAGTGCACAGGCAAGTCGGTGTTCACGGTGCTGACGGCGAGGGTGCGCGTGCGCCTCGGAACATCTTTTGGGGGAACTAGGTTGATGGCCGCCACGACGGCGACTATCACACCGGCCGCCCACCAGGCGAGCTTGCGCCTCAGTAACAGGTAGACCCCCGCGTTCACCGCCAAAACCAGCGCGGACAATGGAATGGCGCCGTAAGGAAACGCGAAGTGGGAGAGCGCGCCCGGATGGAAGAGCAACCAATGGGCCGGCACGTGGGGCAAAAACTTGGGATAAATGTAATCCAATGCGGCTGCCGACACCGGAAACCCCAGTAGCAGCCACAGACCGGAACGGGAGAGCCGGGCCAACCAAGGCATGAGCGCCATGGAAAGGTCGTTGATGAACAACATCCCCATGGCAAAAGGCAGGATTTGCCAAGTGGGAAGCGACCAGAGCGTCCCGAAAGCGGGCGCCACCCAGTACATGAGGACTTGGCCCGCCACAACGGCGAAAGCTACGCCTTGCCAAGCCAGCCAGCTCCGAGCGCGCCGTGGGTCCTGGGCGGCAAACAGCAGAGGAATGAAATACACCCAGAGCAACCAACTCCACCCATATACCGGCGAGGAGAGGCCATAGAGCGCGCCAGCGAGGGCGCCATTGCCATTCGCCGCCGTCCAACGGGCGGCCGAGCGGGCCCGCCTGTACCAGGTGTTCTCCATGCTCCTAGCTTCCGGGTTGGCACCCGATTTTGCAACCGCTCAGCGTGCGGCGGCAAGGCCTTGCCGGACCAGGTCCTCCACGAAAGCGCGGCAGCGCTCCTCGTCGGCGGCGGACGTCCTTCCCAGGCGGGCCAAGGCCTGCCGGGGGGTGAGTCCAGTCGCCAAGGCCTCCAGCACGTCCACCGCCTTCCCCTCCACGGCGAAGGGCGCGCCATCTCGCAGATTGAGGCCTTCCAGCAGAGGCCTCTCTCCGGCCAAGCGGCGGTACAGGAGGTGGTCGAGATCGTACACCAAGTCGAGGTCATCCATGGTGCGACGGCGCCTCACTGCCCACTCCCATAGCCGGTCTCCGGTCGCGAATCGTGGAGCAAGAGCGCCAACGTGCGCCTCTCTCCAGCCTCGACCTTCTCCACACCATGAAGGACGCTGGTCACCTCCCCCCCCTCCCCCGCATGAAGGGAGCACGGGAAAACCACCAGGCCCCCAGCGGGCACATGCACCGTCTCAGAACGGATGGGTCCGGCTTGCGTTTTCCACAGAAGGCGCAATCCACCTCCGCGGTAATCTTCGCCGGGGGCGGTAAGTCCCAGCACGGCCTGGAAGGGGAAAAACAACTCTCCGAAGAGGTCTTGGTGTAGGCCCACGAAATCGCCCTCGCGCAAATCAAACAGCGTCACCGTTGAGATGGTTTGTCCTGCCTGGGCCATCTCCTGGCTAAAAGCGCTGGAGGTTGCCGGGAAAGAGGGCCGTCCGAGGGCCCGCGCCCAGGCATTGGCGGCCGGGAGTAGGCGGGCGTAAAGGGTGTCGCGCAGGAGCGCCACGTATGAAGGCAGGGGGTGGTCTAGCTTGTGGTAGGTGCCCAGCCAAACGCGGGGATCAGAAGCAAGGGGAGTGACACGCGAAGACGGCTGGTGTCCCAGGCATTCCAGCAAAAGCCGCTCGCGGGTGACATCGTCTAAAACTCCGGTGCACAGGCCCCAGCCGGTGCTCACGAGCGCCTGGCCCAACGCCTCCCCGTCGATGGCGGGAAAGCCCTCCACGTCAGTTCACGGCCGGCACCAGCAGCACCGGTCCGCCGAGGTGCTTGAACTCCTCGTCGTCCATGCCGCCGATGTCGTAACCGTTGAGCTGCTCCACCATCACCTGCGTGAGCCAGCGGCCGAAGAAGGGCACCGTCCCGAAGCCGAAGCGGGTGGCAAAGCCCTCCACTGCCGAGAGCAGGGCGGGATCGGAACCGTTGAGCAACCACTCCCCTTCCCGAGGGACGAAGAAGCGGCGGTAGAATTCTTTGAGCTCGTCCACCCGCACGCCCATTTTGGCCGCCTCGGCGCGATCAAAGTGTCCCAAGGTGAAATTGATGAAGCTGGAGAGCATCACGGCCTCAAAGTCGATTTCTGTGGCCGCGTAGTTCAGGTAGAAGGAATCGTGCAGCCGGTTGTCCTTGAGCATGGCCTGGAGGGATTTGTGGGTCTGGACGATGAAGGGGAGCATCTGCGTGAAGCCGTCGCACATGCCGGCGAAAACGCCAAACCCTTCCATGTCGCGCACTTCCGCCGGGGGACTGGAACCATCCACCTTGAGCTTCACCGGCTCATCCAAGGCGTTTTCCAGGAAAGCGTTCCAATACATGCCCAGGAAAGCCTGGTCGGAGGCGTGCTCGAAAGGCGTGGCGGCCAGGGCCTTTTTCATTTGCTTCTTGCGGCCTTCCAATAGGGTGTTGCCCAACTTGTGGAGGTCGGCGAAGTCCAGCTTGGCGAAGACTTGCCCGCCACCGATTTCGCGGGCGGCCCAGGCAAATCCTAGCTCCAGGCGCTGGCGCGCCTTGCTGCCCGAGCGCGCCATGGACACGGCGCCGCCCTTGAGCGCCTCGTCGGCGGTGAGGCGCGCGTTCACCAGCCGCACAAAACTGAAGTGCAGGAAATCCTCCCGGCGCGCGTCCGCGACGGACGCCAGGGCGTCTTTGAGGCCATCCAACCCCTTTTGGTAGGGCACGAGGGCCGAAGCGTGGAGTGCCTGGTTGCGCATGCCCCCATCCACTTCCCCAGTGGCGCCAGTGCGGCCCTTGAGCCATCCGCGGGCGGCTTCTTCCGAGGGGAATACGGCGTCCATGGCGAGGGCCTCATAGTAGTCCACGAAACCGTAGTCCCGCAGCCGCTCCTTCTTGCGCTGGTAATTCTCCTCCTCCATCACCATCCAGGAATCAGAGACCATCTTCAGGAGGTGGGCGTAAGCGTGTTCGGGCCCCATTTGGGTGTAGAGGTCCTTCACCAACCGTTGTAACTCCTGGCCCCAGGGACAGTCTTCTGGGTAGGCGACCAACAATTGCTGGTCCTCCGTGATGAAGAAGGAGTCGTGGTCGGGATACTCGGGGTCCTCGGGGTCGAAGGTATAGACCTCGCACTGGGACTTGAGGGCGAGCAGGAAATCCTCTGAGCGGGCGAATTCGGCGCGCACGTACTCATCCGGGCAGCGTGCGTAGACTTCCAGCCACCAGTTGGCGGCCTCGGGGTCCAGCTGGTCCTTGTGCCAAAGATCGATGTCCACCAGCGCCTGGCGCTGGTCCGGGTTCATGCGAGGAAGTACCTTGGCCACTTGGTCCTGGGAGGTGGCCCGCAGGGCCACGAACAGCGGTTGGACCGGCACGGCGGCCAGGTCCGCGCCGCTCTCCACCAGCCGCTCAATGTCTTCGAACTGGCGGTAGGCCTGGGCCTCGAGCAAAAGCTGCGAAACGATGTCTTTTTTCATGGGCCCCAGGGATACACCACCCCCTCCGCAACCTCAATGGCGACATCTCTCCGGTACGCCGGCATAATGGGGGTATGGAAGTTTTGCAGCGATTCCCCGTCCTAAATGCGTTGCGCCAACCCCATCCCGACTTGCGGGCGGTTCTCTTCGACATGGACGGAACGCTCCTGCGCACCGAGGAACTGCACGCCCAGGCACTGCGGGATATGTCCTCCGCCTGGGGCCTCACGCCCCCTTTTCCCCCGGAAGAAACCGAAACGCGCCTCAAGGGACTCGCCGACCGGCAGGTGGTGGCGTTGGCGCGCCATTGGCCCGGATTCCCGCCGGGAATGGATGAAGCCGGTTTTGTGCGTGAGAAGAACGCCCGCCTGTTGGAAATGATCCCGCGCCTGGCCCCGGAACTCTGGGGCCATCCCGACCTGGCGACGTTCTTGGCCGAGGCCCGGCTCAAAGGCCTCCTCACTGGCCTGGTGACTTCAAGCGAGGACGTGGTGACGCGGGCCTTGCTCAGCGCCGCGGGCCTCGCCAACGCCTTCGACATAGTTCTCACGTTCCAGGACGTGCGGCATCCCAAACCCCATCCGGAACCCTACCTGCGCGCCATGCTCGGGCTGGGCGTGGGCCCGCGGGAGACTTTGGTGTTCGAGGACTCCGCGCCGGGCATCGCCTCCGCCCGGGAAAGTGGCGCGCGGGTGGTGCGGGCGGATTGGTGGCGCTGACCCTTCTGGCCACCCTCACTCTGGACGGCGGACCCACAGTTGCCACTGGCGGCCGGTGCTGTCGTCGTTCTTCATCACCACCAACTCGAGCTTGGGCTTCCAGCGCTTGTCCACGTCGTTGAGCACCCAGAACTCGTCCCCGAGCACGTTCACCATGTTGTACAGGCCCTGATGGTGGTTGGCGTCGATGAGGTACTTGATGAAGGTGAGGGGCATGGGCGCCGCCTCCGTGCCCAGTTTGTCGTAGGTGCGCATCTCTTCCAGGGCCTTGCGTGTGACATAGGTCCGGAGGTTCACCTCGAGCAGACGCAGCTCGGCCAAGGTGAAGACGTGGTCGTAGCGGAACTTCGCCATGTCCACTTCCGTCTGGTCCAGGTCCTGGGCCCGGCGCACTTCCGACGCCTGGAGGAAGGCGGATTTCGGGTCCTCGGTGATTTCGGGCGGGCGGGGTTTGGGCGCGGGCGGGGGCGCCTCCTTCTTCACCACCGCCACCGCCGGAGCGGGCGTGGGCACGGGCCTGGGAGGGGCCGGCACGGCGGGCCGGGGAGCCTGTGTGACTTCGGTCTTGGCCGGGGGAACGGTGGGCTCGAACACCTTGCTCAGCCCTTTTTGGCGGAACTCCTTGAGCGCCCCATGAACGAAGGGCCGGCCTTCCGGCGGTAGGCCCGCGCGCACCAACGTGCCATGCACGACGGGCAAGAGGCCCAACAAGTGCGGCGGCACTTTTTCCTTGCGACCAAGCAACTGGCCGAAGCGTCGCAGGCACCCTTGCCCATAACCTTCACGGTCATACAACGCCATGAGGTTGGAGCGGCCCAAGAGGTAAGCGACCACAGGCGCGCCGGAGAGGCCGTAAAGCTCATCCTCCTCGGAACAGACCTGCTTGAACAGGGCACGGTCCTCCTGGCAGGCGCGTTTGGCCATCTCCACCGCGATGGTGGGAACCAGGGACTGGCAAGAGCGGCCCTCGGCCCGGCAGCGTGCTTGGAGGCGTGCGGGCCCAGGGGACAACGGACCCTCAGCGGCCTCCTTCAGCCAGACGCGCTCGAAAGCGGAAAAGTTGTGGTCCTTGAGCATCACCTGGGGAGGCATGACGTCTTGGGCGAGCAAGGCTTCTAGAAACGAGCGCATCTCGCCGCCCTTCGGGCGGCACTCCGCCACCAGCTTCGGCAAGTCCCAGGGACACAGGTCGGGCTGACGCAGGCGCCGCCCATCCGCTTCCAATGCGTGCAGTCCCTCCAGCAGGTGGGAGAGCACCAACAACCGGTGCCCATAGCGGAGATCATCAAAAAGGCCGGAGAGCGAATCGTTGGGACACGAGTTGGCGCCCATGACCTCCTCGTCCAAGAAGAGCGAGTATTCGGGGGCCTCGGGCCATAGATAAATGTGGAAGAAGCCCCGCTGGAACTCTTCGTCGTCCCAATGGAGACGGCCGAAATAGGCGTCCTGACGGAACTGGGGGCGCCAGGGGCCCGCATAAGGCGTGGGGTCTTTCTCGCCCAAGTATCCCTCCGCCAGGGCGCGCGGGAGCTCCTGGGAGAAGGCCTGGACGGCCAGGCCCATAAAAGCGAAAAAGAGGGGAAGGACCATGCTCCCAGGGTAGCAAAAATCAAGGAAAACGCCGTGTTCGCCCTCTCTAGGCAAATCTCGCCTCCCCCTGATGCCCCTGCGCGTTGTCCGTGCTAGAATGCCGGTGAGTCCTCAAGCTACTCAAGTTTGGCTCCGTCAATCCCGACTAGTCGCCTTGAGTACGAACTTCAAAGGAGTCGCTGTTGGAGATCACCTTGATCGTCTGACCAGCCGGCGCCATGGGCATCCCCCGTTGCGACGGCCTTGGACCGAGTGACCGACGCACCTACGGTGGATGTATGAAAAAGAACAAACCAACATTGATCGTCACGACTTGGGATAAAGCGCCCCAGGCCCCGGCGGAGTGCCGCCCGGTGAGGAGCTTCCGGCCCATGCGCTCCCTCCAGGGAAGCAAGAGCCTCCGTAGCACCATGCCCACGCCCGTGGTCCTGGCGCCGGAGAACAACGCCACCAAGTGACGTTTAGAACGCGCCGTTGAGTTCCTTGGCCGCGCGCTCCCTTCCCGACTCTAGCTGCGCCAGCTGGAGTCGGTGCAGGACCAGGAGCAGCTTCCGTTTAGCGCCGTAGGTGGCGTCCAACAACCTTCGTTGCCAGGCCGCGAGCTTTTGGAAGCAAGGATTCTTCTCCGTGGCGTTCTTTTCCGCGCACTCCGCCCGCCGAAGGTCGAGGCGCTTCTGCGCTTCCTGGACCAACTCGCGGTAACCCGCCTCAAAAGCCGCGGGGTCGTCCGCGGAGAGGCCCTCAATGCGCTCGAGGGTGCTCTCCCAACTCGCTGCGCCTGCATCCTTGTCACGGCCGAAGGGAAGGTTGAAAAACTGCGCCCACGCCAGCGTCGGGCACAGACAGATTAAGAGAAGAAGTCTTGCCATGGTGTCCTCCAGCCCAGTCCCGGGGCCACGGTGCCGTCCATCATGGCACAGAAGCGCGCCAGAGGAAAACCCACCACCGCGCCGTAACAACCACGTATGCCCGTGATGAACGCGAGCGCCTGGCCTTGGATGCCGTAAGCGCCGGCCTTGTCCAAAGAGTCCCCCGTGGCCAGGTAATCCATTAACTGGCGGGGCCCTATGCTGGCGAAGTCCACCTCCGTGGTTTCCACCACTGCGTGCTCGCGCCTATGGCCCGTCGCCATTTCGAGCAACACCAGCCCCGTGTGCACTTCATGGGTGCGCCCGGAGAGTCGACGCAAGAACGCTTCGGCCTCGGCAGCATCGCGGGGCTTACCCAAGATGTCATCGCCCAGGGCCACTACGGTGTCGGCGGCAACCACCAAGTGGGGCCGGTCAGGGGACAACAGGTCGGCCACGGCCCGCGCTTTCAGCCGCGCCACCTCGAGGGCGTGGCGGGCGGGCGCTCGCTCGGAGACGTCTTCGTCGGCCCCGGAAACCACCACGTCAAAGGGTACGCCCAGGCGTCCCAGAAGTTCTTTGCGCCTGGGTGACTGGCTAGCCAGAACCATCCGCCATTTTTCATTGCTGTTTGGCATTGATCAGCACCCATCCGTAAAAATGCAGGTCCGACATATCAGGCACCGAAGCGGGACCCGCGGCATGACGCCGTTTGATAGCGCGGAAGTAACTCTCTAGCGCTGTGGCGAAGTAGCGCCCATCAAAGGTCTCGTCGGGTGTGCCCTGCAGCCGCTGCAGGGAGCGCAGATTGGTGGTTTCCATCCGCCGGGTGTGTTCCTTGAGGAAGGCCAGCCGCTTGTCCAATGCTTCTGCGGTCCAGGCTTGATATCCCCAGCGGGGGGCCAGCACCTCTGGCTTTTTGGCCGCTTCGGCATCGAAGCCCCGTAGGGCCGAAAGCCAGCGTTCGCGCACCAGCATGAGCGTGGGCACTCGCTTCACAGGCAGCTCGCTGGCCGCGAGCAGGGGGGGGAGTTCCGCCGGTGGGAACAGTGCGCGCCCGTCAGCGGCGACTTCATGCCATTCCCCTGGGGGTACCACCATTTCCTCGGTGTTCTGATAACCCCGGAAAAGAAAGCGCGCCTGGGGCCGGAAAGCCTCATCCGCCTCCTCCCCCACGTCGCGAGTATCAGCCTTCAGGTAGCCCCGCCCGCCCGGTGGGAAAAAAAAGGCCACCGGCATGTCGTGTGTCAGGACGGAGCCGTTGGGCGCCACCAGGAGTGTGACGTGGGACTGGGGCCGCCGGGAAGGATTGTTTTCGCCGATGAGGCGATTGAGCTCCTCGCGCTGGGGGATGACGCCGGAATCCTGGCGACCCACCCAGCGGGCCAACCGTGCGGCGTCGTCTCCTTGGGCGTGAACGGCCCGCCGGAAGCTCTCCACGTTGGCGCCCACGTCCATCACCGGGAGGAACAATTGGTCGGTTTCGGTGAGGTCTTCCAATTTCACCCGGCGTCCGCTGCGGGGAAGCCAGTACACCAGCCCCTGGCCCAACCGGGCGTGGAAGAACACCCTGTCCGGCGCCACGGCGATCTCAAGGAAGCCGACGGCCGTGCGTGGGGCCAGCCGCACCAGCGCGCCGTCCGCCAGCATCATCCAGAGATAACCGTCGGGGCCCGTGTGCAGCTCATCGCCCTCATGCACCCGGGAAAGCCAGCGCACCCGGTGGGAGACTTTGCCGCGGAATAGCCGGCACTCCCCCACGCAGCTGATGACTTTGCCCACCAGTTCCTGGGCACTGTACTGGCGCTCATGGGCCCGCCAGTCCGGGGTCGCGTCCCGCCAGGCCCGCTGGCGCATCCAACTCCCCACGTCGAGCCAAGCGTCCACGTCCAGGCCCCGCCAGGGAATCAAGCTCTGGTCGGAGTCGGGGGGCAGGGCCGCGGGCTTATCCATAGGCGCGGCTTCGCTCCAGGCGGAAAGAACGGGCACGGGAGCGGCATGGGCCGTCATGACACCGCACAGGAAGAGCGCCATGGAGAGGGAAAAGGACATGGTTTCATTCTCGCACGGGTTTTACGCCGTCCCAAGGATTTGGTAGTCTGTGGCATCCCCCAGACGAGAGGCCCCATGGAATCGCCGGAACAAAACGCTCAGGAACAATTCTCCTTCGTGGAAACAGAACGCCACATCCAGAAGCGCTGGGCGGAACGCCAGATTTTCCAGAAGTCCCTGGAGCAGACCAAGGCACGCGCGCCCTACATCTTCTACGACGGGCCTCCCTTCGCCACAGGCCTGCCCCACCACGGCCACATCGTGGCCTCCACCTTGAAGGACGTGGTCCCCCGCTACTTCACCATGAAGGGCTTTCACGTGGACCGGCGCTTCGGCTGGGACTGCCATGGCCTGCCCATCGAGCAGGAGATCGACAAGAAGTTCGGCGTGAGCGCCGCGGACTACGTGGCCAAGCACGGAGTGGCCGCCTACAACAAAGAGTGCCGCGGCATCGTGGACCGCTACGTGGTGGAGTGGGAGCGCACCATCGGGCGGCTCGGCCGCTGGGTGGACTTCCAGAACGACTACAAGACCATGGACAAGGAGTTCATGGAGTCGGTGTGGTGGGTGTTCAAGAGCATCTGGGACAAGGGCCTGATCTACCAGGGCAACAAGATCGTCCCCTTCTCCCCCGCCCTGCAGACCGCCCTCTCCAACTTCGAGGCCACCCAGAACTACCAGGACATCCAGGACCCCGCCGTCACCGTGATGTTCAAGAGCCTCAAGGACCCCAAGACCTTCTTCCTCGCCTGGACGACCACGCCCTGGACCCTGCCCTCGAACCTGGGCCTGTGCGTGCACCCGGAAGTCGCCTACGTGAAGTTCCATGACACCGAGAACGATCGCTTCCTGATTCTCGCCGAGGCGCGGGTGGAAGCCTACAAGAAGCAGCTCAAGGGCGAGGTGGTCGAGACGTTCCCCGGCAGCAAGCTCAAGGGCGAGCGCTACGAGCCCCTCTTCCCGTTCTTCTCCGCGATGGCGAAAGACGGCTACTTCACCATGTTCAACGACGAGTACGTCACCACCACCGACGGCACGGGGATCGTCCACCAGGCCCCCGCCTTCGGCGAGGACGACATGCGCGTGATGAAGGCCGCGGGGCTGACCGAGATCGTGTGCCCGCTGGACAACTCCGGCAAGTTCACCATCGAGGCCGGCAACCTGGAAGGCATGGCCTTCAAGGACGCGGACAAGGAAGTCATCAGGCAGCTCAAGGACAAGGGGCTCCTGTTCCTCCAGTCCACCCTGGTCCACAGCTACCCCATGTGCTACCGCACGGACACCCCGCTCATGTACCGGGCCATGCCCCAGTGGTACCTGGCGGTGGAGAAGATCAAGGACAAGATGCTCGCCGCCAACGAGCAGATCACCTGGGTTCCCGCCCACATCAAGGACGGGCGCTTCGGCAAATGGCTGGAGAACGCCCGGGACTGGGCGATCTCGCGCAACCGCTACTGGGGCACCCCGCTCCCCATTTGGGTCAACGACCAGACCGGTTCCCGCGTGTGCGTGGGCTCCATCGCCGAGCTTGAGGGCCTCACGGGCGCCAAGGTTAACGACCTCCACCGCGAGTACGTGGACGGACTGACCTTCCAGAAAGCCGGCGAAGCCGGCGTCTACCGGCGTATCCCCGAGGTGCTGGACTGCTGGTTCGAGTCCGGCTCCATGCCCTACGCCCAGCTGCACTTCCCCTTTGAGAATCAAAGTGTGTTCGAGCAGGGCTTCCCCGCCGAGTTCATCGCCGAGGGCCTGGACCAGACCCGCGGTTGGTTCTACACCCTCACCGTGTTGTCGGCTGCCCTGTACGGCAAGCCCGCCTTCAAGAACGTCATCGTGAACGGGATGGTGCTAGCCGCGGACGGCCGCAAGATGTCCAAGCGCTTGCGTAACTACACCCCCCCGGACGAACTGCTGGAGAGCCACGGGGCGGATGCTCTGCGCCTCTACCTCATCAACTCGGGCCTGGTGCGCGCCGAGGAGTTGCGCTTCACCGACGACGGTGTGAAAGAGATGACCCGCCGGGTGCTCCTGCCCTGGTACAACAGCTTCAAGTTCTTCCAGACCTACTCCCAGGTGGATGGCTGGGAGATGACCAAGCACGCCGCACCCGCGGAGAATATCCTGGACCGCTGGATCCTCTCCAAGCTCCAAACCCTGGTCACCCAGGTGAACGCGGAGATGCAGGCCTACCGCCTCTACAACGTGGTCCCGCCGCTGTTCTCCTTCGTGGACGACCTCACCAACTGGTACATCCGCCTCAACCGGCGCCGTTTCTGGGATGAGGGCCTCACCGCCGACAAGCGGGCCGCCTACACCACCCTCCACCGGGTGCTGGTGGACCTCTCACGCCTCATGGCCCCCTTCGCGCCGTTCTTCGCCGAGCACTCCTTCCTGGAACTCACCGGCAAGGAGTCCGTGCACCTGGACAGCTACCCCGAGGCCGACTCCAATCTCATGGACCCCGTGCTCGAGGAAGCAGTGGACCGGATGCAACAGGTGATCATCCTGGGCCGCCAAAAGCGCGTGGCCGACGGGGTGAAGGTGAAGACCCCCTTGCGCCTTTTGGAAGTCATCCACCAGGACGGCAAGCTTCTCAAGGAGATCGCCAAGCTGGAGGAGTACATCAAGGGCGAGCTCAACGTGAAAGACGTGGGCTACCGTACGGACGAGGCCAGCGCCATCCGCCTCTATGCCAAACCCAACCTTCCCGTGCTTGGCAAAAAGCTCGGCAAGGAGATGGGCGCATTCAAGGCCAAGATTGAGGGCCTGGACTACGCCAGCCTTCAGAAGGTGGAGGCGGGCCAGACCGTCACCCTGGACGGCAAGGACTTCGGCTCTGAGGAAATCTTGGTGTATCGGGAGGCCAAGCCGGGCACCCACGCCATCACCAACCGCTTCATCACCGTGGGACTCAACCCTACCCTGGACCAGGACCTCATCGACGAGGGCCTGGCGAGGGAAATGATCAGCACCATCCAGAAGGCACGCAAGCAGCACAACTTCCACGTTTCCGACCGCATCGTCCTAGACGTGCGGGCCACCCCTGAACTGGCGGACGTCTTCAGCAAACACAAGGCCTGGATCATGGAGCAGACACTGGCTACGGTCGCCGACGTGCGCGCCGAAGCGGCGCCTGCAGGCGCCGACGCCACCGCCGTGGACGAAGGAACTTTCCAGTTGGGATTGCGCAAGGCCTGAAACCCCAGGGGGGCGTTTTGGCCCTTCTGACTTACCTTCGGAAATAAACTTCTAACATCGTCTTTCACTCATGATGGAAAAGGTCCTCGTGGGCCGCAACCCTCCGTTAAAACTCAAATAGCTCGCCTGTAAGAATTACAGATTTCTTTTGCCATCCACGGATTTTCGCGGGAGAAGCCTAACAGTTTTTGGCCGCAACGAAAGGCTTTCTTACATGCGCACGACCACCACCCTCACCGCTCTTACCTTCACCGCTCTCATGGCCGTCGGCTGTGGCGGGGGAGCCGACAAGTCCGCCTCTGGCGCCAGCAACCACGTCCAAAGCGGCAAGGCCGTGGACCGGCTGATCGGCGACACCAGCGTCAGCTTCCGGGCTATGAGCGCCGACACTCTGGAGCAGCACCTGCGCTCCGGCGCCCTCACTTCCACCGCTTCAGCTGAGGGCCGCTCCTTCTTGAACGCCCTCCCCCGGGCCGAGGCCCCCGCCGCCAACTTCATCACCAAGTCCCAATCCGCCGTTCGGGCCGCCGCCGAGAACCCGTTGGTGCTCGGCTTCCCCATAGGCCTGATCGGCGAGCAGAACGTTTTCGGCGGCGTGATCACTAAGGTCTCCGACCGCACCAACGAGACCCTGGGCATGCTCAAGCTCACCGACCTCACCCCCATCCACGTTCGCCCCTTGGTCAGCGCCAACGGCGATGACTTCTCCCTCACCTTGGTGGGCTGCCCTAACCGCTGTTCTGAAAATTCCCAGCAGGTGGGCCTGATCAACTTCCCCATCGTGGGCATCAGCCAGGAAGACAACATGGTCATCCTGGACCTGAGTTCCGTGGGCGCCGAGCTCGATCTCGTGAGCATGATGGATCCCGCGGGCCAAGTCACCGGCCTCAAGGCCATCTCCTCGGCGACGACCGTATTTGACTACTCCCTGTCTACCCTGGTGTTCGACGTCCTCACCAAGTTCATCCCCAAGGCGGCTTCTCCTGACGACGCCTCCGCTCCCGTCACCGAGATCACCGTGCGCTGGTACATGAAGCTGGCCTCGGGCTTTAACCCAGCCTTCACCGCCCGCGCGCCCACCAACGGCGTCGGCTTCTTCACCACCGAGCGTTCCACCGACACCAAGATCACCCGCTTCTCCACAACCAACTTCGGCCAGCCGGTGAAGTACTACATCAAGAACGTGCCCGCCCAATGGCAGCCCGCCTTCGCCGGCGCCTTCGACGGCTGGAACCGCGAGTTCACCCGCATCATCGGCCGCAACCTCCTGAGCTACGAATTCATCCCCGAGGGCGATCCCCGCAATGAACTCCTGGTGGCCGGCGACATCCGCTACAACATCCTCGAGTGGGACCTGGTCAACAAGGCCCCCTACGGCGGCCTGGGCCCGTCCATCGCCAACCAGCACACCGGCGAGACCTTCTCCGCCAACACTCTGATCCAGGGCCCCACCATCATCGACCTCTACACCCGCTGGTTCGCCCTCTCCGCCCAGGCGAAGGCCTTGAACGAGCAAGGCCGCGCCATCGAGGCCGAGGCCCTGATGAAGTCCTTCAACCAAAGCCTGGAATCCAAGCTCAACCCCGCCCGCATGGGCAACATCCGGGTCCGCTTGGGTGACGCCCTCGAGATGACCGTCCACGCCTCCCGCGAGGAGCTCGAGGACACCCTGGTCAAGAACCACTTCGAAGTGGTGCCCGCCGGCGTGACCTTCGAGCAGTACATGAACGGTTACTTCGGCGAGATGGTCGCCCACGAACTAGGCCACAACATCGGTCTGCGCCACAACTTCAAAGGTAACCTCGGCGCCTCCGGCGGCTCCGCCCGCGGCAGCGTCTCCCGCTCCATCATGGAGTACATGGGCCGCCCCTTCCGCCACCTGAACACCATCGGCCTCTACGACCGCATGGCCCTGGCCTTCGGTTACGGCGGCACCGCCCCCACCCACACCGACTGGTTCTGCACCGACGAGCACCAGCCCGGCGCCGCCGCCCGCATCGCCACCATGTCCGCCGAGTGCTCCAAGTCCGACGCCACCAACGACCCCTTCAGCTTCTGGGAAGGCCGCCTGAGCCGCGCCATCGAGCTGCTGGTCGCCCCGTCCACCTCCGAGGCCCCTGTCTGGACCTTAGCCGAGATCAACGGGCAAGTTGAAGAAGTCACCTTGGGCATGCTCGCCTACGGCGCCAACAACGCCGCCACCGCTGGCTCTTGGGTCGCCTTCTTCGGGCGCGCCGACCGCCCCGAGGCCCCGGCCGAGGTGCTGAACTACGTGCTCTCCAAGATCCAGGCCCAGATCTGCGACCCCGCCCTGGGTGCGGCCATCAACGCCAAGGCCACCCCTGAAGGGCGCCAGCTGGCCCTCACCAACCTGCAAGGACTCGCCGCCAAGTTCTCTGACAAGGCCCGCTCCTTCAGCCTGAACGTCGGCACGCGCCTGGCCTGCGGCACCGGCAACGTCCTCGCCCAAGTTCCCTGATCTCTCTTCAGCACGCGGCCCCTGGCCGCGTGCTGGCTTTCGTGACATGCTTTTCCGGCATGCTCGCTTTTCTCCTCTCCCTCACACTCCACGCGCACGCCGCACGCCCCGTCCAGCTCTCTCCCGGCGCCTTCCAGCTCCACGTCCGCCCACAGCTGGTGGGCATCCACCAGGACTTCCGCCAGCTCCTGGCCACGTTCCCTGAGTACCCCGCCGAGGTTCTCAGCCTCATGGATGGCATGACCCAAACCGAGGAGGCTTCCCGCCGGCTACGCCAGTCCTGCCCCGGCCGTTTGGTTAAAAGTTGCCTGGAGGGCGTGGACGCCCTCCGCTCCACTCTTAGAAACCTCGAACTCCCCTACCTACGCTTGCAGGCGCGCTTGGCTTTTCCCGCCTCCGCAGGGATTTCTCCCCTGGCTGGACTTCGGGCGTGGATGGAGCTGGAAGAGGGTCGCACCCGCCTGCTCCACCTCCTGGATCTCCAGGCCCTGGAGTTGGCCGCGGGCCGCTCCGGCTCGGCCACGGACGACATCATCAAGCGGGCCGACGAACTCCAGGCCCGCCACGACATCCTGGTGGCGGAGTTTATCCCCCCCCGCTACCAGCAGGACTTCCGCTCCGCCTGGATGAACTTCTTCCGACCGCTCCAGCGCCATGGTGAACAGGCCGGCGACCACCGTTTCGTGACCACCAACTTGGAGCAGCTCAATTTCTACTGGAACCTCTTGAACATGCGGATGACCAAACGGCTCAAGAGCGTGCCCCCGGGAATGGGCCCTCCGCTCAACGCCATCCAGAACCGCTGGAACCAGGTCATGAGGATTTGTTATGGCATGTAAGCTGCTCTCGCTTGTGCTCCTTTCTTCTACCGTTCACGCCGCCGACTGCGCCAAGGACCTGCACTCCCTGGGAAAACTCTTCGGCGAGGAGAACTTCCCCGCGGTCTGGCGCGAGACGACCGCCAACGACGGCAAGCCTTTGGTGGTCACGCTGAGCGAACGCAAAGGTCAGCTCCACCTGGAGTTCAACAAGACCAAAGAGGGTCTATGGGCCGCCGGCACGGCCGGCCTCTGTAAAGGCAAGGATGGCGTGGAGGCCAAGATCACCAAGAAGCAGATCAAACTGGGAAAAGCCGCACCTTGGATCCTGCGCATGAGCATGAAGGGAGGCGCCACCTTCAAGTTATCCAAGAAGGACGCCGCAACCTTGCACATCGGGACATTCGGGTGGAGCGGGGATTTCGTTCCGGAAGAAAAGAAGAACCCCGCCGTCAGCGGGGTTCTCATGGTCCCTTAATCTTCACGGCAGAGATGGATACGCTCCCTGCCGCAGTTCCAAATAACGTCCTTCCAACTGGATCAACTCACGCCGGATGACATTATATTGGCGGGCTGAGTTCAGGGCGGACACCTGGCTATAATGGCGGCAAGATTCGCTGTTGCATCGTTGAGCAGTCTGGCTGAGGAGAATGTAGTGACGGCGGGCTTCTTGCAGCTCTAGTTGGAGAGCGGCCCGGGTAGTCTCATCTTCCCGGCGCTGGTTATTATCCGACGTGTGGAGAGCATCCGCGCAACTCTCCTCACTCTGCCCACGCAGACGGAGTTCGCTGGGCCGATAGATCCCGCCATCATCTAAGCGCTTGCCTCCCCATCCGAAGTCCTCCACCACTGTCCGCACCGCCCGGATATCCCGGGATTCCTCCACGCAATCGCCTACTGTGATGGTGGAGGCCATGGTGGTTTGCGTGACCAACAAAATGAGTGTTCCGACAAAAAAGCGCATAGATCCCTCCAAGTGAGTTTTCTGACTTCCCAAACGGTAGTCCGAATAGCTGCTAACTCAGGGTGACCGTGTAAGAAGCACCCGAAGCATCTGTTACGGTCTTACGTAACAGCGGGCAGAGGAAAGAGTTGGGGGGGGAAAGCTAAAGGGAGGGGAGTTGGCGCCCCCCTCCCTAGGATCAGAACTTAGAGGCAAAGCGCCGACTGCGCCCTTCCGTCTTACGACGGCGTTTGAGCGCGTTCTCCAGCTTTTCCTTCTTCATGACGGAAGGCTTTTTGTATTCAGAGCGCGCACGGTATTCCTTAACGACGCCGTAGGCATCGCACAGGCGCTTGAACTTCTTGATGGCCTTGTCGACGGGGAAGCGTTCGTCGATCTCGAGTCTAATTTCAGCCATGCGGTACACCTCCTTCCGGCGAGCATTCAAAGCTGTTAAACAGCTGCAAAGGGAACTAAAGTAGGAACGCTAAATTACCTACTTAGGACGCGAGCTGTCAAACATGGATCCTGAACAGCCCTCACTTTTTGGCGGAGAAAATGCTGATGACGCGGAGCCTGCTCCCGTCTCTGGGCAGGATCCCCTGGCCCTCAAGCTGCGCCCGCGCCGTTTTGAGGAGTACGAAGGGCAAAAGGCCCTGCTGCGGGACCTGAAGGCCTACGGCCAGCGCCTCCCCCACCTTGTGCTGTGGGGCCCGCCCGGCACGGGCAAGACCACCATGGCGCATCTCTTGGCCCATGAACTGGGCGCCCAGATGTACGCCTTCAATGCCGTGCTGGCGGGCGTGCCGGAACTCAAGAAGCTCATCGCCGAGATGCTCGGGCGCCGCGGGAAATCCATCCTCTTCGTGGACGAGATCCACCGATTCAACAAGGCCCAGCAGGATGCGCTCCTGCCCTATCTCGAGCGTGGCGACTTCCTCTTCATCGGCGCCACCACAGAATACCCGCAGACGAGCCTGAACCGCGCGCTCTTGTCGCGGGTGCGGGTGCTGGAACTGAAGGCCCTACCAGAAGAGAGCCTACTCAACATCCTCAAGCGAGGATTGGCCGAGCTTGCGCGCCCGGACCTGGAGCGTTTCATTGGGGACATCGCACGCTTCTCCAACGGCGACGCCAGAAAGGCCCTGAACCTACTATCCCTTTTATCCTTGCGGCCCGCCGACGAACTCAACGAGCCCGATTTGCTCGAGAGCCTGTTCCAGCAGCAGCGCCTCTACGACAAAAACCAGCAGCGCCATTACGACGTGATCAGTGCCTTCATCAAGAGCGTGCGCGGGTCCGACCCGGACGCCGCCTTACTGTGGCTCGCGGTGATGCTGGATGGAGGCGAAGATCCCGAGTTCATCGCCAGGAGGCTCATGATCCTCGCCAGCGAGGACATAGGTCTCGCCAACTCCCAGGGCCTCCAAGTGGCGGCCAACGCCCACTACGTGACCAAGCATATCGGCATGCCCGAGGCGCGGATCACCCTGGCCCACGCCACGGTTTTCCTCGCGCTCTCGCCCAAGTCCAACGCCGCCTACACCGCCTTGGACGAGGCCATCGCCTACGTGAAGGAGAACCCCACCCTGGAGGTGCCCGCCCACCTCTCCAACGTGGGGCCCGAAAAGAAGAACTACAAGTACGCCCACTCCTACCCCGGCCATTGGGTGGCCCAACAGTACCTTCCGGATGCGGCCGCAACCCTGCGCTTCTACAAAGCGGGGACCCTGGGTTCCGAGGGGACGATGAACGAGATCTGGCGCAAGAGCACCCAGCGTAGTTGACCGTCTGGACTTCTGGTAAGGCCTGCCCTATATAAGCCGCCACATTCCAAGTCTTGAGGGAGACTCCATGAAAATGCTAGCCGTGCTCGCGCTCGCCGTCGCCGTATTTCCATGCTTTGCCGAATCTGAGGTCAGGTCCCAGGTGGCCATAGGAACCCCAGGCGGTTGCGAGGAGATCCGCGGTGTGCACGCCATTAACGGATTCGACCGCGCCCACGCCCTGGCCCGCGCCCACGCGCTGGCGGACTGCCGGCAATCGGGCTACGAGTTCGACTCGCGCGTGAGTCTCTCGAATTTCGGTCCCATCCGCATTGCGGACGTGCCCCAAACTGCGTGTAAGGTGGAGTACTTCTACACCTGCCGGTAAGTTTTACCGGCCCGCCCTCCGGATATTGCCAAGGCGGTTTATGCTGGTTCCACACCATTCCCGTGGAGGCCCCATGAAACGCTTCACTCCGCTTCTCGCCCTCTCACTGAGCATTTCCGCCCATGCCACCAACTACGGCGCTAACCTCCAGTGCGCGGGTACCTATATTGAAACCGCCTACGGGGTGGGCGTGCCCCTCTCGGGCCACAACAACGCCTTGGGCCTTGTCCGCGTCCAGGTCGGTAAAAACCAAAATGGCGAGTACTTCTTCCTCGGAACGCTCCACGGGCAGCGCCGCGCGTATTATCCCAACACCACGATGACCGAGGAACGGATGATGGTGTTGAGCGACGCCACCATCGCGGTCACCAACATGCTGTACGAGGAAGGCGCCGCGGCCCAAGTCTACTGTCAGTTGCGGGATGTGCTCTTCAGCGAAGTTTGTGCCGGCCAGCTTGGCGGCGAGTACGGGATCCTTGCCTCGACCCTGCGGCAGAGCTGCCGCCAGTGAACTCGCAATGGGGGCCAGGAAGGCCCCCTCCCCTTAGGCTTTGATCCGCTCCATGGCCGGGTCGTACAGGGGCTTAAGCGATGCCTCACAGGGATAGCGCGTCCCCGCGATCTCGATCTCCCACTTACCCGCTTGCAAGAACGCCGGCGTGACGGGCTCCCCGGCCTCCAGCATGACCAGCCCCACGGCGCCGCCCACGGTGTGGCCGTAGGAGCCCGCGCGCACGTAGCCGATCTGCTTGCCGTCCCGGAAGACCACTTCGGCGTGGTAGAGCATGGGTTGCGGGTCCAGCACCTTCACCTGCACCAGACGGCGCTTCCAGGGGGCCTGGGCCTTCTGCTTGACCGCCTCGGCCTTGCCGATGAAGTCGTCTTTAGTCAGGTCCACGGCGAAGCCGAGGCCCGTCTCAAAGGCGTTGTCGGTGTTGTCGATGTCGTGCCCGTAGTCGCGGTAGCCCTTCTCCATGCGCAAGCTCGCGAGCGCTTTTAGCCCAGCGTGCTTGAGGCCGAACTTCTTCCCGGCCTCCACGATCAGGTCGTAGACGTGAACCGCCTGCTCGGCGGGGATGTAGAGTTCGTAGCCGAGCTCGCCCAGGTAGGTGATACGTACGAGCAGTACGCGGGCGAAGCCGAGGGCGATTTCCTGCGCTTTCCGGAACGGGAAAGCTTCATTGGAGAGGTCGACATCCACCAGCGACTGGAGCAGCTCGCGGGAGCGCGGACCCTGGATGTTCAACTGTCCGTAGGCGCCGGTCACGTCGGAGACGAAAACATGCTCATCGGCGCCGATGTGACGTTTCATCCACGTCTCGGCGTGGCGGTGAGCGGTGTCGGTGACCACCACGAAGTAGTCCTCCTCGCCCAGCTTGGTCACCGTGAGGTCAGCCTCGAGCTTCCCATCCTCGTTCAACCACTGAGTGTAAGTGATCTGGCCTTCTTGGGCAGACACACGGTTGGCGGACACGCGTTCCATCAACTTGCCGGCGTCGCGCCCCTGGACCTTGAACTTGCTCATGAAGGACATGTCCATCAGGATCACGCCCTCGCGGCAGGCCTTGTGCTCGGCCTCCCAGTACGGGAACCAGTGCATGCGGCCCCAGGAGAGCTCCCCTACTTCGGCCTTCACGCCGGGAGGCGCGTACCAATCGGGGCCTTCCCAACCCGACACGTCCTTGAAGTAGGCGCCGGCGGCGGCGAGGCGCTCGTGGAAGGGCGACTTCTTGGCGCCCCGGGCGGTCTCGGGGGTTTTGGTGGGATAGTGACACTTGTATACCATGCCCAGGGACTCGACCGTGCGAGTGCGGCGGTACTCCGGGTTACGTTGGTACGGATGGAACCGGTCGATGTTCATGCCGGTGATGTCCACGTCGGCGCGGCCATGGATGATCCAGTGGGCGAGAACGCGTCCAAGGCCCCCGCCGGTCAGGATGCCGATGGAGTTGAGGCCCGCGGCCACGAAGTAGTTCTTGAGTTCGGGCGCCTCCCCCACCACCGGGCGCAAATCGGGGGTGAAGCTTTCAGGGCCGCAGAAGAACTTACGGATGCCGATCTCGCCGGTGATGGGCACGCGGGACATGGCCTTCTCGAGATAAGGGCCCATGCGGTCCCAGTCAGGCGTTATCTCACCGAAGGAGAAATCCTGCGGAATGCGGCCCACGTTCCAAGGCGCGCACACCGGCTCGAAGAGGCCCACCATGATACCGCCCATCTCCTCGCGGTAGTAGCCATAGCAAGAGGGATCCTCCAGCACCGGCATGTTGGGCAGGTCCTTGATGTCGTCGGAGATCAGGTAGTAGTGCTCGGCCGCTTGGTTGGGGATGCTCACGCCGGCGAGCTCGCCGAACTGGCGCGCCCACATGCCGGCGCAGTTCACCACGTACTCGGCCTGGATGGTGCCCTTGTCGGTGGTGACGCCAGTCACTTTGCCGTTCTTCTTGGTGACGCCGGTGGCGGCCACTTCCTCGATGATCTTCACGCCCTTCATGCGGGCGCCCTTGGCCATGGCCATGGTGGCGCCGATGGGGTCCACGCGGCCGTCTTCTTTGACGTAGAAGCCAGCGAGGAGATCGTCGGTCTTTGCAAGCGGGAAGAGGTCACGGATCTGGTTGGGGGTGATCTCGTGCACGTCCACACCGCAGAAGCGGTTAAACGCGGAGACGCGACGGTACTCTTCCAGGCGGTCTTTGTCGGCGGCGACTTCAATGAAGCCGACAGGCTTGAAGCCGGTGGAGAGGCCGGTCTCGGCTTCTAGCCGCGAGTAGAGGTCGCGGGTGTACTTGCGCATCTCCGTGGATGTCTCTGAGGTGGAACCGAAGGTCACCATGAGGCCCGCCGCATGCCAGGTGGTTCCTGAGGTCAGGCGGTCCCGTTCCAGCAGCACCACGTCGGTCCAGCCCATGTGGGCCAGGTGGTAGGCGACGGAGGTGCCAATGATGCCGCCGCCGACGATGACGACGCGGGCCTGGGTGGGGAGGGTCGTTTGGGACATAGTGCCTCTCTTTGAATGGAGAGCCACTCTAGAATGCGGAGCTTAACCCGTCAATATCACAAGAATCTTAGGCGTTTAGAGGCTACAACTACCACCGGCATTCAAGCCCCTGCTCTGGAGCAGAGGAATAGAAGGACCATGGCTACAATTTTGTGTCCTGGCATGCTTTTCACATATCGGCTGAATACCTCGGCACACGAGCAACTGACCGCGCGAGTCAGAAACCGTGCCTCTCGTCCGTGATATATACCAATGAATTTTGGCTAGTTAGGCTCACCACCATTCTTTAGTTTTTCCCTTCAAACTTTTACATGCCTGTTCCGAAGCGCGAGCATGAGATTACACATCCTCTTTACTCTCACTATCCTCGGAATCGGCGTTCCTGCTTGGAGCGATCCTCCTGCATGCCAATGTGAGAGTGGCCGATCCATTGGAAATTGGGTGTTCCAAAGCGTGCTCTGTGAAGACTTCAGCCGACATGCGCGACAGGGGGGAGTCTCCTTTGCGGAAAACAAAGTCATGTCCCTCTGTAGAACGGTCTGGCCCAACTCCCAACCGCCTTGGCAAACCCCTGCTATCGCTGCCCGGTACCAGCGTGTCAACCGGGCAGACTACCAACCCCCAACCAGGGCAGAGCTTGGGCTCACGACGTTGCCTAGTGCGGAGGAGATTCAAGGGCTCATAGCGACTGCCGAAGATCTGCGAGACGAGACCCGCGACGTCTGCTGCCGAGGGGCTCATCCCAGCGTACAAAGCCTATGCCGAGAACGCTTTCAGGCAATCCGAATCCAGCACTGTCCGCCTTCGCGGGACATGAACACCAGAAACAACTGCAACGTGCCTGGGCACGGAACGTACGACGTGAGTCCAAATCGCGGACTTTGCGACCTATGGAGTTCACTCACCCAACAGCAAAAAGACGAGTTCTGGCAACTTGGTGTCCGCTTCGACATGCGCGAGTTGTGTCAAAATGCCAGGCGCCCCGGCGTGTTGATTTTTGGCTCGATCCTCGCCCATTCCCATTATTCGATTCAGGGAGACTTTAATCCTAGGCAAAACTTTGAGCGCATGATTCGCCATGAATTGGGCCACGCCTGTTCCAACATACTGTCGGACGTCTCTGTCCATGCCCCCGCTACACCAGAACAACGTCGGGTCTTAATGTTTGATTACATTCAGGGACTTGTGGATGGCGGTGCGTGTGGCGCCCGCATAGTCGGTCATGGCACCGTACACCAGCAAGCTTTGCAAGGCTTGATGGGAGCAGAGGAAAGCCGCGCTGTCTCAGCCTGCCTACAAAACCTCACTCAAGCCTCAACCCAGATCCTTGAGACATTTGGGGTCGCTGCATGTCAAGGCCTTCAACTCGAAGAAGCCACCGCACAAGCCTTCGCCGTGTATCAATCTAGGCTCAGCCAGATTGAAGATCTCCGACTGCTCTGTGCGGGGGGGCCGAGTGGGCAACATCCGTCATCCGCACATGTACTTGAGTGTCTGATCAACCGCTCCCCCAGCTTCCGGGCCCGGCTGCGCCAGGAGGCGAACTGTAATGACTAAGTATGGTATCAACTTTCTACTCATCACGCTCTCGTTGGAAGTTTGGGCCCGTACCACTGACTTCAGCCTGAAGGTGTCCATCCTCAGTGACGGAGGTCCTGTCAAATGGGCACAAATCGCCTTGAACGATGGTAAGTGCAGCACATCCAATGGTGGCGAGACAAAATCCAGACCGTCCACCCTCTGCCAAGAGTTTCAGAGGCGCTTCAGTGCCCAGCTGGCTGCTCCTCCCCAATCCGACAGCCACACCAGTGAGAAAAACTTCGTCCTTACTTTCAAAAGTGGCTCTACTTCTTGGGCGAAAATGATCTCTGCATATCCCCGTTTGACATGCCAACCCAATGGGGAGTGCCGTGAAGAGCGTCAGGCCGGGCAAGACTTGGCTCACTTCGTCCTAGACGCAGCTCTGGAATAGAAGGATCGCATCCGACCATTCCGAGGTTAAAAGGCAAGGCCAAACTGACCCTGGACCAGCCAGGCATCACCGAGCGGGACATCGAAGCGCTTGTCGTCCCTCAGATTTTTCGCTTCGAACACGCTACGCGCGAAAGCACGCCCTACACCCAGCTCCAGCTGCGCCGCCTTCACCTGGCGCTGCCATTGCAGCGTGAGCCTGTTCTCCACAAAGAACAGCCGCTCGCGGTCCGCCAGGCGGTTCTCACGGAAGTACGCCTGAGGACGGTACTCGTAGTTGAGAGTGAGACCTTGTTTATCCTCCCAGAACCACCCCACGTGCGCCCGGTGGTTAAACGGGATGAAGCCGAAATACCCTCCCTCCAAACCACTCTCCCACCGCTTGCGCCACACCAGCACCGGAAGCCCATACATCAGGGTTTTCTCCTTGGTCGCCTTTTGCACGTAGAACACGCCGGGGATCGGTACGTTGTTCAAGAACGCCCGGTTGTTCGACCAGTTCACTAAACCCCACCAGCGGTGGTTGAACTGGTGGAGGTAATTGGCAGATGCCGTGTCGTTGGCCGGGCGGGCGAAGGGCCGGTCACTGGCCGACCCATAGGACAAACTCATGCCACGGATCTTGTCTGGAACCCCAAAACGTCGCGCCCCCAGCGTGCCTTGGAAACTGCGATAGGGATGGAGCAGCGGTGATGGATGATGGAGCACGAGATCATGGGCCTCGAGCCCCACCGTGGCTTCCCACACCTCCCCTTTCCACACTGGGGCGTTGAGCCTCGCCTGCCACTCGCGCTGCTGGAGTTTGCGGGAGGAGCCCGCCACTGGAGCGTCAGTCAGGAAGGTCTGGCGGAAGCTGGCGGAAGAGGTGGAGGGACCAGGACGAAAAAGTGAGGCGAAGTCCTGGGCATGCCCCAAGGCGGCCCAAGTTAGTGTGGCCAAGAAACAGGCTACTTGTGAGGGAAAACGGGGCATATTCCTGACGTGCGCCGGCGGTATCTCCGACTCATTCCTTCCGGCATTATAGTCGAAACGCGCAAATGCGCCTGCGTCCCGTGTCTTTCTTTTTGCAAGAAAACCTCAGACCCATGGGACCACACCCTCATCCCCGACGCGAGTTTTATTGGAAGAAGCGCTGGCACCTTTGGCCGCGACCGGGCACCCCGCTGTCGAGCAGGAAACTCCGCTGCATGTCCAAGTATACGCCCCCTGTAACCGCAACTTGCCCCGGACCGTTCTGCTGGCAAAAAACACTTTTGACCGGAGTGCTCCCATCAGCGTTCTCGATGAACGCAGCCTCTGCAACCAGCTGCTGGATTTGCGGGTTTGGGAGCACGGTGGTGGCCATGAGTTCCAACACCCGCGCTCCATAAATTGGGTGGGTCGCCATATTAATGCCGGTCAGGCAGTCGTTGTTGACCTGTTCAGTGGCACCCATTGTCCCCATTCCATTGTAGCGCTGGACGGCCATGGCGAGGCTATGAGCGTCGCTACCCCTCCTAACGTTGCCCATGATGACCTGGCTGAGGTAACGCGCGCCCAACGCGGTGGCAAAACGCCGGCTAACCTGCTCACTGCTCATGCCTACAGTGCCAGTAACGCTCGTGCAGCAATACTTGGCGCTCTTACTCTCCAAGCCGAAAGGCAGAGGTGCTCCCGTCATAACATAGGGATGAGAGGCGCATACTCGCACTGGGTTGCCTCGGGCCGTATAACGCGCAACCCGTGGCGATAGGTGGACGGTTGCGACATTCCGGGCCGGGGTCTCGCCTAGAGTATAGTTGCAGTCTCGATAGCGGTGGCAGCGGAGTTCCATAAAAGCCCGAGGGCGTTCGCTCTCGGAATAATTATTGAGCAAGTCTGTGATCTCCCGCTCGCGACTCCGAGCCGCTTCTGCTTCCGCCAACAAGCCAAGCACGGAAGGGCTGCGACAGAAAGCAGCCACAACTTCATCCCTTATGTTAGGGTCTCCAACGGATACTGCAGCCGCTCGAACCTCGGCGGGGCAGCTCTCAAGTCCACGGTAGTCCGTTCGGAATTGTCCGGCAGTGGCGACATCCCTCAACGCTCTCACGACTCGGTTAAAACTACCACCGTGTGCCCTGTCTTCTAGCTCGTTCAGGCGCGCGAGGCGAGCGGGCGCATAGTGGGACTCGCTCAGACGCCGGACCAAGCGCTGGTCCGCCTCAGACATGACATCATCCACAGCAAGACACTGGAGCATGTCGGCGGAGGCGATCGCGTCTGCCGGAATATCCCCATAGCTCGAGGCGTAGTTGCGTCTCGCGAAGTTCGTTGGTTGAAGCATGTTCCCCCAGGTCTGGAGATAGGGTTCCTCGGGGGGGCGGGTGGGATAAGTGGTAGCCGTTGAGGGACTTTCCACCATCGTGATCGCCACCGCAAGAAAAGGATCAGCCCCGTTTCGGATGGCAGCCGAAATGATTTGGAACAAGCGGTCCCTATCGTAATCCCCGGAGAAGCGGCTGTTCCAAGCCCTGCCCGGATACGCGAGCCGCACGCTGGGTGGGCGGTAGAGCCTACCGGCTCCTAAAGCGTTGAGGTCCAGCCCGGCCAGGGAAGTCGCCCCCATGGCGGCACTCAGCTGAAGGTTGGCGCTGCTGAGGGCATCCAGGCACAAACTATGGGCATTCCGGGATTCAGCATAAGCCCTCCGCAGGGCCAGCAACTGGGACTCTCCTTCTGCGAGAGCTTCACAGCGTCGGGCGAACTCCCGCCCGTACCGGGTACGGGCCTCGTCGAGGTTCTCCTGGATCCTGGCGACCTCGCCCTGGATACGGCTTATACCCGTGCGGTGGAGTTCGCTCAAGGCTCCGATGACATCCCCAGCCAGGGTGTTTAGCGTTGCGAAACCAGACACGCAATGCCCACTTTCCTGACATAACCTGCGACCCATGTCCTCAACTTCGCTCACTGTCGGAGGAGTGAAACTCTCCCCACTTACGCTCGCAACCACGCCATTAGCTTCACAACGGAGTGGGACAGCGAAGACGGGCAAACTAGAAGAAATGAGCAGGATAAAGACGACGAATTTAACCATAGGACTCCCTATCACCCAGCTATCCTCGCATATTCTTAAGCAGCAAGGAGGGGAGCCAATCTTTGCCGGGAGCCAAGTCCGAGTGGGGCAGTAACCCTTCTTTGGATGTCACAATCATCTGCCCAGAAACAGTATTTCCAGACAGCGGGCGGCGGTTTCTCCGACTCATTCCTTCCGGCATTATAGCCGAAACGCGCACATGCGCCTGCGCCCAGTGCCCTTCTTTTTGTGTCTTTTTTCCAGCTCATTGTGGGCGCTGGACTGCCCGTTCCTTCCCCCGCAAATCACCCAGATCGCCGGCATGTGCAGCGAGAATTCGGCACCGGCCCGGGCCCTGCGCCTGCAGGAGCTGAATAATCCGCGACAGTTCTGTGATGGCCAACTGCGGGAGCGCTTCTTCAACGTCCACCGACAGGCCTTGGCCCAACGGGGGATCACCAGCGCTGACGACCCGGGCTTCGCCGCCGCGGCCCAGAACATCTTGGATTTCGCCGAGGAGGCTTCAGACCCCTGGGAGTACACCCTCATCCCCGACCCGGTCGCACGAAGGCGCGCCTACGAGATGGCGGTGGCGCGCTTCGAGCAGTTCCATGGCGCCGAGCGCCCGCGTCCCCTAGGCGAAGGAGCCGTGCGCGCCTTCCTCTCGCGCCCGCGTCCCCGCAGCGACGCCCAGATCGCCGTGGCCCAGGAAAACTTCGCCCTCCGGCGAACAGGGGCGCAACGCCAGGGCAGCATCCTCGAAGGATTCCAAAAGAGCGCGGCTTGTTTGGCCTTGGTGGCCCATGAGTACGGCGACTGCATGCGGGGCCTGGAGCGGGTGGAAGCTGCCATGCTCCCGACCTTCGCGGAAGAAACCTACGAAGGGGAAACTCGCCGGCACGCCCCCATCGCGGGCCAGGCCTGGTGGGAAGAAATCTATGGTTCTCAGGACTACGAAGAGGGCATCCGCCTGGCGGCCTTGCGCATCCAGGATCGCGTCCTCCGGCCGAACGCTCGGGAGAATGCCACGGGCGATGTCCAGTCCGACCTGCGCGAGGCCTTCATCCAATCCGGCATGCCCGCCGACCGGGCAGGGCACGCGGCCTTGCGCGTGTTAGGGGTCATCGCCACCGCGGGCCCCAACCTTGGTGGGCGCACGTGGACCATCGACAACCCCGCTTCCATGCGCTCGGTCAGCTCCTTCGGTATCCTGTCGGGTGAGCAGAGCCAGCTCAGTCTCGGCCTCAACCTCATAGCCTCCTCCATGTCTCATTTAGATAGCCTGCGCTCCGTACGCGGCGCCCCCCTCTACTCCCTTCCTCCGGAAGTGAACGCCACCTGCGACAACGCCAAGCCTTACCACTTTTGGATGGCTGCGGGGATCGCCCGGGACCTGACGGCCAATGGCATCCATCCCTCCGCCGCTGCCGCCGCCACCTACCTGGCGCAAGTGGCCTACCAGCTCAACCGCGATGAGGGTCGCACCGACGGGCGCGGGGACCTCGAGAACATCCTCACCCGCGACAGTTGGGATCCGGTGATGCAGGTGATCCGAACCGACCTCGCCTACGCGGCCTCGGGTACGGTGTACGGGGTCTCCCTGGCGCCCCGCCGGGATCCGCGTCCGCTCCAACGTATCAACCTGGACGGAACCCTGCGCTCGCTGGTGGAAGCGGCCCCCGACCTCCCGGGACTCAGTGAAGGAGCGGCCGAGAGACGAGTGAGGAGCTGGGGCGGAGCCGGAGGCTACGCACGATGGTCGGAAGTCATCCGCCCAGGCGTGGCCTACCGGAGCGTGGTCAACGGCAACATGCCGCTGCTCCAGCGCCAGGACCAAGCCCCTCTGCCCGATTGGAGCGCGATGGCCGCTGGCGGGGGCCCGTAGGCCCCTAGATCAGAGCAGCGTCTCCGGCTTCATGTTCTCCAAGTGCCACTTCACGCTGGCCAAGAACTTGGAGCCCAATTCCCCATCAATGATCCGGTGGTCGTAGGTGTGGGTCCCGTACATCATGCTCCGGATGGCCATGGCGTCGTCCTCCATCACCATCACGCGCTTCTTGATCACGCCGGTGGTGTGGACCTGGGCCCAGGCGGAAGTTCGAAAAGGCTGAAGAGGCGGCGCCATATACGCATCTAAACCTATTTAAGAGCCTCGAAACCCTTAGCCAGTTCGCGATACCGAGCCGATCCCAGGCATCCCCTCTCCTCCCTTTTCACCGTGTCTTCCACAGCCTTGAATTGGTAGGTTCCGGCGGCGCATGCGCCTGCTTGGGAAGGAACTCTCCCCTTCCAGCTTTGCAGCTCGTGAGCCTTGGCGGCGATGAATTCCGGCCGGAGAGGACGGCCGTCCACCCAGAACTTTCTGTCTTTCATCTCGAAGACCTCGACGATTCTGGCTTTCTGCTTGCCCTCGGTGACCAATTCATACCTCAGAAAAGTCGGGGCGGCTTCCGCGTGGGCCAATACGAACACGCACAGAAGACAGGTCAGATAGTGGCTTTTACTGATCTGCACATGACCCTCCGGGGATGGGTTCGCATCCAAAGCGCGCTCGGAGCGTTGGATTTCGGAACATGACATTGTCGACCCGGACGGACTCAGATTGGTGCCCATAGATGGGCGGGGTATAAGCCTGGGGAATGCACCCCATTTGAGTCAGTTGGGTCCTCAAGCCTCTCATAGAACCCGCCATAGCCTCCTGGGTGTAGCACGAGGGGATGTGAAAATATGCCTGCGGTATATCCGGATAAGCCCTGCCCGGTTGGGCCATGGCTTCATAGGAGATGAGGTCGCTGAACGTCTCTTGGAAGTTGGAACCGTAGGGGCTACAGAAAGTGTTGGGGTACTGGTCTAAGAGGTTATTGCTTCGCACATATTCGATTCGGCCCTGCAAGCTCTCTATCATCCCCTGTATTTCGGTTCTCGCAGAGGCGTCCCTGACCCGCGCTAAGGACTGCCGGAGATCGCGCATGCGACCTTCCATGCGGGCAAGGCTTCCCCGCTGGGCGCCGGTGGTATTTGCCAAACATGCTAGGGCGCTCTGGAAAGGATTTTCTTCCTCACTGCGCAGCCCTTCCCTCACCCGTTCCCAGCGGATACCGGGTATAGCCCCGGGCTCAAGTAGCGCCACGATGCCGCGGGAACCATCGGGGAAAGCCAGTTGGGTCGCGGCACTAGGGTTGTAGCGTCGTGGGGCATAACTGTCGTTCGCCATGATGCAGGGATCAATGGAATGCCCGAGTTCATGGGCGATCACCTGGGCCAAACGAGTTTCGGGAGATCCCATGATTGAGGGGCACATAACAAAAGTATGGTCTTCGGCGCGGTAGAACGCGTTCGGAATCCTACAACTCGAGTTCATCTCATTGGGCGAGGGGTTGAGGTTGAAGCGTATGCTCGAAATGCGCTGTACCATGTTGTCTAGGGCACGAGCTTGAGGAGATCCAGCGGGAAAACGCCTCCGCCGTGCTTCCAGGACACGTAGAATGCGGTTTTGCACGTCGCGACGGATGACATCCACCTGCTGCCGCGCCTCCGCATACCGTGCACGCGCTCTTTGCCCTACCACCCCGGCGTCGGTTAGGACGGCGGGATTGGTGAATGGGCTGGTCAGGGCATCGCGCACCGGGCCCGCAGGAATGCTATTCCAGTTCACTTGCCGGGGAGCCACCATCCTGGCAAAGGCAGCCCTCAACCCTTGATTGAAAAATTCCCGCCTCTCCCGGTTCATCAATAAATGGATCTGGGAGCTCTCCTCTGCGCTCCGTAGAAAAGCTGGCAGGTCCGCTGCCGTCAAAGCGCCGCGCCCCGCTCCAAATCTGCGTATAGCGTACATTTCCAAAGCATGTTCCATTGCGCTCCTGTCATCAGCATTGGCACGCTGGGACCAGGTCGAAAATTCATCCGTGGCACCAGCCGTGAACGCTCCCCCGTATCTGGTCCCGCAAGCGAAAAGCTGATTGGCCATGAAATCAAAAATGGGGTTGGGGAACGTCGAGCCATCCGGGAATCTGAAGAGATGGGGAACGCCCGGGGTTCGTGGAAGTTGGCTGCACACTTCAGCGAATGAACAGGCTTGGCGGCAATTGCACGAGTCGGGGGCACGGACCTGGGTACTGAGGTGGGTCATCATGCTTTGCAAAGCCGCCGGATCGACGGGAGCACCAAAATACTCTTGCAAGGCAGAACCAAAAGCCTGCGCGGATGGGGTGAAAAGGAAGAAGAAGATGGACGCTAACATACGGCTCCTCCGACCTTCTCATTGTCAACTAGGTAGCTAAACAAAGCTTCCCCCCGAACTTTTCTACCTAGGCTTCGGCAAGCCCCGCCCCCTTTTTACTCGCCTAAAAAGCCAGGCTATATGTCCCTGGACTTGCCAGGCGTCAATGTCGAAACGCTTGCTATCCCTCGGATTTTTCGTCTCTAACACGCTCCGGGCAAAGACACGGGTCCGACCCCCGGTTGCCATGGGAGCCGTCCGCTCGCGCCTTGCAGCTCCAGAATCACTCGGTTCAGGGAGGTTTGGCGGAAGCTAGTGCTGGTGGACGAGGGGCCGGGGCGGAAGAGAGAGGGGAAGTCCTGGGCACGGGCGGTGCCCAGGACGAGAAGAAACGAAAGGATCAGAGCAACGTCTCCGGCTTCATGTTCTCCAAGTGCCATTTCACACTGGCCAGGAACTTGGAGCCAAGCTCGCCATCGATGATCCGGTGATCATAGGTGTGGGTCCCGTACATCATGCTCCGGATGGCCATGGCGTCGTCCTCCATCACCATCACGCGCTTCTTGATCACGCCGGTGGCGAAAATCCCCACCTGCGGCTGCAGGATGACGGGAGTAGCGAAGAGCACGCCGAAGGAGCCGTTGTTGGTGAAGGTGTAGGTGCCGCCGGAGAGGTCGTCCATGGTCAGCTTCTTGCTCTTGGCCTTGGCGGCGAGCACGTCCAGCTGGCGGGCGATGCCAGTGAGGTTCAGATCGCCGGCGTTCTTGATCACGGGCACCACCAGGCCGTTGCCAGGTACGGCCACGGCGCAACCCAGGTGGATGTCTTTTTTCACCACGATGTTGTCGCCGTCCACCGAGGCGTTGACCAGCGGGTTGTCCTTCAAGGCCTGGACGATGGCGTAGAGGATAAAGTGGGAGTAAGTGAGGTTGAAGCCCTCGCGCTTCTTGAAGTCGTCCTTCACCTTCTCGCGGAACTTCACCAAATTGGTCATGTCGATCTCGTCCACGCTGTTCACGTGGGGGGATGTCTGCTTGGAGAGCACCATGTTCTTGGCGATGGTCTTCCGCATGTTGTCCATGGGGATGACTTCGGTGCGGCCGACGGTTTTGCCGCCGGGGGGCAGGGCCGAGCCGGCCGGCGCGCTCGCGGCGGGTTTGCTGGAAGTGGCGGAGCCGCCCTTGCCGCGTGAGGCAATGTAGCGCTCGAGGTCCTCTTTGTTCACGCGGCCGGCGGCGCCGGAACCTTGCAGGTTGGCGAGCTCAGACAGTGGGATGCCGGCCTCAGCGGCCATGGCCTTGACCAGCGGGGTGTAGAAGCGGCGTCCGCCGTCGTCGTGGGACTCAGGGGCCGGCACGGAGTGGGCCTTGCCTTGGGGCGCCTGGGTCGGTTGGGCGGCCGCCGGATTCGCGGGGCCATCGCCGGCGGACTTGGTCGCGGGCGCGGCGGCGGGCTTAGCAGCAGGCTTGGCGTCCACTTTGGCGCTCATGTCGTCTTCGATGATGGCGATGGGCCGGCCCACGTCCACGGTGGTGCCTTCCGGGTACAGGAGCTCCACGACCTTCCCCTGCACGGGCGAAGGGATCTCGGACTCCACCTTGTCGGTGGAGATCTCCAGCAGGATGGCGTCCAGCTCGATCACCTCGCCGGGCTGCTTGTGCCACTTGGTGATGGTGCCGGTGGTGATGGACTCGCCCATTTGGGGCATGACGACTTCAATGCGTGCCATGGTCGTTTCTCCTCAGAGGTTCAATGCGCGGCCCTTGGCCGCGAGGACCGCCTCGCCCAGGAATTCTCCCAGGGTGGGGTGCGGGTGGATGGTGGCGAAAATTTCCTCGTCGATGCCTTCCATGGTGCGGAAGAGCACGTACTCGTGGATCAACTCGGTGGCCTGGGTGCCCACGATGTGGGCGCCCAGAAGCTCCCCGTGCTTGCCGGTGAGCACCTTGATGAAGCCGTCTTTCTCGTTGGACGCGATGGCCTTGCCGTTGGCCATGAAGGGCGCCTTGCCCACCTTGTACTCGATCTTCTGCTCCTTGCAGGCCCGCTCGGTGAGGCCCACGGAAGCGACCTGGGGCTGGCAGTAGGTGCAGCCCGCGATGTTGAGTTTGTCGATGGGGTGCGGGTGCTTGCCGGCCAGGTGCTCCGCCGCCACGACGCCTTCGTGGGAGGCGGCGTGGGCCAGCAGCGGGGGCCCGGCCACGTCGCCGATGGCGTAGATGCCGGCGACGGAGGTTTGGTAGAATTTGTCGACGGAGATGAACCCCTTGTCCGTTTTCACGCCGATCTTTTCCAGCCCGTAACCTTCCAGGTTGCCCGTCATGCCCACGGCGATCAATCCCATGGAGAAGTTTTCATTGCTCGTCTTGCCGCCCTCGGTGACGGTGATGGTGACGTCCTTGCCGTTGTCCTTGGCCGAGACCTTCTCCACGCCCAGGCGCAGCTTGATGCCGTATTTCTTGTAATGCTTCTCGAGTTCGGCGGAGCAATCGTCGTCCTCGATGGGCAGCAGGTGCTTCTGCATCTCGAAGATGGTCACGTCCACGCCGAAGGCATTCCAGAAGTAGGCGAACTCCACGCCGATGGCGCCGGCGCCGATGATGCCGATGCTCTTGGGGAGCTTCTCGACCTTCAGGGCCTCCCAGGCGCCGATGAGGTTCTTGCCGTTGTGCTCGAGCCCGGGGAAGCTGCGGTACTTGGCGCCGGTGGCGATGATGCAGTTCTGGAAGGTGAGTTCCTCTGACTTACCGTCGGCGAGTTTCACGTCGAGGGATTTGGCGGTTTTGAAAGTCCCCTTGCCGCTGAAGACCTCGATCTTGTTCTTCTTCATCAGGAAGGCAATGCCCTTGGACATGTTGGCAGCGATGTCGTTGGCGCGCTTCACGGCCACGCCCGCGTCCAGCCCCTGGAGCTTCACGTTCACGCCCAGGGAGGCGAGGTCGGCCACTTCATGGGCGGAGTGGGCGGATTTCAAGAGGGCCTTGGTGGGGATGCACCCGCGGTTCAGGCACACGCCGCCGAGCTTGTCGGCTTCCACGATCGCTACTTTCTTCCCCAATTGGGAGGCGCGGATGGCGGCCACGTAACCGCCGGGACCAGCTCCCAGCACCACCACGTCGAACGACTTGGCCATAACTGTCCTTTTTTCCGAATAGAAATGAACCTATGAAGTTTCGTTTGGCGCGTCGCATTATGTCAACGGAAGACCAGGCACTTGCCCTGGACGGCCCCTTGTCTTTCCCGCTATAAGACGACCCATGTCAAGGACCACCACCCCCCTGAAACTCTCCGCGGACGAGAAGACCCAGCTCCTGCGCGTCTTCCCCCACGGGATCGTGGCAGTGGACCTGGAGACAACCGGCCTTTCCCCCTTGGTGGACCGCATTATCGAAATCGCCGCGGTGAAGATCACCGCCAGAGGCGACGAGGAAGTTTTCCACCAGCTCATCAATCCACTGGTGGACATCACCCCCGAGAACGCCGCCATCCACGGCCTCACCAATGAACTCCTCAAGGACTCCCCCACCCTCAAGCGTCCGCTGCGTGCCTTCTGGGATTTCGTGGGCCGCACGCCGCTGTTGGCCCACAACGCTCTCTTCGACATGGCCTTCCTGATGAAGGGCTCCCACGACTTCATGCTCGAGCCCCCCACCGCCCGTGCCTACGACTCATGCCGCTGGGGACGCGCCTTGTTCAAGAAGGACCCCACCACGGCCGCGCCGGCCCTAGTGCCCGGGGGCCCCGCCAACTTCCGTCTCTCCAGTCTGGCGGAGTTCTTCGGCATCCCCCTCCAGCACCACATCGCCATGGAAGACGCCTTCGCCTGCCTCAAGATCATGGGAGGACTCATCGGGCGCACGCCTCCCGAAAAGCACGAGGACTTCAAGCTGCGCGCTTTCACCATCTCACTCACCCAGTACAAAAAAGACGCGGCCTTCGTGATGCCCACGCGTTTCGAGGAGATGCGCCCGTTGATCAGGCTGCAATCCCCGTTGGACATCCAATACACCGGCGGCACCCAAGGCGCGGAATGGCGTCCGGTTCGTCCCATCGCGCTCATCCCCATGCCCAAGGGCCCCGTGCTCTATGCTGAGTGCCTCACCAGCAAAATGAACAAGTCCTTCGTGCTCAAACGCATCCAGGCCTTCCGCCACCGCGTGGTGGAGGCCCCCCTTCCGACGGAGACCCCGCATGTGGAAATGGATCTCATCGAAAGTGAATAGGGCCAACTGGCGCCAGCGCCTGGTGGAGTTGGTCATCCTGGTGGCCCACCTGCTGCTCTTGCGCTGGATCCTCTACGTGCTGGGCGAGGGGGGGGTGCTCCCCACGGAAGTCCTGGTGGCCCACTTCGCCGGCATCGCCGCCACCGGCGCGTTGCTGATCCGTTTCTGCGCCTGGATTTACCACCGCGAATACGTACGTAAGCATGGCGACGTCCTCCGAAACTAACTGGACCTCGGCTCTGGCCGACGGCTTCCGCGAGGCGGGGTCCCTCTCCGCTTTCCTGGGCTGGCCCTTGCCGGAGGGCGTGGCCGCGCGCTACCCGGTACTCGTGCCCCGTCGTCTGGCGGAGATGATCCGCGAGCAAGGGCCGCGGGGCCCTCTGGCCCTGCAATTCCTGCCCCACGCAGACGAGACCGCCGTGAGAGGCGGCTTCACCGACCCCATCGGAGACCAGGTCTACGCCCAAGGAAGTCAGTTGGTCCATCGCTACCAGGACCGGGCCCTCCTCCTGCCCACCACCAAATGCCCGGTGAACTGCCGCTACTGCTTTCGCAAAAATGAGTTGGGGGCCGACGGCCCCTTCGGCCCGGACAAGGACGCCACTTTGGCCCACCTCCGCGCCAACCGCAACATCGAGGAAGTGATCCTCACCGGAGGCGATCCCCTGGTGCTCTCCGACGAGAGGATTGCGTCGTGGCTGGAAGCCTTGGCGCAAATTCCCCACGTGCGCTGGGTGCGCTTCCACACCCGCGCACCGGTGGTGCTCCCCGAACGCCTGACGCCGGGATTGGCCGATGTGCTCAGACGTTTTGCACCCCGCTTCGGACGACTCAGGCTCGTGGTGCACACCAACCACGCCAGCGAGTGGGACGCCAACGGCCGCGCCGCCCTGCGGGCGTTCCAGGATCCGGCCTGGGAGTGGCTTTCCCAGAGCGTGCTGCTCAGAGGAGTGAACGATTCAACCGAGGCCTTGGAAGAGCTCTTACGCCAACTCGTCGAGGACGACGTACGGCCTTACTACCTCCACCACCCCGACCAGGCGGCGGGGGCCATGCATTTCTACATATCTCTCATGGAAGGCCGCCGGATCTTCGGGGCCCTGCGTGAACGCCTCCCCGGGTGGGCGCTTCCGGAGTACGTGGTGGATGTGCCCGGAGGGCACGGGAAAGTCCCCGCTTTCAATCCTGAAGGGCACGCCTATAGGGGCAAGCTGCTGAACCGGCAGGGAAACCTAGTGGATGCGCCCGAGCAACCCGCTCACCCATAAGCGGTTTTTCCGCCGGCCCTCTCTGCGGCCCGTGTTACAATCCCATCAGGTATGAGCCAAACCATCCTGATCGAGCCCAACGAGGATTTGCGGAAGATCTATTCCCTCAACCTCAACACCTTCGCCGGCACCGACGTGATCGTGCGCAAGGACGCCGAGGACGCCATCGCGCTCCTGCGCATCCTCCCCACCATCGCGCTGATCGTGTGCCGCAGCCACGTGGAGAAAGAGGCCACCGCGCTGAAGCTTCACGGCTTCGCCAATGCCGAGGGGCTTGAAATTCCCTTCATCGTGCTGGGCATGGATCCGGAGATGGCGGACAAGGCGGTGTGCCTTCCCGAGCCCGTGAATTGGGAGAAACTAGTCCAGCAGGCGGCGAAGTTCCTTGGGGTCACTCCCCAGGATTTGGCGAAAAAAGTACGGCCGGACTTCGTGGCGGTGGGATTGCACTACTTCTACGACATCACGGAAGTGCCCTGCGACGTCTTCATCCGCATCAAAAAAGCCCCTGGTGATTTCCAATTCGTCAAACGCATCCACTCGAAGGACGTGTTCGACGCCAACACCATCAAGAAATACGAAGACCAGGGCCTGCAGGAGTTCCACATCCAGCGGGACTACCAACAGTATTTCACCACGTTCGTGACCAACTCCCTGGTCAAGAAGCTGGAGCGCACCGACCTCTCCATGGAAGAGCGCATCCTCACCACCGCCCACTCCTACGAGGTGGTGGCCGACCAGGCCCGGGACGTGGGGCTCGACCAGGCCACGGTGGAGCTGGCGGACGCGGCCATCAACTCCATGATCACCTCGGTGAAAGACTCTCCCCAGCTGGCGGGCCTTCTGAAGTTCCTCTTCACCAGCCGGGTGAGCTTCGCCTACCAGCGCTGCCACTTGGTGGCCGTGATGAGCCAGTACATCCTTTCCAAGCAAAGCTGGTACCAACCCAAGCACCTCGAGGTCATGAGCTTGGTGTCCTTCTTCAGTGACATCACGCTCAAGTCCAACCAGCAGATCCGGGTGAATTCGAATGAGGACCTGCGCAACGCCGATCTCACGGACGACGAACGCCAGGCCGTCATGACCCACGCCAAGGACGCGGCAGCGCTGTTGGAGAAGCATCCCGCCGCCAACGAGTACGTGAAGACCGTCTTATTGCAGCACCACGGGATGGCCGACGGCGTGGGCTTCAACGAAGAGCCCGGTGAGGAGCTCCATCCCCTTTCCAAGGTCTTCATCGTGGCCGACGCGTTCGTGAAAACCCTGCTCAGGCCAGACATGCCTTCGACAAAGCGGGAGATCCTCCCGCTGCTCTACGCCCGTTACCCGGGCCCTTCCTATCAGAAAATTATCAAGGCCTTAGAACAGAAATTTCAGGCCTGAGAAGCCGATTTTCCTCGAGAAACGGCCAACACGACGGGTGGATTTTCTGCGTCATTCGCTTCAATATGGGGCGCTTAGACCCTGTTTCTGAAGGCCCCGATGCGACATCTCTTCGACTCCCACTTCCGCCAAACCGCCATTTATCTCGGCATCCTCTTAGTGGTGTTCGGTAACACCTGGATCCTCACCACAAACTTCCAACGCGTCAGTGAGCAGCAACGCTGGGTCAAGCACACCGGCGAAGTCATCGCAACCCTCGAAAACGCCTACTCCTCCCTGGTGGACGCCGAGTCCTCCCAACGTGGCTACCTGATGACCCGCCGGCCCGAGTTCCTGGCGGTTTTCAAACGCAGCATGCTCCAGCACGAGGAACAACTCACCCTGTTAAAGGGGCTCATGGCGGACAACCCCGTCCAGAGCGCCAATCTGGTCGGGTTCACAGGCGCCGCCCAACGCCGCCGCCAGCTGCTGGAGGCCAACCTCGACCTCTACCGCGACGGTGTTTTCAAAGACGCCTCTCCTTTACTGGAGGGGCGTGACCTGATGGAAATGGCCCGCAATTCAGTGGGCCGGATGCGTATCGAGGAAGAACAGCTCTTGGAAGAACGCAGCCGGGGGGTGGAACAGGCGCGGAACGTTTTCATCGCCTCGTTGGTCGCCACCACCCTTTTGACCTTGTTGGGCATCTCCATCGCCTTCGTCCTCATCCGCCGCGCCCAGAAGCGCCTGCAAGACGAGGCCCACCTCAATGCCCATCGGGCCTGGATGCGCACCAACATCAGCGACATGGCCCAGGTGCTGGCCGGGGAAACCGACATGGCCCGGGCCGCCCGGCAGGTGCTGGCGCAGCTGGGCAAGCAACTGGGTGCCCTGGGGGCGAACCTCTATATGCTGGATGGCGACACCTTGCGCTTGGCCGGGGCCTTGGCGCCAGAGGGCGGGAGCTCGGCCCCTGAGAGGGTCCGCGCTGATGAGGGACTCCTCGGCGAGGCCTTGCGCAGGCCAGGGATCTGGGAGGTCACCGACGTTCCCCCAGGCTACATGCGGGTGGGCTCGAGCCTGGGGGAGGCGGCGCCGAAATCCCTGCTGTTCTTCCCCATTTGCTTTCAGGGAGAAGTGCTCGGCCTGGTGGAAATGGCGTTCTTCTCGCCCCCCTCGCCCGAACAACGGGAACTCCTCGAGGCCATGCTGGATCCCATCGCCACCGGCGTCAACGCCGCCGTCACCCGCGACCGCCTCAAGGCCCTGTTGGACGAGACGGTCCAGCAGGCGGAAGAACTCCAAGCGCAACAAGAAGAGCTGCGGGCAGGCAACGAGGAGCTCGAGCAGCAGGCACGTGCCTTGGAGGACCAGCAGTTCCAGCTCAATGTCCAGAACCGGGAACTCGAGACTTCCCGGCAAAGCCTGGAACTCAAGGCCTCCGAACTCCAGCGCACCAACCAGTACAAGTCCGAGTTCCTGGCCAAGATGTCCCACGAGCTGCGCACCCCATTGAACAGCCTCCTCATCTTGGCCACGCTGCTGATGGAGAACAAGGAAGGCAATCTCACCGAACAGCAGCGCTCCTTCGCCAAGTCCATGCACGGGGCGGGCGAGGACCTGCTCAACCTCATCAACGAGATTTTGGACCTTTCCAAGATCGAGGCGCGCAAGCTGGGCCTCAGGGTGGAAGAGTTCGCCTTGGGCGAAGTCCTGGACGGCATGGAGCGGACCTTCCAGCCCCAGGCCAACGCCAAGGGCCTGGTGTTCAAGGTGGACGCCACTCCCACCGACCGGGCCCAGGCCTTGCGCACGGATCGGCAACGGCTGGAGCAGGTGCTGCGCAACTTCCTCTCCAACGCGCTCAAGTTTACCGAGGAAGGCTCCATCACCGTTTCCGCCACTTTCGACGGGGACCAAGCGATCCTCTCGGTACGGGACACCGGCATCGGTATCCCTCCCCACAAGCGTGAACTGGTGTTTGAGGCCTTCGAGCAGGCCGATGGCTCCATCAGCCGCCGCTATGGCGGCACCGGCCTGGGGCTCACCATATCCCGGGAACTGGCCACTCTCCTCGGCGGCAGCATCGGCCTGGAAAGCCAAGAAGGGGAAGGCAGCACCTTCACCCTGCGCATCCGCGCCCGCATGGATGAGCCCATGCCCACCCCGGAGCCCGTCAAGGACTCCCACGCCAGTCCCCCCGCCCACGCGACCGCTTCTGCTCCGGGAGAGGCCCGCCTCGCGGCCGAGGCCCTGGTGCGCGCCATTCCCGAGGGCGCCCAGGCCATCCTCGTGGTGGAGGACGACGAGCGCTTCCGCCATACCGTCGCGGAGACCGCCAAAGGGTATGGTTTCCATCCGGTGGAGGTTGGAGACGGTGAGGTGGCGCTGGAAGTCCTGAACCTCACCGTGCCCAAGGCCATACTCCTGGACATCAAGCTCCCCGGCATCAGCGGCATGGGTCTCTTGGAAATGGTCAAGCAGATGCCACGCCTGCGGCACGTGCCCATCCACATGATCTCCGCCCTCGAGCACCAGCAGAACGCCCTCCGGATGGGCGCCCTGGGCTATCTGGGCAAGCCCGTGACTATCGATAAGATCCGCTCCGCCCTGTCGCGCATCGAAGGACTGCTCAAGCAGAAAGTGAAACGGCTGTTGGTGGTGGAGGACGACGAGCGACAGCGAGAGGCCATCATCCACTTGGTTTCCGGAACGGACGTGCAGGTGGTGAGCGCCAGCACCGCCGGCGAGGCCCTGAACGTGCTCAAGGGAGAAGGCGCCGATTGCGTGATCCTCGACCTGAGCCTGCCGGACCTTACGGGCTTTGAGCTCCTGGACGAGCTGGACCACCTGGAGGTCTCACTGCCCCCCATCGTCATCTATACAGGGCGGGATCTTTCGCGACAGGAAGAGGAGGCCCTGCGCCGCCATTCCGAAAGCATCATCATCAAGGGGGCCCGTTCGCCCGAGCGCCTGCTGGACGAGGTCAACCTTTTCCTCCACAGGGTGGAGGAAAACCTCCCGGACGAGAAGCGGGCCATGCTGACCCAACTGCGTACTCAGGAGCAGGTGTTCGAGGGGAAAACGGCCCTGCTGGTAGACGACGACATGAGAAACGTGTTCGCCCTCACCAGCGCGCTGGAGGCCAAGGGCCTCAACGTGCGCATCGCCCGGGATGGAGTGGAGGCCCTTGAGGCCCTGGAGAAATACCCTGAGATCGACATCGTGCTCATGGACATCATGATGCCGCGGATGGACGGTTACCAGGCCATGCGGCAAATCCGCGCTAACAAGCGTTTCGCGGGGCTGCCCATCGTGGCCCTCACCGCCAAGGCCATGCGCGAGGACCACGAGCGCTGCGTGGAAGCCGGGGCCAACGATTATCTTCCCAAGCCCATCAATCTGCCCAACCTGCTCTCCGTGATGAGGGTGTGGCTCACCCGGGAGGGGGTGTTCTGATGGAGGCCATCGATCCCATCGAAAAGCACCTGCTTCTGGAGGGCATCTTCCTGCGCTACGGGTACGACTTCCGAGGATACGCCGGGGCCTCGCTTGAGCGGCGCCTGGGGGCGCTGCTGCGCCATTCCGGTTGTTCCGACGTCATGGCCCTGCTCACTCTCATCCTTCGGGACAAAGAAGCTTTTTGGCGGCTGCTTCCCCACTTCACCGTGACCACCACCGAGTTCTTCCGGGATCCCTCTTTCTTCCTAGCGCTCAAGCGCGAGGTGTTTCCGGTCTTGCGCACCTATTCTTCCCTGCGGGTGTGGGTCGCCGGTTGCAGCACGGGAGAAGAGCTGTTCAGCTTGCTAGTCCTGCTCAAGGAAGAAGGGCTCCTCACCAAGACCACCGTCTACGCCACCGACATCAATCCCGCGGTCCTGGAACGGGCCAAGGAGGGCATCTTCGACATGCCCGCCGTACAGACCTTTACCCGCCGGTATCTCGCCGCCGGCGGCGCGGGTAACCCTTCCGACCACTACTCCGCCCACTACGGCAAGGCGCGCTTTGACCCGGCCCTGCTCCACAACGTGGTCTTCTCCCTCCACAACTTGGCCACCGACCATGTCTTCGCGGAGATGCACCTGATCCTATGCCGCAATGTCTTCATCTACTTCAGCCGCCCCCTGCAGGACCGCGCCTTCCAGCTCTTCCAAGACTCCTTGGTCCATCGCGGGTTCCTCGGCATCGGCAGCAAAGAGAGCATGCTCTCCTCCCCCACCCAAGGCGTGTTCCAGGAACTGGGGAACGGCGAGAACATCTTCCAGAAAAAACCCGCGCTGGATTTCCTGCCGCGGGTCTCGGAGGGAGCATGAAGGGCCCAGCGGTGCTCGCCATCGGAGCTTCCAGCGGTGGAATCCAGGCCCTGCAGGCGCTCTTCCAGTCTCTGCCAGCTCACTTTCCGCTCCCCATGGTGGTGGTGCTCCACTTCCCGCCCGATGCCGCCGTCTCGGCCCTGCCGTCCCTGGCCCACCACTTGCGGGGCCAGGCCGAGGAGGCACGGGATAAAACCATGCTGCGCCCTGGGACCATGTATCTCTGCCCCCCCGGTTATCACATCCTGCTGGAAGACGACGGCACACTCGCCCTCAGCATGGACCCTCCCGTGCACTTCTCCCGTCCCTCCATCGACGTGTTCTTCGAATCGGTGGCCCGCAGCTCGGGGCCGCGCTCGGTGGGAGTGCTCCTCACTGGCGCCAGCGCGGACGGGGCCCAGGGCCTCAAGCAGATCCACTTGGCCGGCGGCTTCACGGTCGTGCAGGATCCGGCGGACGCGCAAATGCCGGTCATGCCGGCCGCGGCGCTGTCCCTCTTCCGACCCGACCACGTCCTGCCTCTGGCCCGCATCGGCCCCCTGCTCGCGGATCTCTCCCGGGGGGCGGCATGACCGGCAAGGCCAAAATCCTCGTGGTGGACGACCATCCCAAAAACATCGAGGCGCTCTCGGAACTCATCGCCGCGCCGGACGTGGAGATCCACTCCGCCACCGACGCCGACGGGGCCCTGGCCCTGATCGCCCACAACGACTTCGCCCTGGCCCTGCTGGACGTGCAGATGCCCCACGTGAGCGGCTTCGAGCTGGCGCGCATGGTCCGGGGCGTGCGCCGCTACCGCCACTTGCCCATCATCTTCGTCACCGCCCACTCCGAAGACCGGGAAGTCGTCTTCTCCGGCTACGAAACAGGCGCGGTGGATCTCTTGTTCAAACCCCTGGACCCCCACGCCGTGCGCACCAAGGTGCGGGTGTTCGTGGAGCTCCACCTCCAAAAGCAGATGCTGCGCGAGCACGCCGAGGAGCTGGACCGTCTGCGGGTGCAGGCGGATGCCGCCAACCTGGCCAAAGGCGCCTTCCTCGCCAACATGTCCCACGAGATCCGCACGCCGCTCGCGGCGGTGCTGGGCTTCTCCGAGATGCTCGCCCAGGGCCGCTACCCCGGCAACGACAAGCAGGAGTGCGTGGACGCCATCCGCCGCAACAGCCAGCTCCTGCTCAAGCTCATCGACGACATTCTGGACCTCTCCAAGATCGAGGCCAACCGCCTGGACCTTGAGCGCTCCCCCTTCGACATGGCCCGTCTCCTGAAAGACATCGAGTCCACCCTCTCCTTCAAGGCGGGAGAGAAGGGCGTCCAGCTGCGCTTCCACGTTCCCGAGGGCATGCCCCTGGGTTACGTTTCCGACCAACTGAGGATCAAGCAGGTCTTCCTCAACATCATCGGCAACGCCATCAAGTTCAGCGACAAGGGCCTGGTGGAGGTGGAGGTGCACGTGGAGGACGCCGACGACGGCCACGACCTCCTGCGGGCCACGGTGCGCGACCAGGGCCGGGGCATGACCCCGGAAGAATCGCGCCGCCTCTTCCGCCCCTTCGTGCAGGCCGATAGTTCTACCCGTCGCCAGTACGGCGGCTCGGGCCTGGGACTGGTGATCTCGCGCCAGATCGCCCGGGCCCTGCAGGGGGATCTGCAGCTGGTGGAAAGCCGGCTAGGCGAAGGCTCAGTCTTCGAATTCACCTTGCGCCTGGAGCGGCGGCCGCTTCCCTCGCTGCCCCAGGTTTCCGCCAAGGACGCCGCCAAGACCACCGACTTCCACGGCCGGCGTCTCCTCCTGGTGGACGACGCCCCTGACAACCTCACCTTGCTCTCACTCTACCTCAAACCCACCCGCGCTGAGCTCACCTTCGCCCGAGACGGCCGCCAGGCGGTGGAGGCGTTCCAGCAGCAAGTCCCGGATGCCATCCTCATGGACGTGCAGATGCCCGTGATGGACGGGCGCGAGGCCACGGAAATGATTCGCTCCCTGGGCTACACGGGCCCCATCATCGCGCTGACCGCCCACGCCCAGCGCTCCGAGCACGCGAAATGCCGAGACGTGGGATGCGACGACGTGCTGGTCAAGCCAGTCACTCTGGAGAGGTTGTTGGGAATGCTCCGCAAGCATTTGCCTCCGATGGAAGATAATCAAGATCTTACGGCCCCTCCTTCCCCCTAACTCCCTATAAAAACACGTTGACGGGTCCTAGAACGGCCGTATAAACTGCTGCCTCATCGCGGGTATAGCTCAGTTGGTAGAGCGTCACGTTGCCATCGTGAAGGTCGACAGTTCGAATCTGTTTGCCCGCTCCAAAAAATCCCAAGAAAAAAGCCTCCTTTCGGAGGCTTTTTTTTTGCTCATCGTTGGTGGCGGGGCGCTGGCTTGTTCAGGTCAATGACCTGCACGCCCTCACCTTCGCTCTGGCGCATGATCTCCATCAACCGGGCGTAGTAGGTTCGGGTAGCGCCCCCGCGCACGGCCTCGACGCCGCCATCCTCGCCTGCGATGGCCACGACTTGGGGCTCGCCGCCCTCGCGGCTAGGCACGACCCGGTAATACTTGTCCTGGTAGAAGACCACGAAGGGCGCGGACTGATTATTCAGCAATTCCTTCTCGCGCAGGATCGCCAAGATGTCCGCCTCAGCGTTGCCGGTGGTGGCCGGGGCGCCGGGGATGCTGGAGAGGTTAATCACGTTAGCGGCGCCGTCCACGCCACCGCCGGTGGCGCCCATGTCGGCCAAGCCGCCACCTCTCGGCCCTGCGGCCCCTCCAGTCCGTGCCGCAATAGCGGCCCGCTGACTCATGGCCTGGCCCAAGTCGGCCCAGTCACTCGAGTCGAGGCTGCTGTCATTGCTCAGGGATTGCATGGCCGCGCCGGCCAATTGGGAGCGTGTCATCTGGCGCGCGTTCTGTGGACGCACCCCTGGCACGCTCAAGGTACCCGCGGCGACTTCGGCCTCGGCGACCTTCGCTCGGCTTTGCATCCATTCCCGCTCGCGCTGCTCGAGTTCATTCAGGCGCGCGGTCAGGCGCTGCAGGTCGGGGTTGTCTCGCAGTTCTTGTGCCGCGCGGACGAAGGCGCTGCGGTTGCGCTCCTCAACGTCGCGGGCTTGTTCGAGGGCGGCGGCGGGGGTGGTGGCAACGGTAGTCGGGGTCGGATCGACACGCTGTTCGCCCGTTCTGCGCTTTCTCCCGTCTTCTTGAACAACCGGACTCACCATCGGCGTAAGTGTCGGCGCGGGGGGCGTTGCCGGGTTCTCCAGAGATCCTGCACGCGGCTGTGCCGCCCCTCTGATTCGATCGACAGCTACAGCGCGCCCCGAACCGTCCAGGAGATAGGCATAATTGTCTCCTCGGCTTGCAGATCTTGCAGATGCGCCGGCTCCGCGGTTTTGGTAATTGTTCGACTCGTCAGCTGAGGCCATGCTACCCATCGCTTCAGTAAAGAAGTACATATAGCAGGCCTCTGTTGTTCTTCCCCTCGCACGGCAGAAGGTTCCATAGTCACGGTTGTCATCCATGCAATCGCGGATAAGCCCGTTACTGCCGGCAAGTGATTCGTTTAATCCCGTGGGACACTCTGAGATTAGCCATTGGTTATACCCTCGGCACTCCGATGCCCTCACCTCGTCCAATCGATTGTGGAATGTAGGAACCCAACGATCACCCGCAGATCCGGCAGGAAACTCGTACTCGGGCGCAGGCTGATCAGGATTGACTCCGCATCTCTGCTGGCCTGTCGGCTGAATTCCGTACCTCGCCATGCCTACTTGCCTATACGTGGAAGCTTCAGCTGGGCAGCGAGTTGAGCGACACATCTGTGTTATGCTCGAACGGATTGCTTCGCAAGGCCCTCTTAACGTTTCGCCCACAGTCCGCAAGACTTGTGCACGCCCACCAACGCTTCGCTCCATTGCCCGATAGTGTCTGTGCAAGTCGTTTTTTAATCTTTCGCTCAACCGCTTAATCATATCGAAGTAGCTGTTGAGATATTGCGCCTGGCTTTGCCCGAACCGGGGAGCTCTCGGGAGGCTATTCAGATCGCTGAAGAACTCATGAAAATCTTCCAGGACATCAGCCGCACGTTGGCATTGCCCCTGAGATGCCAAGTGTTCTAGCAATGGCTTGACGCCGGGGTGAGCCTCCAGAATCGACGTGAGGGTAACGACATCCTCACTGTTTTGCGGGGTTCGCCTCAACTCCGTCCCAAGAAAGCGCCTGCACTCCTCAGGATTACGGATCGAAGCCACCCTACTTTGTGTCGTGCCCAACGATGATATGACTTCGGCAAGCATCCCCTGCCTCGCTCTCCGTTCGGTGAAGCGGGTATCAATTAGCATCCTCAGCTCGGGCTCAGCAGATGCAAGATCGCTCCCCCGCGGCAGATACCCCTGCGCCTCTCTCAGGGTATCTTCTACCGGATATGAGGGTGGGGGAGTAACATATGCTAGGAGAGTGTTCTGCCTCCCTACACAGGCGGCCATCGCCCCTTGTGCAATGGGATCCCTCATCGATGAACGATTGGCGGCTGCAATAAAAAAGGTACGGTCCATTAATGACGTACCCCTTTCAACTCCTTGAGCGTCTTCCGAGCCCGCAGGTGCAATGATGGTCAGCACGTTGTTGTAGGTAGCTTGCCCGGCTGAATCAGTAACGGCTCCAAGTTGCCCTGCTTGTAGCGCCTCATTAATCTCGGCATTGCAATTGCCGGTTGTATGGATGATATCCAAAAGCTGGGGTAGTGCACACCGATGAGTCTCCAGCAACGCAGTAACATCCGCTGTACTTGTTCCGCGTATCCCAACTGAGAGTGCCTGCTCAGCACGGTTCTGAAGATTTAGAAATTGCTCCCGCACACTTTCAAAGAAATAAAAGTATGCAGCCAGGTCCTCAGGTCGTGAACAACTGGCGAGCCGTCCGCAATTCCCAATGGGGGTCAGCTGTGCCACTGCATCCGAGGGTTCTCGGATCTCAGGACATTGGCCCGCATGCCCAACGGACGATAGAGCTGAGGTAGCGAGGAGGCCGACGACAAGTAGTCTCATATATATGTCTCCTTCTAGCTCATCGGTAGACACTTGAAGACATGTAGGTCTGCCTGCTGGAGCCCTAACTTATTGGCACCCCTTCTTGATGCAAAGACTCTACAAATCAATTACTTGGATGGTCTAAAGAAATTTCCTCATACCAGATAGAGTTCATCCGATACGATACCAAGAACAGAGAAGACAGGAGATGAAGATGATTTTGCCTTTGTTCATTACAGCATTGGTTTCTTCCCCCGCCTGGGCGACTTTGACCTGCACCCAAGTGCCAGAGAACTACATCTGCTGCAATCAACGTTGCTACCCCTTGCGGGCGAATTCTGACAGCATCGCACCTCACAGCAGTGTGCCTGTAACATTCAATCGCTTATTCTTTAGTGGTCAGCCCATGGCCTTGACCCAGGCGCACTTGGCAACACGGGATCCATCGAGCCGTCCAGACCTGCTTGGCTCCTATCTACAAGGCAGCCCTGCTCAACAAGCATCAGCTATTGCCCGTGTCTGCGGTGTTCGATGGGACGGCACCACGGCCGTTACTATCTATAGAAACGGTCTCAAAAGAACGAACACTGACATTGATATAGATCGCACGAGTGCTTCTCAAGATATCACCGGCACTTTCCGCCTCTCTAGTGCACCAATACCTTCACATGTCATTGGCACGCATGTATCAACCGGCGAGACCGCGCTCTTCAACTGCGGAGGTGTTCAGTCCGCTGGAAACAACCGAGGTGTGGCGGGTGCTGTTGGTTATTAGGGCCCTTGTCTCTGGAGCAGCCGGGGCAACACTTTATCTGCCCACTCCCTCTCGCCCAAGACCTCGGGATCCGTGATCAGGTGATGATAGGGCCTTCTGTACTGGCTTTGGCTGTTACTGACTTCCACAATATTCCACCGAATAAACGCCTGCTGCCGCACAAACGCACGTAATCCCGGCAACGACACGAGCTCATCCTCCGGATCCACAAAAACCGTCGTAGGGATGTCGGCGCCCACGGCATCAAACGAGCGGCCCGAGATGCGCTCCAGGCCCTGGAAGAGCGCGCGGTAGGCACCCACGGGGGTACCCCGGTGGGCGCGGTATTCGGCCGGGCACAGGCTGGGGATAAGAATGCCTTCGGCGCCTGTGACCAGGAGAAGCCTGGTGGCGTTACCGGGCAGGGGTTTCACCGCCAGCGCGGGGGCGAAGAGCACCATACGGTCGAAGTCCACGGGCCGACTCGTGTCCCGCGTGCCCATGAGTTCGATGCCAAGTTGCGCGCCCAGGGAGGCGGCCACGAACACGCGCTCGCCGCCGGTTTGGTGGTGGCGCTCAACCAGAAGTTCGTAGCCATGGCGGACCTCGCTGAGCCAGTCCTCGCGCTTCACGCGCTTGAAGGCCTCCAAGTCACCGCCCTCGTGGCCCTTGAGGCCCACCAAGAGCACGTCGTAGCCGCGGGAAGTGAACTCCCCCACCAGGTGCTCCATGCCCTGGGGCTTGAAGTTCAACCCGTGCACGGTGAGCACCACGCCGCGGGCTGGTGCGGCCGTGGTGGCGCGGTACCAGCGGGGTTCGGCGGCGGTGGCGGTCATGAGGAAGAGTCCTAGCAAGGCCTGGAGCATGCTTCAGGCGTATCAGTGGCGCTCGAGGAAATCCAGCGCCTGTTGCATCATCCGGCCGAAATCTGGGTTGCGCCCATTGCCGAAGGTGGCTTCATCTTGCGGGGATTGCGAGATGCTGCCGTGGTCGACCCCGCCCAGGCGGAAGGCGTAGACATAGCGCTGTTTTGGGCCAGGCATTCGCAGGTAGTGGCGTCGGAGGGCGACCACGTCCAGAACGTTATCGTTCCAGGTGTAGGCCATGAAGAGGGGGACCCGGGGCAAAGGCCCGGCGAGCACCCGGTCGGCCACGCCTTGGATGAGGGGGCCAGCGACTGGATCGAAGTGAGGCACGCGCACGCCATCCGGGCGGGCGCGCACGAAGAAGTTACCGGAGAGCCCCACCCCACGGCCGGCGCGGCAGGCGGCGAGCACGGCGTCCTGCACTTTCAGCGCCGGCGAGATGATCACGAGGCCCGCCACTTCGCCCGCGGGGCGCTTGGCGGCCTGTTCCCAGGAAAGGAGTCCGCCCAGAGAGTGGCCTGCCAGGACCACTTGCTCCCCCAGCTCCCGCGCCAGTTGGTAGCCGCGGTCCACCTCAGCGCTCCAGTCGCTCCCGTGCACCTGGCGCATGGAGTACCAGTCTTTCTCGAAGTGGCCGGGCAGGAGCACCGTGACCACGTTGTGGCCGGCGCGGAAGAAGGCCTCGGCCATGCCGCGGAAGTAGAGGGGCGAGGAGTAGATCCCGTGCACGAGCAGCACGCTTCGTGGGGTCTTGTGGCCGTGGGTCAACCGGTAAGGCAGGTGGCTTTCGTGGGAGACTCTGGCCCGGGCCTCCTCGAGATATGTTTCCCACTCCCCGGCCCGGGCGTGGGCCACGGCGAGGGCGAAGAGCAGCAGACACTGGAGCAAGCGGGTCAGCATCCCCTGGAAGTACCAAAAATGGGGCATGGCGTGAAGAGGGAATCCCCTGGCTTCCCCTCGACAGAGAGGCGGTTTTCCCGAAGAATAGACCCCACACCCTCAGGAGCCAACCATGCAAAAAATCAAAGTCCAAAACCCTGTCGTGGAACTCGACGGCGACGAGATGACCCGGATCATCTGGTCCTTCATCAAGCAGAAGCTCATCACTCCCTATCTCGACCTCGACATCAAGTACTATGACCTGGGCATGGAGAACCGGGACGCCACCGATGACAAAGTTACCGTGGAGTCCGCCGAGGCCATCAAGAAGTACAACGTGGGCATCAAGTGCGCCACCATCACCCCGGACGAGCAGCGGGTGGAGGAGTTCAAGCTCAAGCAGATGTGGAAGAGCCCCAACGGCACCATCCGCAACATCCTGGACGGCACCGTCTTCCGCGAGCCCATCATCTGCCAGAACGTGCCCCGCCTGGTTCCCAACTGGACCGCGCCCATCACCATCGGACGCCACGCCTTCGGCGACCAGTACCGCGCCACGGACACCGTCATCAAAGGCAAGGGCAAGCTCAAGATGTCCTTCACCGGCGAGGACGGCAAAACCCAGGAATGGGAAGTGTTCAACTTCAAGGGCGACGGCGTCGCCCTGTGCATGTACAACACCGACGAGTCCATCCGTGGCTTCGCCCAGTCCTGCTTCAACATGGCCCTGATGAAGGGCTGGCCTCTGTACCTTTCCACTAAGAACACCATCCTCAAGAAGTACGACGGCCGCTTCAAGGACATCTTCCAGGAGATCTACGAAGCCGACTTCAAGAAGAAGTTTGAGGCCAAGGGCATCGTGTACGAGCACCGCCTCATCGACGACATGGTCGCCTCGGCCCTGAAGTGGAACGGCAAC
>CAYNPO010000010.1:39161-122975 GCA_964399165.1 uncultured Bacteriovoracaceae bacterium | reverse complement strand
TTAAGGGGTAGTCTCGTTTCATTTAGTGTCCGAAATTAGGGGCTCAGATCACTTGAGCGGCCCTTTTTTTATTCGTGCAGTCTTGTGGGTCAGAACCGGTAGGTCATGGCCACGCGGGCGAGCAGGTCATCTGTCCCGAAGTTCCCGGATTCCGCGGTCGAAGTGCCTCCGTTCAGGCCCAGAAGGCCGTCGACGGACAGGTCGCCAAACTTGAGGGTGGCGCCAGCGTTCACATTGGTGGAGTTACGCACGGTGCGCTTCCCCTCAGGGTACACGTTAGTGAGGCCATTGTTGATCAAGGCAGAAAGCCCATCGTCATACTCGTTATCAGCTTCAGAGTAGAGGTTTTGGGTGACCGAGCCGCGCAAGACCAGCCAAGATGCGGCGTCATATTCCAAGGCTACAGTGACAGGAACGCGCAGGTCGTTCAGATCAGCGTCGCCGTCGTCCTCAGTTTCAAGGGCGCGAGTGTTGCGGACATAGGAAACTTTCCAGAAGAGCGATGCCTTGCCGCTTACACGCTTCTCGCTACCATAACCGAGGATGTAGCGGTTGGTAGTCACTTCGGCTTCACCCACGTAGGAACCGCCAGCGCCAAAAGCCACGTCGGACTCTTGCTCCCAACCAGCGTGGCGCCAGAAAGCGAAGACTTTGCCTGCCCCCACATCGTAACTTCCGCCGATCTCGTAACCCAACTTGCCGTCGAATTCCTCGTCGGTACCACTGGCGTTCAGGTCACCTTCGAACTTGTTCACTAGGCTGATGTTGGCAAAGCCTTCCACGCGGTCGGCAATTACGCCCAGGCGGGCGGAGAGGGAGTCGTCTTTGATGTCACCGTCGTCTTTTTCGCCAGTGGAATGGGTCAAGTTGGCGCCCCACTGGACCCCAGCGTCACCTCCGACGAAAAGGTCCACCTGATTGTCCTGGTGAACTTCGCGGTTGGAGACGTTGAGGATTTGGCGGGCTTCATATGATTGCTGGGTTTCGCCGCCGAAGTAAGCGCCGATGACCAGGTTGTTCCATGCGTGGAAAAGGCCGCCTTCAGCGTAGGCGTTGCTGTCGCTGTCCAATTTGGTGTTGTTCGCACCATCAGAGCCCCACTCGGTTACCACAAGGTTCTTGTGGTTGTTCACATGGGCTGCGTTCAAGAAAACATTGCGGGTGTCGCTGATGTATTGGGAACCGATGGTGTCTTCCCCCAGGGCCAACAGGCGGGCCTTCGTGGCGAAGGCTGGGGTGGCAAAAACGGCGGCGAGGGCGATAACCAAGAACTTCTTCATTCGTACTCCTTAAGGATGCAGGCCATAAAGAATCACCGGACAAAAAAAAAGGGCCGGCATAAAGCCGGCCCTCTTAAGACTTCGCTTAGAAGCGGTAGGTCATAGATACGCGAGACAACAGGTTATCGGTACCGTAGTTACCGTTGTTCCCGTTAGAGGTACCCAGTACGCCGTCGACATTGAGGTCGCCGAACTTCAGAGAAGCGCCAGCGTTTACGTCAGTGGAGTTCTGGATGGTGCTCTTGTCGCCGTCAACTTCTTGCTCGTTGATGAAGACGTTCTGGGCAACAGAACCGCGGAGGGTCAGCCAAGAGGCAGCGTCGTACTCGAGACCGATGGTCACGGGCAGGGTGCTGGACTTGTCTTCGTCGCGGCCGTTCAGGTCATCCCATTCAGTCTTGCCGTTGACGTAGGCAACTTTGGTGAACAGGTTAGCGCGGTCAGAGAGCTTGTTCACGCGACCAGCGCCGATCTGCCAAGTGTTGGTCTCAATGTCGTTGTCAGCACCGGCTTGGTCGGCTTCGTACTTCGCCATCATGTACTGGGCGAAGAAGGTGTAGTCCATCCACTTGTAGCTACCGCCGATCTCCAGGGGAGAAGAGCGCTTAACTTCAGTGTCGTTGCCGTCGGTTTCAACTTTGCCGGAAACGCCGTACTTGAGGTAACCGGAGATGTTGCCGGTAGAAACACCAGCAGCCAGGTCGATTTGGCCGGCTTCGGCGTCGTCACCGCCAGCAGTGGCGAACTCGTCGTCTTTCTGGCTGGTGTAGGTCAGCTGGGCGCCCCACTTGATGCCAGCGTCGCCGCCAACGAAGAGATCGAGGGCGTTGGAGGGTACGTAGGCGTCGAGGTCGGCGTCTTCGTCACCCGCGGTGTTCAGGTCGTCAGCGAAATCGGTCACGCGGCCGAACTGAGCGCCCCATACCATGTTGCCAGAGCCGCGGAGGAAGCCGCCTTCGGCATTGGTGTCGCCGTCAGTGTCGGTGGTCTGACCAGCGCCCCACTCGAAAGTCACCAGGTCACGGTGGTTCAGAACTTCAGCCGGGTTCAGGAAGATGTTCCGGTTGTCGTTGATGTAGAAGGAACCATCAACGTCTTCGCCCAGGGCCTGCATGCGGGCCTTAGAGGCGAGAGCGGGGGTGGCCAGTACGGCCAGGCCAGCGGCGAGAGCGAGTTGCTTCTTCATGAAATCTCCTTGTTTCAAATGACGGGTCGTCATTCCAGTTTAAGCAACAGATACAGTTATTGGTTCAAGTGTCTTTGGGTTGCATGCGTTTGTAAATACTGTTTTTGTGCGTATGGCTTTACTCGTCGGGGCAACGCCTTGCCCCGACGACTCAAAACATGATGTCGAATTTGAGGAAACTCAGTTTGAATTCAGTGCCGCTCTTATAAAAAGTCTCGCGGATGTCTCCTCCGTAGCGACGGTAAGCCGCTTCGATGGACGGCGCGTAGGAGATCATGGCGGAGGCGAACTCGCCCATGTCCCAGCGCTTCCCGCCTTCGACGCTGAAGACCATGTTGATGCCGGAGTCTTCATCCGCTGCGTCTTCGATGGTCATCCACTCCAGGCCAAACTGCCCACCCACGAAGGCGGAGTTCTTGGTGTCGGCGGGGTCAAAGTTGTAGAGCGCGCCCCCGGAGGCGGCCCATACGGAGTTGGTGGTGTCAGCTTCGGCGTCCTCATGACGGCGCTCGACGCGCACGATGCCCTTGAGCATGAGGGCCTCGTGCCATTCGGGCATTTTTTGGGCGTAGTTCAAGCGCAGGCGGAAGTCGTTGGCGTTACGGTCCTTGCGGTCGGCCCCGTCGTCGTTTTGAAAGAGCAAGCCGCCGGCATAACCCAGGTCGAAGGCGTCGATGGAGACGAGGCGGTCTTGGGCCTTGGCGGAGACGACGCACAGGAGGGCAGCGATGAGCAGCAGGACTCTCATGGGAGGCTTTCCTTGGTGGAAGAGATTGGCTTGAGTTTAGGAAGAGCCTAGAGCAGCAATCAAGCGAACATGCGCCGCGCCATCAAAAGAAGGGCGTTTTCGTCAGGGTTCTGACGCTCAGACGGAAAGTAACGCGCGGGCCAAGAAGGAAGCGTCGAAGGTACCTGCCCCATAAGCACCCAGGGTGTGCAGGCGCGGCACGCTCACCAGCAACGCCTCCGCCGCCTGTTTGTCGCCCGGCCATTCAAGAAAATCCTCGGAGGCCATGATGTGCTCGCGGCCCGCCAAGGCCTCGAAGCCGGGGAACACGCGCTCGAGCACGCGCTTCATGAGCTTGATCTTGTCCGCCATGAGTTCGCTGGTGGCCTCTTCCTCCTGCAGCAGGATCAGAGCGCTGGCCGATTGCCTGCTCCCGTCCCACGCGTCCAGGTCGAGGATGAAGTGGCCCCATTCATGGGTCATGCTCTGGGGAAGGAAGAGCGTGCGTGGGCCCTGGTGGATTTCTTTCGAGAACTCCCACGAAACGGACACCGCCGCCTGGGCGCGCACTGAGGTGAGGTAAGCCGCGGCTTCCGGCGGAAGCGTGCGGCCATGGGAGGATGCCTTGAGCACCTGCCGCGCCGGCAAGGACAGCCACAGGTCCTCGCAGGTCATTTCGCCCAGATCATGGAAGAGCATCCACCATTCATCGCGGTCGGCGAGGTCCCCTGGAGCCTTCTTCTCCAGGGTTTCGAGCACGCGCACCTGCTGGTACGCCTTCAGGGTGTCATCCAGACTTTCCCAGTCCTCCGGGGAGAAAAGGCTTTCCAAGTCCAGCTCCTGGCGGGCCGGCAGAAAGTAAGCTTCCCCGGGCAGGAGTTCCATGGGTTTCGCGCGGCCCCCGAAGCGATGCCACTGCCCTTCTTTGTAGAAGAGCGGTTCCTCCTCCCGACGGCGAGTGCGCGCGTGGGAGAACTTGGCCGCGACCTCAAGGGTGTGCTGGTTGTCCCGGAGCGTGGTGGAAAAGTGGCGGTGGGCGTTCACCAAGACGTCCTTGGTGAGGAAGTGCGGAGTAACCAGGCGCAGGCGCTCAGGGCCATGCTCTCGCTTCAGCTCCACCAGTTTCAGCACGGCCGCCAGGTCGTGGCCCAAGATGAGCTGGGGCACGTGCACGCGCCGTTCGGCGTGCTTGTCGGTGTTCTCGTGACGTTTGAGCGCCTTGATCCCGAAGGCCATCCTTCCCCCGTAAAAGCGGAAAACCCGCGTCCACTATGTCATGGACGCGGGTTTCCTGGGAAGTTCGGAGTCTTTTTACTTAATGGCGAGCTTGTCTCCGGGGAGCACTTGGCGGCGGCGCAGTTGGCGGTTGGACCGCACCAGCACGTCCATGGAAACGCCAGTCTTGCGGGAAATCTCCCACAGAGTGTCACCCTTCTTCACCACGTAGAACTTGCTGGGGCGGCGGATGGAGGGGCCATCTTCGCTGACGCTGCTCATGTAGCGGTAGTAGGAGCGCCGGGCGCGGCGGTACTTCTTGGGGGACTCATAAAGGTCGGCGTAAAGCTGGTGGCGGGCGCCATGGTCCTCGCGGAAGGGCAGCTTCACGGTGGTGCCGGCGTCGAAGCGCACCTTATCGAGCTCGGGATTGAGGACCGCCAGGACGTCCACGGGAACGCGGGTCTTCTCGCTCACCTGTTTGAGGGTGGCCGGCTTGTTGTGGGTCCAGGTGGCGTACTTGGTGGCGGCGACCACGGATTGGTCGTCCAGCTCCTTCCACTTGGATTCGGAACCCACGGGCACGCGGAGGTTGTAGGTCAACACGCGAGGCGGGGTCTGCCAGCGCACCAATTCGGGGTTGTAGCGCTGTAGTTCCTCCACCGGCAATTCCAGCACGCGGGCGATCTCGAAGAGGTCGCTGTTGCCGGGCACGGCGATGGTCTCGTAGTCCAGGGCGTTGTCGAAGCTCAGCTCGCTGAAGCCGAAGGTCTCGAGGTTCTTCCCGATGATGGCGAGGGCCATGATCTTGGGCACGTAGTTCTTGGTCTCAGGGCGCAGGTAGCGGCCCTTGGTGAGCTTCCAGAAGTCGCGGGTGCCGTAGCGCTGGATGGCACGGCCAATCTTCCCCTCGCCCGCGTTGTAGCCGGCGGCGGCGAGTTCCCAGGAGCCGAAGAGGTCATGCAAGTCTTTCAGGTAACCGGCGGCGGCGACGGAAGCCTTGAGCGGGTCGCGACGCTCGTCCACGAACCAGTCGATATGCAAGCCGTACTTCTTGCCGGTGAAGCTCATGAACTGCCAGGGCCCCACCGCGCGGGCGTGGCTCTTGGCCTGGTTCTGGAAACCGGACTCGGCCATGGCGAGGAAAATCAGGTCGCGGGGCAAGCCATTGTCGTTGAGGATCTTGGAGAGCACGGGGGCGTAGCGGCCCCCGCGGTGGGCGTAGCGGATGAACCACTCGCGGCCGCGGCCGGTGAAGTAATTCACCCATTTCGCGACGGCGGGGTTCCACACCACGGGGAAGTCAAAGTGGGTGTTCTTGAGGTTGAGGTGCTCGGCGCCTTTAAGTTCATGGGCGCGCAAGGGGGACACGAAGGTGCCATGGTGGGAGCTGCCCAAGATGCAGCCTTCGCACGCGGCCAGGTCGCGGTCCACCAGGTCCCGCTGCACGCGGCCCCCAGGAGTATAGGAGGACTCCTCGCCGAAGCTGCGCCATCCGGAAGCGGCGGCGGTGCGTTTTTGTTTTTGGGGGGAAGAGGTGGCGCAAGCGCCGAGCAGCAGAAGGACCGGGAGCGGCATCCAAGCCAGAGTTTTCATCATGGTTCCAAATCCTTAATCCACGAGCGGTTTTTCTGCCCCTATCCGATGGGGAATACAGCATTCTACCCTGGGCTTAACGTCGTGCCGGGGGCGAAAGTTTAGCTCCAACTCGTGTCTTGATGATGACCGTGAATCCAAAGGTTTGTCACCTGTTACCGGCGCGCCGTGCAGAACTTTTTTTCCACATAGGACCAGGGCGGTCCTATCCCCTTGAGCGAAGCGCTCTGGCATTCGAACGGCGGGAGAGAATGACCGATGCGGGGGACATGCAGCGGCTTTTATTTCTGTGGGTCTGGATTGGGGTGAGCCCCGCCACCGCGAAGGTGGTGCCACCTAACTACGACTTCAGCTTGGATTCGCTCGCGGGGTTTTTCCCGGGACAAGCAGTTTCGGCGCTGGCGGCAAAGCATGGTCAACCGGAGAAACTAGGCGACGAGGGCGGCTCGCTCACCCTGCGCTATCAAGTGGCCATGCCGATGTACAAGTTTCCCGTGGTGGTCCAGGCCCAGGGGGACAAGATCCTCGACATGCACGCCACCCTTCCCTCTTACTTCCTGCATGACGTGTTCCTGCAGTCCCTGGTGAACCGCTGGGGCAAGCAACAAAAGTACGTGCGGGTGGACGAGGAGGCCTTCTACCAATGGAAGGACGCGGAGAAGGAGGTGTCCTACGGCGCCTCTTGCACCATCACGTGCTTCCCAGTGTATTTGTCGGTGGCGCCGGCAGCGGACAAGGCCCCGTCGGGTTTCAAGCCTTGGCGCGAACGCCTGCGCGTGAAGACGGCCCCGCGTCGCTGACCAGGGGGTTGGGGATGGCCGCCCGCTGGGCCAGGTGCCAAATGATGCCGGCGAGGGGCAACATCAAGAAGCAGAGGATCTGTCCCATGGTGAAAATGCCCAGGTAGTAGCCTAGCTGCGCATCGGGTTCCCGGAAAAATTCCACCACGAAACGAAAGGTCCCGTATCCGATGAGGAAAACGGAGCTCACCAAGCCGTAAATGCGTTGGCGGCGGTGGATGGCCCAAAGAATGAGCGCCAACACGATCCCTTCCAGGATCCCTTCGTAAAGTTGGGAAGCATGGCGGGGGTATGGACCCGCGTCTGGGAAAATCACGCCCCAGGGCACGTCGGTGACCCGGCCGTAGAGTTCGCCGTTGATGAAGTTCCCCATGCGCCCGAAAAAGAGACCGGGACTGCCCGCCACCGCCATGCAGTCGGCGATCTGGAAGAAATGGACTTTGTGCTTGCGCGCGAACCACAGGGTGGCCATGCACATGCCGAAAACGGCGCCGTGGAAGGAAAGGCCCCCTTTCCATACGTGGAAGAGTTCCAGGATGTTGTCCGAGTAGTAATCCCAGTTATAGATGAAGACGTAGGCTAGGCGCGCGCCCAAGAACATCCCGATGATCAGCGCGGTGACGTACTTGTCGATGCTTTCCTTGGGTAGGGGCCAGAAGCTGCTCTTGGCCAGCCGTCCGAGCATCCAGCCCCCGAAGACGAACCCTGCCACGTACATGAGCCCGTACCAACGCACTTGCAAAGGGCCGAGCGAAAACAGCACGGGGTCGATCCAGGAGTTGTCCATGGAGACATGGTAGCCGCGGCGTCAGCCGTTCGACAACCCGTCATGGGAAGGTAGCCCACCCCACTCGCCGCGGGCGAGGGCGCCCAGTGCGAGGGCCGCGCGGCGCAAGTTGGCCGGAAGACCGGTGAGGGAGAAATAAGTGGTGTGGGTGGAAAGGAAGCTTACCAGCTCCTCACGATGGAGCGGCTTGCCCGGCTGGGCGGTCGAGTCCGCACGCATGATGGTGAAGACGCCGTCCATGGGGCGGCTGCCGGCGGAATGGAAGACGCGGCGGTTGGCCATGTCCACGAACACCGCTTCGCCGAAGGACTGCCCCTGGCGCATGACCACGAAACCATCACCGGTGACCACACCCCAGAAACCGATGACGTCGCGGCCGGCGAGGGCCCAGCTGAGGTAGCGGTTGAACATCACCCGCAACCCCATGAGGTCCTCGGTGGTTTCAAGTTTGGAAGCCAACCCGAGCTCCCACACGGTGGAAGAAGGGGAAAAAACCATCATGCCGATGTGGCGACGCAGGTACACTTGGGCGGCGCCATGGGGATGCAAGGTTTCTAGGCCGAAGCGGTCCAATGAGTCAGGCGTGGCCACCTGGTCGGCAACCCGCGCGCTGGCGGGGGAGACGGAGAGAACGCGGGTGGAGGCGCGCGCGAGAGGGATCTTCTTGTGGTCCGCCTCCGGCACCTCGCTAAACCCGAGATCCGCGACGAGCTTCTGGAGCCGCCCTTCCATCAGGCTTCTCTCCAATCGCAGGAACACGGGGAAGCCATGTTCCTTTTGCCATTGGTAGAAAACGGGTTTGCCTGTCTGGGCGCTCATGGATCACCTCGTCTCCCTTCTCGGGACAGCAGAGGGAAACTCAAAAGGCCCACGGCCTGCCGGCAAATTCGGCCATGCTCGGGGTGTCTAAAGTTTTGACATTCCCGTGTGGGAACCCCCTGGAATCAAGCCCTCCTCACTGGCCCCGCCCTTGCTGCAGCAAGGGCATGGAAACCGGAAAAACATATCCATCCGGTCAGGAAACCCTCCATTTCCTGGAGACCCTCTCCCCGGAGGAGAGCGACGCCCTGGCGCGCCAGTGGCGCACCCGCCTGTTGCACATGACCACCGAGCTCCACACCACGCCCGAAAGGCGGGATTGGCTCCTCCACATGACATTGCAGTCTCACGCCCTCCCCGACCTGTGGGAGTTGGTGGAGCGTTTCAACCACGCCCAGCATGCTTCGCCGCCCGGTGACGTCATCGACGTGCGCGTGCACCCCATGGGCCTCTATTTTGGTAAACAAGCCATCTAGCCAGGGCTAGACTAGTCCCCATCCCGGGGACACTGTGCACGCGGACAACCGTTACCTTCTCAGACTGGCTGCCAAGAACATGCGCCGTAACGCCGGCCGCAGTCTTTTCATCGCCCTCTCCATCGTCCTTTCCACGGCCACCGCGGTGTGGATTCTCGCTTTCTTCGACGGCATGAACGCGCAGATCGAGCGCACGGTGGTGGACGGCAACGTGGGCTTCTACCAGTTGCAAGAGAAGAACTATGCGGCCACCGGCGACCCATTCTCCCCGTTGCCCTGGGATGGCCGCACGGAGTCGGCGCTGGAGGATATCCCCCTGCGCTCGCCGGAAATGGTGCTCGACGGCTTCCTCACCGCCCCCGAGGGCAGCGCGGCCCTCCAGGTGCTGGGAGTGGACTTCCCCGCCCACGCCCGCGCTTTGGGACTCCACCGCCACATGGTGGACGGGCGCTGGCCCCAAGCCGGCGAGCGCGGCGTGGTCATCGGCAAGGACGTAGCCGACAAATTCCGCTTCGCCGCCGGGGACTCCTTGGTGCTGAACTTTCAGGACCGCCAGGGGCAGCTGCGCAGCGAGCTCCTCCCCATCCTCGGCGTCTACCGCAAGCACGGCCGCTCGTTTGAGCGACGCCACGCTTATGTGGACGGGGACGTCGTGGAGGAATTTTTATTGGGCGCGGCCGACCCGCGCCGCCTCTACCACCGCATCGTGCTCATGCCGGAGGGCTTCGAGGAAGGCGAAGGAGCCGCGCTGGCCGCCGCTGGCACTACGGGAACCGTCTTGAAAACGTGGAAGCAACTCAACTCCGAGATGGCGGTGGTGCTGGATTTTCACCACGGCATGATGCGGTTGTTTTTCCTCATTGTGGCCATCACTGTCACCCTGACCATCCTGACGCCGGTGACCATGTTGTGGCAGGAGCGGAAGGACGAGATCCGCATGTTCTCCACCATCGGTGTCCCACGCCGGATCATCCGCCGTCTCGCCCGTTATGAAGCCGGTTTGATGGCGCTCGCCGCGGCCAGCGCGGCTTCACTGTTGCTTTTAGCGCTGGTGGGCGCCCAAGCGCGCACCGGCGTCGACTTCAGCTTCCTCGGCGAGGGACAGGTGATGGAGCGGGCGGGCATCGAACTCCCACGCATCGTCTATCCCGTGTTGCTGCCGTCGCAGCTCGCGGTCACTTACGGCTTCGTCGCCGCGGTGGTGGGGGTGAGCTACGGCTGGGCCGTACACCTGGCCCTCCGGCAAGCGGGGAGGAGCGCATGAACCGCCTGCTGTTCATGCTGCGCTTTGCTTGGAAAAACCTGGGCCGGGCGCCCTGGCGTACGGCCGTGATGGTGCTGGGACTGTGTTTCGGAACCGGCTACACCATCTTCTCCCTGAATTTCTCCGCCTCGGGGTCGCGCGAGATCATGGACGATTTCCTCGCCCAGTACTTCGGGCGCCACCAAGTGGTCCACCCGCGCTACTACCCCGAGGTGGACAAGAAGAACTTCAACCCGGAGTGGACGGTCGCCGAAACCGCGGTGGCCCAGCTGCCAGCCCACAACTACGCCCGTCGGGTCACCCTTCCTGTCTTTCTCTCGGGCCCGCGCAAAACCCTGGGCACACTCCTGACCGGAGTGGAGCCGGAAAAGGAGTTGCGCCTCACCCACCTCGGCCGGGCGGTGCGCGGAGGCGCTTTTCTTAGTACCGCCGGCGGCCGGGAACTCATGCTGGGCGCGCGGCTAGCGCGCAAGCTGGGGGCGGGCGTCGGTGACCCCGTGGCGGTGATCGGGCAAGGGATCGACGGCTCGGTCGCCAACGACATGTTCCGGGTGGCCGCGCTGCTGGATTTCGGCGGCGGCGACATGGAGGACGCCTTGGCCTTCACCGCCCTCGACGACGCACGCGCCTTCGCCGCCATACCAGGAGACCGGTTCCACCAATACGTCTACTTCGGGCCAGCGGACGTGGACCTTCCCCGCCCGAAAGGCGCGACCGCCGTGTCCTGGCAGAAAATCCTGCCCGAAATTGCGGGCGCCCTGGAGTTCATGGACGGTTTCACATGGTTGGTGACCACCATCCTGGCACTGGTGATCAGCCTCGGCATGGCCAATACCCTCCTAGTGACCTTCATGGAGCGCGATGCCGAGTTCACGGCCTTGAACACCATCGGCGTGGGCTCCCGCTGGGTAGCCTTCTCGCTCGGCCTCGAGGTCTTGTTCGTCGGCGCCTTGGGCATCGGTTTGGGCGTGCTGCTCGGCGAGGCCATCACCTCCTTCTTCAACGCCCATCCCATCAGCATGCTGATCTTCACCGGCGGCCAACCCCTCATGATGGGTGGCATGCCCGTTATACCCGAGGTGCGCCTGTGGCATGACGGTGGCGTCACGCTACAGGCGGCTTCCCTCATGGCCGTCTTCCTCTCCCTAGGAATGCTCTGGCCCCTTTACCGCGTCCTCCAAAGGAGTCGTCGTGCTCATTGAAATGAACCAACTCACCAAGACCTACGGCGAGGGCGACCAGAAAGTCTGGGCCACTCGCGAGGTGGACCTTTCCATCCACGAGGCTGACTTCGTGGCGGTGGTGGGGCCCTCCGGCTCCGGGAAAACCACGCTGCTGAACCTGCTGGCGGGCCTCGTCGCTCCCACCTCCGGCACCATCCGCCACAAGGGAAAAGAGATTCACCACCTGTCCGCAGAGGAACGCACCGCCCACCGGCTGCACCACATGGGCTTCGTGTTCCAGGACTACCAACTGCTGCCGGTGCTGACGGCCCGGGAGAACGTGGAGCTCCCGCTGCAGATGCGGGGCCTCCCCCAGGCCGAGATCGACGAGCGCACGGCATGGGCCCTGGGCGAGGTGGGGCTCGGGGACAAGCTTGACCGCTACCCGCGCCAACTCTCCGGGGGCCAACAACAACGGGTGGCCATTGCCCGCGCCGTGGCTGGGCGCCCTTCACTCATCCTGGCCGACGAGCCAACCGCCAACCTGGACTCCAAAACGGCCCAGGAGATCATCGACCTGTTCAAGCGCCTCAACCGCGACCACCGTCTGACATTCGTCTTCTCCACCCATGACCAGCGCCTCATCGACCAAGTCGCCCGCGTCTTACGCATCCAGGACGGGCGTGTTCAAGAAGGAAAGGCCCCATGAAGCATCTGCCCCGTTTCCGCGAACTCTTCTTCTGCGTAGCCGTGGGTGGTGGCCCCCTCAAGACCGCTGACCAATGGCTTCGTTTCTCCGAGGACCAAATCCGCGGCCAGGGCTCCAGCGCGGTGATTGAGATGGAGATCAAGACTGAGAACTGGACGCGTACGTTGGAACTCACAGCGGACGCCCGGGGCAAGAAAGAGGCTTTGGTGTTCATTCAGTCGCCCGCCAAGGAAAAGGGCATCGGGACGCTGCGCCTCGACCAAAACATGTGGAACTGGTTCCCCAAGCTCAAGCGGCAAGTGGTGGTCTCCCCTTCCATGCTGCTCGCAAGCTGGATGGGGTCGGACTTCACCAACGACGACCTGCTGAAGGCCTCGAGCCTCGCCGAGGATTACCACCACGCCTTCCTGCCCGACGAAAAACTGGGCGGCGTCCCTCACAAGGTTATCGAGAACACCGCTAAGAGCGACGCCAAGGTCATGTGGCCGAAAATCATCACGCTGTCCTCCAAGAAGGATTGCCTCCCTCGAGAGCAACGCTACTACGACAAGAAAGGCGCCCTCATCCGCGTGCTCAAGCTTTCCGACGTCGCCACCTTTGACGGCCACAAGGTGCCGCGCACCTGGGTGATGACGCCACTGAAAGACCAAGGGAAAACCACCCGCATGTATTACAAGCAGCTGAAGTTCCGGTCAGATTTCCCAACCCGCCACTTCAGCCAACAAACGCTCACGGGGAACTGAATGCGCCTCGCCCTCCTCCTCGCGTTGCTTCTTTGGGCCCCGGCCCAAGCCGCCATCACCTGGGTTGGCGAAGGACACAAGACTGAGTTCTCAGGCAACCTGGAAGGACAAGCGCGGTGGGCCCAGAACCCGGACGTGGCCCAGGACCCACCGCTCCTGCAAGACTGGGACAACGAGGCTTTCCACCTGGCTTCGGCCAATCTCACCCTGAAAACGACTTTCAGCGCCTCCCGTCTCGAAGCCAATTGGTACACCCGCTACGCCGCCTCCAAGCTCTTCAAGGGAAAGCAACCCTTCTTCCCGGACGGATGGCTGGCCGCAAGAGTTTACAACTTCCCCAACCGCCTAGTGGCGCGCCAGCTGGTGGATCTGACCTACGAGGAGCAAACCAAGTCCGACCGCGTGGACACGCTCCTGAACAAATTTTACTACGAATGGGACACCGCCGAGGCACGCTTCGCCTTGGGCAGGCTCTTCATCAATTACGGGCAAGGCGAGGTTTTCAATCCCATCAACCCTTTCAACCAGCCGCTCGGTCTCGCCGGCCAAACCAACGTGGCCCAAGGCAACGATGGTGCCCGTGCCGCTTTTTTCCTCTCAGGCGAAACCACTCTGGAGTTGTTCGTGCTGGGAGACAAGCAACTGGAAGAGAACGACGACAGCACCATCACGCCCACGGGTTGGCTGCGGCTCGAGCACCGCTTTCCCACGTGGCAGGTCGAGCTGGTGGGCGGACACGACCAGAAGAGGCGCAAGGCCGGCGGCCAGCTCAACGTCCCGGTGGGTGGCGCCATGGTCTTCATCCAGGCGCTCTATTCCTCGGCCCCGGACGGCGAGGATGGCGAGGACTTGTTGGACGCCCTCGCCGGTTACGACCATCAGCTCAACGCCGATTGGCATTTGAGACTGGAAGGCGGTTACCAAGAGGAAGAAGACGATGCGGCCCTGTCCCCTCAGACGCTGGAGGGACGGCTTTTGCCCTTCGAGAAATTCCTCGCCCTCGCCAATTCCTGGGAGACCCACCCCTTGGTGGAACTTTCCGCCACGCTCATCCACGACCTCGACACCCAATTCGGTTACGGCGTGGCCCGCCTGCGCTGGTCGCTGTATGAAAACTGGGAGTGGGACTTTTTCGCCTTTGCCCCGGTCTGGGAGAAACGCGCCTCGGAGGGCAACCTGGTCCAAAACCTCATCACCCGGGACGTGGGCACAGCCTTGCGGGTGTTCTTTTGAGCGGCGGGCATTTCCTGCGGGGGGTGCGCGCCCTGGCCGCGTCCCAAGCTTGGCCCCCGCTGGCCATGCGTGCCTGGCGCGCGGCCTATTTGGGCGCGGGGCACGCCTTCGCGAGCTCCCTGGCCGCACGCTTTCCCGGAGCCTGGGCCTATGCCCGTGGTGGTGCCGTCACGCCTGATTTTCGGCCGCTCTTGAGTGACCTGGACGTCACCGTGGCGTTCCCCTCCACCGATCTCCCAACCCTGGACGCCTTCACAGTTTGGTGGGAAGACGCGCGGTTTTTCCATCCCCTGGTGCGCGAGCCCGAAGTGGTGGCCCAGGACCGCTTGCCGCTCTTGGCTTCCCATGGTTCGTGGCGCCACCGGAGCATGCGCAGCTGGATTTCCCTGGGGGACTCCCCCGATCTTCCGCTGACCTCCGGTGCCGCCGATCCGCGCTCACGGGCGTGGGCCATGGCCCAGGAACACTTTCTTCTCTATCGCCAGTGGGCCCCTCTGGCCTCGCAGCTAGCCGTGGGCGCAGGTGACGCCCTCACCCGGGCTGCTTTTCGCAAACTCAGCTTGGACCTCATGCGGTTGCACCACGCCACCACCGCCCCTTTCCTCAACCGGGAGGAGAGCTTGGCCTTGTGGCGACCTCGCGAGCGAAAGTTGCTCGCCGACGCGGGAGGGGCCGGTCTGGAGGGCCAGCATCCCGAGGCGGTGGTGGAAACGGTGGTCGCCGGCGCCGACTCGTTCTCGGCCCAAACCTCCTCCACCATGGGCCAGGCTTTCTCCCCGCGGGATTTAACCGAAGTGACCCTTGTGGAGGCCGACGGGGTCCTCTCCTCCCACCGCCGTTTCACTGAACTCCCCACCCGCCTCCTCCCGGGCGCGCCAGGAAGCTGGCGACGCATGGGCAAGATGCACGCCTTTTGGCTCACGCCGGAACTTCTGGCCTTCTACTTGGGCATGGGCGCCCATGAGCCCTGGGGAGGTTTCACCTTGGCCCGCCGTCCGGACAATGCCGCGGACCAAGCCCTGCTCCTGCACCACCTCCTCAAAACGGAAGGGGACGTGTGGGGGGCCCGGGTGAATTATCCCCACGACTGGTACATGGGTTTCCACGCCCTCGTGAACATGACGGAAACCCTCGCCGCCGCGCGACCCGGCCCGAGCATATCGGGCATCCAGCAGATTTTGGCCCGCGCCACTCTAGCCCTTGACCTCTATCCGGCAATTTACCCCGCACTGGTTGTGGAATGGGAGGCCCTGCTCTACAATCTGGCCCATGTCCACCCTCCCCTACGTCGCCCTTGAGCACAACCAGGAGAGCTACAAGAAGTGGCTGGTGGTCAATTGGTGCTTCTTCAACGTCTGCAACTACGACTGCTCCTACTGCCCGACGACCCTCCACGACGGTTCCGAAAAAGGCCATGACTTCGAAACGGTGCGCGCCTTCTGTGACCGGATCATCGACGCCGACCCCTCCCGCAAAGTCTTCTTCGAGCTGACCGGCGGCGAGGTCACCTTCTATCGCGACTTCGAGCGACTCATGGCCTATCTCAAGGAGCGCGGCTGCGACACCGGCATCATTTCCAACGGCAGCCGCAAGCTGGAGTGGTGGGAGAAGAACCGCCACCGCATTGACCACATCTGCCTGAGCTTCCACCCCGAGCGCGGCGAGGAGGACCACTTCGTCGCCGTAGCCAAGCTGGTGAACGAAACCTGCACCGTGCACGTCAACATCATGATGAAGCCCGAACTCTTCGAGCGCTGCCACGCCCTCGCCCAGCGCGTGGTGCACGAGGTAGGCGGCGTGAGCATCAGCATGCAGCCGCTGCTGGAGGACATGAAGGGGGATCTCTTCCTCTATACCCCCGAGCAACAGGCCATTCTGAACGAACAGCGTCTGGACTGGGACCAATCCCGGGCGGTCTTCCCTGACCCCGCCAAACCGCGCAAGGTCTACCGGGGTGAAATGCGCAAGGTCGCTTCCGATGGGAGCCACGTCCCCACCACCTCTCCAGAACTGATCGCGCGCTCGGAGAATTCTTGGACTGGCTGGTCCTGCCACGCCGGCATGGAGAACATCGTGGTGGACCTTTACGGCAACGTCTTCCGCGGATGGTGCCTGGAAGGTGGCCGCATCGGCGTCATGACCGACCCGAACTTCACCGTGCCAACCACGCCCGTAAGGTGCACCAAGGCCACCTGTCCCTGCGGTCTGGACATCATGTGCACCAAGCGCCGGGTTCCCGCGTGAGCTGTACCGACCTCGTCTACAACTTCGCCGACATCCGCGCCGTGCACGTGGAAGTCACCAACAAATGCAACGCCCTGTGCCCGCTCTGCGCCCGCAGCATCCACGGCGCCGCCGAGAACCCGAACCTCGATCTCTCGGAGCTCACCGCCGACGACGTCCGACGGATCCTGCCGCCGGACGTGGTGTCCCAGCTCTACCGCGTCTACTTCAACGGCAACTTGGGAGACCCCTGCGTGTCCCACCAGCTGCTGGACATCATCGCCTACCTGAAGGGCTGCAAAGCCGATTTGGAGATTGGCGTCCACACCAACGGAGGCATGCGCAACCCCGAGTGGTGGCGTGAGTTGGGCAAGCTCGTCTCGGGCCCCCGCGACCAGTTGCACTTCGGGATCGACGGCCTGGCCGACACCAACCACCTCTACCGCATCAACGTGAAGTGGGACCGGCTCATGGCCAACGCCCAGGCGTTCATCGACGGCGGGGGCGCCGCCTACTGGGACTACATCGGATTCAAGCATAACGAACACCAGCTGGAGGAGGCCCGCGCCCTCGCCCAGCGCATGGGCTTCCGCGCGCTCATTCTGAAGAAGACAGGCAGGATCGTAGTGAACTCTCCCGGGGCCAACAAACCCGTGGCGGCTTTCCCCGTGTACGACCGTGACCATAACTTCTCCCACTTGATCGAAAACCCCCAAGACGAGGACCTGCGCAACATCGCCGGGGGCCAGGAGCCCTTGCCCTGGCAGCAATTCTTCCCCCAGCGCATGCAGCTGGACGTGTCCCGCAACCTGGAGCGGGAACGGGAGTTCACCCAACGCCACGCCCAGACTGATTTCTCCGAAGCTGACTCAAGCAGCGTTGATTGCGTAGTGCGCAAAGACAAGAGCGTCTTCCTTGATTGCCACGGCCATATCCTCCCTTGCTGCTGGGTGGCTTGGCCCCTCTACAGCTTCTGGGCGGAGCCTGAGTCCCTGCAGATGCGTGAAATGCTGGACAGTTTCGGGGGCTCACCCACGATTAACGCCAAGCTCCATCGCATCCAGGACATTGTGGAGGGCCCCGTCTTTCGCTGGCTCGCCAGTGGTTGGAAGAAGTCCTCCATCCGCGACGGAAAGCCCCTCATTTGCGTCAAAACTTGCCGCGCTTCGGGCAACACCACCCTGGGGGAGACGCCCTATACCCCGGCGGCGGACTCCGCTTCTTGACGCTCCCGTGAATATCCCTTACTTTAGCCCACTCATTAAACTCACTTAGGGCCGAAAAGCAGGGGGTCTTTCCCTCTCCCCGACAGGTGGTTTTCCAAGGAGCCTCCATGTACAGCATCGTAGAAATCAAGGGACACCAGTACCGTGTCTCCCCCGGCGACCTCATCGACGTCGAAAAACTCGACACTGAAGAAGGTAAAACCGTGGACTTCGACAAAGTCCTGTTGATCGGTGGCGACAAGACCACCGTCGGCTTGCCCACCGTCGGCGGTGCTAAAGTCGTGGCCAAAGTGGTCCGCCACGGCCGTACCCGCAAGATCTTCGTGCTCAAGCGCGCCCCCGGCAAATGGCGCCGCAAGAACGGCCATCGCCAGCACTTCACCGGCCTGTTGATCACCGAGATCAACGACGGCAAAGGCGGCAGCGCCAAGATCGACAACGGCCACAAAAACGCCAAATACCTCAAATAAGCGCACGCGATAGGAGACTGAACCATGGCACACAAGAAATCCGGCGGTTCGACCGCCAACGGCCGAGACTCCAACCCCAAGTACCGCGGCACCAAGAAATATGGTGGCGAGTTGGTTGAAACCGGCATGATCATCGTCCGCCAGAAAGGCACCAAGCTCCACCCCGGGAAGAACGTCCGCATGGGCCGTGACTTCACGATCTACGCCATGTGCCCCGGCAAGGTGAAGTTCGCCTGGTACACCAAGGACATGAAAATCGTGTCCGTCGTACCCGCCTGAGAGACTTAAGGGATTTTTGAAGGTACAAGGGGGCCCCCGAGGCCCCCTTTTTTTTGGTTCACGCATGAAGTTCATCGACGAAGTGGAAATTGAAGTGGTGTCCGGCGACGGCGGCAACGGCTGCGTCGGCTGGCGCCGCGAGAAGTACGTTCCCCGCGGGGGCCCGGACGGGGGCAACGGCGGGCGCGGCGGCCACGTGATCTTCGTCGCCGACGAGAACTTCAACACGCTCATGCATTTCCGGGGCCTCAAGGTCTTCCGCGCCGAATCCGGCGGCAAGGGCATGGGCTCCAAGATGGACGGCGCCGCGGGCGAAGACTTGCGGCTGAAAGTGCCGGTGGGGACGCTGCTTTACCACCGCGACACCGGCGACCTCCTGTGCGACCTGAGCGAACACGGCCAGGAATTCACCATGGCCGAGGGGGGGCGCGGGGGTCTCGGAAACGCCTGGTTCCAGAGTTCTACCAACCAGGCCCCCCGCTACGCCCAGAAAGGCGAGCCTGGGGTGCAGCTGCCGTTGCGCCTAGAACTCAAGCTCTTGGCCGACATCGCCCTCATCGGGCTGCCCAACGCGGGCAAGTCCACGATGATCTCCGCCATCAGCGCGGCTAAGCCCAAGATCGCCGACTATCCCTTCACGACGCTGGAGCCGAACCTGGGCGTGGTGAGCGTGGACAACGAGCACACCCTGGTGGTGGCCGATATCCCCGGCTTGATCGAGGGCGCCGCCGAGGGCAAGGGCCTGGGGATTGCTTTCTTGAAGCACATCGAGCGCACCAGCGCCCTGGTCCACTTGATCGACTGCTCGCTCTTCATTGAGGAGTATGAGGCGGTGGAAGCCTACACGACGGTCCGCCAGGAGTTGGAGAAGTTCGACCCCGCCATGTTGGACAAGCGCGAAATCGTCTGCCTCACCAAGATCGATGCCATGACCGAGGCGGAGATAGAGAAGTTCCGCTCGGCGATGGAAGAGCAGCTGGACCGCAAGGTGCTGCCGGTTTCCGCCGTCTCGGGCCGCAACCTGGACGTCCTTAAGCGCCTCATGTGGTCCACGAAGGCCCCGTGAAGGTCGGCCTCACCATCCTCCCCATGTGGGATCCCAGCGCCGCTCCCTTGGGCGTGGCCTACGTTTCGAAGTCCCTGCGCCTGGCCGGCCACGAGGTGCGCGTGCGGGACATGAACAACGAGACCTGGCACCGCCACCTGGAACAAAAGGCGGAGGGGGCCCCGGACTTCTGGCAGGGTGGCTACACCCTCGACTGGGAGACCGGACCGGAATTCCGCCAGCGTATCCTCCCCCACGTGAGGGTGCAGCTCAACTGGGCGGCCCGCGAACTCTTCGCCTGGGCGGACCGGGAAGGAATCGAGGCCCTGGGGTTCTCGGTCTTCTCCACCAACAAACTCGCCACCGCCTACGTCTGCGCGCGGCTGCGCACACTGGCGCCCGAGCTGAAACTTTTCGTAGGCGGCGTGGACATGTTCCAGCTGCCCTGGCGCGCGCAGGTGGAGGCGGGCCTGGTGGACGCCTGCATCGTGGGAGAGGGCGAAGTCACAGCGCCCGCTTACATTTCCGCCTTGGCCCGCGGCGACCGGGACAGCGTGATCCCCGGCGTCCTCCGCATGGGCACCGACGGGCGCTTGCTCCCTTTCCAACCCCGCCCGCTCATCGACCTCAAAACCATCCCCCAGGTGGATTTCGAGGGAATGGACCTGACCCGCTACCGCCACGCCCACATTCCCATCCAGATGACCCGCGGCTGCGTCGCCCAGTGCACGTTCTGCGATGAGGTGAATTTCTGGGAGAAATTCCGTTACCGCCCCTCCGAGCACATCTACGAGGAAATGGTGGAGAACGCCCGGGCCCAGGGCATGCGGCATTTCCTGGTCATGGATTCCCTCATCAACGGGCACCACGCCAACTTCCGCAAACTGGCGGACATGCTGATCGCGGGGAACCACGGGCTGAGCTTCGGCGGCAACTCCCGAGTGGACAAGCGCCTCACCCTGGAACTCCTCAGGACGTATAAGCTCGCCGGCTGCGACCACCTCACCTTCGGGTTGGAATCCGGCTCCCAGCGGGTGCTGGACCTCATGAAGAAGGGTATCAGGCTCGAGTGGGCGAAGGACAACTTCCGCGCCTGCCTGGAGGTGGGCATCGACGTCAGCGTCAACCTGATCGTGGGCTTCCCGGGCGAGGAGGAGGAAGACTTCCTCATGACCATGGATTTCCTGCGGGAACACGCGCCTTACATCCGCCACGTGAATTCCGGCCTGGGCATGAGCATTCCGCCCGACACGGACGTTTTCCACCGCCCGTCCAAGTACGGCGTCCGCACCAACCCCGATGGGAGTATCTATTACGGCCCTTTGGGCTGGGAAACGGTGGATGGGCGCAACAACGAGGAAGTCCGACAAGAGCGCCTGGGAAGGGTCCGGAGCCTGCTCCGGGAACTGGCTGTCCCCTATACGCCCGTCACCTGACGTCGCAGAGCGACGGATTTTGCCATTCCGGGGGACGGAGGCTATAACGATCCCCTCAGAGAGGACCCCCCCATGGCCAACCAGTTCCTGCAAAAAGAAGTGAAAAAAATCCTGGAAGACGCCCGCTGGCCCTTCCCCCTGAACCACGCCATGGCAGCCGCCAACGTGTTCGCCGGCTTCAAAGGCGAGAACCTCAAGATTTTCGACGTCTCTAAGGGCAGCGCCCTGTGCGACTACCACGTGCTCGCCACCGCCCAAAACCCCACCCAGGCCCGCGCCATGGTGGACGAGTTGGCCCGTCAACTTCGCAGCGTCGGCACCACCCCCCGCACCATTGAGGGTTACGACAGCGCCGACTGGGTCCTGCTGGACACCGGCGACGTGGTCTTCCACGTGTTCCAGGAGTCGGCCCGGGACATCTATGGGCTGGACCAGGTGCTTATGCGCCACGCGCAGGTGCCCATCCCAGAGGAATTCTACTTTGGCCGCCCTGCCCAGGCCGGTGGCAAGGAAGACGAGCTTAAGGGCTTCTTCTAAGGAACGACCGCCAAGGTTGCGGGAAGGCACCGATCGTTCCATCCTAGATTGGTGAGAGAAGCCATCCTCCAGGCATCCCGGGAGTACTTCCGGAACCAACCACCCACGACCATCGTGCCGGGACGGGACTACATTCCCGCGTCGGGCAAGTGCCTGGACGAGGACGACTTGGCTGCCCTGGTGGACGGTTGCCTGGACCTCTGGCTCACTGCCGGCCGGCACACCCGGGACTTCGAGAAATCCTTCGCTTCCTTCATGGGGGTCCGCCACGCCCTTTTCACCAACTCCGGGTCCTCGGCCAACCTGCTCGCTTTTTCCGCCCTGACCTCGCCGGCCCTCGGCCCGGACGCCATTGTGCCCGGGGACGAAGTCATCACGGTGGCGGCTGGCTTTCCCACCACCGTGAACCCCATCGTGCAGCATGGCTGCGTGCCGGTGTTCGTGGACGTGGAACTCGACACCCACCAGTTGGACGTGGCGGAGCTGGAGAAGGCCCTTTCCCCTCGCACGGCCGCCGTAATGGTGGCCCACGCCCTGGGCAACCCTTTCGATGCCAAGGCGGTGCGGGAGTTCTGCGACCGCCACGGTCTATGGCTGGTGGAGGACTGTTGCGACGCCGTGGGCGCGCGAGTGCATGGCAAACCAGTGGGGTCCTATGGGGACTTCGCCACCGCAAGCTTTTATCCCGCCCACCACATGACCACCGGGGAAGGCGGCGTGGTGCTCACCAACGACCCGCGCTTACGCAAGATCGCCGAGAGTTTTCGCGACTGGGGCCGCGATTGCTGGTGCCCACCTGGCAAAGACAACACCTGTGGCAAGCGCTTCGATCAGCGCTTCGCCGAACTCCCTGAAGGCTATGACCACAAGTACGTCTACAGCCACGTGGGCTACAATCTCAAGGCCACGGACATGCAGGCGGCTTTGGGCGTGAGCCAACTCAAGAAACTGCCGGACTTCATCCGTCGCCGCAATGAGAACGCCCGCTACCTGGAGACAAAACTCGCGCCGCTGGCCGACCGTCTGATCCTCCCGCGCACCATCGAGGGGGGCGAGGCCAGTTGGTTCGGCTTTCCCGTCACTCTGCGCGGGGATGGAGCTATCGGGCGAAGGGAGATCGTGCGCAAGCTCGAGGCCAATAAAATTGGCACGCGCCTTCTCTTCGGGGGGAACCTGCTGCGCCAGCCGCTCTACGCCCGTGCCCATAAACGCGCGGTGGGAGAGCTCCCCCGCACCGACCACATCATGCACCACACGTTCTGGGTGGGGGTTTATCCCGCGCTAGGAACCGAGCACATGGACTACATCGCCGCCCAGTTGGCGGCCGCGCTGGAGGGGAGATGAAAGTGGCCATCTTGGCGGGGGGCTTCGGCACCCGCCTGAGCGAAGAGACCGAGGCGCGCCCCAAACCCATGGTCATGATCGGCGGCAGGCCCATCCTCTGGCACATCATGAAGCACTTCTCCGCCCACGGGCATAACGAGTTCGTAGTGCTGCTCGGGTACAAGGGTTATGCCGTGAAGGAGTACTTCGCGAACTACCTGTTGCACCAGTCGGACGTGACCATGGACTTCACTAAGAACGAAACGGTCTTCCATCAACGCGCGGGAGAACCGTGGAAAGTGAGCCTGGTGGACACCGGGCTGCACACCATGACCGGCGGGCGGCTTAAGCGCGCGCGCGCCTACCTCGGCGACGGGCCCTTCTTCCTCACCTACGGCGACGGCGTGGGGAACGTGGACCTCAAGGCCCTCCTCGAGCACCATCGCAAAGCCGGCAAGACGGTCACCGTCACCTCCGTGCAGCCGGAAGGGCGCTTTGGCGCCCTTGAACTCGACGGGGACCGCGTGGCCCGTTTCACCGAGAAACCCGCCGGGGACGGCGCCTGGATCAACGGCGGCTTCTTCGTGTGTGAGCAGGGCGTGTTCGAGCGCCTGGAAGGGGACGACACGGTCTTCGAGCGCGGTCCCTTGGAAGCCCTCGCCGCCGACGGGCAGCTGGCCGCCTACCGCCACCGCGCCTTTTGGAAGGCCATGGACACTTTGCGCGACAAGCAGCAGTTGGAGGCCATGTGGGAGAAAGGGGACGCCCCCTGGAAGACATGGACCTGAACCCCTCATTCTGGCGGGACAAACGCGTCCTGGTCACGGGCCACACGGGTTTCAAGGGCGGGTGGCTGTGCCTGGCCCTCAGACGCGCGGGCGCCTCGGTGGCGGGCTTTTCCCTGGACGTGCCCACCGTTCCTTCTTTCTTCGTCTCCGCCGGCGTCGCGAATGCCCTGGAGAGGGACATTCGCGGGGACGTGCGTGACCCACGCGCCACCGCCGCGGCCATTTCACAAGTCGATCCCGACGTGGTTTTCCATCTGGCGGCCCAATCCCTGGTGCTCCCCTCTTACCGGGCGCCCGCGGAGACCTACGCCACCAACGTGATGGGTACCATGCACGTGCTGGACGGCATGCGCTCCCTCCCGCAAGGACGTATCCGCACCGTGATGGTCGTCACCAGCGACAAGTGCTACGCCCTTCCCGCCGTGCCTCGTCCTCTGCGTGAAGGGGACTCGTTGGGAGGACACGATCCCTATTCCTCTTCCAAGGCCTGCGCCGAAATCCTCACTGAGAGCATGCGCCGATCGTTTTTCGCTGACGGGAACACCCGCGTCCTGAGCGTTCGCGCCGGCAACGTGGTGGGCGGCGGCGACTGGGCCCCGGACCGGCTGATCCCCGATCTTGCCCGCAGCGGGATGGCCGGCAGCAAGGCCCGCTTGCGCCATCCGAAGGCCCTGCGTCCTTGGCAGCACGTGCTCGATCCGGTGGCGGGTTATCTGCGCCTGGCCGAGCTCGCCCACAGGGATGCTGGCTTCGCCGAGGCGTGGAACCTGGGACCGGATCCCTCCGAGGCCTGGGACGTGGGACGCATGGTGGACGCTTTCCTGGCGGAATGGACCGGCCATCCGGGATACCTCGTGGAAGGTGACGGAGGCGCCCACGAGGCGTCCTGGCTTCTCCTGGATGCCACCCGCGCACGCCAGTTGGCGGGTTGGCGGCCGCGCTTTTCCACTCTCGAGGCCGTGCGTCTCACCGCCCGTTGGTACGTGGCCCACGCCCGTGGGAGTGACCTGCGGGCGCTGACCCAAGAACAACTCGACCTCGCCTTCCCAGGATCCCCATGAACACACGTCCACTCCTCTCCATCGTCACCCCTTGTTACAACGAAGAGGCCAACGTGGAAGAGCACCACCGCCGCGTGCTCGCCGCCATCGTGTCCCTGGAAGAACGCTACGATTTCGAATTCCTTTACACCGACAACCACTCCTCCGACGCCACCTTCGCTCGCCTCGAGGAACTGCACGCCCGCGATCCGCGGGTGCGGGTGGCCCGCTTCTCCTCCAACGTGGGCTACAACCGCGCCGTTTTCCTGGGTCTGACCTTGGCCCGTGGCGACGCCGCCATCGTGGTCCAGGCGGACCTGCAGGACCCACCGGAACTCATCCCGCAGTTCGTGGCGGGATGGGAGAAGGGGCATGACGTGGTCTATGGACGCATCACGGACCGGGATGAAGGGATGGTGCTCAAAAGCTTGCGCCGGATTTTCTACTGGATGGTGAACGCCCTGGCCGAGTCTCCCATTCCCCGGGACGCGGGGGACTTCCGCCTGCTGTCCCGCCGGGCCCTGGAGGCCCTCAAGCAGAGTCGGGAAGACGATCCCTACGTACGCGGGATCGTGGCGCGCATCGGGTATCCCCAACTCGGCGTGCCCTACAAACGCGACGCCCGCCAAAGGGGGCGCTCGGACTTCGGCTTTTTGCGGCTGGTAGCCTACGCCGTCAACAGCCTCGTCTCCACCGGCGTGACACCCATCCGGATGGTGTCCCTGCTTGGACTGTGCTTCGCCTTGCTGGGATTCGCCGCCACCGCCACCGTGGTGGCGTGGAAGATCTTTTGGGGTGAAACGGCCCCCGAAGGTTTTGCCACCCTGGCCACACTCATCACCTTCTTCGGAGGCGTGCAGTTGCTGGCCATCGGCGTGATCGGGGAATATTTGCGTAAGACCTACCAGCAGACCCTGGAGCGTCCTTTGGGCTTCGTGGAGAAAGGCCTCAACGTCCCAGAAGGGAACGCCACCCCACCTCGGGAGAGATGAGAGGTTCCCACCCGGGAAGACGTGGGAAAAGCGTGATGTCCTGGAAGCTGTCGGTGGCCCTTACCGGTAAGGTTCCCCACTCCAGCCGGATGTCCCAGCCGGCGTGCCTCACGAAGCCCTCCAGCCAATCCCGCAGGCGCGTGGAGGTGGGCTGCTTCACTAAAAACCGGCGCAAGCCTCCTTCTGCTTCTTGAAGCGCATGCCCGAAGGCCCGCGCCACGTCGTCGGCGTGGGTGAAGTTCACCAACTGGTCTCCTGGTCCCAGGGCAAAAGCGCGCTCACCCCTCTCCACCGCCGCCTTCAGTAAGTTCATCACCTTGGGACGAGGATCCTGTGGTCCATATGTCTCAAACAACACCAAAGACGTTACGGAGGCGCCTGAGCGGGCCGCGGGGACCAGGATCTCGTCCTCGAATGCTTGTTTGGAGGAGGCGTAGGAATTGTTCACTCCCTCCAGATACTGCCAGTAGGTGGCGGCGCTGACGATCTGTGTGCCCCCCAGGGCGAGGAACTCCCGCACGACCTCGCCGGCCCACTCCACGTTGGCCTCACGCAGCTCTTGGGGGGACCCGGTCTGCCGGGCAGCGAAGTGCACCAGCGCCCGCGGTGCCGCGCGCCGGAGATCGTCGCGCCAACACTCTCGCCGCAAGCGCACTCCCTGCATCGCCAGGAAACGCGAGCCCAGATAGCCGCCCGCACCGGTAACAACCACGTTCATCCCCATGCCCCATGGTAACTCTCGCAGACAGGAAAAACCATTGGTGCTAGCCTGAGGGCAAAAAGGGAGAGGCGATGGTTCTGCGGCAGTTCACGGCGCAGCAATGGGAAGACCGCGCGGTGGGCGCGCTCATCGTGGGAGTGGCGTTTTTTAATCTCGCCACTTGCCTAGCGTACTTTAGCTTCCAACCCGACTGGTGGGTCTTCACCTTGGCCCTCGTCGTCGCCGCCTTCTTCGTGGTCCGCCCCGTCTTCGGAGGTGGCTCCCCCCTTCCGGGTTCGGACGACAAGCTGACACCCAGTTGGCATTGGCTCTGGCTGCTGATTCCCTGGGGCGCCTGGGCATGGTTCCGTTATCGTGCCTGGGGCATGGCCCCAATTTGGTTGGACGAGTACGCCCACATCATGGAGGCCAACCTTTACGACAACCCGTTCCGGCGTAGTTTCTACAACCAACAGCCGCCGGCGGGCTACATCCTCTCAGCGGGACTGCAGTTGGTAACGGGCATCTCCAAAACCACTGCGCGGCTGACGGGTTTTCTGCCATGCCTCGTGGCGAGCCTCTTTGCCACCCTGTGGGCCCTCCGGCGCGGAGGAGTGGGAGCCGCCCTGGTCACGGTTGCGTTCCTCGCCTGGGATCCGCGCTTCCTCTTTCATTCCTTGGAAGGTCGCTCCATGGGCACGGCCCTGGCGTGGATCTTCCCCTGCCTCATGACCGGCGAAGCGCTTTACCGCCACCCCTCCCGCGGACGCCAAGTGCTTTTTGCCGCCTGCCTCTTCTGCCTTCTCATGACGGTGGGCCTGCAAACGCCCCTGCTGATGGGACTCTTCACCGGCTTCGCGCTTCTGCTGGGACTGGCTTCTGGCGACCGGGCCCTCCTCAAAATGGTGCCTGCCCTGGCGGTGGCCCTGCTGCTTTTCGTGCCCGTGCAGCTGGCGATCATGGGTTCATCCCAGGCTTACATGCTCCCATGGAGCATGGACCGCTTGACCACCTCTCTGAAAAACCTCGGCTGGCAGACACTTGAGCCCTACTATATGGCCCTGGACGCCGCTGAACTGAGGTGGTGGTGGTGGGCCATGGTAGCCGCCGGACTTTCTGCCCTCTGGCTCAAGCGACGGGTTCCCGCCTTATGGGCCTTTGGCCTGACTCTCCTGGTTTTTCCCCCGGTTTTCCACGTGGTCTATCACCAAGTGGTGATCCTCCCGGTCATGACCCGCTACTATGATTTATGGCGCTTGCTGGCCTACGTGATGATGGGCGTGGCCCCCCTATTCCTCCTGCGGGACTTCTGGCGCGCGGGACTGGCCGGGGTGCTTTTGGCCGTATTCACCGTCGGAAGTTTCCACGGACATGATCCCCTTTACACCTACGAATGGGTCACCAACTGGCGCCAAGACTGGGGCCCTCTCTACCGCCATTTGGAACACCCACGTTTTCGGGATGTGAAATTCCACCTCATCGGGCCCTGCCTGCCGGGTGACTGGTGCATGAATTTCTTCGTGAACCGGGAAGTTTACGCTCCCTCCGACCACTTGCGTCCCCGCTTGAACGATCACATAGAGCCCCGGGTTTCCGAGTTCTACCAGGACAACGGCATGATCATGGGCGGCCTCGCGCCCGACCACCACCGGCGCGCCTTGGTGATCCCGGTTTTCAAGTTCTGGGTGGGTTACAACTATGAAGAGATCCTGGCGTCCGACGACCCTCAGGTTCGGGTGGAACGGGTGGGAGATTTCCTCATCCTCGAGGCCGTCCGCTCCAAGGATCCGGCCACCATCCTCGAGTTCATGCACCGGAACCTGCGCCCCGAGGGCATCTACACTTGGCCCCGGGAGACGCTCATGCGCCTGGCGATCATGAAAGGTGACTGGGCCGCCGCCCAACGCTGGTGGGACGTGATGCGTTCATTTCCCGACTGGCAAAGCGCCCAGGACCGTTCCTACGTCTATCGGCGTAAGATGGAGTACCTCGCTGGCCTGCTGGAGCAGAAAAAAGGGTTTCCGTAATGTGCGGGGTCGCCGGACTCCTCCGGGCGGGGGCCCCCCTACGGACGCAAGACCGCGGGACTCTGCGGACCATGCGGGACACCCTCTTCCACCGCGGGCCCGATCAGAGCGGCGAATTCTTCGCGGATGGGGTGGGACTCGGGAGTCAGCGCCTCAAGTTGCTAGATCTGAGCGAACGCGGCGCCCTTCCCATGCGCTCCACGGACGGAAAGGTGGTGCTGGCCTTCAATGGCGAAATCTCCAACTACCTGGAGCTGGCCTCCAGCTTTCGCCTGGAGGAGACCGCGCCCTTACGTTCTGGCTCCGACACGGAAGTGTTCTTGAGACTCTACCAGGCATGCGGCATGGATTTCCTGCAGCATCTATCGGGAATGTTCGCTTTCATCCTGCTGGATCAGAGCGCTGGTAAAGCCTACTGGGGCCGTGACTTCTATGGCATCAACCCCCTTTTTCAAGCATGGCACGATGGGGCTTGGCATGTGGCCTCCGAAATCAAGTCGCTTCTCACGGTTCCTGGCCTAGATTCGGGAACGGACGTCCAGGCGCTCTATGACCTGTACACCCTCGCCTACATTCCCGGCGAGTCCACGCCTTACCAAGCCGTGCGGGAAGTTCCACCAGGTACATATGTGGAGCTTGACCTCGCCTCGGGACAGTTGTCCACGCACCGCCACTACCGGTTCAGCTTCTCACCCCGGCAGGTGAAAGAAAAAGACGCCATCGAACTCACCCGCGAGGCCCTGCTCGATTCCGTGGAACGCCATATGCGAAGCGACGCGCCCGTGGGAGCGATGTGTTCGGGAGGCATCGACACCGGCGGACTGGTGGGCATCGCCCGTCACCTCTTCCCCCACCGGGACATCCCTACCTACTCCTTACGAATCAAGGACGCGAACTTTGATGAGTCTCGCTTCCAGCGATTGGTCGTCGAGCGCGCCCGCACCTCTCACCACCAAATCGACGTGGGAGAGGAAGAAGTTCTCCAGAACTTTAAGGCCCACATCGCTTTCATGGACGAACCTTATGGCCATGGCGCAGCCCTACCGACTTTCTTGCTTGCGAGGGAGGCGCGGAAGAAGGTGAAGGCCCTCCTCTCGGGCGAAGGTGGCGATGAACTTTTTAACGCCTATGAGACGCACGGAGCTTACTACTGGCGTGGACATTGGCGGCGTGTTCCTTCCCCGCTAAGGAAACTAGCACGAGAGGTGGCCTCATCCATGCCCGTTTCCCACGGCAAGCTCAGCCTGGATTTCAAGATCAAACGATTCATGTGTGGCGCGGAACTTCCCGTGCATGCCGCGCACCTTTACTGGCGCCATGTACTTCCCGACGGTCTGAAGGAAAAACTGTTCAAACGCCGGCTACTCCCCACCACGCGCCTGAGTGAGGAAGTCTTCGAGCGTTACGCCGAATCCGACGACTACTCCCGTCTCAGCGCCTGGGACATCGAGCATTTCTTCTTTGGCGACCTGATGGTGAAAAACGACCGGATGTGTTTGGCGCACTCCGTGGAAAGTCGGTTTCCCTACATGGATCGCCTGGTCACTGACCTGGTGTTCACGTTCCCCTCCGAGCTAAAAGTGAAAGGCAGGCGGCGGCGTCATCTGCAGAAAGAAGCGTTAAGGCCATTTCTTCCCCCCGAAGTCTACCAACGCGATGGCTTTGGCTTGGAGCTGCCATACAATAAGTGGTTTCAAGGGGCCTTGGCCCCCCTCTACCGCGACTACTTCACCGAACAATTCTTCGAGCACTTTCCCTTCCTGGACTGGGACTTTTTTCAAGGGTTGCTCCGCGACCACCAGCGCCGACGCGCAGACTGGGGCCGCTTCTTGTGGACCACCTTGGTCCTTTGCGCCTGGCACGACATCCACAATTTACGCAAAACCGCTCCCGCGCTCCGGCGCCAGGTGCTGCTCGAAAACGGGCTCACCCCGCCCTGAAGAGACCCTTGGCGGCATGGAACAGGTCGTGAAGATGGAGGTAGGAAAAAGTAGCGTTGCGACCCAGAACGCGCATGTTCGCCAATCGTCCCAAATCAGCGAGATAAGCTTCCCTCAAGGCGGGCGCGGATCGCTCCAGCACGGGATAGGCCCGGGGCATCCTCCTCACTTCTCCAAGCCCAAACTCATCCTCCCGGATGCCGAAGGCCCTTCCCATCCATGTCCGCGCACTCCCGAGCAAGGATTCGTCGCTCCCTCCCCATGCATCATCCTCCGCGAAGCAAGGCAGCTCTATCACCAATGACGTGCGTCCCGGGGGCGCCATGCGGCTGGAGCGGTTGCGCGGCTCGACGACCCGAGTGAAGGGCACCTTCGGGGAAGGAAAGTATACGGACGCGTTGGCAGAGACACTTGGTCTCAACACTTCCAAGAACAGCAACACCACGTGCCGGAAGCGCAAGCTTCTCGCGGTACTTTTATCTTCCATGCCAAGCAGTCCCGCTGTGACATCAGGAGAAAGAGTGTTGACCACCAACGACGCGGAAGCATCCACGTGGCCCCCTTCCCAAGTCACGCGGCCCACTCGGCCATCACGCACCTCCAGTGACACCAAATTGGTAGCCCCCTGAAAAGCACCCATGGGCAGCCGGGATGCCAGGGCGTCGAAAATCTGGCCGATACCGCCGGAGGGATAGAGAAAGGCCCCGTCCAAGTGTTCTGCCCTTCTGTGCAAGAAGGCCTTCATCCCCAGGCCTTTAAGCCTGCCCCCGGCGACCTCCCTGGACAACCGTTCGGGAGATTCACCCCACAGTTTGTGGGAATAGTGCCATAGGAAGTTTTCCGCCATGCGCCTCCCATATTTTCCTTGGATATGGTCAGCGAAGGAATCACGGGAATGCACATGCCTGGAGCGTGTCAGGTATCCACCGGCCATAGCGAGCAGCTCGGGCCACGGGAGGTTGCGTGCCAGGTTACCCGGCGCCAAGGGAAAGGCCAGGCGGCGCCCCCGGAATTGAATGCTGCTAGGGGCTTCCACGCGATGCAGGTCTCCAGCGAGAATCTCGGCCACGTCACTTGTAATGTCTGGATGCACGTTGTGCCAGCGGTGCGCCCCTGAATCGTACAGGTGGTCTCCGCAGCGGAAAGTCGTCGCGTTCCCACCCGGACGGGCATTCTTCTCAAGCACCAGGACGCTCCGCCCGGACCTCCAAGCGTAATGGGCCGCCGCCAGCCCGGCGGGCCCACCTCCCAAAACGATGACGTCAGGCGCGCTCATCGAATTCGCCCATAGACGTCGCAGTGGATCGAGCTGAGGTCGGGACGCGGCAGCAACTTTCCAGCGCCCACGAGACGATCCACCAAATCGTATTGGGGGCTGGGGAGGTGGTCCACCCGAGCCAGCATGACGTAGTCATAATTGGAAGCCCCTTCCATGAGGGGAACAAAGTCCTTGGGTTTCGTGGATGGCTCTTGCCACCGCATCGTGGAGAGCGCCTCCCGAAACTTCGCTCTTGGGAAGAAGGGGAAGGGGCCCACGGCCCAGTTTCCCGCCACCGGCAGGGCGTGTAGGACCTCCGCGCAGTGGAGCACACGCTGGTAGCGGGTGGAGGCCTGGGCATAGTGGTCTTTGGCCCACAAGCCTCGCTTCACATTCACCCCGAGGAGATAGAGCAGAACCGCCATCGCGAAACCCAGGACGAAACGGTCACGGTTACCCACCCGTGCCACCACCAGAAGCGCGAAAATGGCCACGGCGAAGAGACCGAAGAGCTGGTAGCGCTGCATACTGGAGGTGATGGTCGTGAGACACACAAAATTACCTACGGCCACCAGTACCAGGGGCCAATGCTCCCGCCAGATGGGCCCAGCTTCCTTCGGGTGCATGCAGGTGAGCCCTGTCACTAACGCCAGAATCAGGTACCAATCGGAGTACCAGTAAGTTTGGCTCCAAATGAAGGCAGCGGTGGCACTGACGAAGTCCCAGTCAAAGAAGAAGCCATCGTGCAAGTAGTGGGGCGTTGCCGATTGGGTGAGCCACTTTAACCAAGCGAACCAGGCCACTTGGCAAATTCCTAGCGCGCTCATGCGCAGGAAGCGGGGAAAGTCCGCACGGGCACCCAAGAGTGCCTTGATCCAAAACGAACCGATAATAATGATGGAAGTTTCCCGCGTCAGGACCATAGCTATGCCGGCTAGCAACGTGCGCCATCGCCAACCTTTGGTCCATCCCAAGAAGAATAACAAAAACTCCAAGACCAGCAGACCGTCACACATCATGAGGTTGCCGATCTCCCAGAAGATGAAGTGGGCCGCGCCCAACGTCATGAGAACCACTGCCCCCACATGCCCGAGCAACGTGCGCCCAATGGCATGGAGGGTCCACAGGCTTCCCAGGGAGACAGCCAAACTCAGGATCCGCACGGTTTCCACGGCGGGCACCACGAAGAGGGCGAGGGCGTAAAGCGCGGCCTGCAACGGAGGATGCCCCCAATAGTCGGCGGGGACGAACTTCCAGGGCAAGAGGCGGGAGGGATCGGCGAGGGTCTTAAGGGTGGGGATGAAGTAGGTCAGGATCTCATCATCGAAAATCTCCACCCTCAGGCTGTTGCGGTAGACCCAGATCAAGGCTACTGCGGCCACTGCATGGGGGACCCAGCGCCGAGCCAGTGCCTTCAAGGAAGAAGTGGTGGAAAACATGCGGGCATTTTAAGTAAGAGTGAAGAGTTTATCCATGGAATCCATGGCAAGATCGCGTGAGAATATTGAGATGAGAGAATTGCATCTCGTCTGCGTGGGCAAGCTAAAAGACCCTGCTCTGGAGGCGGTGGAAGCCGACTACCTCAAGCGCATTGTGAACCCCCGCTTGGTGATCCACGAAGTGCGGGCAAACGCCGAGGATAAGGACGCCGAGAGTGAGGCTTTGGCCAAAAAGTTACGGGAGTGGGAGAAGGACGGGCCCCTCCATCGGATTGCCCTCACCGAGTGGGGCACCCGGCAGGATTCCCGGGCCTTCGCCCAATGGAGCGCTCGGCTCCTGGAAAGACCGTCCAAAATCGTCTTCCTCATCGCGGGTGCCCATGGGTTCACCCCTGGGTTTCTCGAAGGGTGCCAGGAGCGCGTTTCGCTCTCCGAGCTGACATTCCCGCATAAACTGGCGAGAATTCTCCTGGTGGAGCAACTCTACCGGGCCCAGACGTTGCGGACCGGCCACCCGTACCACAACTGAAGGTTTCCCATGAACTCGATCCAAGGCCTGAGCAAGCGCGTGCTCCTGTGCATTCTGGACGGCTTCGGCCACAATCCACAGGACCTGAAGAACGCGGTCCTGCATGCCAAAAAACCGACCCTCGACGACCTCTTCGCCCATTACCCTTTCACCACCATCCAGCCGGGTGGCGAAGCCGTGGGCCTGCCCAAGGGCGTGGCGGGCAACTCCGAAGTGGGACACATGAACCTCGGCGCAGGCCGTCCGGTTCGCCAGGACTTGGTGCGCATCAACGAGGCAGTGGCCAACGATTCGCTCAAAGACATGCCCCGCTGGAAAGAGCTGTTGGAAAAAGCCCGCAAAGCGGGCCGATTGCACCTCCTGACTCTCCTCTCCGATGGCGGTGTGCATTCCCACATCGACCACCTCAAGCATGTGCTGGGTCTCCTTAAGCAGGAAAAGGGTGTGAAAGTCTTCCTCCACGCCTTCATGGACGGGAGGGACACGCCCAAGGACAAGGGGCTTCACTACCTGCGCGACATCCTCAGTGTGGGAGGCTTCACCCTGGCGAGCCTCCAGGGCCGCTCCATCGGCATGGATCGGGACCGGCGCTGGGAGAAGATTCAGTCCGCCATGGCGGTGATGTCCGGTGGCGAGGGCATCATGGACAAATCCCCCGAGGCCTACGTACAGGACGAGTACGCCAGCGGACGCTTCGACGAGTTCATCCTCCCCGCGCTCTTCTCCACCGAGGGCGCCATTCGCGCGGGCGACCCGCTATTCTTTCTCAACTTCCGACCAGACCGCGCACGCCAGATCACGCTGGCGTGGAACGACCCCGGCTTCAAGGAATTCCCGGTGCACGCCCGTCCCGGCTACTGGCTATGCATGAGCCCCTACGTACCCGACGAGTTGCCTGGCCTTCCCGTCCTCTTCGACAAGGAAAAGGTCAAAGGCACCCTCGCCCAGTATCTGGGCGAAAGCGGCCGCAAGCAGTTCAAGATCGCCGAGACCGAGAAGTACGCCCACGTGACCTACTTCTTCAACGGCGGGGAAGAGAAGCCCTTTCCCGGTGAGGAGCGCGTGCTGATCCCCTCCCCCCGCGAAGTGGCCACTTACGACCTCAAGCCCGAGATGAGCGCTCCCGCGGTATGCGAAATGCTGTGCGAGAAACTCAGCGACGAGTCTTTCACTTTCTACGCGGTGAACTTCGCCAACCCGGACATGGTGGGTCATTCGGGCAAGTACGAGGCCACCGTGAAGGCCATCGAAGCACTGGACGAGTGCATCGCCCGGCTGGTGGTCAAATGTGCCCAGGAAGACGTCACCCTCGTCATCACCGCCGACCACGGAAACGCCGATCAGATGGTTTATCCCGACGGCTCTCCCCACACCTCGCATTCCGAGGCGGAAGTGCCCTTCTGCGTGGTGCACCCCAAACTACGCGACCAAAAGGTTCCCTTGAACCCCGATTGCAAAACCCCCGCGCTCAAGGACGTGGCCCCCACCGTCCTCACCATCCTCGGCATGCCCATGCCGACATCCTTCACCGGCAAGGCGGTCTTCCTATGAGTTCTCCCCGCACCATCGGTCTCCTTTGTTCCGGGGGCGACAGCCCGGGGATGAACTGCGCCATCCGCGCGGTGGTCCGCACCGCCATCTTTCACGGCCATAAAGTCATGGGGATTAAGCGCGGCTACGCGGGCCTGCTTCGGGGCGAGTTCGAACCTATGGGCCTCTCCTCGGTGGGCAACATCATCCAGCGCGGGGGCACCGTGCTTCAAACCTCCCGCTGTCCGGAGTGGATGAAGCCGGAGTTCCGGAAAAAAGCCGCGGACATCCTGCGGGCCCAGGGTATCGACTCCCTGGTGGTCATCGGCGGTGATGGGTCGTTCAACGGAGCCTGGTCCCTTTGGCGGGAGCAAAAGGTGCCGGTCATTGGCATTCCTGGAACCATCGACAATGACATCGCCGGCACCGAATACACCATTGGATTCGACACCGCGGTTCAGACCGCCATAGAGGCCGTGGACCGAATCCGCGACACCGCCCACTCCCACGCCCGCACCTTCCTCGTGGAGGTCATGGGACGTAATTCTTCCGCCATCGCACTCAAGGTGGGCGTGTGCACTGGCGCGGAGAACGTGCTCCTGCCCCACGCCAATGTCCCCCTGCAGAAGATCGTGGACGACATCCACCGCGGCGTCGCCCGCGGCAAGGACTCTTCGATCATCATCGTCGCGGAGGGTCCCGTCGCCGGCCGTAGCTACGCCATCCAAAAAGAGATGAAGGAAAAGCATGGGTTGGACGCCCACGTTTGCATCTTAGGACACGTCCAACGAGGAGGATCCCCGGCTTCCAACGACCGCTTCATCGCCTCACAAATGGGCTCAATGGCCGTGGAGGCCCTGCTGGCCGGCGAAGCCGCGCGGGTGACGGTGGTTAAGGATGGCAAGGTGACGTTCGAAGACCTCGAGGTCTGCATCAAGAAGGTCGACACGGGTTTCACCGAGTACGTGGGACTGGCGGAGAAGCTCTCTATCTGAACTGGGTGAACTTCAGCTCGGGTATTCCCGCGAGTACGTCAGCCAAGTGCACCTGGCGGACATGGTCTGGCTCGTTGTAGCGGTAGTTTCCAAGCAGCGTCAGTCGCTGGGAAGCCGCCCAGCTCCACACTTCGTCCCCCTGCCGCACCAGGATTTCTCCCGCGGGCGAGACCTGTCCCGCCACCACGCAATTGTCCAATCGTCCCATCCGAACCAACCCCGCCATGTGCCAGTAGAGCATGAGCACGGGCACATCCATCCACCGCAATCCCTCCGGGTCTTGCTCGACCTCATACTCCGCGCTGATCACATAGCGCTTGAGGGGCACCGGAAGGTTACGGCTCCGGGTGATGAACACCACTTTCTCCTTGAGGGTCTTGCCATAACGGCCGAGACCGTTGATTTCGAGTCCCGGCAGGGATTTCGTGGCGTAGCCGAAAAGGGTGACCGGGCCGCCGTTTCGGCGTGAGAAAACGTACGTCTGAATTTGTGATTCCATGCCCGCCTCATTGCAAAACCGGGAACCGACGGCGAATCGGCAAAGATAGAGAATCAGTGGCAAAGACGGTGTTCAGGGCGAAAAAAAAGGGGCCCGAAGGCCCCTTTTCGGAAATGCATTGGCTGAGGATCAGCCCGGCCACATGCCCCGCAGGCGCATGGCGGTTTCGAGCCGGTGGATGGACGTGATGAGCGCCGCTTGCTTGGTGTTGCACTTGTATTTCTCAGTGCTTCCCATGACCCGGTCGAAGGCGATTTTCATGATGTCGTGGAGCTTCTTGTTGATGGTGTCCAAGTCCCAGAAGAACATCTGCAGGCCCTGCACCCACTCGAAATAAGACACGATCACGCCGCCGGAGTTGCACAGGATGTCCGGGATGATGAAGCAGCCCTGGGCGGTGAGGTGCTCCACCGCCTCCTTGGTCAACGGCCCGTTGGCGCCCTCGGCGATCATGCGCGCCTTCACGGTATGCATGTTGTCCTTGGTGATCACGCCGTCAATGGCGGCGGGAACGAGCACATCCACATCCAGCGCCAACAGCTCGTCGTTGGTGATGTGGTCGGCCTCGGGATAGCCCTTGAGGACCTTGTTCTTCTTCACCCACTCCACCACGTTGTTCACGTTGAGGCCGTTCTTGTTGTAAACGCCGCCGGTGTAATCGGAGACGGCGACGATTTTCGCGCCTTGTGCGGAGAGATCATGGGCGGCAGGAATGCCCACCTTGCCGAAGCCGTGGATGGCGACGGTGGTTTCGCTGCCGATCTGCTTGCCCAGACGCTGGTACGCGAAGTTGATGCAGAAAGCGACGCCTTTGCCGGTGGATTCCGCGCGCCCAAGGGACCCGCCCACGGCGATGGGCTTGCCGGTGACCACGCCAGGGATGGCGTAGCCGTGGAGCTGGGAGTAGGTGTCCATCAACCAGGCCATGGTTTGGCCGTCGGTGCCGATGTCGGGGGCGGGCACGTCCTTGTCCGGGCCGATGATCATGGAGATCTCGGTTGTGTAACGACGTGTGAGGGCCTGCAGTTCGGCGCGGGATAGTTCATTGGGGTCCACGCGGATGCCACCCTTGGCGCCGCCCAAGGGCAGCCCCACCAGGGAGTTCTTGAAGGTCATGAGCATGGCGAGGGCCGCGGTCTCAGAGAGGTTCACGCCCATGTGGTAGCGGATCCCGCCTTTGCCCGGGCCGAGGGTCATGTTGTGCTGGACGCGGTAGCCCTCGAACACTTTCACCGAGCCGTCGTCCAGGCGGATGGGCACGGACACCTGCAGGGCGCGCTTGGGGTACTTCAGGCGCTCTAAGACGTTGGGGTCCATCTTCATGATGGCGCCTGCGGACTCCAGTTGCGCGAAGGCGTCCTGGAAGAATGGGCTCTCGAAAAGGCTCATGCGGGTCTCCCTCAGGGTGGAAAAAGTCGACCCAGGATACCCAGGAGCCTCAGATCGGGCCAGTTATGCGCGCCGCAAAATAGAGGGATGTGGAGGCCTAGAACTGCGCACCGTAGCGTAATTGGATCTTCCTCTCGTCCAAGCGCCGCGGATCTGAGGAATCCGGATCGCGGCTGTTGGTGAAGCGCAGGGACCAGCCGCCGTGGATGCGCTGGTCGACGTTGGCCAGATACTCGGTGGTGTGGCCGTAGTAGTTCATCATGAAGCGGGTGCCGGTGGCCTTGAACTCGCGCTCGAGTTTGAATTCGGATTCGCCGTTCACGCCCAACCAGGCGCGGGCGTCGAACCACTCACTCTCGGCGCGCAGGATGAGCAGACCTTGCTCCACGCGGGGCTGGAAGTGGAATCGGAACTTCTTGGTCTTCGCGACCTGGCGCTCCTGGAGCGCGCGCGGAAGGGCACGGCCGGTGTGGGAGCGACGGGTGGTGGCCCGGAAGGAGGCTTCCATTTCGTCGATGGAGTCCACTTCGTCGGTGTTCACCCAGCTATCGATCAGTTCTTGCCCTTCCTGCTGGAGTGGCTTTTCCCCTTTCTTGGTGAGGAAGCGGAAATAGCTCTTTTGGAACCAGCGCCACTTCTCTTCCTGCTGGGGCACGAAGTAGGCGCCGCTGTTGGTGTCCAGGCCGTACCGCTGGGCCATCAGCTCATTTTCCTGCCAAATGCGGACCTGCTGCTGGACCCGGCTTTTCTCAGACCACTTTTTGTCGTCGAGGATGTGCTTTTCATAGAAGGAGATCTCGGCGGAGACTGGCACGGCTATCACGTCGTCGTTGGGCACATAGCTGGCGGGGGCGCGGCCCTGGGTCTGGTGGACGTCCATGAGGGCGGGGAAGAGGACCAAGAGGCAGCCTAAAACCAGGTGTCCAAACTTTAGACACTTTCCGGCGACCGACCAGCGGCCTGTCGACACTTCCCGGGAGGCTTTGGCCAACCCGTGGGAATCGGAGGAGGTTTTTGGTGTCCAGGGTTTCATACCCCGGAAGAGAGCAAGGGGGGTGCCAAATCAGGGAGCGTGGAAGAACAGCCGGTGGTTCACGCCCAGGGGCTCCCCTTCCGGGCCGGTGAACATCTCCCAGGTGCCGCCCAGGTCTCGGGAGTCCACGCGCACGTCGCCCCAGGCTCCGAGGTTCGTGGCCAGGGGGTTCTCGCCGGTTTCGAGCTTCACATCCAGGGATTCCACGGTGGGGGGGATGGCAACGCGGTACTGGGCCCAGGCGCCGGGGGTGGGCGCGGGCATGAGGCCCACCAGGCGCTCACCCACGATCACGCGCAGGGCGCGCAGTCGTGAGACGTCGGCGTCGGCCGGGACGAAGCGGAGCACGCGCAGGTGGCCGCGCTCAAGTCCCGTGATGGTCTGGGGGGGCTGGTAGGTGGTTGCAGGGCCCAAGGCGCGGAAAGCGCGCACCGCCCGCTCGATCTCACGGGTGGCGCTGGCCCGAGCGTCGGAGGACACGTAACTGCGGCGGCGGAGGTTATCCAGCACGCGGGACTGCTCGAGGATGCTGGAGAGGTTGCAACCAATGGCTCCCACGAAGTTCAGCCCGGGTGAGGCGAGGGCAAAGATGGGGGCCACGTTGTCGCCGCGGTGGTCGAGAAGCTTGGGCACCACCATGCCGCCCATCGCCGCGGGGGCGGACTGTCCGTGTGAAACCCAGAACACGCCTTCCAGCGTATGGTCCTGCAGGGCCTGGTAGAGTTCCCACTGGGTGGCTTTGTGGCGAACTTCGATTTCAGTGGCGGCTTGGCCACGGGCGGGACGCATGCGCTGGCGGAAGGAGCGCTCCACCACGCGCTCCTCACTGGCCCGCTCAAACGAGGTGAGCAGCAGCACCTTGGCCTCGGCGTTGGACCCCATGAGGATGAGGAACATGGCCAAGATGGCGAAGCGGATGAGGGTTTGCATGCTCCCATGGTAGGGGGTATCCCGGTCCCACGGGGGGAGCTGGGAAGAAATTACAAACTAGCGGAGAGCAGCGGCTTCAAGCCCATTTTTCAGACAGGCGACCAGGGTGCGTTGGTCGATGCTGAATTGGGTGTGTTCGCGGGTTTGCCAGTTGGCTACGTGTTGAGGGCGGTCGTAATGGCGGTTGACCTCCAGGACCACGCCCTGGAGGAGGCGGACCGCGGCCACCGGACGGCCCAGGCGGTCCAGTCCTTCGGAAACTTCGCGGGAGGCGACAAAGCGCAGGCTGGGAAGTCCCAGGTGCAGGGAAAGCTTGGTAGTCTCGCCGCCTCCCACCAGATCCAGGAGGGTCGTGTGGGGACTGATAGCCTGGAGGCTGACGCTGCTCCCCCGGTCCCCTTCCGCGCGCAGGGCGTGCTCGGGGTTAAACCATATTTCGCCTTCGCCCAGGCCTCTCCAGGCGCGGTCGCGCAGGGCCTCGGCGAAGGTGGAGGGGACCATGCGGCCGGCGCTGTTGTGCTCCCGGGTGGAGAGGCGCAGCTGGCCTCGAAGCCCCAGCACGCGGGCCACCTGGGCGGCGTAACCTTGAGGGCCTTCCAGGCAAACCTGGAAGACCTGCCGGGCATCGGAAAGGCGGATGCCCCGGCCTTCTGAGATCGGCAGGAAGCTGGTCGCCGCTTGGGCCGACGCCATTCCGATGAAGAGGTAAGCCGCGAGGGTCTTCATTAGAGGGCAGCCCCAGGCAAGGTGGTTTTCATGGGAACTCCTGGTGAAAGTTGACCAGGAGATCGTAAGGCAAAAAAAATGCCCGCTTCGACGGGCGGGCATTTTTTACAGGTAGGTGGCGGGAGGGGGGAAAGCCTCCAGGCCCCTAGGGAAACTTATTTGAGCTGGTTCAGGAGCTGCTGGCCGTTGAAGGCGGCGATTTCCAGGGTAGCCGGGCTCAAGCGTGCGCCCAGCTGCAGCCAGCGGGCCCGGGCGTCCAGGCGGGGATTGGCGGCTACCTCGGCCGTGATGGTTTGCTGGATGGCGTTCAGGCGGGCGAGCTCCCGGTTATAGGTCTGGATCTCGGCCATGCTGAACTGGTTGTGACCGGCGGTAGAGACGGAGACGGGGGCGTAGGCGATCTCTCCTTGCTGATCACCATCCAGGATCACGATACCCACTGCGGCGGCGGCGCCACCGAGGAGGGTGAAGGCGATGCTGTTCCAGACACAGTCCTCGGGACAATCCCGGCGCTGCAGGTTGATCAGGGAGATAACCGCAGTTCCGCCCCCCAGAGCCGCGACCACGCCACCTGTGGTGACCACGGCGGGTGCGCTCACGATGAGGCCGATGACGGCTTCGGCCTTAGGAGTAGTGCCGGCGATGAGGCCGAGGGAGAGCGCGAGGGAAGCCAAGAGCTTTTTCATTATCCGTCCTTTAAAAATGAAACGGGCCATGACTAGCATGGCCCGCGGGGAAAAAGACGGTGGACTGTAACTATTTTATAGTTCTCGCTCGAACTAGCGGACGCTGACGTGCTGGAGGAAAGCGCTGCCGTTATGACCGGCGATCTCCAGGGTAGCGGGGCTCAGGCGCGCGCCAAGGACCTGCCAACGGGCCTGGGTATTCAGGCGGGGGTTGCCGGCGACCTCGGCACTGATGGTCTGCTGAATGGCGTTCAGACGGCTGAGCTCGCGGTTGTATGTAGCGATCTCGGCGGCGCTGAATCCGGAGTGGGCGGCGGAGTCGGCGGCCACGCGGGAGAAGGCCAACTCACCTTGCTGGTCGCCGTCCAGGATCACCAAGCCAATGCCGGCGGTGACCAATCCTGCGCCTCCGAAGAAGATGTACTCAAACAAGCCTTCCATGCCAGCGCCCTCGGTCCGGTGCGCGACCACGGCGAAGCCTACGCCTCCGACCAGCGCGACTACCCCACCAACGGTCATGACCGCAGGTGCGCTGATGAGGGCGCCGACGGCCGCGTCAGACTTGGGGGTGGTGGCCGTGACGAGACCGAAGCACAGAGACAGGGACAACAAAAGCTTTTTCATGTGCGCTCCTTAGTTGTTTTGCACACGGACGTTGCGGAGAAGTTCTTGGCCGCTATGGGCGGCGATGGACATGGTGACCGGACTCAGGCGAGAGCCCAAGGTTTCCCAGCGGGCGCGGGTATCCATGCGCGGATTGGCGTTGGCCTCGGCGCTGATGGTTTGCTGAATGGCGTTCAGGCGCGGAAGTTCACGGTTGTAGGTGGCGACATCCTCGGCGCTAAAGCCGGCATGGGGGCCGGACAGGCGGGCGAAGGCGATTTCCCCTTCTTGCTCCCCTTCCAGGATCACGGCGCCGGCCACGAAGGCGATAAAGGCCAGGCGCACCCAGCGGGGGCCTTGCATGGGGTCGTTGTCGGGAACTTCGGGATCAACGATCGCGATCGGGATGAAACCCGCGGCGGCGATGAGGCCGCCCACAGCAAAGATGGTGCCGGAGTACATCACGAAGCCCGCGGTGGCATGAGAGCGAGGAGTAGTGGCGACGGTGAGGCCAAGGCACAGGGAAAGGGAAAGCAGCAGCTTTTTCATGGAACTCCTCCGGTTTTTAGGACCGGAGGAGCGTAGCATCTTCTTCGATTTGGCTAGGTCGGCTTGTAAAAATAACAGGTCGGCTTTAGCCGCCATTGAGTTTCAGCAACTCGCTCACATGGAAAGCCGCGATTTCCATGGTGGCCGGGCTCAGGAGGGCATCCATGGATTCCCAACGGGCCTGGGCGTCCATGTGGCGGTCAGCGCGGGCCTCAGCGCTGATGGTCTGCTGGATGGCATTCAGGCGGCTGAGTTCGCGGTTGTAGGTCTCGATCTCCTCCACGCTAAATGGCGTGTGCTCCGCCATGGCAGGGTTCATATGCTGGAAGGCGGCCTCCCCCACTTGGTCTCCGCTCAACACGACTATCCCCACATAAGCCACGTAAGAGGAGCCCGCGAAGCCGAGCACGCAGGCGGTGGCTCGCCAGAAGCCGCGGCAGCGGCCCCGCGTGGCGGCGATCAGGATGCCGGTGTCTCCGGTAATGCCGGCGGCGGCGATAAGCCCGCCCATGGCCACGGTGGCGGGGGCGCTGAAGACCGCGCCGATGGCGGCGTGGGTGGGTTGCACAGGGGCGGAAGCTAGTCCGAAGGCGAGGGCGAGCGTAGCGATGAAGCTTTTCATAATTCCTCCCGGAAGGTTGGGGCGCGGAACCTAGCACGGGAGGGGCGTGGGGGAAGGGCGGTGGGAAAAGCTTTCAATTCGCGCTGTCGTATCGCGTGCTTGGACACGGAACGATAGACATACCATTGCCTCAAGTGCCCGAACGGGAAAAAAGAAGGGGGCCCGAAGGCCCCCTCCCGTCCAACATCCTTGTCGGTCCAGCTTTCACTGGAGCGTCGTTTCCTTGATCAATTGTTTCATCATGGCGCGGGCCTTGGCCTGGAACTTCGGGTCCCGCATCTGTTGCTTCATCTCGCGCATGAGGCTCTCGGCCGGGTTGGCGGAGCGCTTCTGCTTGGCGTAGTTGTGGAGCGAGAGCTGGCGCTTGAGCTGCAGGCGCTTGGTGACCTCGCCCGCCAGCACCTTCTTGCGGAGCTCGTCACGCATGGGACCCGTGGGCAGTTCGTCCCACTCCAGCAACACGTACTTCTCGGTGTTGTGGGTCTTGGCGGCTTCCTTGAGGTCCTTGGGGAGCTTGGCGATCTGCAGGCAGCGGTGCACCTCGGATTTGGAGATTCCCAAGGAAGAAGTGATCTTGCGCTCAGAAGCGCCGGTCAGCTTCTGGTAGCCATAGATGGAGTCGGCCTGGTCGATGTAGTGCAGGTCCTCGCGGGCCTGGTTCTCCGAGAACTGGATCGCCATCAGCTCCTCGGGGCTCTTGTCCTCGAGGATGAAGCAGGGGGCGGTCTCCTGCTGTATCAGCCCCATGGCCCGAAAACGGCGCTCGCCGCAGATCAGGACGAACTTGGAACCTTCCCGGTGGATGACCAGGGGCTGGATCAGGCCGTTCTCTTTGATGTTGTCCGCGAGCTCGCGGAGGGAGTCGTCGTTGAACTTGGTGCGGACCTGGTCGCGCACCACGATGTCTTTCAGGGGGATGTGGTCCAGCTGGGCCCCCCGCAGGAGCTTCTCGTCGTGCATGCGCAGGACCTTGGCGTCCACGTTGCCGCTGATGTCGGTTACCTTGCGCTCTTTCTTGCCCACCCGGGCGGCGAATTCCTTGGCCATGTTTTTCCTCTCCCGTGGAAAAAGTTGGTTTCTGTCTCGTCGTCTCAGTTCAGGCCCAGCGAGTCCCACAGGGCTTCGTAGTCACGGCGCCCTTTGGAGTTCGCGTTGAACTTGAACACCGGCTTCTTGAGGGCCACCGATTCTTGCATCTCGACCAGGTTGCGGATCATGGGGGTCACGCTGAAGCTCTGGCCCAGCTCCTCGAGGCGCTGGCGCTCGATCTTGCGGCGGGGGTTGACCATGGAGGGCACGATGGCGAACTCCAGTGCGGGATTCTCGGACTCCTTGATGATCTCGAAGGTGTCCATGAGTTCTTCCAGGCCGTCGATGGAGTAATCCTGGGCCTGGGTGGGGATTAAGATCTTGTCGGAGGCCACCAGGCTCATGATCAGCTCGTCGCCCAGCATGGGGGGCGTGTCGATGACCACATAGTCGAACTGCCCGGCCACTTCCTGCAGGCGCAGCTTGAGCAGGCGCTCCTTGCGGCCGGCGTTCTTGCGCACTTCGGCCTCGGACAAGATCAGGAGCTTCGCCAGGTTCGCCATGTGGCGGGAGGCGGGGATCAGCTTGATGTTCTTCGCCCAGTCCTCGTTGCCCTCCACCGGCATCATGATCTCCGTGGCGGAGACGTCGCCGATGAGCCACTCGGGGATCAGCGTGCGTTGGATGTTCACGCCGAGGGTGGAGCTGAGGTTCGCTTGGGAGTCCAGGTCGATGACCAGGACCTTGTGCCCTTGGTGGGCGAGATGGCAGACGAGCTGGAAGCTGCACATGGTTTTGCCCACGCCGCCCTTGTTGTTACCAACCGTGATAACTTTCATACTCGGTCCTCCCGACAAAGTTTTCGGAGTTTATTGCTTATAGTCTAGGAGGCCGCATCAAGCTTCGTCAAAGGCCAAGCTAATAAAAATGTTGAGTTTATGCTCCCCTGTCGGCCCATCGCGTTATGCGGCCCCGCAGCAGGGTTCCGGCCTCATGCGAAAAATGCTAAAGAAGGACCTCTATGGACCCCCTCTACGACGAACTCTCCCCCAGTGGGCACCTCCCGAAAATCTCCTCTGAAGAACTGAGCGACGAGGAGGTGCTGCATGAGCTTGCGGCCGTGCGCCAAAGGCTCGGCGAGCGCGTAGTGGTGCTGGGCCACCACTACCAACAGGACGACGTGATCAGTTTCGCCGACGTCACCGGTGATTCCCTGGAACTCGCCCGCAAAGCCGCCGAGCTCACACGCCCGGAGTTCATCGTGTTCTGCGGGGTCCACTTCATGGCCGAGACCGCCGACATGCTCACCGCGGGGAAAAAGACCGTGATCCTCCCCGACCTGCGGGCCGGCTGCTCCATGGCCGACATGGCCAACCGCCGGGACATTGACCGCGCCTGGGCCTTCCTCACCGCCCACGCCGAAGGCAAGATCACGCCCATCACCTACATCAACTGCGCCGCCAGCCTGAAATCCTTTGTGGGCGAGAACGGCGGGGCCATCTGCACTTCCTCCAACGCGGAGAAGATCATCACCTGGGGCTTAAGCCAGGGCGAGAAGCTCCTGTTCTTCCCCGACCAACACCTGGGCCGCAACACCTGCTTCAAGCTCGGCATCCCCCTGGAGGACATGGTGGTCTACGACCCCCGCCGCCAGAACGGCGGGCTCACTCCTGAGCAAGTCGCGAAGGCGAAGGTCATCCTGTGGTACGGCTACTGCTCGGTCCACCAGGGCTTCACCTATGACCACATCAAGATGTGGCGGGAGAAAGACCCCAAGCGCACGCTGATCGTCCACCCCGAGTGCTCCTTCGACGTGGTCCAAGGCGCCGACTTGGCGGGTTCCACTTCCTACATCATCAAGCACATCGAAGCCGCCCCCGTCGGAGCCAAGTTCGCGGTGGGCACCGAGATCAACCTGGTCAACCGCCTGGCCAAGCGCTTCCCCGACAAGGACATCCAGTCCCTCTCCCCCTACCAGTGCCTATGCACCACCATGTACCGCGTGCGCCCGCGCTGGATGCTCGAAAGCTTCCGGGCCATCGAGCGCGGGGAGCCGGTGAACGTCATCCGCGTGGATGCGGAGACGCGTAAGTGGAGCCTGGTGGCGCTCCAGCGCATGCTGGAGATCGCATGATCTACGCCGACGCCAACGGAAGCCTCCCTCCCCTGCCCGAGGTGCGCGAGCACCTGCGCCGCCGACTGGACTCGAGCCTGTGGGCCAATCCCAACGCCATCCACTCCCTGGGCGACAAGCTCAAGGGGGGCCTGGAGAAGTGCCGCGCCCTCGCCGCCGACGCCCTCGGGGCCGATCCGGCCCATGTCATATGGACCTCCGGCTCCTCCGAAGGCCTTTCCATGGTCATGGCGTCCGTGCTGCTGCCGCCAAAAGACCGCAAGAACCTGGTGTACGTGTCCGCGGTAGAGCACGCGGCGATGCTGAACGCCCTGGCCCATTACCGCGACCGCTGGGGTTACGAAGTCCGCACCATGCCCGTGGGCCGGGATGGCGCCTTGGACCCCGCGTGGCTGGAGAAGGAGCTTGCCGCCAACCACGCCCGCACGGCGCTGGTCACCATGATGGCCGCCAACAATGAGACGGGCGTGCTCCAACCCTGGCAGCGCGTGCGCGACTTGTGCCGAGACCGAGGTATCCTTTTCCTCTGCGACACCACACAATGGATCGGCCGCATGCCTTTCCACTTCCTCGACTCTGGCCTGGACTGGGCCGTGGTCACGGGACATAAGCTCGGGGCCCTCCCGGGGAGCGGGATCCTGCTCGCCCGAGACCCGGGCGGCTTGAGTCCGTTGGTCTGGGGCGGAGGCCAGGAGCAAGGTCTGCGTGGGGGCACCCAGAACTACCTGGGCGCGGAAACTCTCGCCATTGCCCTCACCACCATCGCCAAAAAGTTGCCCGAAGGACCCCGCCATGCCCAATGGCGCGCGGGCCTCGAGAAAGAACTCCTACGCCGGTTCCCGAGCGCGGTGGTCGTGGGCGGAAAGCTGGAACGTCTCCCGGGAACCACACTTCTGGGTTATCCTGGGTTGCATGGGCAAGCAGTGCAGATTGAACTGGAGGCGCTGGACGTCTTCGTCACCACCTCCGCCGCTTGCAGCGACAACGAGCCGGCCACCAGCAAAGTGCTGCGGGCCATGGGCGTAGACGACGCCCTCGGGCGCTCGGTCGTGCGGGCCAGTTTTCCCCTCACCGCGCGGGAGGAGGATTACCAGGCCCTGCTCGGCGCACTGACCACGGCCTACGAGAAACTCGCGCGCATCAAGGCGTACTGAATGTTCCAGGCCCTTCTTGTTCTCTCACTCCTGGCGGGTTGCTCCTTTTTCAAAGGCAAGGGCAACGAGCGCGCCGAAGGACATCACCGCCTCTACAGCGCCCCCGAGGCGGAAGAAGGTACAGAGCTCCCCGACCACCAAAAACGCGTGGTCATCGTCGCCACCAACGACTGGCGTGGACGCCTGGAGGCGCGCCAACAAGGCGCCAAGGACAAGCACCACCCCGAGGAGATCCTGGTCTCGGTGGGTGGCGTTGAAGTCTTCGCGCGCCACCTGGACATCCTCCGCCGGGCGCACCCGGGCGCCGTGCTATTGGTGGATGCCGGCGACGGTTTCTCTCAGGACAAGCAGAAACCTGTCCCTGCCCGCGCCATGCTCGAGGCTCGGCAGGAGCTCGGCTACGATGCCCTAGCCCTCTCCGCCGCGGACCTGAACACTCTGGCTGCCCCCCTCTCCAGCTCCGTGCCCGCGCTCCTGAAGAAAACTCCGGCTCCGGCCTTGTTCGGGAACGTGGTGGACCTCCATACGACTTCTCCCGTTGACTGGGGCAAGAACTCCCCGGCCATCACCAGGACTCTCAACGGCGTCACTGTGGGCGTGGTTTCCCTCCTTCATGATGGCGCCACCACGATCATTCCCCCGGCCAAGCTCAATGGGCTCTACGTGGAGCCAGCCTTGCAGGCCTTGCTCAAGCACTCCCGCGCCCTGCGACTGAAAGGGGCAAAAATCGTGGTCGCCCTCATGCATGGGGGAATCGATTGCGGCAAGGCCCGGGCCGAAAAACAGGGCCTGCCGGTGGACAAAGTGAACTTCGAGCCGCGGGACGCGGGCGCCTGCGACCTCTCCACGGGCATCGGTCCGTTCCTCGCGGCCCTCCCCCCGGGCATAGCCGACGTGGTGGTGACCGGCGGCGGCGAGGGTAAGGCCGCCAACTTCGTGAATGGGATGGTGGTGCTGCAGACACCCGGCGGACCGGCCGCCTTCTCTCGCGTGGACCTTGTGTACGATTCGAAGAAGGACGAACTGGTCCCCGAACAAACCGACATCCACCAACCCGTTCGGTTGTGCCACCGCTTCTTCAAGGCCACGGAGGACTGCTACACGTCCGATCCGTCCGTGGATCATCGTGAACTCGTGCCCGCGCGCTACCTGGGCGAAGACGTTTTACCGGTACCCGCGGCGACTACCTGGATGGAGTCGTGGCGTGAACGCGCATGGGCCGAGCCGGCCGAGGACGAGGTCACTTTGGTGGAAGCCGCTAGCGACAGAGGGCCAGACCTGCCGAGCACTCAACCTTAAGACCTTTCCCGCAGAACACGTGGGAGTTGTCGCCACGGCAGCCGAAGGGCCCGCGGCTTTTCTGCCAGCGTTTACCACGGGGACACGCGGGCATGTGTGCCTCACCGCAGCGGTCTACCCCGCAGAAGTACTGGTCGCCTTCGTCGCCGACGGCGCGGTAAACACCCCAGCGACAGCGCTTGCAGGAGCCGTCGTCCCAGCGGCATGGACGGGCCGGATAGACGTCGCCCAACTCACCCACGGCCGAGGAAACCGCGGGCACGCTTTCCCGGTCAGGTACGGGTGAAAGAGGGAACACCCCCAAAACCTCCGGCAGGCGCATGCCCCAGGAATGCGATTCTTTCCCTTGAGTCCACCATAAACGCACGGCCCGATCCTGAAGCGAGAATTGCAGGCTCCTGAGACCACCCATCTCACCCACCACCGCTGCGTCCCACATGCCCTGGCATGTCTGGTCCGCGGCCACGGCCACAACCCGCAGGGCGCCGTCTGCGTTCCCAGGGTTCGGGATCTTCGCGGCCACGCAGTGGCGTCGGGAGTCTCCGGGGATCCGGTCAGCGAGTTCCACGCCGAAGAGGATTTGCCAGGTGCCGGCTGGCTGCTTCAGGGGTTGGTTGTCCTTGTAGCCGGGGTGACGTTCGACGAAAGAACTGGCCGAGAGCCAACGCTGCTCCAACCGCCCAAGGTCGAGCTCCGCGGCCATGCTCATGACGGGGAGGAAAAGGGGCCACCACTTCATGGGAGCGCCTCCCGGTAGCAACGGAATCCCACCGGGCTTCCATCATCCGCGCGGCGGCGCCCGAGCTGGTGGTCCGAAGACGCCGCCGGCAAACGCCGCGAGGAGGCGCGAACGGTGAGCGTGGGCTCCAGCACGTTGCGGAAGCGTTCGGGCTCCCCGCCCAACACGTGGTAGACGCCGCTCCAGGCGACGTTATCGCTCTGGTGCGGGCGGTAGGGAAACTTCCCTTCGCACTCACCCACGTGGGCCAAGGCACAGTCCGATGAACGGGGGGCCCAGTCGGGATTGGCGCCGGCGGCTTCGAAGAAAGTGCCGCGGCGGTCGCGGGTCCAGGGGAGCCAGGGCTTCACAACGAAATCAGGAAAAGGGCGGGAGGGAGAGCCGGGTAGCATGGTGGCCGCATCCCAGAGGTGGGCGTCCAGGCGGCGCTTGCCGTGCCAGGCGCAGAAAGCGGTTTGTTGGGCGGGAGTCAGACCGACGGCCGGTAAAGGCCAGCGGAGCGGATCGGCCTCGGGAACCACGCCCTCAGGTTTCATGGCGAGGATCCACTGATTCAGGTCGGCGCGTGAGACGAGGTACTTGTCGATGAAGAGCCTGCGACCTTCGTTGTCCCAGTCCATCTCCACCACGCGCTCATGGCGCTCGGGGCGCGGTCCATAGGAGTAGCGCCGCTCTTCCAGGGGGACGCCGCGGCAGTCTTCCAATACCACGGGCCATGAACCCGCCTGGCCTTCCACTTCCAACTCCACCCACAGGCCCGAGACGGGGAGTGCGGGCTTGCCCTCGCCGGCGCGGGTGATCCAGCGCCCATGTCTCGGACCTTTGCCGAAAAGCGGTTCCTCGGGATGCACGGCCTTGAGCCTCACCCGGCGCTTGTCCTCGCCACTGCCGGTTTCGATGAAGGGAGGTGCGCCGGCGAGTCCCCGCGCCCAGCACTCAAGGTAATGGGGGTTGCACTGGAAAAACCCCGGCGCCACGGCCGGGTTGGCGGGGAGCTCGGGGCAGTTCCAGCGCGAAGTGCCGTAATGTCCTTCCAAGTCCCCTTCCCTCCAGCGCTGGACCAGGGCGGGCATGGCCGACAGGACCGTTTCCGTAAAGCGCTCGGGGGCCTTATCCTCCTTGGAGCGCCAGGAGAGAGGGGGATTCCACAGGAGCCATACGGCCAAAAGGGCCAGGCCCGCGCCCAGGGCGAAGAAAAGCGTGATCCTCGTTATACTGGGAGGGAGGGATGGGCCCTTCGCTGTCGTCACGGGATCAGGCTATATGAAATGGATTGAAGAAGTAAATGTGGACCAAGGACGCTTCGGGCACGTGCGCTCGTTCGACGAGTACATGAAGCTCTTCGCGGAAAATCCCGCGCGCGAGCTACGGCCCACGGGCATGTACCTCAAGGACATGTTCGACCATTTCGGAAAGGCCGCCGACGGCGCCTGGAACCTCTTCCTCAAGGACCATCCGGACGCGCCCCCGGTGCACGGCCAGGTGCGCGTGCAAAACCGCATCTACCAGGCCTTGAAGAACTTCATCGAAGAGGGTTTCAACAACAAGTTCATCCTGCTGGTCGGCCCCAACGGTTCCTCCAAATCCAGCCTCATCAAGAAGATCATGCTCGCGGCCGAGGAATACGCCGCGGAAGACGCCGGCGCCCTTTGGACCTTCAGTTGGGTCTTTCCCATCGACCAGTTCACAAAAGGGAGCCTGGGGCTCTCCTCGGCCACCGGCGACCGCCATCTGGCGACCTACGCCTATCTGGAAGACAAAGACGTCAGCGCCATCCTCCCCTCGGAACTCAAGGACCATCCCCTCCTGCTGATCCCCCAGGCCGCGCGCCACCGCCTGATCGAGAAGGCCCTAGGCCGCGATCCAGCCGCCCTGGAGAACGTCAAGAAAACCTATCTCTGGAACGGGGACCTCTCCCAGAGAAACCGCTTGATCTACGACGCCCTCTTGAAAAACCACAAGGGCAACCACGAGGACGTGTACAAGTACATCCGCGTGGAGCGCTTGCTGATCAACCGCCGCTACTCCCGCGGGGCCACCACCATCGAACCCCAGCTGCACGTGGACGCGCAGATGCAGCAGATCACCATGGACCGGCGCCTGGCCTCCCTACCCCCCTCGCTGCAGTCGTTGAACCTTTTCAGCATGTCCGGGGAGGCGGTGCTCGCCGCCCGCGGCATCCTGGAGTTCTCCGACCTGCTCAAGCGCCCGCTGGACACCTTCAAGTACCTGCTGATGACCATGGAGTCCAAGACCATCAACATCCAGGGCATCCTCACCGAGCTGGACATCTTCTTCATCGGCTCTTCCAACGAGATCCACTTCTCCGCTTTCAAGCAGCACCCGGATTTCAACAGCTTCAAGGGGCGCTTCACTTTCATCCGCGTGCCCTACCTCATGAGCTACCGGGACGAGGAGCGCATCTACCAGGAGCAGGTCCGCCACGTGGCCGCCCACGCCCGCTTCGAGCCCCATGCCCTGGAGGCCATGTGCCTGTGGAGCGTGATGAGCCGCATGCGCGCCCCTTCCGCCCGCAACTACCGCGACGAGCGGCTCGGGAAAATTGCGGAAGATCTCTCCCCTCTCGAAAAAGCCCGCCTTTACGCCACCGGCGCCACCCCTGAGCACCTGGACGGCGAGTCCCGCCAGCTGCTCAAGCAGCACATTGAGGACGTGGCGCGGGAATACGAGAACGACAGCATGTACGAGGGCAAGTTCGGCATGTCTCCCCGTGAGGTGAAACAGTTCCTCTACGACATCGCCGACCAGCACAAGCACATCACATTCGTGGAGGTGCTGGAGGCCCTGGGCAACCTGGGCGAGCGCAAACAGGAGTACGATTTCCTGAACATCACCTCCCAGGGCGACTACCACAACCCCTCCGCCCACGTGGCCATGGTGGCCGAGATGCAGTTGGACCAGCTGGACAGCGAGGTCCGCGCGTCACTGGGCATGGTCGACGACCGCAGTTACGAGGAGTACATCTCCCGTTACGTCGTGCAGGCGAGCGCCCTCATCAAGGGGGAGAAGGTCAAGAACAACGTTACGGGCAAGTTCGAGGCGCCGGACGCTTTCTTCATCAAGGAATTCGAGGGTAACGTGGGCCTCTCCGACGCCCCGGAGCGCTTCCGCTCCAACCTCATCTCACGCCTGGGAGCCTTCGCCCTGGACAACCCCGGCAAGCCCATCGTCTACAGCGTGGTATTCGCGGACATCGTGCGCCTGCTGCAAGAGAGCTTCCGCAAGGAGCAGGCGAAGAATATCGGCAAAGTGGGCAAGAACCTGGTGCTGTTCCTCCAGGAGGAGCACGACGGCAAGCCTTCCACTTCACTGAACCCCGAGAACCGCGCGCTGATCACAGGCATCCTGCGGGGCATGCAGGAGCGCCATGGCTACTCGCGCGCCGGCGCCATCGCCCTGCTGCAGCACCTGCTTCAGAAGCGGTACCCCGGCGCAGCCTGAGGGGCCATGGCCAACCCGGAGAAGAAGAAGAGCTTCCGCTCTGACAAGTACGTGGTCACCCACCCCGTGGAGCCAAAGCACGAAGGCATGCGCCTGGATGCCTTCGTTCAGCTTTACATGCCCACGCTCTCACGTGAATTCATCAAGAAGAAGGTCGAGAAAGGCGAGGTCCACATCTCCGGGCGCACCCCGCCCCACAAGGCCTCCGCCAAGGTCCACCACGGCGAGGAAGTCAGCATCATCACCCACAACACCCACGTCCTGGAGGACGAGGAGTGGCACGGGAAGCCCCTGGAACTCACCGAGGAGCCCGTGGTGGTGTACGAGGACGAGCGCCTGATCGCCTGCCACAAGCCCGCCTTCATGACCACCCACCCGGCCGGCCGCCACCTCTTCTACGTGGCCACCACCTGGTTCGGCACCATCCATGACCGCATCATCCACTCCATCCACCGCCTGGACCGCGAGACGAGCGGACTTCTGCTCCTGGGAAAAACCCCGGAAGCCGCCCAGCTCGTGGGACGCATGTTCGAGGACGACCTGGTCCGCAAGTGTTACTTCCTCATCGCCCACAAGCGTGAGGGCGCGCGGCCCATGCCTTACACCGCCATGGAGCGCATGGGGGACCGCGAAGGCCCACCCCGGGGTATGCAACGGACGTTCCCGGAGAACTCCTCCGAGGGTCGTGAGGCCGAAACCACCTTCGAGCTCCTGCTGGAGAAAGACGGCTACGTGCTCGCTTTGGCCTTCCCGAAGACGGGGCGCCAGCACCAGATCCGGCTGCACGCGGCCGAGCACGGCTACCCCTTGCTGGGGGACAAGCTCTACAACGGCGACCCTGGCGTGTTCATGCGCTTCAAAGACAAGCTCGCCACCGAAGAGGACCACGCCAAGATGCAGATCCCGCGGCAGGCGCTGCATGCCCTGGCGTTGCGCCTACCCTATCCAGACCCCGACCGTCCCACCCTCTACCGCGCCCCACTGGGCGAGGACCTGCGCGATTGGCTCAGGAACGTGTTGGGCGTGCAACCCTCCGATGTCGAATCCCTGATTGAGAAACGGCTAACCACCTGGGTCGGTTGAGCTTTTCATAAATCCTCGACAAACAATCTCGCACGGGCCTCGCCAGTCCCGTGGGACGCCATTTGGCCCTACCTTCGGTGAAGCACAGGAGGTGTCCATGAACGTCATGAAACTCCCGCTTTTCATCCTCGCCTGCATCGCGCTCACGGTGGCGGCCATCCAGAAGCATGACCCACCCAAGCGCCCCGCTCCCGACACCATGATCTACCAGGGCCCCGTCTACGGTGACACGGAAACCGACGACCGGGTGGGTGACGACATGGAGTACGACATCCAAGCGGAGGAAGCCAACGACGCCGTGTTCGAGGATGAGTGGGCGGTGGACGAGGGTGATCCGGAAGCTGAAACGATGGACTAACGAGCGAGCGCGCGGAGATGGTTCAACACGCCCGACGGCCCCTCGTTTTCCTTGCCGGTCAACACCAGCCGGGGTTTGTGCTCAAGTCGGTCCAAGCACCGGGCGATGTTCGCCACGCCCACGGAGTTAGGAAACAGCTGGAACATGCTTTGGTCGTTGGGGGCGTCTCCGAAGAAAATGGCGTCTTGCATGGCCACGTTGGGGCGAAACAACTCCAAAAAGCGCTTCACGCCCCCGTATTTGGAAATCTCACCGCACCAAAAGTTGATGTGCACGTTGGACTTTGAATAACGAACTTTGCGCGTCTTAAAAAACGAGAGGACTTGCTGGATGTCCTCGTCGGCCATCAGCTCGAACTCGATGGCCCGGTCGGTTTTACGTCCGAAGGAGTCGGCTGACAGCGGCGTGCGCGGGAAGAGCCGCAACAGCTCCTCCGTCACGCCTTCAAGCTCCTGGACGATGGCGTCTTCCACCAGGAGATGCTCATCGACGTCATTCTGCTTGTTGCGGGTGAGAATCACGCCGCCCCCTTCCATGATCACGGCGTTCAACTGGGGGAAGTGGGTCAGCAGAAAGTGCCCCCAGGACAACGAGCGTCCGGAGACGATCACCAACTCTTGGCCGTGCTTGGCCACGTGGCCCAGGATCTCGAAGAATTCCGGCGTGAGCGCGCGGTTCTCAAGGGTGAGGGTCCCGTCGAAGTCCGAGAAGACGATCTTGATCATTCGAAGTCCGTGGCGATGCCGACCATGAGGGAGCTAGCGGCGTTGGTGAGGCCCACGTTCATCTCCAAGGAAGCTACCATGGCGGTCTCGGTGGGCAAGAGGGTGTTCACGCCAAGGGCCGCCTCATTCACCCACACGAACTCGTTGGAGTCGTCCTCCAGGCCGATCTTCGCCGTGGGGTGCAGGAACGCATAGAACTCTTGGCCCGACGCCGCGAAGCCCTTGCTCAGCAACGGCCCACCACCTACGGCGTTACGCCGTCTGGACGACTCGTCCCCGTAAGACTCAAAACCACCGCGCATGGCCAGTGATGGCCACGTCATGTCTTCGGCCATTAAACGCCGCCGGAACATGCCCAAGGCCCGTGCTCCATGCGCGCCCGTGGCGCCCCCCAAGCCCACTTCAAAAGCAGTCTCGGAGTCCAGTGCCCCAATATAGCGCGCCAACATCCCACTGCCCGCTCCGCGGTTCAAGTAGCCACCAGCTTCCACGCCCAAGCGGCCCGAGCCCGTTAGAGGCATCGATGTAGTCCCCACCTGCTGAGCATGAATGACGGGAGTAAAGGCCACCAGGCCCATAAGAACGAGGGTTTTCCGCATGATTTTATTATCCGCGCAGGGGGTCGACCGGGTCAAACACGCCTTTGTTTTCAGGCTTTTCTTGACCTTTTGCACTGCGACGCGGTAAAAATGGGCTCTTTTGTGGTGGCCGTAGTTCAGTCGGTAGAGCGCCAGATTGTGATTCTGGTTGTCGTGGGTTCGAGTCCCATCGGCCACCCCACTTTTCTAGTTAGCGAGGAGCTTCGCAAGAAGTAAGCCGCCGAAGAAAGCCCCGTTTAACCCACGGGGCTTTTTTATGAGGTCTCTTTGAATAATCCGAGTTGGATAGAATTAGAAAAAGCCCTCGCTGCTTTGAAAATCGCTCTTAGTAGCGAGAAAACTGATCTTAACCGTGACGCCACGATTCAGCGATTTGAGTTTTGCGTGGAACTTTCCTGGAAGACAGCCAAGAAGGTCATGGGCTCCTCATCGTCGGCCCCCAAGGCAATCATCCGTGAAATGGCTTCTCAGGGCATAATTGCAGAACCCGATCTCTGGTTTGAGTTTCTCGAAGCTCGCAATGACAGCTCACACACCTACAAAGAGGAAATCGCGGAGCGGGTTTACTCCGTCGCCAAAAAGTTTCTCTCACACGGAGAGAGTCTTTTAGGAAAGCTCAAGGTTAGCTGAATGTTTGGCCTTACCCCTTCCGACTGGGAAATCGTTAGAACAACCTGCATCGATCCTCTAAAGAAGTTAGGTGTGAAGGTTTGGGTTTACGGCTCTCGAGCACGTGGCGACCATAAAAAGTTCTCCGATCTGGATATCCTTTACCACGGCAATCCGGGTGCAGTGATTCACTCGATTAAAGAAGCACTGGAAGAGAGTCGTCTAACGATTAAAGTCGACCTTGTTTCGGCTGATGACCTGGCAGAGAGCTATCGGTCAAATATCTTCAAGGACCGACGAGAAGTTTAGCGCCCAGTTATCTAAGCTAAGGGTCAGCGGCCCTGCTATGAGTCGGCTTCCAGTGAGCAAAGTCGTCTGAGTCCCGAGTCCGACTGCATCAGGGCGTGGAATCCATCGGCTACTTCAGAGGGGCTTCTCGCCAGGTTTTCGCCGAAAATCCTGGTCACGTTCTCCTGTAGTCGCAATGAAACTTGGTTCATCGCCGTGCCATCGCAACCGTAAAGGAAAGCCGCAGCAGAAAGGTACTCCCCTTCAGCGCGGACCATGTCCATCCTAAGCTGGTCGGCGTTGCCAGCAACGAAGATTTTCCTTTCTTCCTGGCTAATCCCGCCGATCATCTTGCAGTCACCCGTGGAGGTGAGGAATTGGCTGGTGGAAGTCGAAACCGAGAACATGACATACCAGATTTTTTCCACCTTCCCTAGGCCCTTGGATTCCCCGGGAAAAACCTTAGCGCACCTGGAGGCCTTGAAGGCCATGGCGTCTCCTCCGAAAGCGAGATAGGCGAAGACTAGCGCTGATACGATCCACTTCATGCGTCACCCTCACCGGAAACACACAGGCCTTGAACGACGGGGTCTGTCTTCATGAACGAATGCAGGCCGCGCGAGAGCCCATTCTCACCGGCTTGGAAAAACCTCTCAGCGCTTTCTTGCAATCGTGTGGCGACGGCGCCGAACATGGCGGGACGGCACCCGTACAAGAAAGCCACTGCCGCGAGGTGCTCGCCTTCCGCTCGCGCGATGTCGCGCATAAGTTGTTGGGCGTTGGAAGCGATGAAAAGCTCCCTCTGCTCCCCCGAAATCCCCCCGATCATTTTGCATTGGCCGGTGGATGTGATGAACTGACCGGTGGAGGTGGTGGCGAGGAACAGCTTTAAAATGGCCCGTTCGTTTTTCCCCATGTAGCTTCCAGCATCATAGAGTTTCGAACAACGAGACCCTTTAAAGGCGCGGGCCGTTCCAGTCAAAGCCAAACTCACGACGGCGATGGCCGCTATTAACCACTTCATGCGATCTCCATTATTGAGAAAATTATAAGCGGGTGGAGCGGCTCGGAGAGACTTTAATTTCTAACTAAAAATACTTTAAAGCTGAAAGGTGAAGCTCGTGCTGTTTGCTGCGCCGGTAGTAAGTGTTGCCCACCCCTACGCCGATTTCCCGGTTGGAGAGGCGCAGCTCGTTTTGCAGGATCGGTTCGTCCCACTTGGCGTCCCGGAACCCGTACAACGAATGGATTTTCAAGCCGGACGAAATCCCCAACAACAGGCCCAGGTCCGCACCGCTGGAGGGGCGAAACCCTGGCGTGGGTAGTGAAACATGCGCTACCTCGACAGTGGGGAGGATGTAGCCGGTGAGCGGTCCTACCGACTGGGCCAGGCCCAGCCCCATGGCCAGGCCATGCTTTTGTCTCTCCTTGGACTTGAAGGTGTCTCTCCACCCACCCAGTCGGGCCTTCCACGAGACCGGAACTCCGGGCGCTGCGATGTCCCTCAGGTTGAGGGTGTTTAGAACAGTAAAAGACTCCACCTCTAGGCGTTTTCCATCGCTGCGGGCGGTGAACTCCAAGAGCTCCAGGCTTGTCTTCGGGAGATAGGAGGTTTCATGGTCCAAGACATCATGGTTGGCCCCCCTTATCCCAAGCGTCGACCAGGTGGTCCCTCCCCTCCTCTGGCCGCCTATCCGCAAACGGCGTGAGTCGTGGCCGAGGTGGGGAGCGGAAGCCAGCATGTACCCATAGTTTTGCGGAGGGGAGCGAACAGGAACCTTCGCTCGGGCGAGTAGGAGTTCGCGTTGCAACTTGAGAGTGTGCGGATCTTGCTCCAGCAGGCGCTTTTCCTGCTCCATTTCAAATTGTAGTAACGCCGCATCCAGAATGGCTGCAGCGCGAGTTTGGGGGAACTCCCGCGCCAGGGCGGGCTCCTTGACCACACGGGGGACCATCCACAGGTCGTCTTCTCGAAACATCTTGGTTAGGTGCTGGGATACCCTGTCCGGCGATGGCCTAAAGCTCACAGCTTTGATCAATCCTTCCTCTGCGATCGCCTTGAGCGTGTCCGCAGGGATCACGTACCAGGCCGGCATGTGGCGCCTAAGGTCCAGGCCAGGCTTCGCCGCCTCCAATAGTGTCAGCACGTGGTAAGAACAGTTTTCGGTAAAGAAGAAGTAATCGAAGTGGTTACGGTCGAGCTCCCACAAGTGGTCCACCACGAAGTCGATCTCTTCTTGATTGAAGTCCAACTCGTAACTCCAAAGGTCTCGCTTCTCGGCATCGTTGTAGTCATGGACCTTGGTGTAATAGGGCACGGCCCGGAACTCTCCCGGAAAGCCACCCGTCAGTCCATGGAACACATAGGCAAAAACGCCCGCGTCGCCTGGCTCGGCCGCGTAACTCACGCCCGTATCCAGCAGCTCGTTGCCCGCACTTTTCCCAAGCCTCAGGAAAGTGTGACCAAAACTCGAAACAGGGTTACTGAGGAAGTAAGAGGAAAAGACCACGTGGAGGGATGTCGCCGAAACCCGTTCACGAAAGTCCTTGAGCTCTCGGCAGTCGGGCCCGTCAGGCGGGATGGCATGCCCGGTTTTGCGTAACCAACGGATCCGCGCCGGAAAGCGGCAGAAGACATCCTGGAATTCGTCTGTCTCTCGGACATGCAGAGCCTTTAGAAGAGCGGCCAGCTCGTCCCGTGGCGACGACTTGCCTCCCGAAGAGAGGAAGAACTCCTTGCCGTCGGCCTCCGAAAGATAACCACCGGTGATCTGCTTACGGTAGTGGAGGAGTTTAAGCCAGTGGGGATCGTCCCAGCGAGGGGCCGCATGAACCGATAGCCAGGGGGCCAGCGCAAGCGCGAGTAACGACCAGACCATATGACCAACGATGCCCCAACGGAGCCAGCGAGTCTATCTTAGGATCGGGTTGTTTGCTCGTCTGCTCGAAAGTGCTCCGCTGGCATGAAAAAACCGGGAGAGCTTTTGGCCCTCCCGGTTGAGCGAGTCAGATTAAAGCCCGCCTTCAGTGCGGTTGCGGCCGAAGTAACCCCGGGTATAAACCCGCGTGGTAGTTTCGTCCTCACCCGATCCAGTGGAGTACGTGTACTCATGGATCGCAGCGTGGAAGCCGCGGATGGTGGAGAAGTCAGGCCCGTAAACCAGGCTCAGTACCAAATGGCGACCTTCCACCCTTCTGCAGCCAGACTTTACGAGGTCAAAGTAAGCGACGGCGACCCGACGACGTTCTCCGATTTCCACCTTGCCGATGAACTCCGGACGGGTGGTGCAGGCGTCATGCAGATCCACGAGACGGCCCTGGAAATCCAGGAACTCGGCCTTCAAGCGGTTTCCTTCCACAAGGGAGAGCCGCAGGATGCCCGGCTGGCCGCGGTCCAGACCACCAATGTAGTCGCCCACGACCTTTTGCACGTCGGACAAGTATTGCTCAGGAACAACGCCACCGGGAACATCCACCGGACGGCGACAACCCACGAGGGCGGTGAGAACCACGATCAAGGCGAGCGAGCAAAGGCGTTTCATGCGGACTCCTTGGGGAGGGGAATTGAGGACCAGTGGTCGGCTTTTAACCCGGGGACATCCTGCGTTACAAGTTTATAAGCCTGTCTTTTGAGGCGGTGTGAAGGCCTTGCCATGGGTCCATTTTGACACCACCGTCTGGCAGCCACTCGCCTGTAACGTCTCACGCCCTCGTTCGTCTTATGGGTAACGAAGGAGGAACCATGAGTGGATGTAAGTGTAGTGAACAGGTCAAATGCGTATGTGCCCCCGGCGGTTGTGAGTGCGGTCCCGGCTGCGTGTGCAAGGACTGCGGCGGTAAAAACGAGTAAACTGACAGCATGGATGAGTCCTCCGCCTTGGCGCGATTAAACGAGCTGAAAGACCAGAGCCACCGTTGGCTCGGTAAGTTCGGCTTGAGCAGGGCCGAGACGGAGGACATTTTCCAGGACGCCATGGTGAAGGTCATCCAGGCCGACAACCAGCTCAGCGAACTGGAGAATCTGGACGGCTGGTTTTACCGGGTCCTGTCCAATGCAGCAATCGACGTCCTCCGCAAGCGCAAGCTCATGGCGGCGAAGAGCGATGAACTCGCTGAGGCTTTGTTGGCAGACAAGGAATCCGAGAGGGAAATTTGTGGGTGCGTCTCCCGCCTTATGGACGAGCTTGCTGAAGGGGACCGTGACGTGCTTAAGAAGCATTTCTTCGGGAAAAGGACTCTGAAGGAACTTTCGGCCGAAATCGGGATTTCGGAGTCAGCCTTGCGGGTGCGCGCCATGCGCGCTCGGGAAAGGCTCAAGGCGCTCTTCAAGTCGTGTTGCAATCCGGGAAGCCTCGCGGACCTGCGAGACTGTGATTGCACGTAAATGGGCTAACCACCACTCAGGCCCCCCTTCACGCCCCCAGGAATACTCGCTGTATATCCGTCTCATAGGAAGCCTCGCCCACATGCAACGTCACATGCCCCTCATCGTGCAGTAAGGCCCAGCGGTTATCCCGCTTGAGCACGGTGGCTACCTCGTCAAGAAATCGGGCCTCCAAAGCGTACAGCTCGATCTCATCCGCGCGGTGAATCTTCTCCGCGCGCATTTCGGCCAACAAGTTGTCGGGGTGCTTGTAGGTATACACCTTCATCGCCTCACATCTCTTCATCGCCTTGTGCAGACGCTTGGCCCCGGGCGAACCGACTTCAATTGCCAATGCGGACGCCCCGTGGGGTCCCGCCAAGGTGATGGCGGGAGACTCAGTGTCGCTCAGACCACCCGGTGAAAACTCCAGGCCTTCCGTAAAGTTTAGGGCGTAGGCCATGACACGAGTGAGAAGATAAGGCATGGATTCGGACGGATGCATCGCCACCCGCAGGTCCAATGTTTGATACACACCACGCGTGATGTCAGAAAGCTCGAGCGTAAAGCGATAAAGGGTAGCGGTGAGCGCCATGGGAATGTTTGTACAGTTTGGGAAGGGGGTATGTAAATTTTACGTACTCACGACACTCGCATTCTCGCCTAGCCTTGCTCCTCAAGGAGGATTTATGAGCGAAGAAGCCCCGACCAAGGAAGCCGCGAGCATCCAGACGTTCACCCCCGTCGACCAACGACTGTTCCAACGCCGACAGGTGTTCTTGAACGGCATGGTCAATTCCGAGATGGCCCACCGGGTATGCCGGGAACTCCTGGCTCTTGAGGCCAGCGACGCGGGATCACCTATCACTCTCTGGATAAACTCTCCTGGAGGGGAGGTCACATCAGGCTTCGCCATCTACGACATGGTCCGTTTCATTTCGCCCGAGGTCTCTACCATCGTGACGGGACTCGCGGCCAGCATGGGGTCCGTGATCGCGCTGGCGGCCGAGAAAAAAAACCGTTACTGCCATCCCAATGCTAAGTTCCTGCTGCACCAACCCCTGATCGGAGGTTATCTGCAAGCCTCGGCCTCCGACCTGGACATCCATGCCCAGGACATTATCCGGTTGAAAAACAAAATGCACCGTCTCTATGCGGACCGCACCGGCACCCCCGTGGAAAAGTACGTAGAACTAATGGAGCGGGACAGATGGGTGGAGCCCGCAGAGGCCGTGGAGCTAGGATTGATCAGTGGAATTGTCGCGAAAAGGCCTGTTGCCGTGTAAGATGCCCGGATGACTCTCGACATGGCCAAGTCATCGGCCCTCGCTCCCGTGGGCTCCTACCTCCTGCGCCCCGACACGCGGGTCACGCTCACGGAGCGATGGTACCAGCTTCTCACGCCCTCCCTGCAAGACGTGGATCTCAACGAGGTCATCATTTCGCACATGGAAAAGGACGAAGTGGAGAGAAAGATCCAGCAGGTGTTCGCGGAGTACCGTGAATACAACCTCCCCTTCAACTGGGTAACCGCGCCGAACATGTGCACGCCCACAGACTTTGGCCAGCGCATCTCGCCCCTCGCCGAGATCCAGTGGGGTTTCCGGGGAATGGTTTGTCCCGTGGACCTGTCTTTCGGCGTTCCAGATGAAGTGACGACGGAGCTGGTGGGCCTGCATAACTTTGATGAACTGCTCAAGGTGACCGGGGGCCACGAGGGTGCGCGCTTGGCCCTATCCTTGCGTCCTGGTTCCCCCTACCTGCACTTCTTGGCCAAAATCGGTGGGAGGCTGGCGGGCATGGCGGGACTGGTGCTCAAACCTGGCCATGGCTATCTCGTGAGTAGCTCCACCGTACCGGAAATGCGTGGCAGGGGGGTCTACCGTTCCCTCGTGCGCGCGCGATTGGAGTACCTCAAACAGCTAGGTCTATCCCATGCCGTGACTCAGGCCAGAGAAGCCACATCGGTTCCTATTCTGGAGAAGTTGGGTTTTCACACCACCTTCCGAGGCGTGGTTTACCAATTCGCCGCCGGTTCCTAGCCTCCGTCCAAAGCTTGTCCAGGCCCAACGCTCATTAAAGCTTCTCTAATACGAAGGCTTGGTTGTCTAACCTTTGGTAGGTCTTTTATGCTGCTGTGCTAGGACACCCATGCCCGAACAATATCGCAAAGAAATCATCCAGCAGCGCCGCGCCTTCCACCCCCTCATACTTGGGGGGCTTTGCGCGTGTTTGACCATCGCGGCATCCTTTCTGGCCTACCAATGGGCGCGCACGGAAAACCTCGGACGTTTCGAGCGCACGGCCATCGGGCTCAGCGAAGCCTTCAAGAGCCGGATGACGATCTACACCAACTCCCTAGTCTACACTCGCAACCTCTTCGAAATCAAACCGGACCTGTCTGAGGCCGAGTTCCACGCCTACGTGGAAGGCATGGACCTCCCGACCTCCTTTCCCGGCATCCAAAACGTCGGCTACATAAAATACGTGACGGCGGCGGAAATGCCCGCCTTGCGCGCGAAGTATCCTCCCCACTTTGCCCAACCCCTCGACCGGAAATCCCACCATGCCGTGGTGGTATACGTGAAAAGCCTCACGAAAGTCCCCACGACCGCCCGGGGCATGGACCTTTCGATGGATCCCGTCCGATGGGAGGCGATGAAAAAGGCGGCGGAACTGGGAAAACCTGTCGCCACCGACCGCGTCTTACCCTTGTCAGTGCAAAACCCCTCCCCCAGCGACACTTATTTCATCGTGTTCGTACCCCACTACAAAGCGGGAGCGTCGTTGGGCACGCCTGAACAGCGCCTGGGGGCCTTGGCTGGATTCGTGTATGGTGGCTTCCGCGCCCGAAGTCTGTTCGGGGAAGTGGGTCGCGACTTGGCGAAACGTCCCGGGCACCTCATCATGAGCGTCCACGACGGCGAAGCGGTTTCCGCCGATAGCGTGGTCTTCAGCCTGGGCGACTCCCGTGAAGCCAGTCCCATGTACGCCAAGGTCCTGCGCTTCGAAGCCGCTGAACATACCTGGACCATCACGCTCCAGGCGACCGACCGCTTCACCCTCCCCTATGCGCGTTTTTACCCTTGGTTTACGCTCCTGGTGGGGATCCTGCTAACCGCTGCGGTCACCTACTCCGCCCGTCGCGCGGACAGCTTCGCCGAAAAACTCATCGAGGACATCGACCAGCGCCTGGTGGCCGAACGGCAGTTGCGCGAGGAGAAGGAAATTCTCCAACTGGTGGCGCGCATGGGAACTTCCCTCAAGGCGGACCAGGACCTCGGCCACATCGTGCAAATGGTGACCGACGTGGGCACCAAACTCACCAAAGCGAAGTTCGGGGCCTTTTTCTACAATTCCGTGGACGACCACGGTGACGTCCTTATGCTCTATACCTTGTCCGGTGCCGAGATGTCGGACTTCGCGGGATTCGGCATGCCCAGGAACACCCCTGTATTCAGGCCCACCTTCGAGGGAACCGGCGTCCTGCGCGTGGATGATATCACGAAGGATCTCCGCTACGGCCTCATGGCCCCCCACTTCGGCATGCCCAAGGGGCACTTGCCGGTGAGGAGCTATTTGTCAGTTCCCGTGATCTCGAAGAACGGCAAGGTTCTAGGAGGCCTCTTCTTCGGGCACCCCGAACCCGGCGTCTTCACGGAGCGCGCAGAAACCATCGCCCGCACCCTGGCGCTTCAGGCTGGGGTGGCGATGGACAACGCCAATCTGTACCGCGAGCTAGATAATGCCAACCGCGCCAAATCCATTTTCCTCGCCAACGTGAGCCACGAAATCCGCACGCCCCTGGGCCTGATGTTGGGCTTCGCCGAACTCTCCCACGAGAACAGCCACAATCCAGCGCTAGTGGAAACATACGCCGACAAGATCGTGCGCAACGGGCGCGAACTCACCCGCATCATCGGCGACGTCCTGGACCTTTCCAAGATCGAGGCCAACACCTTTTTCGTGGAGAACACCGAAGTGCCGCTGGACCGGTTTCTCGAGGAACTCGAGGCCATCTGGCGGCCACGGGCGGAATCCAAAGGTCTCAGCTTCAAGCTGGAGCGTTCCCCTGAGACTCCAGCGCGCATCCATACAGATGGCACGCGGCTCAAGCAAATCCTGGTGAATCTCCTCTCCAATGCCACCAAGTTCACAGAACAGGGCCACGTGCGCCTGGCCGTCTCCCTGCTCCCGGAAAAGGGGGAAATGCTTTTCCTAGTAGAGGACACCGGCCCCGGAATCAAGGAGGAGCACCGCGACCAGCTCTTCAAATCATTCTTCCAGGGCGACGGATCCGTCACGCGCAAGTACGGCGGCAGCGGACTGGGGCTTGCACTCTCCAAGCAGTTAGCGAAGGCCCTACAGGGCGATCTAACACTCAAAGAGAGCGCGGGGGGGACAGGGACCACTTTCGAACTGCGCGTGCCCCTCGTGCCCCCCGGATACGCGGCACCCGCCAAGGCCAAATCAAAAGTCGGGGACGCGCCGCCATCCTTGGAGGGAGTGAATGTGCTGTTGGTGGAGGATTCCAAGGACAACCAAGTGCTGATCAGCCTGTTCCTGGAAAAAGCCAAGGCCAAAGTCGAGACCGCCGACAACGGTGAGGAGGGCGTGCGCAAGGCCCTTGAGGGCAGCCACGATATTGTGCTGATGGACATCCAGATGCCGGTGCTGGACGGGTATCGCGCCTTGGCGAAGTTGCGCGAGGCTGGATTCCACAAACCGGTGGTGGCCCTCACCGCCCATGCCCTCCGCGAAGAAAAAGAGAAGGCCATGGCCAGCGGGTTCAACGACTATCTGACCAAACCGGTGGACCGCCACTTGCTCGTGAACACCATCCACAACAGCATTGGTTGAATCCTTAATTCAGCGTAGCTTTTCCGTAGCCTCTGGGTAGAATGGGGCAATGCTCCCCCTCGTGACATGGACAGAAAAAGGCCTCTTTTGCGCGGCCGGAGGCTTTTACATCGACCCCCACCGCGCGGTGGACGTGGCGGTGGTGACCCACGCCCATAGCGACCATGCCCGGCGAGGGAGCCGTCGCTACATTTGCGAAGCCAGTGGAGTTGAACTACTGAGGGCCCGGCTGGGTCCCAACATCCAGGTGCAACCGCTGCGCTACAGGGAAGTCATCACCCTCGGGGAGGTCCAGGTGAGCCTCCACTCCGCCGGCCACATCTTGGGATCGGCCCAGGTTCGCATCCAACGGGGGGCGGATGTTTGGGTGGCTTCCGGCGACTACAAGAGGGAGCCTGACCCCAGCTGCGAGCCCTTCGAGACCGTGGCCTGCGACACCTTCATCACCGAAGCCACCTTCGGTACGCCGAAGTATGCTTGGGACAAAGAGGCGCGCCATGGCCACGACATCGCCCGCTGGTGGGATGAGACGCGCATCCGCGGGAAGAACTGCCTCCTCTATGGCTACTCCCTGGGTAAGGCCCAACGTATCCTTGCCGAGCTCGCGCCCCATGCGCAAAAGCCCGTCCTTATTCATCCCACCATGTGGGAGCTGACCGAATGCTACCGTCGCCAAGGGCGGACGCTGGCCCCTACGGAGAATCTGGTCGAGCGCTTCGCGCACCTGGCACCTGGGGAAACGTTGCGCGGGGAAATGATCCTGGCGCCCCCTTCCATCGTGAAGGACTTCGCTCCGAAGCTGGGCCTGTATGAGACGGCCTTCGCCTCGGGGTGGATGGCCGGCAACGGCGATTTCCGCCAAGAGGGCTATGACCGTGGCTTCGTGATGTCCGACCACGCTGACTGGGAGGACTTGAACCGAACCATCCGCGAAACGGGGGCCAAGCGGGTCTTCGTTCAGCACCGCAACGGTTCCTTGGTGAGACACCTGCGGTCCTTGGGCATCGGCGCCCATCCAGTGGAAGAGCTGACGCCCGAGAGTTACCCCTATTGGGGCGGCGAAGCCTTGGCACTTTTGTGAAAACCATCCGCCTCCCCGTCCAGGACTTCGCTCAACCTTGCCCCCGCCGCGGCCATTTGGGGATAGACCGCGTGGGGGCCACCAGCGAGCAGGGCATGGCCATGCACCAACAGGTGCAGCGCAAACGCGTCCTGGACAATCCCGCCTACGAACCGGAGAAAAAGATCGCCTGGGCCTTCGAACGCGACGGCTACCGTTTCGAGGTGGAAGGCCGCATGGACGGGTACGTGCCGGGGAACATGCTGGCCATCGAGGAAATCAAGGCCACTTTCGACCTGGCCGGTCTTGAGGAAGGGATGCGCCGGCGCGGGGTCGACCATCCCTATGTCCTCCAGCTCATGACCTATGGATACATGCACGAGCGCATCCACGGCTCCGTGCCCGAGCTGCGCTTCCACCTGGCATCGGTGCGCAGCAAGCAAAGCGTGGCCTTGGTGTGGCCTTGGGACGCCCAAGCGTACACGGCTTGGCTCGACATGCGCCTGGCGGAACTCGTGGATGAGGCCCGTCGCTCCGAAACCAGGGCTAAACGCAGGAAGAAGTCCGCGGCTTCCCTCGCCTTTCCTTTTCCCACCCCGCGGCGCGGACAAACCGAGCTCATCGCCACCGTGGCGCAAGGCCTAGCCGAAGGGAAATCCCTGCTCATCCAGGCGCCCACGGGCCTGGGTAAAACTGTGGGGGTTCTCTATCCCGTGCTTCAATCGGCCTTCGCCCGGGGGCAATCCGTGTTCTACGCCACCCCCAAGAACAGCCAGCACCAAGTGGCGGAAGAGGCTTTGGAAGGCTTCCGAGCACAAGGCGCGAAACTCAAGGGCCTTACCCTCACCGCCAAAACCAAGCTATGCCTCAAGGAAGAGGTGATGTGCCGGCCCGAGTATTGCGAATACGCCCGCGACTACCACGACAAGGTCCGAAAATCGGCACTCAAGGATGTGCTGCGCGGGAAAAAGCGTCTCACCCCCGCCATCTTCAAGCTCTTGGGAAGAAAACACGTGGTGTGTCCCTACGAACTCCAGTTCGAAGCCGCCGAGGAGGCCGACGTCGTCATCGGCGACTACAACCACGTCTTCGCCCCCCTTTCCGCCCTCTCCCGCGTCCCCCCCATGCTCCTGGGCGCCGAAGGCAAACCTGAACTAGTCGTCGACGAGGCCCACAACCTCCCAGCCAGGGCCATGGACTACTACTCGCCCGCGCTCTCGACGCGTTCATTGGAAAGCCTGCGGGAGGGATTGCGGCTTTTGCCCCGGCGGCTGGCTAAAGAAGCCGAGGAGCTGCTGGACGGCTCCCTGGCCCTGATCGCGCGATACCACTCTCCCCGCCCTCATGCCGTAAACCTAGATCCCCAGGACTTCCAAGAGCACGACGTCCTTCTCAGAGGACTTTTGACCCGATACTTCGAAACGGACGCTGAAGTATCACCACGCGATCCCCTCTTCACGCTCTGCTCTCAGTGGACTTCATTCATAGACGTGTTGGTCCAAGCGTTGGGTGAAGGGCGAGAGGAGTTCTTCGTCACTTACCAACCCACGGGTGGAGGCGTCCTCAAGATCACCTGCTGTGACGCTTCGGAGATGCTCAGACCGAAATACAAGGAGTTTGAACACGCGGTGGCTTTTTCCGCCACACTGCGACCGTTCGAGTTCTACTCTCGCCTAACGGGCCTGGAAGGTGAAAACCTCGTGAAAGCGGAATTTGCCTCACCCTTTGATCCCGAAAAGCGCAAGCTCATGCTCATCCCCCAGGTTTCCACCAAGTTCTCCGAGCGAGGAGCAAATTATGGCAAGATCGCCGAGGCCATCGCCCGCCTCGCCGGCTGCCGCGAAGGCAACTACCTGGCCTTCTTCCCAAGCTTTGCCTTCATGGAGGAGGTGCGCCACCGCTTCATTGCGCCGGCAGGAACCCGTCTGGTGGTCCAGGAGAAAAATACGCCCCCTTCCAAGGTACGTGACACGCTGGAAAACCTAAAGGACCCCGACGATCCGACCATCCTCTTCGCCGTCCAAGGGGGCGTTTACGCCGAAGGCGTGGACTATCCGGGCGACATGGCCATCGGCGCCTTCGTGGTGGGCCCGCCTCTCCCGACCTTCGATGTGGAGCGGGAAGGCATGCGCGAGTATTATGAACGCCGCTATGGGCAGGGCTTCAACTACGCCTATGCCTATCCCGCCATGGCCAAGGCCGTGCAGGCGGCGGGACGGGTCATCCGTCGGGAAGACGACCGCGGCCTGGTGGTGTTGATGGACGGGCGTTTCTTGGAAAAGGATTATGCCGCGTCCATGCCCGCGGATTGGTATGCCCAAGGACCGAGCGAGTTGGTGTCGTCAAGCCTGCTCAAAGACGTGGCAGACTTCTGGGACAGCGGAGGAACGGTCAGCGGCCACCCAGTCACCTGAATCCTGTCCCGCTACATCGTGGTCACGTCGCTTTGACGGCGGTGGGTGAATCTCTTCCTCGTGGCCATCCGCTCCTGGAGCGCCGGCGAAGCTAGGCCCGGACGGTCCGAACGTGCGACCCAAGGCAAGTATAATTCCTTGTAGAGCGTCTTCAGCACCGCGAACAGCGGTGGAGCGATGAAGACGCCCGCGGCCCCAAAAGCGGCGGTCATGAACAGCATGAAAACCATCAATGGTACCACCGGAAGTTGGATTCGGCCTTTCATCACCAAGGGGAGCACCACGTTGCCCTCCAATTGTTGTGTCACCAGGAACACACCCAGAACCCAAGGCAACTTCTCGGGCTGCGAGACCAGCGTGACCACCGAGGCCACGCCAACGACTAGGATAATTCCAAGGAACGGGATGATTCCCAACACCGCGGTCAAAAGCCCATATACCGCCCAATACTCCACGCCCACCGCCCACAGTCCTCCAGCGGTGAGCACCCCGATGATCGCCATGTCCAGCAGTTGCGCCTTGAACCACTCCCGCAAAACCAAGCCGCATTCTTCCATGACCCTCCGGGCCTTGCTGCGGTGGCGGGGAGGCAGGGCCTCCAGCGTGGCATCCTTGTATTCGCGGGCGTGGACGGCGGTGTATAGGCCCATGAGGACCGCCAACGCCGCCCCCGTGACGGCGAAAATGCCGTTGGTGAATCCCCGGAAAAGATAAGACAAGGCTCGCTGGGCGGCCCCCGCCAAGTGCACCTGGTTAACTTGTTCCTCGAGCCAAGGGTAGCGGGCGAATTGCCCGCTTACCCACTTTTCAAAGGAGTCGTAGATGATGGGCGCGCGTCCGAGCAGACTGCCCACCTGTTCCTCTACCAGGTGGAATAATCCCCACCCGGCCCCCCCTGCCACGACCACCAGGATCATGAGCACCATCATGGCGCAGAATCCGCGGGAAAGGTGATATCGGTCCCGGCAGGTGTTGAGCAGAGGTGCGAGGAGGGCCCCCACTCCTAGCCCCACCAAAGTGAGAATCACCAGAGATCTGAAGTAGTACGCCACCGCCAGGGTGGCCGTGGCGAGAAGGAAGAAAATAATGGAGCCGTGGCTGACGCGGACTTTCCCCATGGGATAATTGGAGCGGACGCAAACGCACGGGTCAATCGACGCCACTGGGACGCGCGGCGCGCGGATGGACACGAATTCAGAAAATAGCTATCCTGGGCACTTACAGGAGGCCCCATGGCGACGGTGGAAGCGAATTTCGATGGTTTGATCGGTCCCACCCACAACTACTCGGGCCTTAGTTATGGCAACGTCGCCTCATTGTCTAACAAGAAGGACGTGGCCCGCCCCCGGGAAGCCGCCCTCCAAGGGCTGATGAAAATGAAGGCCCTCGCCGACCGGGGCTATCTCCAAGGCATTCTGCCGCCCATGGAACGTCCGAACGTCGCACTTCTTCGTAAGTGGGGTTTCGCTGGCAAGACTGATGCGGAAGTGGTGGCAAGGGCGTGGGAATCCCCGATCTGGCTCGCCATGGCCTCCTCCGCTGCCAGCATGTGGACCGCCAACGCCGCCACCGTCTCCCCCAGCGCCGACACGGCCGATGGCAAGGTCCACTTCACGCCCGCCAATCTCTCAAGTAACGCCCACCGCGCCCAGGAGCCCGAGACCACCCAGCGCTCCTTGCGGGCGGTGTTCCCGGATGAAAGCGTTTTCCGGGTGCATGATCCCGTCGTGGGAGGGGATTGCTTCGGCGACGAGGGAGCCGCCAACCACACCCGTCTCTGCACGGACTACGGAAGTACTGGAGTGGAGATCTTCACCTACGGTCGGGTCGCCTTCGATAACTCGGCCCCCAAACCCAAGCTTTACCCCGCCCGCCAGACCTTGGAGTCCTGCCAAGTGATGGCCCGCACCCATGGCCTGGACCCCGCCCGGACTTTCTATGTCCAACAACATCCCGACACCATCGACCAGGGCGTCTTCCACAATGACGTGATCAGCGTGGGCAACCGCGAGGTCTTCTTCTGCCACGAGGAAGCTTTCGTGAACGACGGAGACTTCTGGAAACGCCTCCAGGACGCTTTCCCAGCGCTCAAACGCGTGGTGGTGAAGACCGCTGACGTGCCCGTGAAGGAAGCCGTGAAGACCTACCTCTTCAACACGCAACTGTTGGCGCTTCCTGGGGGAGGCATGTTGCTGGTGGCGCCCACCGAATGTCGCGAATCCACTATCGTCAAACCCTACATCGACCGACTCATCGCGGATAAAGCCTGCCCAATCAACGAAGTGCTCTACTTCGACCTTCGGCAAAGCATGAAGAACGGGGGCGGCCCTGCTTGCCTCCGCCTGCGTGTGGTGCTGACGGATAAGGAGCGGGCCGCGGTCAACCAGGCGTGCTTAGTCAGCGACGCCAACTATGGCACGCTTGTGAAGTGGGTGGAGAAGCACTACCGCGAGGAACTCTCTCCTGAGGATTTGCGTGATCCGAAGCTCTTGGACGAATGCCGGCGCGCGCTGGACGAACTCACAGGTATCCTCAAGCTGGGCAGCCTCTATCCCTTCCAGAGGTAAGTCTTCAGGTCCACAACGTCTCCTTCTCCAAACTCGATTCCTTCCTTTTTAAGCAAGGCCCGCTGCTTACGCTCCAAAGGCGACATCGGCGGAAATGAAATCCGCCCTTTGGCATTGATCACTCGATGCCATGGTAGTGCCTTGGTAACGGAACTGGAATGAAGGATCCATACCACTCCGCGCACACCATGAGGCTTGCCGGCAAGACGGGCGATGAGTCCATAGGTCGCTACTTTACCCCTGGGAATCTTCTTTATGGTGGCGACGACCTTCCTAGAGAAGGCGGATGGCTCCGCCCTCTTCCTAGAGGTTATCCCAAGAGAAGCCTTCCTTCTCCAAGGCGTGGTCGGCCAGGGACTTGATTAGCTCGTCGTCGTTCTCGTCGATCTTGTTGAAGTTGCCCTTGATGCGGCGGCGGCACTGGCCGGCGAACACGTTCAGGATCTCAATCTCCTTGGCGGCGTTGGTGGCGCCGTTTTCCTCGATAGAGGAATTCACGCGGCTGAGCACGCTGGCGAAGACGAACATGTCGATCATGATGTCGGCGAGGCGCTTGGTGGCGAACTGTTTGTTGATGATGTCCTTACCGTGCTTACGCAGGATTTTATCCACGGCGTTGGACAGGTCGCGGGTGACTTCCTCGAAGAGCGCGGCCTGCTGCTTGAGGGCCGGGTTGATCTTCTTAAAGCTAGTCTTGGCGCCGCCCACACCGGTAGCCCCGGTGAAGCGCTTCTTGGCGTACTCGGACATGACTCCAAAGCCCTTGATGGGGTTGGTAAACACGCCCTCGAGTGATTTGGCGACTTCCTTGAGCTGCTTGCCCACGTCGTTCATGGCGGTCAAAGCGATGAACAGGCGCAAGATGTCGTTGGTACCTTCGAAGATGCGGTTGATACGGCTGTCCCGCAGGATGCGCTCATAGGGAAACTCGCACATGTAACCGTTGCCACCGGCGACTTGCAGGGCCTCGTCGGCCGTGCGCCAGAGGCACTCGGTGGCGAAGACCTTGCTGATGGCGGCTTCCACCGCGTAATCCTCGTAACCCTGGTCTACCAGGCCCGCCACCATGTTCACGGCGGCCTCCGTGGCGTAGCACTCCACCACCATGTGGCCGATCTTTTGCTTGATCAGTCCAAATTCGGCGATGGGTTTGCCAAACTGGACCCGGGCCTTGGCCTGTTTGGTGGACATCTCGATCAGGTGCTTCATGGCGCCGATGCAACCGCCGCCCAGGCCGGTGCGGCCGCTGTTGAGGATCTTCATGGCGACCTTGAAGCCCTTGCCCACTTCCCCCAGCACGTTGGCGGCGGGGACGCGCACGTTGTCCAGGTTCACGGTGGTGGTTGAGCTCGCGCGCAGGCCCATCTTGTCCTCGTGGGGGCCGGTGCTCACGCCGGCCATGTCCCGGGTCACGATGAAAGCGGTGACGTGGCCCTCGGGCCCCTCAGTCTTGGCGAACACGGTGAAGAAGTCGGCGATGCCGCCGTTGGTGATCCACAGCTTGTTGCCGTTGACGACCCAGTCATTCCCGTCCTTGACGGCTTTGGTGCGAATGGCGGCGGCGTCGGAGCCAGCGCCAGGCTCGGTAAGGCAGAAAGCCGCGATCATTTCGCCGGTGGCGAGCTTGGGACAGTACTTGGCTTTTTGTTCGGGGGTGCCGAAAAGGATTAAGCCGCGCATGCCGATGGAGCTGTGGGCGCCGGCGGTGATGGCCACGGAGCCATCGTACTTGGCGAGCTCTTGGAGGGTGCGGGAGTAGGAGGATGAGTTCATCCCGATCCCGCCGAAATCTTCGGGGATGATCAGGCTGAAGAGGCCCAGGGCCTTCATCTCCTCCAGCATTTCATTGGGTAATTCACCCTCACGGTCCCACTTACGGAACTCGGCGTCCCGGCCCTTCAAGGATGAAGCTACGGAATCGAACACGCTCCTCAGGGTTTCTTTGTCGCTGTCCTTAAGCTTCGGGTAGGGAACGATGACGTCTTCCTCGATGTCACCCATGCACAAAGAACGGACGAAACTGGTCTGGTTTTCCATGATTCCCCTCGAAGAAGTTCGCCTCCTAGGATGGCATAAAGGCGAAAAAAATCACTCCCAATTATACGAGTGCTGCGTTATTTCGCACTACTCATTAGTCCGTGAGACATTCGCTGCCGACGATGTAGTCACCCGACAACCAAGCCGACACTTCCTTGGCCGCGGCATCGGGAAAAGCCGCCAGCTCAGCACGCTGCGCTTCCTTTTCTGCCTGAGACAAGGCGTCCAGCCCACGTTCGAGATAATCGGCCCGGTGAGTTTCGAGGAAGCGCGCCAATCCTGGGGAGCACAACTGTCCCAAAGCGGCTTGGAAAGCGGCTGCCGGGTCCTGCCCTCGCTCGATGACCAGCCGGGCGGAGAGGAAAACAATTTTCGAGAGCTCGGCTTGGTTCATCATGTTGAAGCCGCAGGCTTCCGCCAGCCCCAGTACGCCTCCCTCACGGCCTGAGAAGGGCTTCAACTTGAGGAACTTGCAATTCTTGGGACCGTCGTTGGCGAAGATGTTCTCCCACAAGAACGGCGGACGCCGCAAGAGCGCCGTGACCTCACGCATATGCGCCACGTCGATGACGGGTGAGATCACCTTGGGCCCCGTCCACGCCAGCGCTACGTCAGCTGGCGTGCCCATGGCCACCTCTTCCCAATAACCCTCTGGCATTTTACCGAAAACCTTCTCCAGGATCGGGTCGAACGAATAGTAAGAGGGGCAAAACACCGTCTTTCCCGCGAAGTGTTTTTTAACGTGGGAGAGGCACGCCATTTGGGTGGCGGCCAGGCCCGGTTCGCTGGGCATGTCGTCGAAGAACAAACCCAGTAATTGCACCCCAGCCCCACACAGCACGGAGAGACGTTCAGCCAATATCTCCCCATCCTCCTGAGAAAGCTCCTTCCCCAAGCCGAAAGGACTGAGACCCACCCCGAAGACCACACCATGTCGCCTGAAGTGGACGGCAAGCTCGGTCAGCCACGCCACGTACTCCGGCGTCCATGGCTTCCGCCAACCCTTGCGCAGGCATTGGTCCTGCTTCGGGGCATAGATGTAAAAGCCTCCCCCCGTCTGGGCGATGAATGCTGCGTAGCCCCGCCTGTCAACTTCTGGCCATGCGGGACCAAAGAATCCTTCCACAACGCCAATCTTGTTCATGTACGCCTTTGAGTTCGCGGGCCGTTCCTCTATTAAACCGGAGCGGCGCTGTTTTGTGGTGAAGAATTTTCGGCGTGCCCTATAGTTGTCGGGTTCCCATAACCCACACAGGAGTGTCCATGAAGAAGACCGTGTTATTGTCCCTCTCCGCCCTCGCCCTCGTCGGCTGCGCCTCCCGCATGACCCCCGACCAAGACCGCAAGCTGAGCGCCGCCGAGCGCGAGAAGGCCATTCGGGAAAACGTCCTCACCTCGGCTCCCCAGTACTCCATGGACCGCAGCTTCTCCGGCGCGCGCGAACTGAGAAAAGCCTGCGTCGTAGGCTTCCGCAACGAAACCACCGTAGCCCCCGGTTCAGCCGAAAGTCTCCGTGTAACGCCCGCGGACGCCCAAGGCCTCACCGACTACGCCTATAAGCGTTTCACCGGCGAGCTCAAGCGCTATGGCTACAAAGTGGTGGGACGCAAGACCCTGTCCAAATCGTCGGCTTACCGATCCCGGGGACAGGATGGCACCTTCGACGCCGATCGCACCGCCCGGGGTGAGGCAAAATACTTCCAAGACCCCCGTCGCACACGGCACTACGACTCCATGGACAACAAAGTGGCAGCGCTCCTCAACAACGACGCCCAATGGGGTAGCCGTCTGCACCAAGAAGCAGGTTGCGAGGTGGTTTTCAACGCCCGCATGCTGAACGCCTTGGTAGTCAAGGGCGCCTCCCCTGCCCGTCAAGGCGGTCTGGATCTGGACGTCACCTCCACGGTCGAATTCGCCTTCACCGCCAACGTCCCGTGGAGCCTGTGGAACCAAAGCGGCGAGAGAATTTCCGACGCTCGTAACTACGGCGGCGCCGTCCGCCTGTCCCGCCCGGTTGAGGCCCGCTTGACTTACACCGCCGGCGAGCAGCGAATTCCCGCCAGCCAACGCCCGGCCTTCGCCCAGGCTTCGAACTCCGAACTGCGCCGGAACATCGACTTGGCGGTGGATTACACCCTGCGCGCGTTCCACACAGATGTGTATACGGGCAAGAAAGTTTCCCGCTGATCAAGCAAGGCCAGGGGGCATTGCTCCCTGGCCCATTCATCAAGACTTTCTTAACCCGAGTCTTTCCCTCGCCCCTTCTTTAGTTTGAAAAAACCATGGCCTGCCCCACCATGAAGGTATCCCCATACCGACCGTGAGGAGCCCATGCCGAAGAAACATTTTCTGATCGCCACCTTGTTTTGCCTCGCCTCCACCGCCCAGGCCCAAGACCCGGGTGACCTCGAAGGCTTAAGCCTCGAGGAGTTGATGGACGTGAAGGTCTCCGTCACAACGCAGACGGAAAAGCCGGTGCGACAGGCACCAGGCATCGTGACCGTGATCACGGAGGAACAAATCCGTGCTCTGGGCGCCCGGGATCTGCGGGAGGTGCTCGCAACCGTGCCGGGATTCGCCTTCGTATACGACGTCGAGGGCAACATCTCGGCGGTCATGCGGGGCATCTGGGCGCAAGAAGGGCGCGTGCTGTTATTGGTGGACGGCATTGAGATGAACGAGCGGTCCTTCGGTTCCCTGCTGCTTGCCAACCACTTGTCCGCCGAACTGATCAAACGCGTGGAAATCATCCGCGGCCCGGGCTCAGCCATCTACGGCGGCTTCGCCGAGCTGGGGGTGATCAACGTGACCACGAAGGGTCTGGACGGCATGAATGGGTGGGAAGCGAGCAGCTCATACGCCACGACTTCCAAGGAATTCAGCCAATGGGCCAACAACTTCGTGCTGGGTCATCGTGAGGGCGACCTCGCCTTCAGCGCCAAGGGCTGGTACATGGATTCCAACTTCTCAGACAGGAATTACACAGACGAACTCGGGGTCACCGCCAGCCTCGGGGGAGGCAACTCGGCCATTGAGAACCAGTTTCTCGAGGTACAGGGAAAATACAAGGCTTTCTACCTGACCTACATCAAGGACCAGTACCGCCACGAGAACATCACTCTCTGGGGGCGGCTGGAAAACGAGCCCGGGTCCGGAGTGCGTCCACCGGTGACCCTGGAATATCCCACCGACGCCTACCAGGTGGGTTACCAGGCGGACGTGACGAAGCACTGGAACCTGCACACTTACTTTCAAGACAAGGTCCAGCATCCATACTTCCAACCTGAAGTAGACCGCCAGGAAGAATACGGGAACTCCTTCAGGCGCAAGATTCAGAGACGATTGGCTGGGGTGCGCAACCAGTTCCACTTCTCCGACGACCTGAACCTGCAGTTCGGCGGTGAGTACCACCACGACAGCAGTTGGGTGCTCAATGATTTGGACTATGCCGGGCAGCCGGATACGTTCGGGGACGGCACACGTGAAATGTCCATCCGTAATAGCGCTCTGTTCGCCCAGGTGGACTGGGCCACACCCTTCGCCAACCTGACAGCCGGTTTGCGATACGATGACCCCTCTCACTACGATCAAACCCTCGTGCCCCGATTGGGGCTCACGAAGGTCTTCGGTAATTCCCACCTAAAGGCGCTTTACGCCCAAGCTTTCCGTGCACCGTTGGTGGAAAACATCTCACTCAATCCGGACATCGAGCCCGAGATCACCACCACCACGGAGATAGAAGTCGGCCACCAATTCAACTCCAGCCTGTCGTGGACGATGAACTTCTTCCACACCAAGGTGAAGGACGTGATCGTTTATTCATATGATGCCGGCACGGACACCGAGCACTACAACAACTTGCCTTATGTCGCCACCCGGGGCGCGGAGATGGTCCTGCGGCATAAATCCACCCACCACGACGTCAACTTCAGTTACTCGTTCTACGAGGCCACGTCGGTCGGGGCGCCGTCACTCAAGACAGATCTCGACGACGAGGCCCTCCTCGGGGCCCCTCAGCATAAAGTCTACGTGAGTGATGCCATCCAGATCGCCCGAGACCTCGTGGCCACGCCCTCCCTGATCTACTACGGAGGCCTCTATGGCAACGAGTGGAATGGCGACACCATCGCGGGGAAGAAGCTGGAGGAGCAATGGATCGCCAACATCTTCGTCAACCGCAAGAACGCTTTCGTGAAAGGGCTCGAGCTGGGCGCGGGCATCAATAACCTCCTCGCCACCCAAGTGCATTACCCCCAACCCTACACTAAGCCGGACGATTACCGCGCCACGACCTACCCCGGGCAATCCCGCGAGTATCTGGTCAGGGTGGGTTATACCCAAGGTTTCTGAAGCCAGATGCGCAACGCCCTCGCCACCATTTTCGTTGCTTCTCTGCTTACCGCCCCGAGCGGCTGGGCGGAAGTGCGCGTGGAGCGCCTGGAAGCGGCGTTCGTGCAAAAGTTCACCCATTACATCGAGTGGCCCGCTCGCGGTTCGGACCAGTTCACCATCGGGGTGATGGGAGGCGGGGAATCCCTGGCCGCCCTCAGAGAGGCCTTCGAGGGCAAGTCCGTTGGACCGAGGGCAGTTACCGTCAAGGCGGTCTCCCGGCTCGAGAAAGGGGAGCAGTACGACATCATCCACGTGGGGGACGCCTCCCCCGCTATGAAGGAGCTGAAAAACCTGAGCCCTGAAGGGCTCTTGGTCATCTCACGCACGTCAGGCGGAATGCCGGACGGCTCCATCATAAACTTCTACGTGGCCGACCAGGGAAAACTGCGCTTCCAGATTGACGGCGAGTCGGCAGCCAAGCGGGGACTGAAGATAAACTCCCGGCTGCTCAACCTAGCCAAGGAGGCCCGGTGAGAACCCACAGCCTCAAAAGCCGCCTGGTCCGACTCCAGCTAACACTTACCGTCGCCGTGCTGGTCTTCTCATGGGCCTTCATCGCCGCCAATGACTATGTCATTTTCCGTGATCTTTCCATCAACAGCTTCGAGGCCACCGCCCGCGTCCTCGCGCGCAACCTCTCGGCGTGCCTGGCCTTCCAGGACCAGGACGAATGCCGCCGCGTGCTCGCCACGCTTTCTGATGAGGGAAACGTCGTTGGGGCAGCCGTTCTCGACACGGCCGGGGCCACCATCGCCACTTACGGCAAGCCCACCGGCCCCGCCCCCACTGACGAAGGAAAGCGCCCATTCCAATATGAGATCAGCGGGGGGATGCTCCGGGCTAGCTACCCCATTTTCGAAGCCGGCGAGCTGGAAGGCCGCCTTTCCCTCCTCATGCACTTCAACATGATGGAGACCTTCGGGAAACGCCACGCCCTCATTTTTGTCTCGGCGGTCTTGGGCAGCATTCTCGTCGGCGTTTGGCTCTCCACGCATCTCCAACGGCGCATCTCCGAGCAGATCAATTCCATCCTCTCCACCTTGGACCGCATCCGCCAGGGACAGAATTATCACCTCAGAGTCGGGGGAGGTCCCGAAGAGCAGAGATCCAACATCACCGAATTCCGCAAGCTCGCCGCCTCCTTCGATGAAATGATCGCCCACATCGAGTCGCGCGACGCCACCCTGCAGGCGCATAACCAGAACCTCGCCCGACTGGTGGAAGAGAAAGTCCAAGAGGCTTATGAGGAAAAGTCCAAGGCCATCCGCAACGCGGAACTGGCGTCCCTAGGCGAAATGGCCGGAGGTATCGCCCACGAGATCAATAATCCCCTGGCCATCATCAAGGCGACCTCCAAGAGCTTGCAGAAAATGCTCGAGCGCGATCGCTTCGACCCCGCCACTTTCCAAGACAGCCTCAACGACGTCAACATCACCGTAGACCGCATCGCCTCCATCATCACCGGTCTCCGGAATATTTCCAGGCGCGCCAGCGATGAGGAACGCTCACCTTGCCGGTTCCGAGACATCTTCCAAGATGTGTTTGGGGTGGCGGAGCAGAAGTTCAAGTCCAAAGGCGTGGAGCTCCGGCGAGCTTACGCCGAGCAGGACCTGGACACTTTGTTCTCGGCCAATCGGGTGCAACTTTCCCAGGTGTTGGTGAACCTGTTGAACAACGCCTTTGACGCGATCATGTCCTTGGACGAGAAGTGGATTGAGATCGGCATCGAGTTCATACCCGGCTGGGTGCGTTTGAGCGTGACCGACTCGGGAGGCGGCATCCCGGAGCATGTCCAAGAGAAAATGTTCAATCCCTTCTACACCACCAAGGACGTGGGGAAGGGAACCGGTATAGGCTTGAGCATCTCCCGCTCCATGATCGAACGGAACGGAGGGAAGTTTTACTATGACCGGAATGCCCGAAACACGCGCTTTGTGGTGGAGATCCCTCTTTCGTGAGCGAACCTTTGAAAATACTACTTTGTGACCGAGATCCAGACTGGTGCCGTGAGGCCGGCGAGTTTCTGGTATCGCGAGGCCTGGAGGTCGATGCCTGCAGCACGGGGAAAGACTGCCAGCTCGCGGCTTATAAGAAGGCATACCATGCGCTCATCCTCGACTATGACGTGGTCGACCACAGCGGAGCGGTGGTCCTACGTTATATGAAGCAGAGCCATGCCCGCGTGGCAGTGGTGGTCACGTTCCGTGACAAAGCCGCCCGGGACGCGTCCGGGGTTTCGGAAGAGGATTTCAAGCGTCAGGGGGCAAGGGCGGTGCTCGTGAAACCCCTGAACCTCCAGGCCCTCTTCGAGGAACTAACGGGGGATACCTCCTCCTCATGGCGCAACGTCCGGACCAATGAGGGGCCGGCGAGCCCTGATGTCGAAGTGGACGCAGCCGACAAGGATTTCACGAGCATCAAGATCAGCGCCGTCCAAAGCGGCAACACAACTCTTTTCGACCACTATATTCGCATGGGTCAGGGGAAATACGTCAAAATTCTGCATAAGGGAGATCTCTTCGACGAAGCCCGCCTAAAACGCTACGCCGTGGAGAAGGGCGTGGAATACCTCTACTTCCGAACCAGCGACCGGGCAGCATACCTGAACTTCACCAACCAGCTGTTGGAGACGGCCATCGCTACAGATCGCGGTGACACTGGCCGGAAAATCCAGTCGGCCCGCACGGCCTCGGAAAAGTACATAGAGGAGATCTACACCACCGGTTTCCGCCCACAGATCGTCGAGGAGGGTCACCGGATCTGCCAGAACATGTACGAGCTGGTCCAGAAAGACAAGAACGTGGCGGAGGTCATGCGCCGCTATGCGGATTACGATCCCCCGGAGTACGCGCACCTCTTCCTCTCCTCCTTCATCTCCACCATCATCGCCAAGAACCTGGAGTGGACCAGTGCGCGAACCGTGGAGTCGGTGGCCATGGCCGGGCTGCTTCACGACATAGGTAAATTGCGACTCCCGCGGCAATTACTGGAAAAGAAGATAACCGACATGACGACTGAGGAACTCGTGGAGTTCCAAAAGCATCCGGTGTATGGGGTGGAGATGTTGCGTGATTCGCCCTTAATCTCGGAGCCCGTGAGGCAGATCATCCACCAACACCATGAGTCCATGACAGGCGATGGATTCCCAAACAAACTCAGCGGGTTGAAAATTTATCCGCTGGCGAGGATACTGGCATTAGCCAATGAATTCGCTGACCTTCTGATTGAGAGAAGGATCACGCCGCTGGATGGTTTGCGGGAGTTCATTCCGGACCGTTCAAGGGTGGCCCGGTTTGACCCGGCGGCGGTCAAGGCTCTGGTGTCGGGCTTTTTGAAGGATAAGTGATGGGCACGGGAAACTTGCTAATCGTGGACGACGAGCCTCTGCTGCTAAAGCGGATTCGATTGAACCTCGAAGAATATGCTTCTAACATCTACACGGCGGCCGACGGCATGGAGGCCTTGGATGTACTCAGTCGCGAGGAAATCCATTGCGTGGTGTGCGACATCAACATGCCCCGCATGAACGGAGTCGAGGTCATCAAGGCTTTGCGGGCCCGGAACAATGAGGTGCCTTTCATTTTCTACACGGGCCACGGCAGCCATGACTTGATGATGGAAGCCGCGAAATACGGCGCCTTCGATTTCCTCAATAAACCGGGCTTCGATGGACTGGAGGAGGTCGTTTCACGGGGCCTAAAGGAAGGCTTCGACCGGGGCAAACCCCGCGGGGACGACGACTACATGAGCGAATACCGGAAGCTCCTCGATCAGCTCGAGAGTGGCAAATTCTGATTTTCAGCCCTTTTTCTTGAGCAGTATCCCAGTTATCCGCAACGCGATCCCTCGCGGGTAAAACCGCGTGATGAAGACCCAAGCCGCATTGTACCAGCCGGATACCACCCACCGCCTGCCCGCCATCAACCCTCTGTAACCATCCCTCGCCACCTTGCGAGCGGAGCGGGCCACAGGCGAACGGAAAAGAGCTGGATTCATCCCTGATGCCTCCCCGAACCCCGTTGGCGTCAGACCCGGCAGCAGGCATGTCACTTTAACCCCCAATGGACGCAGCTCCTCGCCCACGGCCTGGGTAAAAGTGTTCACAAAGGCTTTCGTGGCACCATAGGTGGCGAAGTAAGGCAGGGGTATGATGCCGGCGATGGAGCCCACGTTAAGTATGGCCCCTCGCCTGGCACGGACCATGTCCGCCCCATAAAGCCGGGTCAAGTCCACCACGGATCCCACATTGAGCTGTACCATGCGGGTGGTGCTCTCGGGTCCGTTCGCCACCAGCTCTCCTGACTCGCCCACACCCGCGTTGTTCACAAGCAAGCCAACATCGAACCCTTGCTCCTTAGTCCAACTGTGGAGTGCGTAGGCGGAGCCGGGCAGGGAAAGATCGCAGACGTGGACACGCACCTGCCGACCAAACTCCTGCAGGGTAAGCGCAGCGCCCTCCAATCTCAGCAGGTCACGGCCCACCATTACCACGTTCCATCCATCACGGACGCAAGCCCGCGCCAACTCCAGCCCGATTCCCCCAGACGCCCCGGTCACCAATGCCCAGCTACGATTGTCCATGGGGAAATCATAAGTCCAAGTTATGTCCAATTCTAGGATTTCCTCCGTTTGCCGAGCTTGTGCAGACATTTTGTAGATTCCTACACAGGGCCCACAGGTCTTTGTCCCATTCTGAGAAATCCGTTAACGTCCGCCTCATTCCCCGGAGGAATCAACTTATGTCCACCAAGCATGGTACGTCCGTCTCGAACAAGACGTTGCCACCCAAGAAAGGCATCAAGCCTGCCCCGTCCGCCTCTACCCCCAAGCTCCTCAAGAAGAAAGTGGGCCGTCGGCCAGGCATCGACCCTTACGCGCGAAATGCAGCGCCAGGTGATCTGCCTCCTCGGGAGCAACTCCGGGAATTGCTCCAGACCATCAAAGCGGTCCGCGCCGGCGACTTCAGCGTGCGCATGCCCCTCGCCTCCGAAGGCCTCATCGCCGAGATCGGAGAAGTCCTCAACGACATCATCGAACTGAACGACAACATGGCCAATGAGTTCGTGCGCGTGCGGACCACGGTGGGTCTGGAAGGCCGGATGAACGACCGGGTGGCCATGGGAACCGTAAAAGGCTCCTGGGCCACGAACGTCCACCAGATCAACCTGTTGATCGGTGACCTGCTCCAACCCACCACTGAAATCGCCCGCGTTATCACGTCCGTAGCGCAAGGGGACTTGTCCCAGAAAATGTCCTTGGACATCGACGGCCGTCCGCTGAAAGGGGAATACCTGCGTATTGGCACCACCGTGAACCAGATGGTGGATCAACTGAACTCGTTTGCCTCCGAGGTGACCCGGGTGGCGAAGGAAGTGGGTACGGAAGGCCGTCTGGGTGGTCAAGCCGACGTACGCGGCGCCTTGGGCGTGTGGCGCGACATCACGGACAACGTGAACTCGCTCGCCTCCAACCTCACCAACCAAGTGCGGAACATCGCCAAAGTGACTACCGCGGTTGCCAAGGGTGACTTGTCCCAAAAGATCACCGTGGATGCCAAAGGCGAGATCTACGAACTCAAAACTACCATCAACGTCATGGTGGACCAGCTGTCCTCCTTCGCGGCAGAGGTGACTCGCGTTGCCAAAGACGTGGGTACCGAAGGTCGCCTCGGCGGCCAAGCCGACGTGAAAGGCGTGTCCGGCACATGGAAAGACCTCACCGACAACGTGAACGGCCTTGCCAACAACCTCACCGCCCAAGTGCGTAACATCGCCAAGGTGACCACCGCAGTCGCTAACGGGGACTTGTCCCAGAAGATCACCGTGGACGC
>CAYNPO010000010.1:0-39061 GCA_964399165.1 uncultured Bacteriovoracaceae bacterium | reverse complement strand
GCCTCCAACCTCACCAACCAAGTACGTAACATCGCCAAGGTGACCACCGCGGTTGCCAAAGGCGACTTGTCCCAGAAGATCACCGTGGATGCCCGGGGCGAGATCTACGAACTGAAGAACACCATCAACACCATGGTGGACCAGCTGAACTCGTTCGCCGCCGAAGTGACCCGCGTCGCAAAAGAAGTGGGCACGGAAGGGCGTCTGGGCGGTCAGGCCGACGTGAAAGGTGTGTCCGGTACCTGGAAAGACCTCACTGACAACGTGAACGGCCTGGCCTCCAACCTCACCAACCAAGTGCGTAACATCGCCAAAGTGACCACCGCTGTGGCTAAAGGCGACTTGTCCCAGAAAATCACAGTGGACGCCAAGGGTGAGATCCTCGAACTAAAGAACACCATCAATACCATGGTGGACCAGCTCAACTCGTTTGCCGCCGAAGTAACTCGTGTGGCCAAGGAAGTAGGTACAGAAGGGAAACTGGGCGGTCAGGCGGATGTGAAAGGCGTATCCGGCACCTGGAAAGACCTGACCGACAACGTGAACGTCCTTGCCTCCAACCTCACCGTCCAACTGCGCGACATGTCCAAGGTCGCTACCGCCATCGCCGGTGGGGACTTGTCCCAGAAGATCACGGTGGAAGTACGCGGCGAGATCCTCCAGATTAAGAACGTGATCAACCAAATGGTGGACCAGCTCAACTCATTCGCCGCCGAAGTGACCCGTGTGGCAAAGGAAGTAGGTACAGAAGGGAAGCTGGGCGGCCAGGCCGAAGTTCGTGGCGTGAGCGGCGTCTGGAAGGATCTCACAGACAACGTGAACTTCATGGCATCCAATCTGACGAAACAAGTGCGTGGCATCGTGAAAGTCGTGACCGCGGTCGCCAACGGCGATCTGAACCAGAAATTCGTGCTCGAAGCCAAAGGCGAAGTCGCCGCACTCGCCGAAACCATCAACAGCATGACCGACACGCTCCGTACCTTCGCCGACCAGGTGACCACGGTGGCCCGGGAAGTCGGTATCGAAGGGAAGCTGGGCGCCCAGGCCAACGTGCCGGGAGTGTCTGGGGTCTGGAAGGATCTCACCGACAACGTGAACTTCATGGCCTCCAACCTCACCAAGCAAGTGCGCGGCATCGTGAAAGTCGTGAACGCGGTGGCGTCCGGAGACTTGAACCAGAAGTTCGTCCTGGAAGCCAAGGGCGAGGTGGCCGCACTCGCGGAGACCATCAACTCCATGACTGACACACTCCGGACGTTCGCGGACCAGGTGACCACGGTGGCTCGCGAAGTGGGGATCGAAGGGAAGCTGGGGGGCCAGGCCAAGGTTCCGGGGGCCTCTGGCACCTGGAAAGACCTGACAGACAACGTGAACCAGCTGGCCGGCAACTTGACCTCCCAGGTACGCGCTATTGCTGACGTGTCAACCGCGGTGACGAAAGGTGACCTGACCCGGTCAATCACCGTGGAAGCGCAAGGCGAAGTGGCCGCGCTTTCAGACAACATCAACCAGATGATCAGCAACCTGAAGGACACCACCCAGAAGAACCAGGAACAGGATTGGCTGAAAACGAACCTCGCCAAGTTCTCCGGGATGATGCAAGGCCAGCGCTCCATCACAGCGGTGGCCCAGTTGATCATGTCCGAGCTCACCCCGCTGGTAGACGCCAACTATGGTACGTTCTTCATGGCCGACGGCGACACTGAGGACGCTACCCTCAGCCTGATTGCGAGCTATGCCTTCAGCGAGCGCCGTAGCGTTTCCAACCGCTACAAGATGCGCGAAGGCCTGGTCGGCCAGTGCGCCTTCGAGAAAAAGCGCATCATGCTGACCCATCCCCCCGAGGACTACATCATGATCAGTTCCTCGATCACGGAGATGCGCCCCAAAAACGTGATCGTTTTACCGGTCTTGTTCGAAGGCGAACTGAAGGCCGTGATCGAGCTGGCTTCGGTCAAGAGCTTCAACCAGAACTACGTGAACTTCCTTGACCAACTGATGGACTCCATCGGCGTTATCTTGAACATGATCTCCAGCTCCATGCGAACGGAAGAACTCCTCCAGGAGCTCAAGCGCTCCAACGCGGAGCTGGAGGCCCAAGCCAAGGAGCTTGACCAGAAAGCCAAGCTTCTCGAGGTCAAGAACAATGAGGTTGAGCTCGCGTCGCGCTCACTGGAAGAGAAAGCGGAGCAGCTCTCCCTCATCTCCAAGTACAAGTCCGAGTTCCTGGCGAACATGTCGCACGAACTCCGCACTCCCTTGAACAGCCTCCTGATCCTGTCCAAGGCCCTTGCGGAGAACAAAGAGTCCAATCTGAACCCCGAGCAGGTGAAATTCGCGACCACGGTGCATTCCGCCGGCCAAGACTTGTTGGCGCTCATCAACGAGATCCTTGATCTTTCCAAGGTCGAAGCCGGGAAAATGCCGGTCAACCCGAAAGAAGTGCTCACCAAGGAAGTTCAAGACTACCTGGAGCAGACCTTCCGGCCGGTCGCCGAGCACAAGGGCCTGGAGTTCCAAATCAGCGCGGCTCCAAACCTGCCGAAACGCCTATTCACGGACGAAAACCGCTTGCAGCAGATCCTGAAGAACCTGCTGTCGAACGCCTTCAAGTTCACCGAACAAGGATCCGTCCGCTTCCACATCGGAGTGGCGGACAAGTCGCGCGTGTTCAGCATGGATTCACTCAACAAGGCGAAGAACGTGATCATCTTCCGCGTGACGGACACCGGCATCGGCATCCCTCGCGAGAAACAGACCATGATCTTCGAGGCGTTCCAGCAAGCCGACGGCACCACCAGCCGACGCTACGGCGGTACGGGCCTCGGCTTGACCATCTCCCGAGAAATCGCGCGACTCCTGGGCGGCATCATCGAAGTGGAGTCAGAGCCCGGCGAAGGCAGTACCTTTACCCTGCTGCTCCCGCAAAAATACACGGGCGCGGACAGCATGGTCAGCGTGCCCGCAGAGCCAGTCATCGATGTTCCTGTCCTCCCGGTGGGAGCTGATTTCACGGGCCGTAAGGTCCTCATCGTAGACGACGACATGCGGAACATCTTCGCCCTTACCAGCGTCCTCAAGGCCCGTGGCATGCAGGTCGTGTTCGCCGAGAACGGACGTGAAGGGGTCCGCGTCCTGCGCGCCAACCCCGACACAGAAGTTGTTCTCATGGACACCATGATGCCGGAAATGGACGGTCTGGAGGCAACCCGTGAGATCCGCAAGATGACCGAGTTCGCCGCCATCCCGATTATATCGTTGACGGCCAAGGCCATGAAAGGCGACCGCGAGAAGTGTCTTGATGCGGGCGCAAGCGATTACATCACTAAACCGGTGGACGAGCAGCATCTCCTGGCCGTGATCCACAAATGGGTTAAGGAGCGGGTGGGATAAGTGGCGGACGACGTCCACATCCTTCTGGTAGACGACCGAGAGGACGGGCTCATCGCGCTCGAGTCCGTCCTCGCGGACACAGGCTACCGACTGGTTCGCGCAAACTCCGGTGCCGAGGCCCTGGAACGCGTGCGTGAAATGGAGTTTTCCGTGATCCTGCTCGACGTCCAGATGCCACTCATGGACGGATTCGAGACCGCCCGCCGGATCAAGGCCGGTGAGGCGAATTGCCACACGCCCATCATCTTTGTCACCGCCATCAACAAGGATGAAACCTACGTTTACCGAGGGTATTCGGAGGGCGCCGTGGATTACGTGTTCAAGCCCTTCGATCCCCATGTCTTGCGCTCGAAGATCGACGTCTTTGTGGACTTGCGGCGAAAAGCGCGCCAACTCGAGGAGCAAACCGACAAAATCCGTACCAGTGAGAGGCGCGAACGCTACCTCAGGCTGGCTGAGCTGGAAGTGGAGGCCCTTAAGAGATACCGTAACCTCGCCGACTCCATTCCCCATGCCCTCTGGCGCTCCAAACCAGACGGCACAATGGATTATTTCAACCGCGTTTGGACCTCCTACACAGGGCTTTCCGAGGAACAAAGCCTGGGAGGCGGCTGGCAGCGCGCCTTCGAGCCCGAGGACCTCCGCCGCTTCCTTCGGGCCTGGATGGCCGCCATGGAGAAAGGTGACGGATTCCAGATGGAATGCCGGCTCGCCGGCGTTGAAGGTGAATTCCGCTGGCATTGGATCAAGGTGGTGGCCGAGCGACGCCCCTCGGGCGACGTGGTCTCCTGGCTTGGAACGTGTACCGACATCCATGAACGCAAGGAAGCCGAGGACGGCCTCAATGCCGCCAGACAGGAGGCGGAGATCGCCAACGACGCCAAGACTCGTTTCCTGGCGAACATGAGCCATGAAATCCGTACTCCCCTCAATTCCATCCTGGGCTTTGCAGAGCTCATGCGACGCCCTTCTGGTGATCCCGGCGAGCAGGCTCGTTACCTGGAGACCATCAAGCGCAATGGCCATAGCCTCCTTAAGATCATCGACGAGATCCTCGACATCTCGAAAGTTGAGGCGGATAAGCTGGAAATCGAGATGGGCGAGGTGGACCTGAGGGCCATGTTCGCGGAGGTGCAGTCGCTACTGGAGGTGCAGGCCCAGGAGAAGCGCCTGGACTTGATGATCCGCTGCTCGACGCCGATTCCCGCCCGTGTGATGACTGATTCCACGCGCCTGCGCCAGGTCCTCATCAACATGATCGGAAACGCCATCAAGTTCACGGAGACGGGGAATGTCGGCGTGGACATTGCCTGGCTTCCTGAGGGGGCCACCCAGGGCGTCCTGCGCTGCTTTGTGAAGGACACGGGCACCGGCATCGACCCCGACCAAGCGGAAAAGCTCTTCCAGCCATTCGTGCAAGCGGATTCGTCCACCTCCCGCCGCTTCGGAGGCACAGGACTCGGACTGGCCCTTTCCCGGCGGTTCGCCAAGGCCCTCGGAGGGGATGTCCGCCTGGAGTCCAGTGAACCAGGCAAAGGCAGCACCTTCCGAGTCGAGGTGCGGGCCCAAGTGGCGGCGGGATCACGCTTCTTCGAGTACGCCGATCTCCACCAGGAAACCGCCCAGGCTACCTCGGTCGGCACCGAGCTGACCCTCAGCGGTGTCCAAGTGCTGGTAGTGGACGACGCCAAGGACAACCGCATCCTGATCAGCCGTTTCTTGGACGCCGCCGGCGCTAAGGTCGACTGCGCCTCCGATGGCGAGGAAGGCGTGGAGCGCGCCATGGCCCATGACTACCACGTTATCCTCATGGACATCCAAATGCCCCAGCTGGACGGCTACGGCGCCACCTCGCGGTTGCGCGACCAGGGCTACCGGAAGCCGATCATCGCCCTGACGGCGCATGCCCTGAAAGAGGAGCGTGCCCGGTCACTCCACTCTGGTTTTGATGACCATTTGACCAAGCCCATAGACCGCAACACTCTCATCAAGCACGTCGCCCGACTCGCCGGGCGTGTGGAGGCTGCCGCCAGGGGTGGGTCGTGAACGAGGAGCTGATCCCTAAAGAGGTCGATGAGCTGATTGCCCGCCACATACGTTCAGTGGGTCACCTGGAGGCCCTCCTGTTTCTGCATGCCAATCCAGGACGTTGGTGGAGCGCCGAGGAGATCGCGCTGGAGCTCCGAACGAATACGGCGTATGCCGAGCAACAGCTTAAGGACCTCCAAGGTCTCGTCAATCGCAAGGAGAGCGAAGCCCTCTACTGCTACCCGGGCGAAGACGAGCGGACCGGTCGCATTCTATCGCTCGTAGCCGAACTCTATCGCTCGCACCGTCATATGCTGATCAACGCCATTTACTCCAAACCCATCGACGCCATCCGCAGCTTCGCGGACGCATTCAAGCTCAAGAAGGAATGAACATGAAGGAGACCGTCTATATCCTTTGCGCCCTCACCAGTTTCGTCTGCGCCTGGCTCCTCTTCCGTGGCTATTCCCGCCGGCCGAGCAAACTACTGCTCTGGAGCGCCGTCTGTTTCTGCGGGCTGACCATCAACAACGTTATGCTGGGTGTGGATTTCGCCATAGGGCCGCTCTTTGACCTCACGCCATACCGTAACTTCGTGGCTTTGGGATCGTTAGGCTTGCTCCTCTACGGGCTTATCTGGGACGTCGTATGAACTTCATTAACTTCACTTCAGGCGCCATCATGATGGGATTCGCCATTGGCGGGCTGTTCTTCGCCCGCTTCTGGTCCCGCACCCGTGACCGCCTCTTCGGCATTTTCGCGCTGGCGTTCTTCATGATGGCAGCGGAGCGGTGGATGCTCCTGATGGTGGACATCGCCGACGAAACGCGTACCTGGGTCTACCTGGTGCGTTTAGTGGCCTTCACGCTCATCATCATGGGGATAGTGGTTAAAAACCGCGAGGTTTGAAACTCAAGCCTTCAGGAAAGGCCCCGTCGAGCGGACCAACTCCGCCACCACTAATTTCTGCAAGCGGGGGTAAAAAGCCTGCGCATAGTGGTGCATCACCACTTCACGCGTATAACGCTTCCATCCTTTTTGCACACGGACACGGGGATTCTTGCCGATGAGATGGCGGCTCATGACCGCATTCCCCAATCCCTGCTCCACACCTTCTAGGATGCCGTAGACGTCGCCCATGAAGGAGCGCCTATAGTATGACGGCGGCTTTGATTGGATGGAAAAGAAGGACTCAGTGGCGTTGTCATGGGGGCCATGGTCCAAGTAGACCGGCGCGCCCGAAGGATGGCGCGCACTTTCAATCACCACGTACTCTTCGTCACCCAGCCGGTGCTCCTCCACGCCCTGGCGCCCAAAGCGATAGTCCGCCACCACCAAGTCCGCTTCTCCACGCTGGAGCACGGCGGGTAGATCAACCACCTCATAAGATCGGAAGTCCACATGGACCTTGGGATGGGCGCGCAGGAACGGCGCCAAAGCCGGGATAAGCACGGAACGCATGACGGAGGAAAACCCCGCCACCCGGAGCATGCCCGCCACCGCCTTCCCGTCCCCTCGCAACTCCAACAGCAGCTCATCCTCAAGACGGCGATGGCTTTGGGCGTAGCGGAGCAGCTTCTCACCCGCGGGTGTGAGCTTGAGACCACGGCTCTCGCGGATGAAAAGGGTCACCTCCAGGTCGGCCTCCAACTGGCTGAGCCGTTGCGACAGCGCTGACTGTGTGACCCCCAGGGTGCGGGCCGCGGCGGTGGCATTGCCCGCACGTGAGGTTTCAAGGAAAGCGTCGAGACCAAGATGGGAGATACCCATCTCCATTAATTAATGTGATGCCGTCATTTAATCAATGAATTTTTATTATTTCATCCATGGAGTTACTACTGGAGCCCACCAAAGGAGGTGTCATGAAAAGACTGGTTTTCGTTTGCTCGTTTGCCCTCACCGCCCTGACTGCCCAAGCTGTTACCCTGAATTGTCCGGAAAGATCCCCTGCCATCCAAATCGATTTAGTTTCGGGGTCCCTCCTGACAAGCCCTGGGCCCCGTGGCGGCGGATTTTTCGACCCTTACGCCCAGGAGATGACCTCGGGCCCCAACTGGCTCGTACAAGACTTCACCTACCACCACCCCCTTTCGGACAAGACCTTCGTCGTGAGCGTCCAGACGGAATGGGAAACCAGGGATAGCAATTGCCGCCGCTGCATGGTTTTGCGGGAGTACTCGTACACGGCAACAGTGACAGTGGGGAGTAAGACGACGAAGTATGCCTGCATCGAGCGAGATGCCGCTCAGACTCATTAATTTTATTAATATGTAATTCTTCTAAATTAATTTTCTCTACCAGATGGTGGGCGCTATAAGCACGGGACACCAAGGAGGTGTTATGAAAACCTTGGTTCTCGTTTCTTCGTTGCTCACCACTCTTCCCGCCGGAGCGGGCCTACGCTGCCACTCCGGTGACCAATCCCTGAACGTCGATGGCCACCGCATTGTCCATACCATGAATGGACAGTCAGAGGTGTTCTACGCTGCCAAACAGACGATCGAGTATGGCGCGTCGGTGACTCGCCACACTTATGAGTTCCCCGCCCAACACGCAGACCTATCCCTGGTGGTGAGCAAGTTGGAGCGCATGATTTTTCCACGCCAATGCAACAGCGTCGCATGCCCTCCGCACACGCATACAATCACCTTTCATGCCAAGCTTGTTAGGGATGGAGTAGCTGCTGTCTACCAATGTAATGCGTCTGGCGTACTTTAGTCCGTTTTGGCTCACCGCCTGCCTTCTAGGGGTTTCCTGTGGGAAACCCCTCACCATACTCTCAGAAGAATCGGTAGCCGAAGGGAGGGTCCATATCCAAAACCGCATACGCCTCATCCGCGAGGATCGACGGGACATATGGGTCATGCAGCAGAAGCAGCCAGAAGGGTGGGAAAGGGTGGCCATCATCGTAGCCACGGACACCACCCCCAAGACCGCGCGCTATTACCAACTGCCCTCGGGACCCTTGGAGTGGAGGGATGACCTTCCCAAACTCGAGTACCGAGTGTCGTGCTTTTATTGCCACGCCAATGGGCCGAGAGTTGTAAGGCCGCAGCCGGGCTCCCTGGGGTGGACCGAACGAATCCGTACGGCGGCGCTGAACTGGCGCATCAAGTCCTACGGACGGGTTGTGCCCCATCCGGACCACGTCCGTGAGGACCAGCACCTTTCCCGGCCTTTCCGGGAGCCGCATCCTGTGGCCAATGAGCCTCTGGTCTTGGGTGCCTGCATCCGCTGCCATAAAGAAGACGGCTTCTTGCCGCGCGGCACCCTCACCCGGCAACATGCTGGCACCATTCGGCACATGGTGGAGAAAGGACATATGCCCCCTTGGCCCTTCAAACTCTCCCCCTCGGAGAAGAAAGAGCTGGAGAATTTCTTGGCGGGGTTCTAACCTCAGCCCTATGACTATTTTCGACGCTGCCACCCTCTCCGAACGCCAGCGCCGGGCCGCCGCCCGCCTGGATGAAGTCCTCAAACCGGGCGAGGCCGTCCGCGTGGAATGCGGGGTCCCGCTAACCAAGCCGGGCGGTTGGGACCAAACCTACCCGTTCCTCCCCCACCCGGATTACTTCTGGCTCACGGGCTCCCGCCGTTCCCACGGCGTGAGCGTGTACGCCAAGGGCGCTGGCTGGACCCACTTCGTGCGGCCCGTGACCCGCGAGGAAAAGGTATGGGAAGGGGGCGATGAGCAGGTCATGCAGGGCCAGGATGTGGCGAACCTGGAAACCTGGCTCTCCCAGCAGAAGTTCTCCAAGCTCCACCGCCTTGGTGGTCCCGCCCAAACCAGTTTCGATGAAGTCCAGGAAGCGTATAACCGCGCCCGTCGTCCCAAGGACGCCGCGGAAGTGGCCCTCGTGCGCAAACTCGGGGGCATTGCCAACCATGGCTACCGCCGCCTGCAGGAATGCGTGCGTGCCGGTATGACTGAGCGGGATGTGCAGCTCGAGTATGAGACCGCCGTCCTGAGGGCCGGTTCAGAACGCATGCCGTACGAGTCCATCGTCGGCGCGGGCACCAACGCCGCCATCCTCCACGCCATCCCCACCGCCCGGGTGGTACAAAAGGGGGATCTCGTCCTGGTGGACGCCGGTGCTGACATCGAGGACTACTGCGTGGACATCACCCGCGTGTTTTTCGCCGACGGGAAACCCGATGAGCGCCAGAAAGCCGTGTATGACACCGTCGCCCGCGCCCAAGCCGCCTCCATTGCCCTATGTAAACCTGGCATCGAGTGGCACAACGTCCACCGTGCCTCCGCACGGGTGATTGGACAAGGCCTCAAGGACATGGGGGTCCTGAAGGGTGACCTAGACGATCTGCTCGAGTCCGGCGCGGTCTCCCTCTTCTTCCCCCACGGGGTGGGGCACATGGTGGGTCTGCGCGTGCGCGACGTGGGCGGCAAGTTCGTTACCGAGCCCAAGCGCTGTTATGGAGTCCGTGTCCGTGTGGACCTGCCGCTCGAGGAGAACTTCCTGATGACGGTGGAGCCGGGCCTCTACTTCATCCGCGCCCTGCTGGAGGACGCCGAAACCCGGCAAAAGCACCGGGACCACGTGAACTGGGATGAGCTGCCCAAATGGCTCAACCTCGGCGGCGTGCGCCTTGAGGACGATGTCTTGGTCACCAAGTCGGGTCCGGATAACCTCACGTCCATGGTCGCCAAGTGACCGGAAGCGTGCCCGTTGACCCCATTCATGAGATCAACAACCTTTTGGCCGTGATGATCGGACGAGTGGACCTGCTTAAAGTCCAGGCGTCCGATTCTATCTCACGCGACGAACTGGTTTCTGAGCTGGATAAGATCCAAGCGGGGGCGCGACAGGTCGGGCTCTTAGTTGGCCACCTGAAGCGCCCAGAGACCGCTTAGCGGCCGTAAGACCGCTCTTGCTCTACCGGCCACCCCTCGTTATGGGGCCTTTCCCTGCCGGGACTGGCACAGGCAGCGAGCAAGACCAAGGCAAACACGGAAAGAAGAGAACGCATGGAACCTCCAAGGTTATCCATGGTCTTGCCCTTTACCTTCTCACCGGGGAACGTGGTTCCCGTGCTGACGATTCGAAGCCTCGGTTATTCCGAGGGGGCTACTCCCCATTTGGAGGCATTATGCCAGAAATCCGGGTACTGGGAATTCCATAAACTTGAAGGGGTCCTCCGCTAAAAAAGCGGAGGATCCAGATCTTACTGGGAAACCGCCGCGCCATTACCTGATACGGGAATTGCCGCCGGGGCATGCGCGCGGCACATTTCACGTTGCTGGCGAAGCAGCTCAAGAGATGAGCCACCAGGAAACCCTCCGTAACCCATACCACCCATTCCATAGGGCCCGAAACCGGGTTGACCTGAGCCGATCTGGTAAACACTGGCCATGCGCGCTCTGTCCAAGAGTGAGGAAGGTTGCGCCATTGCTTGCATGCTTTGGGCGAGCGGCCCTTGCTGCATCAGAGCCGCGTACTGGGGAGCGAGTTCATTGGCTGCGCTATGGCACTGCTCGATCGTCGCTGACTGGCTTTCGTACAAACGCAGGATTTCTCCGCAATGGGAGGCATCATAGTAGGGAACCTCGGTGATATTCTCATCGTTTTGCATGAGGTTCGCAATTTGCGCCACTCTACAGTTCTCACCGCTGTAGTCATAACGAGCCTGTGACCCTACTAGGTTCCAGACGGGTCCGCGTGCGTTGATGCGCTCATAGATTCTGGCCAAACGACGGGAAAGGCGTACGTCGCGGCGGTGTGAGCGACGCATTTGGCGCAAATCCTGTGAGGATACATCCGTGATGCCAAGCCGAGCCAGGTCTTGGCCAGTAAGGTCATCTACCGGCTTTATGGTGAAGCCACCTTGGCCATCGGGCACTGTCAGGTGGGGATTGGCCTGTGGCACCTGTAAGGCGGCCATCATCTGCGCATTCGAGCGACGGTAAAGCCTCAAGTCCCGTTGTGAGGCGGGGGAGCCTTGCACCCGTACGGATACGATCCGACCTTGGCCATCCTTAGTCACAGTATACGTGGATTGGCGCTGGGTCATGACTCCATTGTGGCCCATCCAAGGCACGCTCACCTGGTAGGTGGTGACGAGCCCTTGGGTGCTGACATTGCCCACTGTGGCGACTTCATCGAAGGAGACTACCCCAGCTGGGGATACCGACATCCCGAATGGAAAGTGGCAACTTTCATAATTGGTTTCGGCATAAGCTAAACCCGTCAGCAAGACAGCGGACAAAAAGAGTCTGACCAAGGTAACCTCCTAGTTCAGACCAGGCTAGCATGCCAAGCTTCCTGCCCGAACAAGGCAAGAAATTCCTCAACGCAACCGCAAGCTCAGCGAGGGATCCCCGAACATATGGTAAGTCTCCCAATAATAGGAAGAACGGCCCTGTCCCCCGTAATGGGTCGCCACGCGGGAGAGCGCGTAGTGGGTGAGATCGCCGAAAACCAGCTTGTTGTCTCGGAAAATGGCGTCGTACATGGCGCGCTCTAGGACGTCGTCCTCGTCCCAGTAGGTGGAGTCCATGGAGCCCCAGAACATGGAGGCCCCCCACTCCTGGCGTTGCCAGGTCTCGCCGAAGGACTCAGCCAGGCGAAAGTCGGAAGTGATGCAGGCGTTGGAGACCACGAAAGGCAGGGAACCGCCATCAAGGGCGCGCACATCGGGCTGGGTCAGGCGAGGGGCGTCCCAGAAGGTGGTGGCGCCGTGGCCGGAGTAGTTGATGATGCTGCGACCCTGGGTCAAGGCCGCCAGCACGTCGGCGTGCTCCGCCCGATGGGTAATGGCGTAGAGGCGGTCGCCGCCGGCCTGGGTGCCCTCGGGGAAGGAGCCGCGGTAACCGCGCAGGGAAGTGTAGGTGTCGATGGCGTAGTTGTGGGTGGTCTCGGCGATCTCCCACTGATCGTCGGTGGCGAGGAAAGAGAGCTGAGTGAGCCAGTCCAGGGTGCGGAACTCGCCTCGCGCGTAGCGGGTGTACTTGCGTAGCACCGCTGCCAGCTCGTCCTCGGAAGTGACGGAGAAACGGCCGACCTTCAAATCGGGTGTCTGGATGTCGGAGACGTAGTCCTCCGTGTCCACACAGGCGTAGTAATGGTCCGTGACGCCGCTGTCGAGTGTCACGCCCTCGGGGGCGGGGACGTCTTCAAGATCGCCGACGATCACCAGGTACTTCAGGTGCGGGTTGATTTGGTACTGCATGCGGATGAGGTCACGCAGCTCTTTGGGGTCCTCGCCTTCCAAGACCATAGAGGCCACGTCCAGGCCTTGCTGGGCCCGCAAGCGCATGTAGGCCTGGAGCGAGGGGGAATCCTTGTAGCGGGCCCCCACCACGAAGAGCAGACCATCACGGGGCCGGACCGGGCGCGGGGGAGGTTTTTTGAAGATCTCCACCGCGTAGGAGCGGCGGAGGACTAGCGTCTGCAGGTTCTCCGAGTGGGTCAGGGGCCGTAGGGTCACCCGGAAGAGGCCCTGCACGCGCACGGAGCCGACTCGTTCCACGCTGAAGGGCGGGAAGTGGGCGCGGCGCCCGGGGGCGGTGGTGAAGCGAGGCTGGGCGCCGGGTATCTTCGGGGCGGATTCGTAGACCGGGACCAGGTCCGGAACCTGGAAGCGTTCGTTACTTTTGTGCTGCCAGGTGGTGATGATGATGTCGGAAGCCTGGTCTGCCAGGACGTCGAAGCGGATGACGGGTACATCGGGAGCGCCCAGCTCATACTGAAGGCCAGTGTCGGAGATGCCCTCGAGCTTGACGTGGTTGAAGAGGCGGCTGCCGGTCAGGCGGGGCTCCACCCTGATCCCGTCCACTACATACTGGCGGATCTCCCGGTCCCCGAAGTCCTGAATGCGGACGCCGGCGGAAACCGTGAGCGACCATGACAACAGGACGAACGTGTATTGAATGAATTTCATTAGATCCCCCGCTTTCGTTTTCTCAAGGGCGCGGAGGGGCTGGCAAGCAGTGTCGGCCGATGCCAATAAAGCAAACTTTGGTGACACCAGGGAGGAGGTAAATTTTACAAGGAACCACCCCGGCCCGAGAGAAGTTTAGCCGGGGTGGTGGACTTCTTAGTGGCCGAAGAAGTAGGCGCAGTCGTTTATCAGCTTCACCTCGGGATAGCCGCTCCCCCAGTACTGGAGGAAGGAATCCCCATCACTTGCGACGTCTTCCGGGTTTGAATCCAATTTCAAGATGGCCCCCAGCGGTTTTCTGAACTTTCCGCATGGGTCTCCCCGTGGCAAAACCCCGCCACCCAAGGAGTTCCCATGAAAGCGCTGTTGATCTTCCTCGCCACCACCACCCTCGCCTGGGGCTTTCCTTCGCCCTATGAGTCCAGCGTGGACGGCATCAGTATCGCCAACACCCACGAACTGGCGGAAGGCGTCCTCCGCGGGGCCGAGCCCGGGGGCAAGATCCAGGAATTGGTCGATTACGGCATCACCGACGTCATCATTTTCAAGCACCAGACCAGGAACGAGGTGGACGCCGAACTCGCCGGGCTCGAGGAGGCCGGCATCACCGGCCACCACATCCCTTTCCGCTGGAAGGACCTAGTGAGCCTGGAAGACGCCTGCGGCCAAGTGGTGGAGGCCCTCAAGATCATCAAATCGGTCCGCCGCGCCGGGGGAAGCGTGTTTTTCCACTGCACCGTGGGCGAAGACCGCACCGGAATTCTGGCGGGTCTTTTCCGCATGCAGGAAGAGGGCATCAGCTCCGAAGAGGCGTGGGAGGAGGAAATGTGCCCCCGCGGCTACGCCGACGGCAACCGCAACAAGCCCGCCCACGTCTTCGGTGCCATCCACGAGAGCCTGACCCCGCTCTTCCTGGCCATGGCCGCGCGCCTCGAGGCCGGCAAGACCCTCACGGCTTCCGCCTGCGCCAACCTGGACTTCGACGTCCCTGCCAAGACCTGCCGGTGAAGCTTAGGGCAGTCCGGCTTCCTTCTTGATCCAGGCGATTTCCGCCGCGTAGAGTAGTTGGACGAAGGAGTGGTCCAGCACCTCCCCCTTGTCCATCTTGCGTCCCGTGTGGACGCCCACCAGGCACAGCTTGTTTCCCTCGTCCCGCTGGTACACCGGACCACCGGAATCCCCGGGAAAACCGAAGGCGTCGTCCAGCAGCACGTAATGTTTGGCCAGCGGCATGTTCAGCGAGGAGTTCACGTGCGTGCGACGGTTGCGCCCATCGCGCAGACCATATCCGATACGCTCGAAAGGCAGCCCGGGCTTGAAGGTTCCGAAGGGCGAAAAAGGGAACGTTCCCGTGAGAGGTTCGCGCAGGAACATCAGCCCCAAGTCGGTGCTGGCCCCAGGGACGTTGCCTTTATAACCGGGGTGGAGCATCCACCGCTCCACCGGATACCTGGGCGAGCCCGGGCCCATTTTCTCGCCCACCACCACGTCGGCTCTTCGGAGGTCAATGAGGCAGTGCCCCGCGGTGAGGACAACTTGGGGGGTGAGGAGCACTCCCGAACAGACGGTTTCAAAGCCCGTCTTTCCCAGATGAATGCCCACGGATGCGTCGAATTCGCGCCAATCCATGGTCTTAGTGTAAGCCAGGGAAACCCGCAAAAGCATGCCCAAAAACATAAGAGATCGGCTCATGCGGGCCCATCATGGCATAGGGGGTGGCCGTCGACCACCCCCGGTCAATTTCAAGAAATGAGGGGAAGGTCCAAATCCTCCTCGTCCTCATCCTCTGCCATGTGCCCAGGACGGGGGGCCTCGGGATCAAGCGCCCACTCGTCGTTGTTTTCCTGCTCGAGGGAGCGCCCCTCCTCATCGCTGTCGTCGGTGTCCACCGCAGCGTCATAGGCGGCGTAACGCTTATCCTGGGGAAGATTCTCGTGGGGATAGGGGTTCATGGCATGTCCTCCTTCAAGGGCCTAACACCCATTCTGGGGACGGGCCGTGGCCGGGACATCCACGGTTCGTGAAAGTCGTGCGTACTTGCCTCCACGAGCAGCACGCTCCAGAAAATGTGCACGGGAGTGCATAATTTTTACACCGGAGGACGAAGGTCCCCAGCGTCCCTAACCCCTTATGCTATAAGCCAAGTGCCGGGTGGACCGGCACCGCAACCAAGGTGAAAGAACATGGCCCCCATCAGCAAGATCGAAGTCAGCTCAGCCGAGTTCATCCGTTCGGGCCTTCTGCGTTTCTCCGACGGCGACGTCGCGCAAGACGTGGACGCTACGGAAACCATCCCCACCGAAATCGATTACGACAGCCTGCTCAGCTCCTTCAACACCCCCCACTGAGCCCATTCAACACGAACAAAAAGGAAGGGCCCCGTGAGGGGCCCTTTTTCGTTCTTGGAGTCCGCTCTCAGTAGGAGCGCTGGGGTACCCGGGAGCCGTAGAACTGCACACGGGCGTAGTCGAAGTCGAAGTAGTCCCGGTAAGTGTGGCCATTCACGCGGACGGCTTGGATGCAGGAGCGATCGTTGTGGCGGTGGGAACCGATGTCCAACCAAACGCTGCGGTCGCCTTCCTCGGCGACGTTGCGGAAGTCCCAGTCGGCGCGGATGGGCAAGCTGTCCCAGGTATACTCACCGAAGTACTGCACCTCTACACGGTTGATGCGGGCCTCGTTGTCGAGAACCTCGATGCTGATGCTGCGCAATCCGCACACGCGGGTCGGGAGGTAGCTGGTGTAATTGGAGGTGGCGTAGGGACTGGTGGAGTAAAGGGTGATCTCGTTGCCCAGCTCCACGATGTCCCGGCCCCAGCTGGCGCCGTAGCGGGAACGGTCGAAGCAGTAAATACAGTTGCGGTTACGGCCATCGTGGTGGCGGCGAGTACGCCAGTTGTCACGGCGGTTCCAGCGATGCTCGCGACCATCCCGGCGAGTAATGATCACGCGGGTGCGCACATCGGGGCGGCGATCGTCACGGCGGTCACCGATACGGCCATCGCGACGGTCGTCACGGCGGTCATCGCGGCGGTCATCGCGGCGGTCATCGCGACGGTCGTCACGGCGATCGTCGCGGCGGTCGTCACGGCGGTCATCGCGGCGATCATCGCGGCGATCATCGCGCCGAACTTCACCGTGGCGGCGGGGAGGATCATCAAGAGTTGAGTCGGGGGTACGTTGGGCGGTAGAGCAGCTTACGAGCAGGGTCAGGGACAAAGTTGTGAGCGCCGGCATCCAGCGCCAGCTCCGGGTGGCTTCCATTCCATTCCTCCAGATTAAGGGTCAAGGGTGCCTCTAGTATAAAGGCATCCAAGTCCGGCAAAAGGAGGAAAAAGCGACGGAAAGAAAAGGTCATATGGCATGGGCCAGAACACTTGAAGGCCAAACCTTTCGGTGCTCCCAAGAATCCCGACCCGCACACTCGGCTTAGAGGGGACGGTCTAGCCCCTGCTCATCCGCGATCCGGATGCCCGGGCGAACGTTCACGTCGTAGCCCACATCCTTCTGCAGATCTACCGCCTCAGTGAGCTCTTCGCCCTCAACGTGGTCAATGGCGCCGCCACCGCCCTCGTTCTGCATGTCGATCTTGCCCTCCTTCTCCTCGGCTGAGGGGGAGTGGTTTTCCATATCGGGATAGGCGACTCCTTCACGAGGGGCCGTGCTGCGGGTGCGGACGCCCTCTTCCCGGGGAGCAGTATCTGGGGTTGTGGTGTGGGGCATGTCTTCCTCCTTGCTTAAGCGTGACGGGACTTGCCGTTGTAGTGGCGCTTTGCCGGCAGCGGCTTCTTGCCAGCCCCGGGAGCGGCCATCTTGCTGCCTTTTCCAAGAGTCGGGGCGGGAATTTCACGGGCCACCCGGGCAGCTTGGCCGTCGCGAGCTTGGGCGCCTTTCTCTTGGACCTCGGCATGGTCCACCGGTCCACGGGCGGATGGACCATTGCTACCAGGGGCTGCTTTGGCGGTGAGAGGTGTTTGCTCGGGCCAAAGGGCCTGCCGGATGGATCCCACCACTTGCGGGTCGATCACCCGTTCCCAAGGCACCTTTCGGGCCACGAAGGTCACCACCATGCCGGCGGCTGTCCAGAGTGCTTCCTTCAAGAAAGTTTTAGTGATGGTTCTGCGTGCTTTCATGGCGACCTCCCTCGGTAGTCCAAGCAACAGACTAGGCTAAAGGCAATCACACCTCTTGGAGCAGCCGTGGAAGCTTGATGGATTGTTCTGCACACAAAAAAATAGGCCTCCCATTCGGGAGGCCAATTCATCAGGGATCCATGGACCGAGTCAGCGTGTTGGCCGCCCGGTAATTCTGCCGAGGGTTATGGCATGACCGCGTGAACGGTCATGTGGGGAACCTTCATGATGGAACAGACGTAGGTTTGACAGACCTGGTCCATGGATCCTGTCCGTAGTTTAGAGGAGTGAGGGATGCAAAGCCGACTTGACCCACTCGCGGGCGGCCGGATCGGTTTCGGCCCTTCCAAGGTCGCGGATGAATTTCTTGATCCACTTTTCCGCTGCGAGCACCAGGCCAGCGGGGGTGTCTTCGTTTCCGGAGTTGCGTTTTTCTTGGTCGTTCATAGGAGCCTCCACGTTCGCCCGCTATGGATGCGGATAAGGAAAGCTTAAAGGGGTGGGAGATTCTGGGCTTCAAGGGGCGGTGGAGGCTGTGTGTATTATTCGAAAAATCCAGGACACGCGTTATTTAGGCTCGGTTTGTCATGGAAAAGTCCCCCACAAAATGTGGGGGACAGCTGCTTTGTTTAACGTTTGTCCTGGGACGTTTTGGCCTTGGGCGTGACGGGGATGTCCTTGAGTTCATCACCGCCTTCCTCGCGCTTGGGTTCGGGCTGCTGGGGTTGTTGGGGCTGTTGCGGCTGGGTTTGCATGGAAGACCTCCTTGGTCGTTACGTCCCAGGCTAAACCTCCCTGCGCGGAGCCACATCATTCCGCCATAAAGCGTTTGTTGAGTTATTTCCACACGCGGGCCAGACATCTTTTACCCACTCAAGGCCGTCCATGGCGCCACGCCCAGGAAAGTGGTTAGGTGGAGGGAGACAAGGAGGGACTATGATGACAACGCTGGTTTTTCCCTTGCTCCTGTCGGGGGCCGCCATGGCGGAGGCTAAACCCGCTGCGGTTGAGCCGACATTTTACGAGGACGTCCCAGATCCCGCCGATACTCCCATAGGGTACGGCACATATGTTCCTGATAGGTCCGCGCCCACCCACAACACGCCCCGCAACGAGGACGACATGCAGCGGGAGGAGGACGTTCCCCGCCTCCCCAGAACACCCGAGGAGCGCTACCGGACCAGGTACCGGGGACCGCAACGTCCTGAGATGTGGCCTTCGACCCAAGGGGACCCTAATCCCGCCATCCCCGATCCACGTTTTTAGGACGGCGAAGTTTTTACAGGCGTAGTGGGCGTGCGGGGGTGGAAGGTCTATAAAGGACCCCTTTGACCCGGGGGTTTCATGCGCTTTCTTGTCTTCCCGCTCCTCACTCTGCTCGCCACCCAGGCATTGGCATTGGACGGGGGTTGGCGCTTCAGGCTGGAGGCCCACCAAAAGGGCCTTGCGAATCCCACTGGCTTCTTCGCCCAAAAATTGCACCATGACCGCGTGGACGACACAACGACATTCAACCAGCGCTACTTCGTGGACTCGCGCCACGCCGAGGGCGAGAATTCGCCGGTCTTCTACTTGATCTGCGGTGAGTGGACATGCGCCGGGACCTCCTCGTATTCCGCCATCGGCCAACTGGCCCGCGAGGCCAAAGCGCATTTGGTGGCCCTGGAGCACCGCTATTACGGCCAGAGCCTCCCCTTCTCACGCTTGAGCACCGAAAACCTCCAACCCCTGAGCCTCGCAGCCGCCCTGGCCGATTTGGCTGCTTTCCAGCGCCACGCCATGGAGACCATGAACCTCAAGGGCAAATGGGTCGCCGTGGGTGGGTCTTACGCCGGCACCCTCGCCGCCTTCTACCGTCTCAAGCACCCTGAGTTAGTTGTGGGGGCGCTCGCCTCCTCCGCGCCGGTGCTGGTGAAGGCCGAGTTCAATGAGTACGACGCCCATGTAGCCAACGTCATCAAGGGCGCTTGCGTGGATAAGGTCCGTGAGGCGGTAGCGTTGATCGAACAACGATTGGCGACGCCCGAGGGAGCAGACGCTGTGAAGGCCCAATTCCGCGCTTCTGAGATCCGCGACAATGACGACTTCCTCTACGTGGTGGCGGACATGCTCGCCGCCGCCGTTCAATATGGGTCTCGCACCTCCTTCTGCCAGACCCTGACCACCGCCTCCGACCTGGTGGACGGCTATGCCCGCGCAGGTCTCGCGGCCCTCGGGCGCCTTGGCATGAACCCCCTGGGCATCTCCATGCAGGCGGCTGAGCCTGAGGAAGCCGCGCCCGGCGGATACTTCCGGCAATGGATGTGGCAGAGCTGCCGGGAGTTCGGCTGGTTCCAGGTGGCGAACGCAGGCGAGGAAGGCACGTCCCGCTCCTCCCGCATCGACCTCGCCTACCATGACCGCGTGTGCGAGCGCCTCTTTGGAGTCCCCCAGACCGCTGATGGAAGCCTGAACGCCGAGTACTACGGCCCGCTCTTCGATCCCACAACCACCAAGATCATTTTCACCAATGGCAGCGACGATCCCTGGCTGCGCCTCTCCGTGGTCCCCTCCACGCTGGAGGAGACACCGAACCCGGGTCTTGGAGTCTTGGTGATGGAAGGGGCTGCCCATTGCGACGACCTACGGGCCTTCCAGACCCTGCCATCGGTGATCGCGGCCCAGGCTTCCTTTGGCGCCACCATCAAAAGTTGGTTGGGCGCAGATTGAGGGACAGCCTAGAACTTGCGTCGTGCCACGCCCAAGTATGAGAGCCCCTTGAAGGGTGTTGTCCGGAAGGCAAAGCTTTCAGGCACCCGGCCCGAAAAGAGACGGGCCCAGGGAACGGTGGACCAGACGGGACGCAAGCCAGTCATCTCCAACGGTTCGAGTCCGCTCGCCCAGCACATCCGCTCCAACTCGGCGGGCTTGATGAATAATCGAAGTACATGCATGCGTGGAGGAGTCTTGGGTAGGAGCGCCTCCACGGCCTTGATCACCACCAGCCAAGATAAAAAGTTGCGGTTGAAGGTGTGGAAGAAGAATAATCCGCCAGGCTTCAAAACCCGGGCGCATTCCCCCACCACCCTGGACGGATCTTCCACATGCTCAAGGAAGTCCATGCACGTGACGGCGTCGAACGAAGCCGCGGGAAAGGGTAAACGATTCGCATCCGCACGGACGTAAGCCACAGTTCCTGTGGCGTCATGGGCGCGGGCCACCTTCAGGCTCTCCTGAGACAGGTCGATGCCACCCACGCGAAATCCGCGCTCGGCCAGGGCGTTGCTAAGAAAGCCCGCACCGCACCCAACGTCGAGTACGTGGTGCAGGCGGGCGGTCCGCAGGCGTTCCTCAACCCAAGGCAGCTTGGCGCGGGTTTCCGCCCTGAGGAGTGCCACGGGATCATCCTGGGCCGTATACCACCTCTCACCTAAGTCCTCATAGAAGCCATTATTGACAGACGCGGGCTTCGGGCGGTTCCACCGCCAAATCTGGTAGACCATGAACATTCCCACCGCCGTCGCCACCAACGGCAACGCCAAGCCGCCCGCGCCGTGCCACCACGCCCACCCGGCGACGGCGAGCGTGATGGGGTGGAGAACGTAAAGGAGCGCGTGCAGCCAGTTCTCCGTCATGCCGCAGAGCTTGCCGTGAACGGCTTCATCCTTCGTGATGAAGATGCAGGAAAAGCCTCCTAGGCAAACGTACGCCCACAGACCGGCGCGGGTGGGTTCCCCCAGGCAGAGGAAGAGGTAGCATGCGAACACCGTAAGAGTGTCCAACGGATGGCCCCACCTCTCCCACGCCGGTAGTCCGCGGCGCTCATGGAAGTGAAGCTCGTCTACGGCCATGACCGCCCCCTGGGCGAAAAACGGCGCCCACAGCCAATGCTCCACTCAAGTCACCTCGAAAACAGCCCCGAAGAGCGTAAGGCCGGGGCCGAAAGCGAGGCTGACCACGAGCGTGCCGGGATCGGGCGCCGCCGCGAGGATGCGCTCCCAAACGTGGGGAAGCGTGGCGGAGGACATGTTGCCACGGTCGTGCAAAACATCCCGGGAAGCCTGGATTTGGGATGGCGTGAGGTTCAGTCCAGTCTGGACAGCGTCGATGATCTTCGGGCCACCGGGATGGATGGCCCACAAGGTGCGGGGGGACATCATCCCCGTCATGGGAAGGTGCGCACGCCCGGCGAGTTCTGATAGGAACCCCGGAGCGGCGAAACCTATCTTGTCCGGAATTTCCTTGGCGAGCGACATGCGCATCCCCCACGGTCCTGGTTCCCAGGTCATGTCATCCGCACTGTCCGGTAGGATTTTCTCGGCCAGTGCCCGCACGCGGAAACCGGGCCCCCGGGAAGGCTCCTCGGAGACTTGGTAGCGCGCGTGCCCGTCGGCGAATAGGCTGCCCAGCACCGCCTGTTCAGCGGAGTGGTTAAGGGGGTCCAAGTGGAGGCTGCACATCTCGGTGTGGGCGACGTCCACGCGTCTTCCGTCCTCGCGCGCGAGGGCCACCGCCAGCCGGACTGCCGGCAGGGAGGCGTAACACCCCATGTGGTAGGAGTGTGTAACCTCGGTGGGCCAACCTTGAGCGGCCACCCAGCGCTGGGCAGGGCTCGGGGACTGGTAGCCAGTGCACGTCACGTGGATTAGATGGTCGGGTGGGGTGGCGCCGGCGTAAAGCTTCCCCATGATTTCCAGGGCACGCTCTCCGAAAAAGCGCGTCCGCGCCTGAATGTCGGCGCCTCTTGGACTCTCAGGTGTGAGGCGATAGATGCGGTGGTTCTGCCAATCCCGCGTGCGAACGTCCGGGCAATCGCTGCCGCGGAAGGCGATGGCATCCGGCCCGATGGCGTGCCGAAGTAAATAGTCGCGTAATCCCCCCTCTTCGGGGAAGTCGGTCCCCAGGCGGAAGCGTTCCGCCTCCACGTGGGCGTCGACGAGCCACGCTAGGCTTTCGCCCTGGGTGAGCATGTGGGTAGGCAGCACGGTGCGGATGGAGGAAATGTGCATGGGCCTCATGCCCTAGGGATAACACGTCCTCCTGGTGATTCCCGCGACAAGGGCCGGACGGCCCGTCATGTCCTGGTGATGTCTTCCACCACGAGTTCCGGGCCTTCGGCGCGAAAGACCACGTTATGGCCCGCGAACGCCATGCCAAAACGCGCTCCTGGTTTAGCGGAGCGGGGGCGGGGATCCAGCCTCAACACTTGTTCGATGGCCTCCCTTAATCCGTCTGGCGCTGGCACGGCCCAACGCACGGGGTGGTGATAAGGGGGCAATTCGTCCGACCAATGAAAGACATCCCCTTTGGGGGTGTCGTACGAGGGCACATAGGGTTTGATGTCCAGCAGGGGTGTACCGTCCACGAAGTCATGGCCACTCACGTGCAGATGCGCCTCTTTCCCCTTGGTCTCGATTCGCTCGAGTTTCACCAACGACAGGCCCAACGGGTTGGGGCGGTGTGGGGAGCGCGTGGAGAAAACCCCCATGCGCTTTTCTCCTCCCAACACGGGAGGACGGACGGTGGCGTTCCGGGATGGGCCGTTCAAATGAAACTCAAAGATCACCCAGACGTGTGAACATTCTTCTAAGCCGCGCCAGCACGTTTCATGCGCCCACTCCCCCTCGAGGACCAACACCGCCTTCAACGCCGGCGCGAGCCCGGGCTGCTTGGGAACGCCGAACTTTTCCCGGAATTCGGAACGGATGCGGCCAATCGGCGTCAGGCGAGGACCTTAGGGCGGCGGAAGGGAACGAGTCGAGGCGTGCGGGCCGCGTAGGCCTGGTAGTCCGCACGGTCCCTGTACCGCTGCTCGATGGGTGGGATACCGGTGACCTTGATGAGGAAATAACTGATGGCCAACGGCCCCACGATGGTCCACGCGGTCCAGAAGTTGAAGATATAGACGTACACACCCCACCACACCAACATCTCGCCCAGGTAATTGGGGAAGCGCACGTAGGTCCAAGGGCCGTCGGTGCAGAGCTTGCCGCGGTTGGCGGGGTCATTCTTAAACCGCGCAAGGTGCCAATCTGACCAGGCTTCAAGCCCGAGACCCGCGGCCCAGAGGAGGAACCCCAGCGCTTGCTTGGCGCCGAAGCGCTCCAGGTCGCTGGACATGCCCAGCTGCACGGGAAGGGACACGACGAAGAGCGCTCCTGCCTGGGCCAGGAACACGCGCTTGTAGCCTTCTTGGAGGTAGCGCTCCCCCCAACCGTCACGCAAGGCCTGGTAGCGCGGATCTTCCCCATGGCCCCTGGAGCGGGTGTGGAGGTGCCAGGCAAGGCGGAAGCCCCAGGCCGCGACCATTAGGAGGAGCAGGAGCTTGGGGGGGGAAGGGTAATTCTGCAGGTAGCCCAGGATCGCCACCACCACGAAGCCCAGGCCCCAGGCCACGTCGATGACGCAGAAACGGTCCTGCTTCCAGGCGATGTAGAACACGCCATGGCAAAGCACCAGGAGGGTGAACAAGATCAATCCCATGGAGGAAGGATAACACCTTGCGGGCCTTTTCGTCTTGGGATAAACCGGCTCCATGTTGCCAGAAACCTTGTTCGCAGAAGTCCGCCGTTACCACGAGGGTCAAGACCCCGGGCATGACTGGGGCCACATCCTCCGGGTGGTCGCCAGCGCCCGCCTTCTGGCGCGCGAGGAAGGGGCCGACGAGGCCGTGGTGGTCCCTGCGGCTTACTTACATGATTGCGTGAACGTGCCCAAGGACCATCCTGAGCGGCACCGGGCTTCTGAACTCGCCGCCGACAAAGCCATTACATTACTGGCTGCCGCTGGCCACGATTCCAAACTCCTGCCCGCCATCCACCGTGCCATCGTGGAGCATTCCTTCTCCCGGGGCCTTGCGCCCTCCACGAAGGAAGCGGCGGTCGTTCAGGACGCAGACCGCCTGGACGCCCTGGGCTCCATCGGCGTGCTCCGTTGTGCCTCCGTTTGCACCAGCATGGGAGGAAGCTTTTACGATCCGGACGACTTGTTGGCAGAGCGGCGTCCCCTCGACGACAGGCGGTGGATGCTCGACCATTACGCCGCCAAGCTTTTCAAACTCCCGGACACCATGGCCACGGCTGCGGGTAAGCGGCTCGCTCAGGAGCGGGCCGCGTTCATGCGAGGTTTTATCACCCAGTTGCGGTCGGAATTGGACGGCAAAGCCTAGATGGGGGTTGAACTGTTCTGCTCTGAGACCATCTCATTGAGCTTCCAGAGATCCCAAAGCCAACCGCATGTCAGAAGGCCGCCGGTGAGAAGCCACAAGAGGCCCGTCCAGATGCGACCCAGATAGAAGCGGTGCAGTCCCAGGAAACCACCGAAGGTCAGCAACAGCCAGGCAAAGTTGTAGTTCCAAGGGCCAGACACGTATTTGATGTCGGCATCCTCCTCCATCCCGGGAATGAGGAATGCGTCGATCAACCAGCCCACGCCCAACATCCCGAAGGTGCAGAACCAAATCAGGCCCGTCCACTTCTTGCCGAAGTAGAAGCGGTGCGCCCCGGTGAAGCCGAAGACCCAGAAGAGGTAACCGGCGACGAGGGTGTGGCCGGTGGGTGGAAACGCTTGCTTGTTCATGGTACCACTCTCCCCGCTAGCGTCCTTTTTGGCAAGGAGCCGGGCCGTGTTCATCCCATCACAAGACCTGCGCCGTGATGCCTTCGCCCTCATAGAAGGTGAAAAGAACCTGGTGGCGAACCTCGCCAACCTCTCCTCCCTGTTTTTCCATGCGCTGCCGGGATTGAACTGGGCGGGCTTTTACCTTTGGGACGAACGTCGGGAGGAATTGGTTCTTGGCCCCTTCCAGGGCAAGCCAGCCTGCTTGCGCATCAAAAGCGGGCGGGGCGTTTGCGGAGCCGCCCATGCCACGCGGACTACGCAACGGGTGTCGGACGTGCACGCGTTTCCCGGGCACATCGCCTGTGACTCGGCGTCGCGCTCCGAGTTGGTGGTGCCCATGCTGTGGGAGGGCGCCTGTGTGGGTGTTTTGGATTTGGACTCACCGGAGCTTGACCGGTTCCTGCCGCAGGAAGCGGAAGACATCACCATCCTGATGAATGAACTCATGGGCCGTATTTGGCCTGAAAAGGAAACCTTATGACCACCGCCCTCGTCACCGGCGCCGCCAGCGGCATCGGACTCGAACTCGTCCGCCAACTCCGCGCCCAGGGCGTAGAGGTCTTGGCCACTTGCCGGCAAAGCTGCGCCGAACTCGCCAACACCGGCGCCGTCGTGCTTGAGGGCATCGAACTCACTTCGCCGACCATGGAAAAAATATTGCTCGAGAAAGTGGGTGACCGTTCCATCGACCTTCTCTTTAACAATGCCGGTGTGTTCACTGACCAGACACTGGAGAAATGGGACATGGAAGGCATGCGCCTGCAGTTTGAGGTGAATGCCCTGGCGCCTTTCCGCGTGACCACGGCGCTGCTGCCGCACTTGCGCCGCGGATCGAAAATCATCATCACCACCAGCCGCATGGGTTCCATCGCCGACAACACCTCGGGCGGCTACTACGGTTACCGCATGTCCAAGGCGGCGGTGAACATGCTGGGCAAAGGGCTGGCCGTGGACCTGGCCAGCCGCGGGATCATGGTGGGACTACTCCATCCGGGCTACGTGAAAACCAAAATGACGGGTGGACAAGGCGAGATCACCGCGGAGGCTTCCGCACGGGGCATTTTAAAAGTGGTGGAGGCCCTCAACCCCGCCAACAGCGGCGGGTTCTGGCACAGCAACGGCGAAAAACTTCCGTGGTAAGGCCATCGGCCGCGTAAATTTTACCGATTTCCCCGTCCATGGGGATTCCCGGGGTAAAATGGCGGCCGCATGAAAGCCATTGCCTTCGCCATCTTATTCACCTCCGCCGGGGTCCAGGCCACCAACCTGAACTCGCTCATGAGCACCATGGGACCCGGCGACGACCTGCATGTCTTCCGTGCCATTCCCGTGCCCGCCGGACGGGACATAGTGTACTTCGAACACGGGGACAACATGTCCCGTGTGGCGAATGGCCATCATGTGCCTGAATTTCAGAACACGGCCATCTGCTGGCTCAACGTCACCAAACGCGAGTATACGCGCTCCATCCCTGCGGGAACCGTGTTCAGCGTCCGGCGCGCCCGCAACCTGAACCCGCCAAGCCACCTCACCGTGCTAGATTTTGAGCTTCACCCTGAAGCCGCGAGCTTTGGTTGCAAGTTGGCCGGGGGCCAAAACGTCTACCCTACAATCGGGATGATGCAAATCCACATCGCCACCTTCATCAGGATCGAGTGATGGGACGCTTGATGGCAGCCCTCTTACTGCTGCCCGTTTTGTCCCACGCGGGCGTGCGTGCATTCTGCGCTGGTGGCGACACCCGCCGGCCCACCCAGGATCCCCGCATCGGCCGCGTGGCTCCTTTGGCCTGTACCGCCACTTTGGTGAGTGCGGGGTGCCTGATCACCGCCGGCCACTGCATGCGCGGCTTGCGGCGGGTGCGCTTCAACGTGGGACCACACAGCGTAGTTTACCAGGTTGACCCTGACAGTGTGCACGGCTCAAACGATGGAGTGGGGGAAGACTGGGCGGTCTTCCGGGTCTTGCCACGGGGGGGAACCTTGCCGGGGGCCCACTCCAACCACTTCACTTTTGCCGCCCGCCCCGCGGGTGATGGCGAGCTGATCCGCATAGCCGGTTATGGTGACGATGAGGGCCACTTGGACAACACCCTGCAGACGGCTGCTGGCCGGGTGGTGCGGAACTACGGGTCTTTCCTCGAGCACAACGTCCCCACGGCCGCTGGTAACTCCGGCTCCGTGATCCTGAACGCCAATGGCCAAATCGTAGGGATCCACACCCATGGGCAATGCCGTGGGAGAACACTGGAGAACTGGGGCGTCACGCTGACCGACCAACCGCGCCTGCTGGAGGCGCTCGATCGTTGCCGGCGTCCCGACCTCTAAGCCGCTTCTTCGACCGGGGCGGGCAATGGGCGACGTTGGGGGTTGAGTCCCGCGCGCTTGGTCCGGAAAAATGCCCAGTAGCATCCCACCGCCGACGTGTAGAACGCCGCCGCGATGAGGAATGAGGGCCGGAAGCCATGGGTCTCAATGAGCCACCCTCCCACCTGGGTGCTAAAGGTCCAAGCCACGTTATAGCAGAAAATGAGAATGGACGAGGCGAAGAGGCAGTCCTGCTCCCGCACGCGTTCCATCTCGAACATGGAGGTCATCGGCCCGCTCATGTTCATGAGCATGCCACGCATGAAGAAGCTCCCCAACACCAAGCCGAAGCTTGAGGCGAAGGTCATGGCCAGCATGAAGGGCACGGAAAGCATGGCGGTGGTGAGGATGAACTTGAGGCGATCCATGCGCTTGACCACCAGAGGCGAAAGGAAGATGCCAGTGAACATGCACAGCTGGGCGATGCTGAAGCACATGCCCACGGCCGAGCTGCCCATGTCGAAGCGTTTGGAAAGGTACACGTTCATGAACGGGATGATCATGCCCGCGCCCAGGGCGATGCAGACCTTCGGGGCGATGAGTTTGCCCAAGGTGCGCCAGTCTTTCTCGCGCATCTGTCCAATGAGGGGTGCGCGCAAACGGGGCGCGGGCACGCGCAAGATGCGGGCGTAGGCGAAAAACGAGAGGAAGCTCACGCCCAAAGCCGCGGTCATGGCCCACCGGAAGGCCTCTATCCGCGGCAAATCAGGAAAGAGGAGCGGCAAAGCCTCGGGAACTTTCCCGCCCACGATATAACCCAGGAGCTGGGCGCCCATCACGGCCGAGGAGTTGAACGTGTAGCCGTACACCCGTTGCTCAGGAGTGGTGTTACGGAGGATGAACGGGGCTACCGAGATGTTGAACAGAGCTGTGCCCATGGCGCCGAGGAGTCCGAAGAAAGTCCACATCTCCACGGTGCTGGCTTGCACCTGCATGAGGTAGAAGCCGGCGGCCATGGCCATGCCCAAAACCAGCATGGGCTTCACAGCGAAGCGTTCGAGCACGAAGGCGGAGGGAAAGGCCATCAAGGCCACGCCCAAGGAAGTCGTCGAGGCGAGCGCGCCCATGACACCTTCCTTCATCCCCGCCTCGCGCAGGAATAGGTTGAAGAGCAAAGCGTGTACGGCGTGCCCGAAGGCCTGCACGGCGTGGCCCACCACGAACAGCTTGAGGTTAGCGGGGAGGTCTCTGAATTGGGTACGGTAGTGTCGGACCATGGTTTCCGGCCTTCCTGGCCTGGTGTGTCTCCATCTTAAGGGCGTTCAAAATTCCGCGCCATTCGGGGGTTTTTTCCCCCGGCACTTTCCAATAAGAGCCGTTGAGTTTGACACCCCAAACCCCGCTCCTTATGATCCCGGGACCCAAGGAGAACGCGATGAAATGGATCTTCCTGATCGGACTTTGGTCCTGTGCCTCCAACGCCCAGTGGCCCATGGTTTTCATGCGGGAGAGCGCCACGGAGAAGACCGTGGTGATGAAGCACGTGGACGGTTCCGAGGTTAAGCTGGGGACCCCCGGCCGCTGGCACCTCTACCCCGACATCACCTCTGACGGCACCCGCCTGGCTTGGGTGGAGGGCGCCTCCGAGCGTTCCCTTGAGCTCGCCCTCCACGATGTCGTCTCCAACACCCGCTCCACCTTCAAACCCGAACTGGAAGGAATGACCCTCCACCCGCGCTTCAGCCGCAACGGCAAGCTGCTGGCCTTCTCCATGCCCACCGCCCAAGGCAACAAGATCGCCTTGGTCGCTCCCGAGGCCATGAAGAAAACGCAGCCGCGCGTGCTCACCCACGAAGGTGTGGGCTACTTCCCCCGTCCCTCCTCCGACGGAGCCTTCGTGGTGTTCCAGCGCAACCTCACGGGCAAGAAAGAGGTCGTGGAGATGGAAACCGCTTCCGGTAAAATCCGCGTCCTGGCCGAAGGCATGGCCCCTTCCTTGTCCGCCGACGAGAGCCTCGTGGCCTACACCAGCAAAGCTAACGGCTCCTGGGACGTCTGGACCATCGACCGCCGCACGCTGGAGAAAAGCGTCCTGACCCAAGACCCCGCCGACGAGATGGCCCCGGCTTTCATGCCCGACGGCAACCTGGCTTTCGCCTCCAACAAGTCCGGCCGTTTCCAGCTCTACAAGATCGCCGGTGGCCAGTGGTCCGCCCTCTCCGAGAACCCCGACAGCGAGTACGCCCCCAACTTCGCCGGCGAAACCGCTCTCAAGCAAAGCGCCCTCCCCTCCTTCCCGGCGCCCCTGCGCTCGTCCCTCGGCGCCATCCAGCACCAAGGGAAGATCTACCTATGCGGTGGCCACGCCGGCTCCGAGCACACCTACCCACCGGAGTCCTTCACCGACAACCTGCAAGTCTATGACCCCGCCACCGGTTGGAAAGAACTCGCCCCGCGCCCACGCAAGGCCCACGGCTTCCAGCTGGCGGCCCACGGCAACTATCTCTATGCCTTCGGTGGATTCGCGTACCAGGCTGGCACACGCCCCGCTTGGCGCTCTCTCGACGAGATTGACCGCTACGACATCGCTAAGAACGAGTGGACCACCGTGGGTGTGATGCCGCGCCGGCGTTCCTCCAACGTGGCCGTCACAGTGGACGGCAAGGTCTACTTGATCGGCGGGTGGGACGCGACACCCAAGGCGCCCGGTGATTTCGAAGGCACCTTCCACCACGCGGTGGACGTGTTCGACCTGGAAAAAGAAACCATCGTGGAAGCCCCTTGGAAAATTCCCCCGCCCTTGCGCCGGGCCTTCACCGCCGTCCAGCGTGATGGAGACATCATTCTGGTGGGTGGCTTGGGAGTGGGTTCCACCCACTTCGAGCTGCTGGCCAACATCACCCGCATCGACCCGCGCACCGGCTTTGCCCGGGAACTCTCCACCATGCCCTTTGCCACCTTCGCCCCTGCGGCGGGGATCCTGGGCGACGACCTGATGGTTTTTGGCGGCATGTTCAAAACGGGTCCCATGGATTACGAATACGTGTCCCACGTGTACGCGCTGGACTTGGACACGCTGGCGTGGCGGCACACGGGGCGTTCACTGGTGGAGACGAAAGGGTTTTCTCAGGTTGTGCCGTTTGCGGGTGGGCTGGCGGTGATTGGTGGGCATCGGTATTATGCGGATCGGGATGAGCCGGTGTCGACGGTGGAAACTTTCAATAAATAGTCCTAACGCAAGTTCACCTCCGCAGCGGAGGTGAACTCGCGTTAAGTTCCATTCTTCCCCCAAAGAATTTGCAGTCCTAGGGACTCCGAAGGACCCTGTTCCGCGGGACGGCCTGTTTCACCGGCTCCCGCGCCGACGTGATCGCCATCCTGAACGGTGACCGTTTCTTCAAGTGATTGCGGTTATACGCCCGACTTGCCGTAGTTGGAGAGCACGCGGGCGGAAGGGTCGCTGACATTGCACCCTTCCCAACTCTTGTTCGGCATCCAAAAATCTTTCACCATCGCCGCGCGGCCCGGATACATCTCCTCGAAGATCTCCCGATACCACAGGGACTCCTTGGTGAAAGGCGTGCCGTGCGGGTACGCGATCTTGGCCCGGGCAAGATCATACTCGGTGTACTTTCTCTCAGCGTAGGCCTTAAGCGTGTCCACCATGGAGTGCCCCACGGCGTCCGAGAAGGCGGCCTTCTCGCGCCACAGGATCTCCTCGGGCAGGATGTTCATGCCATCGAAAGCCTTGCGCAGGATGTATTTCCCCATGCCCGTGGTGTTCATCTTCATCTCGGGGGGGATGGACATGCAGTAGGAGACGAAGTCCAAGTCGGCGAACGGGACGCGCGCCTCGATGGAATGGGCAGAAATGCAGCGGTCGGCGCGAAGTACGTCATACATGTACAACTCATCCACGCGCTTCACAGCTTCTTTCTGAAACTCAGCGCCGTTAGGTGCGAAGTCGGTGTACTTGTAGCCGAAGATCTCGTCGCTCACCTCGCCGGTGAGGACCACTTTGATCTTGGTTTTCTCGTGGATGTACTTGCACACGAGGTACATGCCGATGGACGCACGCACGGTGGTGATGTCCCAGGTCTCCAGGTGCTTGATCACGTCGCGAACCACGGCGAGGGTGTCCTCCTCAGTGAAGTAGACCTCGTGGTGGGTGCTCTTGATGAAGTCGGCGACCTTCTTGGCGTACGGCAGGTCGATGGGGTTCTTGTTGAGGCCCACGGAAAAGGTGACCAAGGGCTTCCTCAGGATGTGGGCCGCGATGCCGCACACGAGGGAAGAATCCAGGCCGCCGGATAGGAGGTAGCCCACGGGCACGTCGGCCACCAGGCGCTTGCGCACGCCTTCGATCAGGCGCTCGCGGATTTCTTTGAGTACGCGCTCCTGAGAATCAGTGGTGTACTTGGGAACATCGGTGATCTTGCGATAGCAAACGAAATTGCCGTCTCCGTCGTAGTAATGGCCTGGCGGGAAAGGCTTCACGTCATGGCACAGGGGAGCGAGCACTTTCGCCTCGGAGGCGAACATGATTTTCCCGTCCACCATGGAGTTGCCGTAGAACAGCGGGCGGATCCCGATGGGGTCACGGGCCGCGAAGAGTTTTTTCTTCTCGCCGTCCCAGATGATCAAAGCGAACTCAGCGTCGAGCCGGCGCGCGGTCTCGGCGATGCCGTACTGGCGGTAGAGGGGCAGGATGGGTTCGCAGTCGGAGTGGGACACGAAGGGGTAGGTGTCTTTGTAGGCTTCGTAAAGCGCAGGGTAGTTATAGACCTCGCCGTTGCACAGGAGCCACACGGCGCGCTCCACGTCTTTGAAGGGTTGGTCGCCGGCATGGCTCGTGTCCATGATGGCGAGACGGTGGAAGGCCAGGGTGACTTCGCCGTCGGGTTGGATGATCCGGGTGTCGTCGGGGCCACGGTGGCGCAGGCGCGCGAACGCGTCCTGGAACTCAGGGAGTTTGAGGGCGTTGCCGAGGGAACCGAACAAACCGCACATGGGAGGCACATCCTTGGGCCGGGGGGAATCCCCAACGAAAATCATAGCATAGAACTCAGTGCTCCCCGCGGAGCAATTTTTGCCCGACGAGACGTCGCCGGTAATCTTTACGGCCCCTGGATGGGCCACCGCCGGGGCGACCTAGAATGAGGCATGGGACTCATTTTCTCCCTCTGGATAACCCTTTCCGCCGCCGCCCATTCGGCGACCTGGAGCCCCATCGCCCTGTATGGGGAGGACGATCGACGGGAAGGCGCCCCCTCCCAGGCTTTGGCGTCGCCCGTCGCCGTCGGCATCACGGCCCGGAGGCTCCAAGGCCAGCCCCTGCCCTGGGTGAACGCGCCTTCGGCCGCTCTCCGCTACGACCTCTGCCCAGGGGAAGCCTTTGACGACCAACCCAGCCTCGGTGCCTGCACCGGAATCCTGGTGGCGCCGGACCTCATCCTCACCGCCGGCCATTGCGTGGAGTCCCGCGCCCACTGCGAGAACCTGTCCTGGTACTTTGATTACACACTGGAACGTACCCAAGGTTTGCGAGTGGAATTGGGCGAGGGTTCCGCTTGCGCGGAAGTGCTTGAGCGCGACCGCCGCCTCGATGTGGCGCTGGTGCGCCTGAGAGAGCGCCAAGCACGCGCCCCGCAGCCCGTAAGCGCGGAGTCCGCCACGCCTTCCCAGGTCTTCCTGCTTGGCCATCCCTTGGGCCTTCCCCTCAAGACCACAGGTCCCGCCGCGGTAACCATGTACGCCGATGACGACTGGCGTGCTTCCATTGATGCATTTGAGGGCAACTCCGGCTCCCCGGTGTTCTCGATGGAAGGTCAACTGGTGGGTGTTTTCGTGAGCGGCGAGACGGATTTCGTGCCCGACTACGTGCGGGGCTGCAACGCCTCGGCGCGCTTCCCCCTCGCCGGCGGCAGTCTGGGCGGCGAACATTTCGTCCCCGTCTCCGCCCTGCCAGAGCGCTTCCACCGCCGGATTTCCCGCCACCTGCGCTGAGGGTGTCGAAAGTTTCGACGGCCGGTTTTCCCTTCATTCCCCCTCGGGGGATCCGATAAGCCTTCCATGGTCCGCCTGCTCGCCACCATATTCAGCTTGTCCTTGGCACTGTCCGCCTCCGCCGATCCCGGCCGGGAAGCATGGGAGCGCCTAGAAAACATGGTGCGCGCGGGCGTCATTACTCGCGAGAGTGCCCGCAAAGAACAAGCCCAGTCCCGCAGCCAGGACCTAGAGGCCCGCGGCAGCGCCCAGCGGGCCCTGGCCAGCGTGCACCCATCACTGCGTCCCCTCAAAGTGCGCCGCATGGAGCTCCCCCCCATGGAGCTTTCACTCGACTGACGGCCGTCTCCCGCGGTACCACTGGATGATCCCAGGAGGCCGCATGCACCCGTTGGAAAAACACATCCGCAACGTTCCCGACTTCCCCAAAGCTGGCGTCATGTTCAAGGACATCATGCCGCTCATGAAGGACCACTTCCCCGCGCTGGTCAGCTCCATGTCTGAAGGCCTTCCCTGGCATGAGATCGATGTGGTGGTGGGAATCGAATCCCGTGGCTTCATCCTGGGCTCCGCCATGGCGATGCAGAAGGGCAAGGGCTTCATACCCGTCCGCAAGAAGGGTAAGCTCCCCCCGCCCGTGGTAGCGGAAAGCTACGCACTAGAATACGGCACCGACACGCTGGAGATGGCCGTGAACGCCTCCCCCGCCCGCGTCCTACTGGTAGACGATGTGCTTGCCACGGGCGGCACTCTGAACGCCACCCGCGCCCTCTGTCAGCGCAATGGCTTCGACGTCCGCGCCATGAGTGTGTTCATCAACCTGAGCTTTTTGAACAACTACAAGGCGCAGGGTTTGCCCCTACACTCCGTCCTGACGTATTAACCCTTCCGCGCGACGAGATTCCCGCTAAAATGGGAGCATGCCCCTTCTGCAACGCCTGCCATGGATGGCGGGATGGCTCCTCGCCCTCCTACCTCTTTCAGCCCCCGCGCTCATTTTGAATGAGAATCTCCAGGGCGTGAAAATCCTCACCCACCACCCCGGCAACGTGGTGGTGCTCAACCGCGGGGTGGAGGACGGCGTGCAAGTGGGTAGCCATGGCAAACTCAAAGGCACCGCCGGTTACGTGGCCCGGGGCTTGTGTGTGAAGGTGGGCATGCTCACCTCCCATTGGCGCCTCTACCGCGTGGTGGACCCCGAACTCGTCTCCAAGGACTTCGCCTACGTGCTCGAGGGCATCGACGCCTCGGAACCCGCGCCCCACGTGGAGGCGCTAAAGGCCCAGGACCACACGCGCCTGCCTGACTTCGACGAGAAGAAGCTCATGCCCCCGGAGAAGTCGGCGCTCAAGAACGACCTGCCCGCTGGGTTGACCGATGATCCGCAGCTGCACCAGGAGAAGAAGGGTGCTCCGGCCATGTTCGTGGAAAAAACCTTCGACAAGGACCGCCTCAAGCGAGACCTGAAAGTCATGAAAGGCTCCGTCTTCGCCTCGCCGTGGAGCGTGCAGAGCGGTCCCACCGACGTGAAGACCGTGCGCTTCGGCGGCCGCCTCGAAAACGAGGGCGGCAAGTATGGGCTGCGCCTGACCTTCGACCGCAGCACCCTCACCGCCGCGGAGAAACGCTCCGGCGAGGAATTCCGCAACGAATCCACCGAGGCCCGAGGCACCTTCACGGTGAGAAACCTCACGCCCGCGTGGGACGCCTTCAGCGACCTGAACTGGCGCCAGGCCCGCTACGGCGAGGACTGGGCCCCCCAACGCCAAATCCTCTTCGCGCCCTTGGGCTTCACCTGGCGCCGCGAACCCGGCAAGACCCTCAAGCGCATGGAGCTCTCCTGGGCCCCCACCTACGACACCCGCCAACACGTGGTGGCCTTCCCTGGCGACCGCGAGCAGGGAGCCGACGAGAACGGCCTGCGCCACGCTTTCCGCTGGTACATGGACATCGAAGTGAACCCACACTTCCACCTCACCAACGAGTTGCGCTGGCGGCCCATGCAAGACATTGGGTCCTGGGAACTGGACACCGCAGACAACCTCTCCCAGAATCGCTTCACCGCCAGCTGGCAACTGACCGGGCCCTTGCACGTGGACTACGAGTTCCTATGGTTGGACGACGCCCAACTCAGACGCATCAACGGCATCTCCCGGGTGGTCACCACCAACAGCCTGAACGTGCGGCTGGACTTTGAGCTCTAATCAGTTCCTGAGAAGCACCAGGAATTCGCGGTTGCCGTCCTTCCCTTCGATGGGCGACTCCATCTGACCCTCCACCGACCAACCAGCCTTGGTAGCGGACTCCAGCACCTCCCGCAGGACTTCTGATTGGACGACGGGATCCTTCAGCACCCCATCCTTCGGGAGACGCGCGCTTCCGGCCTCGAACTGGGGTTTCACCAGCACGATTGCCCACGCCCCAGGGCGAAGCAGTGTGCGCAAGTGCGGTAAGACTTTGGTAACGGAGATGAAGGACAAATCCATCACGGCGCCGTCCAAACCATCCAGCACGCCTCCCCACTCGAGGATGTGCGTGCCTTCGAGGTTCACCACCCGCGGATCGGAACGCAACTTCTCCGCCAGCTGGCCATGTCCCACGTCAACGGCCCACACTTGGACGGCGCCGGCTGCGAGGAGCACTTCCGTGAACCCGCCGGTGCTGGCGCCCACGTCCACCACGCTCTGGCCAAGGGGCGAAATGCCAAACCCAGACAAAGCGGCTTCAAGCTTGAAGGCCCCGCGCCCCACGTAAACGGGTGCCTCTACGGAAAGCGCCTCTCCAGCTCCCACCAGTTCGCCAGCCTTCGCCAACGTACGGTTCCCTGCGCGCACCTTCCCCATTTCAATGAGGGATTTAGCCTGGGCCCTGGTGGCCACCAAGCCCCGATCCACCAATTCTTTGTCGGCCCGCTGTTTCAATCCCACCCCTTTCCTCCTCTTACACACCGTAATGGCACGAATGATCAAGGATTTTAGTCGGGCATACCTCAAGTTCTGTCTCCCTCGGGCGATGAGAAATCCATGAAAAACACCCTGTTGTTGCTCGTTACCCTCCTAACCACTAGCGCCTGCTCGAACGCCCCGCTTTCGACACTCAGAAAGCCTGCCTCCACGGTGAGCGTCGAAGCCTGCTTAGAGCACGATCGGGAGCTTCTTCAGACCACAAGAATGCGGTTGGAAGCCGCAGACCGCGCCTTCGCCGGACGAGATGGCCAGCGCCTTTTCCTTCCCTCTCTGCGCATGGCGATCATTCAGAACAGCCTGGATGCGGAGCTGGAACGCCTGGAGATCCTTGAGGGCCACAAAGCCGCCAGCTTCGGCTACAAGTCCGCCTTGCTGGGGGAGCTGCGGGCGAAGACCTTCCAGGAACTACTCTTCAGCTCGGAACAGGAGAAGGCCGCCTGGATCCGCCAGATTGAAGCGGCCCGAGACTATGACTCCCTCCATGCAGCCTTGCGCGTGCATCTGAATCGGGTGGAGGAGCATCTGGGCTATGTCCAAATCCCGGAGCGGCATCAGTTTTCGCTCAGGGGTCGCAACCAATCCCATGCACAACAATCCATCTTCCATTTCCCATTGAGCGTGGGGGACGATTTCCAGAAATCCAGCCTCTTCGTGGAAGCGTTCGGGAGGGCCATGCGCGAGTTGTCTGAGGCAGGCTCTTGCGCCAACGCGTCGGAGCTCATGCGCGTGGGGTTTGAACGGGAAGGCCGCCGGTCACAGCAAATGCCCGCCAAATACCTGGGAGCGGTTACCTTGCGTGCTACCGTCACCCGCAGAGGATCCTGCACGGAGAGCGTGTTGGGGGGCAGCTCCCTCTGTTCGGGCCGCGAGATCCCGTTTCAGCGCGCCTCCAGCGAAGAACGCCAAAGGTCCATGGCTTCCCTCATCAACACCGTAGACGAAACCTCCCGCAAGCTCGATGAAATCGAGGCGGGTCGCTTGCAGAGCGTGCTCAACGAATGCGGCAACAACGTGGGCATCATCAACTGGTCGTCCTGTCACCCGGGCATCACGTGGGCGAACGGACGAAACTGGCAGGAAACTCCCCTGAGCTACTTCCCAGGTCAATGGCGCTGGCGCAGGAACGAAGACCGAGGTGGCGATTAGCCTAGGGTGTCTCACCCGCAAAACAGAGCTTGATAGACCCGCTGTACCAAAGCGAGCCTTCCTCGTCCCAGCGGACGTGATGAACCCCACCCCGGGCGGTTACCGTCACGGCTTTTTCCCAGCCAAAGAAGTCCCGACACGCCCAGGCTACGGCGGCGACGCCCGTGCCACAAGACCAGGTCTCGCGCTCCACGCCCCGTTCGAACACCCGCATTTGGACCACGGGCTTAGTGGGATCGTCGACTGCAATGAAGTCCACGTTGGTCCCGCGGGGAAACACGGCGTGGTGGCGCCAGTGGGGCGCTTCCTTCTCAATGTCAAAATCCGCCAGGGAGGGGACTTGCAGCACCAGGTGAGGAACACCCGTGTTCACGTAATGCCAGCGTTGGAAGTCCTTGAAGAGCGCGGGGTCCAACGTGAGGTCCTGCTTTTTCTCTGTCATTTTGACCCACAGGAAGGCCCCTTCGCGCAAAGCCTCGTAAGTCCCATTCATGGTGGTGAAAACCAGGTGGAAGTCCTCGGCGGCGTGGTGGATGAAGTAGTGGCGCGCGGCGGCCCTGGAAGCGTTGCCGCACATTTCGGCCTCACCACCGTCCGCATTCCACAGTCGGAAGCGGAAGGCGCTCCCAGCGGGGCCCGGGGAGATGTGCGCGACGCCATCCGCGCCCACCCCGAAAATGGGGTCGCACAGCTCGCGCACTTCCTGCGCCGTGGGGGCTGGAGAACCGCGCATCCCGTCGAGCAGCACGAAATGGTTGCCGTTGGACGAGTACTTGGTGAAGGCGCGGCCCATGGTGTATAACCTCGTCTAAGGGACTATAGCTCAATGGTTAGAGCTCCCGGCTCATAACCGGGTGGTTACAGGTTCAAGTCCTGTTGGTCCCACCATAACATATGTCCAAGCTTCCGGCCGCGCCTGAGCGAATTAAATCGGTGGCATAATGCCACCAGGCTCGACCGAACTTCCACAGGCCGCTGTCGGGCCTCGGGACCCTTCCAACCTCCTCGTGCCGACTTAAAATCAGGAAAATGCGAAGGAGGATCCTATGGCAAGGACACACGCACTCGGTCGCCACCACGCGGAACACCGTTACGTGGATAATTCCCATCCGCCACGGGTGGGGCGTCCCAAAAACACCACGCAAACCATCAGCCTCATCGTGGGCTCGTTCTTGTTCGTGCTCGGGCTGGGCGGCATCTTGTTCAGCGGCGTGTGGGGCTTCCATATCGGCCCGCTCTACGGTCTTTTCATCACGGCCGCCGGCGCGCTGCTGGTCTGGAGCGGTCATCTGAACAAACGGCGCACGGCTTTCCGGACCTGCTTGGGCTTCGGCCTGGTGTTCGGTCTCCACGCGCTCGCGGGCTTCATCTTTGGGACTCCCGGCACGCCCAGCGTGGGCTTCGAGGGCGATGAAGCCTACCTTCTCCGCATCATCCCCGGTTGGCACGAGCAAGGCACGTCAGACCACATCCTGAATGCCGTCCTGTCAGCGTTCCTGCTGGCCGGTGCCTATGACTGGCACCGCCGCATCCAGGCACGCCGCAAGGAAAACGACGCTTCGGCTTAAGCCTTGGGAGCTTCTCCGCC
>CAYNPO010000009.1:0-154106 GCA_964399165.1 uncultured Bacteriovoracaceae bacterium | reverse complement strand
GCGGTGTCCGCGGGCACGCCACGGGAAAAGGAAAACCCTGCCTTCAGCGTCTGGCGCACCTGGGGGACTTTGAGACCGATGAAGCGCAACTTCGAACGACCGCCACCGATGTACGACTCGGGCATCCATTTCATGCGGGGAGGCTTGTGGGCGAGCAGGGCCGCCTCCACTTCCTCCAACACGCCCTTCACGCCTGCCCCGCCAGGAACTGGCGCACCTCTTCGGCCGCCTTGGGCAGATCCGCCACTTCCATCTTGTAGGGCTCCATGAGCTTGGCAAACTGGCGTAGGGTCCCGCCCTTCCACTTCTTGGTGCGCTGGTCAGCCACAATGACCGCGCCATAGTCCGTCTCCGAGCGCAGCAGGCGCCCGCACTTCTGGTGCAGGGCCCGTGCCCGCTGGGCAAGGAAGTAGTCGGCGAACTCGTTGCCGAAGGCGGCGTCGTACCACTCGCGACGCTTGTTGATGACCATCTCCTGGCGCACGTCGGGGATCTTGTCGATGACGATGAGTTGGAGCTTGTCACCGGGCACGTCTATGCCCTCGCCGAAACTCTCCATGCCCACCAGGATCCCGCCGGAGGACTTCTTGAATTCCTCCACCACGTTCTTGCCCATTCCCTGGACGAACACGGGCAGGCGGCCCTCGAATTTCTTGAGCAGGATGTCCACCGCGGTCTCAAAGCGCGCCCGGGCCGAGAAGAGGAAGAGCGTGCGGCCGCCGATTTCTTCTACAACCGGAATGATCGGCGCCAGGAAGTCCGGCACGAACATGGGGTCGCTGATGGGGCGCGTGTCGGTGCACAGGAAAACTTTCGCCTTGTGGGTGTAATCGAAGGTGGGGGGTAGATAGAGGCCCGACTTGAAACGTTTGTCTTGGGGCAAGTAGGTGTATCCTGTCATCCACTCCACGCCCTGCACGCCGGCGTCGCCGGTGGCGTTGGCGAGGGTGGCCGAGGTGTAAACCACCGCCTGGGAGGGCTCTAAGAGCCCCTTGGCCAGGCTCGCTCCTACGTCGATGGGGGCGGATTCCACCGTCCAGCCTTCTTCTTCGGCGTATTTCAGGGCCGTCACCCAACCCTGGGGCGCACTGAGATAGTGCTGGAGCGCCAGGGAGTGCTTCTCCAGCTGGCCCCAGAAGCTCTCGAACACCGCCCAGGCCTTCATCTTGTTTTTGTCGTCGCCCAGGTCGCGCTTCTCCCAGCGCTCATAATAAGGGGCCAGAAGCGCGTGCAAGTCGCGCCAGATCTGGCACAGGCTTTCGAAGTGGTTGAGGATCGCCACCGCCAGCTCGTCCCGGGCGCGTTCGCGCTCGGGGAAGGGCAGCTCGTTCACGTGCACCGGGTGGTAACGATCGGACTTCTTGAAGAGCGAGTCCACCGCCTGCTCCAGCGGTACCTGGTGGTCCCGGGCCAGACGCTGGGAGAACTGCCCCTCGTCGCGCAGGCGTGCTAACTCTTCCTCGCGGGGCGGATGCGCCTCGGTGTTGAGCAAATACTGGAGGGCCCCGATGCCCTGGGGCTGGGACTTGAGGAGGGCCTCCACCGAGCGGTCGGTGATCTCCACCGCGAAGGCACGGGTAGCCTCTCCCTCAATCTTATGGGCCTCGTCCACCACCACGTGTCCGGGGCGCGGGAAGCTGCGGGGCCATGAGAGCAGCATGGCGTGGTTGCCCACGATAAGCTGGGCCTCCTTGGCCTCGCGCAGTCCGCGCACGTAGCTGCACTGGAGCACGAAAGGGCACTGGCTGCCCACGCAGGCCCGGTAGTCCACGGCCAGGGCCTCGTCGCGCTCGCGCACGGCCGGCATGAGCTTTTTCAGGATGAACGGAACTTGCTCCCGGGTGATCATGTCCGGGTAGGCAGCGCGGGAGTTGTGGAAGAATAGCAGGTCGAAGTAGGCGCGGCTGAAGGCCTCGTCCATGACCGCCATTGCCAGCAGATTGCCCGCGTCGTCGTCGTCCCGGAAGCGCAGCTCGCACAGGTGGTTGTTGGACCCCACCAGGCGCGTGACCTTGAACTCGGACTCGGGCAACTGCAGGAGCCGGCGCAGTTGGGGGACGTCCTTGTCCATGACTTGGTCTTGCAGGGTCTTGGTCCCCGTGGCGACCAGCACCTGCTCACGGGTCTCGAGGGCGAAGAGCGCGCTCGGCAACAAGTATCCAAGGGTCTTCCCTGTTCCCGTGGGCGCCTGGATTAAGGCGTGGATGCGGTTCTTGAACGCCTGCCCCACCCGGAAGGCCATGTCCACTTGCGCCTGACGGGCGCGGTAACCGGGGGCGTGCTTCTGCCTGCCGGGCTCATCCAAGAGGAAATTCTTCACGGCCTCGCCGGTGAATTTCCGGGGCAGCCCTTCGGCGTCGGCGCTCTCGCTCTGAGGAATGGGCGCCTTGCCGTTCTCCTTCCAGGTGGCCAACGCGCGCTCCAGGTCCACCTCGGTCGCTTCGGCTAAGGCCACGAGTTCGTCCCAGGGTTGGGAAAGGAAGGTCTTGAACCAAAAATCGTCCGGCAATCCCTGGAAACTCTCCAGCAACTTCAAGCGCCACTCGCGGTCCTGCCAGGTCATGGCCGTGGCCGCCACCAGCACCTTCAGCAGGTCCCGGCTGTCGGCTTCCCCGCGGTGCTCTTCCTTCTCGGCGAAGCCAAAGCGCTGGATGAAGCCCTCGAGGTTGAGCTGCCCTTGTCCCGGAAACAGGAGCCCCAGGTACAGGAGCGAGTCCTGGAACGACTCCCGCTGGGGGGAATGCTTGGCGACCCTGTCGAAATAGCGCTCCAGGAACTTGCGCTCGAACTCGGCGTTGTGGGCGATGAGAACATGGCCCTCAAGCTCCAGGAGGTCGGGCTCCACCTGGTCCCAGGGAGGCGCCCGGCGCACCTGGGCGTCGCTGATGCCGGTCAATTTGCTGATGAACGGGGAAATCGGCTGGGCCGAGCGCACCAGACTGGAGAAGCGCTTCACCAGCGTCACGCCGTCAAACTGCCAATAACCCAGGTCGATGATGTCGTCGTCCGCTGGGTTAATCCCGGTGGTTTCAATGTCGATGACCGCCCACTTGCCCAAACTCATCAATTACCCTCTGCGCCAAAGGTGGCGCCCCTACGTCGCCCATGATATTAAGCGTCGAAAACTAACGGAAGCAAAAACCATGTCTCCTTGGCCCATGCAGGTGCAATCCTTCGCCATCCTGGCCCTGATGATTTATGGGGTCAGCCAGCACCGCCGCCGGCTCCGCCATACGCGCATCATGTACGCCGCCATGCTGTGGGACGTGGCCCTGATCCTCCAGATCGAACTCTCCCGCAACGCCATCCTCAAGGCCTCCCGCGCCCTGGAAAACCCTTGGGCGCTCAACATCCACGTTTCCATCGCCGTCACCACCGTGGTGTTCTACGGCTTCATGCTGTTCACGGGCCGCAAAGTGATGGCGGGAGACAACGGACGCCTCCCGCTCCACCGCCGCCTGGGCTACACCACCCTGCTCCTGCGCGCCCTGACCTTCGCTACCAGCTTCTGGGCCGTCGTGCCCAAGGAATAACCATGGATAACCTGGCTTTAGTGGAAAAACTCATCAAAGAAACGCTCCCCGACGCCCAAGTGCGCGTGGAGGACATGACCGGCACCCGCGACCACCTGGAAATCTTCGTGGTGAGCGAGGCCTTCCGCGGGAAGATGCTCTTGCAGCAGCACCGCATGGTCATGGACATCCTGAAAGACGCCCTGGCGGGCCCCGTGCACGCCGTGAAACTCAACACCAAAACGCCCTAACAGCGAGGTCCCCATGAACCCCTTTAACGTCATGCAAACCGCCGACAACGAAATCGCCACGGCCGACGCCGCGAAACCGCTTAAGGAGCGCATCGAAGCCCTGCTCGCCAGCGAAAAAGTGGTGCTGTTCATGAAAGGCAACAGCGACTTCCCCCAATGCGGCTTCTCCGCCAACACCGTGGGCATCCTGCGCCAAGTGGGCGTGCCCTTCAAAACCTTCAACATCCTCAACGACCCCGAGATCCGCCAGGGCCTGAAAGAATACAGCAACTGGCCCACCTACCCGCAGCTTTACGTGAAAGGGCAGCTGGTGGGAGGCAACGACATCGTCACCGAGATGTTCAAGAGCGGTGAATTGGCGACCATCCTCAAGGCGTGAAAGGACCCATCGGCAGCGTCGACCCCGCCATCCGCGACGTCCACGTCTGGGGCGGCGGCGTGGCGGGGCTGCTCATGGCCCACGTGCTGGGCAAGCGTGGCCACCGCATCACGCTCCACGAGAAGGCCCACCGCCTGGGCGGCAAAATCGGCACCAGCCAGCTTCCCACAGGACTGGCCGAACATGGGCCCAACGCCCTCTATGCCGACGACGCCGTCATGGCGCTGATCACCGGTCTGGGCCTCAAGCCCCTTCCCTGCCGCCCCAAACTCAAGCGTCTCGTCTGGCGTGACGGGGCCCTGTCCCCGGCCCTTACCGCGGGTTTGGGGCTCAAGCTCCTCACCCGCCTCGGTAAGGCCGCCCCAACCCCCCGTCCCGAAACCACTCTGGCGGAATATCTCACTCCCCTCCTTGGCGAAAGCGGCGTACGCACCCTGCTCTCCCCCGGCCTTCAGGGCATCTATGGCACTGGCGCTGAGAACCTCACCGTGGGCAGTGTCTGGCCGCAGCTTCTGGAACAATCTCCCCGGCGCTTCTTCCAGCTCCCAGGCGCCCTCAAGGGCGAGGCCGCCCGCTCAGTGAGCTTTGAAGCCGGCATGCAGGAATTCATCGACGCCTTGGCGAAAAGCTTTCCTGGCGAGATCCGCCTCAATGACGAAGGCCCTTTCGAGGCCCACCCGAACACGGTGGTGTGCACAGATGCGTCCGCCGCGGCTACCCTCCTGCGCGCGCACTGGCCCACGGGCGCAGAGTTGCTCGAGAGCATCCCCTACCTCCCCGTCACCAGCGTCACCATGCACTTCGACGCCCCCTTCCCTGCCACTGAGGGCGCCTTCGGCGTGCTCTTTCCACGGAATGAGGGCTTCCATTCCTTGGGCTGCCTTTTCAACCACGCCATTTTCGAGGGACGGGTGAAAGGCCTCGCCCGCACCAGCCTCACCTTCATTCTTCCCATGCTGGAGGACTTCTCCAGCAAGGCCCGGGAGGACGCGCGCCACTTGGGCATGATGCACACCCCGGTGGCCGAGCACTTCTCCCTTTGGCCCAAGGCCCTCCCGCTCTACGGGCACCAGCGCTACCTGGCGGTGGAGGCCCTGCGCGCCTCCCCCTCCCGCCCGGCGGGGCTCTCACTCTTTGGGAATTACGTCTCCGGCATTTCCCTCAGGGAGATGGTGCGGGGGGCGTTTAGTGTTGCATGATTCCCCTGGGGTTTTCCCCGACGCCAACGTCTTGTACAGTAAGACGCTTCTCACACTCCTCATTGCTTTGAACCATGCAGGCCACATCCGGCTGCGTTGGTCCCAACAGGTCTTGGATGAAGTATCCCAGCACTGGGAAACGACAGGATTGCCAGACCTGAGGAAAATCTGTCCCACCGGCGAAGTCCCCCGTCCCAAACGGGATTATGGCCTCCAGGCCACCTCGCCACACGACCGACACGTTTTGAGTGCTGCCTGCTCGGCCAGTGCGCAAGTTTTGCTGACCTTCAACCTGCGAGATTTTGACCCAGTGGAAGCGCGGTTGCACGGAGTTGAAGTCCTGCATCCAGGGCCTTTCCTACTCCCTTACGCCTCAGTGCTTGCCAATCTGCTCACACTCACGCCCGAGTTACTTAAGAACTTGCACGCGGCCCGAGTACCGAAGTTGGCCCGGGCGTGGGAGCAAGAACTTAACGCGAGTTCACCTCCGCAGCGGAGGTGAACTCGCGTTAGGACCAATTTTCAGAGAGCGCGCCGAGTGGCGACGACACTCCCGCCAGTGGCGTCGAAGTCCCAACTGAACCTTTGGCCGCCTTCCTCGAAAGCGAAAGCGTCCTGCAGGAATTCATAGCGCCGCCGGAGCCCATTCCCCATCCCGGCCGCCGCGCGCTCTTCGCCCGTCCGGCGCATCTCTTCGCTGTTGTAGAAATACGCCTCCCATGCCGTCGCCCAATCCTCGGCATAAGAGTACATGCCGTACAACCGCGCCTTCTGCAGCGGCAAGCGCGTGGGCAAACGCGTGCGCAGCCCCGTGGTGTCACCGTTCTCCGGGCGGAAGTTCAACTCCACCTGCCGGTGCTCGCCCGGGGCGAGGAACCCGCCATCGAGGAGCCCCTCGTAAAAAGCGAAAACATCATCCGCTGCTACCTTCGGGTCTCGCATGTCCGGACGTGGGCACGCGTCGGTGAAACGCGCCGGCTGCCCGCCGTACCCCACGGATCCACGGGACATGGCAAAGGGGCCCTCGGTAATAGCCGCGCTCTCAAAGAGCCCGTGGGCGGTCTCGTGGATCATCACCATGAGGCCCAGATCCGCAGTCAGCAGCAGTTGGTTGTCCACGGAGTCGCGCCCTTCTCCGCCCATGCCCACGAACACGCGGGAGACGCGACGGGCGCGTAATTGGCCGTGTCCGTAAGAGCTGGTGGTGCCGTTGGATTCGCGGCCCAAGGGGCGATGCAGGCCCATGACTTTGAGACCCAGGTCCATGCTCTTGAGGTCGATGGCGTTCTGCATGGCCTCGAAGTAAGCCAGCATGGCCTTGGCCTCGACGCCTCCCGCGCCCAAACGGCGGGTTCCTTCGATCAACAAGAACCCGTAATCCACCAGCAACTTGCGTTGCTCAGGCACCACGAGGCGCAGTTCACTGGCAAGCACCTCACGCCCGTCTCGCGGGGTCTTTTCCAAAAGGTAGGTCAGCAGTTCTTCCCCACAAGTGTCTTCGGCACGGACGGTGGTACGCAGACTGTGGAGCGCGGAAGCGATGAAGTCGGCGCGCGGGAGAGGCAAGGGAGCTGAGGGGTTGGCGAACAGGCGTGCGCGGTCGGCGCAGAGGGGTTTGGGTTGGGCGCCGACGGAAACGGACAGGGCAAGCAGGACGAGGGAAAGCATGGCGCGCATAAGACCTCCAAAGTTCTTAGAAAATACCTGTCTGGAAGGCCCAGGAACCAGGGAAAAATCCTTACACCTGCCCACGCTGGCTTCCTTTTCTTCCCGACCCGGGTTTGAATCGCGTCACAAGGAGCTCTCATGAGCGAATTCCCCTATCTCCACGGTTTCTCCGACAAAGAACAGCAACGACTTCGGGACCAAGCCGCCTTCGCTGAATGGGCCGTCTACCAGAACGTCAACTTCTCCGAGCACAAGAGAATCATCGAAGTGGGTTGTGGCGTGGGTGCCCAAACCGAGATCCTGCTCCGCCGCTTCCCCAAGCTCCATGTCACCGGCATCGACTTGAACCAGAAACAACTCGCCGCCGCTCAAACCAATCTCAGCGCTCTTCCCGGTGCCCAAGGCCGTTGGGAGCTCCTGCATATGTCCGGTGCCGACCTGAAATTCGACGCCAACAGCTTCGACGGCGCCTTTCTCTGCTGGATCCTCGAGCACGTGCCCGAGCCCGCCAAGATCCTCTCCGAAGTCCGCCGCGTGCTGAGGCCCGGCGGCGAGATCGTGGTCACCGAGGTGATGAACTCTTCATTCTTCCTGGACCCCTACTCTCCCAACGTTTGGAAGTACTGGATGGCCTTCAACGACTACCAGCACGACCAGGCCGGCGATCCCTTCGTGGGCGCCAAACTCGGCAACTTGCTCAACTCCACCGGCTACCGCACCATCCGCACCGAGGTGAAGACGTGGCATTTCGACAACCGGGCGCCCGAAAAGCGTAAACGCGCCATCGAGTACTGGACCGAGCTCTTGCTGTCGGCGTCTGACGCCTTATTGGCCGCCAAGTACGTGGACGAAGGGACCGTGGATGCCTGCAAGAAGGAGCTGCACGCGGTGGCGATCGACCCGAACGCGGTTTTTTTCTACTCTTTCATCCAGGCAAGTGCCCGGGCCTACTGGTGAGTGACCAAAGTTTGGACACTCCGTAGTTTTTACCCGCCTCCGGCGGGGCCCTGGCCGGACCCCCTATCATGGAGCCACCCCCGTTCCTGGAGTGGATTCATGCGTCCTCGCCACGGGCTTCTCGCCCTTGCCCTGCAGCTCCTGGCCGCCCTGCCGGCGTTGGCCATCCCCGCCCGTCCCGTGGAGTCCATCACGTCCACCAAAACCGTCACGGGATTCACTTCCGATGATTCCGCGCGCGTGCGGGAAGACTGGGTCGCCCTCCGCGAAACTCTCTTTAACGACTGGGAGCGGATCATGGGACAGATCGAGCGGGACGCCCCAACCCCCCGTGCCGCCCAAGTCCGCCAGAACCGCATGCTCTGCATCGCACGCGTCACCTTCTCCGACAATCCGGTCCGGTACGGGTACAACTTTGACCCGGAAGAATGGGCCTCGGCGGATGTGGGCGCGGGCGCGATCACCATCCATCCCCGCTACTTGCAGGAAACCAACGCCACCGACCGCCAAGGGACCCTGGTGCACGAGATCGGGCATCTCTGCGGCCTCAACCACGACACACATCTCCAATGCGTCGGCGGCATGATCGCCGAAGAGTACTACGCCTCCGTAGTGTACCCGCGTTTCAACTCCTACGCCGGCGGCTGCGGCGGTAACTAAGGCGCCCGCTCGCCCTTCAGCACCTTCAACCGCGCCAAGCGCAGCTTGGTGAGCAACATGGGGTCTTTCGCCTTCGCGGAAATCTCCCAGGATTGGAAACGCCGGAGCATCTCGCGCACCTCGGCCGGTCTCCAAATTTTTCCCAAGGCCTGGATCTCTTTGTCGTAATTGCTCAGCCGCGCCTTATCTTTCAGGTAGGAGGGGTCCGCCAGGCGGAGCAAGTGCCCCTGCAAGAAGGAGAACACCTGCCGGTAGCGGTCATCATCCCGCTCGACGCTCAAGAGGCGGTCGAAGAACGGGCCCCAGGCTTTTTTGCCCATGTCGGTGGCGAGGGCGAATTGGTCCAGGCGCTCCACGCCCAGCAGTTCCTTCACCTGGTCCACCGAGACCTCCCTGGCCTCGGGGTGGTTCAACTTCACCAGCCGGCAGGCATCGAAGAGCGGCATGAATTCATGCTCTACCGCCTGGAGCAAGTACTGCTTGGCATCCAGCTTCAAAGGAAGCTGGTGGAAGGAGCAGAGGAAATCTACCAGCTTGGCGGTCTCCCAGAAGCGCGGGGCTTCGATTTGCACATGCTGGACACTGTGTTGCTTGAGGAGCTTCTTGATGGTGGGGGACTCGGAGGTGCAGGCGAAGGCCAAGATACGCCCGTCGAGGATGAGGTCGTCGCGAAGAAACAACTCTTTCACCGTTGCCGGAGCTTCCTCCACCCCGTTGATGATCCAGGATTCCGTGTTGCCGAAGAGTCCTAAGGAAAGGAATTGGTCTTCCACCCAGTCGGGCCGCAGCTCGTTGCCGGCCGCCACGTGGGGACGCCCGACGCCGGCCACGCCCTGCAGGAGGTGGTCTTTCAACAGCCTCAGGGCTAGTGGGTCAAAGGCCTGGAGTACCACCTTGCCTTGCAGGGACGACCAGCCGCCGGCCGGGAAGGAGGAGAAGAAGTCCCAGACCTGCCATTTAGAATGCATAGAGAATCATGTCGCGGATCTGCTGGGCCGCCTGGAGAGCAAGGCCTTCCCGAGCGCGACGGAGGGCGCCTGCATTCTGGGTCGCCACCACACGGCCGGCTTCCTCGTCGAAGATCTCCCGGTTGAAGCTGGTGCTAAGGTTGAAGGTTTCGTTGAAAATCAATTTGGCGTTCGGAACAATCTTGGGGCCGAGGTCACTTCTCAAGAGCTGCATCTCCTCGCTGCTCGGGCGTTTGATCACCACCACCTGGAGGACCATCGCCACGCGAGTCGCGCCCGGCACGGGAAAACGCGGGCGCTGGCTGCCCACGTTGTTCGGGGCCTTGGCCTGGGCCACCTGCGGGTTAAGTGGCGTCTGGGTACCCGCCACGGTCTCAGGGGAACGGATGATGCCCACCATGACGGCGTCGGCTTTTTCCGACCAACCGGAGTGCAAACGCAAACCGCTGAAGCCGCTGAGCAACCGGTAAGTTTCCCGGGTGAAGGCGGGAGCAACCTCGGGCTGGGAGGAGAAGTTGTAGAACATAGGGATGGCAAGGGAATCCACGCCATATTGCGACAGGGGGTTACTGGACTGGCTGAAGCGGTAGCCCGAGCAGGAAACCGCGCAGAAAAGCAGGATGGTCCAGAGGCGAGACATGCTTTCTTATAGCACGCCGACTCCGCCCTGGGTATAAGGGTTTCCATGTGGAAAAAACTGGGTTTTTCCCGTTTGACCGGCGCCCCCGCGGCCAACGACGACGTGGCAGGCGCCTTCGATTTCCTCGAGTTGGTGCGTGAGTGGCCCACCCTGGTTGGGCGTACTTTGGGGGACAACTCGGTGCCCATGCGCCTAAAAAACGGCACGCTCTTCATCCTCACCCGCCACCCGGTGTTCTCCCAGGAGTTAAGTTACCTGGCCACGCCGCTCTTGGGGAAAGTCTCCCAACGTTTCCCGCGCCTGGGGCCACAGTTGCACAAGCTCGCTTTCGAGACCAACGAGTCTTTCTTCATCTCCCATCATGCGAAAGTAGCCGAGAAACCCGCTGCCGCCGCTCCCCATCCTTTCGACCCCGCCTACCGCCGGCTCAAATCCGAGGCCGAGGCCCTCTTCCGGGACGTGGAAGACCCCAAGGAGAAGGAACGTTGGATTTCACTCTACGTGCAGTCGGCGCAGGCACAGGACCCGCATCGGCCCTGAGCGCACCTCATGGGTCAGGGTGAAACCTTCGGGAAGCGGGACTTTGCCCTCCAAGGGGCCAGGGTCTTTTTGCAGGTACCAAGCCTCCCCTCCCGGAGCCAGGCATCTCACCATGCACGCGAGCCAGGCCTCCCAACCCTCGAGCACCAAACGGTGGGCGATGTTGCGGCGGAGATCCGGTGCGGGCCTACCGCGCTCCGGGGAGAAATAAGGAGGATTGCTCACCAGGAGGTCGGCGAGCGGCTCACTGGCGGGATTGAACTCGCCCACAGTCCCCCAATGCACGCGCGCCCCTTGGGGAAAGCTCCCGAAGCGGCGGAGGTTCTCTTCCAGGTAGGGCCCCCAATCCCGCTGGGCCTCCACCAACCAAGCGCCAGCGAGCGGAAGGCGCCTCGAGACTTCACAAGCGATCACCCCCGATCCCGCGCCAAGTTCAACCAAGCGGGCACCGGGCCGCGCGCGCGTGCGCAAGCAAACCTGCTCCACCAGAAACAAGGCGTCCCACCCGAAGCGGAAGAAATCAGGCTGGGCGTAATCGGAGGGCGAACTCACCGGGATGCCGCCGCCCGCACTAGCCCCTCGTCCACTTGTCCGAGTTCCACCAGCTGGGCCAGGGCCACGGGATCATCCGCCCTCGCTCGCAAGGCGTTCAGGAAGAACTGTCGCCGCTCATCCAAGAAGTGGCGCACGGCCGAAGGCTCCAGCCGCTGCATGGCCGTCAGCAAAGGAGTGTCGCCGCCCAGAACGTAGAACAGGCGGGGGTCCGTCGTGCGGGCCGCCAGCAGAATCTTCGCCAATTCATCGGTGTGCGCCTCCGTGTCCGGCAAACGTCCCACGAAAACCCAGGGCATTCGTGCGGCTTGGCCCGAGGAGAAGAACGCCCCCAGGAAGCGCCGGCGCGCGGAGCCTTCCAAATGGCGGTTGAGCATCCAGGCGCTGAAGCCCGGCAGTTGGCCGCGGTAATAGCGAAGCGAGAGTTTCTCCAACACCGCCCCCTGGGAAAGGTCCTGCAGGTCCTCTGCCTCCTCCACGCTCTTGGTGTCGGATAACTGGTCGCTCAAGGCGTGCAGGAAAAAATCCACCACCGCCCGTTCCTCCTTCGCTCCCTTGAGAAAGCCGGCGTAGACCGCGAAGTGGTCGCGCACCCAGTTCCCCAGGGCATCGTGGCGCACGGGTGCCGCGGCCGCCCGGGCGGTGGGAGGGAGTTCAAGCCATTCCCGCAGCACGGCTTCACCCCGGGCCCAATTGCCGAGTCGGTGGTAAGCCAGGGCGCGCAGGAGCGTGAGGTCGGCATAGGGTGCTGATGGTTCCAGCTCCGTCAGCAGACCATTGAGGGCGGCCCGCTGGGCCTTGGTGGGGATGGCGTCGGGATCCCAGGCGTCGCGCAAGGGGCCTTGGAGCGCTTCGAGCACAGGCCGGAACGCGGGCTGGGCGGCCACGGAGGGGCGACGGGACAACCAGGCGCGGAGAGGATGCCCGGCGGGCAAACCACCCACGCAATCCCTTAGGGAAATCAGGAACACTTCGTTGGCGTTGCGCGGATTGTGGCGGACCAGGGCCAACTGGAGAGCGGGATCGGACATCCGTCGGCAGTCCAACTTAACCTTCTCGAACACCCCTTCCAGGGCATGGCCATCCAAGGCGTGGGTCACTTGGAAACGGAAGGCCTCAGTGGCGGAAAAGCCGGGAAAAAGGTTTTTTTTTTAGCCGTCCCATCTTGGGCGTGGGCCGTGGGCACCACCAGGGAGGCGGAGCCTTCCAAGAACTCTCGCAGAAGGCGCTTGCGGTAGTACAACACCGTGGCCAAGGCGATGAGCGCCACCACCGCGCCGAACATGATGGCCTTGTCGCTCAGGAAGCGCCGAGGCACCGCCGGGGCGGGGGCGCGGACCGAGGGGGCCGCGGGACGGCGTCGCTGGGGCGCGCGGCCAGGCGCAGTGGGCGTGGGGATGGCGAGAGGGGCTTCGGCGCCAGCGGCGTACGTGGCGTGTTGACGCAAGGGCAGGGTGGACGTGGATTCTGCCGCAGGCTCAGGTTCTTCTTCCGGCACTTCCGGGGGCTCCACCGCAGGACCACGACCACCATGTCCTTCGCGGGTGGGATGCATGCTGGTAGACGGGGGCGCCGGGGGTGAGTCCCCACGCAATTGCGAGAGGTCCGGCGAGGTCAGTAGGGTGATGTCATCGCTGTAGGCTTGGGCCACGGGCGAGGGCGCATCCCCGAGGACATCGGGCGCTTCGCTGATGGGATTGAAGGGTTGGCGCTCCTGGCGGATCAGGAAGCGTTCCACCAGGTCTTTCTCACGCACATGGAACCAGTAGCCGTTGCCGCTGCAGACCTCGTCCTCGGACTTGATGGAACCGTTCTGCATGAGCTCCATGACTTTCTCACGCGACACCGGTCCTAGGATGTGGTTGGACTTGGTGCGGATGAGCCAATTCTTCACCATGGGTCACCGGGCCAAAAGGCCAATCAATGCCGCCAAGTCCTGGTCGTTGAAACGCAGGCCCAGGCTGACTGTGGCGGATTGCTTGTTGTCCTTGGAAATCAGATCCTCGCCGGCCACCCGGGCGAAAAGCACGTTCCATATCTTGATCTCGGTCAACAAACGCAGGTTCGGGCCGGCGTCCTTCTGGTAGTCGAAGACCTCCATGCCGGTGCGCACGCCCCAATCGGGGAAGAAGTAGTCCACCCCCACGCCGCCGGTGGTCTCGATGAGCCCCGCACGCAGGCCCAGGCGCTGGATGCGCCGCCCGATCTGCAGGTTGAACTTAAACTGGCTTTTGTTGATTTTGCGGGTGGTTTTCTTGACCTCGTCGCCGTCGTCCACGCTGGTGTAGGTGTCCTGCTCTCTCTCCTGGGTGGGACCGAAGTCGTTGGTGACGATGCCCAAGCGGAAGAAACGCTCGGGGGCAGGGTAAATGTCCAGGTCGAAGCGGGTATCGGAGCCGATCCGGCTGTTCACGCCGGTGGAGAGCCCGATGTCCGCCTCGATGTTGTTGATCCTGTTGACCAGGCGGTTCACGCTGGAGAGGGTTTGAGAAACTTGGTCCACCACGGCGTCGTCGCGCAGCAGTTTCCCGACGGTGCCCTTGCCTTCCTTCACGTCGGCGATGATCTCCCGCAGGTCGGCCACGGCCTTGTCGGCGTTGTCCAGGATGGGCCCGACCTTCTTCAGGTCGGACATGAGCGAGCCCTTCTGCAAACGGTCGGTCTCGTACTGGAGCTGCTCGGCAAGGAGCTTCACGTTCTCGACGATCTCGTCCACCTTGCCCTCGTTGCGGTCCATCAGGCGCTTGAGGCTGGCGGTCACGTCGCGGATGTTGCCGGTGATGACCTCGAGGCGGTTGCTGCCGTCCTTCTCCTTGAGGGATTCCTTGACCAGCACGACGACTTCGCGGATTTCGCGCATCATCGCCCCCGCGTCCTTACCCAACTGGTCAAAGCCGCCCGCGGCTTCAGACGCCACCATGGCGTCTTCGGGGAGGCGCTGGGGGTGGGGTTCACCCACGTCGATGTCCAGGTACTTGTCCCCCAGGAACCCCACGCTTTTGATGCGCAGTTTCGAGTTCGGGGTGATTTTGACGTCTTCCAGAATTTCGAAGGTCAGCAGGGCCTTGTTACCATCCAAGCGGATGGATTTGATCCTGCCCGAAGTGATGCCCGCTACCTTGATGGAAGTGCGTTCGGCGATCCCGGTGGCGTCTTCCAAAGTGGTTTTGTAAGTGACGTACTCCCCGAAGCCGGATTGGTTGGACGTCACCTTCACGGACATGAAGACGACGCTGGCGAGGGCAAGGAGGGTGAGGAGGCCGACTTTAAGCTCGGTCAAGGTAGATTCACTCCGTGAATTCCGGGGCACTTCCGTGTGCTTTCCAAGATGATACCCGGAACCCTCTACAACTCAAGGAATCTGCGGATCACGGGGTTGTTGGACGTGCGAAAATCCGCAGCGGTCAGGTATTCCACGATGCGGCCTCTTTCCAGGAACATGATGTTGTCCGAAATCCTCAGGGATGCGCGCACATCGTGGGAAATCACCAAGGACGTCATCTTCCGGTCACCGTGGCTTTTCCCGGTCTCTGCGATGAGGTCGCTCACCATTTGAGTCGAGATGGGATCCAGCCCCGAAGTGGGCTCGTCGTAGAGCATGATGCGGGGTTCGAGCGCCAAGGCGCGGGCGAGGCCAACGCGCTTGCGCATCCCTCCGGAAAGCTCCGAGGGCAGCCGTTGGAAAGCCTCTTCCTTCAGGCCCACGGCCTTGAGAAGGGAGTGGACCCGGTCCTTGATCTCGGACTCTTTGAACTTGGTGAACTCTCGCAGCGGGAAGGCCACGTTCTCGAAGGTGGTGAGGAAATCGAAAAGCGCGGCGTACTGGAAAACCATGCCGAAGTTGCGGCGGAATTCCCGCAACTGGAGGTCGTCCATGGCCACCAGGTCTTCCCCCAAAACCGTGATCTTGCCGCTGGTGGGGCGGGCAAGACCCAAGATGTGCTTCATGAGAGTGGATTTTCCCGCGCCGGAGAAGCCCAGGATGGTGGTGATCTGCCCTTCAGGAACGCCGAAGGTGAGGTGGTCCAGCACGGTGGCGTCCCCGTAGGTCTTCACCACATCCTCGAACACGATGGAATAGGGGCCCTTGATGGTCACAGGAGCCTCGTGAGGAAGCTAGAGAGGAAGTAGTCGGAGATCAGCACGGTCACCATGCCCCAGACCACCGCGAGGTTGGTGCCCCGGCCCACGCCCTCGGCGCCCCCCTTGACCTCGAAGCCGTGGTAGGTGCCGATGAGGCCGATGAGGAATCCGAAAGCCGCCGCCTTGATGAGGCCCTCCACGATGTGGGCGATCTCCATGAAGTCAGAAAGCTTCTGGAAGTACAGTACCTCATCGATGCCAAGCACCTTCACGCCGGTGAGCCACGATCCGAAGTTACCCACGATCAGGAACACCGCGCACAAGAGCGGCATGCTCAAGGTGGCCCCCATCACGCGGGGCACGGCCAGGTACTGGTGGGCGTTGATCCCCATCACCTCCATGGCGTCCAGCTGCTCGGTGACCTTCATGGAGCCGATCTGGGCCGCCATGGCGGAACCACAACGGCCTGCCACCACCAGCCCCGCGAAAACGGGAGCCAGCTCCTTGGCGAGCGAGATGGCGACGATGGGCCCCACCAGGGAGTCCATGTTGATGGCCTTGATCCCCAGATACATCTGGAGCGCGAACACCGCCCCTGAGAACAGCGAGGTCAGCCCCACGATGAAAAGGCTCTTGTTGCCGATGAAGTAGAGCTGGTCGATGAGGAGCTTGGGACGCATGGGGGGCTTGAGCCACCAGAACAGCACCTTTCCGACGAATGCCGTGAAATGTCCGAGGCCCTGGATCATGCCGAGGACGCCGGCCCCGAGGACTTCCACCTGGCGCTGGAGTTTGAGGATCATCGCCCCATTCTAGGAAACATTCACGGCTAAGGCGACGCGGGAATGACCGACCGTTTTCGTCTCACCCGTACACACGGGGAACCCGCGGGGAAATCCCGCACAGGGCCTGGTAGGCGTGGGTGCCCATGTGCTTGGCCCACGCCAAGAGCGGCGCGGGGTCCGCGTCCCAAAAGCGCACCTCGTCCCCCGCCTTCACCGGGGTGCCCGCGGGGAAGAACAAGAACGCCATGTCCATGTTCACGCGGCCGAACACCGTGGCGGACGTGCCTCCCACGCTCACGATGTGACCGCTGGACTGGGTGGGGAAACCATCTCCATAACCCAATGGCAACACCGCCACCACGCCATCCTCCGGCGCCACGCTCACGCCATATCCCACCGGCGTCCCCCGCTTCACGGGAAAAGCTTTCATCACGCGGGTGACCAGCGAGGAAACCATCTCGGTCCGCGCCACCTGGCTGGGCGGCCCGTAGAGCATGAGTCCCGGACGCACCCAGGTCTCACCACAGGCGAAACCTTGTTCGATGGCCCCGGAGTTCGCCAGGGAGGTTTCGTCCACCGTGAGCCCCATCCCACGAAAGAGGGCCAGCCCCCGGCGAAACGCCTCCCCTTGCTTGTGGGTCTTGTCGCCAACCGACAGCGCCTCGTAGGAGCGGGCCAAGTGCGAGAGCAAGTGGTGGATGCTGTGACGCCCGCTGGCCTTAATGAGCCGTCCAGCCGTCTCCCAGTCGGACTCCTCCAGGCCCAGGCGGTTCATGCCAGAGTTGAGCTTGAGCACCAGCGGCAGGTGGGCGAAGGCGGGTCTCAGGAACGCCCTGAGGTCCTCCATGGTGTGTACGACGGGGACGATATCCCGGGAGGCGTACCGCGCACCTGCCGAGGATTCATCCAGCAAGGTTTCGGAAAAAACGTAAACTGGGCCTTGCACCCCACCGGCGCGCAGGGCCTCTGCTTCCCCGAGCGTGGCCACGCCGAGGGCGCGCGCGCGCAGTTCCCGGGTGAGGTAGGATCCCACCGGCACCAATCCATGCCCATAGGCATCCGCTTTCACCATGGGGAGGATTTCCGCCGCGGGGGCCAGGCGCCGGACGGCTTCCCAGTTGCGCGCCAGGCGCGTCCAATGGACCTCCAGCCGCGTGTGGGCGCGCATGCTCAGGCGAGGGGACGCGCGCCCGGGGCCTGTCCGAGGGCGGCGCGGGCCTGCATGGCCGGAAACGCGTCGAACTCGCGCTCCAAGGTGCGCAGGTAAGCCACCGCGGAGGGGGCGAGGGGCTTGAGGGTGGGTCGGGCCTCCTCCCCCAGCACCTTGGCGTCGTCTTCGAAGAAACGCCAGAACGGGAACTGGGCCAGGAGCGCGGTGACGGCGGCGTGCTCGCGTTCGATGAAAGGCGTGCGCACCATCAAAAGCACGTGCCAGGGTCCACAGAAGCTGGTCCGGGTGGTCTCGTGCAGGCAGGAACCCAGCTGCAAGAAAAATTCGTTGTAGCAAGCGGTGTAGTGGAAACGGTTGGCAGCATCTTTCTTCACCAGCTCCAACATCGGCACCAGGCTCAGGAGGAGAGGCTTCTCGCCCGCCTCGCTGCCTTGGTCGCGCAGCTGGTCCAGGCGGTCCAGCGCCTCCCACACCGGCATGGACTGCAGGGTGGGCCGGGGTTGGCGGCGCTGCAGGCGCCAGTGGCGCCAAGCCCCCGAGAGCAAGGTGGACATGAGCTCCCACGGGAACCCGTCCAACGCCTCCTGGTCGACGTCGAGGTAGGCGACCAGTTCGGGATTGCCCGCGCCGCCGGAGAGGCGCAACTCAACTGGCGGGAGCTCAAAGAGGTCCCGGGCCACCTGCCAGGCCATATCCAGCGCGAAGGGCTCGATGCCGTCGGTGCACTCCTTGCCCAGCCACAGCGCCGGCAGTGCCAGCCACTTCTTGCGGGCGAGTCCCGGCGCCACCAGCTTGTGGCGGTTGGGTGCCAACTCATACATGCCCACCTGGCGCACGGGCGCCCAGTCGGCTAAGCGGTTGAACAAGGCGGTGGCGAACTCTCCGCCGCCGGACGCGGCTTCGTCCACCTCGCGCACGAAGTCGCTGATGAAATTGAAATGGGACTTGAAACGTTCGCCGTCGGACTTTTCGCCCACCAGTTTGGCCGAGCGCGCCTGCAGGCGCACCACCCGCTCCTCCAACTCGCGGGCGCGGGCGGCCAACTCCACCTCGCGCTTGCGCCGCTCCACCAACGCCACCACTTGGGGCAAAAGGCCCGCGTCGGCGTGGATGTAGCCGTAAGCGGGGAGGCCGAAGGCGGACTGGAGCAGGAAGCGCGACTCATCCTTGTGGTAGAAGGCCACGCACAAGCTGCCGTCGCGCACGCAAGGGTGGTCCTTGAACTGGGTGGCGCCGAGGCTCATCTTTGCCACGTCCACGATCGCGAGGTCGGGCAACTGCATTTTCACGGCAACCCAGAACTCGTCCAGGTCCCGGTGGTAGTGCGCGAACACGCCCGCCTGCCGCAGGGCCGCGGACACCTCTTTGGCGCTCTGGGGGTCCTCCATCAGGAGGGCGACGGACAAATCACGGGTGGATGCCATGGGGTCTCTCCTTGGACGAGCCTTTAAAGGCTACTCGGGGCCCCGCAGGATGGCCAGGGCGACCTCCTCCGGCGTCTGGGTCGCGTCCACCCGCCAATCCGCCCGCGCATAGAGCGGGACACGGCGCTGGTAGAGGTCACGCATGGCCTGCTCCCCGCCCTGGGCCAAGGGCCTCACCTGGGCATCTCCGCGCAATCGCCGCCAGCACAAATCAAACGGGCAATCCAAGTGGCAGACACGGGCTTCCGGATACTCCGCCAGCACCTCCCAACCGCGCTCGAGGGTGCCGCCGCCCAGGGCAATCACCGCGGGACCGGGGGCCCGGAGCAAGCGCCGCAGGGCCTTCTCCTCCCGAGCGCGGAAACCTTCCCAACCCAATACCGCCACTAGCCGGGCCACGTCGGGAAATTCGGTGCCGAGGGTCTCTCGGTCCAGGTCGATGAAGGAGCGAAAACGGCCTGCGCCCGCCTTGGCCAGCTCGCGCAGCACGGTGCTTTTGCCGGCTCCGGAAAAGCCGGCCAGCAGAATTTTGTCGGGGCCGTGGGGACTTTCCATTTGCTCCCGCTTGTCCTAAGAAAAGGCTCCACCCAAGGATAGCCCATGAACCCCCGCGCGGAACAGCCCCTCGAAGCCCGTCTCAACCTCGTGAAAATCCCGCTGAACACCGCCCTCACCTACAAGCTGGGTAAGGAAGTGCCTTGGCTCGCCGACCTCCTCGCCGAGCTCAACGCCGGTGCCACCGACAAAACCCCCGAGCAGTGGCACGCCGAGACCTCCCTCGATGTGGATTTGCAAATGGTGAAACGCTTCAAGGGCGAGATGGGCGAGTTCCTGTTGGTGAGGGGCCACCTGAGAGGCGAGTATGCCGCCGAGGACGTGCGCACCCTCGCGCCCCTCAAAGAACACCTGGACGTGGCCTTCAAGGCCTGCTTCCTCGAGGAGAAACTGCTCCAGACCGAGGAGTTCGAGAAGCTCGACGAGATCTGGCAGGACGGCGACACCTACGATGTGTACACCTACAAGCGCGCCACCATCGACCTAGCGGAGATGCTGCACGAACAGGCTTTCCTGCACGTGAACCCCTATCCTGGGCTGGAGCCGGATGGCGATTTGGATGCGGGACTCGAGCCCGACAAGACGCGTCAATAGTTCTAAATAGTCCTTGGCAAGAGTGACGTTCTGGAATAGAAATAGGGCTCTTTTGTTTCCGCTTTGACTTGATTCCTGGAGGATTCCCGTGGCTGTTCCCAAGAAGCGTACGAGCCCGTCACGTAAAGGTCTGCGTCGCGCTGGCCAACATCACAAGCTTTTCCGCAAGTTCCCCATGGCCTGCGCCAACTGCGGTGACTACACCCTGCCCCACCACGTGTGCCCTTCTTGCGGCCACTACAAGGGCAAGCAAGTAATGGAAATCAAGGAAAAAGCCGCTGAGGCTCCCGCCGCCGAAGCGTAATCCGCCCGAAATGACTTACGACCTCTAACGAAACAGGCCATCTTCAACAGATGGCCTTTTCGTTTCAGCACGGGAGTGTGAACCATGGGCTACCAAACCAAGATCCTCGGCACCGGCCACTACGCCCCCCCCACCGTCCTCACCAACGACGAACTTGCCAAGCGGGTGGACACCAACCACCAGTGGATCGTCGAACGCACCGGCATCCATGAGCGCCGGATCGCCAAGCGCGAGGAAGGGGACATCCCCAGCGGCATGGCCCTCAAGGCTGCCAAGATCGCCATCCAAGAAGCGGGACTCCAGCCCAACGACATCGACTTCATCCTCTTCACCACCACCATGGGCGATATGCCCATGCCCAACACCGCGAGCCTGCTGCAAACCAAGTTAGGCATCACCAACGGCTGCGCGTGCATCGACATGAACGCCGCTTGCACCGGTTTCACTTATGGGTTCGTCTTCGCGGACGCCCTGGTCAAGACCGGCGCCTACCAGCGCATCCTGGTGATCGGCGCGGACATGACCAGCACCTTCAACAATTGGGACGACCGCGGCGTTTGCATTCTGTTCGGCGACGGCGCCGGCGCCATGGTGTTGGGCCGCGCGCCGTCCGGGGACTCTTCCCAGGTCTATTCGCAGATTTTGGGTGGCGACGGCACCAAGGCTGAACACCTCATGATGTCAGCCGGGGGCGCCGCTGAGCCCATGAAGGACGGCATGCGGCAGATCATCCAAATGGACGGCAAGGAAGTCTTCAAAGCAGCGGTCAAGACCATGGCTTCCCACTGCGAGAAGGTGCTCGCCGACGCCGGCGTGACCCTGGACCAGGTGGACTGGTTCGTCCCCCACCAGGCCAACCTGCGCATCATCGAGGCCGTGGGCCAACGGTTGAACTTCCCGCTGGAGAAGACCATCGTGAACGTGGACCGCTATGCCAACACGTCCTCCGCCACGGTTCCCATGGCCTTCGACGAAGCCGTGCGCGACGGACGCATCAAACGGGGGCAGCTGGTCTTGGTCGCCGCCTTTGGTGCGGGCCTCACCTCCGGCGCGTTCCTGCTGCGTTACTGAGCCAAGGAGCCAATATGGGCGTCACCCTCGTCTTTCCCGGCCAAGGTTCCCAATACGTCGGCATGGGGTCCACTTTCCGCGACACGGCCGCTTTCTCCCGCTTCGACGAAGCCGACAAGGCCTTGGGCTTCGGGCTGACCGCCCTGTGCCTGGAAGGCCCGGAAGAGAAGCTGCGCCTCACCGAGTTCACCCAACCCGCCATCGTCACCCACTCGGTGGCCATGTACGACCTCCTGCGCCCGCGCCTGGCCGAGCTGGGTTGCCACGTGGATCGCGTGCTCGGCCACTCCGTGGGCGAGTATGCCGCTCTGGTGGCGGCCGGTGCCCTGGACTTCGTGGACGCCGTGAAAGCGGTGAACCTGCGGGGCAAGGCCATGCAGGACGCCGTGCCCGTGGGCCTGGGCAAAATGGTGGCGATCCTCAAGATCGACGGCGAGTGGGTGGAGAAGGCCTGTGCAGCCGCCTCCACCGCAGATGAAAAAGTCATGCCCGCCAACTTCAACGACCCCAAGCAGGTGGTGATCTCGGGCCACGCGGCTGCCTGTGACCGCGCCGTCGCCTGGCTCGCAGCCAACTGCACCGAGAAGCATGGCGCGATCCCCCTGAACGTCTCCGCGCCCTTCCACTCGACCCTGATGTTTCCTGCCGCCGAAGCTATGGCGAAACACCTTAAGACCCTGCACATCCAGCCCCCCACCACCGCCTATGTAGCTAACGTGGACGCCAAAGAGTACGCTCCGGGCTGCGACGCCGCGGGCGTGCGCCAGCGCTTGGTGGACCAGGTGTGTGGCAGCGTGCGCTGGACACAGTCCATCCAGGGCCTTCCCACCGACACGCGCTACATCGAGGTGGGCCCGGGCAAGGTGCTCGCGGGGCTCATCAAGCGCATCCAACCTGAGGCGCGCGTGCTGTCGCTCGACACCGCCGGCGCCTTCGACAAACTCGCGGAGTTCCTCGCATGAACGCTGTCTTCACCGACCTCGCCCAGAAAACCATCCTGGTCACCGGCGCCTCCCGGGGCATCGGCCGCTCCATTGCCCTGGCGCTGGCCGCCCAGAAGGCCCACGTGGTGTTCAACTACCGCGGTGACGAAGCCCAAGCTAAGGAACTCGCAGGCGCGATCGAAGCCGGCGGTGGGAAGGCGACGGCCCTCAAGTTCGACGTCACCGACCACGCGGCCATGACCACCGCGCTGGACGAGTTCTTCAAGGCCGGCAACGGGATCCACGGCCTCGTGAACAACGCCGGCAAAAGCAAGGACCAGCTCTGCTTGCGCGTGAAACCCGAGGACATCGATGACCTGCTGAACGTGAACCTGAAAGCTAGCATGGTCCTCACCAACGCCTTGGCCAAGCACCTCATGAAGGCCGGCGGCGCCAGCGTGGTGAACATGAGCTCCATCGTTGGGCTCATGGGCAATCCCGCCCAGACCGTCTACGCCGCCAGCAAGGCGGGCCTCATCGGTTACACCAAGTCGCTGGCTAAGGAATTGGCCGCGCGCCAGGTGCGAGTGAACGCCGTGTGCCCGGGTTTTATCAGTACCGACATGACCGCGGCCTTGCCGGAAAAGACCCGCGAAGACTACGCCCAATCCGTGCCGTTGGGCCGCTTCGGCGCCCCCGAAGACGTGGCAAATCTCGTGTGTTTTCTGCTGAGTAACGCCTCGGGCTATCTGACGGGGGAAGTGATTAAAATTGACGGCGGTCTGTACATTTAATACCCTCAACGCACCTATCCCAAGACGCAGGAGACGATTGAATGGAAGTTCAAGACAAGGTGATTAAACTGGTCAGCGAAGCCACTAAAATGGACGCCGCCAACATCACCATCAACACCACCTTCGTGGATGACCTGAACCTCGACTCCCTCGACATGGTCGAGCTGATGATGAAAATGGAAGACGAGTTCGGGGTGGAAATCCCGGAGGACGAGACCGAAAACCTGAAGTCCATCGGGGACGTGGTCAACTACCTGAAAGCGAAGTCGCACTAAGAACCCTCCAGGGGCCCCGAACGGGGCCCTTTTTGTTTCAAGGGGACCAATAACCATGAAACTCCACCGCGTCGCCGTCACCGGCATGGGCGCCATCTGCGGGTTGGGCAACAGCCTGTCCGAAGTCTGGGAAAACGCCCTGGCCGGAAAACCCGGCATCAGCAAACTCGAGAAGCAGGACACCACCGATTGGCCCGTCACCTTCGGGGGAGAAGTCAAAAACTTCAAGCTCGCCGAAGAGCTCATGCCCGCCAAGGACCAGGAGCGCTTCGACCTGTTCAACCATTTCGCGCTCCACGCGGGAGACGAGGCGATCCGCCAGGCGGGCCTGCGCGACTCCGGTTATGCCGCCAACCGCATGGGCATCATCCTGGGCACAGGCCTGGGTGGCTTCCCGCACATCGAGATGCACCACAAGGTGTTCCTCGAGAAGGGCGCCCGCCGCGTGTCCCCGTTCTTTATCCCGTCCGTGATCCCCAACATGGGGCCCGGGCTCATGTCCATCCACTTCGGCTTGCGTGGCGTGAACTTCTCCATCGCCAGCGCCTGCGCCTCCTCCGCCCACGCCATTGGCATCGCCGCCGCCGAGATCATGCTCGGCCGCCAGGACGCCATGGTCACCGGAGGCACGGAGGCGGTGATCACGCCCTACACCGTCGCCGGGTTCGCTTCCATGAAGGCGCTCTCCAAGAGGAACGAGGACCCCACCCGTGCCTCCCGCCCTTTCGACACCGGCCGTGACGGCTTCGTCATGGGCGAGGGCGCGGGCATCATCGTGCTGGAGAACTACGAGAAGGCGAAGGCCCGCGGCGCGCGCATCATCGCCGAGGTCGTGGGTTGGGGCGCCACCGCCGACGCCTACCACATCACTGCCCCCCATCCTGAGGGCGAAGGCACCATTCCCTGCATGCAGCAGGCGCTGGAGCAGGCGGGCATAGCCCGCGAGGACGTGGGGTACGTGAACGCCCATGGTACTTCCACCCCGCAGGGGGACATCGCCGAGACCACCGCCATCAAGCGCGTCTTCGGCGAGCATGCCAAGCGGAAGCTGCTGGTGAGTTCCACCAAGTCCATGACCGGACATCTCTTGGGCGCCGCCGGCGGCTTGGAGAGCATCTTCTGTATCAAGGCCCTGGAAACCGGCATGCTACCGCCCACCATCAACCTGGAGAACCAAGACCCGGCCTGTGACCTGGACTACGTCGCCAACAAGGCGCGGAAAGCGGATCCCCAATACGCCATGAACAACTCGTTCGGGTTCGGTGGAACGAACTCGAGCACCGTCTTCAAAAAAGCCTGAGGAGAAAACCATGCGCCACCCTGCCCTCGCCTCCGTGGATCCAGAGATCGCCGCCTGCATCGGGCGTGAGGAGGAACGGCAGGAGATGGGCCTGGAACTGATCGCCTCGGAGAATTATTGCTCCCGCGCGGTCATGGAGGCCCAAGGAAGCTGCCTGACCAATAAGTACGCCGAAGGCTACCCGGGCAAGCGCTACTACAATGGCTGCGAGTTCGTGGACCAGTCTGAGCAGCTCGCCATCGACCGCCTCAAGAAAATCTTCGGCGCCCAGTACGCCAACGTGCAGCCCCACTCCGGCTCCGGCGCCAACATGGCGGTGTACATGGCGGCCCTCCAGCCGGGTGACGCCTTCCTGGGCATGGACCTGTCCCAAGGGGGACACCTCACCCACGGCAGCCCCGTGAATTTCTCCGGCAAACTCTACCGCGCGCTCCACTACGGCCTGGACCCGAAGACCGAGACCATCGACTACGCCGCATTGGAAGAGACTGCGCGGAAAGAAAAACCCAAGATGATCATCGCCGGTGCTTCTGCCTACCCACGCTTCATCGACTTCGCCCGCATGGCGAAAGCCGCCAAAGAGGTGGGCGCGGTGTTCTTCGTGGACATGGCCCACATCGCGGGCCTGGTCGCCGCGGGCGTTCACCCTAGTCCCATGGAACACGCCGACGTGGTGACTTCCACCACCCACAAAACCCTGCGCGGTCCCCGCGGGGGCGTCATCCTCACCAACCATGAGGAATGGGCCAAGAAGTTCAACTCGCTCATCTTCCCCGGCATCCAGGGAGGTCCCCTGGAGCACGTCATCGCCGCCAAGGCAGTGGCCTTCCACGAGGCGCTCCAACCCTCGTTCAAGGCCTACCAGCAACAAGTGGTGAAGAACGCGCAGGTACTGGCGCAGGAATTGATGAAGGAAGGCATCGAGCTGGTGTCAGGCGGCACTGACAACCACCTGATCCTGGTGAAGACCGACTCCGTGAACATGAGCGGCAAGGAAGCCTCCGAACTCCTCGAGAAAGTCGCGATTACTTGCAACAAGAACATGGTCCCCGGCGACAAGCGCTCTCCCTTCGTCACTTCGGGCATCCGCCTGGGAACCCCAGCGGTCACCACCCGGGGCTTCAAGGAAGGCGAGACCAAGCGCATGGCGGGCCTCATCGCCAAGGCCTTGAAAAACCCCGCCGACGGGGCGGTCTTGGAGAAGGTACGCGGGGAAGTCTTTGAACTCTGTCGCGCTTTCCCGCTCTACGCTTGAAAGTTTTACACGGTCCAGGGGAGCGGCATGGCCGCTGTCCTGCGGATTTCATAGGTTAGCCCCATGAATTGCCCTTTCTGCCAGGCCCAGGACACCAAAGTGCTCGACTCGCGCCTCTTGGCCGAGGGGCGCGAGGTGCGCCGTCGCCGCAAGTGCGAGTCCTGCCAGAAACGCTTCACCACCTATGAGACCATCGAAGTCCTCATGCCCGCCGTCATCAAGCGCGACGGCCGCAGCGAGGAGTTCCGCCGGGACAAACTCCGCTCCGGCATCGAGGTCGCCTGCAAGAAGCTGGATGTGAAACAGGAGCAAATCGACCGCATCGTGGAAAACGTGGAGAAGGCCGTGATGGACGTCTCCGACAAACAGATCTCAAGCCAGGAGATCGGGAACTTCGTCATGATGTACCTGCGCCACCTGCACCCCGTGGCTTACGTCCGTTTCGCCGCCGTTTACTTCCGCGAGTTCAAGGACGTGGACCAGTTCCTCGACCGCCTCCGCCAGGAGGAGCGCCAGTTCAAGATCCAACCGCAGAAGGAAGGCCAACTTGACTACCAGGCGTGAGGCCCGCGAGTTCTGTCTCCAGTTCCTCTACCATTTCCAGCTCCCGGTTTTCGACGACCTTAAGAAAAGCCTCGCCGCCGGCGACAAGGAAGACCTGTTCGACCGGATCACCACCTTCCGGGAAACTCTGGGCGTGGACCTACCTTCCTCTGAACTCGCCTGGGTTCACGGCATGGTCAGGGGCATTTTGCAGAACGTAGAGTCCCTCGAGGCCCTGGTGGTCCAGCATCTTAAGAACTGGAAGCTCCAGCGTCTCTCCCGCATCGAGCACACCCTGCTGATCATGGCCGCCTATGAGCTGCGCCACCAGCAAGGCACGCCCTTCAAGGTCGTCATCAACGAGGCCATCGAGCTGGCCAAGAAATACTCCACCAAGGAGTCCGGCTCCTTCATCAACGGCGTGCTGGACGGCATCGCCAAGGCCCCATGACCCCGGACGCTTCCCTCCTCGCACTCCTCCCCCCCGACGTGCGCGTCCTGGTCTGGACTGGTGAGGGCCCGCTTTCCGAGGGCACGCCCGGCTTCGACACCGTGGACTACCTGCTGGACGGGTTGGCCCGGGGCCATCTCCGGCAAAGCGGGGAGGACCGTCGAGAAGTCGTGTTTGTGCATAACCTCGACGGCGAAACCTTCTGGGCGGCCTATATAGACGCCTCCACCCTCAAGCCGGGGCAGGCCCTGCCCCAGCTCACAGACCTGCTGCCGGCCAAGGCGCGAGAGAAGGTCTTAGTATTGGAAGCGGTCCCCTTAACCGGGAGCTGGGCCAAGGCGCTGGATGAGGCCTTCGGCTACGTGGAAAAACGCTCCCTTTAGGCCATCCTCCCCTGTCGTTTTTACAGGCCCTAACCTCTTGGCACCGCCACGGCCTACACTTTCCCGTACCCACGGGAGTCCCCATGTTGCGCCTGGCCCTCGCCATTTTCGTTTTGCCCGCAACCCTGGCCTGGGGCCAGGAGATCCGCTTCGAGCACGACAGCCTGTACGTGCGCCTGCGGGAAGGCGCGGCCCTTCCGGCCCATCCCCTCATCCGTGGGAGCGAGACGCTGTTCGAGCAGGTCCTGCGCCTGGATACTCCGGACGCGCTCGCCCTGGAGAATGACCTCCTCTACCACCCAGACGTGGAGTGGGCGGAGAAGTCCTTTTACGCCGGACGACGGGAGCTGCCCACCCTGCGTGCCCACCGCGTGGCCAAATCCACCCATGAAGAGGCATCCCGCTACGCGGGCTTCGATGACTCCCAAGTCAACCGCCTTTGGTCCTTCGAGGACTCCGCGCGGGGAGGTGCCTCCGTAGCCCGCTACTACGCCGATACACCGGTTTTGCCCGAAGCCACCGTGGTCGTGGCGGTGGTGGACACCGGCGTGGATTACGAGCACGAGGATCTTAAAAACCGCATGTGGGTGAACGCCGACGAGATTCCCGGCAACGGGCTGGATGACGACGACAACGGTTACGTGGACGACGTCCACGGGATCAACCTCCTGCAACGCAGCCGCCACGGCGACCCCCGGGCAAGCAACTCCCATGGGACCCACGTGGCGGGAACCATCGCTGCCGAGGCCAAGAACGGGGTGGGCATCGCGGGGGTGTCGTCCCAAGCGCGCATCATGGCCATCCGGGCCGTGCCCGACGAAGGCGATGAGACCGACCGCAACGTGGTGGACTCCCTCCTCTACGCCGCCCGCAACGGCGCCAAAATCGTCAATTGCTCCTTCGGAAAGAAGAACAGCCCAGACCGCGGGCGCCTGGTGGGTGAAACCATCCGCTACGTGGGAGAACGTCACGGGGTACTGGTGGTGGCCGCCGCCGGCAATGACTCCCGCCCTGGGTCCAGGCCTTACAGCATTGATCGCCATCGGGACTACCCCGCGGGCCTTTCGAATGAACATCTGCTGGTCGTCGCTGCCAGTAGGCTTTCCGGCGGACTCGCTGAGTTCTCGAACGTCGGCAGGGTCAACGTGGACGTGGCGGCGCCCGGAGAGAGGATCTACTCCACCCTTCCACGGGATAGCTACGGTTACTCCGACGGCACGTCCATGGCCGCGCCCCTGGTTTCGGGAATCGCGGCGCAGATTATGGCCGCTTATCCGGCCCTTTCGCCCTTACAGGTGAAATCGGCCATCATGGAATCCGTGCGTCCGGAATCGGCGTTCCTGCGTTACATGTCCACCGGCGGGCGCGTGGACATGGCGGAGGCGCTGAGGAACGCGAGCAGGCGCTGAGGCTCAGTAGGACGCCAGCTCCCGCGCCGCCACCAGGATCTTCTGCATGTCCGGCAGGATGGCCCGCTCGAGGATGCGGTTGAAACCCACGGGCGTGAAGGGTGAGCCCACCCGCCGCACGGGGGCGTCCAGGCTCTCGAAGCAGTGCTCGTTGATGATCCCCACCAACTCGCCGCCGAAGCCGCCGAAGACCTTGTCCTCGTGGACGATGAGCGCGCGGTGGGTTTTCTCCACCGTCTTCTTGATGGCGTCGTAGTCCAGCGGGTTGAGCGAGCGCAGGTCGAGCACCTCGACTTCAATTCCCTCTTTGGCGAGCTCCGCGGCGGCGTCCAGGGAGAAGTGCACGGTGTTGCCGTAGGTGATGATGGAGAGGTGCTTGCCCTCCCGGCGCAGGCGCGCTTTTCCGAAGGGGACTTCGAAGTCCTCGGGCACGGGAGTCATGGCGTGCTTGGCGTTGTAGAGAGCCTTGGGCTCGAGGTAGACCGTGCAGCCACGGGAGCGCATGGCGGTCCGGATCAAACCTGCGGCGTCGTCGGCGAAGGCGGGCACCACCACCCGGATGCCGGGAAGCGTGCAGAGCGTGCCCTCGATGTTTTGGGAATGGTACAGGCCACCTCCGATGTAGCCACCGGAGGCCAGGCGCACCACCACGTTGGGCGAGAAGGCGCCGTTGGAGCGCCAGTAGTCATGCGATGTCTCCACCATCTGTTCCATGGCGGGCCAGAAGTAGTCGGCGAACTCGGCGCCCTCGACCACGATGCGGATTTTGTCGTTGAAGCGGCTCATGCCGTTGGCGGTGCCCAGGATGAAGTCCTCGGCGATGGGCCCGTTGAACACGCGGTGCTTTCCGAACTCCTGCTGCATGCCCTTGGTCACGTTGAAGATGCCGCCCTTCTCTTTGTTGGCGACGTCTTGGCCCCAAATGTAGGTGTCGGGGTTGTGGCGGAACTCGGCCTTCAGCGTGCCGTTGAGGGCGTCGATGAATTTCATGGGCTCGCCCTGGTGGTCATGCAGGCCATCCACGTACTTCTGCGGGACGTGGGGTTCAGGCACTACGTAGTCGAAAATGCTCTCGGGCGTGGGATTCGGCGCCTTCATGGCCTTGGTGTGGGCCTCGAGCATCTCCGCCTTGGCGGCCTCCTCGATCTTCAGCAGCTCTTTCTCGGTGAAAGTCTTGGACTTGAGCAGCTCGGCCCTGAACTTGGGCAGGGGGTCCTGCGCCTTGGCCTCGGCGATTTCTTTTTCGTCACGGTACCACTCGTGCTTGTCGGAGTTGGAGTGGTTGCCGATGCGCACACACATGGCGTGCACGATCACCGGGCCCTGGGCCTTGATCGCCTGCTCGCGGGCGGCGATCATGGCGTTCATCGAGTCGAAGACGTCCTTGCCGTCGCAGATGATGATGCCGAGGTTTGGGAAGCCGCGGAAGTTCTCCGCCACGATCTCGTTGGAGGTCTGGTCGCACTTGGGCACGGAGATGCCGTAGCCGTTGTCCTGGAACACGAACACCACGGGAAGCTTCTCGCGGTCGGCGCCGTTGATGGCCTCGTAGCAATAGCCCTCGGACACCGAGCTCTCGCCCTGGCTGGAGAAGGCCACGCCTTTGTGCTTGTAGGTCTTCATCCCGCGGGCCACGCCCACGGCGTGCAAGGTGTGGTTGCCGGTGCAGGAGGAGACGTTGTGGATGTTCCAAGCCGGCTTGGCGAAGTGGTTGGACATGTGGCGACCGCCGGAGGCCAAGTCGGTGGCCTTGGAGAGACCATTGAGGATGATCTCCTCGGCGGTGAGGCCCGCGGAGAGCGCGGTCAACATGTCGCGGTAGTAGGGAAAGAGATGGTCGGTCTTGCGGTTGAAGACTTGGCCGATGGCGAGTTGGATGGCGTCGTGCCCGGCGTAGGGGGCGTGGTAAGACCAGCCCAGGGCCTGCTTGAGGTAGTTAGGGGCGCGCTCGTCGAGCATGCGGCCCAGCACTAGGAGGTGGTACCAGTGGGCCAGAGTCTTCTTGTCGGTTTTCTTGATGTCGTGAACCTTCGCCACTTTCATGGTTTCTCCGGGAACGTGATTCAAATGGTGGAAATACAAAGTACCATGCACCCTTTGCGGCGAAAAACCTTTCCTTACAGGGCCAGGCTTGCCGGGCTTGAAGTCGAGGTATAAACTACCGAAAATACAAGCATCTTCATGCCACGCCGCCATCAGGAGCGCCCATGTCCAAGACCCTCGCGCAAGGATTTTTCCAAGACCCCCGCATCACCGAGGCCAAGCGTTTGATCCGCGAGTCTCTGGAAGAGCACCGGAAAAAAATCACGGCGGTAAAAGGGCCCGACGCTGGCTTGACCGAAAGCTACCAGGCCACGTTGAAGAAGTTCGGCGAGCAGCGGGGCGGCCCTCTCTTCTACTCCTATCTTGGCAGCGGGCTGGGCAACGGCGCGCTGGTGGAACTTGCCGACGGTTCCGTGAAATACGACTTCATCACCGGCATCGGTGTGCACTTCATGGGCCACTCCCATCCGGACGCGGTGCTGGCCCAGGTGGACGGCGCCCTTCACAACACCGTCATGAACGGCCACCTCCAACAAAACCTGGACTCCGCCAAACTGGTGGACTTGCTCTCCACCCAAGCGTGCAAAAACGGCGCGACGGTGAAGAACGTCTTCCTCACCACCTCCGGCGCCATGGCCAACGAGAACGCCTTCAAGGTCATCTTGCAAAAGAAGAGCCCCGCCGCCCGCTTTTTCGCCTTCGAGAAATGCTTCGCCGGCCGCACCCTGGGCATGGCCTGGGTCACCGACAAGGCCGCCTATCGCCAAGGACTACCTAAGACCCTGGACGTGGACTACATCCCCTTCTACGACGCCAAGGACCCCGAAGGTTCCACCGCCGCCGCGGTGAAGGCGATGAAAAAGGCCATCACGCGCTTCCCGGGGCAGCACGCCGGCTTCATCATGGAGCTGATCCAAGGCGAGAACGGGTCCTGGGTCGGCACGACGGCCTTCTTCGAGGCCCTGATCGCCGTGTGCAAGGAGAACAACGTCTCCGTCTTCGTGGACGAGGTACAGAGCTTCGCGCGCACCCACGAGCTCTTCGCCTTCCAGCACTTCAAGCTGGACAAGCACGTGGATGTGGTGAGCGTGGGCAAGAACTCCCAAGTCTGCGCCACCTTCTTCAATGACGAGCACAAGCCCAAGCCGGGGCTCCTCTCCCAGACTTTCACCGGCGCTTCCAGCCAAATCTCTGCCAGCCTCTGGATCGTCGACGCCATCCTGAAAGGCGGGATCCTTGGCCCCGAGGGCAAAAACGTGAAGCTGCACCAACGCTTCGCGGGCCACCTGGAGAAACTCGCCCAGGAGATGCCCCAAAAGATTCATGGCCCCTGGGGCATCGGCGCCATGGTCGCCATGACGGTTTTCGGGGGCGATGAGCCCAAAACCAAGGCCTTCACCATCAAGCTCTTCGAGAACGGACTCATGTGCTTCATGGCCGCGGGCGCGCCCCACGCGCGGGTGCGCTTCCTGATGCCCATGCTCTCCGTCACGGAAAACGACGTCGACCAGGCCTGCGCCATCATCGGCAAGTGCCTGCGCGAGTCAGAATAAAGGGGTCCGCTTGTTCATCATCCGCCCGATCGAGCAAAAGGACCTGGATGGCCTCATGGAGCTCCTCAAGGACTCCGGTCATGGCCTCACGACCCTGCCGCGCGACCGCGCCGTGCTCAAACGCCGGATCACCCACTCGGAGCGCAGCTTCGCCGACGCCGACAAAGACCGCCCTCGGGGCGAGGACTATCTTTTCGTGATGGAAGAACTCTTCACTGGCCGCATCGTGGGCGTGAGCGGCCTGATCTCCAAGATTGGCGGCTACGAGCCCTACTACTTCTACCGCATGGAGAAGCACCACCACGAAAGTAAGTCCATCCACGTGAAGACCCAGGTACTGAGCCTGCACTTCCACTTCATCCACAACGGCCCGGCCGAAATCTGTTCGCTCTACCTGCACCCGTCCTTCCGCAACTCGCAGAACGGCCGCTTCCTCTCCCTCTCGCGCTTCCTGTACATCGCGGAGAACCGCCAGTGCTTCGAGAACGAGGTGATCGCGGAGATGCGAGGACGGGTGAACGATTCGGGCTGGTCGCCCTTCTGGGACGCCGTCGGCGCTCACTTCTTCAAGATCGACTTCCCCTCGGCCGACTACCAGACCATGAAGAGCAAGAAGTTCATTGAGGAACTCATGCCCAAGTATCCCATCATCGCCAACCTACTGCCCCAAGAGGCCCAGGACGTGATCGCGAAGGTGCATCCGAACACGGAGCCCGCCAAGCGCATCCTGGAGCAGGAAGGGTTCCGCGTGTCCGACTTGGTGGGCATTTTTGAGCCCGGGCCGGTACTGACCGCGCCCTTGGACGAAATCCGTACCGTGCGCGAAAGCGTCGTCGGTGAGATCACAGAGATCAGCGAGAAGGCGTTCCGGTCGCAGACTTACATCATTGCCAAGACCAAGGGGAAGTTCCGGGCCACCCTCGGGGGCGTGGTGCAGCTGAAGTCGGGCGGGCTGAAGATCGCGGGCGTGACCGCGGCGGCGTTGAAGCTGCGGGTGGGGGATTCGATCCGTTTCTCCACGTTCAAACCCGCGGAGAAGAAAAAGTCCCCGTCCAAGAAGACCGCGCGGAAGAAGTAAGGCTCACTGCCCCTTCGACGTCGACTCAAAAATCTTATCCGCCGAAGCCGCCACGAACCCCTGGTACATCTGCCCATTGGGCAAGGGATAGCGCTTGGCGAACTCATAGTAGCAAGCGGGGATGGTGAACTTTCCGTCGTCGAACGCAACTTCAATGTTATTGGCCAAGGTGGAGGACTGCTCGAGGAACACCTCGGGCGTTCCCTTGATCTCGCCACCACTGGCGTTGAGTTTCACGCCAGTCGCTTTCAGGAAGTCGTTGAGCTCCTTGATGTCGGTGAAGCTCTTGAGGGCGTTGATGTAGACGGTGAAGTGGTTGGGACGATAGCCGAAGGCGCTTACCCAGGCGGCGTAGTCCGATTCGGGGAGCAGTTTTTGGTAGAGGGCGTGGGTGGCCTTCCAGGGGCGGCCCACGGAGCAAAAGTCGAAGGTGTGTTCCAGACCGGCCGGGATCTGAGCAACCAGGCCGTTCACGGCCTCTTGAAGCCCCGGGGAAAACTCCTCGGTTTTGAGCTCGGAGATGAAAATCTTGGGGAACTTCGGGTCAGTGTGTTCATAGTGCTTGGCGTAGAGTTTCTTGTCCGTGAAGTGATAGTCACCGCCGAAGCGGTAGCCGGAGGCCAGGAAAGGGGCAGCGAGCACGTCCACCCCCACCCGCGGATGGCGGAAGGTGCGGAGCGCGATGTGGTCGTTTAAAACGGTGTCACCCCGGGCGGTGAAGAGGTCATGGACCTTCTGGGCCAAGGGGTTGATGGCCACATAGTCGCGCCACATCTTATCCAACAGCTCCGGTAAGGTTTTCGCCATGCTTTCCTCCAAGGAATGGGGCACTCTACCACGTCTCCTCCCCTCGCCGGAAGGCGCTGCCCGCCGTATGATGGATCAATTCCCCTCCAAGGACTGGCCATGCAAATGACACTCAAGGGCGACTTCTACGACGGACAGTGGCACGCCCCCGCCGGCGGCGATGAGGTCGTGCGCAAAACCTCCCCCGCGGACACGGACAAGCTGCTGTGGGAGGCCAAGGTTTGGCATGCCCATGCGGATGCGGTGGTGGTCTCGGCCCAGAAGGGCTTTGAGGTTTGGCGCAAGACCTCCGTGGAGGAGCGCTCGGCTTGCCTGCGTCGTTACCAAGACGCGGTGAAGAAGCGTCAGGAGGCCATCGCCGAAGCCTTGGCATGGGAAGTGGGAAAACCTCTGTGGGAGGCCAAGACCGAAGCCGCCTCCGTGATTTCCAAAGTGGACGTCACACTGAACGACTCGCTCCCGCGGATTTCGCTCAAGACCATCAAAGGAATCATGCCCAACATCGACGGGCACACGGTCCACAAGCCCATCGGGCCCGCGGTGGTCATCGGGCCCTTTAATTTCCCCTGCCACCTGGCCAACGGCCAGATCCTCTCTGCGCTCATCGCCGGGAACAGCGTCATCTTCAAGCCCTCTGAGAAGACCATCTACTCGGCCCAGCTGATGATGGAGTGCTTCGAGGAGGCGGGCTTCCCCGCGGGGGTGGTGAACTTCATTAACGGCACGGGCGTGACCGCTGGCAAGCTCACCTCGGATCCCCGTGTGCGCGCGGTGTTTTTCACCGGTTCGCGCGCAGTAGGAAAGTTGATCTTGAAGAACACGCATCAAGACCTGAAGAAAATGGTGGCGCTGGAACTGGGTGGGAAGAACACCACCATCGTCCACCACGACGCCCACGTGCCCCACGCGCTCCCGGAGCTGCTGCGCGCCTGTTTCCTCACCTCAGGCCAGCGCTGCACGTCCACTTCCATCATCCTTGTGCACCGTAAGATCGCCCAACAATTCATCGACCAGTTCACCGTCACCGCCAAGCGCATCCGGGTGGACCACCCCGTGCTGGCGGAAAAGCCGGCCTTCATGGGGCCGGTCATCGACGCGGCTGCGGAGAAGGCGTACCTGGATTTCTGCGCCCAGGGCCTGAAGGAAGGCGCCCAGGAACTGCTCGCTCCCCGGAAACTTGAAATGAAATGGCTTGGCCATTACGTGTCCCCCTCGCTGCACTACCTCGAGAAGGCCGACCTGAAGGGCAAATTCGTTCAGGAGGAGATCTTCGGGCCAAACGCCTGTTTCCTCCCCTACGACGACATCGACGAGGCCCTGGCGGCCGCCAACTGCACCGAGTACGGCCTGGCGGCTTCCGTGTTCACTCGGGATCAGGCCTTGTTCCAGCGCTGCCTGCGCGATCTGGACGCCGGTATCATCAATTTGAACCGTTCCACCGTGGGGGCCAGCGCCCGCTTGCCTTTCGGTGGCGTGAAGGACTCCGGCAACTTCCGTCCGGCGGCCGTCAGCATGGTCGACCATTGCGTGAATGCCGTGGCGGCCCTGGAGACCACGGATGACACGAGTTCCAAGCTGGAAGATGTGGTGGGATTGAACCCCTGATGGAATCTCCCGCCCAAACCACCATCCCGACAGGGCCGACGCTGCGCCAGGAAAACCTCTGGGTGGGGCTTCTCGCCGCCATCCAATTCGTCCATATCTTGGACTTCGTCATCCTGATGCCCCTGGGTACGCGACTCATGCGCGTCTTCGAAGTCAGCACATCTGAATTCGGCATGCTCGTATCCAGCTACACCTTCGCCGCCGGCGCGGCCAACTTCCTCTATTCCATCAACGCCGACCGGCTCGAACGCAAGAAAGTCCTCTTGCTGGCCTTCGCCGGTTTCCTAGTGGGCACCTTCCTGTGTGCCATCGCCCCCAACTTTCCCTTGCTGCTGGGGGCGCGGATCGTGGCGGGGGCCTTCGGGGGTGTTCTCAACGGCGTGGTCTTCGCCCTGGTGGCCGACCTCATCCCGCCCCAACGACGGGGCTCCGCCAACGGCGTGGTCATGTCCTCCTTCTCCGTGGCCAGCGTGGTGGGAATTCCCATCGGGCTCGCCCTGGCGGAGTGGTATGACTGGCACGCCCCCTTCCTCTTCATCGTCGCCCTGGGCGCGCTAGCCTTCTTCATGGCCGCCCAATCCCTTCCCCGTGTGAACAACAAACAGGGACCACGCCCTCCCAAAGAGGTCCTGCGCGAATTCGCCGCCATCGCCACCGAGCGCAAGCACATGCAGGGCTTCCTTCTGACCTCGCTCCTCGCCTTCGGGATGTTCATGATCATCCCTTTCCTCGCCCCCTCCATGGTGAAGAACGCCGGCATGGCGGAGTCCCAGCTCAAGTACATCTACCTGGTGGGCGGTTGCGCCACCATGCTCTCATCCCGCCTCATCGGAAAGCTGTGCGACCGGCACGGCAGCTACCGCATGTTCACCATCATGGCCTTTTTTTCATTCATGCCCATGATGCTGGTGACCCACTTGGGTGTGGTGCCCCTGGCACTTTCGCTCCTCTGCACCACCATGTTCATGATGAGCGGTTCCGGCCGGTTTATCCCCGCCATGACGTTGCTTTCGCTGGTGGTGGATCCGAAAAAACGCGGCACTTTCATGGGGCTGGAGAACGCCTTCCGCCAGCTGGCTTCCGGAGCTTCCTCTCTGGTGGCGGGATGGATGATCGCTGAAGCCTCAGACGGCCGGTTGGAAGGATTTGGGCTGGTGGGGATCGTCGCCTGTGTGATCACATTACTGGCCTGGCTGTGTGGCAGGCGCATCGCCAAGAACGCGAGTTTGCCGTGATCCCCGGCCTGGGACGCCCGCTGCTCGCCTCCATCGTGGCGTTCTCCTGTTGGGGGCTTTTTCCCATCTACTGGAAGTTTTTCCCGGAATTGCCCGGAGAAGACCTGTTCATGCACCGGCTTTTCTGGAGCGTTCTGACGTTGGCAGTACTGGTTCCGGCCACCGGCAGGATGGCGCCCCTGCGGGCGGCATTGCGCGAGCCACGGCTTTTGGGCTGGCTCACGCTCTCCGCCTTTCTCATCGCCTCCAACTGGCTCATGTACGTGGTGGCCGTGACCCAAGGACACATCCTCGAGGCCAGCATGGGCTACTTCCTCAACCCGTTAATCAACATGGTGGTGGGCGGCCTCTTCCTCAAGGAGACGTTCCGCCGCACTCAGTGGCCGGCCGTGGCCCTTGCCTGCCTGGGCGTGGCCTGGATCGGCCTCTCCTCGGGGCTAGCGGCCTTCCCCTGGATCGCCTTGGCTTTGTCCCTCACCTTCGGGCTCTACGGGGTGATCCGCAAACTGACCCACGTGGGCGCGCTGGAGGGACTGGGCTTCGAAACCGCGGTGGTGTTCCTACCTTTCCTCGCCTGGTGGCTCAACCGGGGCGGCGACCTCCAGCGGGATCTGGCGGTGCTCGGGCATGGCAAGTTCCTGCTGCTTTCCCTCTCGGGCATCATCACTTGCCTGCCATTGGTGCTTTTCGCCTACGCGGCGAGACGGCTCCCGCTGCAAGTACTGGGCTTCACCCAGTACCTTTCACCCTCGTTGAAATTCCTGTGCGGCTGGTGGATTTTTCATGAACCCATGCCGGCCGCGCGCTGGCAGGGCTTCATCCTGATCTGGCTGGGGCTCGCCTGGTACACCGCCGAAGGGCTTATCCGGAGTCACCGCAAAAAAAACGGGGGACCGAAGTCCCCCGTGGCGGTGGTCGGAGAAACCTGACGTTCTCTTAGAAGCGGCGGTAGCCCACGCGGCCGAGGATCTGGACGCGGGCGGAGCGGCCGTAGTCGTTGTCGGAGCCCACGATCTGCACGCTGTCCACGCAGCGGGAAGAACCGGGCAGGTCGGCCCACAGGGTCTCTTGGCGGTTGTAGAGGTAACCGGAGAGGATGGGAAGGCTCACGCCTCCGCCGTCCTCGAAGCGCACGCGCACGCCCCGGATGGTCACATCGTCATTGAGGGCGCGCAGCTTGATGGCGCTGATGCGGCCTTCGCCGTAAACGTAGGAACAAGAATCCACTTGCTCGTAGCTGCTGTCGTTGTGGCCGGAGATCAAAACGTCACCCAGAGTGACGGTGGCGCCGTAGCCGGGGAAGGTGCGGGTGGGATAACGGCGCACGACCACGGGCGGGTGGCGACGGATGACCGGGCCAGGAGCGGGGTGGCGGCGGACGGGACCGGGGCCAGGAACCGTGCGACGGCGGACGCCGCCGGGCTCGCCGTGACGGCGGGGACGGTGTTGGGCGAAGGACTCGACGCTTACAGCGACGAGCAGGAGGGCGATGAAGGCCTTAAACATGATTTTCTCCTAGTTGAAAGGGAAACGAGCGGATTCACGTTCGTCCCTTTCCCCATATCCAAGGCTTGTGGACTTCGTCAGGACACCCTGTAAAAAAGAAAGGGGCCCCGAGATGGGGCCCCTTTCCGAAGCGATACATTTTCCTTCAGCGCCGGCGGCCGATTTGACCGATGATTTCGACCCGGGCAGGGCGGTCAGCACGGGGCCCGCAACGGCGGTCGTCGCGACGTCCATCCCGGCGCCCGTCTCCGCCGCAACGGCGGCCAGCGCGGTCATCATCGTCGGCGGCAACGACCATCACACTGTCGATGCAGCGGGCGTTGCCTGGCAAATCGACCCAACGGGTCTCGCCACGGGCATAGAGGTGTCCGGCAAGGCCGAACAGGGGCTGCACCCGTCCGTTTTCGAAGCGGACGGTCACGTTAAAGATGTTCACGTCATCATTGAGAGCGCGCAACTTGATGGCGCGCACACGCCCCTCACCGCCCACGCGGGCGCAGGAGTCCACGCGCTCGAAGCCCACGGAGGCGCGGCGGCCGCGCACAACCACCGTGCCCAGGCTTTCAGTACGATCACGCCCGAAATCAGGACGGGGGCCAGGCAAAGGACGGGGACGGTATTGAGCGGCAGCAAGGGTGCTGGTGAGCAGCAAGGCGGTGGCAAAAAAGGCTTTCATGGAGACCTCCTGGAATAGGGTGAGAAGGGACTGGCTTCATACACCATGGAGAATTCAGCGCAACCCATATGAAAAATCTATGGGAGCGGGCACGCCCACCCCCATAGCAAATTCAGTGGTGACGTCTGACCATGCCCAGAATTTCGACGCGGGCGCCGCGGCCGAAGTCCAGGTCGGAGCCGATGATCTGCACGCTGTCCACGCAGCGGCCTGCACCGGGCAAGTCGGCCCATACGGTCTCACCGCGGGCATAGATGTGACCGGAGAGGAGGGGCAGAGCGACGGCGGAGCCGTCTTCGAAGCGCACGCTCACGGAGTGGATGTTCACGTCGTCGTTGAGGGCGCGCAGCTTGATGGCGCCAATGCGGCCTTCGCCGGTGACGTAGGAGCAGGAATCAACTTGCTCGTAGTTGGCGTCGTTGATGCCGGTGACCAGCACGTTGCCCAAGGAGACGGCGGCGTTGTAGCCGGGGAAGGGGCGGGGGTTGTAGCGGCGGTGGCCGATGATCACGGTGCGGTTGCGGCGGTGACGGGGAGCGCGGCGCACGGGAGTATCCGGATGACGGCGCACGACCACGGGGCCGGGAGCGCGGCGAACGGGACCGGGTCCAGGAACCGGACGGCGATGGACGCTGCCGGGCTCGCTACGGGGAGCGGGACGGGGGCTGGGACGGGTGGTACGGGGACGGTCGTGGTTGCGTGAAGGAGCGGGACGGCTGGCGCCGCCGCGGTTTCCACCGCTGTTGCCGACGCGAGTGCGGCTGGTTTCACGACGGTGTTGGGCGAAGCTTTCGAAGCTGGATACGACCATCAACAAAGCGACCAAGTACTTCATCATGGGGGGACTCCTGCGGTTGGATGTTGGGTTCGCAATCGAACTCACGCAGGAAGTAGCATCCGGATTTCCGGGCCGAAAAGACCCCAAAGTGACACCAGGTAATGTTAGTTCCTCGGACTACGGGCCCAATTCCACTAATTTATCGCCGCGGTTTTTCTTCTGGAGCTCGGCCGGCAGATGGGAAATGAGACAATCCTTCAACGCCCGCTGGATGGCGTGGCGGAGGGCGAAGGGCCCGGTCACCAAAGAAATTTCCCGCACCGGGCGTTTGCCTTTCCATGGACGCAAGCGCTTCTTCTCCGGGGCGCCCAGGCGCTGGGCCGCCAACTCTGGCAGGACGGTGAAGCCCCTGCCCTCTTCCACCAGGCGCACCAGGGTTTCCAGGGAGCCGCCTTCAAAAGACACCGGACGGTCCGCGGAGGTTCCGGCCTGGCAAAGCTGCAATGCCTGGGCCCGCAGACAGTGGCCTTCCTTGAGTAGCCAGGCTTCGTCCAGGCTGAGGTCCTCTTCCCTGACCGCTTCCTGCTTGAGAAGCTGGTGGCCCGGAGAAAAGAGCAGCGAGAAAGGCTCGTAGAAAAGCGGTTCCTCGCGCAGGTCCTTCGCTTCCAGGGGCGTGGCCAGGAGACCCGCATCCAACTTGTCTTCGCGCAAGCGCTCCATGATCTCGTCGGTCTGGAACTCGTAGACGTGCAGACGGACCCGCGGACAGCGTTTGGCGAAATCCGCCATGAAAAGCGGCAAGAGGTAAGGCGCCAGTGTGGGGATCACGCCCAGACGGAACTCGCCCGCCACTTCCTGCCGCGCTCCCCGCGCGGCTTCCTCCAGGGCGTCCGCCCGGTGCACGACCTCCCGGGCCATCTCCAGGATGCGCTTGCCTTCGGCGGTGGGGCGCACCGGCGAGACAGCGCGGTCGAATATCACGAGTTGCAGGTAATCCTCGAGCTTCTGCACCTGCATGCTCAGGGTGGGCTGGGTGATGTGGCACTCGCGGGCCGCCTGGACGAAACCCTGGCAGCGCTCCACAGCGAGGATGTACTTGAGTTGGGTGAGGGTCATGGGGTTTCCTTACGCTGGCACCACGGGCATAATGGGGACATTCAACCACGATACCCGCGCGAGGTCACCATGCTGGCTTTCCCTCTCTTAGCCGCCTTTCTCGTGGGCACCCTGATGCCCATCCAGGCCGCCATCAATGCCCGTCTGGGACAGACGCTACAACACTCGCTCCTTGCCGCCTTCCTAAGTTTCCTGGGAGGTACCATCGCCCTGGGCTTTTTCGTGCTGGCACAAAATCCTGGGGCCGCGCGCTGGCGTGAAGCCGTTGCTCTGCCTTGGTGGGCCTGGTCCGGGGGAATTCTGGGCGCCTGCTTCGTCAGCGCCGCCCTCATGCTCGTTCCAAAGATCGGCGCGCTGGGGATGATGGCCGGTTTCATCACCGGCCAGCTTTTCATGTCGGTGCTCATGGACCACCAGGGGTGGTTCAACTTGGCGGTGCGCCCCCTGGATGGCTGGCGCGTGGCCGGCATCATCCTCCTTGGGCTGGGCCTGTGGGCCCTCACCAGGACTTCCAATGCGGCTTGAAGGAGTCCACCTCTCGTTTGATCCACGGGGCATCGCAGGTCTCCACGGCGTGGACCTCAAGCCTTTGCCCGGGGAGCTACTCGCGGTCATGGGTCCCAACGGCGCGGGGAAGACCACGCTGTTGCGGCTGCTGCGAGGGGACATCGCGCCCCAAAAGGGCCGGGTCATCAGCGCCGAGCGCCCGGCTTGGCTCGACAACGGGGAGAATCCTCCTGCGGCCATGCTGGTGGGTGAATGGCTCTCCTCACGCATCAAGCGCGCCTTGACCCCCGAACAAAAGTTGCAGCTCACCCGCGACCTGGCCGACGCCCTGGAGTTTACCTTCCAACTTAAGCTCCCAGCGGGACAACTCTCCTCGGGACTCCTCCAGCGGGTGAAAATCGCTGGCGCCCTCATCGACCATCCGGACCTTTTGTTGCTGGATGAACCTTTCGCCCATCTAGACGCTCCCACACGCGCTGACATCCTCGCTCACCTACGCCCCTACCTGCGTGAGCGCCAGATCACCGCCGTGTGGGTCACGCACCACACGGAAGACGCCCTGGCCTGGGCCGACCGCGTGGCCATCCTCCACTGCGGGAAATGGGAGCATGTGGGAACGCCGGCTGAGGTTTTCCACCGGCCCCGCACGCTTTTCTCAGCGCGCTTCCTGGGGCACACCAATTTGGTGAACGTGGGCCGCCCCTCCCCCGCCCAGGCCTGGCAGACACCCTTTGGACCCTGGGACTCCCAAGGCGTCGCCTCGGACAAAACCCGGGTGGTCATGGCCATTCCGCCCCACGCTTTCCATCCTGATCCCCATGGCCCCTGGCTCGGGGAAGTGACGGAAAGCCGTTTCCGCGGACATTCCAGCCTCCTCGCCGTCACCTGCCACCAGGCGTCCTGGGAGATGGAGTGGCGGGGTCCCCTGCCCCCTCTCAAGGAGCTGCGTTTTTCCGTAGACCTGGGCCAGGCGATAGGCGTCGATTGCCTGTGAAAAACGTGGTACACCGCTTCTATGGCCGTCACCTACTTCGACCGGGAAACCTACCAGAGAAAGCCTGAATGGCTGAAGGTCCCCCTACCCCAGGGGGAGGATTTCAAGGACATCCGGGACAACCTGCGGGCCCGGGGCCTATCCACCGTGTGTGAAGAGGCCAAGTGCCCCAACATCTCCGAATGCTGGAGCGCCCGCACGGCCACCATCATGATCCTCGGTGACACCTGCACCCGCGCGTGCAAGTTCTGCCACGTGAAGACCGGCAACCCCAAGGGCTTCATCAATCACGAGGAAATCGAGAACTCCGCCACCATGGTGGGGCTCATGTCCCTCAAGTACGTTGTCATCACCAGCGTGGACCGGGACGACGTCCCTGACCACGGCTCCGGCCATTTCGCGGCCGTGGTCAGGCGCGTGCGCGAGGCGCACCCGGACACCAAAGTGGAAGTCCTCATCCCCGACTTTGCCGGCATCGAGGAGCACATGCGCACGCTGGCCGAGAGCCAGCCGTTCGTCATCGCCCAGAACGTGGAAACAGTGCGCCGACTAACCCATCCCGTGCGCGACCCCCGGGCCGGCTACGACAAGACCCTCGCTTGCCTCGCCTTCTACAAAAAGAACTATCCCCACATCCAGACCAAGACCTCCATCCAGGTCGGCCACGGGGAGACCTGGCAGGAAATCCAGGAAACCCTGGAAGACCTGCGCCGTGTGGGTTGCGACATCGTGACCTTCGGCCAGTACCTGCAACCCTCCAAGCGACACCTGGACGTGAAGCGTTTCTACACCCCCGACGAGTTCACCGAGCTCAAGCGCATGGCCGAGAAGCTCGGCTTCAAGTTCGTCGCTTCGGGCCCCCTGGTGCGCTCTTCCTACAAAGCGGCGGACTTCCTGGAATACGCCGACGTCCCGTGAACTCCTCCCTCTCCATCACCTGCGTGGGTGACTGGACCCTCGCGGTGGGTTGGGATTGGGACTACGAGGCTGCCTGGGAGTTTCAGAAACAAACCGCCCAGCGGGTGCGCGAGACTGGCGAGAAGTGGCTCATTGCCTGTTCCCATCCCGACGTGCTCACGAACGGCCGCGGCCTGCAGAAACCTAAGAAGGGGCAGGCCTTCGAGCTGGAGGACTTCAAGCCCACGCCCGGCATGGACTTGCCGGTACCGTTGTTCCAGATCGAGCGAGGCGGCGGCTTGACCTTCCACCATCCGGGGCAGCTCATCCTTTACCCCATCGTGAAGCTCCATCCCCAACGGCTGGGCCTTTCCACCTTGGTGGACCGGCTGCTCATTTCGGTGAAGGGCGCACTGGAAGAGCGGGGGATATACGGACTGGAGCATGAGCGCGACTTACTGGGCCTCTGGCAGGGCCCGAAGAAGCTCGCCAGCGTGGGCATCGCCGTTGACCGCATGGTGACCCAGCATGGGCTCGCTCTCAACGTGTCCCGCTTCGAAGATCTTAAACAAAAACTCACCCGCTTTTCCCCCTGTGGGATGAGCTTTTCCACCTACACATCCGTCGAGGAGGTCACCGGCCGCCCGCTAGGGCCCGCGGACCTGCTGACGGAAGTCACCCAAAGGTTTTTCCATGCGCGGTAACTCGTTCGGGAAGATGTTCTCCTTCACCAGCTTCGGGGAGTCCCACGGACCGGCCATGGGGGTCGTCATCGACGGGGTGCCGGGGAACCTGGACTTCTCCCTCGAAGACTTAAAACGCGAGCTGGCCCGCCGCGCCCCTGGCCAGAGCGCCTTCACCACCGCCCGCAAGGAGGCCGACGAGCCGGAGATCCTCTCGGGGATTTACCATGGAAAAACTCTGGGCACGCCCATAGCCGTGGTGGTGAGAAACACCGACCAGCGTTCGGAAGACTACAAGGACATGCCGGCGCGCCCAGGGCACGCGGACAAGACCACGGAGCAAAAGTACGGTATCCGCGATCCCCGCGGTGGTGGGCGCGCCTCCGGCCGGGAAACCGTGGCGCGCGTGATCGCAGGCTACTTCGCCGGACTCATCTCGCCGAGTATGCGCGCCTATGCTTGGAGCGACTCGATTGGCGCCTTCGAGAACGGCGCCGCCGCCCCCGGAAGCGAACGGACTGCGCTAGGCTTCACGAATGCCGGCGTCTCGGCCCAGGCGGAGGCCTTCCTCCTCGACTGCAAGTCCAAGGGCGAATCCGCCGGAGGCGTTGTTGGCCTAGTGGTGGAGGGCGTACCCGCGGGTCTCGGCGAGCCGGCATTTGATAAGCTCAAAGCCGACCTGGGCAAAGCCATGCTTTCCCTCCCGGGCTGCCTCGGAGTCGAAATCGGCTCGGGCTTCGGCGCCACCAAGCTCGCCGGCAGCGCACTCTCCTCCCAGCCTTCCCACTTCGGTGGAATGGAAGGCGGCATCAGCAACGGAGGCCCGCTTGTGATGCGAGTGGCGTTCAAAGCGCCTTCCACCGTAGGCGAGAAGGCCCAGCAAGGTCGCCACGACCCTTGCCTTCTCCCACGGGTTCTACCCGTGGTGGAAGCCATGGCCAAAGCGGTGCTGGCGGACCATGTCCTCCGCCAGCGCGCCTACCAAGGCTAGTTGTTCTCGAGGAAGTAGATCTTGAACTGCTGATCCCAGTCCGGGCTGAACACGATGGCGCCGACTTCCGAGTTGGAGCTTCCATCGGTGCGGGTGTAATACAGGTAGCGCCAGCCGCGGGCCAAGCTTGGGATAATCGCGTAGATGTGATTATAGATTTCCTTCTCGGCGTTCACGTCGGGGCGGGCAAACCAGTCGGCGAAGGCGTAGTCCTTGTAGAAGCTGCCGGTGTAGTCCCGGACGTTACGGCGGGTGTCGATGCCGAAGTCCTCCCACACGTGGTTTTCATCATCACGGTTGGAATCGGCGGCGGCGCGAAGGAACTCGGTCTGGTTGCACGCTTGCCGGTCCCACTCGAAGGTCTCGATGCGAAAATGGACCAGACCACGCATGCCTTCCGCGTTAATAAAGGATTGGAGCCTCTGCACCACGCGGTCGAGGGCGGGCGCGGTATCCACCTTGGTGAAACACTCACTGGCCGACGCAGCGGTGGAAAGGGCGAGCAAAAGCGGGAAAATCATCTTTTTCATGAGGACTCCTTATAGGGAATCCAGCTACCAAGGAGGCGCGTGTTACATCCAGATGTACTAGGAGACCCTGTAAAAGATGCTCAGGGCGCGATGGCGCCCGCGGCGTTGGCGCGCAAGAACTCATCAGTGAGCCCGATCATCGCCCGCTGGTAGTTGCGCAGCAGCTCCTTGGCCGGATCCGTCTCGCAGGCCTTGAGCCAGCGCTCGCCTTTCTCATCCCAGCAATATGGCCTACCGGACAGCACAGCGCCGTCGGCGCTGACTACCAAGCCGTGGCTGTTGAGGGCCGCGCCTTTAGCTCCGAACATGTCCAGGCCGAAGGCCCAGTACTCGGCTTCGGAAAGGGTGCGGTGGTAGAGCGTGGGCATGATGTCGGTGTGGCTGCCCCAACGCTGGGGATCCCAGGTTGCGGGCCTCAGGGCCTGGGGCAGGTAGAGGTAGAAGGGCACGCCGAACTTGCGAGCGATGCCGGCGGCACCCTCGTCCTTGCCCACCCAGAAGGAATGGTCGCCGGTGGCCGCTACCACCACCCCATCCTTCTGAGGGCCCGTCTTGAGGGCCGTGAGGAAATCGCCCAGCTGGCGGTTGGCGTACTGGAGGGTCCGAAAGCGCATGAGAGCGTCAGCCGGTGATTTGCTGAACAAGGGGACCAGCTCGGGCGGGATCCTGGAGAGCCCCTCGGGCTTGAAGGTCCCGGGGGTCTCGTAGGGAGGATGGTTCGAGGTGGTGAGCACCAGGAAGAACTGAGGGGTCTTGGCATCCCGGAGCTCGTTGGCTACGTGACGGAAGAGGTACTCGTCATAGAGTCCCCACTCGTTGCCGGTGTCCTTGCCCGGACCGAATTCCTCGGGTCCGAATTTCTCCTTGAGCTGATCCGCACCTTCCAGCACGTCCCAGTTCTGGCCTTGAAGGTAGGAGCCCAATTGGCGCCAGCCTAGTTTCCCGCCGTAGAGGAAGCGCGTGGTGTAGCCCGCCCGCTTGTAGGGAAGATGCGCGCCGGAGGCCAGTGGGGTACGCATGTACTCCCCTTCCGAGAGGAAACGCGCTCCTGGCCTCAGCGGTAGGTTGCTGGCCAGGGCCACCACGCTCCCGATGGTGCCGTTTTCGGCCGAAAGAAAGTTGAGGAAAAGGTGGTCTTGTTCGGTGTGGACCCGGAAGCTGTCTAGGAACGGGAGTTGTTTCTCGTAGGGCCACCAGTAGGAGCCGAAACTCTCCATGACGAACACCACCACATGGGGGCGGGTGGCGGCGGCGACGGGATTAGGTGGGGTTTTCCGCTTGAGCGCCGGCAGTCCCGGCTCGGTGGCCATGCCCGTCTCACCCCGAAAGGCGTGGAGGTCCTCCAAGGCCTGACCGATGTCCTGATACCCCTGGACCCGCAGGTGGTGGGCGTCCTTGGTACCGAAATCCCGGCGCACGCGCATGGCCCGGTTGAGGGCGATAACGCCGTTGACGCTCAGCTCGTTGATGGCCTCTACTTCCGAGATGTGCGCGTCCTCGATGGACAGGGGGAGGCGGGTGAAGTTTCCGCGCGCGAGGAAGGCCAGCACCACGATCCCGGCCACGCTGACGACACCGAGTTCTTCCCGTGCCATGGGGTGCGCGTAGTACAGGTCGATGCGCTGGCGCTTGAACATGCGGCCCAGCAGCCACACCACCAGTCCACAGCCCAGGGCCATGAGGGGGAGCCACAGGCCCAGGCGGTAGTTCTTGCGGATGGACGTCAGGAGGGCCGCGGTGTCGTCCTCCCATACCCCGAAGAACAGCACGTTGATGTGTTCCTGGAAATGCGAGTAGAACGCCAGGTCACCGAAGGCGATGGCGAATAGCAGAAGGAAACCAGCGGCAAACCACCAACGGTTGAAGCGCGCGATGAAGTGCAGCCACCCTTCCCGTGGGAGGGCGAAACCGCTGCAAGCGAGGAGGAAGGGGGGGGCGGCTAGGTAAGCCGCTGGGATGAGATCATAGCGAAATCCGAGGAACAGGGCCTGGAAGGTCTCGCCCAGGTTGCGCTTGAGCGCCACCAGCTCCGTGAACATCCCGATGAAGAAGAAGCGAGCCAGCATTTGCAGGGCCGCCAAGAGCAGCATCGCTTTGGCGATCTGGACCATCTGGTGAAAGAGATACGGCTGGGCCTTCTCTGGCGGGTAACGCATGAAACCTTCCTGTTAGGTGCCTAGTTTAGCACCGGCCGTCGGGGCCCGGGAAGGGCTTACTCCTCCGTGGAGAACATCAAATTCCGTTCGAAGTCGTCCGGCTTGGAGGCGTTGGCCTTGGCTTCATCCAGCGTGACCAACTGAGCGCGGTAGAGGTCGGTCAAGTGCTGGTCGAAGCTCTGCATGCCGCCCGAGCGCTTGTTGATGTAGGTGTAGATCTCGGAAGTCTTCTCGGGGTCCCGGATGGCATCCCTCACCCCGGGGTTGTTGATCATGATCTCCTGGACCGCCACGCGGCCTTTTCCGTCCGCCCTTTTGACCAGGCGTTGGCTGATGGTTGCGTGCAGGTTGTCGGCAATGCGCTGGCGAACGCCATGCTGCTCGGCAGGCGGGAACATGGCGATGAGGCGCCCGATGGTGGAGAGGGCGTCGGTAGTGTGGACGGTGCCGAAAACCAGGTGTCCGGTCTCCGCCGCCTTGATGGCGATGCCGATGGTTTCCGGGTCGCGCATCTCCCCGATCAGGATGATGTCCGGGTCCTGTCGCAGGGCCGCCCGCAAAGCGGAGTTGAAGTCCTCCGTGTCGTGGCCCACCTCGCGCTGGGTGATGCGGGCCTTAAGGGGGGCGTGGACGTATTCCACGGGGTCTTCGAGGGTCAGGATATGCACCGGCTGGGTTCGGTTGATGTAATTGATCATGGCCGCCAGGGTGGAGCTTTTGCCCGATCCAGTGGCGCCGGTAACCAGCACCAACCCCTGTCCGGCCGATGCGATCTTGTTGATGCACTCCGGGAGACCCAGCTCCTCACTGGTAGGTACTTTGTCGGAAATGATGCGCAGGATGAGGCCCATCCGCCCCTGGTAGCGCATGAAGTTGATCCGCACCCGGCACAGCCCCGGCAGGGCGTAGGAACCGTCATATTCCTTCAATTTGTTCTTGGCCAGCAAGGCCAGGACATCCTCGTCCTTGATCAGGACATGGCACAGAAGGCGCATGTCTTCGTCCGTGAGAGGATCCATCTTGATGGAGACCAGGTCACCCTTGAGCCGGAACGAGGGTTTCTCCTCCTGGCGCAGGTGGATGTCGCTCACATTGTTGGCGACGGCGTTCTTCACCAGGGCGTAGAAAGCCTCTTTGGTCATGGGCATGGGTGGTTCCTTCACCCCCTCATCGGGTTGTCCAACTCATGGCCCAAGACAACTCCTTGCCCGACTGTTTTCGTCCAATAGTTCCCCCGCGCGCAGTTCCTGCCACCGGTGCTAGGATACCGTGATGTTGGAAGAAGCGGTTCTCCCTCCCGCCCTGTTGCAACGTGAAGGACCCCCGCCCCTGTGGCTGGAGGAAACCCTTTATTTCGAGGGAGACGACTACTACCGCTCCCTGGTGGAGGCCATCAACGGGGCCAAGCACTTGGTCACCGTGGAGATGTACATCTTCGCCGACGACACCGTGGGGTGGCGGATCTTCCGGGCCCTGGAGGAAGCCGCGGCCCGGGGAGTCCAGGTCTACATGGTCTTGGACGCGGTGGGGTCCCACTCGTTCATCCAGAAGTTGCGCTCCACCGCCTACCACCCGAACATCCGGCTCAAAGTCCACAACCCCCACCCCTTCACGGCCTGCTCCCTGGCCCACCTGCCCGGGGTGGGCGCGGGCTGGGGCGCGTTCGCCCGCCGGCTCAAGTGGATCAACCGCCGCAACCACCGCAAGATCGTCACGGTGGACGAGCGCCTGGCCTGGATGGGCAGCTTCAACCTGACGGTGAGCCATTCGCGCCAGCTCTCCGAGGGACAGCACTGGCACGACATTGGGCTCAAGCTCAAGGGGTGGGTGGCGCGGCTCTTCGTCCTGAACGTCATGCGGTACTGGGGCATGCGCTCCTACTACCGCTACCTGCGGGGCATGCCCAAGAAACGCGTGGTGACCCTGGGGCATCCCGACATACGGCTCAACCAGACCCTCAATCTGCGCCGGACGCTCAATCACGATTTCATCCGCCGTCTCAAGGACCTCAAGACACGCGCCTGGATCATCCCCGGCTACTTCATGCCGAGGACCCGGGTGGTGCGCCTCCTGGCCCGCGCCGCCCGCAAGGGAGTGGACGTGCGCATCCTTCTCTCCCGACGCTCGGACGTGTTCTACTTTCCCTTGCTACAGACCTACCACATTCCCTTTCTCCTTCGGGCGGGAGTGAAGATCTATTACTCCGGTCCTCGGATCACCCACGCTAAGTCCTACCTCTTGGACGATTGGGTCACCGTCGGCTCCACCAACCTCAACCACCGCAGCGTCCTGCACGACCTGGAGGTCGACGTGCGGGTCCAGCACCCCGACAACGTCCGCCGCCTCCATGACCATTTCCTCGAGCTCACCGACAAGGCGGAGGCCATCACCGAGGAAAAACTGCGCAAGCGCGCCTGGTGGGAGAAAGCCGCCGCCAACCTCATCTTTTACTTCCGCTACTGGAACTGACCATGCGTTTAAAAATCCTCAGCTGGAACATCCACAAAGGTTTCTCCTTCGCCAACCGCCGCTTCACGCTCAAACAGGCCAAGGAGGCGATGCGGGCGGTGCCGGCGGACATCGTTTTTCTGCAGGAAGTCCATGGCAGCCACCACGAGCACCCCAAGTCCCACAAGGAATGGCCGAGCGAGCCCCAGTTCGAGTACCTGGCGGACACCGTGTGGCCGCACTTCGCCTATGGCAAAAACGCGGTCTATCCCGCCGGGGACCACGGCAACGCCATCCTCTCGAAGTACCCAATCACTGCTTGGCACAACCTGGACCTGACGCTCCATGAGCGCGAGATGCGCGGACTTCTCCACGCAGAGATCAACGTGCACGGCAAAACTATGCACTTGATGAACACTCACATTAACCTTTTCCACCACGACCGCATGAAGCAGCTGGACCGCATGTGCAAGTACATCGGCGAGCGGCTGCCTCCTGCCGACCCCTTCCTTCTGGGGGGGGACTTCAACGACTGGCACCAGCGCCTGTCGGCACCATTGTGCGATAACCTCAAGATCGACGAAGTCTTTCTGCAACTATATGGACGCTTCGCGCGCACCTTCCCTAGTTTCTTGCCCATGTTGCCGCTGGACCGGATGTACTTCCGAAACCTGGAGCCGGTGACGGCGATGGTCCTTCACGACGGGCCTTGGACGGAGCTCTCCGATCACTTGCCGGTATACGCGGAGGTCGAAGTTTAGTTCAGCGCGATCTTCTTCCCGTCATGGAAGAGCCAAGTGGGTCCCACGAAGGTCAGCCGCTCCCCGTCCATCACGATGCCGGCTCCGTCCGGGCAGGCGTAGAGGCGCCGGCGAAGGCGCTTGCTGAGCTTCCTAAACTCGGCGTCGTAGCGGGGTGAGTTCCGGTAGTGGGGAAAGAAGTCAAACTCCACCAGCCCCAGGGCGTTGAGGTTCTTGATGTTGTCGTGGTTCTCGTCGCGGTCAAAGCTGGGCATGCCGGCGGTGGTGATGTCCCGGGACATCATGATGGCGCCGGCGGAAAGCCCGGTGAGGATTCCGCCCCGGTAGACGTAGTCCCGCAGGGCCTCCAGCATCTTGGTCTTCCTGAGCCACAAGAGGAAGTGGAAGGTGTTCCCACCGCCCAGGTGGATGACGTCGGCCTTCATGACCTCTTTGAAGAGCGTCTTGTCGAAGGGCACGTCCACCGGGAAATGCAGGAACCGGCGCACTTTCTGGGGAGTGTACTGACCCACGAAGTGCTCAAACTCGATCTCGGAAAGGTAGGAGGAGGCCGGGATATAGGCAAAGAGTGGGTTCTTAGGGCCCACCATCCGCATCAGCTCGTCATCCAACGCGCGGTTGGCGCGGGCGTCACCGCCCGAATACATCACCAGTTTCATGGGTGGTTAAAGCCCTTCGCGGCACTCCCTCACGATGTCGGCCATGCCGCGCAGGATGGTTCGTTGGCGGCCCTGGGCGTCCTCCCCCGCTTCGGCCTCGGCGGGCGCTGCCCGCTGGTCCGGGTCCAGCGTCTGATAGTGGGAGAAGCTTTGCATGAGTTGGTAGAGCTCGTCCCCGCGCAGTTTGGGGCGGCATTTGCTGACTTTCTCCACCACGTGGCTGATGGAGTCGCCGGTCACGCGGTCATACTTGTTGATGACGGAGGAGCGCATGGTGATGTCGAGCAGCACCTGGGAGCGCTCCTTCTTCTGGGCCTTGGCGGAAAGCTCCACCAGCTTCAGGTAGGAGGCCTGGAAACGGGTGATCTGCCGGAGCATCATGGGCGTGAGGCGGAGGTCCTGCTTCCTGGCGTAGGAGGAGCGGATGATCTCTATGAACTCGGAGGGGGTCAGCGCCTCACCGCGGGTCAGGAACATTTGGGGCATCTCGCGCAGGATGTCGCGCATGCAGAAGACGGCGTCGCGGGTGATGCCGTCGGCGACCTTGTAGGGCCCACGCTGGCTCTTGGCGCGCTCGAACCAGGTGAAGGCGCGCCGGAAAACGCGCACGTCGTTCAAGTGGTTCTTTAGCAGGGTCTCCGCGACCTTCTCGCGTAGGCCCATCTTGTGCAGGAGGTTCCTGTACTTGGCCTCTTCAAAGATCTCCTCAAAGCGCTTGAGGGAAGGGTGGTTCTTGAACTCGCCCAGCGGGCGCTTCTTGCCCTTGGCGAGGAAGTCCGCGATCTGGGCGAAGCACTGGACGATGTACTTCGCCTTCTGCTTCTGCTCCAGGATCGTGGTGGAGAAGCGCTGGACGTCGTCGTAGCGGTACTCGCTGTGAAAGAGTCCGAATTGGCGGATGGAGCCGTAGTCGATGATGGCGCCGTCCATCAGGATGTTGTCGCCATCCCAGTCGAGCCAGCAGAAGATGTACTCATCCTCGAAGCGGGCGGCCGTCTCGGCGAAGGCGCGGGTAACGCGCTCGAGGAGTTGCTGGTAGCGCTCGGCGCCCGCCTTGGGCTTGGCCTCGCCCCACTCGCCGTTCAGGGCCTGCCGCTCGATATGATAGTCGGCGACCTGCTTGAGGGCCTTGAGGTTACCTTGCTTCAAGTGCCCGAAGAAGTGCGATGGGCGAAGGAGGTTCGGGTAGGCGCGCACGTTGATGGCGAGTCCCTTGTCGTACTCGACGATGGCGAGCAGACGCTCGGTGCGAACGCGATTTTTGCCCAACACCTCGGAGAAGAACAGGGTCTCGAGGCCCTCGCCCACCTCGGAGCACCCGCAGCCGTAAGAGATGGAGGGGTCGCCGGTCTGGAAGAATTTCTTATGGATGTTCACGGCGGGCGAAAGGCGCGTGCCACCGGTGCCACAGCTCGAGATGTCCCAGGTGGTGCCCTGGTGACGGATCTGGCCGTTCCACATGGTGCGGCCGTCGCCGGAGGTGCGGCCCGTTTTGTCCGGATGCTGCAGCTGAAGGTAGCGGGTGGCCATGTAGGTGTTGGGACGGATCTCGTCTTCAGGGAACTTGATGTTGTTCTCGATGTCCCACTCGTTGATGATCTGGAGGCTGAAGGTCTCAAGGATCTGCTTTTCCAGCTCAGGGGTCAGGGTGTCGGGATGGTCCTTGGGAATGAGCCCCATCTGGCGGGCGAGCTCAAAATGGAAGAAAGCGACCTTGCCGCCTTTCTTGAAGCGGACGCGGTATTCCACGCGGCCATCCGGCACCTGCGCCTTGAAGGGGTGCTCCCCGTTGATCTTGGCGAACTGGGGGTAGGCCCTCTTGGCCTCTTCCGCCCCTGGGCGTGGCTTCTTCACCGGGTTCATCATTGCAGTGGCCGTCCTTGTGCGAGTACCGATCGTTCCTTCATGGAAGCGCTCAATAAAATTATAGGACTTGGATAACCATCCCCCAACCAAAACCGTCGGCAGGAGTTTTTTTCCCCTCGTTTTCCAGGCCGACAAAAACAGTCACCCAAATGATGTTTGACGCGTCCTTAACGAGGATCTGACCCATGTTTAAGACTGGAAAATCTTAGATAGGGGCATAATGGGGACAGAAAAGGAGGTTCCTATGGCCCATTTCCTGGCACGCACGGTCCTCTGGCTGGCAACCCCCGTCCTGGCAGTGGTCTACTGGCGCAACAATCTGAAGTCCCTTGAAATCAATGAAGTGTGGCGGCTGGTTTCCTACAACGAGCTCGGGAGCTTTTTCCCGGATGTTTAATCACTGGATGTCGAAATCGAAAGACTGGCCGGGAAAAGCTTCCTGCACCAGGGAGTAGTGCCACCACTCCTTGTCGTAATTCTTGAAGCCGTGTTTTTCCATCAACCCTTTCAGCAGTTGCCGGTTGGCCCGTTGGGCGGAACTGAGCCCGCGGGCCGCGGTGTGGGAGCGCTCGTGGAAGTAATCGAAGATGGAGCCCATGTCGAGTTCCTGTCCACTCGAGGCACGCACCAAGGTGAGGTCCACGGCGCTTCCGCGGGAGTGGCTGGAGCGGGCCGCGATGTAGCCGCGCTCGAAGAGTTCCTCCCTGGTATGGGTGGGATAGTGGCGGCGCTTGCGTTCCGGGTCACCCTCGGGACGCTGGGCCCACTCCTGGAAAAAGCGCACGGCTTTCTCCGGCCGGTAGGCGTCGAAGATCTTCAGGGCCAGGCCCTGGCGGGCGGCTTCTTCCTGGACGGCGCACAGGGCGCGGGCGCCTTTCTCGCTCAGCACTGCCTCCACGCGGCGGTATCCGTCCACCACGGAGCCGGTGAAGTTGTCGCGGGTGGCGTAGTCAGCGGAGACGACCAGGCCGGGGCAGGATTGTGACAGGGAGACGAAGCCCGTGGGGAGCATGCTTTGTCCTCGCAGCGTAGAACACGCCAGCAGGAGGCTCCCGGCGCACAGACTAGAAAAAACGGTAAAAACCCGCGGAGAACGCACGTCCTTCCTCCTGCTGGCCCTCGCCCTTCAAGGCGAGGGAGACGTCTTGTGTGAAATGGTAACGAAGTTCCAACGATTGCGTAAAGACATGCTCCGCGAAAAGCGGCGCCTCGAGGAAGTTGACCCACTTGTATCCCAGCACGCCCAACACGCTGAGTTTGCGGGATGGCACCCACCTGCCCCACAGTTCCGGGCCCACCCCAAAGCGCCACTGGGTGGGAAAGCCGGTGGAATGGTCCAATTCGAACTTATTGAAGAGGGACACGAAGGACTCGGAGAGCTTGGGCCCGATGGTGGCCCCCACCCCGCCCTCGGCGACCCAGGAGAAGCAGCCCGGACACGTTTGGTCCTGCAGCGTGCGGGCGCCGATTCGGCCGGTCCAGGACGTGGCCCGCTGCCATTCCGTCACCGGCTGAACGCTGGTCACGCGGAAGATGTCCAAGTTTTCCAAATGGAGCTTGTCCCAGCTGCCGTACTCGTTTTGTTCGAAGCGGCCGGTGAGGCCGGCGAAGTGGATCTCGGAGAAGGCCGGCTGCCCAGGCAGGGGATCCAACAAGTCGTGGAGGGCGAAGCGCATGTGTCCCAGCCCGAAGGCCCCCTGCCCGTCGCGGTATCCCCCGCCCACGCCCCAGCGCTGGGAGCGGTGGCCGCGGTCGGGCCACTCCCCTTCCGGCGGCATCTGTTCCTCGTCGGGCAGGATCACGTCCACGTCGCTCCTGGCGAGCAGCAGCTCGTGCCTGTCCGGATGGGTTTCTTTGGGCCGGTAGACGAGTTCTTTGGCGTTAAGGAAGTCGAAGGCCTCCACCGCGGTCTCGAGCATGCGGGCCCGGGTGTCGGTGTCCGGAACTTTGCCGATTACATCCGCGAGCTGCTTGGGTTCCTCCACCATGTCCCGTACCTGGCGCACACGTTGGGGGGGGAGACGGGCGCTCCGCCACTCGAGCCGCGACAGCACCGAAGGCCGGTAGCGAAGGCCCTGCACCAGCCCCGGCTCCTCGGCCACGGCGCGGATCGTGTCCACGGGGATCACGTAGAGGGAAGGCATCTTGGCGGTGAGTTCCAGCTCCGGGTTGCCCACCTCCAAGAGGCTGAGCATGTGGTAGGCGCAGTTTTCGGTGAAGTACAGGTAATCGAACCAAGTGGGCCCCAGCTCCCAGGCGTGGGCCACCATCATGTCGATTTGGGCCTGGGTGAACTTGAGCTTGTACTCCCACAGGTCGCGGGACTCGAAGTCGTTGTACTCGCGCACCTTGTAGTAGTACGGGAGCGCGGTGAACACGCCTTTGGAAAGGCCGAAGAGCCCCTCCACCACGTAGACCAGTGGGTTGGATCCCTGCATCTGGGCGGAGTAGCTCACGCCGTAGTCCAAAAGCTCCGCCTGGTCCAGGTTGTCCGAGCGGTGGGGCGAGCTGTTGAAGCGCAGGAAAGTGTGGCCGAACGCCGAGGCCGGCGTGTTGATGAAATAGGAGGAGAAGACCATGCTTACGGACTTGGCGTTGAGCTTGTCCTTGAAGGCCCGGAAGTCCGCGCACTCGGCCGCGGGGTCCAGGGTGAGTTGGGGAAGCTTGGTCTTGAGCCACAGATAGCGGGCCGGGAAGCGGCACAGGGCCGAGTCTTTCCCGTAGGGGGCCTTGAGCCCCTTGAAGGCGAGGATGGTGCGGGCCAATTCATCGACGCCGTCGCTCTTTCCCTCGGGAGAAAGGAAGAAAGCCGGGCCGTCCACTTGGCTCTCTTGCCCGAAGAGCGTTGGCTTGTAATGACCGAGGTTGAGCCATTGCGCATCCTGGGCCCAGTCGGGAACGCCGGCGAAGCAGGGGGCTGTCAGCAGGAGCAGGAAAAAAAAGCGCCCGGACAAAGTCCAGGCGCCCTTTGAACCCACGAATGGGAAGAAATTCAGATCTGGGCGCCGCAAACGGTGGTGGCAACGCCGTTGATGCGGTTAACGACGTGGCTGGTGGCGACGGTGGCGCTGGAGTAGATGTGGCGGTAGTTGCTCTTCAGGGCGGCGCCGAAGGAAGCGGTGTCGCCGCAGCCGTAGACTTTGGAGAGGCCGGAGATGGTCTCACCTTTGCCTTTGGCGATGTCGTTGGCCAGGGCCAGCTTGTTGGCCTCTACGAAGGCTTCAACTTGGGCGGTCTTGCCGGGAGCGGGAGAATCACAGTTGGAGGTACCGAGGGTGATGGCGAAAGTCTGGAAGCCGGTGCCGTTGGTGGTGGCGGCGAGGACTTGCTTGTACCAGGTGTTGTCTTTCTCGAAGAGCATGGAGCCGAGACCGCAACCGGCGGAGCCATAGGGGGCGGCGAAGGCGGAAGCGGACAGGACGGTGGCAGCGATGGCGAGCAGGAACTTTTTCATGCGGATCTCCCTCAATGCGGATAAGGCCGGACAAAGTCCGGACGGTTAATCCGCTTATGATGAGGGGAAGTCTTGGCCGGAACAAGCGAAAACCTGGCCATCCACCAGGTTTCCTGTTTGCGCGGAGGGTCAGTTTAGCCCGAAGGCGTTGAGCGTCAGATAGGTCAACCGCATGCGCTTGTCAGTGGATTCGTCCATGGCCAGCAACAGCTGCTCCAAGTCATCGGCCAGGCCCAAGTCGCAGACGAATTTGTCCGCCTCGACTTCGGCCATCATGGGGTCCTTGTCCTCGGGGTTGCTCCACTCGTAGAGAACCAAGGCGATCTCGTGGGCCAGGAAGGCCACCCCAGCGCCGTCACCCTCTTCCAGTAACTGTTGGTACTCGGGGAACACCACCACCGTGTTGCGTGCCCGGTAGGCTCCGGCCCCGCGGGCGTGGAAGGTTTCGGCTCGCACGAAGCACACGGGGTTCTTCACCAGTTCCTCCACCAGCGTGAAGGGCAGTAGCGTGAACAGCTTGCGGAAGCTTTTCTGGATGCCCGGGTGGGCGGTGATCCAGGCGTGGTCGTCACGGGTGAGGAAGTGGAGGACGCTGTGCTCTTTGCTGAAGGCCGGTTTGCGCTCGCGGGCGCGTTGGCGGTACTTCTCGATCAAGTTGAGCATGGGATCCCCTCCGTGCCCTTCTTCTCGGAGCCTGGTGGGGAAACGGGAGGGGATTTAGCTCTACTGGAAAGGTTGGTCGTCATCGCCGTCGAGGGCGACGGTGATGGGCTTGGCGTACTGCTCGCCGATGGTCTTGAGCAACTCACCCGGGATTTGCACGGCCTTGTATTTCTTGCCGTTGGTGGTGCGGATCCAGAAGCCGTTGACCAGCTTGTCCGGGTTGGAGATGCGGATGGGCTTGATGGAGACGATGTGGTTCAGATTGATCAACATCTCCACCTCGGTCTCCCGGGCGGTGACGGTGTCTTTGGGGTTCAGAATGGTGAATTTCTGGAAGCTCATGGGGGTTCCCCTTGGGAAGGGATCCTAGGCCAAAACCGCCTAAAAAGCCCGGGAAGTGCAATCTTTACAGGGGGCCCCCGTCAGAAGGCCAATCCACAATCCGGACACTCCCGAGAGGTGGTGGCGAAGCGGGTCCCGCAGGCCGGGCAGACCGCCTCGGCGGCGGAAGGATCGTAGACGTGGTTAAGCAGGGCCCAGTCCACTTGCCCCTCGGCCAGGCCCTGGAACCGCTCGCGCAACACCTCACCCGCGGCTTGGCGCGACTCTTCCGCCACGAGGACGTCCACCGTCACGGCGCAACCCCGGGTGCAGCTGGCGGAATCATGGTTGAGGGTGGCCTCCACCCCGCGCTCCTTCAGGATTCGCTCGAGTTCCTTCGCCTCCTGAAGCGCCATCGTTCCGACTTTCAACCAGCCTTCCATATGGACCTTCCCTTGTTTTCCCCGCTATAGTCGCAACGGGGGTCGTCACCATGAAAATCGCGGTCATCGGCAAGGGAAAAACCGGGGGACATCTCCTCCCGCTCATCCCGCCCGCCGACCTGATTGGGCCCTTCGGCCGCCAAAACGCGCCGAACACCGAAGCCTTGGGGAAAGCCGATATTGGCATCGTCTTCGTCCCAGGTGAAGCCTTCCTGGAAGTTTTACCCACGCTCCTGGCTTCCGGCCGCCCCATGGTCATCGGGGCCACCGGCATGGAGTGGCCTGCGGGCCTGGATGCTGAACTCAAAAAGCGCGGCACCGCCTGGGTCCATGCCACCAACTTCTCCCTTGGCGTGCAGCTTTTCCGCCAGCTCATCAAAACCGTGAACCGCATGAAGGCTTCCCTCCCCGCTTTCCAGGCGGCCCTCCTGGACGTCCACCACACCAAGAAACTCGACGCGCCCTCCGGTACCGCCAAGTCCCTGGCCGCCTGGAGCGATTTCCCGGTGGACATCACCGCCCGCCGGGAGGGCGACGTAGTGGGCTTCCACGAGCTCACGCTCAACTTTCCCCGGGAAACCATCAAGATTTCCCACGACGCCCACGACCGCTCGCTCTTCGCCCAAGGAGCGCTGGACGTGGCCCGCCTGTGGCGATCCAAACCACTCGGCGACGGGCTCCACCCGCTCGAAAACCTCATGGACCACCTGGAGAAGAATGCATGAAAACCATCCAAGACCTGAATAAGCACGTGGTATGGACCGCGGTGGTGACCCCTCTGCTGGCCGACGGCAAAGTGGATTACGCATCCCTTGAGGGCCTGCTGCGCAAGCAGGAAGCCGCCGGCAACGGAATCGTCCTGCTGGGCTCCACGGCCGAGGCGCTTAACTTGGCCTCCGCCGACAAGAACGAGATCGTGCGCTTCGCCACCAAACTCAATCTCCAGACCTCCATGATCCTGGGCATCGGCGGGCACCAGTTGGAGGAGCAGCTCAACTGGATGAAGTTCGGCGCTGACCACGCCTTCGACGGTTACCTCCTCGTGACGCCCCTGTACGCCAAGCCAGGCCCCACCGGCCAAACCAAGTGGTTCGAGGCCCTGATGAACGCCTCCGGCAAACCGTGCATGCTCTACAACGTACCCGGTCGCTCCGCGGTCGCCATGCATCCTGACGTGCTGAAAAACCTGGCGGGCCACCAGAACCTGTGGTCCCTCAAGGAAGCCAGCGGCTCCGTGGAGAAGTACTCCCAGTTCCGCCAGGCTGCCCCGAAGTTGACCATCTATTCCGGCGACGATGCCCTCCTCCCCTTCTTCGTGCCCATGGGGTGCGCCGGCGTGGTGTCCGTGGCGGGCAACGTGTGGCCGGCGGAAACCCGTCGCTACGCCGAACTCTCGCTGGCGCAAGAATTCGAGAAGGTTTTCCCGCTGTGGGAAAAAGCCTCCAACTCGCTCTTCCTCGCCTCCAACCCGCTGCCGGTGAAAGCGCTGCTGGCGCACAAAGGCTGGATCAAGACCGCCACCATGCAGGCGCCCCTCCACCACGACGACTTCAAGCAAGTGGGCGTCTTGGCTGAGCTCGATCAGCAAGTGCAGCAATGGCACAAGGAGAACGCATGAGCTGGGAACAACTTCTCGCCGACCTCGAGTCCGGCAAAGTCCGCTCCGCCGAGAAGAAAGGCGACGAATGGGTCGCCAACACCGCCGTCAAGGAAGGTATCCTCGCCGCCTTCCGTGCCGGGCAGCTGGAGGCGCGCGACGGCTTCGTGGATAAACACAACCTCTTCCCCCAGGAGTTCACCGTCGACCGCGGCATCCGCCTCGTCCCCGGGGGCTCCAGCGTGCGCCGCGGTTCCTACGTCGCCAAAGGCGTGGTCATCATGCCGCCCTCGTACATCAACGTGGGCGCGTGGGTGGATGAAGGCACGATGGTCGACAGCCACGCGCTCGTGGGATCATGTGCACAAATTGGCAAACGTGTGCACCTCTCCGCCGGCGTGCAGATCGGCGGTGTGCTCGAGCCCGTGGGCATGCGCCCTGTGGTGATCGAGGACGACGTGTTCGTGGGCGCGGGTTCCGTGATCGTGGAAGGCATCTTGGTGCGCACCCGCGCGGTGATCGCGCCCGGCGTGATCCTCTCCAAGGCGGTGGAGGTCTACGACACCGTCAACCAACGGGTCATCCCGCGCGGGGAAGGCATCCCCGCCGGCGCGGTGGTGGTGCCCGGCACCCGGGCCTTCAGCCAGCAGAACGATTTCATCAAGGCCCGAGGTCTCATGCTCCAATGCCCAGTGATCATCAAGTACCGGGACGACAAAACCGACACCTCCCTGGTGCTCGAGGAGGCCCTGCGCTGATGGAAACCACCGTCTGGGAAGGCCGCTTCATCAAAGTCACCACCGAGACCATCCTGGGCGACGTGTGGGAGCGCGCCTACTTGCCCCACGGCGTGATCATCTACCCGGTGACCGATGAGGGCAAAATCCTCTTCATCCGCGAGAAGCGTCCCCACGAGACCCCCAACGTGCGCATCAAGCCCGTCACCGGCATGCGCGAGTTCCACCTCTCCCCCGCCGAGAACGCTCAGAAAGAAATGCGCGAGGAGATCGGGTTCAAAGCCCAGGTGCTGGAGGAATTCTGGACCTACCAGGTGTCCGGCACCACCAACGCGACAACCCACTACTTTTTGGCCAAGGGGCTCACCCCCGACCCGCTCCCCAACCCGGACGGTGACATCATTGAGGCCATCCTCCCCCTCACGCCCGAGGAAGTGGACGCAAAAATCGCCTCAGAAGAAATCCGCTGGGGAGGTGGAGTCATGGGGTGGCTGCGCCTCAAGATGCTCATCGCGGCCGGCAAAGCTTCCCTCTAGCCAGCCCGACGGGAGAACTAGTTACTTCTTCACCCACCAGGAGGGCAGATCCCTCCGGCGGGCCAGGCGGTTCACGGCGTTGATCAGGCCCACGTGGCTATAGGTCTGGGGAAAGTTACCCCATTGGGCCCCCGTGACCGCGTCCACGTCCTCGCTCATAAGCCCCACATGGTTCGCCGTGGCCAGCAAGCGGCGGATTTCCGCCTCGCTGGCATCTAGATCCCCCAACATGGCCAAGCACTCCGCGTACCAGAAATGGCAGATGAGGAAGCTGGCATGGGTTTCGCCGAAGTCGTCCAAGGCGCGGTAGCGGTGGATAAAGCCGGCCGGGGAACGCAATCCCGCAGCCAAGTTTTCCACGTGGGGCCGGGCGCGTGGATCATCCGGGCGCAAGTACCCCATGGTGACGAGGAGGAAGGCCGAGGCGTCGAGGTCGTCGCTTCCCACCTGGGACGCGAAAACCCCCGGCTCAGGCCGCCAGCAGCTCTCGATTACACGCTCGGCTTCATCTCGAACACGGCGCGCGGCTTTCCCCAGGGATTCGTCGTCGTGCATGCGCGCGATCTTCTCTGCCGCCACGGCCCCGGCCCAGTGGAAGATGGTGGTCCCCACGTGCAGCCCGCGCCGGCCGCGGTATTCCCAGATGCCAGCGTCAGGCACGCGCACCGTGGCCTCCATGGAGGACACCAGGTGTTGAACCACTTCCAGCGAAGGATGGGTCTTGAGCGCCGCCAGGCGGGCGTCGTTGTACAGGGGTTCCAGGCTCAGCACGAGTTCCGCATAGACGTCGGTTTGGATCTGCTCGGCGGCTTGGTTGCCTACCCTCACCGGACCCTCACCGCGGTACCCGGGGAGTCCCAGCACTCGCTCAGGCATCTCTCGGGACCCGTCCAAGCGGAACACGGGTGGTAGATCACGGAAATCCTCCGTGAGCCCCAGCAGGAACTGGGAATACTTCTCGGCCTCCCAGAAATGCCCCAGCCCGTTGAGGGCCGCCAGGCTGAAGTAAGTATCGCGTACCCAACAATAGCGGTAATCCCAATTGCGCCCGTGGCCCGGAAACTCGGGCAATGACGTCGTGCCCGCGGCGAGGATCGCGCCAGTGTCCTCATACTGGTGGATTTTCAGTGTGAGGGCGGCGCGCACCATCTCTTCCTGGAAAATGGGAGGGACGTAGGTGCCCTTGACCCAGTCACGCCAATACCGGATGGTTTTCTGCAGGAAGCTTTCGGCGGTTTCCCGCAGCGGGGCCTCGAAAGGTTCGCCGCATGAAAGGACGAAGTAGAGGTCTTCGCCCAACGCGAACTCCCGTTCGTGTTGCACGTGTGTCTTTGGTGCGTTGGTGGTAAGGCGCAAAGGCACATGCAGGCCAGCATATGAGAGATGGTTGCTGCCCTCCAGGACGGTGGGCGTGGCCATGCCGTACTGACCGCGGGGGCGACACTCCACGCGCAAGCGCGGGGTGCCGCGGAGTCGGCGGACTACGCGGAAAAACTGCAGGGGCTTGAAATGGCGGTCGTGGTGCGCAAACCGCGGCGCGAAGTCGATCACTTCCATGGCCCAGTCTTCGCCCTCGAGAGTCGTGCTGAGCACGTTGGTGTTGGTGAGGTACCGTTGACGAGAAGTGTAATCACCGCGCGGGACCAACCGGAACCATCCGCCGCCAGCCTCGTCGAGCATTTGTCCAAAGACGAAACTGTCGTCGGGACGCGGCCAGCAGAGCCAACTCAAAGACGTTTCCGGCGTGATATAAGCTATGTACGAGCAGTTGCCGACAATCGCGTACCTGTAACGGTGGACTTCATCCATAGATGACACCATACTATGGCCAGTGAACCAGCATGTACAAGAATGCCTCCTGTTAAGCAATCGTCTGCCTCTCCAGTGGGACAACGCAAAAAAAACCTTCATCCCTAGCGCCGGCGGGCTCGTGTCAGCGTTCAAGGGCGTCCGAGGCGACGCACGTTTCCGCTGGTACGGCCTCTTGCCCCAGCAAGTTCCACCGGAGACGCTCTCCTTGCTGCAAGAAGGGGCGGGGGGGAACATCCCCTGCGAGCCAATTTTCGTCGAAGAATCCTTGTACGACTTTTACTACAACGGATTTTGCAACGAAGTGCTCTGGCCACTCTTCCACTACGAGCACACCCTGGTGAAGTACTCCACTAAGAATTGGAATGCGTACGTGCAGGTGAACAAGCGGGTGGCCGAGAACATGGCGCGTACCGCTCCCCGCGGCGCGAGCGTGTGGGTCCAGGACTTCCATTTCATGCTTGTGCCGGAACTCCTCAAGGCCAAGAGACCCGACCTTCGTATCGGTTACTTCTTGCACATCCCTTTTCCGGGGTCCGAAATCTTCCGCCAACTGCCGTGCCGATCGGAGCTGCTCCGGGGCCTGCTCGCGGCCGACTTGGTGGGCTTCCACGACCTCTCCTACCTCAACCATTTCCGCTCCTCGGTCAGCCGCGTCCTCGGCATAGAGTGCGAAGCAGGCCTGGTAGAGACGGGGAACCACACCACGCATCTCGGGGTCTTCCCCATAAGCATCGAGACCGCCCGCTTCGAAGAAATGGCTCTTGCCCCGGCCACGGCCTCGAAAGAGGCGTCTTTGCGCAGGGAAAAAGCCGGCCGCCAATGGATCCTGGGCATCGATCGGCTGGACTACTCCAAGGGGCTGGTGCTGAAACTGCGCGCCTTCCAGCGCTTCCTCAGGCGCTATCCCGACATGCGGGGCCGCGTGCAATTTCGGCAGATAGTCGTTCCCTCCCGCACGGACGTCGAGGAATACCGCGCCCTCAAAGAGCGCATCGACCAGCTGGTGGGCGCCGTGAACGGCGAGTTCGGTGACATCGGTTACGTGCCGGTCCTCTACCAGTACTCGGCGGTGGACGACGCGACCCTGGTTGCCCTGTACCGCACGGCGGACGCCCTTTGGGTGGGAAGCCGCCGAGACGGCATGAACCTGGTGTGCCTGGAGTACGTGGCCACCCAAGACCCGCGGGATCCCGGCGTGGTCCTCTTGAGCGAGTTTGCGGGCGCCCACTCCACCCTAAGCTACGCGCTCTCCATCAACCCTTGGGACGTGGAAAGGTGCGCCGACACCATACGGACCGCCCTCGCCATGTCCTTGGAGGAGCGCCGTCGCCGAATGACGGAGATGCAGGTTTTCCTGCGGGGGTACGACTCCACCACCTGGGCCGAGAACTTCCTGCGCAATCTCAACGGGGCCAAGCCCCGTCGGCATGACCACGTCAAGTCGATCGCCGTGCCGGCCTTGATGGATGAGATAGGTACCGACCCCTTCGTGCTTTTCCTGGATTACGACGGTACGCTTGTCCCCATCAAGGAGCGTCCCGAACTCGCGGTCCCAGACGAGGCCTTGCTTCCCCTGCTCGAGGAAGTGGGGAGCAAGGAACAAGTGGTGGCCTGCGTGGTCAGCGGCCGCAGCCCGCAATTCTTCCACGAACACCTGCTCAACCGCATGGGCAACGTGTCCGTGGCCGCCAACCACGGCGCGAGCTTCTATGACGCAAAGAAAGGTCAATGGCGCCACCTGGTGCCGCCGGTACGGCCACCCTGGTACGGCGTGGTGAAATCCATCCTGGACCTGTACGCCGCGCGCACACCCGGAAGTTTCGTGGAAGAGAAGCCTTACGGCCTGGCATGGCACTACCGGGGCTCTCCTCCCGATTTCGCCGACTTCCTCTCCAAGAAATTACTCATCGAACTCGAGGAGGCCCTGGCGGGCGCACCCGCGCACGTCATGTCGGGGAAGAAGGTCGTGGAAGTGAAGCACCAGGATGCCAACAAGGGCCGCTTCGTAGAGTGGTTCCTGGCGCGCCTCCCTCCGCGCGCCCGCGTGGTCGCGGTGGGTGATGACCAAACGGACGAGGACATGTTCCGGGCCCTCGCCCGCATGCCCACTCCCTGCCTCACCGTCAAAGTGGGGGGTGGCCCCACCGCCGCCCAACGGCGTCTGGAGCGGCAGGAGCAGGTACGTGAACTCTTGCTGCGGCTGAAAGGAGGGAACGATCATGGATGACGACAACTTCATGCGCGCTCTCGCCGTGGGTACTGGCCTGTTTCTCGCCCTCTACCTAGTGCGCTGGGCCTCTTGCAAGTACCTGTGCCGACTGACCCGACGGACCCTCAATGGTTGGGACGACCTGGTGGTTTCCGTCATCGGGAGATTCAGTGGCGTGTTCTTCCTCGCCGTCGCCATCCATGCCGGATGGGAAGTGGGCGGGGACATGCCACCGGCGTTACGCTCCGTCGCGGTGGTGGTCTATTTCCTGCAAGCCGCACGCTTACTCGGCACGCTCATCACGGAACTCTTCAAGCGGCGACTGGACAAGCTGAAAAACCAAAACCAGCGCAACATCCTGGAGCTGCTCTCGCTCGGAGCGCGCTTCGTCGCCTACATCGGCGTCTTCCTCACCTGCCTGGACACCCTGGGAGTCGACGTCACCGCCGCCGTGGCGGGCCTTGGTATCGGCGGCATCGCCGTGGCCCTGGCGGTCCAGAATACACTCACCGACCTCCTCTCCTCACTCAGCATCATCCTGGATCGGCCTTTCGAGGTCGGCGACTTCATCGTGTCCGACGACTTCCAGGGAACGGTGGATCGGATCGGCATCAAATCCACCCGCGCCACCAGCCTCACCGGCGAACAGATCGTCTTTCCCAATTCCCAATTGCTCCAGAGCCGCCTGCGCAACTACAAGCGCATGCGCGAGCGGCGCGTGGCGCTGACCCTCAAGCTGGAGCGGTCGATGCCTCTGGAAAGCGCACCTGCCGTGCCGGAGATGATCAAGCGGGCGGTGGAATCCACGCCCCGGACCAGGTTCGAACGCGCCCATTTCGTGGGGCCGGGAGACTGGTCCTGGAATTTCGAATTGGTGTATTGGGTCACCACGGCCGAGTACAACGACCACATGGACGCCCAGCAATCCATCATGCTCAAGTTGACGACGGACCTGGCCCGAGCGGGCTTGGCCTTCGCCGTGCCCCTCCAGCACACGGAATTGTTCAGTCCAGATGGCAGTCTTGCCCTGAGACCCAACGGCGTTCCTCAACGGTCAGAATCCGCTGGATGGTCACCGTCCAACGGCCACCCGTCCTCTGCGTGACCACCAAAGCCTGCTCAACTTTCTCCCGCCCGTCGTCACTCACCACATAAGAAGAGCGGAAGGTTGGTGGCAAGCGTGACGTCCAGGTGTAAGCGGCGTCCGCCTTGAGCATGAAGTCCGAGCGCATGGAGGAGTCCATCTCCACCCGGGTTTCCGTGGCGGTCCGGTAGAAGTCGACGGTGCAGTCCTCGCCGTCGATGGAGCGTCCCAAGTAGTCACCCGCAGGAAGCAGGGCCTTGAGCACTTCGTGGGCCGATGGAGGGATTTGCGCCCAGGCAGAAACAGAAACGAGGGTGAGAAAGAAGAAAGTTTTCATGCCAATTGCCTCAACATACGGCGAAGGGGTTCAGCCGCCCCCCACAGGAGCTGGTCCCCGCAGGTGAAGGCGTTTAAAAAAGTGGGACCCAAGCTCATTTTGCGCAGGCGACCCACCGGGATTTGTAGCGTGCCCGAGACCGCCGCTGGTCCCAGGCGCTTCAAAGTTTCTTCTTTGTCGTTCGGGATCACTCGCACCCAATCGTTGTCCGAAGCGATGGCCGCCTCGATTTCCTTCAGGGGTACGTCCTTGGTCATTTTGATGGTCAGGGCCTGGGAGTGGCAGCGCAGGGCCCCCACACGCACGCAGGTGCCGTCCACCGGCACCTCACGGGTTGAGCCGAGGATCTTGTTGGCCTCAGCCTGGCCCTTCCACTCCTCGCGGCTCTGGCCGCTGGGGAGGGCGGAGTCGATCCAGGGCAGGAGGTTCATCGCCAAGGGATGGCCGAAGGCGGATTTGGGGAAGCTCCCGTCCGACAACAGAGCGTTGACTTTCTTCTCGATCTCCAGTGCCCGGGGTGAAGCATCTCCAGCCAGGTCGGACTTGAGATGGCCGGTGATGAACTCCATCTGCTTCAGGAGCTCCACCATGTTCTTGGCGCCTGCGCCTGAGGCCGCCTGGTAGGTGTGGCTGCTGGCCCACTCCACCCATCCGCGCTTAAAGAGCGCACCGAGCCCGAGAAGCATCAAGGAGACGGTGCAATTGGCGCCAATCCAGTCCTTGGCGCCGGTCTCGCGGGCGCGGTCGATCACCGGCTGGTTGACGGGGTCGAGGATCAGCACGGCATCCTTCTCCATGCGCAGGGCCGAGGCGGCGTCGATCCAGTGGCCCTTCCAGCCCAAGCCGCGCAGCTTGGGGTGGAGTTCTTTGGTCCAGTCCCCCCCCTGACAAGTCAGAACGATGTCCATCTCAGCCAGGGCACGGGGGTCGTTGGCGTCTTTCAAGGGTTTCCCGTCGGGGCCACTTTGACCAGCTTGGGAAGTGGAGAAGTAAGAGGCGTCGATGACCTTGAAATCGCCTTCGGCGTGCATGCGCTCCAGCAGCACCGACCCGACCATCCCACGCCAACCAACCAGACCGACTTTTTTCATGGGGACCTCCGCTTGTTTTTTACCACTCACGCGGCTAGTCTTCCACCCGTAAAAGGACGGTCCCATGGCCAATCTCGTAGTCTCAAAGTTCGGCGGCACCTCCATGGGGGACGCGGCGGCCATGGCCCGCAGTGCGGCCATCTCCAAGGCCCGCGACGCGCGCCTAGTGGTGGTTTCGGCCACTTCCGGCACCACGAACAAGTTGATCGAGCTCGCCCGCGCCGCGGAAAAAGGCGACTGGGATCTGGCCGAGGGACTGGTGAATGAGATCCGCGCGCGCCACGAGGGATTGGCCGAACAGGTTGGGCTGGACGTCTCAGCCAAACAGGTCCTCTCCGACCTGCTGGACGACATGGCCACCCTCGCCCGCGGAATCCACCTCATGCGCGAGTGCTCTCCCCGCGCCTTCGACCGCATGCAATCCTATGGCGAGCGCCTCTCCTCCCTGATTTTCACCACCGCTTTGGCCAAAGCGTGGCCCGAACGGGATGTCCGCCTCCTCGACGTGCGCGACGTGATGTGCACCGACGCCGACTACGGCAAGGCCCGCCCCCAGATCGAAGCGATCGCGGCCAAGGCGCGCCAGCGCCTGCCCAATCTGCGCGACGGAGGCACCACCTGGGTCACCCAGGGTTTTATCGGGATGGACCCCCAGGGCCACACCACCACGCTCGGCCGCGGAGGCTCCGACTATTCCGCCTCCCTTCTGGGTGAGGCGGTTGGCGCCGACGTGGTGGAGATCTGGACCGACGTGGACGGCATCGCCACCACCGACCCGCGCCTGCACCAGGGCGCGCGCCCCATCCGCGAGATCACGTTCACTGAAGCCGCCGAGATGGCGGTCTTCGGCGCCAAGGTCCTGCACCCCACCACCCTCACGCCGGCCATGCGCCGCGAGATTCCCGTGTACGTGGGCAGTTCGTTTGAGCCGGAAAAACCCGGCACGTGGATCCGCCGCCGGGTGGAGGAAGCCCCCGTCTTCCGCGCCATCGCGCTCAAGAAAGACCAGTGCCTACTGACCCTCTCCACCCCGAAGATGCTCAACGCCCACGGTTTCCTCGCCAAAGTCTTCGACGTTTTCCAGGCCCACCGGGTGAGCGTAGATGCCATCACCACCTCCGAGATTTCCATCGCCATGACGGTGGACCGGCCCGTGCTGGCCCACGAGGCCCTGTTCCGCGACTTACGCGAGCTGGGCGAGGTGACGGTGGAAGAAGGCTTCTCGTTGGTGTCCTTGATCGGCAACCACATCAACCACCGCCCCGGCGTGGCCATGCGGATCTTCAGCGCCATCGGCGAGGTGAACGTGCGCATGATCTGCCTGGGCGCCTCGAAGCATAACTTCTGCGTGCTGGTGGACGAGGCGCAAGGCGGACAAATCGTCTCTCGCCTGCATCAGGCCCTCATCGAAGCTTAGGCCATCCCCGCGAAAACACGTTCGCCCAACCGAACAGAGAAAAAAGAGCTAAAACTATTGTTTGGTGCACCGAACAGCCATATACTAGGCTGGATCAAGGGGCATCCGTGTACGTCTGCATCTGCAAAGGCATCACCCAAAAACAGCTCGAAGACGCAGTGAGCGTGCGTAAGGGCCAGTCCAGCAAGGACGTGCTGCGCGCCCTGGGCGTGGGTTCCGATTGCGGCACCTGCGTAGAAGACGCTGTCGAGAAGTTGCTCCAGTCCAACGGCAAGTCCCCCCGCCAAACCAAAGACAAGCCTTCAACCAACCGCGGGTAGGGCTTTCCTACCATCCGGCCGCGTTCTAGACTGGGCGGAAACCCCGGCAAAGGCACGCGCATGAAAGGTTCCGTCAAAATCATCGAGGCCCTCAACTCAGTCCTTCTGAAGGAGCTCACGGCCATCAACCAATACTTCCTGCATGCCCGCATGCTGGAGAACTGGGGCATGACGAAGCTGGGCAAGCTCGAGTACGCCGCCTCCATCGACGAGATGAAGCACGCGGACATGGTTATCAAGCGGATCCTGTTCCTGGAAGGTCTGCCCAACCTGCAGAAGCTCGGCAAACTGCAGATCGGCACCAACGTGAAGGAAGTCATCGAGTCCGACCTCAAGGTCGAGTATGAGGCCATCCCCCACCTGAAAAACTGCATCAAGACCGCCGAGACCGACAAAGACTTCGTCACCCGTGACCTGTTCCTGTCCATCCTCGCCTCGGAGGAAAAGCACGTGGATTGGCTGGAGACCCAGCAGAGCCTGATCAAGGCGGTGGGGATGCAAAATTACATCCAGTCGCAGATGGAGCCGGACCAGGGCGCGGAGTAACGCTCAGGGGAGCTGTCGGCAAGGGGCCTGCAGCTCATGGCGGGTGCGCCAGGGTGGGACCCGCCGGAAAAAAATGGCGGTCGGCCGGCTGCCGCCGTCCGTGGGAAGATAGGCCATCCATTCCCAATTCCCAGGAAAAACCACCTGGCATTCGACCCACGCTTCGCCAGGAAGACGGAAGCAGGCACCGGGGTGGCTTTCGGCGTTGCCCGCTTCTTCCACGGTGATGAGCAAGGATGGCCGTCCCTCGCCCACTCCTGAGAATTGAAAGGTCCAATGAGCACCGAATTCAGGGAAATGGTGCTCGCAGGTATAGCTAGCGGCCCCACCGGAAAGGGAAAAAAGCAGCACGGATGCGTGAATAAGGTTTTTCATGGGTTCTCCTTGTGGGGTTCCCTACCATGCCCAATAGTTCACCAGCAACATGCTAGCATATCTTCTGTATACCGGTGGATCTTACTCCACGCAGTCCACGGTCAAGCGACGGTAAGTCCCTTCGGGGCTGAACGGCTCCACCCAAAGCGTAAGAGCGCCGTCCCTGCGAGACCCAGCCCAACAAATAGCCCGAGTCGAACTCACCTTCGAAGGGCAGGAAACAGCGGAGGGAAAAGGGCTCCGGGGGGAGCATGCGTTGGCACAGCCCCTGGAGATGGTAGTCCCCAGAGCCCAACCAGGGCCCGGTAAAATCCGCACGGGGGGCGAGCGGTAGACCGGAGAACGTGACCTTGATTTCCCCTCCGCCAGCGGGATCCATCTCCCGGCACACGCTGGTGGCGGCCTTCGCCGTGGAAACCAGAAAGAGGGAAAGCCAAGTCAGGTGACGCATGCCCAGGTCGTATCACATCACCGCGGCGTGGTCACGGGCGGGAAAGACCCCGTGGGCGCGGGCAGCGGTTGGGAGTTCATCCCAGGTTGGTTGTTCACGCCCGGCGCGGAAGTGCCTTGCGGTGTCGTGGTGCCTGGGGTCGCCGGCACGGTGGCGGGCAAGCGGCCGGAAGGCACCGTAGGCACGGCCTGCTCTTGTTGCACGTTCGGGGTTTGGTTGAAACCACCGGTGGAGAATTGACTCATCGGCACCGTGGTCAAATTGCTCGCGGGAGCGGGCGTCGTCGTGGTGGAGTTGACGCCTCCTAGACCGCCACCGCCCTGGGTGTTCACGCCACCCAGCCCGCCACCCCCTTGGGTGCTCACGCCGCCGAGTCCCCCGCCCGCGGCGGGTGCGGCGCCCGTCTGGGCGTAAACGCCGAGGCTGCCCAGGATCATCAAACTCGTCAGGAAAGTCCGCATGCGTCCCCCTTGGTTGGGGACAGGCTAGCGCGGAAAAGACAAAGGGGCCTTGGACGGCCCCTTTGCGGACGGAACTGGTTCGCTTGTGTCTAGTTCTGCGTGGTCACGCACTCGTACTCACCCCGCACGGTGCCGCCCGCGATCCCACCTACGGTTTCGACGGTCAGCAGGGGTGAGTCACTGTACATGGGGCTGATAAAGTACTGGGTGCCCAGCTCCGCGAAGCCCGTACCGCGGGTCACGCGGATCTCCAGGTTACGGGTTCCACGGCCGTGAACACGCGCGCGGGCGCGGCCGGCGGCGATCCGGGAGCCGTTCACGATCAGGGACCAGCGCGCGCCATTAGTGCCGCTGAAGTCGTCGTCCTCGGAGGACGCTACCAATACGGTGTTCTCATAGGTCTCGTCATTTTCGTTCCAGTTCTCCCCACACATGACATGGTAGGAGGCGTGGGCGGCCGAGGACACGAACAGGCAAAGGGTGATCAGGGCTTTCATTTTCATCTCCTTAAGGCATCACGTTTTGCTTGGGCATCTTCTCTTGCGGAGTCGCCATCTCGCCGTAGAACAGCTCGTACTGCTGCTGGAAGGCGCGGACGACTTCAGGAATGGTCACCACGTAGAAGTTTTCCATGTTCTTGTCGAAAGCGGCGGAAGTGAAGTTCCCGGCCCCGGCGAACACGGCGTCTCTGCGGCTTAGCTCAAAGATCATGTACTTGTTGTGTTGCAGGTAGACCTGGTTGTGGTTGGTCTCCATGAAGCGGATGTCCAGGCCCTTCTCCACCAGGTCGAAGACCTTGTAGGCCTCGGTGCGCATGTTGCGGCCGATGTCACGGCGGAGTTTCCAGGACCAGTACATGTCGTCATCGGTCACCAGGCGGATTTCTTTCTCTGCGTCCAGCAGCTCATCGAACAGTCGTACAAAGTTGCCGCTGAAGCGGTGGGCGGTGGCGTCGATGCGGCTGGCGCGGCGAGCGAGGTCGCTCAGCGCTTCGAAAGCCACGCGCCCCTGGCCCGGCACGAAGTAGGACTGGATGTCCTCCTCTTCCTCGACTTCGATGGCCTGGCGACACTCAGCCATGAAGGTGACGAAGGCGGCTTTGCTCTCGGCGTGGTCCAGCAGCGCCTCGCGCAAGCACAGGTGGGCCTGGGCGAAATGGGTCCGAGGGCTGGTGGTGACGAAGTTCCAGTTCTCGTGGTGGATGGCGGTGCCGGTGGTCATGTTGCCGGAACTGTACACGATCTTCACCGTGCGGCGGTCGTCCGGGTTCACCATGAACACCTTGTTGTGGGCGTAGCCCAGGCCCTCGCGGTTGCCGCGGTAGTTGACCTTCACGCCGCGGCCGCATCTTTTAAGGCCCTCGGCGAGGCTATTCCCCTCCTCTTCTTCCTCAGGCTCGGCGTCCAGCACGACGGTGAGCTTGACCCCGCGACCCACGGCCTCACACAGGGCTTCCGCCACGGCTTGGTTGGAGAAGCTCAAGTAGGCCATGAAGACCTCCTCGGTGGACTCGTCGCTGATCCACTCGATGAGGCGACGCTGGGGAGAGGTTGAGCGGGCGGCGGAGCGGGCCAGGTCGGAGGGCTTGCAATAAACGTTTTTGGGTTTGGCGTACAGGAGGGACCCGTCGTTGGCCTCTACCGGCTCGTCATACTTGTACTCGGCGCACACCGGGTTGGTGAAGAGCACCTCAAACTCGTAAGGAGCGTAGTCGGAAAGCTTGGCCGCCTGGGACATCAAAGGCAAAGCCAGAGCGAGGGTGCTCATGAGAAACTTCATGCTGGAACTCCACATATTGCCGGTTGGCGTCAATGGCCGGTAAATACGCGGCTCAAGAGGAACTTGTCGATGGTCACCCACCACCCTGTAAAACTTTCACGTCTCCCCCGGGGCAGCCATTTGGTGACGGATCAAGTGCTTGCGGCCCTGACCTTACCGCCAAACGGGGTGCTGCATCTTTTCCTCCAACACACTTCCGCGGCCCTCGCCATCAACGAAAACGCTTCACCGGACGTCCGCCACGACATGGACCGCGCGCTGGAGCGCTTGGTGCCGGAGGATCCGCGCTTCTATACCCACACGGAGGAAGGGCCTGACGACATGCCCGCCCACGTGAAGAGCGTGCTGTGTGGGAACGCGGTCTCCATCCCCATTGTGGACGGGAAGCTGGCCCTGGGCCGCTGGCAGGGGATATACCTGCTGGAGTTCCGCCGTGAAGCGGGGCCACGCACCCTGCTTGCGACCATCCTCAGCTAAGGTCCATCCATGCCCCTCATCATGTTGGTACTCGTGACGGCTTGGGCGGCTTGGACCGCGCTGGTGGACTTCTTCCTCGTGCCCGCGGTTTTCGCCACCATTCCGGACTTTTTCCTCGCCGGTGAGATGGGCATCCAAGTCTTCACGCGACTCAACCAATTGGAATTCCCCCTCGCCTGCGGGCTCTTCGCTTGCACCGCTGTAGCAGTCAAGCGCGCCCAACTTCCCAAATGGCTCCTCACCGGCAACCTGCTGCTGGTCGGGATCGCGGGAGTCTACCTCTTCTCCCTCACGCCTAAAATCTCCGAACTCACCGCCGCTTGGGCGTACGCGGACAAAATGGGCACGTTGGGAACGGCGGGAATCGTGGACGTCCAACAGCTGCACCAGTCCTACCACCGCATGTACGTGGCCATGGACACGGTTAAGCTGCTGCTGCTGCTCGGGCAGGGAGCGTGGTTGGGATGGTCGATCACCGCTCGCCGCGAAGCAAGCGCATAGACTCGGCCAAGTTACGCGCGTGGGCGGTCTGGCAATCCAGGACGCCGGCGTAAAACTCCGAGCCCGGGGCTACCTGACTGAAGCCCACCATCACCGGCGTGTAGGGATTGAGGCGGCGGATGCCGGTTTCGTCGGCCTCCAACACCTTCTCCCGCTCGACGGGTGGCCCGAAATAGCCGTGCAGCTCGACCAGTCCGTTGCGCGGCCGCCCCAGGAGTTCCAGATAATCCGGAAGGGTTTCCGGACGGTCGCTGAACTGGGGGTCCAGGATGAAGGGCCCGCTCCCGTCCATGGTGGTGACTTCCACGGCGTAGTGCTGGCCGAAGCTACTGGCGGAACCGCGGTACAGAGGCGTCAAGTAAGACCCCTCGGGGGCCTTGAAAACCACCAACCGGGAAGCGTATCCCCCCCGCCTCAGCTGATCCACGAGCATCACCGCCCGTTCGGCGCACAACCATTTGGGGTTGGCGAGCTCGTAGGGGGGACGGCGATCCAGGTCACGGAAGAATAACGCCAGGCCATACCGGTTGGAGAAGGGACGATGGCCACTGCGGCAGCCCTGCTCATCCATCGCGCGTGACTGAAAATCCTCCGGGAGACGGCAAATGGCGCGGTCCCCTTCCATCTCCCCTGGGCGGCGGCATAGCTGCTCGCAACGGGTGATGTCTCCCGCACGGCAATCCTGTGCCGGCGTACCCGCATGGGCGAAGGAAAAGAGGAGTAAGACGGCCAAAACTGGCATATCCGGCTTTTCGGCTCAAGAATCCATCCGGTTGAGGGGAATCTTCCCCTTTCGGGCCCGCTACTGTAGTTTCCAGCCCATGCTCCCCCCCATCCCCCATGGCGCCCTGCTTTTCGCTCCCCTGGAAGGGGTCACGGATCCCGCTTACCGTCAGGCGGTGGTGGACGTGTGCCCGGAGTGGGACACGCTGGCCTGCGACTTCTTGCGTGTGCCGGCCGCGGGCCACTACCCCGACAAGCACCTAAAGGCCCACATGGGCGCGCACTTCTGGGAAGATCCCCACTGGTCCAAACGCACCATGTTCCAAATCCTCGCCGCCGAACGCTCCTTCACCGAAGACATGGCCAAGCAGTTGCAACGTCTGGGTGTAGCCTGGGTGGACATGAATCTGGGGTGCCCCTCCAAAACCGTGTGCGGCAACGGCGGCGGCTCTTCTCTCCTGCGCGACCTCCCCCTCATGGCGCGCATCGTGCGCGACGTGCGGAAGCACTTCCACGGCCGCTTCACCTGCAAGGTTCGCGCCGGTTGGTCGGACGGGAAACAACTTTCTGAAGTCATCCGCATCCTCAACGAGGAAGGCGCGGAGATGATCACCGTGCATGGGCGCACGCGGGACATGATGTATAAGGAGCCCGCTCGCTGGGAATGGATCGCCGAGGCCGTGTCCGTCTCGAAAGTGCCGGTGGTGGGCAACGGGGACGTGTGGAACGCCGGAGACGCCCGTCGCATGCTGACGGAGACTGGCTGCCACGCGGTGATGGTGGCCCGGGGAGCCATGCGCACGCCCTGGTTCCCGCTCCACTTCAAGCACGGGCTCGCTGATACCCCTGAGTCCCGGCGGGAACTTTCCCGCCTCTTCCTCACTCGCTACCACGCCCACATGGTGGAAGCAGGCGTGCGTGAGCAAGGGATCATCAAGCAGATCAAGGGCGTGAGCCGCTATATCTTCGAGGGGCTGCCGGAGGGTGAGGAGCGCCGGCGTAAAGTCCTGCGCTCCCAAACGTCGGCCGAGGTGTTTCAGGCCTTGGCGGAGTGAGCTCACTTCCGCCGACGTAAGTCAGATCCCTGACCAGAGCGGCTGCTTCATGTCCAGCCAACGGCAGGCTATGGCCGAACTATCGACTACCTTGGCGAAGCCATTCACCTTAGTCGTGAAGCGGTAGGGGACACTCACACCACCCCACCCCGGTTTGGACAAAGTTTTGGCCCAATCCTCCGGGCCTCCGGTGAACAGGTGCACGTCCCAATGGAGGTGGCGGTAAGCCGCTTGGCCCGTGGCGCCTTCCGTGCCCAAAGGCTGGTGGCGGCGGACGCGCTCACCGGTCTTCACGCGGATCCCTGAAAGGTGCGCGTATAGAGAGGCGTAACCTTTCTCGTGCAGCACCCACACGTGGTTGCCATACCCGAGGCCACAGCCGTCGGTCTTCGTTTGCTCGGGCTTCCCCACGGGGTCCGCGCATCCCCCATGGACATACGCCACGCCGTCCGCGGCCGCCAGCACGGTCGAGGCTGGGCGGTCGTAAGGCGTGGCCAAGTCGATAGCATAAAGCATGTTGCGAAAAGTGTGGGTCGCGGCGGAGAAGCGTCCTGATTGCGCGCATACGACCGAGGTCTGGGCATCGAAGGGCAAGCTGAACTCTATGGGCGCGTGGGCGGGCACGTCGAAGCACTGGGTGTCGCCCGCGTTGTTGTACTTGGCGCAGACTTTGCCCACGGGACAGTCGTCGGGAATGGCCACCATGCAATTGGCGTGCGCGTGGAACGTGAAGAGCCACAGCGCCAGCACGCTCAGAACCACTGCCGGGAATACTGCGCCCGTTCCTTGGCCGAAAGCCCCACTTGTAATTCCCGCCGCACGGTCTCAAGCCGCGGCACCAGCCCCGACAAATTCGCGATCTGGATCGCGAGTCCTGGCCGGGCGTTGAGTTCCAGCAGAATCGGACCGTCTTTGGTAAGGACTATGTCCACGCCCAAATAGCCCAACCCCACCATGTCATGGCAGCGGGCCGCGAGTTCCAGGATGTCGTCCCAACCGGGGATCTTCAGGTCGGAAAGGATTCGGCCGGTGTCCGGATGTTTCTCCACCATGTGGTTCTTGACCACGGCGTGGTTCGCGCTGCCATCACGCATGTTAAGGCCCACGCCGATGGCGCCCTGGTGCAAGTTGGCCTTGCCGTCGGAGGCCTTGGTCGGGAGACGCACCATCGCCATGACGGGGTAGCCCTCAAAGACGATGACCCGAATGTCGGGAATTCCGCCATAGCTGTAGTCGTCGAAGACGGGATGCTTGTCGATTTTCTGCTGGATGATCGCTTGGTCGGGACGCCCGGTCAGGGAGTACAACCCCGAGAGGATGCTGGAAAGGTGATGGCGGACTTCGTCCAGGGACATGAGCTTCCCGTTGGCCCGCCGGAAGCACGGCTGTCCCTTGTCATCGGTCAGCACCTCAGTGATGACCACGATGCCGTTGCCCTGGGAACCGTTGGCGGGCTTGATCACGAATGAAGGCAGGGCCGCCAGGCGCTCGGGGAGATCCTTCAGGTCTCCGAAACGCGAGACCACCCGGTAGTTCTCAGGCATGGGGATGCCCCAGGAGGCCGCGCGCTCGGCGGTCTTGGCCTTGTCGTCCACCCAGGGGTAGAGCGCGCGCTTGTTGTGGCGGAGGATGTAGCGCCCGATGCGGTTGTTGATGCCCAGGATCCCCAGCTCGTGGAGCTGACGGAAAATCACGCATCCCCCTGGCGCGCCTTCACCTGCTTGACCAAGTCGCGGAAGCGGATGAACTCGGAGAGGCGGTAGCCCTTGTACTTACCGACCAAGATAAGAAGGCCGATGACCGCCAGCAGGAGCTCGGGGTTGGTGAAGACCAGGATCTCCAGCGTGTCGAAAGAATAGAGGGCGTAGGCGAGGAGTGAGATCACCAAGGTCCCCAACAACGTCTTGAGGGTGTTCACCGGCCCCTCTTCGGTGAGCATGATGCTGAAGCGCTCGATGAACACGGTGACGATGACGATGGGGAAATACCCGAAATGGGACACGCCGAAGTATTCGGTGGCGCCGGTGAGGGAGACGGCCATGAGGAAGATGATGACCAAGGTCAGGAGCACCGAAAGGCGCGGCAGTGCCAGGAGGTACAGGCGGTCCAAGAGCCAGCGCTCCAGGAATCCGAGCAGCACCACCACCAGGAAGAACATGAGCCCGAAGGCCAGAGTGGTTTCCTTGAAGAACACGGTGAGGAGGATCGGCGTGAACATGCCGAAAGTCGGCACGCCCAAGAGATTGCGGGCGAAGCACAGCACCAGGGTGCCCACGGGGATGAGCAAAATGGTGGCGAAGACGGCCTGGACAGGCAACGGCAGGCGGTAGAGGGAGAGCGAAGCCAGCCAGGGCCCGCGCAGCTTCACCTCATCGTAGAAACCGGCCTTGTTGAAGCGGTTCATGACCGCCCGTTCGGCCCGGATGGTGTAGCTCGTGCGCGCCATCCCCTTCTCGATGCTCTCAAAGTGCCGGTGAAGCACCAGATAGCGGTCGGGGCGCTCGCCGAAAAGACCGCGATTGGTGTCCACCGGAACCCAGCGGTTGTTGAGGAAAACCTCGTTGGCAAAGGTCAGATGGTAATTATCCTCCGCGGGTTCCCCGGGAAGCGGCAGGCGCAGCATGGCAACTACGCGGGCGGGCACGCCTCCCTCCCGGCACAGGGCCGCGAAGAGGCGGGCCTTCACCAACGGTGAGGCCTTGCCAGAGGAGAGGGCCTCCACCATGTCCTTTTGGCGCACGTTGCGCTGGATTTCCTCGTCCACGTAGTAGAAGGCCTTGCGGGCGTGGGCGGTCTTGTCCTCGTTACCCTCGAAGATGGCGGCGGCCAGCGTTCTCACGGCCTCTTTCTCGGCGGGGGCCAGGGCCGGGCCTTTGAGGTAGCGCTTGGCCGCGGGGGGATAGGTCGCCGCGCTGTCCTTGGGAATGTCTTTGACCAGGACGGGATTGATGTCCACCCGGGCGGTGTAAACCACCCGCTTCTGGAACGGCTCGCGGGCGAGCCAAGTCATCATCGCCGAGTCGTGGTTGCGGTCCACCAGGGTGTCGATGCCCTTTCCGCGCGTCCGTTCGTCGGTGACCTTGAGCCCGTCGCCTGAACGAGGGATCGGGAAGGAGACGGAGGTGGCGGTCGGATCCTTGGGGCGCACCGAGACGTGGAGGAGCCAGACGTCGTCGACCTTGTGCGGGAGAAGGCTCAACCGCAGCACTTCGGCCTTGTAGTAGAACATCGCCGCTGGAATGGCGAAACAAAGGAGCACGAGCCAGAAGACCGGTCGGCGAGGACTCATATCAATCCCCCATCACGTGGGAGCGGGCCACGTCCACCAAGAAGTACCCCATGAGGAAATTGCGACCCACCAGGATGGGATAGGACATGCGGGTGCGGTCATTGAGGTTCACCGGGAGTTCGCGCACCACCTTGCCCAGCTTGAGCTTCTCCCGGATCACGTAGCGCTTGGAGCCCGTGCCGGTGGTGGACATGACTTGGGCGGTGGATTCGACCTTGCGGCTCACCTCGATGTCTTTTCCACCGCGATCGCGTAGGCGGAATTTAACCCAAGTGGCGCCCTCACGCTGGAACTCCTCCACGTGGGTGGCGTGGAGCGAGGTGGTTTGGGCGCCGGTATCGATGCGCGCGCGGAAGCGCAGCTTGAGGTCGGGAAGCTCCACCCATTCCACACGACCTATGACGGTTTTTTCCCGGGGAAATTGCGCGTGCCCCGCGCCCGTGAAGGCCAGGAAGCACAACAAAACTGTTCTCATCGCCCATTTGTCCATGGGCCTCTCACTTTCCAAAGGGTGGGAGGGATTCTACCCTTGAGGTATGGGCGGTGGCAACCCGGAGGTAGGGGTTAAGTCTTTGGAAAGAAAGGGAATATTCTGACCCGCAGGTAATGGGAAATTGCGCCGATAAGGGGATTGTCACCTTAGAGGAGGGCACCATGGACCACGTAAAGAGTTTCTGCGCCGTATTCGCTTTCATCGCCTGTGCTTTCGCATTCAGTTGGTGGACCTATTCCACTCCCGCCCAGCGTGGCGTGGCCAGCGTCGAGGCCCATCACCAACCTCACGTGCACTACGATCCTTCCTACAAGCTCTGAGCTTCGCTCAGCTTGAGGTACTTGAGGTAGTTGCGGGCGACGGACGACTTCCGGTAGTTGTGGACATGCGGGGCCAGGAGCACGTAGGAACTCTCGCACATGAGGGGAATCCACGGTAGGTCCCGCATGACTTGTTTCTCAATCAGGCCCATCAGCCTCACCTTCTCCCCCGTGTCCTCGGTGACCCGCAGTTCCCGGTACCAGGCGTCCACCTGCGGATGCTGGTAGCCTGCCTTGTTGATTCCCGGGATGTTGGCGCTCACCAACAGCTGCATGATGTTCTCTCCGTCGGGATAGTCAAAGAGCCAGTTGTCGGTAAAGAACTGCAGCTCACCGGCCCGCCCGCGCTTGAGGAAGTCGGTGAAGGTGAGCACCTCCACCTCAAGCCGGATGCCGATGCGCGCGAGCTGCCCCTTCAGGAACTCCGCCTCGACAAGGTTCACGTCCTGGTTACCGCGGGTGCTGTAACGCAGCGGCGGGAGTCCCTTCCCCCCGGGATATCCCGCCTGCGACAGGAAGGCTCGGGCTCGGGCCAAGTCGAAGTGGAAAGGTAATGAGGAAGAGGGGTCGTAGCCCGGCAGGCCCGGAACCAGCAGTGAGTGGGCCTTGAGGTTGGTTTTCTGCGAGAGGATGTCGATGTAGGCATCCACGTCCACGGCGTGGGCGATGGCCTGCCTAAGGGCCACGTTCTTGCCCCAGAGCGGGTCACGCATGTTGAAGGAAAGCCAGCGCAGGGCCTGCACCGGAAAGTGCTTCACCTGTACGCCGCGTTCCTCGAGCTCACGTTTGCCTTTACCGCCTTCCCCCATGATCCGCGGGAGAAGACCCTTGGGGACGGCCAGCAGGTCGATCTTGCCTTCCAGGAAAGCCGACCAGCGCGCCTCTTCCGTGGGCATGACGTGGTAGTTCACCTCTCGTATGAAAGGAATGCGCTCACGGGAGTTGGAAAGGAGGTTCTGGATGTTGGCGTAGCGGTCGCCCGTGGTGGGGTAAAAATCCTCGCGATACTTGTCGAAGGCGGTGAGTTGGTAGCGGTCGCGGGAGAAACCCAGGTACTGGTATGGCCCTGTGCCCACCAAGACCTGGGAGAGGTCGTTCTGGTGGAAGTCCACCACTTCCCAAGGGACGGGCGCCAAGGCGGACATGGCGAGGTAGTAGATCAGGTTCGGTTCGGGACGCGTGAGCCGCAGGCGCAACTCCAACTCCTGGGCGGAGGCGCCGGCCAAGGGCGTGGTCCGCAGCTTGCGCCAGTCCTCCCCCACTGCCTCGCCGAATTCCCTGAATCCCACCAGGGTCTCCGCGAAGAAGGAACGAAAGGGACTGGCGGTGGGCATGAAGGCGATGCGCTTGAGGGCCATCACCACGTCTTCGGCGTGCAGCTCGCGCACTTTGCCGCCAAACGCGGGATGGGGGTGGTAGAACAGGCCAGGGCGCAGGCGCACGATGATGTTGGTCTCATCCCCTTCGGGCAACCCTTCGGCCACCATGGGGATGATCTCGTAGGGCCGTTTGAGGTAGTGGTACTGGTACAGGGGCTCCAGCACCTGGGACATGATGGTGAGCGCGTCGTCGCTGTACGCCTTGGCGGGATCGAAGGTCTCCACCACGTTTTCCACGCTCAACTCGAGCCGCTCGCGGACCACGGGCGTAGGGCGCAGCCACCACCACAAGAGGGCGGCGAGGCTGAGAGTGCCGACCACGGCGAACGGGGCGAATTTCTTCATGTCCCCATTCTACGGGGGGGGCGGGGCCTTCAACAAGAAAGAACCCGTGCAGACTCGCTAGCAAGTCCCAGCCAAAGCCGGACCGCCGCGTGGGCCGTGCCAAAAGCAGCGCCCATGCCATGACCGCTGTAACCCCCCACGAAGGTGACATGGGGCAAATCCGGTACCGCCCGGGCGTAGGGCACTTCGCCCGGGGTGAACCCCATGACTCCCGACCAGCGCGCGGTCACCGGCATGTCGAGACCGAGCGTTTCCCGGGCGTAATGCTCCAGGGCCCCTTGGATGATTGGGGTGGTTTTGTCGAAATCGCTGTTCTCGGTGCCCTCTTCGAGAAGCCGCATGCCCCCCACGAGCAGATGATCGCCGGCCCGGCGGAAATACACCCGGTGGGCGGGGTCGTAGAAGTTGCCGTGGAGCTTGAGCTTGGGAGCGTGCAGGGAAAGCATCTGCGCCCGGGTGGGGCGAACCCAGCTCGCCAGTCCGGGCAGGAGTTGACCCAGATACCCGTTGAGCGCCAGGAAAACATGCTTGCCGTGGGCGCTGCCGCGCTCGAGAGTGAGGCGCGTTCCCTCCCCGTCCACGCCCATCCAACCCACCGACTCTCCCATACGAAACACCACGCCTCTTGCGGCGAGGTCCTCGGCTAGCGTCCGCAGCAACTTCACGGGGTGGCAGGCTCCCTCCTCGGGGATGACCCAGGCACCGGCGAAACCGCGAAGACCTTGCGCTTCGAGGTCCGCGGTGGGAAGTTCCCGCGTTTGGATGCCCAGTGACGCCATGACCGCGGCATCGGCGCCCATGGCTTCCGGGGAGCGGTAGAGCGTGGCGCTGCCGTTGAATTCGAAATCGCAGGCGGCGAATCGGGAAAAAAGCCGTTCGCGCATCAGCCGCAAGCTCTCTTGTTTAAACTCCCAGAACCGTCGTGCCTCCTCCACCCCGTCCCGCGCCGCCAATTGGGCGAAAAGGGCCACGCTGCCCGCGGTGTGGAAGCCGGCGTTGCGGCCGCTGGCGCCGGCGGCCACGCCCGCACGGTCCAACACCAGAACCGAGGCTTCTGGACGATGCTCTTTGACCCAATAGGCGAGGGAGAGGCCGGTAATGCCGGCCCCTACCACTACCACGTCGGCGCGGTCCTCACGCGGGGATGAAGGAGGTGAGGCATGCCAGGCGGAGGTGGTCATGGCTCTACCATAGCGCAGGCGCCGGAAGGCCGTCCCGGAGTTGTGAAGGGAAAATCAGGAAGCTTTTTTGTGCACGCGGATTTCCGGGTAGAAATCCTCCCCGTACTCGTTTTTGTAGCGCAGGAAGAGCTGGTAATTGTGGAACTCCACTTCACCCATCATGCCGATCTGCTCATCCAAGGACCGCTTGAAGCACATCTCGATGTAATTCAAATGGAACGGGTCCAGTCCCACGAAAAAGTCCTCGGTGAGCTGGGTGGATTTGAGCAGGTCGCGGATGGTTTTGGCGTACATGGGGCTACCCTTCCTCGCCCTCCTTATCGGCGGCCGCCGGATGGGGGTAAACGCCGTTGGGGCGGGGAGAAAATTCGTCCTCCCAATAGTCATTGCCAGCCTTAACCCGCGGAAATACGCTTTTCCTATGGGCGTGCTTTATCAAAGCATCCTTCTCGGAAACCTGCTGTTACTGCTGGTTGCGATGAAGCGCGCTACCGCCATGTTAGTGCCCGCTAACAGGACTTCTCCTTGGTCGAGCCCTTTGGTCGGACAAGTGCGGACCCGTTCCACCCCGGCGCTGGTGGACATCCTCGCCCGTCAATTCTTCTTCTTCCTCCTGGCCCTGGCGTGGTGGAAAGGTCTCGCCACCCTTCCCTGGAGCTGGGACCGCTGGTGGCAGGCTTATCTGGCCGCCCCCTTGGCGTGGTTCTGCACGGAATGGGCGGGCGCCACCATCTTGTTGCTGTTTGGCCGCCCTCGGGGCGTCCCACCCATCCACCAACGGCCCTGGGAGGCTCACTCACTCTCCAACTTCTGGGGCCGCCGGTGGAACCAGTGGCTCAGCGACTGGTTCGCGCTGGTGGGCCGAAAATTCTCCCGTTCCATGGGAGGGCAGGTCTTCGTGGGCTTCGTGGCGAGCGGGGTTTTCCATGAAGCCATGTTCAACCTGCCTGCACAGCTCACCTTCGGGCGCGCCCCTTTGGGGAACATGCTCGCCTACTTCCTCATCCAGGCGGCGGGCGTCGTGGTGGACCGGCATTGGCTGCGCTCCCGCCACCCCTCTTGGCGCCGGGCCTGGGCCTGGGCGGTGGTCCTCCTCCCCTCACCGCTTTTCCTGATGGGGCCTTTCCTGCGCTTTTTCGGATTGGGGGCTTGATGGGCGAAAAAATCTGGCCACTGCTGGCGGAGCTGGCCTTGCTCGCGGCGTGCGGTGGGGCGTATTACCTGTGGCAGCGCCAACGCATCCTCTATGGGCCGCGCGGCTGGCGCAGGAAACGGCTGCATGAGCTGCGGGAAGCCGCCGCCGCCGTGGACGCCCCAGCCGATTTCCAGGCGGAGCTCAAAGGCATGGACGAACTCACCAACGAGTTCCTCTCACGCTGGAGTGAACGCGAACTGCCCGTGGAGCTCAAGCCGATCCTGGAAGAGTGCCACGAGTGGGCTCAGTCCCAACCCAGAACCTGATAGCCCTTTTCTCCCAGGCATTGGTTCACGTAGTTGCGCTTAATCTGGTCCGGTGAAAGCCCGCCTACCGTGGCGCCGCCAGCTGCGCCCACGGCTCCGCTGCGCGCGATGCTGCCCCCGACGTCTCCGGTGAAGAGCCCCGAAACCGCGCCCATGGCTGCACCGATGGCCGCGCCGGCACCGGCGCCTTTTGCCACCTGCTTGCCCTTGCCGCTTTCGACGTGCTCCTCCGCTTCGGCCATGCACTTTTCGACGTCCTGGCGGGCGGCCTCCTTGCCCACGCGTTTATACTTGGCGTTGGGATATAGCTGCGGCTTGGAGGCGCAAGCAGCCACCAACAACAACGCGGGTAAAAACAGATTTTTCATGCGTCCCTCCATCAGGCGGACTAAACTCACCCCATCTTAGCATGGAAAAGAAGAACTACATCACGCCGGCGGGGCACAAAGCTTTGACGGACGAGCTGCACCAGCTGATGCGGGTCGAACGACCAGAGGTTTGCAAACTAGTGCAATGGGCCGCTGGTAATGGGGACCGCTCCGAGAATGCCGACTACCAGTACGGGAAGAAGCGCCTGCGCGAGATCGACCGCCGGGTGCGCTTCCTCACTGGCCGTTTGGACGCCGCGGTAGTGGTGGACCCCGCGAGCGTGAAGGCGGAGCGCGTGCAGTTCGGCGCCACCGTCACGACGCGCGACGAGGAAGGGCGGGAGAAGCGCTGGAGCATCGTGGGGGTAGACGAAGTCGACACCGCCAAAGGTTGGATCAGTTGGCAATCCCCGGTGGGGCGTGCTTTGCTGGGGAAACGGCCCGGCGACGAAGTCGAGGTCCAGGCGCCCACCGGCGCCTCCACGCTGGAGATCCTGCGGCTGGAATATCTCCCCATTCAGTGAGGTCCAAATGAAATCCTTCGTTCTTCTCCTCTCTATTTCTCTCTCCGCGTTCGCCATCGACGAGATCGAGTGCATGGGCCGCACCGCTGCCCGCCAGCACGTGGAAGTTGAGCTGGACTGGAGCTTCGGCACATTCCGCGACGGCCGCGTGCGCGTGATGACGGACGGGGACTGGAACACCACCGAAGTCCGGGTCTGGTCCGTGCCCACCGGACGCCCCCAACGCCTGCACTTCACCGGGCAACCCAACTTCCGCTTGGAAATCGACCTCTTCCCCGACCTGGAACCCCGCTGGGGTCGGATCTACCGCGCCGACCTCGCCATGCGCGGGCTGGAGCGGGTACGGGTGAACTGCCGCTTTCCGCGCGCCACGCCCTGATTCAGAAGAATGGGGCGCTACCACGCTCGGAGACGTGGTAGAACACGCGCTGGCGGCCTGACGGCTTCACCTGTCCGGGCTCGTGGATGTCGATAAGGAGGGATTCCTTGCACGAGGTTTCCCGGTCCTCGTTGAGCCAATCGCACTGGCCAGTGACACCCATGCCATCCACCACGACTTCTTCGCCCGGCCCGTTGATCGTGGCGCTGCGGGTACCCTGATCCTCACCGATCCAATCCACCGGACCCGCGGCTCCGCGGCCGGGACGGATTTTGAGCGTGAGGGGATAGGTGAAGCGGTGCTCGCTCCCGTCCTGGACGGAGACGCGCACGCTGAAGCGTTGCTCTTCCCCGAAGCGCAGGCGCACGGGGCGCATGTGGGATCCCATCCCGTCACGCTCCAGCCGCAGTTCCCCGACCTGCACCGCCATGCTGGCGGCGCCTTGCCGGTCGGCGCGGAAGTTGCGCCCCACCAGGGCGGCCGAGACCAACGCCGAGAATTCGTTACGTGCGCGCAACCGGGATCCCAATCCGTCGGCGAAGAGAAGGTTTTGCACCCAGGCCTGCTCATCCAGGGCCGGATGGGCGCGGGAGAAACGCATGGCGAGGAAGACCAAGTCCGCAGTCTTGGCGAGCCCGCGAGCCTGTCCCCACCTTGCCATGGCGGCGTCGAGCATGTGCTTCATGAACCCCGCGTAGGCTTCTCCATCGTCGTGGGCCTCGTTGGCGATGTTGAAGAGCGAACGGTTGTGGATCCGCTGCCCGGAGCGACCAGGGAAATCCCGGTTACCCACGGAAGCCTGCAGGGTGAGTTCCGCTAGGAAATCCGCCATGCCCTCGTGGAAGCCTTTACCCGCGGCCAAGGCGAGATCCCTTCCCATCAAGCGCTCGATCATCCCGTGTCCGATCTCGTGCCAGATGATGGTGTTGTCCCTCGCCATGTTGGCGTTGCCCGGGGAGTAAGTGGTGAAATTGATGGTTCCTTGGAAGTAGAAGGCGTTGTCGCGGTACGTGCGGTCCGGGTTGTAGAGGACGGCATGGAATTTGTCCGTGGAGATGCTCGGGTCGGTGAGGCCCAGGCCCTGCAACCGTTCCATGATTTCATTCACCGCCCAGTACACTTGCACTTGGTCGGTCGCAGCGCGTGCGTAAACGGCGCTGTTATGGGCGGGATCCACCACGGGGTCCGCGGCGAGCGCCTCGCTCGAGAGTGGTGGGAGGCGCCGGCGGGTGCGCAGCACGAGGTTACGCCCTTCTTGCCCGAAGTCGAGGGCGTCGGCATACAAAACCGGGACCGGCGTGCCCGCGGCTTCCCAAGCCGCCACTGCCGCAGGATGAACGGTCACGTCCACGTAGCGGCCGGAGAGCTGGAGAGCGCCGTGATGGTTGCGCTGGCCCGGTCCAAAGGCGTTTTCAAGGCGCTGGATGGTGTTGTCCACCTCTTCCCCGGACCACGTTGTGAGGCCCACGGGATCAAAAGGATACACGCGGGAGGTTACGGCCGCGAAAGGGTCCTGGGTGAAGGAGCGCACACTGTCGCTCAGATGACGCAGCTCCAGGTCCTCCGGCGGCAGGACGGCGGAGTTTCCCCCCATCCAAGGACGTTCGTAAACTGAGTATCCCCGGGCGCGCACGGGCGGGAGCTCGGCGGTGGCGAATGGAACGTAGTCATGCTCCACCACGCGTTGGCGTTCATGCGAAAAGTGCACCCTGTGGGTGCCGCTAGTGCCCACCGCGGTGAACACACGTCGGAAATCTGCCTCCCTCCATGAATCTTCGTGAGCCAGGACCGCGCCTGCGTCACCGTGGGCGGCGAGAACGGCGCGCACTGCTTGCTGCTGTTGCTCCAACGCCACGGGAGATGCGAGATAGACGGGAGAGAGCATGCCTTCGGCGAATTTGTTGAGGCGGTGGAAGCGGTTGCGCGCCGAGGGCCGCTCAAGGCGAGCCTCCACCAGAAGATATCCACGCCGGTTGGCGGTCCGCCAAATGCGCAGAGCGGTTCCCTGGACCGGCTGGTTGGCGCGTACCTGGACACCGAGGCGAAATTCCATACCCTGCAAGGGAGTGGTCTCGATGATGCGGAAATCTCGGGTGGTGAGCCGGGTCCCCAACTCGCGGTTGACCCGCGCCAAGATGGCGGCGTCGTCGTCGCCGGAGCGGAAGGTGGTGAGTCGTGCCGAGCCTATTTCGGCGTGGGCGGAAAGGCAGAGGAGGGCGATGAGCGCGCCATGGGCGGGGCGGATGGAACGTGGCATGGGGCCTCCTGGAAGGAATAGGCTACGCGTCCCGGGCGCGGATGGTGGAAAAACGCCCTGTCGTTGTACTAATTACAATTCCCAGGCTGCGTCTTCAGGTTGGGGCCTTAACCTCCCATGGGGGCTGGAGGGGTGCTCCTCCCCCCCTCCTCATTTGGAAATGTTCCTCCACCAACCGCAAATTCCACCGATAAGGCGGTCATGGGCCGCAAAAGCACCCTCCGCATCGCTATAGCAGCCTGGGCACTCGCCGTGGTCGCGGGCCTTGGCATCCTAGGCACACTTCAGCGTGTTCGGCTCCCTGGCCTTCCTCGCCGCCTACCGCGATTGGCGCACACTGATCCCCGGGACGGTGGTGGTGGCCCTTGACCACATCATCCGCGGCTGGGTCTGGCCCCAGTCCGTGTACGGCGTCTCCTCCGGCAGCGAGTGGCGCTGGATGGAGCACGCCGCCTGGGTGGTGTTCGAAAACGCTTTCCTCATCTTGACCATCGTCCAGAGCCGCAAGGACATGGTGGACATCGCAGGCATGCGGCTCAACCTCGAGGAGCATGGCCCAGGCGTTGGTGAACATGTTGAACAACTCCAATGACGAGGTGGGTGGGAAGGAAGGTGCCTGGATCGCCATCCGCACCTCCATCATGGGCGGCAACCTGGTCATCCGTTTCTCCGACTCCGGTCCCGGCATCCCAAAAGAAGTGGCCGCACAGATTTTCACGCCGTTCTTCACCACTAAGGAGATCGGTAAGGGCACTGGCCTTGGCATGAGCATCACCCACTCCATCGTCGCCGAGCACGGCGGCACCATCGCCATAGACGAGCGGGCCCCCACCACAACCTTCGTCATCACCTTGCCGCTGCAGCGAGCCGCTCCGTTGGCCAAGACGGGTTGAACGATGCGCCCCTTCCCCCCCGGAACATAACACGATATACCCTCCAGACATGAAACGCCTGCGCCGGGTCTACCTGGAAATCTCCAACATCTGCAACCTCCAGTGCACTTTCTGCCCTGAGGTCGAGCGCCCCAAAAAGGTGATGTCCCTTCCGGATTTCTCACGCGCCCTCGCCCAGGCCGCTCCCCTGGCCGACGAAGTCTGCTTGCACCTCATGGGCGAGCCCCTCTCCCACCCGGACTTCGCCGCCATCCTGGACGAGTGCGGACGCCAGGGCGTGCCGGTGCAGCTCACCACCAACGGGACGCTCTTGGCCCAGCACCCATGGGAGCGCCTGCTCCATCCTTGCCTGCGCCAAGTGAACTTTTCCCTCCATAGCTTCAAGGACAATTTCCCGGCCAAAGACTGGCGCCCTTATCTGCACGACATTCTCGCCTACACCCGCGAGGCACTGCGGGCCCGCCCCGACCTCTACATCAACTTCCGCCTGTGGAACTTATCCAGTACCACGGGCCCGCGGGCCGAGAATCAGGACTTCATCGACGAGATCTGCGGTTTCTTCGGAATGCCCATCAACGAACGCCTGGACGTGGCCCACCGCCGCTCCAAGAACATTGTGGGCCGCGCCTACTTCCACTTCGACACGCGCTTCGAGTGGCCCGCGCTCACGGCCACATTCTACGGCGAGGAGGGTTTCTGCCAGGCCTTGCACCAGCACGTGGGCGTGCACGCGGACGGGACCGTGGTGGCCTGTTGCTTGGACAAGGAAGCGGGCAACGACCTGGGCAACCTCTTCGAGACGCCCCTGGAGGAGATCCTGGACGGAGAAGTGGCCACGAAACTCGCCCGGGGCTTCCGAGAAGGCCTCCTGCACAGTCCCTTGTGCCAACGTTGCGACTTCGCCCGGCGCTTCAAGAAACCGCCCCTACCAGAGGCGAAAGCGGGCCGCCCCTACGCAAAATAAAAAATTCCTTTGCGCTACGGAAAACTTACGCTACAGTTCTCTTTACGGAACACTTACGGAAGGAGACTCCCAATGGCTTTGACGAAGAAACAAAAAGAGGTGTTGGACTTCATCACCGACTTCGTCCGCGAGAACGGGTACTCCCCCACCCAGAAAGAAATCCAAGAGCACTTCGGATTCAAATCCCTGGGTTCCGTCCAGGACTACATCAAGTACCTCACCCAAGGCGGGCACCTCAGCAACGACTCCCACTCCGTCCGCGGCCTCACGCCCTCCCACATGTCGTCGCAAGGGACGGAAGAGATCCCCCTGTTGGGGTCCATCGCCGCCGGGGTGCCCATCGAGGCCATCGAGAACACGGACACCATCGCCGTGCCTATGACCATGCTCAAGCGGGGCAACCACTACGGCCTCAAGGTTAAAGGCGAGAGCATGATCGAGGACGGCATCCTGAGTGGCGACATCGCCGTGATCCGCCACCAGACCCAGGCGGACAATGGCCAGATCGTGGTGGCGGTGATTGATAACGAAACCACGCTCAAGCGCTACTTCAAAAAGGCGAAGCAGGTGGAACTCCACCCCGCCAACAGCAGTATGAAGCCCATCGTCGTGAAAGACCGCGAGTGCGAAATCCGCGGCGTCATGGTGGGCCTTCTGCGGATTTACTAAGACACACACGGCCCCCGTTCCCGTCAAACCATGTCATGGAGGACATATGAGACACACACACGCACGCCTTGATTCGTCCCTCGGCACCAGCGACCTCGGTCCCCGTTTGGTGGACCAGATAAGCCAACGCTACAACGTTGACCCGCGCCTCGCTTCTGAAATGGCCTGGGACCTGTTGGAACTCATCGCCGCAGTTGACGGCGACTTGGAGACCTTGGACAAGTTCTTCCTGAACTGATCCCGGCTCCCCCCACCTGCATAACCTTCCGCCTGCCCGCCGACGGGAATCCGCCGCACGGGCAGGGGTACGCCCTGAAACCAACCAAGGAGGCTTCGATGGTCACGACCCGCTTCTCCCGCACCGGCACCGGCAAGCGCAACGTCTTCTTGCTTTTCGTGAGCTTAGTGGCCTTTGGCACCATGGCAGCCTACCCAGTGGGCTCCCCCGTGCTGCCGCCGGAGGCCCGAAGTCGTTGATGTCCTATCCCGGTTTTCTTGCGGTTAATGCCCTAAGCGGGGGCCTGGGTGTCTAAAGTTTAGACACGTCCAGACCCCCGACACTTCCTCCCACCTTCCCCCTCCCGCTTTCAGGGGCTTCCCCCGCCCCGAATGGCATCCGGCCTGCGATACCCAAGGGAAACCAACGAGGTTTCCCATGAAAGCGATTTTGATCACTTGCCTTCTCGCTCCCACCGCCGCCTTCTCCGCACCCGTCCGCAAGTTGGCGAGTATCAAGGAAGAGAACCGTGTGGAGCACGCCCGTGAGCTGCTGGGCCGCCGCTACCCCAAGAGCGCCGTGCCGGCTGCTGAGAAGCGCGCCAACCTGGAGAAAGACGTGCTGGCCATCGTGACCCGCCAGCTGCCCAAAAAGCACCGTCAGAAAGCCCTGGACGTGGCCCACGCCGTGATCTCAGAGGCCAATCGCCATGGCCTGGACCCCTTCTTCGTGATGGCCATCATCGCGGGTGAGTCTAGCTTCAACCCCGACGCCCGCGGCCCCGTGGGCGAAATCGGCCTCATGCAGTTGCGTCCCTCCACCGGCAAGTGGATGGCCAAGCGGGTGAAAGCTCCTTGGAAAGGCGAGCGCACCCTCCGCGATCCCGTGGCCAACATCAAGCTGGGCACGGCGTACGTGGCCTGGTTGCGCGAGAAATTCGGCCGTGAGGGGCAACTGTACCTGGCCGCCTACAACATGGGCCCGAAAAACGTGAAGAGCGCCCTCTCCCGGAAGGTGCGTCCCAAGGACTATCCCCGCCACGTCATGAAGCGCTACTTCGGCTTCTACAACGGCCTCAAGACCGTCGCCCTCAAATGAAGTAGTAGCTCTCCACGATCTCCTTCACGATCCCTTGCGCCTGGAAATGGGGCCGCAGGAAAAGGCCCTTCACCACGATATGGTTCTTGGTGATCAACCCCGCCACGTGATCCTTCATCAACACGAACTTCACGTTATCCGGCAGGAAGGGCGCCAGATCCAGGTCCGGCTGGCCAGCTTCGGTCAAAATGGCGCGGGCCTCGGCTTCGCGGGAGGGGTCCCAGTCCGCGAACTGCAGACCGCATTTCTTAAGGGTGTAGCCGTACGGGCAGTGGAGGCAGGCGGACTTGCAGCAGGTCTGCCGAGCTTTGAGATAGGCGCTGGTGAAAACGGTGTTCCCGTCGGCGTCCACGTAAGTCTTTTCGTCCAAGCCCGCCCTCCGGTTATAATGGGCCATGCCCATGTCCCGCCTGATTCCTTTATCCTTGCTCCTGCTCGCCACCACCGCCCACGCGGAGCGGGCGCTGGAGCGCGTGTGCTTTACCGACCAGGCAGAGGCGACGCGGGCCATCCCCATTCTGAACACGGTGTTGGTCAAAGGGCAAGACGAAATCCGGCCCGACGGCGCCTGCCTCGACGTGCTGGTGGCGCCATCCCGCGGGGAACTGTTCTTGCGTTGGATGCGCACGCGCCTCCCTGGAGCTCGCCTGGCCTTCACCACGCTGGAAGCCCCGCGCCCGCCCTGCGAAATGGTCGTGACCAAAACCACCCGCCGTGAACGCGCGACGGTTGCGGGGGCCGCTGCGCCGGGTACGGTGGTGATCGCGCAGTCCGCCGAGGACGGGGGCACACAGGAACAGAGCTTTCTCACCGTCCTCTCCGGCGGCACCGCCCAGCTCACCACGGAATCGGGGGAACTCTCCATCACCTGCACCGCCAAGGGTGGCGGCAACTACCACTTGGTCTTCCGCTTGAAACCGGCCGCGCCGGCATCGCCTCCCGTGCTCGCCCCCGCCGGCGGCGCGGAGGTGGTGCGGCCTTCCCCTCCCCAGGAGGCATCCTCGCTTTCCACCGAAGTGGACACGGCCGCCGGACTGGAGGTCAATGTCGGGCAAATCCTGCGCGAGCTAGGAGGCAGGCAAGGCTCCATGACCTTTCCAGGGGGAATCCAGGGGGAGAAGACCGAGGGACAAGAAAGTGTGAAGTGGGTCTTAAAGGTTCAGTAGTTATTACCAATCCTTGACGGGAACCTCGTAAACTTTCCGCCCGCGGAGTCCGACACTCTGTCATGCCGGGAGGAAACCATGGCGCGCGTGATGATCGTGGACGATGAGCAAGAGATCTTGGATTTGGTGGGCGAGGAGCTCCGGCGCCTGGGCCACGAAGTCACCGCGCTCAACCAACCCCGCGTCGCCTTGGACGTCCTCGGGAAACCCGGCAACGCCTTCGACCTGGTCTTGTGCGACCTCATGATGCCCCAAACCAACGGGCTAGAATTCGCTGACCGGGCCCGGGCCACGCCCCGCTTCGGGGGACGGCTCGCTTTCATGAGCGGCTTGGCGGAAACACTTGGGCAAGACATCCAGGACGCGGGTGTCCGCCACGTCTTGCAGAAGCCCTTCACCCGTGAGGCCCTCCATCGCCTTCTGAGAGAATGTAAGATTCCGCTATGAAGGCATCCGGGGAGCGCCGGAAAGGCCCCTTTCCGGGACAGCTTGGCCCCGCGGTATCATGCCGCAGTCCCATTTTGCCCCTACGGGTCGCATGAGCTGAACCGATTTCCGACGCTTTGGCTCGCCCGCCCGGTTGGCACACTTCCTGCTCTCTAGGTTTTCAAGCCGGGGGGCAGGGACTCCACAAAAGTTCAAAAAATCTCCCTGAAGTGATGAAAATTCATCCTTCGCACCCAACCCCACCCCACCCCTTCACCGTCCAATCCCCCGGCTTCACCTCCTTTCTTCCCATGTAAATTTTCCCACATTTCCCCAAAAATTTTTGAGTGAGGCCATAATTGCGGCGCCCATCAACCAGGGAACCGTTATGAAAATGACTCTCGCTTCTTTATTGTTGTTCGGCGCGCTCCAGGCTTCCGCCCAGTCCTTCTTGGTGGAAAACGACGGAACGTTGTTGACCATTGACCGCAAGGGCTTCCTTTACGACCTCGGTCATTCCGTGGATCCCGATGACGTGGGCATCCGGGGCAAGAACTGGTTCGACAACAAGGGTGTCATCACCACCATCGACATGAACGGCCTGGTCCACGCCAAGCCCGAGATCCGCCTACCGCGACTGCGCGTCTCCGGCGGCCACTGGGCCATCGGCTCCCGGGGCGAGTTCGTGGTCTTCGCCAGCAACGGCTTCGTCTATAACTACGACGACAGCCTCCAAATGTTCCGCCGCGGGCAGGTCCTCAGCTCCGGCCACAACTGGATCGTCCTGCGTGAGGGCTCCCGGGGCCCGATCCAGTTGGTGACCGTGGACGTCATCGACGGGCGCTACTTCGTCGCGACCCCCGAAAGCCTCCAGCAGCGCGGCTTGAACGTGCGCAACATCCGCGTCTCCGGCGGCAACTGGTTCATCGATTCCACCGGAGTCCTCCACGCCGTCACCCGCAATGGTGGCGTGATGTCCCATCCCGAGCACGGCAACTTCATGCGCCTGGTCTCCAACGGTGGGAACTTCTTCATCGACTCCGCCAACATGACCCGCGTGGTGATGGACAATGGCCTGGTGCTGCTGCCCAACCTGCCCATGGCCCCCTACTACGGCGCCTTCCTGCGCACCGGCTCCCAATCAGGCTGGACCATGAACGGAACCTTCATCACCTTCGCCGAGACCATCGACGCGGCCGACGAGCGCCGCCTGGGAGTGAACGCGGTCTTCCAGCGCGTCCTCAGCAACGTGGTCCGCATGCCGGACAACCAACCGGATCGCCGGGGCGTCGCCATCCACTGAGTCAGGGCATCCACTCGTAAAGGTGGTAGTGCTCGCCGTTCATGCCCAGGGCCGTGTAGGCCCTCTGGGCGGTGACATTCCTCTTGTCCACGTAAAGGCGAATGCCTTTATAGAGCGCGGGCTCGTTTCTGACCAAATCCTGCACGCGTGAGTAAAGGGCGCGGTAGACACCCTTCCCCCGCAGCTCCGGCAGCACATAGACCGAATGGATCCACAGGACGGTGCCATTGCGCCAGTCGCTCCACTCCGGCACCGTCAGGAGGCACCCCACGGGCCGTCCCTCCGCCTCCGCCACGAAGTAGCGCCCCTTGGAGGGGTCGTCCAGCACGGCCTGCACACCCAACCGCACCGTGGGAGGGTCCAAACGGAATTCCTCGGTTTCCCATGCCATGTCGACCTGAAAGCCGGCGATCAGCTCCACGTCGGGGAATAGGCCCGGTCGCACGGACACCCTCACTTGAGCACCCCGCGCACACGCTGGGCGAACTCACGGACAGCGTCCGCCAAGGGCTTGCCCGCGTCCATGGCCGCGCGCACTTCCGCGGCACCCAGGTAGGCGCTCATCTGCTCACCCGGGTCCTGGTTGGTGGGGACCGGCGCCACGCCCGTGGCCTCATACTGGTCGGCGAAGCCGTTCAGCTCGGCCACGGTGTATTTCTGCGCGAGTTCCTTCAAGGCCTTGACGTCCATCATCCCTCCGCGAACTTGCGGACGAACTCTCGGAACGCCTCTTCCTTGGTGATGTTCGCCAACTCCTGGGGCTCACCGCCTTTGAAGCCGCCCACGGACGGGAGGCCCGGTAAATCCACCATCTCCTTGATCTTGGGATTCTTCTCCACGTCGATCTTGTAAATGGGGACGCCAAACTCCGCCGCCACGCGGGCGAACATGGGCGCGGCCACGCGACAGGCCCCGCACCAGGACGCGTAAAAGTCGATGAGCACCTTGGGCTCCCGTTCCACCACTTGCATGATGGTGTCGTCGGTCAGCTCTTCCATTCCGGCCATTTTTCCCTCACATCACCAAGCGGAAGGAATCCAGCACCAGCTGGGCCTCACCCATGGCGGCCTCGAGCCGCGCCCGGTTGTCTTCCAATTTCGCGATTTCTTCCGGCGAGACGGTGGGGTTCACTTCCCGCAATTTCTTCAGCCGCGCGATCTCGCGCCCCATGTCCTCGCGCATCTGGGCCAGGAACTTTTCCTTGTACTCCCTGGCCCGCGGGACGGCGGCTTCCTTGCCCCTCTTCAGGCACTCTTTCATGAACTCGCGGGGCAGCTCCTTGAGCTGCGCTTTGCGTTCCGGGGCGGCGTCCCCCACGTCGGCGTCCAGGGCCTTCTTGGGAAACTTCGGGGTGAGGTCCTGGAACTTGTTGTTCAGGAGCACCCGTACGGGCGTGGGAGGGAACCATTTCTCCGCACCCAGTCCCTTGGGGGCCACGCATTGGAGCAGGTAGAACCCCTCGAAGAGGAAGGGCTCCTTGGCCTTCATGCGCCAGCTGGCCAAGGTGACGTTGCCCATTTCCTTGGACTGCACTAGTTCCATGATTCCCGTGACCATGGGGTGGTCCCATGTAAGGAAGGTCACCTCCGGTTTGCGCAGGGCCGTGGAACGCTTGAACGTCACGCCCAATCCCTCGTGCGGCAGGTGCGGGAAGTGGGGCAGATACATGTTGTCCCCAGGACGAACGTGGAATACATCCCCGTCCAAATCCTCCGCATCCACGCCCAGGCGCTCGAACAGGGCAAGCATGAAGTCCTTGAGGTCGGGGGACTCCTCCACCGCGCGCAGCTCGGCCATGAATTTGCCCGCGGCCGCGGCGTCGTACGAATTGAGCTCCACCAAGCGGTCCTGTCCTTCCTCGAGTTTTTCCTCGATGCGGGCGTGCTCCTCCCTTGTGCGTTCGATGAGGGCGGTCAATTTCTGCTCGGGGATTCCCTTCTCTTCCGTGGCGTGGAGCACGGCGAGCAGATCCACACGAACGGTGGCGTAGAGCTCGGAAGCCCCCCGGGGCGAAGTGGTGAAGGCCCTTAATCCCTCATCGTACCAACGGAACAGGACTTCTTCCTTGCCTCCCGTCGTGTAGGGAACATGGATGTTGATGTCGTTTTTTTGGCCGATGCGGTCCAGACGGCCGATCCGCTGCTCAAGGAGATCGGGAAGCTTGGGCAGATCGAACATCACCAGGTGCTGGGAGAACTCGAAGTTGCGGCCCTCGGAGCCCACTTCGGTGGAAAGGAGCAGCTGGGCGCCCTCCGGGTCGGCGAACCAAGCGGCGGCGCGGTCGCGCACCAAGAGCGGCATGCCAGCGTGGAAGGCCGCCACCTTGGCCGGGGACTTCGCCTTCAGCGAAGCTTCCAGCATGACCACCAAATCCTTGTCGTGGCACAGGAGCAGGGTTTTCTGGTCCTTGGTCCGGGCAAGGTGCGTGACCAGCCAGTCTACCTTGGCGTTGTAGTCCTTACGTTCGGCGTCCTTCCCCTTGGCGGCCGGCAACGGCGCTGGATGCAACAGGCGCTTGGGGAAGAATTCCGCGAACTCCGCCATGCGCGCCCGGGTGTTACGGAAATAAACCCGTCCGGTGCCATGGCGGTCCAGCAGCTCGGAGAGCACCCGGGACCGGGTCTCGGGATCGGCCGGGGCGTCGAGCCCCAGCAGGGCAAGTTTCTTCCTCTGCCGCTCGCTCAGGGGTTTGTCCCCCTGGAGGAATTTGGCTATGGAGGAAATTTCCTGGTACCCAGCGTGCTCTTCCAGGAAAGATCCATAATCATGGAAGCGTTGCGGATCCAGGAGCCGCAGACGGGCGAAGTGACCGGCGAGCCCAAGGATTTCGGGTGTCCCGGAGAGCAGAACCAGCCCTTCCGTCTTCTTCGCGATGTGCTCGACCAGCACGTACTCCGGCGATGCTCCGTCCGGGGACCAGCGCATCTGGTGGGCCTCATCCACCACCAGCATGTCCCAATCCGCGTTGAGCACGGGCCCATGGAGCCACTCGGTTTGCATGACGTAGCGGAGACTCGCCACGAACAGCTGCCCGTCGGCGAAGGGGTCGTCCCCCTCCTCCAGCTTGGACTCGTGGTTGATGGTGGCGAAGGAGAGGCCGAACTTTTTCAGCATCTCCACGAACCATTGGTAGACGAGGGAATCCGGCACCAGGATGAGGACCTTGGAGGCGCGGCCGGTGAGCAAGAGGTGGTGCAGGATTAGTCCCGCCTCCACGGTTTTCCCGAGGCCAACCTCGTCGGCCAACATGACCCGGGGACGCGCGCGGCGAGCGACTTCTCCGGCCACGTGGAACTGGTGGGGGATGAGGGCGATGCGGCCGCCGGTGAAGCCGCGCACGGGGGAAGCCAGCTGTTTGCGCTGGTTCAACAGCACGTCGTAGCGGAGCTTGAACATCTCATTGGAATCCACCGAGCCCGCGAAGAGGCGCTCTTCCGGGCGGGCGAGCGCCAGCGTATCCGCGAGCAGCGTCTCCGCGTGGATGGCGCCCTCCACGCGGTAATGGACGATGCCGTCCTTCTCCCCCACTTCCAGCACGGTGTGGACTCCGCCGTCGCGCAGTTTGATCTCGTCTCCTTCCTGGAAGCGGATCCGACGGAGGGGTGCGCTCTGAATGCCATAGCGCCTGTCCACGCCGGCGGCGGGGAACGCCACCTGCACGGTCTTGTCCTGCGCTTCCACTACCAGGCCCAGCCCCAATTCGGGCTCTGACTCGCTGACCCAACGTTGTCCCAACAAGAAGCGTTTCACGGGCTGACATCCTCTGGAAGATGATCGAAAATGCTAACTCATTTCCACCGCAAGGGAAAGCTTATGCGTCACATCCTGGCCTTGCTGCTGTTCACCCTCGTCTCCCTCACCCAAGCTTACGCGCGCCCAACGACGCCCAAGGCAGGCGTTTGGCGTTTTGAATTGCGTTATCCTCATGTGGCAGTACCCTTTTTGATGGAACTGGAGCCGGGTAGGCGCGGCTGGACCGGGACCCTGGTGAATGGGCGTGAGCGCATTCCGCTCAATGAAATCCGTGTGGCCAAAGGCCGGTGGATCATCCCTCTCCAGACTTACCAAAACCACTTGGAGCTGGAGATCCGCAGCAAGGAACGCATCGCCGGCTTCTTCGTCAAGAACGGCGTTTCCCCCGCAGAGAGAATCCCCTTGGAAGGGCGCCACGGCGTGATCCGCCGCTTCGAGCGCGAGAAGGCCGACCCCACCCAGGACTTGAGCGGCAAATGGTCCATGGAAATCACCGGCCCGGACGGCAAAAAGACCCAGGCGGTGGCGCTCTTTGACCAGCAGGGCAGCACGCTTTACGCCTCCATCATGCTGCCCACGGGGGACCTGCGCTACATCGACGGGCATGTGGCCGGTGATACGTTCACCACCGCCGCTTTCGACGGCGTATTCAATTTCGTCTTTCGCGGCAAGCTTGAGGGTAAAACTCTCAAAGGCGAAATCGCGGGGAAAATCGTCGAAACATTCACCGCGCGCCGAGACGCCAAGGCCTCCCTCCCCGACCCGCTCAAGGTGGCCAGCGCCGAGACGCTTTCCTTCAGCTTCCCCGATACCGAGGGAAAAACCGTCTCTCTCGACGACCCTCGCTTCAAGGGCAAGCCCGTCATCGTGCAGATTTTCGGCTCCTGGTGCCCCAATTGCATCGACGAGCTGCAGTTCCTCGCTCCTTGGTACCGCGAAAACGCCAAGCGCGGCATCGAGGTGGTGGCGGTTTCCTTCGAGCGCGCGCCCAGCCCCGAGGAAGCGCGCCGCCACCTCAACATGGTGGCCAAAAAGCGTCAGATCCCCTATCCCGTTCTGCTGGCGGGCACCTCCCGCGACGACAAGCCCGAGGCCAAACTCCCCGGGCTCAAGGGCTTCGCGAGTTTTCCCACCACCATCTTCCTGGACCGTGGCCACAAGGTGGTTAAGGTCCACAGCGGCTTCAACGGGCCGGGCACGGGCCTCTATTACGAGGAGTTCAAGAAGCTCTTCCATGAAACCGTGGAAAAGCTCCTGAGGTAAGCATGCTCGCCACGCTCGGACTCCTGCTCCTCTCCAACGTTTTCATGACCTATGCCTGGTACGGGCACCTCAAGACCCTGGGGAGCAAGCCCCTCATCGTCGCCATCCTGGCCAGCTGGGGCGTGGCCTTCTTCGAATACTGCTTCCAAGTCCCCGCCAACCGCATCGGGTACGGGCACTTCACCCTGGCCCAGCTCAAAATCATCCAGGAAGTCATCACCATGGTGGTGTTCTCGGTGTTCGCCGTCGCCTACATGGGCGAACCGCTCAACCGCAACTTCCTGTACGCCTCCTTGTGCCTGGTGGGAGCGGTCTACTTCATCTTCCGGAAATAACCCTCATTCCTCGGGCTCGGGCTCGTCGGCTTCCTCCGGCTCATCCTCCTCGCCAGGAGGAGTGGCCTCTCCCTCGTCCGTGGGGAACGGGGACTCAGAGGTGTTCTGCCCCGGCGTGGGCAGGAGGCCCTCGCCCTGTTTGGACGACGCCGGATTTTGCGCCAACCTGTGGCCCTGGGCGGCCCCGTGGACATATACCAGCTCTCCACCGCTCTCACCCGTCCGCACACCCAGGAAAGCGTTTCCAAGCATCAAAACCACGGTGACAAGCTGGAGTTGCGCGCGCAACCCCGGCTGCACGAATACCGCCATGAGCGCCAGGGCCGTGGCAGCCACGCCACCCGCCACGAACATCTCTGCGCGCTCCTCGTGCGCCTCCACAGGTCCCTTGCCCGCCACGGACTTGGCGGCACGCTCGTCGCCCTCACCGGTTTCCAGCGCCAGATAGGAGGTGCCCGTGCCCACCACCTGCAGCGCTGCCACCAACCACCAGGTGGCGGGGGTAAAGTAGCCCCGGCGGATGGCCCAGGCGCAGGCGAGCGCGAGCAGCGGCAAAAGGATTGCTAAGGCCAAGGGCAGGTGGACGATCTGAGGATGCAGCGGCACGCGGACCTCCGGTGTGTGCTTCCAGTATCACCGTTTTTCCCTCTGAAAGCATCCCATTCCGCCAAAAAAATGACGCAAATTCTGTAAGCCGATGTCAGTCTTTTAAAACCGATGTTAGACATTCGTCCCTTGGCATCCGCCGCCCCTACCGCTCTAATCAATCCACACACACAAGACAGACCCCTTCCAAGGAGTATGAAGGTATGGCCCGTCTGAACAAACACCTCACCAAGGCCCAGCTGGCGACCCTCAAGGACAAGCTGCAAGCCGAAGCGGAACGCATCCGCAGCAACTTCATGATCAAAAAGGCGGAGTACGAGAACGCTTCCCAGGCCGGCGCCAAGGACGAAGTCGATGCCGCCAACGACAACATCCTGCTGGCCGCTGACATGCGCTTCAGCAACCGCGAGGCCCTCTACCTGAAGAAGGTCGTGAAAGCGATCGCCAAGGTGGACCTCGAGCAATACGGGATGTGCGACGACTGCGGCGGCGAGATCAGCTACCAACGTCTTCTCGCCCGCCCCACTTCCGAGATGTGCATCATCTGCAAGGAAGAGTCGGAGAAGGAAGAAAGCCAAAACTTCTTCGAACGCCGTTCCAAGTCCCTGGGCCGCGAGATGAACGTCGCCGCCTCGACCTGATGCTCGTCCACGTCGTCGCCGGCAACCCCGACGATCGCGTGCTCCAAGAAGCCTCCCGCATCCTCACGGACGGGAGGCTTCTTTGTTTACCGGCCGACTCCAACTGGGTGGTGCTGGCGGACCCGTACAACAAGGACGGCGTCGAACGCCTCTACCGCTTCCGCCAGGTGGAAAGCTCCAAACACTTCACACTCTTCTGCGCCGATCTCGCCCAGGCCGCCGAGGTCGCCCACGTCACCGACGCGAATTTCCGCCTCATGAAGCGCGCGGCCCCCGGTCCCTTCACCTTCATCCTCAAGGCCCAGAAAAAAACCGCCAAGCACCTCAAGGCCTCCCGCACCGACCACCAGGTGGGCGTGCGCATCCCCGACTGCAAACTGCTCTCCCGGCTCCTGCGCATCCACGCGGGCCCCGCCATCAGCTCCCACCTCACGCCCGACATGCTGCCCGACCACCCCGAGGGCGTGGACGTGTGGGGCGGCGAGATCGAGGACGCCTTTTCCCATTCCTTGGCCATGGTCATAGACCCGGGTGAATGGCACTTCACCGGCGCCACCACGGTGGTGGATCTCAGTGGGGACGAGGGGCCCGTTTTGGTGCGGGAGGGCGTGGGGGATGTGGGAAGCCTCGGACTCCGCTAAATCACCGACGCTGCAGAGACCGCTCGAGGACGCCCTGCTGGAAAGATGACCAACCAGAACCAGGATTTCTCCAGAAGCCTTCGGCCACACCGTCCCAGGCCGCCTGACGGTCGGCCATGGAACCTTGGCACAGGGATAAGGGACTATCCACCGTTAACATGTCCCTACGCCCCCCGTAACGGCAGAAGCCGGTTACCGCGCTGCTAATTTCACCCCTAGAGATGCCCAGTCCATCCAAATAGGTCCCGATACCCTGAAGGTCCAGGTTGCCCGCCACGGGCGCGTCCAGCGTGGTGACGGACCAATTGACGTTTCCGTAATCACTGACGGGGATGGTGCTGGGCGGGCGAATGACGCCAGTGGAGCCAACGGTGTTCACAGGGGCGTCCTCCAGGAAGAACCGCGCCACGCCTCCCCGGCGGGCGACCACATAGATCTCCGTAGCATCGGCCTCCACACGGGCATTCCTGCAGTTATTGAAAAGCACGTAAACTTGCTCGTTTTCAAAGACACAGGTGCCTCCACGCCCATAATCGGGGTGGGGGTCCGCATCCGGGTTCTCAATACGATCTAAGAACTGCAAAGGCGAAGCGTTGACGTCCGCCAACGCTTCCGCCGGGGAGTACAGTCCATCATCCAGGATGCTATCCCCGGGGGGGATGCCGAAGTTGGCCAGGGCTCCGTTCAGGTCCCTGACCGTGGCCGTGCGGGACACGGGTCCTGGGGTCGAAGTGGCCGGCATGGACGGTGGGCTCGTCGTGATGGTGAGCGCGGGCTTTTGGGGAGCGCTCACAACCGGCGGCGCCGTGGGCCTTCCTTCCTTGGTTTGATTCTCGCATGCCTGGGGCACGCGGGGCGCCCTTGGCAGCTCCGCGAGTATCCTCTCCACCTCATCGAGATCGAACTCCGCAGCGCCTTGCTCGGCGGCGGCGCGTGCCGCGGCCTGGGCCGCGCGCACGCGCGCCCCCCCGGCTTCTAGCAAGCGGCACATGGGCCGCTGCGCCGGGAAAGCCGGGGTGCACATGCGGTCGGCGTAATCCAAAAGCTCGCCCAGCGCGGCTTCCTTGTCATTACTCATCACCCACGCCACCACTTGCTCGGGCGTACGCCCGCTTTCTTGGAATTGGCGCTCGCAGGATGAAAAGGCGCGGTTGCGATCCCGGGGAGTCGCAGCGGGTGCGCATAGGGCGGGGTCGGCACCGCCGAAGAGCAAGGGCTGGCACCGAAGAGATTCGCCCGCGCAGCCGCTGGGGTTGGGATAGTTGTGGCCGTTGCGGGCGGGGGAAGAACATAGCCCGCCCACGCGCTTGCTGGGGTAGCCGGCGTAGACGCAGTCAAAGTCCGAGGGAACGGCCGCCCAGGCGTCGAGGATGAGCCAGCGCAGGCTCACGGCCTTGCCTTGCCATTCCCCTGCCGGTGTGAGCTTGGAGGCCTCGGCGAAGAACTGCTGGTAGGCGCGGATGATTTCCGCTTTACCGGCCTTGTCAGCGTGCCTCCAGGCTTCACGGCCTGAAACGCGGGCAGCATGGGTTTGGAAACTCACGAGCAAGACGGCGAAAAGCAAACGCATGTCGGTTTCCCTCCGTCGGGCTTATCGGCAGAGAGATCGCGGGGTTATAACGCCTGAGGGAGGGGGTCGGTTAGGGGGTCTGGGCCAGCTGGCAATCGCGTGATTTCACGCGGGTGAACAGGCCCTTTCGCTTCACCTTAACCGTGACCCAACCATTCCGGACGTTGAGCTGCTTCACTAACGGGCTGGTGACGCCGTCGTCGGAAGTGCGGGTGTACTCCACGAAGGCTTGGCCCACGCCGAAGGCGTCCGCGGTGACGTGGGGGGCGTGAACGTCTTCCTCGAAGTCGAAGGCCAGGGGTGTTTCATTCTCATCGATGACTTTGACGTTGATGCCAGCCGCTTGCCCAGGGTCCACGGAAACTTCCACAACACAGACCTTGCCGCGGGCCACGCCTTCGTACACACCCACCGGCAACACCGAGAGGATGTTCTCTACGATCGGTGTCGCCCGCGCGGAAGCGCAGGCGAGGAGGACGGCGGACAGGAGAATGTGGCGGATGTTCATGGGCATGCTCCGTTGCGCGGGATGAGTAACATGGTGACAGAAGACCGTCTCCAAGAAACGTAAGATTTTCATATCCAAGGCCTCCTGATAAATTCTTAACAATGAAAAATTCTTTCAGGGAAACTACGCCGGAAGTGCTCGAAGCTTATGCCAACCTGAAGGGTCGGGGCCAAAACGCCACCGGTTTCTTCGTGGCGGACTCCGAGCGGGTGGTCCTGAAACTTTTGCAGGCGGGGTTTGACGTCGAGTCCATCCTCGCCACTCCCGAATGGTACGCCCGCCACAAGGACGAGCCGACCTTGGCGAACGCGCCGATTCACTATCATGCTCCGCTTGCGCAGCTCGAAGCGATCATCGGTTTCAATTTGCACCAGGGAGTCATGGCCCGCGCGCGGCGTCCGGCGGATTGCGCGCTGAAAGACTTGGCTGGACGGCCCTTGGTGGTCCTGGACGGCATCACTAAATCGGAGAACGTGGGCGCCATCATCCGCAACGCCGCTGGCTTCGGCGTCACCGGCGTGCTTTTGGGCCCGGACACCTGCCACCCCTACAACCGCCGGGCCGTGCGGGCCTCCATGGGGAACGTATTCCCGTTTAGAATCCATCAAGCGGCCAACTTGCCTGTTGCCCTCCACACGCTAAAAGCATTGGGCACACCCGTCTACGCGTTTGAGAACCGCCCCTTTTGTACGGACCTCCACGAGGTACGGTTCCCCGCCCACCCGGCCCTGGTCATCGGCAGCGAGGGCGTGGGGGTCTCACCCTCCGTTCTGGAAATAGCCGACCATTTCGTTCGTATCCCCATTGACCAGCACGTCTACGCCTTGAACGCAGCCTGTGCCTCCGCCGTGGCGCTCTATGCCTTCTCGCGACAGGGTGGATAGACTGGCCGCTAAGAACATGTCCTAAGGAGTAGATCCATGCGCACCCTTCTGAGCCTCGCCCTCGCCATTCTCCCCCTCAGCGGCTTGGCGGCTAATCCGGAAACCGTTAAAGCCGCCCTGGCGGCGGAAACCGCCTGTGCCAACTTCGTGGCGGTGGAAGACGAGAAGCTCATCTTGGGTTTTGGGGCCTACTGGCGCTTCTCCCAAGGCCCCTACCACGTGCCCGTCCCCTCTCCTCTGGTGGTGATGGACCTCACCGGCCGCTCCGAACGCAAAGTAGTGCAAACCGGCGCCGCTTCCATGGACGCCCTGGTTTGGGACGGAAAACTGTTCGTGCTCACCTATGAAGGATTGGAAGAGCGCGCGCTCCCATCACTGGAGCTCATCGCCCTGCACGCCACCCACGGCGAAAACCGCCCGCTGCTGTTCAAGGAGCACGCCCGCGGCATGGCCATCCACGGGGAACGCCTGTACTTCGCCCACGGTAAGCTCGGCATGACCGTCTTCGACCTGCCCACCCGTCGTTTCGTGGCCCGCGTGCCTTTGCTTCAACGCCAGCTTCCCTTGATCTCCGTGGCCACCGATGTTCTCGTGCGTGAAGGCGCCGTTTGGGTCCTCATGGACACCCATAGCATGACCCGTCCCGACCAGCGCCCGGCCTTCAGCGGCCTGGTCGTGGTGGACGCTGCCACCCTCGAAGTGCGTCGCGAACTCGCCGGCATCGATCCCGGCGCCGACGCCCTGGCCAGCGACGGCGAGAAACTCATGGTGAGCTACATGGGTTACCCCGTTTGGCATTTTCGCTGGGCCGAGCTGGGAGGTAACCGACTCCCCCGCCACCGCTACACCACCAATTTCGGACGTCCGGGCCATCCCACCGGCCGGCCTTACGTGGATAGCACTTACTACCACTCCTGTTTCTGGACCGCGCCCGCAAGCCCCCAGGACACCTCGCGCCCCACCCGGGTGCCCGTGTCCTTGGAACGCGCCACCCTGGATATTTGACACACCCGGGGGACAAAAACTCCCCCTTAGACTAAGGTCCGCCGCATGCTGAAGCTCGTCCTCCCCCTCCTGTTGGCCAGCGCCACCGTATGGGCCACCACGCCCGAGGAAGTGGCCAAGGTGCTCTCCCGACACGCGGAGGTGACGGACACGATCAAGCGCGTGGACCTGTACAGTCAAAGCTTTCTGGGCTTGCCCTATGGCGCCGGCGGCCCCCTGGGCGAGGGCCCTGACGCCCGTTACGACCAGGACCCCCTTTACCGCTTCGACACCTTCGACTGCACCACCTACGTGGAAACGGTGGTGGCCCTGGCCCACTCCCAGGACGTGCCTGAGTTCCTCCGCCACATTGACGAGATCCGCTACGAAAATGGCGTGGTGGACTACACCACCCGTAACCACTTTCCGAGTCTGGACTGGATCCCCAACAACATCGCCAACGGTTTCTTCACCGACATCACCCGCGTGCTGGCCGTGCCCGGCACCGTGAGGGTCGCCAGCGCGGTCATCGACAAGCCCAACTACTACCGCTTCCTCACCGAGGCTTCCTTGCGGGTTATCGGCCTCACCTCCGAGGAGCGCGCCCAGCGCGTGGAGGAATGGCGGCAGGAAGGAGCGCGCTTCAGCCCTGAGACCGCCACCCTGGACTACGTGCCCATCGACTGGATCGCCGCCAACCCGAAATGGCTAGACCGCGTCCCCCACGGCGTGGTGGTCAACTTCGTGCGCCCGAACTGGGACTTGACCCACGTTGCGGGCACCCACATGAACGTCTCCCACCAGGCCTTCCTGGTACGCAAAGACGGTAAGCTGATGATGAGGCACGCCCCTTCCGCCGGACAGAACGTGACCGAGGTGCTGTTCCTGGACTACGTCCGGCGCTTCGTGGGCCACGCCACGCTGAAGGGCGTGCACTTTCTCGCCATCAACCCCAGGTGAAGAAGGCCCGCAGGGCGTCCACGGCCTCAAGCATCTCCGTCTCGAGCGTCAAGACCAGCCGGTAAGCGTCCCCCTCGCTGGGCACAATGGCCTTGAGACCGCTGCTGAGGAGTTCAACGCTGTCTTTGAGAAAAGCGTGTTCTTTCTCGAGCATGAAGGCGTGGAGCTTGGCGAGTTGGTTCAGCAAGGGGTCCCTCCTGGACACGATGGACGTTAAACCATTGTCCAGCGTGGATGGATAAATGGAAAGCCAGGAAGAACGGACCGACTTGAGTGGTCGAATCTCCCTCCCCCACTGAAAAGGGGGCCTTAGCCCCCATGCCAGCCAGGTTTGGGCAGCCTTTCAGTCGCGGTCGGAGTGACGGGTGACATCGCAGTTGAGGGTCATGGCGACGGTTCGGTTGGCGGCGTCCCGGACGTTCTTGCTGATCCGAAGGGCCGACCGGGGTACATCGCACTGCTGGGGAACACTGAAGAAGCCGTCGCCCTGGATGGGAAGGCCGCGGCTGTAGTCCATGGCCACGGTCACCAAGCGGACCTGGCCATCGTGCTCGACAGTGGCCTGCAGGTTGGCGCGGACGACGCCGGGAATCTCGAGGCCAGCGATGTCACCACCATGGTCAAGGTCAAGGGTGGCGCTGTCAGTGCGTCCGCCGGCGGTCAGAGTGCACTCGAGGCGGTCGTAGGTGCTGCCATAACCGCAGGCGAAGGCACTAGAGGTGGTAAGGGCAAAGGCAACAAGCCAAGTCTTCATCGGTGGTCTCCTTGTGAATTTGTACCGGGGTATAGCACTCACGCTCGCCCGTCACAACGGAGTCGGACAATCTTGACAAGGTCCGGACAAGGGCCGAACCACAGACGCTTTTAGAGGGGGATAGATGGTGCCCGGTGAGGGATTCGAGATCGATTCGTTTTCAAGCCCAAGTCTCAGTTTGATTTTCAGCAGTTACAAATGATTTCCTGCACTTCAATTCAACCGAGGCCGTGATTCGTTGTTGTCCTTTTTGGCCAGTTGATGGGCTCTTTAGTGGGGCGTAGTACACTTTCAGTACACGCTCCCATCTTAGCTTCTGGGTCACCAAATCTCTCCTGAATCCTTTGGAAAATCTTTACAAGATTCCAGCCACAGTCTTCAACTAGCAGGGCCCACCCTCATAATTCAGCTGTCTTTCCCCATCGCTGAAGAATTCCTCGAAGTCAGCCTCAAAGCTTGTGTGCTCTCTTCTCTGTCCATGCTTTTTGATGAGTGCAGCCTTTTCTTCGTCATCGATCTCATAGCATCCGCACTGAACATCGATGAAGTGCTGGATGGAAAATGCTATCTTGCGGCTAGAGTAATCAATCTTACTGACTATCAGTTCCGCAGGGATATTGGTGAATTCAAGCGTCTCAATCTGATGCGTACCCAAGCTGTAAGCCTTTAGCTTCTTCCCGGAAAAACGCTGATGCTTCCGGATATCAAAAAGAGGGGCAAAAACCATCTGCCAGTCGAAGTGGTCCCCTCTCTCAGAAACATCCTTGTGGAAGAGCAGAGTACCAATCTTTGGAAAGCGAATTGCCATAAAGTGTGCATCATTTACAGTCTTGGGAGAAGCGTAATAGATTCTGTCTTCTACTTCCATAACCTTATCTTGTGAACCGACCTGCCATTGCATTCCAACCGGCTTCGCCATTGGCCGCAGAGGGAGCCAACGCAAACCGCCCTTATCCCTTACATGCGAAATGCTCATGAGCAGAAAACCTTCGAGGTTCGACACAGCGTACTTTTCGTCCTTAAAGCCTTGCAAGGAGATGTACCGATCAGTTTCCTTATCCTGTACGCATGGCATACCCTTCGGTAGCTGATGCGCACATAATGGAAGCTTTCCAAATGAAATGGCTTCTCTAAACTTGTAATAGCTGAAACCCCTGGGGATATCTGTCGCATTCGGCGCCATGATGACTTCTGCCAGCTTGGTTGAGTCGCCATGAGCAAGTAGCAAACCGCCTATCAACATCAGTGCGAACATACTTCTACGACCTCAGGGATATGACTCAGAAACTCGTCCACGCCCATTTCGGCATGCGGTGAATTTTTCGGCGCTGAAGCACAATTGTTGACGCGTACATAGGAAATCCCGCCATCCCCTCCCGGTCTTGGTACAAATATTTTGTTCCCGTTATGCGATATCACAGACCGTACCGGAATGGGTTGAATCATGCTCAAGCCTAACTCCTCGATCGTCACTCTGGAGACAAATGAATTGGCATCACTGCTCGCGTAGTACCGAGGACTATTCAGAGTGCCACCTGGAGGCGGAATATTAATCCCTATGTAGCCTTCAGGCCAGTTCGCGCCAGAAAGGGGGATGCGATATCCCAAGGAAGAACTTCTTCCTGAAAGAAGTATCCTCGCTGTGGTGGAAATATGAACAATATCATAAATTGGCCTGGTCTTATTTCCCACCACCACCAGAAAACCTGATACCTCCAATCTCCGCTCAATTTTGCTGGGAACCATCAACCCACCGGCACCAATTGAGTAGTTTCGATACCTATAAATCGGGATGGTCCAAACTGGATCAAAGTCTGCCTGGGAGCGTGACCTCTCTCGTTCGATCTTGTCGCTCACGAGGAGCAACGCCCCTGTTCCGATTATGTATTCTTTGTTGGCGGCCAATGCGGGAACAAGGTCACTCAGCATGAGGTGTGTGGCCAGCAGGTGCCACAGGATTTTCACGGGACAATCTCCGGCACAATGACTATCGGGTTGTCCTTATCAAACTTGTCCGGGTGGTAGTCCAAGACATCTTTACGCCAGAACGCTTCCGGGTAGTCCATCTTCACGATCGTCCCTTTGTCATCCGTCTTACATCTGAACTTTTTCCCGTGTAACGCCTTCCTCTTTGTCCCTTCGACGACGTTCGTCATGCATAATTGCAGCTCTTCCATCAGCTCATCCCACTTCTCGCCCTCAGGGCATTTTGCACCTTCGCACAGAAGTTCCTTGAGCCACACTCGCCCCTTCAAGCATGCCTTGCGTCCTTCGCCTCTACATACCTGCATGTCCTCAACATTCACCTTCTGCTCGTTGAACTTCACCGTATAGTCCCAGGAGCTGAACTGCTCTGGCTTTGCCCGCGCCCATCTGCCATCGCAAATGGATTCACTTCGCGAGGATAAATTTGCCGGAAAAACAGAATCACCCGTCGTCAGCACAACATAATACATCTTGCCCCCATGCCCAAGTGTCCCCACGAATCCAGGCTTTTTGACATACTGATAGGAGATGAGCTTATGGGTCGTGTCGCCGGGAAAGTCATAATCCAGCGGACAGGCCTTTGGAGACAGTTCGGTGCTGTCCATCGCATAGTATCCATATTCCCAGAAGTTTGGGACCAGCAGCTCCTTGGCGACTGGTGAGGTCTTTTCTGTACACTTGCCAGGTCGGCACTCCACCCACTTGCGGGAGGCTACCTTCGTCTTAGGCAGCATCGCCCGGCATACGACTTTCCCATCCACCAGGATGTCTCGATCTTGCCATACCATGACGGGTTTAGACCCTGAGACCGGCTCGGCATAGAAAGAACGGCTGGGCACATAACGATTGCCTTCAGCGTCTCTCTCCTCGTCGGGTTCAAGCATCCACACCTCATGCGGACATGGGTCAATGGCTAGCCGAACATCCCAAAGATGGTTTTTATGCCAATTTCCTACATCAAACTCGAACCGCAGCTGTTTCTGCGTCGGACTAGGGTGGGGCACTACTCCAATCGCTGAATTAGGCCAGGGGTACTCGCAGATGCCCTCGCCCCAATAAATTGCCCAGCAAGAGAAGCTCACCAGCATCAGTGTGACAATGAGAAAACGCATGAACTCCAAACCCTGTTTAATGCCCGAAGGCCTGCCTCATTCTTTTTGCTGACCATGCAGAATGCTCCCTCCATCTACTCAGGTATCGAGCGCTGCTCTCGCGCGCCAGGTCCAGCCCCCTGACCTTCGCCCTATCTTCGCATGTTTGATTGTCCTCATAACAACTAAAACCTAGCAAGAACGCCCCGAACAAGGTCGTTCGCTGGAAGGTTCCTGACCCCCGCATGATGACCCCCACGAGCGTTGAGGCGTCCATGAAAGAAATAACGCCTTGGGGCGTCAGGAGATTTGCTTCCACATCCGAGTTCCCATCAATGGCACTACTGGTCATGAACATCATACCGTACACTCGAGTGTCCGCTCCCCTAATCGCCGAGTCTGCTGTCATGCTCACATGATGGACGATGTTTCCTGCTTTAGTCTCAAGCCCTTCGACTTGCACGCCATCACCCAATTCGCCCAAGGCCACGACGGCCCCTCGGAGATCCACGCCCCTCACGGGAACTTCAGGATCCCCATACGCCCCGACTTCCACATAGGGGACATAGCTTGCATCCACTGCCGGGTTCGTAAACACTGCAGAATCCTGCATGGGGCGTGACAGAATGAATGCTCCTTGGAAATTATTCTCTCCAGAGAATTTCGCGTCATGCATGACCGACAACCCCTGCGCAGCTCCACCGACGAGCGGGGCATAGATTCCCTTATAGGTGCCATTCCCTTCGATTGTGGCACTAAAAATAGCCAGGGAGTGACTGATGCTAGGACGTCCTTTAATCTCGACATCATCCAACAATATCTGCGGTTGCCCCTCCGTGGCGATTTTCAGATGAGCCAGCTCATTGTCTTCGAAGGATTCAATCCGAGAACCATTGATGATGCCAATTTCTCCCTGGCCGGCCAAAATTTGTGGCGACCCGATAAATTGCGAGGTCACGGCCGTCACCTTCCCCTCGAACTGGGGAGAGCCATTGCTTATCTCCACCTGGGAGAAATGCGTTTCTATCTCAGGGTTTCCCTGGCGGATGCGGACCAATGCGTCCTCTGAGTTCGTGATCGTCACGGCGAACAGCCCAACTTTACCCTCGATTTCAAGCCCTCCGGAGGAATGCAGGTTGTTCATGACACCTGCGGCTTTTATTTTGGTGGTGCCGCCAATTTTCTCAAAGCGGCTTGAGTTATTGAAACTTGAAGCTTCAATACTGAGGTCAAAGGCGCGCCTTTTGGAATCCACGTAGTTCGATATCTCCGTCGAGGGGCCGACATAGGTATCGAGCAAAGAGACGTGCTGTCCACAGACCTTCGAGCTGGGATGAATATAGCTTCCCTCATTGATAACGTTGGTCGATCCGACTACCGCAAAAGTGTCATCCTGGTTTTTGCGGTAGAACCAGTCTTCAAATCCATTTGTGAATTGGCTCGGGCATAGATCATCAAGAGATAATTGGAGTTCAAATGCTTGGCAGCCTCCGGGAGCCTCCGCATTAGACCGGCCCTCCGTGTCCCATACGACAATTGAAGCATGGGGCACCGGGAAATCTTCTCCTTGCACAGGAATCTCTACTCTAACGCCTTCGGCTGCAAATCCACTATTGGCATAAACCCTCGTATCAACTCCAAGCTGAGCTGTTGACTGAAGGCGGAGCATAATCCTACGATCGGTAAAGTCCTGGGGATTTCGAACAGCCACCCGGAAGATCCACGAGCCTGCTTCCCGGAAGAGAGAGAATTTAAATTGATCGAGGGAGTGACTTAGCGGACGGAAAGTGTAGCTTGGAACTTGTCCTTCGCCCGTGGCCGGGTTGAGTCGGAAATGCACATGATCCTTATGTGGCGAGACCTGCCTGAGTAAAGACCCTCCTGCTGGACGCTCCACCGCATACTTCGGATCGATGGCACGTGTGTTGGCAAAGCATTTGTTTGCAAACACTTTCCAAAAAGACGACTCAATTAATCCTTCGGCATAGCCTTGCAGAGGACCATCACCCGCTTCGACATAGATTTCCCGGATGGATCCATAGTGGGGGGCCACCCTCAGCAGGTCTCTTTCTAGGCCCTGGGCCAAACTGAAATGGGCCTCTGGCGTGCCTTGATTAAAGTTGTAAGTGGCATGCCGGGTATCAAAGTCCTGCCCCGTCGTGTGAGTGTTCCCTTTGCGAGGGAAAAACTTCGCGCCGTTGGCGATAGAGATATCGTTGAGCTGCCACAGGGTCTTTTCCTCGCCGAGCTTTCCTAGAATTGACGTGATGAGCGGCCCAAAGTTCAACCGCCCCCAGAAATCCCCTCCTCCTCGAGTCGTTGATTTCCCATTCTCACCTTGGTAGTCGTAAAAATCCCGGTAACCCTCCCGGCCTAGTGCTGAAGCCAAGGAGTAAAGTGAAGGCCTTGATATACTCCCAAGCTCAATCTCTCCATGCATGTAACGCAGAAGCACTTCATTCGGCTGCACCATCAAGGGTACCACCGGCTCCGGCAACGCGAATAAGAACATAGCCTCATGAGGTTTGCTCCTAAAATTGTATGTCTTCGCCCCGGTGCTGCCAGCCGAAATCGCATCAAGATGCCTCACCAGGCAAGGGTTGAGAGGGGCTTGAGCGATGCGAATGTTCGAAGCAGGATCCCACACCTCAAGTCTTATCAGTGACGGGTCGGTCGGACCACTTATGGTCAAATTGCCGTAAAGCCTCGTATGTCTCGGCTGGCCTAAAGGCCAAAATTCAGGAAGTCCGCCAATGCTCAGAAGCTGCAAGTCTTGAAGATAGGAAACCGAGGACGTTCCAAGATCCGAGGGCGTTAACCTCAGAAGGGGGTGCTCACATCTTGCCGCCAGCTGCGCCGGACTTTCGTTGCTCCCAACCGGAGGACCGGCCGAAGGGAAATTGACCAAGCCGACGGTGGGTCTGGCGTAGGTCTGTAGCCGGAAGCTCGCCTCCGGCTGTTGGATGCCCTCACTTTCTCCCTCGGCCCCCGCGCGGGCATTCCCCTCATGCAGCACTACTAGCGCTTGGATCACCCCAACACGTGAGCCAGGAATCACATCCACCAGATCAGCTTGGGATTGTCCGTAATCGCGGAGTGAGCGTCTGAAGGATACAGGACCCGTGTCCGATTCAACGAAGTCGACGCTGAAGCGACGGCGAGAGGGCTCAAATACACCTACGATAGCGGCATAATGCCCCCCATCTGTGGAATCGGCGCGCAGACCAAGGGCGGTTTGAACAATTGAAGCCCCCTCCCCTCTCAGAAAGGAGGTCTTGACTCCTGTCATGCCAAGGCCGCTTGCGGCCAAACTCAACCGTCCCATGCTGACTTCGACTTCTCCCCCACCAAAGGGGTGCCAGCCCAGGAGGCCCTGGGAAAAATCATTATTGGGCACCGATTGCGTTTCCGGCAACCACTCCATCTGCAATTCTTCCGGGATGTCGTTGGTCTCTCCCACCCATAAACCCCAAGAGCTTTTACCCAATAGCGCAATGAGCACTGGGGTTTCTTCAGATGCGGGAATGCCCTCAACCCGCAGTTCGCCAGTCGGCAACCAGCGGTGGGGCAACCCCTTTTTTTGCCCTTCGTGGAGAACAAATACCTCGGAAGCGATCTCTTTCGATGTGCTGCCATCCGGTGCGATGACCGCAAAGGTTCTCTCGGTGGTTCCCACCTCAAACTCGATCTCATCTGTGATGATCTTTTTGTGCTGGTCATAGCTTCTAAATGAAAGCGTGTTCGCCCCATCTTGCAGAAGGCCTGCCAGATTCAACCTGATCCGATCCCCCCAACGTGTGACAGCATCCTGGGACACTTGCTTTCCGTTGGCATAGAATTGCATCAAAGAGATTTCGCCTCCGAAAATAAAGCCCTCCGGCAGGTTGATGTCGATCTTCGATTTTGCGCTGTTATAGGAATCAAAATCCACTCCGCCATAGCTCACCTGTGCGGCCGAAGTGGCCTTTCCCAGGCAATATTCATCATCAGAAATCCCCTGGTCTTCCAGAAAGATATCCTCGCACACCGCACTCTCACCGCTCATGACGACATGATCACCAATTCTTGCTGCACCGTGGACTCTTGCCCTATCGCTAAGGAGAATCTTGCCATGAAGCTTTGCTTTGCCGGCCACACGTGATTTATCCCTCATGGCGACAAGGGACTGAGGTGAGCTCCCTTTCACGTTCGCAAACTCACCGATTTCCGCTTGGTCATGCATCTCAACGAAGGGACCGACCCATGCGCCATCAGCGATCATGGCAGAATCTAGAATTTTTACGCCGGCTTCGACCCAGGCTGCGCCGCATACTCTCGCCTGCGGGGATACCACCGTCCCACTCGCCACCTTTGCACTGTAGCTGACTTGCCCTCCCATGCTGCCGTCAGGATTCATCCAGGTGTAGGTGGCTTCCCCCTCGCACGCATAGGTGAAAGGGCTAAGTAAGAATATGGCGAGCAGGGCGATGGCATTTCTCACAGATGGACTTTCCTTATTTACTGTTTACTTCCGTATCAATCACCGTGGTTGTCACTACGGCAGTGCCCCGAGCGACACCCCGGCCCAACACCTTCCCTTCGGGCTCCACCAAGGCACTTTCATAAACCTGCGCCGACTGGCGGACTTCACCGCGAACGGTGCTGTTCCCATAAACCAGCGCCTTCCCGCTCACCCAGGCTTCCGCCTCAACGATGGCGTGGTCATAGACCTGGGCCGAGCCATTGATGCGAGGGAAGCCGCGCACGAGAGCGTTACCAGCGAGGATTGCCTGCTCATGGATGAAGCCACCCTCAATCCGGGCGTTATCTCGGACGATGGCCTGGTTGAAGACGTAGCAGTTCTCGACCCACGCATTGTCGCTGATGGTGGCATCACCATAGACGTAGGCGAGCGTCACCCGGCTTTGGCCGCTGACTTTGGCCTGGGCCTCGACCGTGGCGTCACCGATAACGCTAGCATTCCCGAAGACCTGGGCACTCCCGGCGATGGCGTTCTCGTAGCCTTCGCCGTCAGTGATCTTCACGTAGGCATTGCCGTAAACCTTGGCGTTGTCCTTGATCCGGGAGTTCCATCCAACGGTGGCGCTGCCGTAGACTTCGGCGCTGCCATAGACGCGCGCATTCTCGGCAATCTGTGCCTCTCCGCGTGCTTTCGCGTTCTCATACACCTGGGCCGTTTCACTGACTTCAGCCCGTTCTGAGATGATCGCTTTGCCGTAGACTTGGCTGGCGGCACGGACAATCGCTCGATCCTGAACGCGGCCTTCGTCGTAGACCTGCGCGAGTTCGATGACTCGGGCCTGGCCAACGACTCTGGCCTTATCACGGACTTGTGCTGAACCGGTGACGACGGCAAACCCACCCACCTCCGGCAGATTGCCAGTGTTAGTGCCGATGACTTGGGCGAGTCCCGCCACCGTGGCGTCGTCCCGGACCATGCCGCCAAACTTCACCTGGGCAGAGTTTTGAACACGGGCGCGATCGCGAATCAGGGCGTTCTCCAAGCGCACAGGGGTATCGGACGCTGACAGGATCCGGGCGCTATGGAGTACGCGGGTCGTGCCAAGGATGAATGCCGGGCCTTCGACTCGTGCGGTGTTGCAAACCTCGGCCGTGGCTTCCACCGTCGCGGCAGGGTCCACGTAGGCTGTGGCCGCAACGAAGCCGCCTGGGGATGTGTCAGGATTGGTGTGGGCGGCGCCATTTGCCCCGCCACAGTTGGTTTGCGCACGAGCCAGTGAAAGCATGAAGAACGTCGGAATAATGATGTATTTCATGGGAGATCCTTATTTGGTGGGAGAGCAGTAGGTTGTGTCGTTTTCGAGGACCGCTTCGCCAAACAGGTAAGCTTGGCCACAGACTTCGGTGGTGCCCCGGAGCTCAACGTAGTCCCTCACCACTGCGGAGCCGTAGACTTTGGCGGTGTCGGTAATGATGACGCTGCCGTCTAAAGTGGCATTGCCATAAATCTGCGCATGGCCTGAGATCTCGGCGGGGGTCGCGTTGCCAGGATTAAAGATCTGAGCGTCTCCTTTCACTTGGGCGCGCTCGCTCACGTGAACTTGTCCATCGATCAGGGCGCGTCCTGAAACGCGTGCCCTTCCGCTCAATTCGGCTGTTCCCAACACCTGAGCAACATCGCAGACCGCGGTGTCTACGCCAGTTTTAACTGTAGTCGCAACAGAGGCAGTGGCAGCCACGAAGCCGCCGAGGGAGCCATCCGGATTCACCCGCCAAGTGCCGGGAGTGCCGCCACAGGGTGCGTCCAGAGGTGATGACAAAGCAGTCAGGGGAAGCCCCAAAAGGGCAACAATGAAGAGACGCATGAGAACTCCTTTTCTCGCGGCTGTGAAAATGAATGAGCTGAGTTTATGAGTGAAAGGAATTTTCAGGGGTTAAGGTCTTCTTAATTATGGCTGAATTGAGCTGACCTTAGCACACGAGTCATGCCGCCCTGACGGGCGATCGTCCGTATCCGCTTTCATGACCTACGTCGGGCCTTTGCCGCCAACGTGTGCATGGTGCCGATAGGGACCTCTACGCCCTCACCAAGATCCTGGGGGCACAGCCGTTGAAGAAGGTTGCGGGTAGCGGGAACTTCACGTGAGGACATTTTCCTAGGGGCCAGTACAAATCCAGTACCCAGAAACAACAAAGCCCCGAAAGTTTAGGCGCTTTCGGGGCTTTATTATGTTTGGTGCCCGGTGAGGGACTCGAACCCCCACGCTCACGCACCAGATCCTAAGTCTGGCGTGTCTACCAATTCCACCAACCGGGCTTAGAAGCAGTGTAGGGCGCGCAGCTGGAATTGTCCAAAACTTGGGTGAATCCCGTGCTAAACCCCAAGTTTCGACACCCACTGGCTACCGGGGACATGCTGAGGAAGGGGGGCCCCCCAGGCTTCAAGCGGCTTTCTTGGGCTTGGCCTTCTCGGCCTCTTTTTTGGCCTTGTCGATCTGGTTCTGCAGGGCAGTCTTCTCGGACCGCAGTTTCTGGACCTCTTTCTTGAACTCGCCCACCTGGTTGTTGGCGGCGGCGAGGTCCTGGGTAAGCTTCTTGATGGAACCTTCCAGCTGCGTCGCCTTGGATTTGAGGGCCTGGTCACCGGAGCTGGAGCCGCCTTTTGCCAACATGCCGGTGAGTTCGGCCACTTTCTGCTCCAAGTCCTTTACGTTCTGATCGGACTTCATGGCCTTCTGGGTCTGCGCTTGGAGATCGCGCTCCAGCTCCTTGATGCGTTGGGATTGGCTCTCCTCGACCGCGCTGGATTTGATGCTCACGGCAGCGGTGGCAGCGGCAGCGCCGGCACGGATTTTCTCCTGCAACTTGGCGTTCTCGGCGTGCAGACGCTTGACCTCTGCCTGGTCGGTGTCTAGACGTCCCTTCACCTTGGCCAATTCCTTGCTGAGGGCCTGGGCCTGCAGTTCGGCCCGCTGCTTATCGACGCTCAGCTTGCGCAACTCCTCGTCCTTCTTCCCGCCGCCCGCGGAAGCCTGCTTCTCCACCAGGGCGGAAACTGAGGCGAGCTTCGCCTTGTAAACCTCGTTCAAGCGGGCCAGGGACTGCTTTTCCTGCTCCAGCGCCTTCATTTGCTGATAGACCTGCTGGACGTTGTTCTGCAACGCCAACGCAGCGGTCAGCCGCGCGTTGAGTTCCTGGATCTGTTTGTCCTTCTTCTCCACCGTGAGGCGCAGGCTTTCCTTCGCCTTCTCCACCACCAGGTCACGGGACTTCAGGGCCCGTTGGTTTTTCTCGAGCTCCTGGGTAAAGAGGATATCCTTCTGCTGGGCCTCGAGCTTCAGCTTGCGCAACTCGCGTTCTTCCGCACCCGCCCGTTCGAGGGCGGCGGCGTCGGGGGCGGTCTGCACCGCCTGGGCTATCCTCTGTCCCACCTGCGCCAGCTGGGTTTGCGCATCCCGGTGGGCCCGCAGTTCGACCTGGGAAGCCTCCAACAGGGCCTTGCTGCGTTGGAGGTCCGCCTCAAGCTTCTGCAGGCGTGCGAACAAGGCCGGCGGGATGTTCCCATCGCCATAGGCTGCGGGAACGGGAGCGTCGCCCCCCGCCAATCTCTTCAACACCATGTCCGCCTGGGTTTTCTCCCTGGCGGCCTTCACCACCGCGGCGGCTTGGGCGACATCCTTGCCGGTGGCCTCGGCCACCACCCGCACCAAGTCCTCCTCCTCCACCGCGGGAGTGGCCTTGAGAACAGTACGCATGCTGTCGCGGAGGAGCTCATCCCTCTGCTCGGGCGTAATGAGGTTAAGATCGAGACCGCGGGCGCCTAAACTTTCGGCCAAGGCGGTCCCCAGCGAGTTGACTCTCCAATTGCTCTGAGGGCCGGTCTTGGCGCCAGCGCCGAAGCGCGCGACGAAATCGTCTTCTTTCTCCTCACCCCCGCCCACGACCTGCTTGCCGGCGGATTCAGCCCCTCCGCCTTTCACTAACTGGCTGAACTCGTCCTCATCGATTCCACCGGCCACGCGGGCGGCCACCTCTTCCACCAACGTCTCCTGCAAGACGCGCTTGAAGTCATCGTCCTGCCCGGCTCCTCTCACGCGGGTGATCTCTTCCTCACACGCTTCCGCAACGCCCCCCGCACCCAGGCAATCACGCAGATAGGCGTAGTCCTCGTCCACCAGACGCGCTACCTCTTGGGGGTCAGGGAAGCCCCCCAGGCTTTCCCGCAATTCCTCGGCGGTCATGTTGCTGGCAGACTCCCCGGGATGCCGCTCAAGCCAGGCACTCACCAGGAACACCACCATCCTTTGGGCCAGGGCGGGGCGGGGCTTGAGGTAGCCAGAGGACGCTTCCGGCAAGAGCGCGCTGAACAGGGCACCAGGCAAAGGCTTGGCCCCCGCGTCCTCCGAGCGGGAGACCTCGGTGGCGCGATTCAGGGGCAAGGGCGCCTTTAGGTGCGTCTCCAGGGCGCGGCGCACCTGGGCAGCGGTATCCACGTGGTTGAGCAGGAAGCCGGGAAAGCCCACGCTTCCTCCCGCGCGCCATTGTCCGCTCAGCACCAAGCGTCCGGCCGAAGCCACGTGGTGGAGTTCCATGAAGTCAGTGGAACGTGCGCACACGCCCAACAAGTATTGGGCGGGGTCGTGGGGGTTAGGGGGGCCGAAGCTGCCCAGGGCGTGTTCGCCCTGGAATCCCCGCACGGGCAGGTGCAACTGCACCACTAGTTCCCCTCCGGTATGGGTGTAGTCCACCTCGAAGGGCGTGAAGCCCACGCCTGCTTGGCGCAAGTAGGAGAAGAAGTAGAGTGCGTGGTCCACGAAGGTACGCAGATTGACTAAGTCTTGGCCTTTCTCGTGGGCGAAGAGGGCCATGCGGTCCATGTCATGGCCCGTGCGCAGGTGGTTGGTGACCTTGAAGCCCCCGCGCTCGCGGACCGCGGGGAACGCCTCCTCCAGGTGCACGCTGGCTTGACCGAGGAAGAATTTCTCCAATACCACGGCGCCCATGGGGCCCTCGGCCCAAGCCGGGTCCACCACCAGACGGCCGTTGGCCCTCACGAAGGCCTCTTGGTCACTGACCGGGGTGAGCGAAACCAGTTGAATGTCAGTGGCGGCACCGCCGAAGGCGGCGGTGATGGCGGCGTAGTCCTGGTGTCCTGCCACCACCACGTGGGTGAGGGTCTCGCCCACTTGGTAGTCGGCGGGGCCAATGACCCGGGCACCCAGCGACGCCAGCTTCGCGTGCACGGGCCCGGAAATCTCGCCCGCCTGCCACAAGACTACCAGAGGGCGCGCGTTCATGCGGCCTCCCTTCGCGGAGTGAACCATCCCGCCACGCACTCACGCACCCGGCGCGCGGGCAGTCCAGGGGGCAGCTTGTCCGCGCGGGGTCCCCAGAGCTCGAGGAAACCCCGATGGGCATAGCTCTCCAACTCCTCCTCGCGGTACCCCACCAGGTGGTCGGCCACCCCCATCAACGCTTCCCAGTCTGCAAGCCCCGAGAGGGCGAGTCCCTCGGGAAAGCCGCTCCCGTCGGCAAGCTCATGGTGGCGGAGGATGCAAGCGAGCAGGGCCGGATGCGAGAGACGTGGTCCCCACTCCGCGGTGGCCCGAGCGTGGCCACGCACCGGATGCTCGAGGAAGGAGCGCAGTTCCGCCTCCGAGGCGCCGGCTGCCTTCAGTGAGGCAGCTCCAGAACCGGGACGCATGCGCTCTTTCTCGCAAGCGGCGGCGCTTCGGTAAGTGAAGTCGTCGTCCAGCAGCCCCAGATCCAGCAGCCAGGCCATCTGGTGCAGCTCGCGCAAGAACCCTGGGTCATCATAGCCGCAGGCGAGCCCGAAGAGGACGGCCAGCGCGGACACGTGCAGTCCGCGGCGCTGGAGCACCACATGCCGTTCGGCGTACTCACCCACCAACCCCGCGTCTGGCTTGAACATGCGGTGGCAAGCCACGGACCAGTCCAGAAGGCTCAACTGCCCGCCGGCGAAACCGGCACGCAGCCAATCCCCCAGGCGTTCCAACTTGTCCTCCCGCGATGCGGGTTCCACTTCGGCTTCCCAGGCGGCCCACAATTCCTGGGCACGCGCCACTTGGTCCAGGCGCACGGCGGGCCTCCATCGCAGATGGCCCGAGCCTCCCACTTTGCGGCGCCAAGCTTCGTCCAGCCAGTCGCCCGCACGCTTGAGTCGCACGCGGCGGCCGCCGGGAGGCGCGAAGAAAATGTCCCCCATCGCCAACTCCCAGCCGGCGATTTCCTCCGCGCGCAACGCGCGCAGGCCGTCCGATTGGACGTCGCTAGGGGGTGGTGATGAGGTCATGGCCACGCGATAAGGCCCTCCTGTACCTTGGTCTTTTCGGGTTAACCGGGCTTTTTTCCGAGGAGAAAGTTATTGCCGACCGCGCCGCTCAAGCCTAGGATGGGGCGCCCTAAGGGCGGGAAATAACCATGATGCTTGAGCGGATCGATATGTTGGTAGTGGGCCTTTACGTGCTCACGGTCTTCGCCCTCGCCTGGACCGCCAACCGCGCCACACGGGGCCGCCCCCTGACCCCCGAGGGGCAATACCTCGCTGACCGCTCTCTCACCTTCGCCGAATCCTTGTGCTCCATCATTGGCACCGAGGTTTCCGCCCTCACTTTCCTTTTCATCCCCGCCTTCGCCTATGCCAAGGACTTCAGCTTCCTGCAGATCTATTTCGGGGCGGTCGTCGCCCGGGCGGTGGTGGCCCTGGTTTTCCTCCCCCGCGTGTACGGCAAAGGACTCACGCTATACGAGGTAATGGACCGGGGGGAAAGCGGCACCGGCCGGCGCCTGGTGGGACTCTTTTATGGCACCAGCAAGGTCTTCTCCATCGGCGTGCGGCTCTTCTCGGGTTCCGTGCTGGTGGCGGAGTTCATGGGAGTCGGTTTGGTGCCCGGGCTCCTCGCCACCGTTGTCTTGGCGTTTCTCTACACCCTGATGGGTGGACTCAAGGCGGTGGTCCGCACGGACATGCTTCAGTTGGCGTTGTTCATCCTTGGAGGTACGCTGGCCCACCTGCTGATCCCGTCACTGGACGGGCGCGGCTGGGGCGACATGATGGCGGCGGCGGGTGCCGCCGGGAAATTGGACGTTTTCACCGGCAACTCCTGGTGGGCCATGCCCGCGGGCTTCCTCGGTGGTATCCTCTTCGACATGTCGACCCACGGGGTGGACCAGGACTTCGCCCAACGTCAAACCGGCAACCACTCCCTCAGAAGCGGCCAATGGGCGATCTTCCTCTCTTCCTTCCTCTCCATCAGCGTGGGACTCCTCTTCCTCGGCGTAGGCGCTCTGCTATGGTCCTACTATCAGACGCACCCGTTCCCCGCGGGAGTGAACCCCGACCGCCTCTTCGCCCATTTCATCATTGAGCATTTCCCCGCTGGACTGCGCGGCCTGATGGTCGCCGGGGTGCTCGCAGCGACCATGAGCGTGATGGATTCCAGCGTGAACGCCCTGTGCGCCACTCTCTACAATGACGTCCTGCCCGGCCGCCAGCGACGCTCGCTGGGCTGGTACTTTGTTGTCGACAACCTCGCCGTCACCACACTTCTTTTCGGAGTTGCCATGCTGGCCTCGAGCTCCAACGGCCTGTTGGTGCTTGGCCTCAAGGTCCAGTCCTGGACTGCCGGGGCCTTGCTGGCGGTGTTTCTTTCACGCGTGGTACTCCCGGGCGCCTTCCCTGGGCGTTTCACCGCCGGCTACGTGGGCGCGGCCTACGCCGCGGGCCTCGGCGCTGTGGCGTTTAACACCTTCGCCCTGAGCGGTGACTGGAACTGGAACAGCTGGTGGGGCTGCGGGGCCGCCCTGGTGGCATTGGCCGCGTACAGCCGCCTGCGACGACCCCGCCGGGCCTAAGTCAGGAAGGCGTCCAGGTTTTTGGGCAACCCTTTGGGGATCGCAGAGAGAAGCGTGCGGGTGTACTCCTCCCTCGGCTCCTTGTAGATGCGATCGGCGCGCCCCATCTCCACCAGCTTGCCCGCGTTCATCACGCCCACCTCGTCGGCGATGAAATTCACCACGCCCAAGTCATGGCTGATGAAGATGTAGGTCAACTTGAACTCTTCCTGAAGATCTAGCAGCAGGTTGAGCACCTGAGCCTGGATGGAGACGTCCAGGGCCGAGACGGATTCGTCACAGATGATGAATTCGGGCTTGAGCATGAGGGCGCGGGCGATGCAGATGCGCTGGCGCTGGCCACCGGAGAACTCGTGGGGGTAGCGGTTCACGTGCTCGGTTTTGAGCCCCACCCGCTGCATGAGGGCCTTGGCAGCGTCCAGGCGCTGGGCCTTGCTCCCGCCCAAACCGTGCACCACCAGCGGTTCGGTGAGGATGTCACCCACCGTCATGCGCGGGTTGAGAGATGAATACGGGTCCTGGAAAATGATCTGCATCTTCCGGCGCAAGAGCCGCATTTCCTCCGGACCGATCTTGGTGATGTCCTTGCCCTCGTAGAAGATCTGGCCCGCGGTGGGCTCGATCAAGCGCAGGATGGAGCGCCCGAGGGTGGTTTTGCCGCAGCCTGACTCCCCCACTAACCCCAAGGTCTGGCCACGCCTCAGGGTGAAGCTCACCCCGTCCACCGCCTTAATGTGTCCGACGGTGCGACCGAACAGCCCCCCCTTCAAGGGGAAATGGGTTTGGAGGTCCTTCACCTCGAGCAGCACGGGATTCTCGGCCCTGGCGGCGTAGTCCTTCTCATGCACGACGACGCGCTCGCGGGAAACCTTGAGCTGGCGTCCTTCCTCGTCCATGAAGTCGCTCACGGTCAGCAGGCGCCGTGGGTTTTTGCCCATGTCCGGGCGGCAGGCGATGAGCCCTTTAGTATAGGGATGCTGGGACCGCTCGAAGATGGTCCGGGTATGGTCCTTTTCCACCACCTTGCTCCGGTACATGACCACTACGTCGTCTGCGATGTCGGCGATCACCCCCAAGTCGTGGGTGATGAAGAGCATGCTCATCTTGTGGGTTTCCTGGAGCTTCTTCAGGAGCTCCAGCACCTGCTTCTGGATGGTCACGTCCAAGGCGGTGGTGGGCTCGTCACAGATGAGGAGCTTGGGCTCGCAGGCGATGGCCATGGCGATCATGACCCGCTGTTTTTGGCCGCCGCTCATCTCGTGGGGGTAGGCGTGCACGCGCTCGGAGGGACGCGGGATCCCCACCTCGTTGAAAAGGTGAATGGTCTTCTCCCAGGCTTCCTTGCGCCCCAGGCCCCGGTGGAGCATGAGGGATTCGGCCACCTGCGCGCCGGTCTTGTAGACAGGATTCAGGCTGGTCATGGGCTCCTGGAAGATCATGGAGATCTTATCGCCGCGGATCTTGCGCATCTTCTCCTCGGGCAGCCCCAGGAGGTCCTGGCCGTCGAAGAGGATCTTGCCCGTGATCCGCGCGGGGGGCGTGGGCAGCAGACGCATGATGGCCAGGGAGGTCACGCTCTTGCCGGATCCGGATTCGCCCACGATCCCGACTGTTTTTCCCATGGGCACGTCGAAGGAGGCGTTGTCCACCGCCCGCACGTCCCCTTCGGGAGTCAGGAATTCGACGGACAGGTTCTGGACGGAGAGGAGCGTGCTATCCATGTCACTTTCCTTTCAGTTTGGGGTCGAGCGCGTCCCGCAGGGCGTCCCCGAGGACGTTGAAGGCCAGCACCACCAGGAACATGGCGGTAGTGGCGCCGGCCAATTGCCACCAGACCCCGCGCGCCAGCTCCATGCGGGCGTCGTCGATCATGGTGCCCCAGCTGGGCTGTCCCTGCACCCCGATGCCCAGGTACGAGAGGATGACCTCGGACTTGATGGCGGTCTGGAACTGCAGGCCTGTGTTGATGATCACGATGTGGGTCACGTTGGGCAGGATGTGCACGAAGAGTTTGCGGAAATTCCCGCCGCCGATGGCGGCCGCGGCTTGCACGTACTCCCGCTCTTTGTGCTTCATGACCTCGCCGCGGATCAGGCGCGCGAGGCCCACCCAGCCGGTCATGCCGAGGGCGAGGTAAACCGCTGTGAGTCCTTTGCCCAGGATCATGGTGATGGAGATCAACAGCATGATGTTGGGGATGGAGGAAAACGTCGTGATGAACCAACTTACCAGGTCGTCCACCAGGCCACCGAAATAGCCGGCGGCTGCGCCGATGGTCACCCCGATGGGGATGGCGATCAGGGAAGTCACCATGCCCACGCTCATGGCGATCTTGGTGCCATGGATGACCTTGGCGAACACGTCGCGGCCGAAGAGGTCGGTGCCCAGCCAATGCTCACCGGAGGGTGGGCGGTATTCTGGGCCAACCGAGGCTTGCCAGTCGGGCAGGCCGAAGCCGAAGGCGGCCAGCGCCGCCACTACCGAGTACAAGCCCACGATAGCCAGACAGGCCATGGCCCAGCGGTCTGCCTTGAGACGGTCCCAGGCGTCACCCCACAAAGATTTCCGTGCTCTCGTGCCTTGGCGCCTCATTTGAGCTTCACCCGGGGATCGGCGAACGTGTAGAGCACGTCCGTCAGCAGGGAGAACAGGATGTAGGCCATGGACGAAAGGATCGCCATGGCCTTGATGACCGGGAAGTCGGAGGCGTTGAGCGCGTTCAGCGTGATTCCCCCCAGTCCCGGGATGGAGAAGAAACTCTCCAACAACAAGGCCCCTAGGATCAAGAATGGTATCTGGATCACCACGTAGGTGATGATGGGGATCATGGCGTTGCGGAGCACGTGTTTCAGTAGCACCACGCCTTCGGTGAGGCCCTTGGCGCGTGCGGTGCGCACGTAGTCTTGGTAGATTTCATCCAGGATCACGGTGCGGAAGAAACGGATGTCGGGGCCGAGGCTCAGCACGACCCAAATGATGCCAGGAAGCAGGATGTAGGAGATGGTTTCCGGGAAGGAAGCCTCGTAACCCGAGATTTCGAACCAGCCCAATTTGTAGGCGAAGAACCATTGGAAGAACAGGATGTAGGCCACGCTGGAGATGGACATGCCGGCGATGCAAACGATGCGCACGAAGAGGTCTATGCCCTTGCCGCGTTTATAGGCCACCAACAGCGCCAGCAATAGCGACAGGACGGTGGAAACCACGAAGGCGGGTACCGTCAAGGTCAGAGAAGGCCAAGCCCCCTGCCTGATCATGTCGGCGATCTCGCGCTTGGTGGACCAGGAGCGCCCGAACTCCAGGGTGAAGGCGCTCTTCACCACGTCCAGGTATTGGTCGAACAACGGCTTGTTCAGTCCCAGCTCCTCGCGCAGCTCGCGGATCTGCTGGGCCGTGGCGTGCTTGCCCAACTGGACGGCGGCGGGATCTCCCCCCACCAGGTTGAACAACACGAACACGATGAAGCTTACCCCCAGTCCCACCGGTATGAGGTAGAGGAGCCTGCGTATGATGTAACGGGTCACGCCGCTCCCCTCAGAGTTTCTTGGATAGTTCTTTCTTCACTTCCAGATCTACGTTCAGGTACTGGGACCGCAGGTGGTCGAACTCGATGTATTTGTAGTTCTTCACCCAACCGTGGATGAGGAAGATGGACGCCCGGTGCACACCGTAGATCCAGGGCACCTGCTCGGCGGCCATTTCCATCAGCTTTTCGTAGAGGGCCGTACGCTCGGGTGAATCCTGCATGACCGAAGCCTGGGCGAACAGCCGGTCGTACTCGGGGTTCTTGAAGTTGGAATGGTTGGAGCCGGGAGCCTCGTTGGGCCCGTAGAGCAGACCGAGGAAGTTCTCCGCGTCGGGGTAGTCCGCGCCCCAGGCCATGGCGATGAGCTGGGCGTTCTTCTTGTTGCTCTTGTTGATGAGCTCGGGCCAGGTGTTGGTGACGATCTGGGCCTTCACGCCGATGTCAGCCATCTGCTTGACGAAAAACTCTCCCATCTGCCGGGCGATGGTGCTGGAGACGGTCTCGTACTTCAATACCGGTAGGCCTTTACCGCCAGGGTAGCCGGCCTCGGCGAGGAGCTTCTTGGCCAGTTCCACATCGCGCTTTACCCAAGGGTTTTGGAAATCCTTTTTATAGCCGGCGACGCCGGGGGGCACGGGGCTTTGCGCGGGAACGGCGGTGTTCTGGTAAAAGAGCTTGTTGGACTCGTTACGGTCATAGGCCAGAGAGAGGGCCCTGCGTAACTTGAGGTTGTCCTTGAACAGGGGGTCGGAGTTGTTGAAGCCGATGTAAGTCACGTCGAGCATGGGATTCATGCTGAGCTTGACCCCCTTGTCGGCAAACGCCGGGAGGAGTTCGGTCCCCTTAACGGCCTGCTCGAAGTTGTCGCGGGGGTTGATCATGTCGGTGTTGCCTTTCTGGAACTCCAGCCATTGCGGCTGAGACTCCACCTGGACGTGCACGACGATCTTGTCCACCAAAGGCAGGCGCTTGCCGGCGTCGGCCAAAAGGCCCGCGGCTTCGTCGGTAACCTCGCCCTCGGAAGGATAGAGTTTCTCGCGGAAGGTCTTGTTGCGGTGGTAGGTGATCTTGTTGGAGTCGTCGAAGTAGTCCAGGGTGAAGGGGCCGGTACCCACGGGCTGGTTCTGGAACTCAGCCCCGTACTTCTCCACCGCCTCGCGGGGAACGATGAAGGTGAAGGGCATGGCGAGGGCGTAGAGGAATTGTGGGAAGGGCTTCACCAGCTTGAACTGCAGCGTGTAGTCGTCCACTTTTTTCAAACCCTCGATGGCCTCGGCGTAATCCGGCTTGCCAGTCTGGGCGTGTTTCTCGCGCCACTGGTTGAGCCCTGCGATCTTGCCGTCCACCAACCACCAGCCGGTGGACTGGAGCTTGGGATCCGCCAGGCGGCGCAGGGAGTAGAGGACGTCGTCGGACTTGAGTTCGCGGCCCTTGCCACCGGGAAAGCATTCGTCGTCCTGGAACAACACGCCTTTTTTGAGCTTGAAAGTGTAAGTCAAGCCATCGGCGGAGACGGTGGGCATGGACTCGGCGAGGTTGGGCACCAGTTCGTACGGGCGCTTGAGGTAGTGGAACTCCAGGAGGCCCTCGTAAACCTTGCCGACTTCGTTGTTCGAGTACATGTCGGAGGAGTAGATGGGATCGTAGCCCTTCACCTTCTGGGGCGTGACGAGGTTCAGCACCTTCTCATCGAAGTTCTGCTGTCGGCTACAACCCACCACGACTGCGGTGGCGAGCAAGAAGAAGAAGGCGCGTGCGTACATCGGAAGTTCCTTTCGTGGGTGATCGCATTGAAATCACTTCATTATAAGGCAAGCTCTTCTACTGACTATAAAAAGAAGAAGCGCCTCGCAAGAGGTGCAGATTGACACCTGAGCCGGCGTCTCGGGCTTCAAGGAACGTTGAAAAAAAGTTCCTGCCGCAGTTCTGGCGGAGTCCGCTGGCCTCCCGTGCGACGGACCTCGAGGGTGAGGCGGGTGAAGACAGGACCGGTCAGGTTTTTATAAACCGCCGCCATTTCCCAACCGCGCCTGAGGGATAAAAGCACGGTGAGCTCGCCCCTGGCAGCATCCCATGCCCAACGCGAGCCCACCCCGTCGACCTCGCAAGTCCACCTGCCGGGCACCGCGGCGTCGGCCACGCACGCCAAGCGGGGGGCATGTCCCGGACGCGCCAAGCGCAGCAGGTGGTGCCAGCGGCGCAGAAAATCGTGCCCCGCCTGGGGATAACCTAGACGACGCCGGTCCGAGGCTTCTTTCAGGGCGTGCACGATGCGCCAACGAAAATCCTCCGGCCCTGGAACCACGGCTGGCTCCGCTCGGTCCAGACCGCTGAACGCGAACACTTGCTCCCCCTGCAAGGGGATCCTCAACGCCATCACCCAGGAGTCGTCAGCACGGTAGGCGGCCTCGAATCCAAACACCCAGGACTCCGCCCCCGCCTCGAGGCGCGCGCGTCCCTCCCCTTCCAACCGCATGGAACGCACGAGGGCCTCCGGCGTCGAGGGGGAAGAATCGGGCCCATGGGCGCAGGATGCGAGGATAAGCAAAGCGGGCAGAAGACGTGCGAGCATCAAGCCATCATGCGGGCCCACACGGCCCGCGACAAGGGGCGATCAGTCGATGGCGGCGGGAACGCGCTGGCGGCGCTCCAAGTTTTCCAAAGCTGCCTGCACGTCCTTGCGTTCGGACTCGGCCTTGGCGTGCTTGAGTGCGTGTTCCAAGAAGCCCCGGGCCTTGCGGAAATCACGCAGGCCTTGGTGCACGATTGCCAAATGCTTCGCGATGGCGACGTCCCCGGGGACCTTGGCGAAAGCGGCGTTGAGCTCCTTGAGGGCGCGCTGGTGCTGCCCCTTCTTATGGTAATACCAGCCGAGGGAGTCCCGGATGTAGCCGTCATCGGGCGAGAGTCGCAGGGCCTTCTGGATGAAGGGGAGCGCCTCGTCCGGCGGAGTGCCGCGTTCGAGCATGGAGTAGCCCAGGAAGTTCCAGGCGTGGGCGTTCTGGGGGTCCTTGTCGAGGATCGCCATCACCAGCGCGGTGGAGTCTTCGTAGCGCTTGAGCTTCTCCAGCAGGTTGGCCAAGTAATAGGAGTGCTGGGGGCCGAACCCTTCGGCGCCGCGCACACGCTCCAAGCTGCCGACGGCAAGGTCGTCCTCGCCGCGGGACTCATGGTAGCCCGCGCGCAGCACCGCCAGTTCCACCTTGAGGCCCGGTATGCGGCTTTCTTTGACGGCGAGGGTCTCAAGGAAGCGGCCTCGCCAGGAGTCTTCGGCCTGGGCCAGAGTAGCGAGCATGTTCGCCACCTGGAAACTTGAGTCTTGGTACAGCCCGCTATCCTCGGGGATGCGGTCGAAGTAGTCGATGGCGGATTCGTATTGCCGGAGCTCTTGGTGGATGGCCCCGAGGTAGTAAAGGATCTTATCCGACTTGGGTGCCAGCTGCAGCAACTCGCGGAACACGGACACCGCGCGCGAATAGTCCTGGATGTCGGTGTAGAGCACCCCCAGTTTCACGCGCATGTTGAGGTTGTCCGGCTCCAGGTCAACCAAACGCTCGGCATAGGGGATGGCCTCTTTGAAGCGCTCCATCAGGAACATGGCCTGGACCAGGCGGTTGAGCACCAGGGCGTCCTCAGGTTTGTGCTCCAGGTGCCGGCGGTAAACCGCCACGGCGTCGGCGGGACGCTCCTGTTGTTCGTACACCACGCCCAGAGCGGTGGCGGCTTGGGTGGAGGCGGGATCGCGGCGATGGGCCTCCTCGAACGCGGCCAGGGCGCGGGGCAGGTCCTCGCGGTCCACGTGCATCTTGCCGAGGTAATAGGAAAACGCTCCCTCTTCAGGGTGTAGTTTTTGGCAAGCCTTGAAGCGCGCCTCGGCTTCCTTCCATTTCTTGTCCTGGGCCAATGCCTTGCCGAGGAATAGGCAGGCTTCCTGCTGGCGCGGGTTATGCGCCAAAATGCGACGGTATCCCGCTTGGGCCTCGGCGCCCTTGCCCTGCGCCCCCTGCACGCCGGCGAGGATCAACGCCACGTCTTCGTTCTTGGGGTCACGGGCATGGAGCTTCTCGAGCACGGCCCTGGACTCGTCCAGTTGGCCGAGGCGGATCATTCCTACGGCCAGCTTCCGGTGTACGAAAGCGTCATCGGTGAGTTCGGCCAAGGGTTTCAAGAAGGCCACCGCCGTGGCGTAATCGCCCTCCATCCAAGCGGCGTTCCCGCGCAGGAAATAGGCTCCGGCCACCAAGTCGGCAGCTTCTTTTCCGCCGCGCTTCGCCCGCTCGGCGCGCTCGCGCAAGCGTTGCGCCAAGGCATCCCCTTCCTGTTCTCGCAAACGCGCCGTTTCCTCTTCGCTCAAGTTGGCAGGACGGGGCCCGCTGGCACAGCCCATCAAGCCTAAGAGGAGGCAGCCGGACACGGACAAAAACCAAAGGGCCTTCATGGAAATAACGTCCTTCGCGAGGCGAAACCATCCATTGGTCTCCCTAAGCTTTTCGGACAGATGCGCGGGCTTTTTTACGCATCGAAAGAAGGCTGTGACGAATGCCTAATTATCTAATTTTATTGATTTTTAAGAGGAAGTTTTTGCCCCGACGCAAGTAAACGGCGAAGAGAGTCGTTTTTTTTGACGGAGCGGGTTGACACTGTTCCGAGCGGTTTAGTATCAATCCCCCCCGGACAACGGTTTTAGCTCGCGCATTTGCTGTTTGAGTCTTGCGAAAAGATTAAGACTCATCCGGCCGGAACTCAGCGAAAGCCATTGGACAAAATACCGCTTATTTACAATAGTGCCTTCGTTCTTATTTCGACAGGTAGATTCAAAAGACAGGGGAAACGACATGAAAGACGTCCGCATCATCAAGCGCTACCAGAACCGCAAGCTCTACGACACTTTCCAGTCTTGCTACGTAACCCTCGAGGAGATCGCCCAGATCATCCGCGAAGGCCATGAGATCCAGGTCATCGACAACAAGTCCAAGAACGACATCACCTACATGACTCAGATCCAGCTCCTGTTCGATCAAGAGCGCAAGGCCCTCAAGCCGGGCGACACCGAACTCCTCAAGCGCGTCATTCGCTCCGGCGAAGGCACCCTGACCGGCTACATCAAGGCCCTCGAAGCCAAGCTTGGTATGGGCGAAGAAGTCGCCGTCGAAGAGTTCAAGCCCTTCGCTGCCACCATGCCTGTTGAGAACACCGCTACTTTGAACTAATATCCTCTTCATGAGGAATGCCCAATCCATGAAAGTCGCGGCTCTGGCCGCGACTTTTCTTTTTTCAGCCCCCCTTTTCGCCCAAAACAAACCCTTCGCGCCGAAGATCCAGACGCCATCCACCCAGGATGAGTTGGTGGGGCCCGCCTCGAAGCCCCCGCGCGCGAAGTCGGTTGCCACCCCAGGACCCGCGGAAGAGCCGGTGGACGAAGCCCCAGTGGCCTCTGGCTCCCCCACCCCCCGCAGCCTGCACCAGCATTCCTTCGGGGTGGGCCTGGGCCAGACTTTCCTCATGGGCAAATACGGCGACTACGGTGAAGACAAGATCACGATGGACCTGTTCTACGCCTATGCGGCCAGTTACTCCTTTGACGTGCTGGTGAATGCGCACTGGAGCGAGCATCGCGACAACAGTGAGCGCATGCGCGTGCGCGGCGTGGATGGCGCCATCAAGAGCCGCCTCTTCGAATTCGACAACTTCTCTCCCTTCGTCCTGGGCGGCTTGGGCTTCTACGCTCCCCAGGCTCGGCGCAGGGTCGGCGACGACTACAAATGGTCCGACCGCAAGCTCGCCTTCGGCCTTAACTTCGGGGGAGGCGGTGACCTGCGCCTGAATGATCAGTGGACCGTGGGCGCCTTGGGCCAATTCCACTGGCCGTTCAACGTGAAGCAAGACACGGGCCCTGACGTGAAAGGCTATTACTTCAAACTGATGCTCACGCTGGCATACGCCTTCTGAGGGGGCCCGCATGGGCCCCGACCCCAAACGGCTCTACATCATCACGGGTAAGGGCGGCGTAGGAAAGACCACGCTTGCCCTGGCTTTCACCCGCTGGCTGCGCCAGCAAGGGCACGATGCCACCTACGTGAGCCTTTCCCAACAGACGCTCAGGGACCGCGACAGCAAGCCCGCCACCGCCCCCGAAGGCTGGGAAGACGTGCCTCGCGTGCATCTGGACCTCGAACAGAGTGCCGAGGGCTACATCACCAAGAAGCTCAATTCTGGCCTGGTGGCGCGCTGGGTGGTCAGAACGGCCTTCTTCCGAGCCCTGGTGAACATGCTCCCGGGTTTCGGCTACGTGATCTTCCTGGGGAGGATGCTCGAGACCCTCCAAGAGCACCCCCAAAAGGTGATGGTGCTGGACGCCCCCGCTTCCGGCCACGCCTTGGCCATGCTTGAGGCCACGGCAAATTTCCGAGAGATCTTCCGCTCCGGAGCGGTTTACGAAGACACGGGCCGGATGCTTCAGAAGCTATACGACCCCGCCTACACTGGCGTTCGCATTCTCGCTTTGCCCACGCTCATGGCCCTTCAAGAGGCTGAAGAGCTGAGGGCGGCCGTGACCAAGGTGGCACCCATGGATTGCAAGGTCTTCCTGAACCAGTCCTTGGAAGGATGGGCCGACGCCTTGGCGGACGCGCCCCTGCCCCTGCGGGACAAACTCCGCCTGGAGCGCGAAGCGGTGGCGGCCGCCGGTAAACTGGATGGCGTACTCCCTTTCACGGACGCCCGGGGAGGCGCCATGACCGAAGGACTCGGCCAGGCACTGGGAGGACTGCTATGAGCGCCGTACTCCCCGAGCGCCCCTTTGACCTCTTTTTCGGCACGGGCGGCGTGGGCAAGACCACGCTCGCCACCGCCCGCGCCCTCCAGTTGGTGGGTGAGGGCAAACGCGTCCTGCTGATGACCATCGACCCGGCCAAGCGCTTAAAGGACCTGCTGGGCCTGCGCGAAGAGGACGCGGGTGAAGTGGTGGCGGTAAACGGGCTGGCGGGTATGCCACCATTTCCCGTGCCGTTGCACGCGCTCCTCATGTCGGCCCCCCACACGATGGCCCGAATGGCCCGTTCCGCCGGCGTGGAGGAACTCTCCAGAAACCGGATCATCTCCATCTTGGCCCGGCCCAACGGGGGCATGAACGAGATCCTGGCCCTGGTGGAGCTGCAGATGCGCCTGGAAGAAGGTCCCTATGACTGCGTGGTACTCGATACGCCCCCGGGAACCCATTTCCTGGACTTCCTTGAAGGGCTCGAGAAGATCCGGGCCTTCTTCGACCAGCGTTTCGTGGAGATCTTCGCCTCTTTGGGCCGCAAGTCCGGGGAGCGGGGTTTCGCCGTCAAACTCGTGGGCAAGGTGGTGAACGCGGGAGTCCACAAGCTCCTCTCCTACCTACAGAAAGTCACAGGTGAGAAGTTCGTGGAAGACTTCCTGGAGGCTCTGGAAGTGATTTACCGGGCCCGCGGGGCCTTCACCAAGGGGCTTGCCCTGGAAAAGCGTCTCACCGACCACGGCGGGGCGAACTGGTTCCTAGTCACATCGGTGGAACAGGGCAAGGCCGGGGAGGCGCTCGAGATCCAGCGCGAAGCCCGCAAGCTCGCGCCGGACGGGTTGATCCTCGCCTTAAATAAGTGCCTCGCGGGCGAGCTGGCCGGTTGGAAGCCGGCGGAGGGCAGCCCGGCGGACCGCTTGAGGCACGCTTTGCTCGACAAGGAAGCCATGCTCAAAGAGCGCACTCGCGGGGGCTTCAACGCCCTCCTGGAATTCCCGGAAGTGCTGGCCGCTTCCCCCGTGGACCACGTCCGCGCCCTGACCGAAACCTGGAGACGACATGCCGTACGCCGTTAACACCAAGGCAGAACTCGAGAAGTTCCTCTGCCATCATTGGAACGACATCAACCGCCTGCTAGACGACTGGCAGGCGAAGCTGCCCCAACCCATCTACTCCAGCGTGGACGTGCGCGAGAGCCACCATAAGTACGCGCCGGTGGACCATAACCTCTACCCTGCCGGTTTCAACAACATTTGCCAGAAGGACCTCAAGCGCGCGGCGACGATGTTCCGCGAGGCCCTGACGAAGGCGGTGCCGGGATGCGCGCGGGTGGCGTTGGTGCCCGAGTCCCACACCAAGAACAAGTGGTACTTGGACAATGTGCACTTCCTGCGCTCGACCATCGAGGCCGGGGGCCTCTCTGTTGACGTGGTTTCTCCCGACGCCGCCCTATTTACTGATGCGCCGAGGCTGGAGCTCGAATCCCAGTCCGGGCACGGGGTCACCATCAACTTCGTGCGAGTGCGGGACGGCCGCTTCGAGCGCGCCGATGGGTCTGAAGCCGCCTACCAGGCCGTGGTGCTCAACCACGACCAGTCGGTCCCCCTGGACGTGGACTGGGCCGCGTTCCGCGTGCCTGTGATGCCCTCCCCCTTCGCAGGATGGACGCGGCGGCAGAAGAACATGCACTTCCGCCACTATCGCGAACAGGCCAACGCCTTCTGCGCCCACTTCGGCATCAATCCCGACCTCATTCAGGCCCGCTTCCGCGCGGTGGACAACGTGGATTTCGAGGCGCAAAGCGGGCTCGATGGACTCGCGGCGGCGGTGGATGGGCTGGTAGGTGAGATCGGCCCCGGCGCGAAAGTCTTCGCCAAGGCGAGCCAAGGGACCTACGGGATGGGCATCCATGTCTTCTCCTCCGGAGAGGAAGTGCGCGCCATGAACCGCCGCACGCGCAACAAGATGGACGTGGGCAAAAACAACCTCAAATTCACCAGCGTGCTGGTGCAGGAAGGCGTGGAGACCGTCGTGAAGGTCGAGGACGCTCCCGCCGAGATCACCGTTTACCTGGTGGACGGAAAGGGCATGGGGGGGTTCATGCGGTACAACCCCGAGCGCGGCACCAATGCCAACCTCAACTCGCAAGGGATGCTCTACCGCAAGTTCTGCATCAGCGACATCTGCCAGGACACCGACACCCACATCAAAGAAGCCGCCTATACCGTGGTGGCCCGCCTCTCCGTGCTGGCGGCCTCCCACGAACTGCGCGAACTCAACCAAGGAAAGGACGCATGAAAAAGACCAAGAAGCCCACCGCCCGTTTCGAGACCCAGGCGATCCACGTGGGCGGCCACCCCGACCCCTCAACGGGCGCCATCATGCCGCCGATTTTCCAGACCTCCACTTACGTGCAGCGTTCTCCCGGAGAGCACCAAGGCTACGAGTACACCCGCACCCATAACCCCACCCGGGACCGCTTGCAGGAATGCCTTGCGGCGCTGGAAGGGGCAGAAAGGTGCCTAGTGACTTCCTCTGGCCTGGCCGCCACCAGCTTGATCATGCACGCCCTTCCCCATGGCAGCCGCGTCCTGTGCGGCGACGATGTGTATGGAGGCACCTACCGCATGTTCACCAAGGTGTTCCAGGACACGCATAAAATCGAGTTCGCGGACACCACCGATCTCAAGGCGCTCGGCGCGAAAATCACCAAGTTCAAGCCGGCGCTGGTGTGGCTCGAGACCCCCACCAATCCCATGTTGAAGGTGTCGGACATAGCCGCCATCGCCAAGCTCGCCAAAAAAGCCAAGGCCATGGTGGTGGTGGACAACACTTTCATGAGCCCTTATTTCCAAAAGCCCTTGGCGTTGGGAGCGGATATCGTCGTGCACTCCATGACCAAGTATATTAATGGGCATTCCGACGTGGTCGGCGGCGCCCTCATGCTCAACGACGGTCCTTTTTTCGATAAGCTCAAGTTTCTCGTGAACGCCGTTGGCCCGAGCCTCGCCCCTTTCGACGCTTGGCTGGTCCTGCGCGGGGTGAAAACCCTGGCGGTGCGCATGGAAGCCACGGCGAAGAACGCCCAAAAAGTGGCCGAGTACCTAGAAAAACACCCAAAGGTCGAGCGCGTCGTCTACCCGGGCCTCAAATCCCATCCGCAGCATGGCTTGGCCAAAAAACAGGCAAGCGGTTTCGGCGGGATGATCACCTTCTTCCTCAAGGGAGGCCTGAAGGAATCCCGCAAATTCCTCGAGAGCGTGCAGCTATTCGCGCTGGCGGAGAGCCTGGGAGGGGTTGAAAGCCTCATCGAGCATCCCGCCATCATGACCCACGCCTCCGTGCCAGCCAGCGTGCGCAAGCAACTGGGCATCCACGACAACCTCATCCGCTTGTCCGTCGGCATCGAGCACCTGGACGACCTGTTGGCCGACCTGGAGCAGGCCTTCAAGAAGGTTTAGGCCTTGGGGGGCGTAGCCGCCGCCGCTGGGGCTTCAGCTGCGGGGGCGGCGTCGGACGAGGGTGGCGACGGCTCCTTGGGGGGCTTGGCGCCGTTGAAGAGTTCTGGAACGTCGGTATAGCGGCTGAACATGGTCCCGTCGGCCAGGTAACGCTCGATGAGCAGGTAAGCGCAGTACGTTTTCCCGTGCGGGGTGTGCAGACTATCGCGGTCCCCTTCGGCGAAGATCAGGCCGTCATCCTGAATCACGTCCATGAGATCCCGGTATTGAGAGCAGAAGTCAGAGACTGCTTCAGTCTTATCCGCTTTACGGCAGTCCTCGACCTTCTTAGACACTTCCACGCCTGTGGCGCCCGATGCTTTGATGTGGACTGGCTCGCGGCAAACGTCGATGACCCATTCCTTTGGGAGGTAGCGCCGGTGCCGCACGATGATCACGCAGTTTTTCTTCTCCACCAAAAGCTCGTGGGTTAGAAGACCAAACAGCGGTCCCTTGTGGGCTATGCGGGTGGTGTAATTGGCCTCCAGGCAAGCCTTGGGGGAAAAGCGCTCCAGCGCCGCCACAGGCGAGGCGAATAACAGGGCGGGGAGAATCAGTTCAAACTTGCTGGATCGCATGGCGGTTAACCTCCATCATCACGGCGGTGGCGTCCTTGGCGAGGAAGTCCCCCGACGAGTGCTTCTTGATCTGAAAAAACAGTTCCATCAGGAGCTCTTGGCTGGAGAGGCCCGCGTGAGCTGCCATGAAGGCTTCCCTCGAAGTGGACCCGCCAGCTTCGTCCCAATTAGATATGAACCCCGGGGAGAAAACAACGAGTTTCTCCCCTCGCGCTAGCGATAAGCTGAAGCGCGCCTTGTCCGTTGGGGCCCCTAGTTCGAGCCCGCTGGGCAGGACCACGCGACCCTTATCCTGGCCATGGAGTTCGAAGCCCCCGTAACAGTGTCCACTGCACTGGAGGCTGCCCTGCTCCAGGCGCAGCAGCAAAACATGCGCTTTCACCGGCTTCTTCTTGTGTGCGTTCACCGAACGCACTTCCATGGCCGCTTCGTGCAGGAAGCTCTCGGGATCCAGCCCGGCCGGATAGGCCTTGTGTTTGTTGAGGATGCCCATCAAGCAACTAGATACGAGATAGGAATCGGTGTGCAGGAAGACCAGGTGAGTGTGGGCCGGCCCTTTCACGAGGTCAAAATACTCGGAACCGCTTCCCTCACCAACAGCGTACTTACTATAGAGGGAGACGCCTTTGAGGTCTTCCATGCGCTTGGGCACCACGTCCTCGTGGATCTTCTTCGCCCGGTGCATGTCCAGGTGGGTGGCGCGTATCAACTCGTCCATCTCGCGGCTGAAACGGGCCATTTGTTCCCCTAACCGGGCCCGCTCCTCTTTTTGACGCAAAAACGACAGGAGCTGGTTGTTAAGTACAGCGGCCGCCTGTTCCCCGAGGGGAAGCTGGTAGACGCCGATCACGCGCTCGCTCAGGGCAAGGACCCGACGCATCCATTCCTGGTCCACCCCTCCGTCCGCAAAAAGGAGGACAGCGGTATGGGTGTTGAAGCGCGCTAGCACCTCGTCGAAAGGGAGGCGGGAAAGGGCGACGGCGTCCGCCAACAAGGGCTCCCCGCGGCCCTCGAGCGGGGCGGAGGCAAACTCCGAGGGCGTGCATCCGCGCACGGGAGCGCACAAGGCGTCCACATCGAGGGAGCGCTCCTTCAACACTTTGAGGATCCTTTGGCCTTCATCAACGATCAGCATGCCCTCTTTTCGGGGTTTATACCGTGAACTTAATGTTTTCCCCCGGTTGCCCCCCGTCTTTCCAGCACATGAAACCCTCAATCTTTTGCCGCTACTGCCGATCAGTCCTTCCGTACCGTGGGTTCGCCCGCGGATGGTTGACCCCAGCGAGGCCGGCCCCAGAGCATGAAGAAGACGAATAACATCTACCAGATTCCCGCCTTCAGCACCGCGCTGGGGATGCTGAACCTTGCTGCCGAGGCAGAACGCCTGAAGGTCGAGCAGCGCAAGAACTCGGAGACCATGGCCCGCGCCATCCTCAAGGCGTTGGACTGCAAAGACCACTACACCTACGGGCACAGCATGCGAGTCGCCTACTTCTCCCTGGTCACCGGCCGGGAAATGGGCCTTGGGGAAGAAGAGCTCCGGGAACTGGAACTCTCGGCGCTCTTCCATGACATCGGCAAGATAGGCACGCCGGACGCCGTGCTGAACAAACCCAGCCGCCTCACGGAGGAAGAGTTCCTCGTGATGAAGCAACACCCTGAGCAAACCTTTCAGATCCTGCGGGAATTCCCCGCCTTCGAGAAGATCGCGACGGCCGCCCGCTACCACCACGAACGCTTCGACGGCCGTGGTTACCCGGAAGGGCTCAAGGGTGAGGACATTCCTTTGCACGCCCGGATCATCCTCATCGCCGACACTTTCGACGCCATGACGTCCACCCGCACCTACCGCAAAGGCCTGCCATACGAAGTGGCCTACGAGGAACTGGCCCAATTCACCGGCAGCCAGTTCGACCCTGCCTGCGTGAAGGCCTTCGTCGACGGGATGGCGAAGGAAGCGCTCAAGGGAGAGGACGAGTTCCTCATCCCATTCCTCGATCAGCGATTCTCGAAAAACGCCGCCTGAGGCTCAAAGGCAGAATTCTGTTTTTCCGCCGCTCGCGACTTTCTGTCGCTGAACCCAGGCGCAACCGGCGTCATTCTGGTAAACGCTATCGGGCCAACACTCCTTGGGCCTTCCCTGGGCCTTGAGCGCGGCGTGGTTTTGCTGACAGATCTTGAAGCTGGCCCCGTCCACACAGGCCCAATGCTTGCCCTTGCAGTTATAGACTAGACCCCTGCCAGAATTTTCATACGCGGGTGGGTCCACATACGTGGTCCCGAGGGCCGGCGCCGCCTGCGGAGGGTTCTCCTTCACCTGTTTTTCGAGATCGGAGAGGATCTTCTCGGTCATATCCTCGGCCGTTCCCGGTTGGGTACCCATACCCACGTCATCGGCCCCAGCCCCCTCCCCGGCAGCAGGTGTCGTCTCGGAGGGTGCTTCGACCGTGGCCGGAGTTGCTTCAGATGGGCCGGTGCCCCCACCCTCCCCCTCCGGGGTGGAAGTTGAGAAGGGATCCGGCCCAGCGGTGACGCCGGGGTCAGTTTCCGTTCCCGCTGTGCCCGCGGTTTCCGAGGGAGCGGTGGTGCCAGGTTCGGTGGTTGTACCGGATTCGGTTGTGGTGCCGGGTTCGGTTGTGGTGCCGGATTCGGTTGTGGTGCCGGAATCGGTTGTGGCGCCGGGTTCGGTTATGGTCCCAGGTTCGGTCGTTGTGCCGGATTCGGTCGTTGTGCCGGATTCGGTCGTTGTGCCGGATTCGGTCGTTGTGCCGGGTTCGGTTGTGGTGCCAGGTTCGGTTGTGGTGCCAGGTTCGGTGGAGGCGCTGGATTCAGGGGACCCGCCACTCGAGTCGGTCGTGTCAGTCCCTGGCACGGCGCTGGCCGCACCGTCAATAGAAGTAGCCGTGTCAGTGGAAGCAGGGACACCTGCGTCCACGGGAGGGCGGGGACGCCTGCGCTTCTGAGGGCGAGGGGCCGGGGCCTCGGCCACGGTTTCAACATCGGAGCTTTCCTCGGAGAGGAGGAACGTGTCGAGGAGAACGAAGGCTATGCCCCCGCCCACGACCAACCGGATGATCTTCTGTTTCTGGCTTACGCCGCCGGAGGTTGTTTTGACTTTGATGCCGGCGCTGGTCTTGTCACCAGCGCCGGCGACCGGAACCTTGAGAAGCTTGGCCAGGAAGGGGAGCTGCCGAGCCAGTTTGTCCTGCCAAGAAGAAGCGGACGTCGCTCGCTGGGCAGGGCGCTCATTCTCCTCCTCCGTAGCCTCCTCAAACTCATCTTCCCCAGGCCCATCCACGTCAACGGCTCCACCGCCCTTCTTGGCGGATGGTCGCTGCTTCAAAAGACCTTTCAGTTTATCGAGGATAAACGCTCCCTATGCTCGTGGCCGCTCCAAGTTTGCGCTTTTCCTCAGCGTGGCCTAGAATCCAGTATAAGGGAGGTTGCCACCATGCTCAATCCCGGCCAGTTGTCAGACCTTCCCGCCACCAAGGCCCCGCCCGTGATCGACGACGGCGTCACCAAATACAAACTCACCCTCAAACGCGTCCCGGCCCTCCCCGCCTCCGAGGTGGTTGAGCTTGAGAAGTGGCGCGCGATTCTATGGAGACTGGGACTGGTGGGCGAATACCCGAACGAAAAAATCGGCTACGGTAACCTGTCCTTGCGGGCGGGGCCCGGCAACGCCTTCATCATCTCTGGCACCCAAACTGGACACCTCCCTCACCTCCAACGCCACCACTATTGCAAAGTGGTGGGGTGCGACCTGCCTAAGCAGGCCGTGCGGGCCGAAGGTCTTATCGCCCCGTCTAGTGAAAGCCTCACTCATCATGCCCTCTATGAAGCCAATCCGCAGATCCACGCGGTTTTCCACGTGCATCACAGGGAAATTTGGGAGCGCTTGGTGGGGGATGGCTCCCCCGCCGTGGAAAGCGACGTCCCTTACGGGACCAAGGAGATGGCGGAAGCCTCGGCGCGCCTCATCGCGGGGGCAGACCAGGGCCACTTTGTCATGAAGGGACACCAAGACGGTTTCATCGCTTATGGCCCCACACCGGAGGCTGCCGGCCGCATCTTGCTCAAGCTGTACCGGAAAATGGGGCCGCAACCAACTCCCTGAGGGCCCGTGGGCTCTCGGCTTCGCTCCACAACCAGGTGAAGGGATGCTCCGCGGGTGACAGCACCAATGGAAAATCCGCCCTCGCCGCCCGAGCCCATTCCCCGGGTGCCAGGGGCCGAGGCAGAAGGTGAAGCATCGCCCATTCGGGGCGACATCGCTGCCACAGGGCCCGGGCCACCCATCCCATGGTTTTGCGGGCGTTCACCTCCGAGCAGGGCTGGAAACGCAGGCCCTCGGGTGTAAGGTAGAAAAACGCATCAACGGAGAAGGGACCTTGATGCCCCCAGCCGCTCACCTCCGCGGCAAGATCCTCCAAGTGGACATGCCAATCCCCCATGGCGATGGTTTCTTCTTCCGTAAAGCGCGGATCGCCTCCGCGTTCCAGACAAGCGGAACGCCACTGGAAGCGGCCATCGACTTCGTTCCGGTAGAACACGTAGCGCCCTTCTTCCGGGAGCCACAGGGCGCTCACGTCCCCGGTTCGTGGGAGCAAAGGCTCCACCACCACGCCTTCCGCAAACCAACCTTGCAAGCGGGATTGGACCGCACTCCATTCGGCGCGTGAGAGGGCACAGTGCCCGCGCCCAGAAACACCGTGAGCGCGTCGTAACAGCCCACGTCCCTGCTCCGGAAGCGCCGCCAAGGCTTCCTCGGCGCTGAAGCAGGCCGTACCCGGCATCGGAAGCCGCCGTTTCCACCAATCGAGGGCCCAGACCTTGGAGTTCAGCCGCCGCGCCATTGAGGGATCGGCCAAACTGCCCCACCAATTCTCGCCGGGTCCGGCAGTAGTAAGCTGGGGACGATGGCCCGTCCGCGACTCCACATGGTCAAGAAACTCGGGAGGATACGACTTGTGTGCCAACAGAGGGCGGGTTTCGATCCACAGGGCGAGGCACTCCACCAGCGCTACCTGCGCAGGGCGGGGCCCGGCGCCAGCAAGCACGGAGTCGTAATCGGCGTTAACCAACAGGGGGCGCATGCTTGCGTCGGGTGACCCGGAAAGGGTCCTCAAAGGCGGTGAGTGCGTCCACCCATTCGCCCGGAACGCCGGCCCGCAGGCGACTCTCCGGACGGTAATGGAGGCCCTTGGCGCGGGCGGGTGTGATGGGTGCGGGCAGGACGCTCAGGTAGTATTCCCACAGGGTGCGGTCGCCGCGCCATCGTCCAAGCCAATGGGCGCCCAACCCCACATGAGTCAACTCGTCTTCATAGACGACCCGCAAGATGTCCGCTGTGGTGGAATCACCCGCCGCGCGGAAAGCCTCTTCGTAATAGAGGGCGAAGTCGAGGTTAGCCGACTCGAATGTGAGGGCCATGAGAGCGAAGAACGAGGCCGGCGTCTCAAGCTTAGAGGCTTGCCTCCAGAAGAAATCGTTGAGGGGGAAGTCACCCAGCTCATGCCCGCCCTCACCCATGCGCGTCAGGTAAAGCCCAAGGTGTTTCTGTTCGTCCACGATGGCGGCGGCGATCCCTCGCTTGCAGCGTAGGGTCTCGGCGTCGCCTCCGTGGGGATAGCGCAACAGGGCGGCGGCCATCATCTCGATGGCCAGCAACTCATGGTTGGCGAAACTGTGGAGGGCCTTGCACCGGGCCTCGGGCTCCCCTAAGTGAGGACGGCCCGGAAACTTGAGCTGTTGATCGGAGAATTCCAGGCGCGCCACCCGACCCGGGCGTTGGGGCATGGTGAAGGAGGCGTCCCACGCGCTCCAGGTGCCTTCCAAAGGAGGGGGCGTAAGTTTGTCCTGCAAGGTTGGACCGAGGAGTAAGGTGCGTGCCCACTCCAACATGTCCGTGGCCATCAGGCGCGGGGCACGCCGGGAGCGCGGGGCCCACCGCCCTTGCCACGACCACCCCGACGCCGGCGTCTGCGGCCACCACCGTTTCCACCCGTGTCGGCGCCCGCACGCACGCCGGGGGAGTCACCAGTGGGGCGCGGCTGGCCAGGGCGCCCCCCTCCCGGATTGTCCCGGCGGGGGCCGTCCCGTCGCTCACCGCCACTCCCCCGCTCACCGCGGAAACGACTGCCACCACCGCGGTTTTTCCGCTGGGCGAAGCACGGGTCGCAGATGGGGAAGCGGCTGGTGACGGGGAGCTTACATCCGCAGGACGCACAACTCTTGGTGGTCTTCTCGGAGAGCAGCCCGTTGAGCTTCTCCACCGCCTTGGCCTTGTTCTCCAAGAGGCGCCTCTCCTCGAAGTGGAAGTTCTTGCGGTCGAAGTGGCGGGCCAACCACTGGTACAGCTCCACGCACTTGATGGAGGTTTCCAGGTAGTCGATGTCGCCGTTCTCGTGTTCAATTGGCTCACTGAAGATGGGAGCGGCGTCCACGTAGTGCTTGAGGATCCATAGGTAATACTGCACGTGCTCGACCAAGCCGAGGTTCACGGGGGCGCAGGCAAAACCGAAAATCTCGGAGGGCGTGAGTTTACCGTGTTCGTCTGTCTGTTCCACCATTTCGGCCAGCTCGATCATCTCCTTCAGATCGGTGCAGAAGAAAGGGCGTTCAAACGACATGGTGTTGAAAAGCCGCAGGAACTCGGACAAGGAGAGCACCGGCAGCTTGTTCATGTCGAGGGCGCTGTTGACGCTCTTGAAGATGTCCAGGTCAGGGCCCACCATCGCTTGCTCGCTCTGTCCCAGCGTGTGGGAAATGGCCTCCATGAGCCGCTCGGGCCCATTGTCCACGCGGTTCAGCGTGGTGACGTATCCCACGGGGAATCGGCCATAGCGGCCGGCCCGGCCGGCGATTTGCTTGATCTCGCTCATGGTGAGCGGAAGTTCCTTGTTGTCGATGAACTTGGAGAGGGCGGAGAAGACAATCCGCTGCACGGGAAGGTTCATGCCCATGGCGATGGCGTCGGTGGAAACGATGATGTCGGTTTCGCCGAAATCGAATTTGCGGGCCTGCTCCCGGCGTACTTCCGGCGAAAGGCGCCCATACACGATCGAGACCTTGAAATCCAAGTTCTCCAGGTCAGCCTTGTACTTGAGGGCGTTACGGCGACTGAACACGATAAGCGCGTCCCCGCGTTCCAGCTCGGCCAAGGTGATGGGACGGTCCATGACCTTCAGCTCGGTCATGCGTTGGTATTCCTTCACCTCCAGGGTGTCACCGGTGAGCTTCAGGATCTTCTTCACCAGCTCCAATACCGAGGGATCACCGCATAGGTGGATCTCGTCAGCCTGCAGCCCCACCAGCGCGCGCGTCCATGCCCAGCCGCGCTGGGAATCGGTGAGCATCTGGATTTCGTCGATGACGGCGCAATCGAATCGTTCGTTGAGGCGGGCCATTTCGATGGTGGAGGAATAGTGGGTGGCGCCCGGAATTTCGATGACCTCCTCCCCCGTCAGCAGCGTGGTGACGGCCCCTTTCTGGTTGAGGGTGTCGAAAAGCTCACCCGCCAAGAGCCGGAGGGGTGCAAGATAACAACCCTTCTTGGCCTTGGAGAGCTTTTCGATCGCGTGGTAGGTCTTGCCCGAGTTGGTCGGGCCCATGTGGTACACGATGTGGCGGTTGATCCGGCGGGCATCGGTGTGCATCCAGAATTGTCCGAGGTAGTCGCGCAGGATGGTGCTGGAAATATCCTTGCGCTTGAGCAGCATCACTGAGCGGGTGAACTTCTCGAATTCCTTTTTGAGGAAGCCCTCAGGCTTCCAGATGTTGGTCTCCTGCTGGAGGAAGAAGCGTTCATACTCCGCGGGGCTGATCATCTCCGGCTTATAACCGAGTTCGAGCAGCGTGGTGTTGAAGAACACCATGAGCTTTTCTTTGTAGAGCTTGCCCAGGGGCGAGGTGGGGGCGAATTTGGCGCGGAACAGGGCCTTGATGTCGCTTTCGAGTTTGTTGAGCGAGCTGCGCTTGAACTTCGTCCGCACGTTGGCGAGGGAGCGCTCCATGTCGCGGCGGAGGTTCGTGACTTGGTTGGAGATGTCGTTGATGGAACGGGTCAGGACGATGTTGAAGAGGCGCTCTTCCGCCTTGTCGACCATCTCCTCCTGCACCCGCATGACTTCCTCGCGCAGCTTGGTGCGGTGGTCGGCCACGCACTGGGCGCAATGGCAGGGGAGGTCGGCGGGGGTGAGCTTAAGATCGAAGCGCCCTTTCAAAGTCTCCTGGGTTTTCTCGTGCCCGAGGGCACGGTCACGGCACCAAGCGCGGAACAACTCCTCGTAGGAGCGCACCATTTCTGGATTGAAGGCGCCGTCCACCTCCACCGGGCACTGCTCGACTCGGGGAAAGAGGAACTCGTCCAGGAGCGCGGTTTCGAGGAGGGCCTCACGGTCGGAGAGCTCCCGCAGGGGCCCGAAGGCGTGCTCGTAAAGTGTGTCGAGGGAAGGGTGCTTGGCAAGGAGCTTTTGCGCCTCACAAGCGATGGCCTGGAGGGTGTCCAGGACGATGCGGCCGTCTTCCACCGAGCGCACCTCGGGGGAATCCCCCGAGAGGCTGGTGGTGACGAAGGCCCGGCGGGCGACGTCCAAGTTCTGTTTCAGGTCCTCGAAAAACGGTGCGGGATCCGGAAGCTGCGGTGTGTCTGATTCCATTAATTCGCCAACTCTACCATGTACGCGATGGCAAGTTGAGCGAATTTAGCCGCGTGCTCGGCGCCGGCCCGGGTGTTCTCGATGGTGTCGCGGTCAGTGTGGATGTTGCGGTTGATGTCGCCCATGGTGGACTCAAACGGCATGGTGGCAGGGAAGCCGTTGCTGGTCCAGGAGGCGTGGTCGGAGCAACCGTAGCCGCAGCGGGAGTAGCCCCAGGGCACTTTCACGTACTCGTCAATCAGCGTGCCGACGAAAGCGTTTTGGGCGGTGTTGGTGAAGTCGGACATCATCACGATGTCTTTGTCGGACGTGCCCTTGTTCAAGGTCATGTCGAACTGGATCTTTCCGATCACGCGCTTGCCCTCGCGCTTGTAGCCCGCGGCGATTTCCTTGGAACCCAGAAGTCCCGCCTCCTCAGCGGCGTAGGCCATGAACTGGACGGTGCGGGCGGGACGGAAATTGTGGTCCATGGCGATGCGCAGGGTCTCGGTCAGGGTGGCGATGCCCGAGGCGTTGTCGTCGGCACCTGGAGCGCGGGCGCGGGCGCCGCCGCCGAAGATTCCTCCATTGATGGAGTCGGCGTGGCCGCCCAGGACCACGATCTCCTCGGGGCGCTGGCTGCCGGTGATGGTGAGGATCACGGAGGGTTGGGGCCAGTTGGCGTGCTGGAGCAGCTCAACCTTCACGTCGGAGCGGCCGCGGGCCAGGAGGTGCCACATGTCGCGGATGCGCTGGGATGACTGCACGCCGGTGTCGTTGCGGTAGTGGCGGTTGTGGAAGGCCGAGAGGGTGCGCACCACCGCCTCGATGGCGGAAGCGCTCACGTCTCGCACCATGGGCTCCACTAAACCGCGCTGGTTGATGTCGTAGTCGGCGAAGATGCCTTTCACGGCGAAGTGGGATTCCGCGCTGGGGGTCATGGCGGCTAGGGCCTCGGCCTCGCTCTCGTGGGCCACGTAACCGCCGCAGCGATGGAGATTTTCGTGGATGGAGTGGGACAGAGCCTCGAGCTCGGCTTCGGTCATCTTCATGAGGGCCACGCCGCCCAGTTCCTTCTCGACGGGCAGGACTTGCTTGGTGCCGGCGGTGGCGCGCTTGAGGAGGTTGGCGTCAACGGTGAACCACTTGGTGGGTGCGGGAGAGGCGTGGGCGAGGGCGAATGTCAGGGCGAATACGGTGAGGGGGAGGATGATTTTCCAGTTACGCATGTCCAGTCCTTGGAATGAGTTTTGTCCATTAATTCACTTCGGCGGCGCTTTGGGAAGATCCTGACCAAAACGCTTTCCGTGCCAAAGAAAAGGGGCCGTGGGAGAGGGAAACCCACGGCCCCGTCGATCAGAATCGCAGCACCTTGCTGGTCACCACCGGCGCGGGCAATTGCGCGGGGTTAAGCAGAGTCGCGTTCGTCGGAACTTTCAGAGAGCCTTCGATGCGCAGGGCGTATCGGCCGCGCGCCAAGTTGCGGGTCAAAGCGAGCTCCAGTTTCACGGTGCCGTCCGCTTGTTGTTGGGCCTGGGCCAGGTTCACCACCTGGTTGTTCAGGATCACTTCGCGTTCGGTGGAACCCGTGGTGCCGAGCTTCGCCAGGCGCACTTTCACTTCGGTGGTCGCGACCGGCATGCTGGGCATGTAGAAGGTCACTTTCCGGGCGGCCACGGTGGTGCGGGTGAAGCCGGTGCTCCGCAGGCGCTCCAGGCCGTTGGTGGGCATCAGCTGGATGCCGAACACGGCCTTGAGGTTGCGGACAGCACCCTCGGCGGGGAGCGCGGGCACATCAGACTGGGCCAGCACCAGGAAGCGGCCGGAGGCCTGCACGGTGAGGGCGGGACGGTGGTCGGCACCCAGGGCCACAGTGAAGCGCTCTTCCGGCTCGGGGGAAGCGGGCAGCTCGGCCGGGAAGTTCAGCTTGGCCTCGGCTTCCAGGCGGAAGTGGTGCTCGGTGGCGGTGTAGCTCTCGGTGCGGGTGCAAGCGTAGCTCTCGGTGCGGTAGCGGGTCTGCTGGCGGCACTCCTGCTCATAGCGGGTCTCGCACTGCTGCTGGTCCGGGTCGCACTGTTGCTCGTAGCGGGTCTGGCAGGATTGTTGGTCAGGGCCGCACTCGCGCTCGTAGCGGGTGCTGCATTCTTGGCGGCTGGGACCGCACTCCTGCTCGTACTCGGTGTCGCACTGGGTGCGGTCGGGATCGCAATCGCGGTCGTAGACGGTGCGACAAGAGGGGCCAGGGTCGTGGCACTCTTGCTCGTAGACGGTGCGGCACTGACGGCCGGCGGGACGACACTCTTGGGTGGTCTCCGGACGGCAGACTTGGGGGACGGGCTCACACTGCTGGCTGCCGTCGGGCATGCGCCGGCAGCGGGTCCCGCCGTCCTGACAAACCTGGCGGGTGCGGTTCTCACACACAGTGCCGCCGTCCTGGCATTCCTGACGGGAAACTTGGCGGCACTGGCGGCCGGGGTTGTGGCACTCTTGGCGGGGGACGGAGCGACATTGGCCGGGCACAGTCCTACAGCGCTGACGGGGTACAGTCCGGCAGTCACCGGGAACGGTCCGGCAGTCTTGGCGGGGAACTTGGTGACATTGACCGGGGATGGTGTGGCAATCCTGGCGCGGCACTTGGTAGCACTGACCGGGAACCGTTTGGCAGTCTTGGCGGGGAACTTGTTCACACACGGTCTCAGTGCCGTTGGGCACTTGGCGGGTGCAGGTGTCGGGCACCTCGCGCTGGCGCACCACCTGACGGGAAACGTCACGGGCGAGCAGTAGGTCTTTGACGGTGTCGGCACCGTCGTACAAATAGGTCTCGCTTTCCTGGGCACCCGCCGTCAGGCAGGTCAGGGCGAGCAACAAGGCCATCAACTTACGACATCGCATGGGGTTCTCCTCTTTTAAGAAAGACGATTCTGTGGCCAGAACTACCAAGGGCGTTTTGGGTCTTCCAGAGGAGAATTCCCGACATTTTCTCCCACAATTTCCGGGGCCAAGATGGCCCTGATGGGCGCAAAATGGGATCAAAGGAGCCCCTATGCGCATGATGGAAATGCTGGAAAAGCTCATGGCCCGGGAAGGCGCAGCCTCACGCCTCGCCACGGAAAAGATGTTGGCGCTCGCCATCCCCTTCAACGCCCCCCACGGATTCAAGTTGCGTAAATTGGACCTAGAGGAAGTGCGGATCGACCTTCCGAATAACAAGCTGAACCACAACCACCTAGGCGGGATGCACGCCTGCGCCATCGCCACCCTGGGCGAATACTGCGCGGGACTCACCCTGGCGCGACACCTCGGCCTCTCCAAATACCGCCTCATCATGTCCGAACTGCGGGTGCAATACCATATGCAGGGGCGCACCAAGCTGACCGGCGTGTGCCGCTTCAGTTCGGCCCAGGCCGAGGAGCTCCGTCAGCGACTCCTTCAAGAAGAGAAGGTTACCATCGACCGCCTCACGGTGGTGGAGAACACCAAGGGTGAGAAGGTGGCGGAGGTGACATCCGTGTGGCAGCTCAAGTCGTGGGAGAAAGTCCGCCTGAAGTGACCTAGGAAAGGATGCGAAAGGCGGCGAAAGCCGCCAGCCATGCCAACACGAACGTGTAGGCCACCATTCCCAGGGGCACGGCCCAGCCCCCGCTCTCCCGACGCATGACCGCGAAGGTAGAGATGCACTGGGGGGCGAACACGAACCAAAGGATCAGGGCCAAAAGCGTGGCGGGCGTGTAACGGGCCGCCAGAGTCTCAGTGAGCCCCTCCTCCCCTTCCACCGCGAATACTGTCCCGAGGGACGCCACCATCACCTCACGGGCGCCAATGGCCGGAATCAGGGCGGTGTTGATCCGCCAATCAAAACCCAGCGGTGCGAACACCGGTTCGAAGGCCCGGCCTATCTGGGCGGCGTAAGAACTCTCCACCCGCGCGAACTCCCCGGAGTCGCTGCGTGGGAAACTGACCAACGCCCAGATCACCAGGGAGAGCGCTAGGATCACCCGCCCGGCCTTGCCAAGGAATATGCGCGCCTTACTGAGCATGCCTTTCCAGAGGTGGCGCAACCTCGGCAAACGGTACGGAGGCAGTTCCATCAGCAACATCGACGGCGCTTCCTTCGGCAGGGCCTTGCGGAGCACGAACGCCACCAGCAGCGCGGAGGCTACGGCGAAACCGTAGAGTCCGAACAAAGCCAAGCCTTGCCAGGTGAATGGCCCCACTACTTCCGCCGGCGGAAGTAGGGCTGCGATCAAAAGCGTGTAGACGGGCAAGCGGGCGGAGCATGTGGTGAGCGGAAGCACCAGCATGGTGACCAGCCGCTCGCGTTTGTCCTCCATGATCCTGGTGGCCATCACTCCCGGAATGGCGCAGGCGTGGCTGGACAGAAAAGGAACCATGGCCTTGCCCGGCAGGCCCAACTTCCGCATGAAACCATCCATGAGAAAGACCGCGCGGCCCAAATAGCCCGCATCCTCCAAAATCTGGATGAAGAGGAAGAGCAAGAGGATTTGGGGCAGAAAAACCACCACGCTGCCCACGCCGCTGATAATTCCGTCGGCGACCAAGCTGCGCAGGAGCGTGCCGGGCACGGAGGAGTTGGCGGCATTCGCCAATATCGCAACTCCCGCCTCGATGCCGTCTTGTAAGGGCGCCGCCCAGGTGAACAGGGCCTGGAACATCGTGAGGAGGACAAGCGCCAACACGGCGAAGCCCCAGACTGGATGCAACGCCCATCGGTCAAGCTTGGCGGTGAGTGTGTCGGGTTTCAGTGGGGCCTTCACCGACCGCGCGAGCATATCGTCCACCGCACGGAATTTCCCCAGCACGTAGTCATGCTCCTTGATGGCGCGCTGGTGGTTCTCGGGCAAGCGAACGGGTGGCATGGCGGGCAAGCTCGCGATGGCGGACTTGAGCTCGGCCATGCCCTTCCCCGAGGCGGCGGAAACCGGGACAACGTCGCATCCAAGTTCCTTCGCGAAGGCCTCGAGGTCCAACTTCTGCCCGCGCCGGTCCGATTGGTCCATCTGCGTGAGCGCCACCAGCGGGCGGTGGCCCAGCTCCGTCAACTGGAGCAACAGGTAAAGCGACTTGGGCAAGTTGGTGGCGTCCAGCACCACCACGAAGGCGTCCGCCTCGCCTGAAGTTTTACCGGTGAGAAAATCCCGCGTGACTTTCTCGTCCAGGGTGGCGACGTCCAGCGAATAGAGCCCCGGGAGATCCACCAGTTCCACGTGCGCGCTCATACGCGCGATTTTCTTCTCCACCGTAACGCCGGGGAAGTTGGCGACTTTCTGGAAACTGCCGGTGAGCGCGTTGAAGAGCGCTGTCTTGCCCACGTTGGGCGTGCCCACCAAGGCGACGCGTTTCATGGGATTTCTTCAACGTGGATGCGACGGGCCTCGTCCAAGGCCAAGGCCACCTGGGTGCCACGCACCCGCACGAGCAACGGATGGCGCAGCAGTGGCGCCAGCGCCTCACAGCGCAGCTCCATGCCTTCCACGAAACCGAGTTGGCGGAACCGCATGGCCATGGGTGTTTGCTCCTCCACCTGCACCAGGCGGATGCGGTAGTTGCGGGTGGGGACGGCGAGGGCCAAGGTCATAGGAGTTTGATATATCAAACTCTGGCCTGGCTGACAACTTCCAGTTATGACCTCGCGATACCTTCCACCGGAGATCCCCATGCGTTTCACGTGTTTCCTGCTTCTCGCGCTCCTCGCCTCGTGCGCCACCTACAACCCCGAGAAAACCTACAAGCTGACAATCCTGCACACAAACGACCACCACGGGAGGTTCTGGCAGAACAAAGAAGGTGAGTGGGGCCTCGCCGCCCGCGCTACGCTGGTGCGCCGGCTGCGCGCCGAAGCCCGCGCTAAGGGCCACCACGTGCTTCTTCTGGACGCCGGTGACGTGAACACCGGTACGCCCCAATCCGACATGCTAGACGCCGAGCCCGACTTCCGCGGCATGGCCCTCCTCGGCTATGACGCCATGGCCGTGGGTAACCACGAGTTTGACAACCACCTGACGGTGATCCGTGAGCAGGAGCGCTGGGCTGGGTTCCCTTTTCTCTCCGCTAATATCTATGAGCGCCAAAAGCGCCTGTTCAAGCCCGTCCTCTACAAGAATTTGGGCGGCCTCAACGTCGCTATCATGGGCCTCACCACCAAGGACACACCCGTGGTTTCCACCATGGGCGCCAAGTTACCCATCGATTTCCGCGATCCCATCGACGAAGCTGCCCGCTTGGTGCCCCAGCTCCGCCAAGAGGCCCAAGTGGTCATCGCCCTCACGCACATGGGCCACTATCCCGATGAACGCCACCACCACAACTCTCCCGGCGACGTCACCCTGGCCCGCCGCGTGCCGGGAATCGACGTCATCGTGGGCGGACACACCCAGCAGCCATTGTTCAAGCCTGACATCCAGAACGGCGCCGTCATCGTCCAGGCCCATGAGTGGGGCAAGTACGTCGGCAAAGTGGAGCTAGAGCACCGGGGAGGGAAAACGCGGCTCCTCGACTATCGCCTGGTGCCGGTGAACCACAAGGGGACCAAGGAACGGATCGCGGAAGACACCGAAATGCTCCAGCTCCTGGCTCCGTTTCAGGCCCGCGGCGACATGACCCTCAAAGTGAAAATTGGCCACACCAAAGTCCCCTTGGCCGGAGACCGCTCACTCGTGCGCAACCAAGAAACGACCATGGCGAAACTCGTGACCAACGCTTACCGCGCGAAGTTCAACGCGGATCTGGCCATCACTAACGGTGGCAGCGTGCGGGACGGGATACCCGCGGGCGACATCACGTATGAGCATGTCCTCACGGTCCTCCCCTTCGGTAATGAGATGATGACCGTGAAAATGACCGGCAAGGAGCTCAAAACTTACTTGGCCCAGGTCTTCGCCCTGGCCCTCCCGAACGCTGGATCGTATCCCCACTTCAGCGGCCTCCAGGCGGTTTACTACCGCGGCGCGAAGCGCTTTGAGAAACTCACCTTGGCCCACCGCCCCATTGAAGACAACCAACTCTACACGGTGGCGATTTCCAACTTTCTTGTGGAGGGGGGGGACAAATATCCCGACCTGCGGAAGTCAAACCCCCAGACCTACGGCTTCACGGACGCGGACATCGTGAAGGAATACTTGGCGGCCCACAGCCCGCTGATGGTGGCGCCCCCCTTGGGCGAGATCGTCATTCGAAACTAAACAAAAGATAACCGCCGACCCCGCTCAAGTTTAAGCTCTCGTTAGCGTTCGCCGTCGGGATGGACGGAGTCATCGTGCTCGGGTCATCCTTTCCTTGCCACAAGGAAGGTCGCTATGCGCGCTCCATGGATCGGGGCTCTCGTTTTCATCGTGTTCCAGGCTCACGCCCAGGTCTGGCTCCCCCGAGGCGGCGAGTCCGGGGAGCGGGTCACCCGTACAGCTTACACCCTCAACTACAACGAACGTCATGAAGTGGCGAACTGGGTGGCGTACGCCCTCCGTCCCGAACATCTCCGCGACTGCGTGGGGCGCGCCAACAATTTCCGCGAGGACCCGGATCTACGCTCCGGTTCAGCAACGCTGGAAGACTACGCGGGCTCCGGTTACGACCGCGGCCACCTGGCGCCAGCCGGCGACATGAAATGGTCAGCCGAGGCCATGCGTGAGTCCTTCTACCTCAGCAACATCACACCCCAGACTTCCTCCATGAACCGCGGCCGCTGGTCCAGCCTCGAGGTCGTCGTGCGCGCATGGGCTAAGGGCGCACGGGAAACCATCGTGGTGACAGGTCCTATCCTCCGCCGCCGCCTGCGGCAGATGGGGCCCAGCCGCGTGTCCATCCCCGAAGAACACTTCAAAGTGGTGCTGGTGCACACCCGCAGGGGCGCCCGCAAGGCCATCGGATTCATCATGTCCCAAAGCCCGTCTGAGAACGACCTTTCCCTCTACGCTCTCCCCGTGCGCGTGGTGGAGGAACAAACCGGTCTGGACTTCTTCCCCCATCTTACCAGGGCCGAACAAGAAGCATTGGAAACGGATGTGGACCTCGACCTCTGGGACTTCCGCGCGACCTTCGCTTACTCGGCCTGCACCCGCTGAAAACTGCCCCACTTCTCTGGTGATGGAGAAGACATGATGATGGCCTTTTCCTCC
>CAYNPO010000008.1:45464-163997 GCA_964399165.1 uncultured Bacteriovoracaceae bacterium | reverse complement strand
GCCCAGAAAGGGCGCTTGGGTGCCAGGGCAGCACCATTCAAGTGGGGCAGTTTAGCAGACGAGAACGTTGCCGTTAAATAACTCCAGCACCCGGTTACTCACAGATCCCAACAAGAATCTTTCCGCCCATTTCTTGTGATGCCCCCTCACCACCGCCAACCCCACACCATGGCCGTGCAGCAGGTCCACCAGGCTCGCGGCCACTCCGGAGGTGCCGGCGCGGGTCACGGTGATCTGCGCTTGGCGCGAGCCTAGTTTGGCGCGGATTTCGTCGCGCAGGATGCCCACGCGCCTTTCAACCGTTTCCGCAATGGATTGAGCGAGGGGGGCGGAGTATTCCAGGGAGCCCACGTAGAAGTCGAAGTCAGGGACGAGGGAGATGGCTTCCCGTGCCGCCCCCTCCAGGTTCCCGAGGTCGTCGGCCCAGTCCAGGCAAGGGGCCATGTCCTCTTCCCCATCCAGCAAGGCGGCTACTCGGGTGGGGGGGGCCTCAGTGCGGACCACCAGGACCGGCGAAGGGCTGGTCGCGAGGGTTTTGCGGGTGATGGAACCGATACCGGAGCCTGCGATCTCGCCGGCGCCCTTGCAACCCAGCACCACCAATTCCGGGCGGCCTTCCACGATCCGTTTGCGGATGCCTCGTGCGGGGTCCTCGCCGACGGCCACCTCGATCTTGGCTTCCACTCCGCAGCGTTTGACTTGGGCCATAGCGAGATCCATCAACGCGGTCCTTGCCAACGGGGCCCATTCACCCAGCACGGCTTCGCCCGTCGTGGTGTACCACGGGTCGGCGCCGGCCACGTGCAGAAGACGCACGGTACCCCCGGACTTCTTGGCCAGGCGGGCGGCCACTTTCAAGGCCCGGTCGGCGTGAGGGGAGAAGTCGGTGCAGACCAGGATGCGCGGGTGGTTCAGCATGAGAGGGCTCCTTCTTGGCTGGCCTCACGGACCAGTGGGAGTATGAGGGGAGAGGCGAGGGATTGGATGAGGGGCCAAGAGGGACGCTGCCCCAAGGGAAGCATCGCTAGGACGTTGCGACCCAAAGCCGGGTGGCGCTGTTCCAGGTAATGCCTGAATTCGCGCTTGGCCTCTCCCGGTCCGATCAGCACGATGCCCTGGACGCCATCCAAGGCTTGCGCAAGCTGGTGGTAGAACCGCTCATGGCCCTTATCCTTCACGTCCCGTGGGTTGTGGTTGTGATGCCGGGGTCTTTCCTCGGCTTTAAAGATGCCGGTGGCTACTTTTTGGGGAGCATATCCACACAGCATGGCCTTCTGGTGGTCGAGCCAAAGAGCGTAATAGGGCATTCTCATTTTTGTTCTCCTGGCGCTAATTTATCCTTCCTGCAGGTCATCTCGGATGAGCGCGGCCATGTCATAACATGATCTTCGTCAGTGTCGAGAGCGGCACCCGCAGTTATGTTCAGGGCTGGAGGATCCCATGGACAAAAGCCTTGTTAAAATTTCCCTGGAAGAGCTGTTGGTGCGCAGGAACGCCCTGCAAGACCGTATCCGGCGTTTGGAGAACGACGTGCGGGCGCCGGTGGACGTTGACTTCGACGAACAGGCCCAGGGCCTGGGCGGCAGGATGGTGACTCGGGCCTTGCTCGATGTGGAGCGGGAAACCCTTTGTTCCCTGGAACAGGAAATTCACCGCCGTAAAGGCTAAGACACGGGTCAGGCCAGCCCGCGAGAAAGTGGCCTTCCCTGCGCCTGCTCGTCCACATTGCGGCGGGTGCCGTCGGCGATCTGCCAGAGCGCTTCATGCGTGAGGTATCCCTGGTGGCCGGTGACCAGCACATTGGGAAGCGCCTGAAGGAGGATCAGGCTGTCGTTCGGCGTTCCTCGTGCGGAGTGGTCATGGAAGAACAATCCGGGCTCACCCTCGAGGACGTCGAGCCCGGCGGCGGCGATGCGGCCTTCCTGCAAGAGCTGCAGCAGGGCCCAGGTGTCCACCAGCCCGCCGCGGGATGTGTTGATGAAAATAACCCCTGGCTTCAAGCGCCGCAGGTTGGCTTCATCCATCATGTGGTGGGTTTCCGGCGTGAGGGGAAGCTGGAGTGAGAGGACGTCGCTGGCCCGGAACACCTCGTGGAGCCCCATGTATTCGCAGCCCGTTTCCAGGGCATATTCCTGGGAGGGAAGGGGGTCGTGGGCGATCAACCGGCAACCCAGGCCGCGCATGATTCTCCCGAAGGCCCGGCCGATGCGTCCGGTGCCCACCACGCCCACGGTCTTTCCGTGCAACTGGGTCCCGACGAGGTGATCCAAGCGGAAGTCGCCGCTTTTCCCCAGTTGGTAGGCGACGGGGAGGCGGCGGGCCAGTGCGAGAACCAGGGCGGCGGCGTGTTCGGCCACGGCGTAAGGAGTGTAGTCGGGGACGTTGGCCACCCGGATACCCAGCTCCCGCGCCGACTCCAGGTCCACGTGATCGTGGCCCGAACATCGAAGGGCGATGAAGGAGGTTCCCCCTTTGCGCAGCCGGAGAAGAACTTCACGATTGAGGCGGTCGTGCACGAAGCAACTGATGGCGGAATAGCCGGCTGCCAGCCCTATGTTGTCCTCCGTGAGGCGGCCTTCCACGAAATGCAGGGCATGGGGGGAGGACTCGAAGGCCCTCTCGAGGTGGGGACGCTCGAACGGTTGCGCATGGTACACGAGAACGTCCACAAATCCTCCATCCTCCCAGACTAAGGCACATGGCCTTTGCCGGACATGACCACCGTCATGTTTGGCAAGGAAGGGTGGCGCTAGCATGGGGTCTACCGGGAGGTTCCATGGGGGAAGCCGAGTGCCTGAAAATGAAGTTCTGGGGAGCCGCCCGGGAAGTAACCGGCAGCAAGACCGAGTTAACCTACCAGGGACGGCGCTATTTGGTCGATTGCGGCCTGTTCCAGGGGGAACGTCGCCTGCGCGAGCAGAACTGGGCGGACTTGCCCCACGCCGCTGGCATAGAGGCCGTGGTGCTCACCCACGCGCACATCGACCACTGCGGCTACCTGCCTCGTTTGGTCAAGCAAGGGTTCCGTGGGCGGGTCTACTGCACTGACGCTACTGCCGCCTTGGTGGGGGTCATGCTCAGGGACGCTGCCCACCTCCAAGAGGAAGACGCCGCTTACGCCAACGAAAGCGGCCATTCTTCACATCGGCCTGCCTTACCCCTGTTCACCCTAGAGGACGCCGAAAGGGCCATCCGGCTCCTCACACCACTGCAGCGGGGGGCGTGGACCGAGTTGTGTCCGGGGCTATCCTTCCGCTTGATCCGCTCCGGCCACCTGCTGGGTTCAAGCTTTGCACAGTTCTCCTTCCGGGCCGGCGAGAATAACCGCTTGCTCACCTTCTCAGGAGATCTCGGTTCGGAGCGCTCTTTGGTCATCAAAGGGCCCGACACGGTGGAGGAGTCGGACTACTTGGTGCTGGAAGGGACTTACGGGGACAAGGCCCACCGTCCTGAAGGGGTGGAGAACAAACTGGCCGAGCTAATCAAACGCGTCCACTCCCGCAAGGGCACCTTGTTGATCCCCGCCTTCGCGGTGGGCCGTACCCAGGAGCTGCTCCACATGATCAACACTTTGGAGAGCGCGGGGAAGATTCCGTCCGTTCCGATTTACATCGATAGCCCCATGGCCCTCAAGGCCACGGAGCTTTACACCCGTTATGAAGACGACCTCCGGCCGGTGATCGATGGCAGGCAGCTGATTTCCAGCATGGACGAATCCCGCTTCATTCCTGTCCTCACCCCGCAGCAGTCCAAGGCCCTCATGGCGAAGAGGGGGCCCATGATCATCATTTCCGCCGCCGGGATGTTGACCGGAGGGCGGGTCTTGCACCACTTACGGGCCCGGTTGCCCCATCGCTCCAACGCCGTCGCTTTCGTGGGGTTTCAGGCCCGGGGCACCAAGGGGCGGCTGCTCCTGCACGGGATTGACCGCATCAACATCCACCATGAGGCCGTGCCGGTGGAGGCGGAGATCGTCTCACTGGACGGGTTGTCCGCCCACGCGGATTCCCGGGAGCTGGTGGCTTGGACCTCCCGCTTCAGACGCCCTCCTGGCAAGATTTTTCTCAACCATGGGGAGCCCGAGGCGCTCCAGTCGTTGGCCTACCGGCTCCGGGGAGAGTTAGGATTGTTGGACGTGGTCATTCCCCATCCCGGCGAAGAGTACGAGTTGGTCTAGCGACGGAGGATCGATGTTTTTCTTTTTCTTTGTTTTTCTCGCCCAGGCCCAGCCCTTGAACCGGAACATGGCTGAAGTGGCGACCACGCTGAGAGGACTGGTGCCTTTCATGGTGTCACCTGCCCGCTTCTCGGACCCCGCGAGCCAAAAAGAAATCGCCGCGGGTCTTGAGCGCATGGAAGAACTCTTCCGGCAAAACCGCACCCATTTCCTGGGCAAGGAAGAAAGCCGCCAGGTGGTCCGCGAAATCATGCTGGAGACGCTGGCCGAGACGCGACGTCAATTCGCCCGGGGGAGCAAGCCCCTGGCCCGGCAGATGCTCAAGTCGGTGCCGGAACTCTGCCTCAACTGCCACACCCAGGACCAATTCTCAGCGCGCATCCTGAAGGGAGTGCCCGAGGTGTTTGGATCGGACCTGGAGACTGCAGAGTTCCACTTGGTCACTCGGCGCCCCGACCAGGCAGAAAAATACCTCTCCGCTTTCCTCGCCACCCCCGATAAGCGCTCACCCGATGGATTGGCCCGCGCGCTGACCGACGAACTCAGGCTCGCCATCCACAGGGGGCGCGACTGGACCTGGATACGGAAGCGGCTGGCCGAGCGCAAGCAGGCCCTGCCCCGGGCCCGCTTCGGCAGCCTGATCTCCCAATGGGAAGAAGGCGTGGCCTTGGCGGAGAAGACCTTTGCCGGATCCCCCCGCACGGTGGGAGCGTTGGGAGCGGCCGTGACGAAGGCCCTGAACGGAGATCCGGGTTTCGGACTCATGGCGGATGGGCCGCAAGTGGTCTTGTTCACGAAGCTGCGGGCGGAAGTACTCAAGCTATTGTCGGCCGGATTGCCCGAGCGTGATCTACCGGAGGCTTTCTACTGGCTCTCCTTGAGCGAGCGCGCCACCGGTTACGATGCCTTCTATTCACTGGCGGACGCATACCTACGCGCTTGCATCACCCGGTGGCCGGACCAGCCGTACGCCCGCAAGTGCTTTGAGGAGTACGAGGAGTTCGTCGAATTCGGCTATTCCGGCAGTTCTGGCACCCACATCCCCGACGACGTGAAACAGGAGCTGGAGCGACTGCGCAAGATGATCGCCCCGAAGCCTCAGCGGAAGGTTTTGAGATAGGCGGCGATGTCCTCGCGGTCCCGGGACGAGTGTGGCGTCTTCCAGCCAGGCATTTTACCCTGCCACTGGGAGATGCTGAGGTAGAAGGTGAAATTGGGAACGTCCTTCACCGCCGCCACCAAATCCGCCGGACGGACCTTCTGCTCTGAAGCGAGGGGGCCGTCACCCAGTCCCTTCTCCCCGTGGCAGGAGAGGCAATCTTTTTGGTAAATCTGTTTTCCCCGTGCCACGCTGGCGGCGTCTTTCTTTTGCGGGAAAAGTTTATCCAGCGCCTGGGGATCCTCGATCGGCACGATACCGTGCCGCATGCGGGTTTCCTGGAAATGGGCGCGCTCAGCGGGATTGACCGAGGTGCAGGCTGAGAGGACCAACAGAAGGGCCGGAAGGGTGGTTTTCATGGGGGCAGAATAACCCAAAAACACAGACGAAAGTATGACGAAGATCAGGACAAAGGTCTGTGCAACCGACATCCGTGGTTATCTGCGGCGCACCACCATTACCCTCCTGGCAACGGGGGTGACGGATGAAAAGCTTGTTTGGAGGTTTGGTCGCGGTGGCATGGGCCTGCTCCGCCATGGGAGGAGGGGATCTGACCGAAAAACGGGCCTGGTCCCGCATCTCGGATCCGCTCCGTATGAATGTGGAGGAGTGGAGGTCAGGCGCGCTTCCCCTTGCGGGGCAGGTTAAGGATCCTAAGCGCTACTGGTCCAGCGACTTTTGGGCCAAAAAGAAGGGTGGGATCAACTACCGTTGGAACGCCCGTCGTCCCACCGGCTTCAACCTGCGCTCGCCCACGAGGGATCAAGCCGGCCGCATGACCCTGGAAGAACTCGCCACGTTGGCGCCCACGGAAAAACTGGACCTCTACTCCGGGAGCTACGACTATCCCCTCAAGCGCGAAATCGCCCGGTACGCACGTCCAAACGCGCCGGACTGGGAAGGCATCTGCAACGGTTGGGCCGAGGCGGCTTCCAACCACCCCGAGCCCGTCCCCATGGTGGCGACTAACCCCGATGGCATCCAAGTGCCTTTCGGCTCTTCCGACATCAAAGCACTCCTCAGCTGGCATTACTTTCGCAAGAACGCTGAGGGCTACGCCCGCATGGGAGGGCGTTGCTACGAGGATGGCCGGCGCAACGACGCCTGTGGGCAGGACATGAACGCGGGGGCCTTCCACTTGGTCCTCACCAACCGGCTGGGACTCAAGGGCGAAAGTTTTACAGCGGACATCGACCGCGCCAAGGAGGTGTGGAACCACATCGCCTACAGCTACAGGTCCACCGTGCTTCAGGACAACATGCGCCCACGGCGCTCCTCCGCCCGTGGAACACGCAAAGTACAGCGGATCCGCACCACCGTGGATTATGTTTTCGTCCTACGCAGAAATAGCTGGGACCCCGTGCTGGGGACGCCCGGGCAACGGCTGACTAAACGGACCTACGACTATTACCTGGAGATGGGCAACGATGACCGGGTGATCGGGGGGGAGTGGATCTCAGTCCAACGTCCCGACTTCATCTGGTCCACCGCCCGTACCGCGGGTTTCACCGGGAATATGGCCAAGCTCGGAGACCTGCTGGGCCCGTAAAAAGGGGACGGCATGAGGCTGAAGATCCTCTCTTACAACATCCACAAAGGCTTTACCGCCCTCAACCGAGGCGCCGTGCTGGAGAAGATCCGTGCGGCCTTGCGGGACACGCAGGCCGACATCCTATTCCTGCAGGAAGTGCAGGGTTTTCGGCATCCCCGCCACCATGACGGGGAAAGCGCCTGGAACGCCCAATTCGAATTCCTCGCCGATACCTTCTGGACCCATAGCGCTTACGGCAAGAACGCGGTCTACGCCCAGGGCCACCACGGCAACGCCATCCTCAGTCGTTTTCCCATCATGACCTGGTCCAACGTGAACCTCTCCACCCACGGCACCGAACCCCGGGGCATGCTCAAGGCCACCGTCTTGGTGGAAGAGGCCGGCACGGAGCTGGTCTTGGCCAACACCCACCTGGACTTGGGCCAGCGCGCACGGGACGCGGAGGCGCGCGCGTTGGTGGGGGAGTTGCACAAGGAGGAGCGGCACCCCTGGATCCTGGTGGGGGACTTCAACGACTGGAATCGCCAGGTTTCCCCGCTCATCGAGCGCGAGTTGGGGGCAAGGGAGGCGTTCAAGCAACTCCACGGGAACTACCCTCCCACGTTCCCGGCGGTTCTCCCGCTGTTGTCGCTGGACCGGGTGTTCCTGCGGGGGCCCCGGCCCCTCGAGGCCCACGTCTTGCGCCGGGCCCCGTGGAAACACCTCTCGGACCACCTGCCCCTCGAGGTGACGGTGGAACTGGGGGCAGCGTGAAAGGGCCGGTGCTGAGTGAAGGTCGCAACTGTGCCCGTCTCGAACGGGTGTCACGCCTGGCCGTGCTGGTGGACGGTGACCAGTATTTTCGGGCCTTCTTCGACGTGGCCAAGCGTGCGGAGCGATCCATCGACGTCCTGGGATGGGAGGTGGATTCCTATTTGGGCCTGCGCCGGATCGATCGCAGACTTCCCAACGAGTCCCGCGAATTCTTCCATAACCTCGCGCGGGCCAAACCCCGCCTGCGCATCAACATCATGACGTGGCGGGCCCCGGCCTATCTCTTCTTCAAACGCGAACGCTTCGCCCGTCTCAAGTGGAATCTCGGCCCCCGAAACCTCAAGTACCGCCAGGTGGGACATTCCCACATTTACGGAAGCCACCACGAAAAAATCGCCATGGTGGACGGGGTGTGCGCGTTCCTGGGCGGCCAGGACATCACTACCAACCGCTGGGATACGCCGGAGCACTCGCCCTCGGCGCCCCGGCGAAGCCCCGATGGCACGCCTTATAACCCGAACCATGATGTCCAGACGGTGGTGAGTGGGCCCGTGGTGGAGGCCGTCCGCGCCCATTTGCGGCAGCGTCACCTGGGACAGGCGCCGGCCACGGCTCGGGACCTATGGCCGGACATCGATGTGCCGGTGCTGGAGGACGTCCGTGCCGGGCTCTCACTCACTTGGGCGGGCAAGGCCTGCCACATCGAAACCCTCTATTTGGATGCCATTCGCGCGGCGGAGCGCTACCTCTACATCGAAAATCAGTACTTCTCGAGCTGCGAGGTGATCGCCGAGCTGGAACGATCTCTGGCCCGTCCCGAGGGGCCTGAGGTACTGGTGGTGCTCCCTCGCACCTACCGCGGGAAATTTGAAAACGCCGTTTATGGCGGTGCCCGCCAGCGGGCCATGGCCCGCCTGAAGCGGGCCGACCGGCATGGACGCTTGGCCATGCTCTATCCGGACAACACCTTTCCCGAGCCGAAGACCTTCATCGTGGTCCACTCCAAGGTCATGGTGGCCGACGGCACCTTCCTTACGGTGGGGTCGGCCAATCTCAACAACCGCTCCCTCAAGATCGACAGCGAAAGTAACCTCACGGTGGAGGGCGTACCGGGCGACGCCACCGCTGCCTTCGTAGAAGACACCTTATGCCGGCTGCTTTCCGAGCACCTGGGCATGAGGAAAGAGGACTTTCACTCCGAGTGGAAGGCCCGGGGAAGCTTGCTTTCCATGGTGCGCGCTTGCCAAGGACGCCATGCCCGCACCTTGCGGGACATCCCGGCCGAAAGGCCAGAGTCCTGGGCATCCGTGCTGCGCCTCTTGCGGCCTTTCGTGGACCTGCGCTTTTCCCTGCAGCGAAGCTTGGGTTATGTGTTCATACTTTGCCTTTCCGCCATGGGGTTCATGTTCTGGGCGACGCCATGAAAAAAACGTTGCTGGTTTTAGTGGGCCTCGCGTTTGCGGCGTGGGTGGGGACCTCCCTGGCGGAGAGCCTCGCCGATGTGGATCTTGACCAGTTGCGCGTGGGGTTCCGGCGGGTACGAAGCAGCGCTCTCATCCTGGCCTTGGCGCTGGTGGTGGCCGATTACGCTCTACTGTCGAGCTACGACTATCTCGGTTACCGCCTTTCGGGGACAGCTCCCCTGCAGGCCCGCCAGATCATGGGAAGCGCGTTCGTCTGCTACGCCTTCACCTTGAATCTCGGTGCGCTGGTGGGCGGGCTGGGGCTGCGTTACCGTCTTTATACCCGATGGAAAATCACGCGGAGGCGGATCTTTCGAATCATTCTGTTTTCCATCTCCGCCAACTGGTCGGGCTATTGTCTGCTTTTGGCCGCGCTTCTTCTCTCGCGGCCCACCGGACTTCAGCGGGCCTTGCCAGTGCCTCCCTGGGGACTGGTGGCCCTGGGTGGGCTGGCCCTCTTGGTAGTGGTCGCCTATCTGGTGGCGTGCGGTCGTGGCTCTACCCTCACTTGGAAGGGCCGCAAACTTCCGTTTCCCGGCTTGCCCGTGGCGGCGTTGCAGCTGGGCATGTCCCTCGTGCAATGGAACCTTGTCGCTTCCATCCTTTTCGTTTTCCTGCGCGAATTGGACGTTCCCATGACGTATCCGGAGGTGCTGATGGGTCTACTCTTGGCGGGGGTGGCGGGCGTACTCACTCATGTGCCCGCAGGAATGGGAGTGCTGGAAGTGGTCTTCTTGCGGTTAGGGCCAGCGGGTCACACGGCCCCGATCTTGGTGGCGCTTTTGTGTTACCGGGCCGCTTACTATCTGTTGCCCCTGGCGGTGGCGGTGCCGACGTACTTGGGATTGGAATACCGGCTGAAACCTTCCGGCGGGGCCAGGATTCTCCCCAGGCGCATTTTTAGCCGGCGATGAAGTAACCGTGGAGGGTGTAAAGCCCCATGGCCGTCATGACCAGGAACACCAGGCCACCCATGGCGAGCATCCATAGGGGATGCCGGTAGCCACCTACGATGGAGGGTTTGCGGGCCGCGACCAACAGCGTTCCCATGGTCACCGGGATGATCAGGCCGTTCAGGGCGCCGGCGAAGATCAGTAGGCTCACGGGTTTGCCCACCAGAACGAAAACGACGGTGGAGACCAGGATGAATCCCACGATCCAGCGGTTCTCTTGCTGCGAGATGCCCTCTCCGAATGTTTTGAGGAAGGACACCGACGTATAGGCGGAACCTACGATGGAGGTGACGGCGGCGAAGAGCATGAGGAGGCCAAAGAGGCGCTGCCCGTAGGGACCGGCGGCGTGCTGGAAGACAGAGGCAGGGGGATTGGCGGGGTCCAGGGCCAGCCCCTGGGCCACGATGCCCAGGGTGGCGAGGAAAAGGAAAACCCGGATGACTGATGCCGCGAGGATCCCCGAGACCGCACTGACGTTGACTTCTTTCAGTCGGGCCTCTCCCTTCACTCCGGCATCCAGCAAGCGGTGGCCGCCAGAGAATGTGATGTATCCACCCACGGTGCCGCCCACGAGGGTTAAGATGGTCAGCACGTCGATGCGCTCCGGGACCACGGTTCGCGCGGCCGCCTCCGCCCATGGTGCCCCGGAGACTGCGGTGACGTAGAGGATCAACAGGATCATTCCCGCCCCCAGCACCAAGGCAAAGGTGTCCATGATCCGTTTGGAGTCTTTGGCCAGGAAGATGACGATGGCCAGACCGGCCGACAGGACGGCCCCCGCCGTCACGGGCATGTCCAGCATGGCATTGAACCCCATGCCCGCGCCCGCCACGTTGCCGATGTTGAAGGCCAGCCCCCCGAACACGATCAGCAGCGTGGTGAATTTGCCCAAACCCGGCAGTACCATGTCGGCAATCTCCTGGGCCCGCTTGCCCGACACGGCGATCACCCGCCAAACGTTGAGTTGGATGGCGATATCCAGCAGGATCGAAATCAGGATCACGAAGCCAAAGCTCGCCCCAAGCTTCTCAGTGAACACCGAAGTCTGGGTCAGGAAACCCGGGCCTACCGCGGAGGTGGCCATAAGGAAGGCGGCGCCCAGGAGCACGTTCCAGTTCTTCATGGGGGAGCTATCCTAATGTTGGCCCCGGTGAGGGCCTGGTGGAGGGTTTGAGCGAAGGCCAGGGCGGACGGCGCGTCTCCGTGGATGCAGACGGTGTCGGCGGGCATGGTGTGATTTTGCAAGATGTGGAGCACCCGTCGGGCGGCATCGTCCGGGTCCGTGATGAAAGCGCCCGGCTCCGTACGCGGAGTGAGGCTTCCATCGGGCAAGTAGGTGCGGTCGGAGAAGACTTCATGGGCGGTTTTGAGGCCCTGGCGCTGGCCAGCCCGAAGAAGTTCGCTGCCGGAGAGTCCGTAGAGGATGAGGTCAGGATCGATGCTAAAGACCGCGCGGGCAATGGCGTCTGCCAACAAGGGGTCTTTGGCCGCCATGTTGTACAGCGCCCCATGGGGCTTCACGTGGTGGAGTTTGCCACCTTCAACCTCCACCAGGGTCTTGAGAGCGAGGACCTGCTCCTTGACGGTGGCTTCCACATCCGACGGAGGAAGCGTCATGGCCGTACGGCCAAAGTTGCTCCGATCCGGGAAGCTGGGATGGGCCCCCATGGCAACCCGGTGGTGGAGGGCCAAACGGATGGTCCTGCGCATGCTGGACTCGTCCCCGGCGTGGCCTCCGCAGGCGATGTTGGCGGAAGAGAGATAGGGCATGATGGAGGCGTCCTCGCCTCCATCTTCAAGCTCGCCCATGTCGCAATTCAAGTCGATGACCCTCATCCCTGCGCCCACTTCATCCTGATGGCCTCTTTCAACGTCTCCAGTCTAGCACGCTCCGCAAACAGGATGTCCCGCGCCTCGTTTGCGGAGACTTCTCGGAAACTCAGCTGGGCACCCGGCAAGGCCTGGGCCAAAGCAGGTAGGTCGGCAGTGATGACCTGGGCAATGCGGGGGTATCCACCTGTGGTTTGTCCATCTGCCATGAGGACGATGGGATGTCCGTCCGGCGGAAGCTGCACGGTTCCGTAACAAACCGCGGAAGAAACCATCTGGCGGGAGTGGTACATCGGGGCGCGGGACTGCAAGCGGAAACCCATGCGATCCGACTGGGGAGTGAGGGTAAATGCGGTTTTCAAGAAGGCGCTCACCTCGGAAAACCAGGCGGCTTCCGGCCCGCGGACCACGCGCAGGGTGGCCGAGGGCGCCGCTGGCTCGACCCACCATCGGCCCGGCTCCCGTACTGAGAGCTTGGGCACCTTCAGCACATCACCCTCTTGCAGTGCCCGCCCTTGGAAACCACCGAAGCCCGCGCGCAGATGCGTGGAGCAGCTTCCCAAGAGCGGGGACACCACGAAGCCTCCCGCGACGGCGAGGTAGCCATGCCGGCCCCGGGCGGGGCCTGCGAAGTCGAGCACCGCCTTCGCCCTCGCGAGAGCGGGACGTCCGGGCATGAGTGGGACACCCTCCAGGGTGGCACCCAAGTCGGCGCCGGTGAGGGCGATGAGATGGGCGGACCTGAAGCGCACCTTTGGTCCCCGCACCGTGAATTCGAGCACGGCCATTTCTTCCGAGTTGCCCACCAATACGTTGGCCAGGGCCGCGGCGGGACGGTCCATGGCCCCGCCCACCGACACGCCTTGGTCTTGGTAACCCCAACGTCCCAAGTCCTGCACGGAAGTGAAGAGGCCGGGATGGAGGATCTCGAGACTCATGCGGGCACGAACCGGACGCGATCGCCGGCCTTGAGGAGCGAGGGTTGGGATCGGCGGGGATCAAAGAGCTTGAGCGTGGTGTGACCGACGATCTGCCAACCGCCGGGGGTTTCGAAAGGATAAACACCGGTTTGGTTATGGGCGATGCCTACAGAGCCCGCGGGAACTTTAGTCCGGGGTGAGGCCTTGCGGGGCGTGGTGAGTCGCGGGTCCATGCCGCCCAGGTAGGGAAAGCCGGGGGCGAAGCCGATCATGTGGACGAGGTAGAGGGGGGCCGAATGGAGTGCGATGACTTCTTCGGGGGAGAGTCCGCAGTGCTCGGCCACGATGTCCAGGTCGGGGCCGTGCTTGCCTCCGTAGCGGACCGGGATCTCGACAGTGGGGGAGCTGCTTTCTTCGCCGGCGGGTACCGCTAATTCCCGAATGGCATGCCCCAGTCGTTCCGCTGGCGCCACCCACGGGTTGAAGTACACCGTCAGGGCCGTGAACGTGGGCACGCATTCCACCACGCCCGGAAGGGCCGCCTTTTGCACGGCCCTGTGCCAGCGGTGGACCTCCGCGTGGGTCGCTTCGCTGATGGCATCCGCGAACTGGAGTACCAGCGCGGAATCCCCCAGCGGGATGACTTGAAAGGGGCACATGTCTCGATTCTAGCGCGGGAGGCGTCGGGGAGGGCAATGGATTCTTCAAATCAGAGGAGCTAAGCGCGTTGGACTACAAAAAGGGGCCCAGCCTATGCGTTTAGAGCGCATAGGCCGGGAGGTTTCAGACCTTGATCTCAGCGCAACTCCACGCACCGATACCCGCGCCAGCGCCAATACGGCGGCAGATCGTTCCAGCAGCGGCGCATGGGGGCCTGGCAGCGCCAGGTGTAGAGGTTGCGGCGTCCGTAATAGCGGCGCACGACTCGGCGGTGGCGGACCATGGCGACGGAGCAGAAAATGCCGTCCCGCTCGTCCAGCTCGGACACGTCCCCTTCTTCCCCCGGCATGTCCTCGGGAGTTTCTTCGGTTTCCATGTCGGTTTCAGTGGTTTCGGTTTCCGTCTCCGTTCCGGTCCCAGTGCCCATGTCGGTGTCCGGCGCGCCCGCGAAGGACGGAGGCGAGGCCAGCGTGGCCAGGGCCAGGGTGAGGGCGATCACTTTCTTCATGGTCCACTCCTTGTGGGGGTTGATGCCACCACTTTAGTGACGTCCATCTGAGTGGGCTTGGGGGGGATGAGGAGCTTCTGTGCACTTCGCTGGAAGTCCCGTCTCGGTCCATGGGACGTCCCATGGACGCTCAACAACTCCAGGGCCAGGCGCTCGGAAAAAAGAAAAGCCCCCATACGGGGGCTTTCCATACGGGCATCCTGGACGGGTCACGCGCCCGTTTCAGCGACGATTTTCCCGATGGCCCGCGGGACGGTGTGGGGTCGTTGGATGGGGTTGGCGCCCTTCTCGCTGAAGCCGATCTTGCGCATCCATTCTTGCATGAGCCTGCCGGCGAGCTCCATGGCGTCGTAGCGGTTGTAGTATTTGGTGTTGAACCACACCCGCAGGGAGTTGGTGTAAGTGAAGCTCGAGACGTTTCTCCAGGAGGTGTACAGGTGCACCCGCAGGTCCATGGCGTTGTCCTTGGTGGGACGCAGGGTCTCCGCCCCGTCGAGGATCGCCTGGTAGACTTGGGCGTTGGTGAGGTTTTTGGCGTTCACGAATCCTGGATAGCTCAGGACTTTCTGGCGGAACTCGTCGGTGGCAACCACCCGCTTGATGTGGTCCATGGCCGCGGCGAACTTCACGGCTTGGGCGGAATTGAAGCCGTTGGTGGCCACGTCGCTCTTGAACGTGGCCGCCTCCGGAGGCAGATTGCCGGTGGGATTGCCCGGTTCCGTGGGAGCGGTGGGATCCGTTGGTGAGGGAGTAGTGGAGTCGGTGGGTGCCGTGGGGTCCGCCGGCGCGGTGGGGTCGGACGGATTGGCGGCCGGGACGGTGGCTTCTACCTTGCTGGTCTTCTCGTCGCTACCCGAACCACTGCTCCCGCTACAAGCGCCCAATGAAACCAACATCAGCGCCATCGCCAACTTCTTCACCTCTCGCATGCGTGCCCTCCTTGGCAGACAGATTTGGGAATAAGTGATGATGATGCGTGGCACAATGGGTCGTCTAGAGGGATTTTGCCGGAGAGATTCGCTTTGCTGATCCCATGGGCTAGCCTGTCTCCATGGAAGAACTACAAATCACCGACATTCGCCTCGGCGACGGTAAAGAGACCGTCAAAGGGGCCCTGCTCATCGTGCACTACGATGGCTTCTTGGAGGACGGCACCAAGTTCGACTCCTCACGGGACCGTGGCCAGCCCTTCCGCTTCGTCTTTGGCACTGGCCGGGTGATCAAAGGCTGGGACCTGGGCCTGGTGGGCATGAAGGTGGGTGGGGAGCGCGAGCTGTTGGTTCCGGCGCGGCTGGCTTATGGGGACCGGCAGGTGGGGGCGTTGATCAAACCGCACTCGAACCTCATGTTCGAGGTGGAGCTCTTGGACGTGCTGGTGCGCGATGGTTGAGTGGGTGTTGGCGTTGTTGATTCCCCTGGCATGGGGCGCGGAACGCTTCACCGGCCTTCCCGAGTCCGCACAGCAACTTCTCCACGTGCGCGACGGTCGTTTGAGCTTGCTTGAACGGTCCAACGGGAGGTGGAAAGAGCGGGTGTCCTTTCCCGTGGTGGTGGGTAAAAACGGAGTGGCACCGCTGAATACCAAGCGCGAAGGCGATGGCAAAACACCTGCCGGTCTTTGGCGTCTTGGCACTGCGTTTGGTTATGCCCCAACCGCGGACACTCGGCTGCCCTATCGACAAGCCACCGTGAACTCCAAGTACGTGGATGACCCGGAACATCCCGACTATAACCATTGGATCGAAGGCCCCACTACCGCACGCAGCTTCGAGCGCATGCGCCGGCCGGACGGGCTTTATGAGCATGGCATAGTCATCCGCTACAATGAGGATCCGGTGGTGCCAGGTCGCGGGAGCGCGATCTTCCTCCACATCTGGCGGGGGCCAGCTGAAGGCACCGCCGGGTGCGTGGCCATGCCCAGGGAGCGGATGTTGGAAGTGCTGGCCTGGGTAAAGGATGCGCTCATTCTCATCGAGTGAGGCAATCGATCAAGCCAGCGGCGCCGCAGCCGCCTGGGCGTCACCCAAAGCCGGTTTGGCGTTGGACTTGGCCACCACGCGTTTGGCCACCATCAACAACACGAGCTTCGCCAAAGGCAGCGCCATGAGCGCCAGGCGGTATTTGATGAGCCCTTTCAGTAATTTGCTTTTACGCATATGAGATCCCCCTTTTCACCATCACACACTGGAGCGAGCCGAATGGCTTGCTGAGTGTTTGTAGGAAAGGTGGAGATTGTTTGCCGGAGCGGGCCGGACGGCCAAAATGCACGGCCTTTGTCGGAGGCCAACCCCGTTTCCGCTCCTTATCCTGTCAGGAAAGGAGGTGCCCATGCAAACCAACCTTCAGGACATCAACGAGAAGATGCGCAAGATCGACCTGTGCATGATGACCACCATCAACGAGGATGGGCTCCCCGCCAGCCGTCCCATGAGCAGCAACGGCGAGGTGGACGAATCAGGCCACTCCTATTTCTTCACCACCGAGGATACCCAGCTCGCCAAGGACTTGGTCCAAAACCCCAACATCAACCTTGCCTTCGCAAAAAAGCAGACGTTCATCTCCGTGGCCGGTCAAGCCAAGCTCGTCCACAGCCGCCGCATGATGGAGGAGCACTGGAGCAAGGACCTGGAGGTCTGGTTCGAGAATGGCCTGGACACCCCCGGGATCGTGATGATCGACGTGGCGGCCAAGCACATCAAGATGTGGGAGAAAGGTGAGGAGCGGGAAGCGCTCTTGCTCTAAAAACCTGCATTGACGCGAGCCATATGGAAAGGGTCAGGCTAGGATGGGAGGCATGGATTACACCTCTCTCTTCCATCCGCAAACCGGCATCAACCTCAACGCAGGCACCGTCTCCGCCACGCCCAAGGCGCTTCTCGAGCGCATAACCGCGCTTCAACTGGAATTCGAGTCAAACCCCGCGGCCCACTGGTTCCAGGCCTGGCCCAAACTGTGGCGGGCCCAGTCCCGACTTGCTGGTTTCTTCAAGGCCCGGCCCGAAGACATGTTCCTGCGCACCAATGTCACCGCCGCCTGCAACGACTTTATCCTGGGAGTGGAGCTGGGCGCGGGAGAGTTCGTGACCACCAACCTGGAATACGGCGCCATCAACAACATCCTCAAGCTCCGCTGCCAGAACGAGGGGCGTGAACTGCGCACCATCACCATCCCCACCCGCGCCACCAGCGCGGACGAGTTGGTGGACGCGGTGGTGAAGGGCCTGAGCGACAAGACCCGCTTGCTCCTCATCAGCCACGTCACCACCGGCACGGGACTCATCCTGCCCATCGAGCGCATCGCCAAGGAAACCCGCCGCCGCGGCATCGTGATGGTGGTGGACGGCGCCCACGGCCCGGGTTCCACCGACTTGGACTTCTCCAAGCTGGGCGACGTGGACTTCTACGGCGGCAACCTCCACAAGTGGATGATGGGGCCCAAAGGCACGGGCTTTGGTTGGGTGCCCGAGTGGCGCCAGCCGAGCGTGCGCAACGTCCAGGCCGGCTGGACCACCTTCGAAACCTTCTTGCCCTTCAGCGAGTTCGGCGGGGGCTCCGCCTTCGCCTCCCGCATGCTCCAGGCCTACTCCTTCAACTTCGCCCTCTACCTGGCGCTGGAAGATTTGGTGGGCTTCTGGGAAACCCACGGCCCGGAAAAACTGCGAGCCCGCCAGCGGGAGCTCCGGGATCTGGCCCGGCTCCATGCCGATGCCCTGGGGCTGGAACCGCTGCATTCGCCGAATCCCGAATTGGGCGCGCCGTTGTCGACTTACCGTTTGCCCGCCCGCTTCCAGGGCGACGCCTGCCCCTCCATTCAGGAAGTCTACGAGCGCACCGGCGTGAACGTGAACCTTCCCGTGGTGGATGGCGTGCGCACCGTGCGCTTCAGCCCCGGCCTGTGGATCCAGGACCCCCAAGTGGGGGAGGGAGTGGCGCGGGTGGGTGAGTTCTTGCGGTCGTGAGCAAAAAGCGCGTCGTTGCCGCGGTCATCCACCGGGACGGCAAGTTCTTGCTGGGGAAGCGTGCCCCCCATAAAACTTCCGCCCCGGGCTACTGGTGCCCCGTGAGCGGGCGCATCGAGCCGGGCGAGACCCCCCAGGAGGCCGTGCGCCGGGAAGTGCGCGAGGAAGTGGGCCTCTTGGTACGGCCGGTGCGCGTGGTGGGTGAGTTCGACACCCACGACGGCAGCGCCGTCATCCAGTGGTGGTGGGTGGAGATCGAGGCCGGTGAAGCGCACTTGGCCAACGACGAGCATACGGAGTTGAGGTGGCTCACCCCCGGGGACATGGGTTTCTTGGACAAGGTCTTTCCCGCGGACATTGCCCTTTTCCGCGGCCTCGTCGCCAGCATGTGATTTCGGCATACAAGACCATTCCGTGAGGGAGGTGGAGGAATCTCCACCGCGTCGCCACCAAACCGACAAGCCTTCCCGGGCCCCCCGGCGTAAACTGGTCCCAAGGAAGAAACAGCGGTCATGAAAATGAACATTGTCTCTTCCCCTAAGACAGGCCACTTCGGTGGCCTGTTTTTTTTCCAGGAGGTTTTTATGGCCACCTTCGACACCACCTTCTCCGGCATAGGCTCCCAAGACACCCAACGCCCCTCGGAAAAACCCCGGCGCTTCTGGCAATTCAAAGGCTGGAAACGCAAGGCGGGTGAAAGCGTGGACGCCGCTTCGGCGGAACAATCGGGGCGGGATTTGGGCAAAAAACCCGAGTGACCGGGGCCCGGCCCTGGACATCTTTTCGGGCGTGCCCATCCTAAGCGGTGGGAGGACCCATGAAAAACCCGTACGAAGTCCTCGGGGTTTCACCCACCGCTTCCCCGGAGGAGATCAAGAAGAGCTACCGCAAGCTCGCCAAGCGCTTCCATCCCGACGCCAACAAGGGGGACAAGGAAGCCGAGCGGCGTTTCCAGGAAATTTCCCACGCCTTCGACCAGGTGGGCACCGCCGAGGCGCGCGCCAAGTATGACCAGGGTGAAACCGACGAGCAACTGCGCCGTCAGTATGAGGAGCACATGCGCTCCGGGCGCGGAGGCGGCCCTGGCCGCTCGTCACACGGATTCTCCTACTCCTTCGGCGAGCAGGACTTCGGCGGCGACTTCTTCGAAGACCTCTTCGCATCCGCCCGGGGCCAGCGGGCCCGCTCCACGGACGTGCACTACCGCATGGAGGTGGAGTTCAAGGAAGCCGCCCTGGGCGCGGAGAAGCACGTGGGGCTTCCCGACGGTCGCAGCGTGCGGGTGACGATCCCCGCGGGGATCGAGGACGGGAAGAAACTCCGCTTCAAGGGCCTGGCCAACCCCGGCGACGTCTACGTGGAAGTGGAGGTCAAGCCACTGACGGGCTTCACGCGCGTGGGCAAGGACATTGAGATGGAAGCCCCGGTGGGTTTCATCGACGCGATCGCGGGGGGTGAGGTGCGCGTGCGCACCTTGGATGGTGAGGTCATGCTCCATGTTCCCCCCGGCTCCAGCACGGGAACCAAACTCCGCGTAAAGGGGAAAGGCGCGGGCCCAGAAGGGCAGCGCGGGAACCTCATCGTGAAACTCAAAGTGGTCACGCCCCGGCATGTGACCCCCGAGCAGCGGGCGGCGGTGCGGGCCCTCAGGGGGCAATTCCCCGGCGAACCCCAGGCGTGATGGGGGCGTCCCGTTTTCCATCCTGGAAGGCGGGACGCCGGAAGTCAGAGTGGGCCCCCGTCCATGGGGGCCGCAAAACTCTCAGTACTGGGCGGCGAGCTTCTCCATGATGGAGCCGATGGCGTAGGGGACGGAGTAGTCCCTGGCGGTGGAGTAGGTCTTGGCGTGGTCGAAGCCTACCTTGTGCAGCCATTCGTGGATCATGTTGCGGGTCACGTTGGTGGCGGAGTACTTGTTGAGGAACTTGGTGTTCATGTTGATGGTGTCGCTCTTGGGCGTGGTGTAACCCACCACGTTGGAGTTCTGGTAGTAGACCTTGATCTTCAGGTCCATCTGGTTGTCCTTGGACGGCGAGAGGCGCTCGGCCCCCGCCAGGATCTTGTTGTAGATCTGGGCGTTGGTGAGGCCCATGTTGTCCACGAAGGTCTTTTTCCCCTTATAGGTGTGATTGAGCACGCGGGTGCGGAAGGCCTCCGAGGCGATGACGTCACGGATCTTGCGCTCGGCGGATTGGATCTTCGCTTCCTGGGAACTGCTCATGCCGTAGGTCCGCACGTTGGTGTCGAAGGTGAGGGCGAGGGTGGGAACGACGGCGAAGGCGGGAAGGGCGAGGAGGAGGGAGAGGGCGGTGAACGGGTACTTCTTGAGCATGCAATTTCCTCCGTGAAAATGCTGTTAACGCTATGTGTTATTTTCTGCAAATTCGTTAACGGCACAAGCACGGAAGAAATCCGCTCCGGAATTTTTTCGCGTTTGGGGAGAAATGTCGGGGAGTTAGTTTTCCGAGGGAAAGGCCCTAAGGGCGGGGAAAAGGCAAAGGCCCCCGTCAGGGGGCCTTTGCAGACTTCTGGTTAGCCTGGCGCGCTCAGTACGCGTCTTCGCTGAAAGTATCCTCCGATTGGGAAGGAGATTGCTGGGTCTTGTTCTGTTGCTGACCTTGTCCCACACCTTGTCCGATGCCGGACTGCTGGTCCAAATTCGATTGTTGGTTCGACTGCTGGTTGCCTTGCTGTTGCTGGGCCATAAATTCCTCCTGACCGTGGCCCATCATTGGGCCTTGCTCTAAGACCTTACCGGCCCGGTGGGAGCTTGGTGTGAAGGCACAGCGTAATGAAGGTAAAGATGCCTTCACACCTCCAAGAGCGTTTCGCTCCAAGCGCGACATCGGTTTTGCGGCCGCGCTCCAGGTTCACGCATGACCGTGCTGGCATTTAAATAGTGGGTAGGAGGAAACCATGGAAAAGCACACCGACGACAAGGGCGGCCGGCCTCACGATACAACCCCTCCGCACGGTCGCACCGGGAAAAAGAGCGGAGCGAGTTCTCTGGCCGAGGAGATCTATGCCTCCGACGATGGACTGTACGGGACGTCCCTTGATCATCAGCGTGGACGGGAGGTCCGAGCGGCCTTGGAGGGAGCGCCTCCGGAGCCTTCTCCAGCTGAGCGCGCGGGGACCTTGGATGAGGCCCTAGCAGCGGAAGTGCGGGAGGCCCTCCTTCGCGACACCACCGCAGACGCCCACGACGTGGAGGTCCAGGCCGAAGGCCACGACATCTACCTGTGGGGGAGCGTGCCCGACGCCCAAACCAAGCGCGCGGTGGAGGCCTGCGCCTCCAACGTCCCCGGGGTGAAGGCCGTCCATAGCACCATCCTGCCACTGGGCTGAACTGAGCGGCGGGATCGGACATTTTCAACCTCAAGGCTGGCCCAGGATCATCCGTTGAGGAGAGGGCAAAGGACATACGACTCCATGGGTACGGAAGAGGGCCAAGACGGACTCGTCAAGGTCGCCATCAGCCACCTCATCAAGTTCGCCGCCGACTTCGCGGGGGTGGAGATTCATGTGCAGGTGGGCGCCAAGTACGTGAAGCTGAACTACCAGGAAGACACCTTCATCGAGATCTTGCGCAAACTCCAGCAGAAGGATGTCCTCGACGTCTACGTCAAGCGGGAGGACTGCGAGCGCATCGTGGAGCACGTCCAGCAGTCCCTCTCCCCCAAACAGTTCTACGACCCCAAGACCACCAATGAGGAGCGGGTGGAGTCTTCCAGCGCCGCCCTGGACGTGGTCAAGTCGGTCATCCACAAGATCGGGGCGACGCCGGAAACGGTGGCGGCGGTGAAGACTATCAACAGCCGCGCCATGTCCGTGGTGGGTGAGTCCCCGTCGCTCTTCCTGTTCGTGAAGCAGTTCCGCAAGAACTGCTCCGAGCAGTACCTCCTCTCTGTGCTCACGAATTACATCATGTCCCTGGTGATCGACACCTTCCCCTGGAAGTCCGACCAGGTGAAGGAGAAGGGGGCCCTGGCCTCCTTCCTGTGCGACCTGGGCCTCTCCGCCGAGGACTTCTCCGCCATCACCGCCTGGGAGAAAGGCTCGGCCGCGCTGCCCGACAAGATCAAGCAGCACCCCCTGGAGGTGGCCGAGATCCTCAAGAAAAACCGGGGCATCATCCCGTCCGAAACCATCACCATCATCGAACAGCACCACGAGAGGCCCGACGGCTCCGGCTTCCCCCACGGGATCCGCAGCGGGCGCTTCAACCAGCTCTCCAGCATCTTCATCGTTTGCCAGCAGTTCGCGCACAAGCTCCACGCCGCCAACTACGACTACGAGAAGCGCTTCGATATCCTGGTGGAGCTCAAGGACAAGTACGGGCTGTGCAAGACCTTCGAGAAGTCCTTGGATGCCCTGATGAAAGTCATCGACTGAGGACCATCGTCTAGAAGCTCCAGGCCAATTGCCCGCTCCAGCCGCCTTCCACCGGCGCCGCCGAGACCGCGGGCCCGGACATGTCCTCGTTCATGAGGAAGTCATAGAGGAATCCCGAAACGAAAGACCCCACGGCCCATCCCACCAACACGTCGGATGGATAATGTTTCTGTGCCTCCAGCCGTGCCCAGGCCGTCCCGAAGGCCATAGTGGACGCCGCAGCCTGCACCCCGATGCGCCAACCGTCCGGCACGCCCATGGCGTCCAGCTGGTGGCGGGTGAGGGTGGCCCAGGTGGCGGCCTTGGTGGTGTGGCTCGAGGGGAAACTGCCGCGGTTGAGCCCGTTGGGCCGCAAGCGCGGGAAGGAATGTGCCAACCGGTCCCGGGAGTAGCGTGCGGACATGGAGGACACCATCACCACCCCGGTGCCCTTGGCCTTGCTCCACGCCCACCCGCCCACGCTGCCCTCCTCGTCGTAGGAGGGAGTGAGGACGGTCGCGGTGAGGGCGACGTTCTTCGAGGCGTTGTTGAGGGTGTCGCTCCACTCGGCGGCGTTTTCCCCGTCATGGTAGACGGGCGTTTCCTTCACCGCCCACCGTCCGATTTTCCTGTCCACGCCGGCCAGGTGCACCAGTCCCGCTCCCGCCAGCGGCCCCCACACGTGGGCGGAGGATGCGTTCTTCTTCAACGCCCAGGCGGCGCGCTCCCCCCGCAGGGGCCAAAAGGCCTTCTTACCCCAGCCTCCCTTTCGCGCCAGCAGGCCGCAGCCGGAGTTGAGGACGAGCAGGAAAAACGTCAGGGAGAGGGGGAGGAGTTTCAGCATCGGACTAGGTTACAATTGAATTTCGCATTGCGTTAAAAATAAATCTAAGAGTGATTTTTGCTCGGCCATCCCTCAAGATGGAGGGAAAAACTTCGCGAGGCTCTCACCCCATGGAAAAGACGACGGTCCGTTGGAAAAACCTCCTGCACGTGGCCTGGCCCCTGATCATCGCGAACAGTTTTTGGAACCTGCAGCTCACCATCGACCGCATTTTTCTGGGCATGCATTCCACCGAGGCCCTGGGCGCCGCCATGACCGTGATGGGCGTGTTCTGGGTGCCCATGGCCCTGCTCCAGCAAACCTCCGCCTACATCACGACCTTCGTGGCCCAGTACTATGGAGCCAAGGAGGAGGAAAAAATCGGCGCGGCCATGTGGCAGTCCTTCCACGTGGCGGTGGTGGGCGGCGCCCTCTTCATGCTGCTCAACTTGCTGAGCCCGTGGTTCTTCCGCGAAGTGGTGGGCCATTCCCCGGTCATCACCGGGCTGGAGGTGGAGTACTTCAACGCCATCGCCTGGTCCGCCCTGCCCACCGCCCTGGTGGCCGCGATCAGTGGCTTTTTCACCGGCCTCGGACGCACGCGCACCGTGATCGGCATCAACATGGTCGGGATGCTCCTCAACGCCTTGCTGGACTACGTCCTCATATTCGGGAAGTGGGGTTGTCCCGCACTGGGTGTGTCGGGCGCTGGGTACGCCACCGCTATCGCCACCTACGGAGCCGCGCTCTACGGGCTATGGCTGGTGTTCAACTCCTCCAACGAGACGCGCTTCCGCGTGAAAAGCCAGTGGCAACCGCGGCCGGCGCTGTTGCGGCAGTTCCTCAAGTACGGTTTGCCCAGCGGCTTGCAATGGGCCCTGGAAGGGATGGCCTTCACCGTGTTCCTGATCGTCATGGGCCGCCTGAAAGAGGGGGAGGCCGCCCTCGCTAGCAGCAGCATCGCGGTGACGGTGATGATGCTCTCCGTTCTCCCGAGCATGGGCATCGCCCAAGGAGTGCTCACTTTGGTGGGGCAGAAGCTGGGTGAGAAAAAGCCCGACGAGGCGGAGACGGTCACCTGGGACGGGGTCAAGCTCTCCTGCATCTACATGGCCGCCGTAGGACTGAGTTTCTTGGTGGTACCCGAGTTTTACCTGTCCTGGTTCCAGAACCAGGACAACGCCCTCCTCTGGGGCCAAGTGAGCGCCTTGGCGCCGCGGCTCTTGGCCATCGTGGCGGTGTTCACGGTGTTCGACAGCGTCTACCTGAACATATCTTTTGCCCTCAAGGGCGCCGGTGACACGCGCTTCGTCTCCCTGGTGGCGTTGGTGGTGCCCTGGCCCCTCATGGTGCTGCCGGCGATCCTCATGCGGGATCTGGATGACGCCGCGGTCCTCTCCTGGGCCTTCGTTGCCGTCTACTCCTTCACCATCACTTCCATCCTGGGGCTGCGTTTTCGGCAGGGCCGCTGGAAGAGCATGAGCGTGATCGGTTCCTGAGCGCGGGGGGCGTCCGGCCGCCGTCCACTCTTTGTGCAATCACGCCCAAGACTACGTCCAAGAGTTGGTCCGCGCGTCCCGTCTGCAGGGGGCTTACCATGGAACCTGGAGGCCAGCATGGCACAGGAGCCGCAATCCACCAGTGGTACGATGTCTTTGTGGTCCTTGGACGTCTTGCCACCAGGCGCAGCCGCGCTGGGGGCCGACGCCACCGCGGACGTGGTGGTGGTGGGCTCCGGCATCGCGGGCCTCACCACCGCCTACTTGCTCCTCAAAGAAGGCAAAAGCGTGGTGGTTCTGGAGCGCGGCCAGGTGGGGCAGGGGGAGACTTCCCGCACCTCCGCGCACCTCTCCAACGCCCTGGACGATGGCTACCAGGAGCTCGCGCGCATCCATGGCAAGGAACTAGCGCGCCAGATGGCCCAGAGCCACACCGCCGCTATTGCGCGGATTTTCCGTCTGGTGGAGGAGGAAGGGATCGATTGTGACCTCGAGCATGTGCCCGGATACCTTTTCTTGGAACCAGGCGACCGCCGCAAGACTCTTCACGATGAATGGTTGGCCGCCAACCAGGCCGGCGTGCGGGCACAGCTGCTAGAGAGCGTTCCGCACGCGCCGGGAGTACCCGGTCCCTGCCTGCTTTTCGATGGGCAGGCCCAGTTCCATCCCCTCAAGTACCTTTACGGTCTCGCCGCTGCCGTGGCGAGGCTGGGAGGACGAATCCATTCCCACAGCCCGGTCACTGCCGTCTACAAAGACGGCGTGGAAGTTCAGGCAGGCTGGAGAGTGAACGCCGAGCACGTGGTCATCGCCACCAACACGCCCATCAACGACCGGGTAGTGGTGCACACAAAGCAAGCCTCCTATCGCAGCTATCTTCTGGCCGGGCGCATTCCTCCAGGAACGGTCCCGGCGGCCCTTTACTGGGACACGGGCCATGGTGAAGGCCGCAGGGCCTACCATTACGTGCGCGTGGTCCGCGGTCGTGGCGGCGCCGATGACTTGCTGCTGGTGGGGGGGCAGGACCACAAGACGGGTCAACCCGTGGCGGGGGAGGCCGGGCCCCACGAGGAACTCGAGCGCTGGGCCCGCGCCCATTTCCCCATGCTGGGTGAAGTGGTCCACCGGTGGTCGGGCCAAGTGATCGAGCCGGTGGATGGCGCGGCGTTCATCGGCAAAAATCCCGCCGACGATTCCCACGTGCACATCATCACCGGCGACTCGGGGCACGGGCTGACTCACGCCACCTTGGGTGCGATGCTGATTACCGACCACATCCTCGGGCGAGAAAATCCGTGGACCGAGGCTTATCGCCCCAACCGCGTGCGCACCTTGGCCAGCGCCACCTACGCGCGGGAAAACGCCAACACTCTCTCCCAGTACCGAGACCTCTTCACGCCCCATGGCCCTGGCCATGACTTGGCGCCCGGTGAAGGGGAAGTACGCCGGCACGGCCTCTCTCTGGTGGCCGCGTATAGGGACGCGCAGGGAGAACTCCACACTTGCTCGGCCGTCTGTCCCCACCTCGGGGGCGTGGTGCGCTGGAACGCTCAGGAGAAAACTTTCGATTGCCCGTGCCACGGTTCCCGTTTCGACGGACAAGGACAAGTGCTCAACGGTCCTGCCAACCGGGGCCTCACACCCGTGGCGGAGGGCCCGTCTCCCGCCACCCCCACCGTACCACCCAGGAGGACGCATGCTGATTTATGACGTTTTGGAAAAGGACCACGAGAAGATCAAAGGTCTGCTCGCCAAGTTGGTTGAAGCGGAACCCGGCTCCGAGGAGTTCCTGGAATGGGCCATCCAGGTCAAAAGCGAGCTCATCCCCCATGCCCGTGCCGAGGAAGCCGTCTTTTACAACAGCCTGCGCGGCATCCAGGATGAGAAACTCAAGGAACTCATCATGGGCCATGGCTACGGCGAACACGTGGACGCCGAGAACCTGTTGCTCGGCCTCTTGAAGAACGAGATGCCCCCTGAGCAGGCCGCCGAATGCGCCCGCGACCTCCAAGAGGCGGTGGAGCATCACATCGAGGAGGAGGAAGACGAGATCTGGTCCGCCGCCCGCCAGCTGTTGCTGGACGAGGAGGCGCGCATGATGGCACCCGCCTTCCAGCGCCTCAAGGAAGAGTGCGTCTCCCAGGACGACGAGGAGAACATCCAGGAACTCGTCATGAACCTGTTGCCGGAGAAGTTCGGCGACAACCCCCACCACCTGTGAGGGCGTGCATGAAGACCTTGCTCATCTGCGTCCTTTTCCTGGTCGACCCGCTGGCCTTCGCCCGGGACCGCCGGGAGCGCGCCGCCGACAAGACTTTCCGCCAGGAACCCTCGGAGCAGATCCAGTATGAGGACCACGTGAGCAACCCCTCCCGCGGGGTGGGCACGCGGGCGCCGCGGCTCATGCGCCGCCGGGTGCCTGCCGACCAGGCCGAGCGCAGCCGCGACACGGTCAAGAAGGACACCGAGCCTGACCACCTGGAGCCCGACCGCGACTAACAGTTCCGGAACATCCGCCGCAAGGCCCGCTGCTGGCTGAAACGCCAGTCGCGGGCCTTCGTGCCTTGGTAGCCGCCCCGTCCGGGCAAATGCCGGGGAGGCGGGCGCACCCGCTGCTTGGGGGCTTGGCGGCGCTCACGCTTGCGGCTTTCACGGCGGGCCTCCAGGGAAAGCGGCACGCCTTCGCCGCAAGGGGAGGACACCCCGCGTGCGCGGGGTAACTGCCACGCCAGCGTCAAAGCGCACGCGCGGAGGAAACGGGCGAAGCTGCCGGTCATGGCAACCTCCGGGGTTCGAAGATGTCGGGGGGAGGGGGCTGTCGGTGAGGCTTAGTTATTCATGATGGAGGAAATATAGCACGGGAGGGCGGGGGGGTCGTTGTTGTGATTTTTTTTTACTCTCCTCGCCTCTGAACCCCGGGGGGGGGGGGGCCCCCCCAACCACCGGGCAAGGCGCGCCGGTGGCCCCGCGGGATCAGAACGTGCTGTAGCAGTTCTGCTTGGTCACCACCATGTCCGCCTGGCGCACGTAATACTGGCAGGCGTAGAACTCGCGGTAGTGCAGGGTGACCCATTCGCTGGGCTCGTGCTCGCGGGTGGCGGGATTGTAAAAGTTGGTTTCGGTGACGTGGATGTCCAGCAGCCGGGGGTGGGAGCAGAGCTCGCCCAAAGAGTAGTCCATGCGGGCGCTCAGGGTTTCCAGGGCGCGCATGCGCAGGTCGCGGGACATGTGGGGGGCGCACAGGTCGGCCAAAGCGGGCAGGGAAAAGCATAGGGAAGCGGCGATCATCAGTCTTTTCATGGGGTCCTCCGGGTGGGGGGACTCTAGCCGCGCGGTCTCACCCTGGCCGGGGGCAGCGCATAAGTGTTAAAGTGGGTGCATGAAACACGTAACGATCATTGCCGGCAGCAACGGCAAAAACCTGGTGCTCGCCAGGCAGTTCCAAGACCATCTCCAGGCCCAAGGGCACAAGGTGTCCCTAGTCGACGTCGTGGCGGCGGAGCTACCACTCTATTCCCCGGCCCAAAACGGAAAGGTCAGCGGGGCCCAGGTGATCGAGCCGTTCAAAGAGGCCATCGGGGCCGAGCGTTTCGTGTTCGTCGCCCCCGAGTACAACGGCGGCATTCCCCCGGCGCTGAGCAACTTCATCGCTTGGTGCAGCACCTCATCCAAAGATTGGCGCTCGCATTTCAACGGCAAGCGGGCAGCGGTGGCCACCCACTCCGGTGGAGACGGATTCCAGCTGCTTTCCATGATGCGGCTGCAGCTCTCCTACATCGGCATGACGGTGGTAGGACGGCAAATCAACATCAGCGACCGCAAGCCCCTGGACCCGGCCACCTTGGATGATGTTTGCCGGCAACTGCTCGCCTGAAATGAAAAGGCCCCGCATGGGGCCCTTCTTTTCTCGGGATCGCGCTTACTCCCGGGCTGACGCCGCTACGGTCCTACACTCGACGTTCAAGTCGCGTTCGGAGACGTAGTCGCCGCCGGAAGTGTCCAGGAAGGACCCCCTCACGGCAAAGACGGATCTGTCGGCGCTGCAGCCCTCGGGGAAGCTCACGGTCCCAGTGACGTTCACGGCGTCGCTACGGACGCCTATGGTGCTACCTGTGGCGGTGATGTCGTAGGAGAGTGTGCCGGAGATGCCTTCCAAGGAGAAAGCGGCGCTGGAGGAAGAGCGGCCGTTAAGGCGTACGGTCTGGCGGCTGTACTCTTCGGTGTAGCCGGCCTCGTAGGTGGCGCTGGTGGTGGCGGTGCAAACGACGTCGCAAACGGGTTGGGCGAAGGCGGCGAACGAGGCGAGGGCAATGACGGGCAAAGCGAGGGCTTTCATGGTTCCTCCGGCAAGGGTGGGTAAGGGCGTTCGAAGTGCGCGCACCATACCCCGTCGCTTCCCCTATGGGCGACCGTTGGCGGAAACCATGTAAAACTTACTGGTGACACTAGGCAAGACGGGACGGCCGTGGCCGTCCCGCGCGGGAACTTAACTCACTCGTGATGCATGTCCCCGTGGCAGTGCAGATGTTTGGGGAAGACAACGCGGTCCCTTTCTCGCAAGGAACGGTTGGCCTTGTCCTGACGGATGGCCAAGGTGCCATTGGAGAAACCTAGGGCGACATAGGCGATGGCGTTGGTGTTGTGGTCCAGCGCCTCTTCGTTGAGGTTGGAGAGGTCGTCGCAGGCCTTGTGATAGCAGGCATCGTAAGCCGCGCCGGCTTGGCCGCCGAAGAGCTGGGCCTCTTCCTCAGTCTTCACCCCCTCGGCGCCGGTGAAGAGCCCGCCCACCGCGATGCCCGCGGCGGAGAAGGCGGCGTAGTCGGAGCGGCCGTTGAGTTCGGTCTCCACGCTGCCCGCCCGGGTGGCGGCGAAGAAGTCGTGGAAGGCCTTCTCGATGGTGTCCGAGCCACGGGGCCCGCGCTGGCCGAAGCGGGAGCCGTCGCCGTCGTACACGCCCAGCTTGTGGTTGGGGGAGGCGACCATGTCGATATTCACGTAGAGGGCGATTTGACGCTTCTCCACCTCAGAGAGCGACTCCACGTACTTGGTGGAACCGATGAGACCCAGCTCTTCAGCAGAGAACCAGGCGAAGCGCACTTTGTTGACCGGCGTGAGGTTGGCCATCTTCAGGGCCACTTCCAGGATGGCGGCGCTGCCGGAGCCGTTGTCGTTCATGCCGGGCCCCTCGGCCACGGAGTCCAGATGCGCGCCCAGCATGACCACGTTGTCTGGGTCGCCGCTACGGCTCTCGGCGATGACGTTGAAAGAGGTTTTGGTCACCACTTCGGCGCCGGCGTCCAGCGTGAGGAGGGGGCCCCCCACGTGGTTGAAGATGAGGCCCATGAGATAGGAGGTGGACACCACCGGGATGCGGATGGGATGGGTTTCGCCGAGGGTTCCGGGGAAAACGCCTTCGCGGTCCGGCGAGTTGCCTTGGTTGAAGATCACGACCCCGGAGGCGCCTGCGGCCTGGGCGTGGAGGACCTTGTCCACGAAGGGGCAGGTCCCGCGCTGGACCAGCGCGATGTTGCCTGCGGGAAATCCGGCGAAGTCGGAGGCCTCGCAGCCGCTGGTGGAAGCGTTCCCGGCGCCGAGCTTCAGGTCCACCGGGGTGACCCGGGCAGTGACGGTGCCGGAGCCGCTGTAGGGCATGAGCTGGAAGTCGCTGCCCTCCTGGTACACCACGCGCCGGGGAGCGGATTGCTCCATGCGGGCATGGAGTTTTTTGAAACTCTTGAAGGTGAAAGGCCGCAGCTCCACTCGGTATCCCGCTGCCAAGAGTTTTTGTGCCACATAGTTCCCGGAGAGTTCGTGTCCCGGGCTACCGGCGGCGCGGTTACCCCCTTGGGCCCCGGCAATGTCGTGCAAGGCCTCCAGGTGGGCGAGTGCGTCCCTGCCGCTGCCGCAGGCTCCGCGCAAAAGGCAGTCCACGCTGATGTCCGCGTGGGCGAGGGAAAAAGCGAGGGCAAGGCTCAGGACGGACAGGGCGTGGGAAGCGCGCATGGGTTTCTCCTGGAGGGGCTTATGTCAGCTGTACCCGCACACGGGAGGGCTTGGATAGGCAGTGGGTAACTTTGTTAGAAGTGCGCCCGTCTTTGGGGACAATTTGCCACCGGCCGGAGGCCTCCCGTAGACTTAAAGCAGGTAATTCTTTCAAGGAGAATCGATGAAGAAGTTTTTCGCTGCCCGGTCCTACGGCAAAGGCATGGACTGCACCATGCTGCTCGTGCGCTTGGTGTGTGGTTCGGCCATGGCCATGCATGGCTGGGGCAAGATCCAATCCCCCTTCGGGTGGATGGGGCCGGACGCGGCGGTGCCGGGGATTTTGCAAGGTTTGGCGGCCCTCTCCGAGTTCGGAGGCGGCATCGCCCTGGCGCTGGGATTGGTCACCCGCTTGGCGAGCCTGGGCATGGGCTTCACCATGTTGGTAGCCGCGGGGATGCACGCTTTCGTCATGGGGGATCCGTTCGTGGCCTCGGGCCCGGGCCAAGGTTCTTACGAGCTCGCGTCCATCTACCTGGTCATCTCCCTGTTCTTCATCTCGTCCGGCCCGGGGAAGCATTCCCTGGATAACAAGCTTTTCGGCGTCTAGTCCGACTTCGCCGCTCGGTCTTGCCGGGTCCTCAGGGGCCCGGCAAGTTCTGCCGAAAAGCGAAGGCCATGGGTTTCAGGATCAACACCAACGTGCCCGCCCTGCAGTCGCAGACCGCGCTGGGTAAGACCGTGCGCGAGACCCAGGACAGTTCGGCCAAGCTCGCCTCCGGCCAGCGCATCGTCAAGGCGGCCGACGACGCCGCCGGGCTCGCCATTTCGGAAAAAATCAAGGCCCACATCCGCTCCTCCAAGCAGGCTGACCGCAACGCCAACGACGGTATTTCCATGGTCCAGGTGGCCGAGGGCGGGCTCAACGAGTCCACCAGCATCCTGACCCGCATGCGCGAGCTGGCCATCCAGGCGGCGTCCGACACCATGAACGACGGGGACCGCGCCAACTCGAGCTACGAGTACGAGGCCTTGAAGCAGGAGCTCGATCGCATCGCCAAGGGCATTGAGTACAACGGGAGAAAGCTCCTGGACGGCAGCGGCCCGCGGCTGGACTTCCACGTGGGCGTGGGGAGCGTGACCCAGGACGACACCATCAGCTTCGACGCCTCCAAGTACCGCGCGGACACCCACACCCTGGGCGTGGCCCCTTCCACCATCCTTTCCAAACACGGGGCCCAGCAAAGTTTGGAGCAGCTGGACGGTGCTTTCAACACCATCGCCGGCCATCGTTCCATGCTCGGGTCTGTGCAGAACCGGCTCATGACCAGCTCCAACAACCTGGGCATCTACCACCAGAACATGAACGCGGCCAACAGCCGCATCCGTGACCTGGACTATGCCGATGAAGCCGCGAACCTGGCGCGAAACCAGGTGGTGCTGCAGGCGGGGACCGCGGTGGCGGCCCAGGCGAACGTGTCGGGGAAAGCGGCGCTCAAGCTGGTGGAATGATCCGCCCCCTTGTGGAGGGCGGATGAGGGGTCATTGGCAGACGTCGGGGCCGTAGATGTAGCATTCTCCATTAGAGAGACGTCCAACGCAGTTTGGGTAGCAGGGGCCTGGGCGATCTTCCCCGTAGATGTAGCAAGTGCCATTTGACAGGCGCGCCTGACAGTAAGGTTCAGGAGGGCGTTCGTGATCCGGGCGGGGGCGCGGGTGGGGGCGGGGATAGGGGTCATCGGGGCACTCGGTGTTCAGGCTTTTCAGCCCAACAGGGGTACCAGCCAAACGCTCAAGGCGGGCGAGTTCGGCCTGGATCACATGGGCCTTGTCGGCCTCCAGCTGTTCGAGACTGGACGTGGACTGAGCGAAAACGGGAACGGAGACCATGAGACACAAGAACAGAATAAGCCTCTTCATTTTTCCTCCTTCGGAAATGGTTTCCCGGCGGGCTTACCGGGCGCGGTAAACATACAATTGTGTCACTTCTCCCAATGCCCGACCATCGAGGCCGAACATCTCCCACTCAACGTTCTCGCCTGGCATGTGAAAGCTCAGAGCGGGGGGTGGTGAGCGGCGGGCGGGATCAGTGGTGAACGAGGTGACCTTGATGTTCCGGCGTGCCATCCAGCTCCACTGGTTGCGGGTCAGCACCGCCTCCAGCTCCTCGCCAGCGGCGAAGACGCCCATGGGCTCGTCGTTGAGTTCCAAGAACAGCTGGGTGGAGTCAGGCAGGGCAGTATGTAGGCGGCCCTCCAGCACCAACTCCGGGGTGGCGGCGGGGGTCGTCGGCAGGTCCACGGGGCGCTCGAACACCGCTTGGGCGGCTTCCAGCGCCTGCCGCATTCCAGTGTCGCCACCGATGGTGCCGGCGTAGGAATGGATCACTAGAGAAGTCTGGGTGGCGTAGCGGCCTTGTTGGCGGTAGCCCTCCAAGAGGGAACGTGATTCGCATGCAATCATGCCCAGAAAACGCAGGTGGGGTGGCAGGCGGGAGAAAAGCTTTTTGACGTCGTTGCCATAGGCGTCCAGCACGGTGCCGGCGGCGGAGAAACCGGTGCTGACCTCTTGGGACTCGCGGGCGTGGGAGATCCAGAAGAGTCCTACAACCTCACGGTCGTTGAGTACCTCCCACAGGCGGCGCGGGGTCACGCGGTGCTCGACCACCACCTCGTAGTCCAAGCGCCGGAAGCGCTCGCGCAGCCTTCGTTCGGCGGAGCGCTCCAGCCGTTGGTTGGCGGAACGGGGGGCCTGGCGACTCTCAAGCAGGGAGGTGAGGAGCACCACCTTGCCTTCTCCGGCGTAGGAAACGATGCTGGTCAGGAGGAGGTAAAGCGCGGTGAGCAGGCTTTTCATGGGGGCTCCAAAAAGAAGGGGAGGCGTGGACGCCTCCCCTAGAAGTAGGGCTCAGTGCTGGGCAAAGCGGACGAAGATCTTGCTGGTGGCGCTGAGGGCGGGTGCGCTCAAGAGGCCGGTGTAGCGCTCCCACACGCGCTCGGAGTCGGCGACGGTGGCGCGGGGGATGCGGGCGAGGTCTTCGGCCACTTGCTGGGCGACGATGGTCACCTGGTCGCGCTCCTGGTTAAAGGCGCGGGCCTCGGCGGCGGTGATGCCCAGGTCTTGGCGCATCTGCGGGGTGATCTCGGCGAACTCCACGCCCACCAGGTGGCCGTCCTTCAGGGCGATCTGCCCGATCCAGGCCACCACGATGAACACGGCGGTCACGCCGCCGGCCACGATGGCGCCGGCACGGAAGATGGGATTGCCAGTTTCCCAGGCGTACTCGGTGCCGGCGCCGGCGATCATGGTGCCAGCGTAGCCGACGGTGGCGGCCAAGAGGCCCGCTCCCATGAGGGGTGGGTTCCAGGAGGCGAGGCCCACGATGGCGTGGGACTTCTGGGTAGAGGCCACAGTGGTGGCGAAGACCAAGGTCAGGGCGAGGAACATTTTTTTGAGGCCAGAGAAGCTCATGGGGACTCCTTTGAGGGGGTGAATGCGATGGGGAAGTTATAGGGAAAAGCCCCGTTCACCCCAACTGGACAGTTCTGACTTCCTGACCTCAGACCGCCAAGGAAATCAGACACTTTGAGGGGGCGCTCGATTCGGAAAGTCTTACAGGGTTTGCATCCGCGGGTGGGGTGTCCCTTTACAATCAGGGAATCATGAGACTTTTGCTGCTCCTCTTATCGATGGCCTGCTCGCTGCCCCTCTCGGCCGCGCCCAATTGGCGCCTTTTCTACATTCACACCTTCAGCCCAGAAATGCTGCGCGGGAACCTTGCCGCCCGCCACTCGGGCCAGTACTACCGCTCCTGCACAGCCACCATGCTCAACGTGGACGGGCAATGTCGTTTGGTGACCAACGCCCACTGCTTCCCCGGTAATGAGGGAGGAGCGGTGTTGATGATGAATCCCACCATCAACTTCCCCGAGCACCTTTACGATCCTGAGGCACTCACCAACGCCAGCACGCGCAGCTCCTACGACTTCTTCACCACCTCCGTGGACCGGCAAATGGTGGTGGGAAGCGCGCGCCTGCTGAAACGTTTCGTGAGTAAGGACTTGGCGGAACTCGCTGTGGGGGAGGAACTCAGGCAGCAGTACTGTGCGGACCTGCGCCCGATCGATCCCCGCGCCTGGCGCAACCTGGGACGCGAGCGCGCTTCCTATGCCGCCCTGGGCTTTTTCATGGCCACGGCCACTGCCACCTTCACCAATGACCGGCCCTGGCGCAGTGGACGCGACCGCATCACCCTCGAGCCCTTCGCCTCATCGCTCAACCTGCGGGAGTTCTTCCGCGCCCACACCCTCACCGCCTATCAGGGGATGAGCGGTGGCTTAATCATCGACGGGCGGGAACGGCCGGTGGGGATCATCGCCCGCCACGTGCCCTACCAGGAAGAGACGTTCCTCATCGGTATGGGGGAAGTGGTGCGCTTCCTGGGTGAGGCACAAGAACCCACGCCCCCCCATCCTGAGATCTTCGGCCTGGGAAATCACCTGAATTTCCATTCCAACAACGACCGCCCCACCGGCGAGAACGACCACGGCAACGGCGGCGAGAACGACCACGGCAACGGCGGCGAGAACGACCATGGCAACGGTGGCGAGAACGACCATGGCAACGGTGCCGGGACTCGCGCCCGCGCGGCCTCTCTCTCCTTACTGCGGCTGCCCGCCGAAGGAGTGGTGGACCCCCGCAACCCCCGGCAGATCATCCTCGCCCGGTGTGGCCGACAAATCGATGGCTACGCCGATTATATTGCCACCCTCGGTTGCCAGGGACCGGTGGTTACCCGTCCGGTGGATGGTCTCCCCTCGGACTCTGTGAGACGTGGCCTGGCGGAGCGCCTGCTTGGCAATTTCCAGGGCCGCATCCTACGGGGGAACACCAGCCGCCTCTATTATTTCGACGCCTCTTCCATCGGCCAGTCGGGCGCCTGGCGCAAGATCGCCCGGGGACCCGTTCGCAGTCTCCTACAGGTGCGTGGCAATGAGCTGCGCTTCTATAAACAGAGCCGCGACTTCAACTTCATCTTCAACTGGGAGCGGATCCCGGATTGGGACCACGGCTTTAACCTGACGTTGCTTCCCCTGCCGGATGGTCGACTACAGGTTTGGGCCCGTTACCACCTGCAGACTCCCTTGCCCGGAGGGCGCACGAGGATGCGCCTGGAAAACGCCCAGCTGTCTTGCGACGACCGCAACCACCTGAAGCTCATCTGCCACGATCGCCAGGGGAATTTCGAGTTTTCATTGAGCAAGAAGGCCGCCGACGCCACTAAGCTCGAGTACCGCATCGCTTACCGCACCGGGGTGAACGTCTCGAATCATCCTGGCTTCGCGCTGATTGATTATTTTTACGGAGAATTGGATGTCAACGACCAGGGCAGACCATCCGCTATACCAGAAGGCGATCTCGCTCTATTTGGCCTGTGACAACCGGCGCTTCGCCCTCCTGAGCGATAGCCCGCTGTTGTCCGCTGAGGAGCGCACGCTCCTGCGCGTCCGCCGCCTGTTCAGCGCCGGTGCTTACCGGGAGGCACTCGCGTCCCTGCGCTACTCAGGGAGCGCCAGCGGGTTTCTGGCCGCGGAGAAACATTTCCTGACCGCCACGGCCCACGCCCGCCTAGGGGATTGGGAGATGTCCCTCTTGGAAAACGGTCGCGCCCTTGAGCTGTACCGTGCCGTGCCCGACCGCCGGGGCGAGTTCCTCACCCTGTACAACGCCGCCGTGGACGCCCAATCCCTGGGGCTAAAGCGTTTGGCCCACCACCACCTGGACGCTGCGCTTGTCCGTGCGGAAGGGTTGGATGAGGAGTTGCTGGTGGTCCGTGCGCGGGCCTGCAACCTATCTCAGGAGCGGGCCTACGCCGCGGCCAAGGAGGAGATCGAGCGCGCCCTCGAGCGCAGTGCAGAGGAGGGCACCCATCTGGACACCGTGACCCTGCGGGTGGTGGCCTCCGATATTTTCTTCCGGGCCGGTGACGCCGCCGGAGCCCGAGCCTTGTTGGAAGAGGTGAAAGGGGGGCGCCTGACCAAGAACCGGGCCCGCTTGTTCTTCAACCTCGGTCTTTTGCGGTTCATGGAGAATGGACAGCTCGAGGATATGCCGCGCGCGCTTGAGGAGTCCCGCGAGTACACCCTCAAATGGGGTGTGCTGGTGGCCCTGGAGTGCGGCGATCTAGTGCGGGCCGAGGAACTGTGGATGGACTTGGTGGCGCTCTTCCCCCAGACCTTCGCTGCTGGCTTTGCGTGCTTGAACCTTTTCGACCAAGAAGGCCTCTTCTGCCAGGCCGTGCAGGCCATACGGGGCAAAACCAGCCTGCCTGCTGACGTGGCTCTCCCCGCCGGTTCCAAACTGGAGGCCCTCCACGTGGCGCTTACCGCTTCGCGGATCCCGCTGCGTAAGGAAGAGTTGATAGAAAAAGTTTGGAAACGTCCCTATGACCCGGCCTTGGACCAACGCTTCTATAAACTGGTCCAACGCATGAAAGACATGAGGCTTCCCTTGGTGAACGAACGGCGGGCGTACTACTATCGCCGCGCCTGACTCCCTGTAAGTATTACGTGGGCGGATGCCCTCCACGAGTGGGGGTGTTATCCCCAGGCGGTGAAACTCCTTCTTGTAGCGGCCACTTTCACTTTGACCATGCCCGCCTTCGGCGAGTGCGAGCTGCCGCATCAGACACTTATCTCGACCCACCTCTTCGTCCCCCGGGAACAGGAAAACTGTGGGTTCCTCAAACGGGTGGATGAAATGGTCACCTCGGTGGCGCGGATGGCCCGAAGCCGCGTGCCCGTCATGCTCTCCATCGGGAATGAAGGGAGTGCCGCCTCATTCGATGTGGGCATGACCCTGGAAATATACCAGCGCTTCATGCTCAGCACGGAGTACGGGCAAACCCGCTATCGCACCGTCGTGGACAACATGGCCGTCATCGCCCATGAGTATGGGCACGCCCTCTTCGCGGAGGCTTTATCCGCGCGCTTTAGCGCTTACCGGGATTTCTTTCTCCCCATGCGCGAGTTTTCCCGTGAGCGCATGCGCCTTTTGATGGACGGCGGGACACCGGAGCAATTGGCGGATGTCCAGTCCCGACAGCGCGTCCACCAGGCGAGTCCGGAGAACCGCGGCCTCTTCCGCGAGTCGGCCCCCTATCAAGAACTCTATGCCGACGTGGTGGCGGTCTACGACCAAGGATACCCAGAGGCCATCACCAGCGCCTTGTACCGCGACGACTTGGGCGACCAGGAGATGAACGGAGTTTTCGCCCGCAGCTTCACGCCCTCCAGCACATTTCACATCCACCGCTATAACTCAACCGAGGAGCACACCTTCTATTGGCGCGTGCGCCGGTTCATCGGGGAGAAGCTCTGGCCCACGTCCCCTGCCCAAAAAGAAACCTACCTGGCCCTGGTCACCGAGGCCCTGCTCGACGACCTTGAAGCATTGCGGGAGGGAAAGCTCCCCGCCACGCCGGAAGGACGCAATGACGCTCTCATCGCGCGCCTGCAGGCGGCCTTAGACCGCTCGGGTGGGGAAGCGCCCGTGCCGGAGTATGGTCTCCCTGTGCTCCTGGGCCTTACGCAGTCCCAGTAGCGTCCATTCCCGGATCTCGGGCGGGGCGTCCCGGTGGAGATGCGCGAACTTTTCCACGCTCAGGTCTTGCAGGGCCACGTCCTCCGCGTGCTCCAGCGGCATGTAAAGAAAGATGCGCTCGGGCAGTGATAGGTCACGTTCGAGGGGTGTGCCCAGGGCTTCCAGCGCCAAAGCTTGGGCCCGTGTGTCGTAGACGTAAGCACGAGGAGAACCACGAAACGCGTTGCGGGGTATTTGGTCGAGCAGGAGTATGTGGGCGAGGTGCTCCCGGGGCGTGGTCGGGCTTTCGAAGGCCTGACCAAGCCAAGGGGCGAAGCGGGTGGCGCACTCTCTGTCAAAATTCACGTCTTCCCCGAAAAACCAACGTCGCAACTGCCGCCCATAGTAGGACTCGGTCAGCTCAGGACGGCCGAACCAGAATCGATGGAGTTCATCCCAAGGCACGCGCCACCCCCAGCTGAGAGCGCATCAGCGCCCAGGCCGTCTTCGTGCACAGCGTGGTCCCGGCGTTTGCCTGCAGTTCCGCCAGGCGCGCGCGTATGGACGGAGAAAACACCAATTCAAGGGTGCGCCGCTTGAGGGCCCCAGGCGAGACCTCTTGTCGCGCCAGGCGCAAACCCACACCCGCTTCCACCACCCGTTGGGCGTTCAGGTGTTGGTCCCCCTGATGGGGGATGACCAGTTGGGGCACCTGCAACTCCAGCGCCTCGCGCACGCTGTTCATGCCCCCATGGTGGATGAAGATTTGGGCGTGGCGCATAACTTCCGTCTGAGGGATTCGCGCTCGCGCCACCACGTTGCCCGGCAAGGGCCCCAAAGCGGCCAACAGCTCGGGCGTTCCTGTGGAGAGGATCATGAGGATGTCCGGGTCTTCGGCGAAGGCCTGGAGAAAGTGGCGGTAGGTTTTCAGCACGCTCGGATCTTCCTGGGGCACAACCGTTCCCAAAGCCAGGGCGACGATGGTGCGCTCGTCCTGTACCAAGGCCGCCAAAGGGAAATCCTCTTGCTGGGGGGACGTGCGCTCTTGCTGGACGAAGTGGAAGCGTCCCCGCTCAAGGCCGTCCCATTGGCCATGCAGCGCCTGGGGCGAGAACACGAGATTGCAGCCATGATAGGCGCCCAGGGTGTCTAGAAAGCTCAAGCTCACTCCATATTCGTCCCGCAAGCGCCGGATCGCCTCTCGTGAGGCGTCGTCCTCCTCCACGCGGTTGATCCGGAACATCTCTCGCTTCTGGGAATCTCCCAAGGCGAAGGTGGTGACCAGGCAGAAAGCGGGCACGTCGTAGAGTCGCGCCAGGAGAAGGCCCCAGGGGGCCATGGAGTCGTAGAGGATGAAGTCCGGGCGCTCGCGCTCGAACTCCTCGCGCAAAAAGGGCAAAAGTCCCAGCGTGGCGGGCAACGTCTGCTGGACGAAGTTCTTGCCGGGGTTGTAGTCCGAGGCGCGATAGTCGTCTCGGCCATAGTTGATGAAACGCGCCCCGGCCTCCTCCACGAGGGATCGGCGCTCGGGTGAGGAGTGGTAAATGACCTCAACTCCCTGCCGTGAGAGCTCCCGTACCAGGGTGAGCGTGGGGAGGATGTGGCCGAGACCGAAGATGTTGTAGAGGATCGCCTTCACGGGGGACAACGTAGATCAAGCGCCCACATTGATCCATTCAATGCTCTAAAGAATGGGAATAGTCTTATGACTATGGATGGGCGAGCAAAGAGCGAATTTTTGCCACCAGAGCGTTCATGCGGAAAGGCTTCTCCATGAGGTGAGGCGTTCCTTCCGACATGCCGTCCTTGCGCAGGTCTTCGGTGTGGTACCCCGACATGTAGAGGACCTTCATCGATTGTCCCCTGGCGGCCAGGGCACTCACCAGGCGGCGCCCGTCCATCACTGGCATCAGCACGTCGGTCAGAAGCAAGTCCACCGTGAGGCCACGCATGGCCTCCAGCGCCTCGGCCCCATTGCCCGCTTCGTTAACCGTGTGGCCTTCCTTGCGGAGGACCGAGCAGATGGCGGCGCGGAGGATCTCCTCGTCTTCCGCCACGAAAATATGGGCCATGCGAACCTCCCTGCGGGGTCACCCGAGGATACCACGAACCTTATCGAGCAAGGCTTTTAGCCGGAACGGTTTCTCCAAAAACTGGGGATGAGTCCCCGTCATGCCGTGGTCGGCGAGGACCTCTTCGGTGTACCCGGAAAGGAAAAGTACTTTCACATTGGCACCCCGGGCCTGGAGCTGGTTGGCGAGGGCCTGACCGCCCATCTCTGGCATCACCACGTCGGTGATCAGCAAGTCCACTGGGTCACCCAGCTGTTGGAATTTTTCCAGGGCGTTCATGCCATTAGTCGCGGTGTGGACCGTGTAGCCATGCTTCTGCAAGGTCTCGGCCACGGCATTGCGGAGCGCTTCCTCATCCTCCACCAACAAAACGGTTTTTCCGCTCGCAGAGGGCATGGCTTGAACGGAAGTGACCGCCTCTTGCACCACGCTCTCCGTGCTCAGAGGGAGATAAACTTTAAAGACCGTCCCCTTGCGCAGCTCGCTGTACACCCAGATGGTTCCCTTGTTTTGCTTCACGATGCCGTAAACCGTGGCCAATCCCAACCCGGTGCCTTTCCCCACCGGCTTGGTGGTGAAAAAAGGCTCGAAAATCCGCGCCTGGGTTTCGGCGTCCATGCCCATGCCTGTGTCCGCCACGCTGACCATCACATAAGGACCGGGCTCCACGTTCATCTGTCCTGCCCCCATGGTCCGGTCGAGTTCCGTGTTCTCGGTATGGATGGTGATGTGCCCACCCTTAGGCATGGCGTCCCTGGCGTTCAGCACCAGATTGAGCAATAGCTGCTCCATTTGCCCTTGGTCGATGAGCGTGTTCCCCAGGGCGGCGTCCAAGTCAGTTTTGAGACAAACATGCTCTCCCAAGAGGCGAGTGAGCATGGCCTGCATGTCGTGAACAACGGCGTTCAGGTTGAGAACCCGGGGTTGAAGCACCTGTTGGCGACTGAAGGAGAGCAGTTGGCGCGTGAGTGAGGCTGCGCGTTCGGCGTTTTTGAGGATTTGCTCCACGCCGGCGGCGTAACGGTCCTCCTGCCGGACGTCGGTCAGCAGGTTCTCACAGGTGATGCTAATGGTGGCGAGAATATTGTTGAAGTCGTGGGCCACGCCGCCAGCTAGTTGGCCCATGGCCTCCATGCGCTGGGATTGGCGGATTTTTTCCAATTGATCCCGCTCGGAGCGCAGTTCTTCCGTGAGACGGCTCTGGCGAAGGCCTTCCTGCTTGAGCCGTACGTAATCGGTGACGTCTTCCACGCGGTGGATGATGTAGCGAACTTTGCCGTCGGCAGCGAGAACGGGCACGTTGTAAGGGCTCCAGTGGCGCTCCTCGAAAGTTCCGTCGGGACGGCGGATGTCATACTTCTGGATCGCCATGGTGTCGGGCTGGCGGCGCACGAGCACGCGGGCCAGGGACGCGCGCAATTGGCCCACTCCGGTGGCGTTTGGGTCGTCCGGATTGTCGGGGAAAACGTCAAACAACCCGCGTCCGATCACGTCCTCGCGCTTGACCATGGTGGCCCGGGCGTAGTTGTTGCTGATGGCGACAATGGTGAAATCGGGAGAGAGGGCCATGAAGAGCCCGGGGGCGTGCTCGAAGAGGGCTTGGTAATCAGTCATGGAAGCATTATCGCCGGATGCGAATGGATTCGCATCTGGGGAATGGCCCAAGAGGTTAAGCCACTCTTAACGCTTTACTGACGACGGCCGCGCCAGTTCACGTAGCTTTCGCAGCGCTCGCGCTCATTGGTGAAGAGTCGGCCCGCCCGAGTGGTGGTGGCCTCGGTGCAGGCGGCGATCAACTCGTCGCGATCGATTTCGTCGCGCACGAGTCTCACCGGACGCCCGGAGGCATCCCGGCCCAGCAGGTTCTCCGCCACCGTGTTGGGAGTCCAATAGCCCGCGGGGGTGAGGCGGTAGTAACAATCGGCGTTGCCATAGCGGGTCTGGCGCGGGAAAGCGCGACCGCGGAACATGAGCTCAATGAGGTCTTCCTCTCCGGCGCGGATTTGGCGGCAGCGGCGGCTACCGGCGAATTTCTCCATCCACTCGGCGGGTGCCAGGGGGCCGTTGATCATGCCGGGGAAGCCCCCGTCCACGACGTAAAGACGGCCGCGCTCATTCACCACGTTGGCCACGTGGTGCCACCAGTTGGCGTTGCCCACGGTTCCGGCCTGGTCAGTGTAGAAAAGGAAGATCTTGGCGGTCTCGGCGCCGTAGTCCCGCAACATGTCCCAGGCCCACATGTGGGCGCGGTTGGAACAGATGGAGCTGTTGATTTTGACGAAGCTGCGGTCGAGCTGCCTGAACACCTGTTCCTTGGTCACGCCCAACCGGGAAAGGTCGCTGATCCGGTGCGGACGGTAGCCGGGTATCGCCACGTTTTGGGCAAAAGCGGGGAGGGATGCCAAAAGGGCGAGCAGAAAGTGTTTCATGGGGCCGGTTTATCCGCGGCGCGGCCTAGCGCCAACCCCGGCGGTATTTTTTTCAGGTTCTCAAACCCGCGTGGTACATAAAGAGCATGAAAACACTGGCCCGCTTCTTCACCCGAGTCTGTGAGCGCTTCCTCCCGGACGCCCTGGTATTCTGTCTTCTTCTTACCCTGGTAGGGTTTCTGTGCGCTATGGCCCTCACGGCCACCCCCTGGGCAGAATTGCCGCGTTACTGGGGGGAGGGCTTCTGGTCCCTCAATAACTTCGCCATGCAAATGGTAGTGGTGCTGCTCACCGGCCACATGCTCGCTTCGGCCCCAGTGGTACGCGTTGCCATCCAGCGTTTGGCCGACATACCCCGAAAAGAAACCTCCGCATTGGTTTTCGTCACACTCGTCTCATCATTTGCCTGTTGGCTCAATTGGGGCTTCGGGCTCATCGCCTCCGCCTTGGTGGCGGTGGGCGTGGGCAAGCGTTTCCGGCGCCTGAATTTCGGCCTCGTGGCGGCGGCTGCCTACTCCGGCTTCATGGTTTGGCACGTGGGCCTTTCGGGCTCCATCCCGCTCAAGATAGCTGGTAGCGACGAGACTTTGCACAAGGTCCTGCCGGGCGTATCCATCCCGCTGGGTGAAACCATTTTCTCCGGATGGAACCTCAGCGTACTGGGCCTGCTGGTGGCGCTACTACCGATTTTGACACTTGCTTTGCGCGAAGACGCCGCAGTCTCGCTTTTGCGGGCGCCGGAAGGGGAGGAGGAGGGAGACGGCGGATCGATGTCCGATGGATCCTGGCGCTCGCGGCTGGAGCATGCCCGCTGGCCCATGCTCCTGGTCTCACTCCTTCCGCTCTTTCACCTAGTGCGTGTGGCTGGAGGGCAAGGCGTCTTCGACATCAACGCCGTGAACCTGGCTTTTCTCACCTTCAACCTGTGGGCCCACGGCACCCCGGCCCGGCTGGTGGTGGCGGTGGAGCGGTCTGTGCGCCACTGCGGCGGGATCATCATCCAGTACCCGTTCTACGCGGGTCTCTCCGCCGTGCTGGAGAGGTCGGGATTAGGGGACGCCCTTTCTTCATGGTGCGTGGCCAACGCCTCAGCGCAGACATTCCCCTTGCTGTGTTTCTGGGCGGCGGGCCTGGTAAATTTCTTCATCCCATCCGGGGGAGGCCAGTGGGCCGTGCAGGGGCCCGTGCTCGTCCAGGCGGGGTTGGAGCTGGGAGTTCCGCCGGCGAAAGTCGCCCTGGCCATCGCTTGGGGAGATGGTTGGACCAACATGCTCCAACCGTTCTGGCTGCTCCCTCTCTTGGCCATGGCCAAACTTCAGCTTAAGGACGTGATGGGTTACTGCGTCCTTTACTGCCTCGGGGGTGGTGTCGTGTTAAGTTTGGCCTTCATTTTCAGCTGAGCGGGGCCATTCCGGCACCGACTGCCTTTCCCTCCATGTAGAGAACGGGGATTAACCTTACAGCGCTCAACTTTGCTTTGACCGCCCGCCGAGCCCGCGCTTAAAACCCGCACGACATCCCCATTTTGTCCCACACCAAGGAGAACGCATGAAATCGCTCGTCGTGTTGCTCGCCCTATCCGCTGCGCTGGTCGGCTGCACCAGTAAGAACATGAAACGCGCCCAGGCCTTCGAGGTCGTCCTGGAGGCCGGCACAGGCACCAATTGGACCGTGGTCAAGGCCACCACTGAGGTGGATGGCTACAGCGTCTTCCGTAACGAGGCCACTGGGGAATTCGTGGCCTACAACGTATCCAAGTATGACAGCTCCACCATGACCACCTTGGACCAGTATTTGGCCGTGGCCAGCAGCGTGGACGTCGTTGGAAACCTGGACGAGTCTGTCGTGACGAGTTGGTCTACGGACATAGATGGGAACTCTTACCTTGAGACGGATTACTACTACTCCGGCAGCGGCTTCCGCTTCAACAACACCAACAACGTGGCCCGGGACCTCGAGACTTTCGCCTCTCTGCGGGACGAACAGGCAGTGGCCTTCCTCGCCGGCCGCCTCAAGAACGAATACTCCCTCTCCACCAACCGCGCGCAGGAAATGGCCCGTCTGGCCAGCCGCTACCGCCGCCTAGAGAGCGCCCGGGAACTCACGACAGCTGAGAAGAACTCCTTCGCCCTTTCCGCCCTGGGCGTGAACATGAACCAGGTCGAAACCGCCATGCGCGGCCGCGCCGTGGGGATGGACCAGCAATACCAAGAACTTCTGCGGACCGCGGCCCGGGTGAACGGCACCACACCGGAGCAGATCGGGAAATTCTTTGACCAACTGGCGGAAGCCAACTAAAAGACGCGCACACGTCCATTCTAAGGAGTCTTCATGTTAAAGTTCATCGCCATCGCCGCTCTGTCCGCCGCCCTGGTCGGTTGCAGCAGCAAGCAAGAAAAAGCCGCCCGTTCCTTCGAGGCCGCCCTGGAGGCAGACACCGGCGTCAGCTGGACGGTCGTGAAAGCCGAGACCGAACGCGGCCAGTTCAGCGTTTTCCGCAACGACGCCACCGGCGAGTTCGTGGCCTACAATCTGGCCCGCTGGGACCGCAACACCATGACCACCCTGAGCCAGTTCACGGCCGTCGCCCAGACCGGGGACGTGATAAACAACTTGGCCCAAGATCAAGAGTGGGTGGAGGACGGCTACTGGCGCGACGTCACCGACTGGCGCTACAACACCGAATGGCAGTTCGACTACGAGTGCAATTGCTATGACCATGTCACTGAATGGGAACAGGTGGTCGTGGGCCAAGAGTGGGTGGACACCTCCCACTGGTACGTCTTCTACGTGGGCGGCGGATTCCGCTTCCAGAACACCGCGGGCGTTTCCCGCGACCTCGAGACCATCGCCGCCCTGAAGGAAGAAGCGGCCGTGGGGCTCATGGCGCATAAGCTTAAGACCGAGTTCTCCCTCTCAGCCAATCGCGCCCAGGAAATGGCCCGTCTGGCCAGCCGCTACCAGCGCCTGGAGAGCAGCCGCGAGCTGACCACCGCGGAGAAAAATAGCTTCGCCATGTCCGCCATGGGCGTGAACATGAACCAGATCGAGTCCGCCCTTAGGAACCGCGCGGCCGGCCGTGAGCAGCAGTATCGCGACCTCCTGAACACCGCAGCCCGGGTGAACAGCACCACTCCTGAGCAGATCGGGAAGTTCTTTGAGAAAGTGGTGGGCGAGATCTAACCGGATCCCAATTCCAATGAAAGAAGGGCCCTTGCGGGCCCTTTTTTTATGCTGAAACAGAGCGGCGCATTAAGGTGCGTTTTGGCCGCTTGGGGTTGTTTCGCTCCTGAACAGACCGCACCTTGCGCCGAGTCTAGTGGGGGAAATAATTTGCGTGAGGGGTTGGCACGTAGATTGCTCAGGGATTCTCCGTCCCCCTTCAACCCTCGTAAGGAGAATGTACCATGAAGAGCTTTGTCGCGTTGATGATCCTGAGCCTGGCCCTGGTGGGCTGTGGCGACAGCAAACAGAAGAAAGCCGCCAAGGCCTTCGAAGCGGCCCTCGAGGCCGAGACCAACCAAACCTGGACCCTGGTGAAACTGGACACCGAGAAGGGCAACTTCTCCGTTTACCGCAACGAGAACACCGGCGAGTACGTGGCCTACAACATGGACCGCTGGGACATGAATACCATGACGACCTACGCCCAGTTCGCCGCCGTGGCCGTGGACGGGGACATCGTGGGCGACCTGGCCCGTAACCAGGAGTGGATCGAGTCCGGTTACTGGGATTCCGTCTACGACACCTACACCAACACCTGGGAAGAGTATGACTCTTACTGCGACTGCTACGTGACCCAGACCGAGACCGTCAGCGTCTACGTGGGCGAAGTATGGGTCGACACTTCCCACTGGTACACCTTCTACACCGGAGGCGGCTTCCGCTTCTCCAACACCGCCGGCGTTTCCCGCGACCTCGAGACCATCGCCGCCCTGAAAGAAGAGACCGCCGTGAAGTTCATGGCCCACAAGCTGAAGACCGAACTATCCCTGTCTGAAGGCCGCGCCCAAGAGATGGCCCGCCTGGCCAGCCGCTACCAGCGCCTGGAAAACGCCCGGGAGCTCACCGTGGCCGAGAAAAACACCTTCGCCATGTCCGCCCTCGGCGTGAACATGAACCAGGTGGAAGTGGCGCTCAGGAACCGCGCCCAAGGCCGCGAGCAACAGTACCGCGACCTCCTGAACACCGCCGCCCGGGTGAACAGCACCACCCCGGAACAGATCGGCAAGTTCTTCGACAAAGTCGTCGGCGAAATCTGAAGCCCGCCGCAAGGGGCCCCTCCGGGGGCCCCTTTTTTTTGTAAAAGTTACACTCACGCTCGGCGATGTTTTCGGGCGGGTGATACGGAGCCGCCCATGAAGAACCAATTCTTGCGCGTATTTGGCCTCCTGCTCTCCCTGATGTCCCACGCCTTCGCGCAAGACGTCCTTCCCGGGTTCATCCCGCGCTTCTACGCCATCGAAGCCGCCACCGACTTGCCCTACACCCCCGACCGCGCCCACGCCATGGCCCTGCAAGGCCAGGACATCTCGCTACTCGACCCCACCACCATGACCAACATCTGGCGCCCGAACCAGAACGCCATCCCCGCGCAGCGGCTGCTGGCGCCCAACGAACGCGTGCGCTACGGCCGCGAGCTCCCCAGCCGCGACGGCCAGCTGCGCTTCAGCGTGGTCAGCTCCAACAACCGCGAGCTGATCGTCATTCTTTCCAAGAAGGCACACAACTTCCTACTCCGTCGCAACATCTTGGCCAAGCTCGGTTACTCCACCCAGCCCATGTCCTGGACTCCGAGCCTGCAGCTGGAGTTCGCCGACACCATCGACCGCGACCTCTTCAAAGAGGAGATGCGCGACAAGTTGCTGGCCGGGACCGACCGCTGGATCCGCTCCCAGCGGGATCTCACCATCGTGCTCCAGGACGTCCTGGTCCTGACCCCCGACACCGACATCTACAACCTCGCCACCGGCGTGATGGCCCCCGAGATCCACCAAGGACGGCGCCTGCTGCGCTCGCCCTATGTCCCCTTGGCCCTGGTGGACACCACCGAGTCGGTGAACCTCATGCCGTGGCAGGCGGGCCGCGTGGTGCTCAACAACCTCAAACTCTACCACACACAGGACCTGGACGACGGCTACGGCACCAGCTGGGAGGACGCCCGCTGGATCGGCCGGCGCATAGGCCGTTTGACCCGCGCTGATTTGGCCGAAGTGGTGGTGAAGGCCCATTACCCCGCGCCGGTGGAAAAACTCCTGGTGGAAAAGATCGTCGCCCGCCGCAATGACCTCATGACGCTGCTCCAGCTGGAGACCGACTTTCCGGCCCTGCCCTTCAACCCCGACATCGGCATGCCTCCCGGGCTGTTGAACGGGGAAATCGTCCAGGAGTTCTTCCCCGGCTATGCCAGCCGTTTCTCCTACGGCGATCCCGAGTCCCCTTTCTCCGCCTCGGAACTCGGCTCTTATGCCCTGGGACGGCTGCGCAGCCAGCTGCTGGATCTCGGCGTGAGGGGCTTCAACGAACTCCTGCGCACCCAGGACGAGAACAACTACCGCTCCGAGGTGGAAAAGCTAATCCGCAAGGAAGGGGAGTTCTTCTCCACCCGCGCCGTGGCCATCCCGACCCTCAACGGACAACTCATCCTCTCCCGGGACATCGTCACTGGCACCTACATGGGCACCAACAACAAGGTGCAGCTGGTGGACAACTTCGGCTTCTCCCTGGACGCGGGCTTCTTCGCCGGGGTGGAGGGTCTGCCCGTGCCCGTGCAACTCACCGCCCGCGGGGGCGTGAGCTTCCAGCGGACCTTCTCCCATGTGAAGCCCATCCAGACTCTGCGCCGCTCACTGCGCGAGCCCTACAAAAACCTGGCCGTTCCCATGCTCTTCAAGGACCTGGGGCGCAAAATTGACCGGCTCACCTCGGAAGGCGGCGCTGAAAACCAGGCGCTGGTGCAGTCCGTGTTAAGCGACCTCAAAGGCGCCATGGGCGTGGGTGAATCCTTCATCATCACGGACTCCCTGGTGCCGCGACTCATTGGCGAAGCCGAGATGAGCCTGACCCAGTTCACCAGCCTGCCCGAGCGCCTGCTGCGGGTGTACGCGGGGGCCCAGGCCGCCCGCATGATCCTGACCCGCTTCCACCTCCACCGGGCCGATGAGCACACCTTCCACGTCTACCAGGACTACGGGAAAAACCTGAAGCTGATGGTGACTCTCAAACTTAAGTCCTACGTCCCGCTCCTTTCCTTCAACGCCCGCTGGAACCAGGCCACCGCCGAGACTCACTTCTACCCCGTCTCGCTCCATCCCCGGGATGTGAACGTCACCGCGCTCAAGGCCCTCCGCATGAGCATCTTCTCCCTCAACCACTCGGCCCTTCAAGAGGTGGTCCGCCCCCACAAGGTGGAAAACGTCATCAAAGAGCGGGGCCAAACTTTCCAGTTCCTGATCTTCAAGCAGAACCGGCTCGGGTCGCTCCAGGACATGAAGCTGACCCACGCCAACGGCGGGGCGGTAAAGGAGATCTTCCGCCGCTACGACGCCCACACCGAGGGAACCGACACCGAATCCTACGTCACCGAGGCGGTCAACGAGTTGATCAACGCCTTCGCCGACGCCCGCGTGCGACTCTCCGACGTCATGACCCTGAACTCCGGCTTCACGGTGGGCGGACGGGCCAAGAACCGCGTCTTCACCTCCGAACACGACGGCAGCCGCCTGACCATGACTTACGAGCGGATCATGAACGGCTGGAAAATCCCCGCCCGCCAGATCCGGGGGCTTCTGGAGCAGGTGAACCGGGAGGCGGGACGCCGCATCTTTGATCCCTTGATGGTGATCAACGCCAACTCGATCCTACTCTACCAAGTCTCTTTTTTCTACACGCTCACCCAGGAAGGGGTTACGCGCCTGCTGGCCTCCACCGACTCCCAGGTCCGCGCGGCCCTGCGCGGGAACGTCTACCGCGATAACACCCACGAGCGCCTGGGAGACGAGCGGGACATCGTGCGGGATCTCAGGAGGATCCAGCGCCTGATGGCCCAGCCGGATCCTTCCGACGGGATGAAGGAACTCCACACGTTCCTCAAAAACTTCCACTCCAGCGTCTCGGTGCGGGGGCTCGAGGCCCTCGTGGGGACCGAAAACATCGCCTACCAGGGCCGCATCGAGGGCTACCGCCAAGGCGATGAGGCCGGGGACAGCCCGGTCTTCTCCAACGTCTATGGCGAATTGCCCGTGCAGCTGCATACCGCTCCCACCCAACAGGTCATGCAGAGCTGGGGTATCCTGGAAGGTGAGCTCCTCTCCAACTGGATGATGGAGCGGGCGATATGAAACCGTTCCTCGCCCTGGTCTCCGCTCTCGCCGTCACCGGCGCCCTGGCCCAATCCTCCATGGACCAGTACCGCTGGTACCTGGCTCCCCGCGGCCAGGAAATCCTGATCAGCGTGGATGACCTGCACGACGAGCGCATCTTCGCGTCCCCCCGCATGGACTGGGGACGGGCCTCCGTGCCCGACCGAACACTGCGCGAACCGGTGGTGATCGCCGTGATCGACGGGGGCTTCGACATCGAGCACCCCGAGCTGCGCGGGCATGTGGCGCTGAATACAGCCGAGTGTTATGAGGGCACTACCATCCCGCCCCGGGACGGGGAGGACAAAGACGGCAACGGCTACAAAGGCGACTGCGCCGGCTGGGACTTCGTCAACGACATGAACCGCCCCGAAGACGAGGACGCCCACGGAACCCACGTGACCGGCATCATCAACACCGTCCTGCAGGGTGTGCGCGGGGAGTACAAATTCCTCTCGCTCAAGGCCTTCGCCCCTGATGAAGGGCAATCATCCACCCCGGGCATCGCGCCGTTGCCCGTACGCGTGGCCCGTGCCTTCGATTACGCCGTGTCCCGCGGCGCCGATGTCATTCATTTGAGCGTGGGGTGGCCCAAGTCCTTCATGACGGTGGAACTCGAGAACGCCATCAAGAAGGCCCAAGAGGCCGGCGTGATGGTGGTGGCGGCCGCGGGCAACAGCTCCCAACGCGCCACCATCTATCCCTGCCAGTTGGACGGTGTGGTGTGCGTGGGGGCCTTGCGCGCCAACGGCGACGTGGCGCGCTTTTCCAACTGGGGCACCCAGGTGGACATTCTCGCGCCGGGCGAGAAGATCCTCAGCACCATTCCCATGGTCTTGGCGCCGACACAGATCAGTCGCCGGGGCTATGACTTCAAGAACGGCACCTCTCAGGCCGCCCCCTTCGTCACCGCCGCCCTGGCCATGATCAAGGGCGCCCACCCCGAGGGCAACCCCGACCAGTGGTACGCGCGCCTCATGCTGGGCGCGGACGCGGGCCCGGAGGGCAAGGCCCTGCGCGGGCTCTTCCACCTCGACCGCGCGCTGGACGCCCCCCCGCGCCCCTTCGTTTTCCCCGTCATGAAAGGTCTCCACGGCATCACCTTGGGCGCTAATGACGCCTTCAGCTTCAACTTGCCTCTTAAGAATTTCTGGCTGCCCAGCCGCCGTTTGCCGTTGTCTCTGTCCTGCCCCGGCGCCCGCCTACGCGGCGTGCCCGCCTCCGTCCCTTCTTTGGCCTCCGGCGCACTTTATGAGGTGGCCGTGAGAGGAACCCTCACTGCCGACACCTTGGAGCTGGACTGCCAAGTCCAAGTGGGCACCGAGCGCACTTCCCTCAAACTTAAGGTGCTACGTCCCTTGGGCGCCCCCGTGGAGTCCATCACAGTGGTACAGCCGGAGCCCTGGGTAGTTTCCACCCGCACTGGCGCCCGTAGCCGCTTCCTCACCTTGAACCCGATGAAGGGCGTTCAAGCGGGCCCGTTGTACTACGTGGCAGGTGCCCAGAGCCCGGCCATCTACGCCAAGGACCGACTACTGGGACAAATCCACTTGGCGGAAAAATGCAAACTTCTGCGCCTGTGGCAGGTGGACCTCCAGGCAGGGGGCGGAAACGAAATCCTGCTGGAAAGCCTGTGCAACGACGAATACCTTTCCTACCGCTTCTTCGACCAACGTCTTTCCGAGTTCTGGCCTCAGGTGAAGTACAAGCCGGCCTTGACCATCGTGAACTACGACGAGTTTGAGGTTCTTCCCCCCGCGGTAACGGGCCAACCCCCGCGCTTCCGTTTCCTCAACGGCGGCTTTGCCACCCCACCCGAGTCTCCTTGGGAGTCGCCCATCACTTCCCGCGCGCTCCACTACTACGAGCTCTTCCCCGTGCGGGACGGCGCGGATGCGTGGAAGTATGACATCCGCATGTTGGAGCGTCCGGATAGCTGGGCTCGCTCCCTGAATCTGCGCTTCACCCCCGACTACACCGTGCTGCACTTGGTGAAGGGACGGCTCTTGGTGAAGATGGGCCGCCGCTCCGCCTGGGTGAACCTGCAGGACCACACGGCAGTGTGGGCCCCGCAACTGGACCGCTTGCTGCTGGAGGGAACCAAACGGCAACCTTTGGGCAACACCACCGACGACATCCTCCAGGGGTTCCTCACACCCTATGAGTACCGCGGGCACTTGCTCGACGGCATTACCCTGGCCTTTGGACAAACTGACCGCCATGACCCCTTGGTCAGCGTCATCGGCACTTGGAAAAACCGTGCGGGCTTCCTCACGGTTCTCCAGTCGTTCCAAAAACTCCTCTACCTGCAGTACGACACCGCCGGCGCGCTGGTCTCCACCGAGTCCCGCACCGTGGATCGCTTCGACTTCCTCTCTACCCAAGATCTCCTGGCCTCGGTGGTGGGGCTGGAGAACGCCCAGGGGCCCGTGCAGATCGTGGACGGTACGCGGATTAATACCAACTACGTGGACCGGGTGAGCAGCGGGCGCGCCGCCAGCTATGAAATTCCTTCCGACTGCGTGACCCAAGTCCCGGTTTCCTTGGACGGCACCCTCGTGCTTCCGCTCTTCTGCGCCAAGTCCCGCACGGAATTCGAGATGCGCTTCCATCCCCTCTAGGCGGGGGGGGGTTGCGCAATTCCCGACCGTGCCCATCTTGGGCGCATGGTTTTCAGGGCCGTCCTTACCCAGAACTGGTACTCCCGTCCGCGCCGCCGCCACCAGGCGGCGCTGACGTTTTTCTTTCTCGCCTTAGTGTGGGCACTGAGTTTCGCCCATTGGAACGGCCTGGACATGGCCGTCTCCGGCGCCGCGGTCTTCGGAAGGGGAGAATGGTGGCGCTTGTGGAGCGCACTCTTCGTCCATGGAGACTTGTCCCACTTGCTCAGTAACTCGCTCCTCTTCACGCTCTTTGCCTGGCTTTTAATCGGTCACTTCGGCTTGCGCCTCGCCCTCCTGGCCTTCCTCCTCGGCGGCCTCACGAATTTCCTGGTCATCCCCACGTTACCCCCGGCAACCACGTTGGTGGGCGTCTCCGGCGTGGTCTACTGGATGGGGGCCAGCTGGCTCACGCTCTTTCTCCTGGTGGACCGTCGCCAATCCTGGCGGGTGCGCTTCGGGAGCTCGCTTTTCTTGGGACTCATGCTGTTCGTGCCCGAAACTTGGGAGCCCCACGTGAGTTACCTCAACCACTTCGTGGGCTTCGTTTCCGGCGTCCTGGCCGCGGTGGCGTTTTATCTGCTCAGGCGCAAGGCCTTCCGAAACGCGGAACGGTGGGAGTGGGAAGCCTTGGAGGAACCGGACTTCGACTGGGGTGAGGGAACTATAACATCCCCGTGATCCCCAAGCGGATCAGCATCACCGCGATGGCGGCGAGGAAGAGCGAGAAGATCTTGGCGATGGCGTCGCTGGTCTCACGACCAAGTTTTTTCATGACCCAACCAGCGCGGCTGAACAGGATCCAGGCGATGAGCAGGTTCAGCACCAGGGCCACCAGGGCGGTGGCGAAGCCGTATTCCTTGGTGCCGATCATGAGGGTGGTGAGGGCCGCGGGGCCCATCATGATGGGAATGGCGATGGGGACGATGCCCACCGCGGAGGGGGCGTCGGAGCCTTGGTGACTGGAGCTGGTGGCCAGGTCACGGACGGCGAAGATCATGAGCAGGATGCCGCCGGCCACCCGGAAGTCGTTCTCGGTGATGCCCAGGAACTCGAAGATCGCCTGGCCGCCGAAGATGAAGGACACGCCGATGAGGAGGGCGGCGAAAGACGCCTTGTGGATCAACGTCTGTCTTTGTTGGTCGGACATCCCTTTAGTGAGGGAGGCGATGAGGGGAAGTCCGCCCAGTGCGTCGATGGCGACGAAGAGGGAGATGAAGGCCTGGAAGATGATGGCGGACATGCCCCATTCTCGCGCATTTCGGGAGAATGGCCAGGACGGAAAACGAACTTTGACGCTCCCGGGGTGGCCCGGTATCGTGATGGCATGTCTTCGTGGACTAAATTGTTTTGTGCCTGGGTAGTGGCGCTGGCGGCCACCGCGGGAAGCCTGTTTTTCAGCGAAGTGCTGGGTTACCCCCCCTGCGCTCTTTGCTGGTACCAACGCATTGCCATTTACCCACTCGTGCTGATCCTCGGCTTGGCGCTCTTCCCCCAAGACCTGCGAGCCGTGAAATTCGCCTTACCCCTGGCGCTGGCCGGATGGGGCGTGGCTATCTACCACAACCTGCTCTATTACCATTGGATTCCCGACAGCCTCGCCCCCTGCCGCCAGGGCGTCTCCTGCACCACCGTGCAGTGGGTGGGCCTCGGATTCCTCACCATTCCCTTGCTCTCCCTCGTGGCCTTCACGCTGCTGTTGGTGATCCTGGGATTCACGCTGAAGGACATGCGCCATGAAAACTAAAGTTGCCGTTGCTGTAGCCGCAGTCGTTGTGGTGATCGGGGGGTTCTGGTTTGCTCGGGATATGGTCCGGGAAGGGGAGCGCTCCCGCGTGGAAGAGATTCCCCAGCAGGATCAGGCCCTCACCCGCGAGTCCGCCCTCAAGCTCGGCCGCGACGGCGCTCCGGTGACGGTGGTGGAGTTCTTCGATCCCGAGTGCGAAAGCTGCCGCGCCTTCCACCCCATGGTGAAGCAGCTCTTGGAAGAGTACGAAGGTAAAATTCAGGTGGTGGCCCGTTACGCCCCCTTCCACCCCAACTCCCGCTTCGCCATCAAGATCCTGGAGGCCGCGCGCCAGCAGAACCGATATTGGGAAACCCTGGAGCTGCTTTACCACCACCAGCCCGAGTGGGGCGACCACCACCATCCGCGCCCGGAACTCATTTGGACTTATCTGCCGCGGTTGGATCTCGACATGGAGAAACTCAAGGAGGACATGGAAAGCCCGGCCATCGAGCAGATCATCCAGGAAGACTTGGAGGACGGGCAGAAGCTGGGCGTGCGCATGACCCCGACGTTCTTCGTGAACGGGGAGCCGCTCCTGGACTTCGGCTACGAGCCGCTCAAGGCGCTCATCGCCCGCGCACTGGAGCGCGCCGGGTCCCCCTAGGGCAGTCCCAGCACCGCCGCGGCCACCGCTTCAGGTTGCTCGTCCGCCACCAAGTGCTTGGCATCGTTGAGAATGGTGACCCGCTCCTGGGGCACACCCAGGGCGTCGCGGATGGGAGGCATCTGAGTTTCCACGGACAAGAAGGCGTCGTTTCTTCCCCACACGATGGCAGCCGGAACGCCCAGGGAGCGCAAGGTTCCCTGGTAGCGGGGCAGCTCACCGGCGAGTTGGTTGGTGGAGAAGAGTAGGGTGCGGTAGGAGGCGGCTCCGCCCTCGATCATGGGACGGCAATAGCCCTCGAGCATGTCGGCATCGGCCACGCCCGGCGTGGAGACCATGTCACGGAAGGCCTGGTGGAAGAACACCTGGCGCACGCCGGGCACGCCGGTTCCCGCACGCATCACCGTGCGCATGAGGAAGTTCATGCCCGGGTTCCATCCTTCATTGAAGGCGAGGGTGTCGAGCACCACCAACCCCGAGGGGGTGAAACGCGGGTCTTCGGCCATCTCCCACGTGATGGGGCCGGCGAAGTCGTGGACCACGTGGGTCCAGCGCTCCAGTTTGAGCTCATCCTTCAGGAGAGTCAGCATGAGTTGTGCTTGGTTGGGGACCAGAAGAAGGGAGCGGTCCGCAGGGCGCCCGCTTTCCCCGAAGCCGAGAAGGTCTGGTGCGATCACCCGGCGGCCAGCGGCTACAAGGAGTGGAATGACATTCCGGTACATCCAGGAGGATGTGGGGATCCCGTGCATGAGGACCACGGCAGGACCCTGGCCTTCGTCAACATAGGCGATGGATTGCCCCAGCACATCCGCCCTTTTCAAGCGCGCCACGTGGGCGTCGTAAGGGGAGGATATCGCCCAGGTAGGGAAGGCCACGAGGAGCGTGAGCAGCGACAGCAGTTTCATGGGGGTCTCCGATCCTGAGAGTCTAGACTGACAGGGGCCTGGAAGGGGGCAAGTCAGCAAAAATTCCAGGGGGACGTTTTGCTCTGCGGAGGGCCTTCTCGCGTCCAAGAACGTAGTTTCGGGGCCTATGAGGAGGTACCCATGAAACGCTTCTTGCTCATTCTCTGTCTCGGGCTCTCCCAGGCCCTTGCCCAAACCGAGGTTTCCCAGGTCCTTTTCCAGGAGTGGGAGCGCTTCCGCACGCTGGTGGGCACGCTGGAACCCGAAGGGCAGGTGGGGGGTGTCTATAACGTCCGCCGCTACGGACGGATGGAATTGTTGTGGAAGGTCTCCGCTGACGACCGACAGAACGAAGTCATCCGCTTCTTCCTCGACCGTGAGGGGATGGGGGCTTTCTCCGTGACTTACCACAAGAGCCGCCAGATCGTGCCCGGCCGCTTGGTGCTACGCCGGTTTTTGGGGCCCGAGCCCACAGGCTGGGTGGGCTACACCGTGGATTGGGAGACCGGGGCCGTCTTAGGTCGGCAGGGGTCTTCTCGTCCCATCCTCAACCAGGATGAGGAGGCCATGCTGCGCGAGTGGGGCATCACACTTCTCTGAACCCTGTAGTTTTTTCACGTTTGCACTAACCCGCCACTGCTGCAAACACATTGTTTGCAGCAGTGTTGCGCGGGGCGCTGATTGCCTCTATAAACCGGGGCATGGAAACGCCCAACGACCTCTATTATCTGCAATGCCTGGGACGCGAGCTCGCCGAGCGGTGTGAGAAAAACCCCCGCTACTCGCTCAGGGCCTTCGCCAAGGCCTGCGGGATCTCTCCTGCGGTCCTATCCCAGTTTTTGTCCGGCAAGCGCGTGCCTTCTTACCCTGTGGCCCAGAAGCTCCTGAAGCAGCTGGACCTGGGCCCGGAAGAGCAAGACCAATTCCTCGGCTCGCTTGCGCATAAGCACCAGCGCCGGGGACTTCGCCGCCTGAACCCCGTGTTCAAGAAGATCCAGCACGTGCCCAAACCCCGCGAACTCAGCCTCGAACTCTTCAAGGTGATCGGGGATTGGTACCACTACGCGGTTCTGATGCTCACGTGCGTGGAGGGCTTTAAACCTGCGCCTAAGTGGATCGCGGGCCAGCTGGGCATCACGGAGCTTGAGGCCAAGCTCGCCCTGGAGCGCCTGGTGCAAGTGGGGCTGCTCGCCGAAGAAAACGGGACCTACGTCTGCACCAACGCCCACTTCACCACCGCCGACAAGCACATGACCAACGCGGCCCTCAAGCGCCACACGCGCCAGAGCCTGGAGAAGGCGGTGCACTCGCTCGAGAACGACCCCATCGAAAAACGCAGCATGACCTACATGACCATGGCCATCGACCCCGAGCGGATCCCCGAGGCGAAGGCCCTGGTCGAAGAGTTCACCAACCGCATGAGCGCGTTGCTGGAGACGGGACGCCGTACCCAGGTCTACGAGTTCGGCATGTACCTTTACCCTTTGCAAAAACAACCCACTGAAATGGAGAAGCAATCATGAACTTGAAAAAGGCGATTTTGGCTTTAAGCCTCGTGTGTACCTTTAGTGTGCTGGCGTCTGAGGGCGCTGGCGGCCACGGCGGCGATCCCTTCGAGGTTTACGCCCAGCCTTTCCCGGACCAGCAGAAACTGGACGACGCCATCCGCCTGATCAACTCCCGAATACGGGCTTCGGTCTACCCCGAGGATTTCAAGGCCCATGTGTCCTCGGAAATCGCCGCGCTCAAAGCGACCAATAAGATCCTGTTCCTTGAAAGCATCGTGGTCATCCCTGGTGATGGGCGCAGCGACGGTGTCCGTCTCCCTGCAGACTACCGTCGCTTCACCGGGTTGGGCGCTATGACGGGCGAGCGGCGCGGAGATGCGATTTACTTTAGCGCTCGCGGCGCAAACCAAGCGCCCGTGGATTTCGCGCGACTACTGTTGCATGAGACGATCCATCATCTCGTACCGTCCTACTTATCCTCCGACGAAGAGTTCGTGGATGCCCTGGCCGCGGCTTTGATGGAAGGACGGAACGACTTGCGATTGCAGACCGCCATCCGCCGTGGCGTGTACTTGCGGCCCGGCAAGATCGATCCCCTCCAGATGTGGTACGCGCTGACGACCTTGGGCTGGGAAGGCTCATGCAGGTCGATGATGGACTTCAACCCCGAGGGGCAATGTGGTCACGACGCCAAGGCGCACGTCTACGCGAATGCCGCGCACTTCAGGTCATTGGGGGACAATCTGGTCGGCAAGGATTTGGCGACGGTGCTGTACGCTTACGCTTTCCATCTGATCCGCTACGCTGGCGCTTCTGCAGTAGCGGGAAGTCAACCCGGTGTGACTTACTCAGACACTGTGGCGAGGAACATGAGAGTCATCATCCGGGAAGCGGGGCTTGAGGACCGCTGGTCAGCTTACCCCGAGCTGGCCTGCCGACAGCGGGTGAGGCTCTTCGGGAGGTGCTCGCCCGCCAACCGCCTTAAAGTAGAGGACGTGTTTTAAGTTTTGCCCAAGATTCTCGTGTTCCCGTCCGTGTGAAACCGCAGGAACTCAAAAGGCGAGTCAATCGAATCCGGGTGGGGGATGTGCCCTTCGGCCACCCCCTCCTGGATTTCTTTCGCTTGGGCCTCATCCACGCAGGCGATGAGGTACTTCTGGTCCGGCAGCACGGGTGAGGGGTAGAGGAAGACCTCTCCCGCCAAGCTGACCCTCCGAAGCTCCCGGCTCACGCCTTGGGCTTCAGCTTCCCGCAATCCGCCGACAAAAACTTGCCTTTGTTGCGGACCACGCTCTTCCCGCTCTTGGGAGAATCCAACTCCATCTTGCCTTCAAAGGTGTCGCTGGTGGTGGACCAAGCGCCCTTGCCCTTGGAACCGTCCTCGCATTGGAACTCGACCGAGAGTTTAAGGGCGCTGTGCTCAATCACACGAGACTTGCAGCCGCTGGGCGCATGTTGATTGGCCATGCCCTGGGGGTTGGCGAGCATGGCGGGGGTGTAGCACACCTGCACGCCGCCGTCCTTGCCCAACCCCACCGGGGGGGCGCCGTGGGCCCCGCCCATTTTGCCCATCATTTCCTCCACGTGCTTGCGCTGCTCGGGAGACATCTTGGCCAGGGCGGCCTTCATGTGCGCCGTCGGATCGGTTTCCTTGCCGTCGCGCACGACCACGGTGTCGATTCTCCACAGTCCGGGTTTCATGTTGACGGCGGCGGTGACGGGGAGGGCGGCGAGGGCGAAGAGAAGAGCGAGGCTTTTCATGGAGGACTCCTTTGTGCCCTCCAGTCTACCTCTCCTTTCCCGCCCGGCAAGCGCCCTCAGGGGGCCCGTTCAGGACAATTCTCGTAAGGCACGCAGAAACCCCAAATCACCCAGTACTGGTAGGTGCTGGCGATGCGCATCCATTCGGTGAAGCGCGTGCTGCGGGGCCCCGGTGCCCGGTTCTGGTGGATGTACAGGCTGTCGGTGGCGCCGCATTTGTGGGCGGCCTCGTGAATCATGATGGAACTGATGTAATTGGACCGGCCCCAGTTCTGATTGTTGATGGCGTCGTTGTCGATCTTGACCAAAGTGCCCACCAGGGGCACGGTCCAGCCGTCGGCGCCGTCCAGCTCCGTGCACTGGTAGACCAGGTTGGGGAGCTTGCCGGAAAGGCAGGCCAGCATGTTGCGGGCGCTGGTGAGGCGGCGGGCGTGTTGGGGGTACTCCACCCGGGCGCGGTCGATCTGGCGGAACAGGTCGTCCACGATGAAGGCGTTGCGCTCGTGGGCATTGGTGAGCTTCCGGATTTGGTTTTCATCGCACCCCTGGAACGCCACTTCGAGGCCGGCGCGGGCGGGAGAGGCGAGCAGGAGAACTAGGGCCATGGCCGTGAGGTTCAGCATGGGGCGGAGGTAGCACCGGCCGGGAGGGATTGGGGAGGCGGAAAAGGTCGGTTCCTGTAAAACTTACAGGAACCGGGGCCCTTAGAAGATGATGTCGATGACGTTGTAGATGTTCATGAAGAACGGGAAGTAGTTCTCGTTCTTCACCATCTGCTCCTCCCGGTTCCAGAAGTGCAGGGTGGCCGCGGTCCACAGGTAGCCGAACTGGTAGCTGGTGGAGTTGCGGTTGCGCTCGAAGACTTTGGCGCTGGGGTAGCGGTTATAAGCGCGGCGGATGGCGTTGATGCTCTCCAGGGCGTCCTGCCGCTCACGGGCGGCGCTAGCGAGCTCGGCGGTCCGCTCCTCGGAGCGCTTGGGGTGGCGCAGGGCCTTTCGCACGGCCAGGGCGTGGTGGATCCGACGCTCGGTCACTTCCAGCATGAGTTTGAGCTCGGGGTGCTTCACACCGGAGAGGTCCGGGACCTCGGCCAGGGCGTTTTCGAGCTTGAGGATTTCGGCCTCGCGGACCATGGCGGAGCGGGCCACTTCCTTGAGGATCTTGCGCTCGTGGATGCGGTGCTTGGAGGTGAGCTCGTCCTGGATGTTGGAAGCGCTGATGATGGCGATGAGCTGGTTGTCCTTGAAGTGCTTGGTCTGGTAGGCGATGATCCGCCGCCAGGTCTCCTCATCCTCGCCCAAAAGCTTGAGGCCGCTCAGGGGACTAAACTCCTCGTCCAGGTCGTTGTTGAGCGCCAGGGTCCAGTCGAAGAGCCAGTAGCCCATTTCATGGCCGGAGGTGAAGTTGAAGTGGCCCTGGATACCCTCGGGATGGAGCTTCTGCATGTCCTCGGCCCGGGAGGTGAGGTAGTCGGTGAGGAAGAGCGGCACGTCCACGTCCATGCCCACCCAGTAGCTAGTCTCCGGGTAGTACCACACCGGGCGTTTGTCTTTTTCCTCGCGCATGAACTTGAGCATGTGGGAGAAGTCGTTGTTGCCGTACATGGGCACTTTCTTGTCCCACAGCCCGTAGAACATCACCGTGTGGGGCATGACCCCGACCTCGCGACTGGCGAAGCGGGGGAGGAAGTTGAAATTGCCGTAGGTAGCGTGGTGCTGGTTGGTGGAGACGTGGACTTTGGTGAAGAGCTTCTTTTGCTGACGCTTGAGCTCCCGCGCGGCCAGGTTGAACCAGGATAGGGCGCGGTCGTAGTTCACGGCGGTGAATTCGCTGGTGCCCGACTCCATGGTCATGAAGTCATAGTCCAGGGCCTCGCCGAGCTTCCTGATGTTGCGCAGGAGCGCTGATTCGTCCCCTTGGCCGGTCATGGCCGCGAACAGCGGAATGAGCTTAAAGCTGTTTTGCTGTTGCAGGGCCGCGCCCAGGGATACACCTCGGGAGATACCCAGGTCCTTGGCCAGTTCGAAGGGGTCCTTGAGGCTTGCCATCGCTCGGTTCCAGTTAGGACGCAACAGGCTCAGATCGAGCACGTTCTGGCGGTTTCGAGCTGTCCAGCGGACGGTGTCGTTGGCGATGGCTTTGTCACCCTCCAGAAAGCCCTTCACCCATTCGTTGGGGTGGAGAGTGTGCAAGTGGAACCCGCGTTGGGGATAGGCCGGGCGCCAGTTGAAGGTTTTCCCGCATTGAGCGAGGGCCGCATCCTTCGTCGGGGAGATCTGCCAGCGGGGGTGGGGGAAGAGGAAGCCCAGCTTATGCAGTCCGTGGTACATGGTGGCGGCTTTTTCATCCCGACTGGATTTCACGTGCAGGTGGATGCTCCCGTCCTCGCACACGATGCGCACGCGATGGGGGGTGCCTTCATCGAACTCGGCGATGACGTCATTGTTGCCCCAGCGGGCCTCCCTTAGGATCAGGCGCAGGTCGGAGCGCAGGGCGGCCTCGTTGCCACTCCAGCGTTGGACTTGGTCGCCAGGGTCGGCGAGGGTGGACATGGAAAGGGCAAGAAGGCCGGTGGCCAGTGCGGTTTTCATCCGTAAAAACCTTTTGACGTGGGTCCTTACAGGATAGCTTCTCCTGGGGCAGACACAACTGGGCAAATCCGCCTTCCGCGGTGCCTGAAGATTGGCTAAGCTGGGGCATGGGAATCTTGCGCCACCTGTACGTCCAAGTGCTCATCGGCATTCTGTTGGGTGTCGCGTTAGGCATGCTCCACCCTACTTGGGCGGTGGAGATGAAAGTGCTGGGAGACGCTTTCATCGCTCTCCTCAAAATGTTGATCGCTCCGATCATTTTCAACACCGTGGTCCTGGGCATCGCCAACACCGGGAATATGAGGAAAGTGGGGCGGATCGGGGGCAAGGCCCTGCTTTACTTTGAAAGTGTCTCAAACGTGGCGCTCTTGCTGGGGTTGGTGGCGGTCAACGTATTCAAGCCTGGCAAGGGGTTCAACGTGGATCCCGCCAGTCTCGACGGGGCGGCCGTGGGGGCATACGCCCAGAAGGCGGCCGACACCTCGGTGGTGAACTTTCTCTTGGACATCATTCCGAAGACATTCTTCAGCGCTTTCTCCGCCGATGGCAGTCTACTGCAGGTGCTGCTCCTGGCCGTACTCTTCGGCTACGCCCTCAGCCACATAGGGGCAGCCGGCGAGAAAGTCCACGGCCTGATCGCCTCGCTCTCCCAAGTTTTCTTCAAGATCATTCATTTGCTCATGCACTTCGCCCCCATCGGCGCCTTCGGCGCCATGGCCTTCACCATTGGTAAGTACGGCGTGGACTCCTTCGGGCCTTTGTTGAAGCTCATGGGGGTGTTCTACCTCACGTGCGTGGTGTTCATCGTGGGAGTGCTCGGTTTGGTGGCGAAGTGGGCGGGATTCAGCATCTTCAAGTTCGTCCGCTATATCCGCGAGGAGTTGCTGACGGTGCTCGGCACGTCTTCCTCCGAGTCCGTGTTGGTGCCCATGATGGAGAAACTGGAAAAGCTGGGGTGCTCGAAATCCGTGGTGGGGCTGGTGGTGCCCACGGGCTACTCCTTCAATTTGGACGGAACCAACATCTACCTCACCATCGCCGCGGTCTTCGTGGCCCAGGCATTGAACATTGATTTGAGCTGGGGCCAGCAGGCCAGCATTTTCCTCGTGGCGACGCTCACGTCCCAGGGCGCTTCGGGGGTGACCGGCGCGGGTTTCATCACCCTAGCGGCGACCCTGGCCGTTGTCCCGCATGTGCCCGTGGCCGGGCTGGCGCTTATCCTAGGCATAGACCGCTTCATGTCCGAGGCGCGGGCCCTCACCAACACCATCGGCAACGGCGTGGCGGCGGTGGTGGTCTCGCGATGGGAGGGGGAGTTGGACCGGAGCAAGTTACAAGCGGAGTTGGGAAATCCCTCGGACGATGCACCCACGTAATCGTTTCCAATCCCGCTACGTTTTTCCTCGTTTAGTGAGTTTGGTTCCCGAACTCGGGGCCTTCGTGCACCCCCATCCGGTGGAAGGTGAAACCATCGACTTCTCCGATCCCCGCGCGGTGAAGGTCCTCAACCGCGCCCTGTTCGCCGACGCCTATGGCATCCTCGACTGGGACATTCCCGAGGGCTACCTGTGCCCGCCGCTCCCCGGACGCGCGGACATGCTCCACCACTTGGCGGACCTGGTGGGGGAGCGGGGCCCTTCCGTGCGCGTGCTCGACGTGGGAGTGGGCGCGAACTGCGTCTACCCTCTCGTGGGCCACAAGGAGTATGGCTGGAGCTTCGTGGGCGTGGACGTGGACGAGGGAGCGTTGGGAAGCGCCGCCCGCATCGTGCGCGCTAACGGCCTGGAGAGCGCCATCGCCTTGCGACGCCAGCCCGTGCCAGAACAAGTCTTCCGCGGTGCCATCCTCGCGGGGGAGACCTTTGCCCTCACCGTGTGCAACCCCCCGTTCTACGCCTCGGCCGATGAGGCCCGCGCCGAGTCCGCGCGCAAGTGGCGCCACCTGGGCAAGGGCCATGGGGCCGACCACCGCAACTTCGGAGGGCAGGGGAGTGAACTGTGGTGTAAAGGCGGCGAGGCGGGGTTCCTCTCCCGCATGGCCTCGGAGAGCGCGCGGTTCGCCTCGCAGGTGCAGTGGTTCTCCTCACTGGTCTCCCAGGACGGGAACGTACCCGGGCTCCAGCGTGCCCTGAAGAAACTCGACGCGGCTGAAGTCCGGGCCATCGAGATGAGGCATGGGCAGAAGAAAACCCGCGTGGTGGCCTGGCGGTTCTAGCCCGTTGCGAGGAGTTCAGCTCCCTTCCTCAGCAGCCATGAATTCCCCTTGTCCACTCCAGCCCAAGGGGCAGGGGCTGGTATCCACCCCAGCCGCTCTTTGCGCAGAAAGCTTTTCGTCCATTCCAGCGGCAGCGCCGACCAAGAGGCGTACCCATCCACCCGCACCACCCTTGTCCGGGTGTGTTTCTGCTCATTCAAAAGCACGTAGCGGAGAGCGGTTTTGGCCTCCTCCACGGTCCGCAACACATGCAGGTTGTACCGTCCCAGCTGTACCCGCCCCCGCTTCAACCCCTTGGCGAAGGTCACGGTCAACGACCGCATCCCCCGGGTAAGCGTCGCAGAATCCATGGCCTCCACTATCAAGTGAACATGGTTTGACTGAAGCGAGTAGTGCACCACCTCTAACCCTTTCAGGCGCGCGTTCAGAATCGCCCTTTTCAAGAGCCGCAGGCAGAACTTGTTGCGGATCGACGCCCGCAGCCGGAAATTCACGTGGGCCGGCGTGCGGGCGCTCACGCTTTCCCGCTTCCTGTGGGCCACACCCTGCGAATGCATGCGCTTGCGTCCCGAGTGGGGTCGACGCCCACCATGGCGACCGCGGTAAAGGTTGAAGGAAGTTTGACGTGCCATGAGGTGCCCTCTTGAAAGAGGCACATATTACGACAGGCAATTTAGGAAAGGGACGATGCTGGCCCCTCCGCGTTGAAACGTTTCAAAGACGAATCAGGCCGGACGGATATACGAGCGGGTGTCATCCTCCAGCAAAACCTGCTCCAGTTGGGCCTGTCCCTTCAACGAGACGCTCACGAACTCCTCGTCGTCATTCCTCGCCTGGAACTGGGCCTCTAGCATGAGTTGGTCGTGAGCCCGAAAGCGCTCCATCACCGCCTGGGCGCGTTCGGGGGCAAAGCCCATCTCCATCAGGAGCTCACCCGTGAAGTTAGCGCTGGAGTCGAAAGTTTCGCGCTTGATGCGGGTCACCCCCAGCTCCATCAGCTCGAAGGCGTGGTTGCGGTTGCGAGCCCGGGCGTACACGACCAGGTGGGGGAAGTGTTCGCGCAGGTGGCGGGCGGTCTTCAGCGACAGTTCCACGTCGTCGATGGCCAGAATAAAGTACTTGGCGCGAGTGGCGCCGGCGGCTTCGAGGATGTCCAGCCGAGAGGCGTCGCCGAAGTAGACCTTGTTGCCGAACTTGCGCACCAGCTCGATCTGCTCGCCGTCGTGGTCTATGGCGACGAAGGGGATGCCCTGGGCGCGCAGTACGCGGGCGAAGACCTGACCGAAGCGGCCGAAGCCGGCGATGATGACTTGGGGGTCTTCACCTTCGATTTTGTCGTAGGCGGGGATGACGCCGAGGCCGGCGCAGGAGAACCAACGGGAGTGCACGGCCGCAAAGAGTGGCGAGAGCGCCATGGAGAGGGTCACGACGGCGGTCAGTATGGCCAAGGTGGCGCCGTCCACGAGGGACATCCCGCCCGCCAGACCAAAGATCACGAAGGCGAATTCCCCTCCTTGACCAATGGTCAGAGTCATCTGGAGTGCACTCTGGTGCCCCATCCGGCCAAGGCGCCCGATGCCATAGACCAGCAAGCCTTTCACAAGCATATAGCCCAGAGTGAGGCCTGCCACATCTAAGGGGCGAGCGCGCACCAGTCCCAGGTCCACCGTCATACCCACGCTGATGAAGAAGAGTCCCATGAGGAGCCCCTTGAACGGGCCCAGGTCCGCCTCGAGCTCGTGGCGGTACTCGCTGTCTGCTAAGAGGACACCGCCGATGAAGGCGCCCAGGGCGGCGGAGAGTCCGACACCCAGCATGAGGGCAGCCACACCCATGACCACCAGGAGAGTGGCGGCGGTGAACATCTCCCGGGAGCGGGTGGCGGCGATGGCGCGGAAGGCGGGGCGGAAGAGGAAGCGGCTGGTGAGGACGAGACCCAAGAGGAGCAGGATGAACAGGCCCAGGCCTTGCCAACCATTGCCGGATGAAGCTCCTCTGGAGGCCAGTGCCGGGATGAGCGCCAGGGCAGGGATGGCCAACAAGTCTTGGGCGAGTAAGACCGCGAAGGAGGATTGTCCCATGGGCGTGTTCAACAGGTTTTTCTCCGCCAGGGTTTGCAGTGCGAAGGCGGTGGAGGAAAGGGAGAGGGCAAAGCCCAACACACCAGCGGCGAGGGGAGAGGCGCCCAGGGCCCAGGCCGAGAAGGCGAAGGCCAGGGAGCAGAGAAGAACTTGTCCCCCACCCAACCCACCCAGTCGTAGGCGCATACCCCACAGTTTCCGCGGTTGGATTTCCAGACCGATGATGAAAAGCAGCAGCACCACCCCCAGTTCGGAAAAGTGCAGGATGCTTTCGGCCTCTGGAATCAACCCCAGCGCGTGGGGCCCCACTAACACGCCCGCTCCCAAATACCCGAGTACGGAGCCCAGCCCCAGTCGGTGGAAGAGGGGAACTAAAATCACGGAGGCCCCCAGAAACACCAGGGCCTGCTGCAGGAAATGTGTCATGTGCCGATCATAGCCTGGGGTGTCAGCCGAGGTCATTTCTTTTGAAGCGCTCCCTTGGTAGATTCACTGCACCCACAAAAGGACATCCCATGCTGTTTGAAATGACCGTCCCCCGCTTCACCCACATGCTGCACAACCTTAACCTCATTCTCGAGAAAGGCGCCAAGTACGCCGAGGCCAAGAAGTTTGACGGCTCCGTGCTGGTGAACGCACGCCTGGCCCCCGACCAATTCCCCCTGGCCCGCCAAGTGCAGATCGCCTGCGACACCGCGAAACTTTGCGCTTCCCGTCTGAGCGGCAAGGAAGCGCCCGTGAACGACGACAAGGAAGCCACCATTCCCGAGCTCCAGGCCCGCATCACCTCTACGCTGCGCTACCTGGAAGGTTTCAGTCCCAAAGACTTCGCCGATGCCAAAGACCGCCGCATCACCCAGCCCCGCTGGGAGGGCAAATGGCTTACGGGAGAGGAGTACGCCCTCTGCCACGCCATCCCCAACCTCTATTTCCACGTGACCACCGCCTACTCGATCCTGCGCCACAACGGCGTGGACGTGGGCAAGAAAGACTATCTGGGGGCCCTGCCTTATAAGAACTAACCCTCCCACCCGCGAGGTGGTGTGCGGGGACGCGCTGGAGTGGTTGCAAGACCACCCCGCGCTCCCCGGATGTTCGTTGGTCACCTCGCTGCCGGATCTGTCCGAGTTTTCCGGCATCGGTTTCGAGAATTGGAAGTCGTGGTTCGCCGACACGGCCAGCTTAATCCTTTCCCGTTGTCCCGACGACGGCGTCGTGGTCTTCTACCAAACCGACATCCGCCATTGTGGACTATGGGTGGACAAGTCTTATCTCATTCAGAAAGCCGCAGAAGCTGCGCATATGCCGATGCTGTGGCATAAGGTTGCTTGCCGGCACGAGGCGGGGACGGTGACACCGGGAAGGCCGGGCTACTCGCATATCCTCTGCTTCTCCCGGGGCGTGCGACCGGACCTCGCGCAGTCCAGCACTGACGTGATGCCCTTCGTGGGCGAGAAGACCTGGGAGCGGGGCATGGGCTTCGAGGCGTGCCGGATGGTGGCGAAGTTCATCTCCGCACAGACATCTTCCCACACTGTAGTTCAGCCTTTCTGCGGGGAAGGTGCCATGCTGGCGGCGGCCAACCACGCCGGGCTTTCCGCCATCGGCATCGAGCGCAGCCCCAAGCGCGCCGAGCGGGCCCGCTTGGTGGGCGTGTCGGAAAAAGAAGCGGCCTTCACTGGGCGCGCCGGCGCAGAGGATCCGTCATCTCGGCCGTGTTGAGCCTGCGCAGGTTGACCCTGCCCTGGTCCAGGCGGTGGGCGGAGACCCACAGCTCGAAAGGCACCGCCCCTGGCGGCTGACCGTAGTCGCTCTCCACCACCAGCACGAACTCCGCCGGTTCCGTCTCCACCTCGAAGTCGGTGTTGCGGCGCAGACTGCGGAAGTCCACCAGGTAAGGGACGCCACGGGCGCGGCGGGCGGGGTCGACCTTCATGAGCCAGTAAGTTCTCTCGATGCCCTCCTGGGCGGAAATCAAACGCAGGCGCGCCTTGCGGTCCAGAGTGAAGCTATACATCTGGAAGAGCGAGTCGCCCCAGGTGAAGCCCCGGGGGTGAGCGCCGGTGAGGTAAGCCTGTTCAGGGCGGAACGTGGTCGCGCGGGAAAGGCCCAGTTCCGCCCGCACTTCTTCGGGGGACAGAGGCTTCACCATGTCCAATTGCGGACCGCGCACCGTCCGGCGCACCAACTCAACCCGGGCCGAGCTGACCGTCTCGGGGGCAGCGAACTTGTGGTGGGTGAACACCAGGTAGCGGTCCCCATCCGTGCGCACGGTGTGGAGTCCTCTCCGGCCCATGTCCTCCACCTCGACTTCAAATTTACTTTTCGACGGGTTCCATCCCACCAGGGAAGCGGTGTAGTGGGTGGGCATGTCCTGCACCCGCACGGCGTCCTGGGCCTTGAGAGTGAGCTTCGCCACCTGCAGGGACTTGAAGGGGTGCTGGTCGTCGTCCAGGGAACTTTGAAACTCGAAGCCCACGGGCGAGACGCCGTGGCGGAACTTCAACTCCACCCAAGTGAGCACCGGGCGGTGGGAGCCCATGGCGCGGTAGTCGTCCTGGTAGAGCGAGCGCGGATCGATCATCCGCGTGGCCACCGGGTGGCCGCCATGGCGAGAGAACTCGAGGCGCAGGTCAAAGTCCACCCGCTCGGTGTACCTATCGTCGCGCACGGCCAGCGTCACATACTCGCCGTCCTCGTCGAAGAGAATCTCGTCCCGGTCCTCGTCCATCTGCATGAAAGAGACGGGCCGCAGGGACAAGGTTTGGCCAGGATCAGCGGGGCGGGTGATGCGATAGGTGCGCACGGAGCGGCCGGTGAACCGGGGAGCGGAGAGGCGCAGGCGGTGCCCGGCCTTGACCGCGTAGTACACGCCGGTGACCCGGTCCTCGTGGCGCTCAAAGCTGTGGTGGCTGGAGTCATCCAAGGTCAGGCGGGCATCGTAGGTATGGACCGCGTAGAAACCCAGGTCCCGCTCGATCTCGCGCACGGTGATCTCACGGAAAGGCACGGGGCCGCGCCGGCGCACGCCGTCCTCGTCCCATACCCGCTCCACCCGCACTACCGCGTCTGCGGGGAAGACCCCTTCGGCGGTCTCGTGCACGATGAGCTTGGCGAAGGGTTCGCTCACAGGGCTGCGGCCAGAGCCAGTGGGGTGGGAGGCGTAGGTCTCGGCGATCACCCGCAAATGGCCGGGGCGGGAGGCATCCGGCACCACCACGGCGGCGTTAAAGCCAGCGAGGTTGGCGCTGGACTTGGTCAGCACGATGGTTTCCCCTTGGGTCACCGCCAACTCATAGACCCGTTGGCGCATGCGCGCTCCCGCGTAACCCACGGTGGTGTCCGCGGCGGGCGGGGGAATCAGCAATGCCTCCCGGCGCAGGCACAAGGGGTTGCCGGCCACGGGAAAGCGATAGCGGGCCTTGGTGTCGAAGGCCTTGAGGGCGTCGGCGACGGAGAGTTCTTCACGGCGGATGAAGCCGCCCAGGTCCAGGAGATAATCGGCGAGTTCCTTGCGGGTGAGTTCGCGCACGCAACCGCCATGGGGGAGGGGAGCGGTGAACGCCCGTGATTCGCCGTACTCGTCGTAGTCGTAGGTCATGAGCTCCAACTGGAGGGCCGCGGTGAAGGTGTCGATGGCGCGGCGGTATTTCCCCTCATCGGCGCCTCCCGCCTGGGCCCGGGGCACCAAGTGTTCCTTCAGGATGTCCAGCATGAACTGCCAGGAGCGCTCGTAGGTGGGTCGCTCGGAGGAGAGCCCGCCGGCGTTGAAGTCCATGACGTGGATCGCTTCGTGCAAGGTCACGATCAAGAAGTCCACCGCATGGCGGAGTTCATTGGGAGAGAGGGGGTTATTGATGGAGGTGGGCACGTGGGCCTGCATGACGTCATCGCGCAGGCTGATGTCGCCGAAGAGCGGGTGGGTGCAGCCGAGGACATTGCCGTGGAGCCAGTGGTCCAGGGTATCGTGGTGGTAGAAGCCGCCGCGCTCGAGCTTGGCCTTGATGAAGATGGCCCAGCCGGGTTGTCCGGCGGCGTCGAGAAACTCCGTGAGCTCCTCGGTGTTGCGGTAGGCGGTAGTGCCCGGCAGGACTTTGGTGCCGCCCACGAAGCAGTTGCCCGCCGCCCAGGCGAGGCTGGTCGCAAGGGTCAGACTGATGAGGAAAATGACCTTCATCCATTCCCCATAGAGGAGTGTCCAGGCCCTGTCCAGGTGGTGGGGTGAAAATTGCATGCTCAACGGAACCTGGTGCCAAGGCCGGATAAATCTTGGCCTAAGACGGCTTTCAGCCTTGCCTGGCCGATGCCTTTTCCCCTCGGCTTGCGCGGCCCTTATAAAAGGATCATCAAAGGAGGCCATCATGGCTTATGACTACGACCGTAACGAGCGTTCTTCCTCTTTCGACCGGGACCGCGATCGCGACCGCGGCTTCCGCGGCGGGCGTGAGCGCTATTCCAGCGAATACTCCACCGCCAGCCGCTACGGCGACATGGACCGGCCCTACCGCTCCGACCGGGACTTCGACTCCACCTTCGAGCGCTCCCGCCGCGACCGGGACTTCTCCCGCTCCGGCTCGTCTTCCTACTACCCTGACAGCGATTACATTGGACGCGACTCCGGCCCCGGGCATGACCTAAGCGGCCGTGACCGCGACTGGCGCTCCGAGCGCGACTACGGCATGAACCGCGCCTACTCCCACGAGAACGACATGGACCGCGACTCAGGCTTCCGGCGCGACTGGCGCTCCGAGCGTGATTACGGCATGAACCGTGCCTACTCCGGCGACCGGGGCCACGCCACCGAGGCTTCCAACTACGGGCGGGGCCGCACCTCATCCTACAGCACCGGCTCTTCCGGCGGCTCTTTCGGCCGTGACTATGGGATGGGCCGCGACTCGGGCATGGGCAGGGATTACGGCATGGGCCAAGGCCAAGGCATCGGCGAGGGCAGCCTGGGCATGGACCACGACTACGCCCTCAACCGCGACTACAGCTCCGCCCGGGACGGCCGCGAACGCTTTGACCGGGGCATGAGCGGGAACTGGGGCAACATGGGAGCCGGCGCTGGCTACGGCCGCAACTCCGGCATGGGCAGCCACGACTACGTGTGGGGCCAAGGCGAGGGCCGCGGCTTCAACCAAGGCCTCTCCGGCCCCGAGTCCACCGGCTTCCAAGGCAAAGGCCCCAAGGGGTGGGCCCGCTCCGACGAGCGCATCAAGGAAGAGGTGTGCGAGGCCCTGGAGCGTGACCCCCGGGTCGACGCCAGCGAGATCGAGGTCGAGGTGAAGGGGCAAACCGTGACCCTCAAGGGCACCGTGGAGGACCGCCGCACCAAGCGCCGGGCCGAGGAATGCGTGGAGGCCTGCTCAGGTGTGAAAGACGTGAGAAACGAGCTCACCGTTTCTTCCCGCTCTTCTACCGCCAACCTGAGCCTGGCTGGGAACTCACAGTCGGCCGCCGGCACCGCCGGCAAGACAGCGTCCAAGCACTGAACTCTCAAGGGGGCCGCCAAAAGCGGCCCCCTTTCTTTCAAGCCGCCCACACCCGGTGCGAGCGGTCTTCCTTGATCCATAGTCCGCCGATGACCACGGTTAGCAGCGCAACTCCGATGGGATAGTAGAGACCGGCGTAGATGTTGCCCGTCTGGGCGACCACCGCCGTGCCGATGAAGGGCACCAGCCCCCCGAAGACTCCATTGCCCACGTGATAGGGCAGGGACATGGAGGTATAGCGGATGTGGGTGGGGAAAAGTTCTACCAGGAAGGCCGCGATGGGGCCGTAAACCATGGTCACGAACAAGACTTGGATGAAAACGAGGAACGTGAGCATGGTGGGACTGTCGGCATTGGCCACCATGGCCTTGTAAATGGGAATATAGCTCAGAGCCGCGATGAGCATCCCCGCGAGCATGATTTTCTTGCGTCCTAACCGGTCGCTCAGGGCCCCGAACACGATGAAGAACGGCGTGCCCACGATGAGCGCCACCGCGATGATCTTATTGGCGAGCACGAAATCCAGCTTCATCACCGTCTGCAGGTAGTAAAGCGCGTAGAACTGACCCGTGTACCACACCACCCCTTGGCCGGCGGTGGCCCCGAAGAGTGCGAGCACCACCATGCGGCGATTCTCCGGGTTCAGAAAGCTTTCCTTGAGGGGATTTGCGCTGATTTTCCCGCTGGCCTTGGCCTTCACGAACAGCGGCGACTCGGACATGCTCCGGCGGATGTACCAGGAGAAAAATACCAGGAAAACCGAGAGCAAGAAGGGGAGGCGCCAGCCCCACGCCGCGAATGTTTCCTCGCCCAAGGTGAGACGCGTGCCGAGGATCACGCCCAAGGAAACGAAAAGGCCGAGAGTGGCGGTGGTCTGGATGAAGCTGGTGTAAAATCCGCGACGCTCGGGAGGGGCGTGCTCGGCCACGTAGGTGGCGGCTCCGCCATACTCACCCCCCAGGGCGAGGCCCTGGATGAGGCGGAGCAAGAGCAGTCCGATGGGCGCTAAAATCCCGATGGTCTCATACGAAGGCAGAAGTCCGATGGCCATGGTGCTCGCCCCCATTAGCAGCAGCGTCACCATGAAGGCGTGCTTGCGCCCCACCATGTCACCCATGCGGCCGAAGACCAAGGCGCCGAAGGGCCGCACGATGAAGCCGGTGGCGAAAGTTGCCAGGGTGGAGAGCAGCGCCACTGTCTCGTTACCCTGCGGGAAGAAATGGGTGGAGATGATGGTGGCGAGGCTTCCGAAGATGTAGAAGTCGTACCACTCGATGAGGGTGCCGGCGCTGGAAGCTCCGATAACGGACCAAATAGAGGACGTGGAGGTTTTGTTCATCCCACCACGGTAGCGCGGGAGCTACGCGTCACTCAAGCGCTGTCGGCACTTCCCTCGCCTCGCGGACTTCAGGCTCGGGGGGCGTGGGGGTTTTCTTCTCCCCGTCGCATCCGAGCAGCACCGCCAAGGCCAACCATTTTCCCATAGGGCCTCCCTTCAATGATGGTGTCGGAACCGATTGGAGAGGCGCCACTTCAAGTACAGCAGCACTTGTCCCAGTGTGAGCGGAGGCCGCTGGGCCCTGCGCACAGCCCGCTGTTGGGCCCGGGTCAAGGGAGCGTTGTGACGCAAGTTCTGAAGGCTGATGACCTGGGAGGTATTCTTGTCCACATGAGCGACGGAAAGGAAGAGACCGGCGGGAAAGAGCACCCACAGAGAAAGCCCTAAGATGGTGATGACCGTCTCAAATAGGCTGGCTTCTGACATAAAAAGGCCCTCCTTCCAGTGATCATAGCGCTGCGGACTCTTCCCGAACTTCGACAACCCTTGCGCCCCACGGCCGTTTATTGGCAACAGTGTGACACCGGTATTTCCTAAAGGAGATGGAACTGTCCCAACACTATCGAAAAGTGCGGGCCCACACGGAAGCTCTGGTGGCGGGTCTCGAGACCGAGGACATGGTCGTCCAGGTAGACCCAGACGTGTCGCCACCTAAATGGCACTTGGGCCATACCACGTGGTTCTTCGAGAAGTTGGTGCTGGTCCCCCGGGGGGTTGCACCTTTCGACGAGGTTTTTGAGCGCCTGTTCAATTCCTACTACGAGAGCCTCGGCGCGTTTTGGCCACAAGGCGAACGGGGCAAACTCTCGCGGCCCACGGTGGACCGCGTCCGTGCTTGGCGCCACCACGTGGACCGGGGCATGGAGGTATTCTTCCGCGAACAACCGACGCCGTCCGAATTGGCCATGGTGGAGCTGGGCCTGCACCACGAACAGCAGCACCAGGAACTCCTGCTCATGGACATCAAGCTGAATTTTTTCCGCCAACGCCAGGGGCTGCGCTACTTGGCGGGCACTCCCGCCACCCCCGCCCCGGCGCCGGGAGATGAGAGGCGCTTCGAAGGCGGCTTGGTGGAGGTGGGCCACGGCACCTCCGCTTTCGCCTATGACAACGAATCACCCCGGCATCGGGTGTACCTGGCACCCTACATGCTCAAGACCAGGCTGGAAACCAACGGCGAGTACCGCGAGTTCGTGGAGGCCGGCGGCTACCGCGAGCCCGAATACTGGCTCTCCGACGGATGGGCCTTCGTGCGCAGGGAAAGGCTGGAGCATCCGCTCTATTGGAGTAAAGGCGCCGGCGGGTGGACAGAGTACACCCTTCACGGGGAGGTGCCGCTCGACCCGCATGCCCCCGTCGCCCACCTGAGCTACTATGAAGCCGCCGCCTACGCGCGCTTCCGCGGTAAACGCCTTCCCACCGAGTTCGAGTGGGAACACGCCGCCCACGTCGCCGGCGACGCCACCTGCGGTCCGCTCTGGCAGTGGACTTCCAGTGACTATGCCCCTTACCCGGGACACGTGCGGGGGAAAGGGCCATTGGGTGAGTACAACGCCAAGTTCATGGCGAACCAGAAGGTGTTGAGGGGTGGCTCCTTCGCCACGCCGGCGGGGCACTACCGCACCACCTACCGCAATTATTTTTATCCGGACAAGCGCTGGCCCTTCACCGGCGTGCGCCTGGCGGGGGAGGCCACATGAACCATGAACTGGTACGGGACGTGCTCAAGGGGTTGGGGGGAAGAACCCGGCACATCCCTTCGAAGTACTTCTACGACGACGAGGGCTCCCGGATCTTCGAAGACATCACCCACCTGGAGGAATACTATCTGACGGGAGCGGAACGGGAAATTCTGCGCCAGCGGGCCCCTGAGATCGGGCGGCTGACCCTTGACGAGGTAAACCTCATCGAACTTGGTGCCGGGGATGGCAGCAAGACGGTCGACCTGCTCGAGGGGATCATGCCCCTGAAGCGGGCGCTTGCCTACCACGCCTTCGACATCTCCGCGGGTGCCCTTTCGCGGCTCTTCCACCGCATTAACGCCCGATGGCCGCGCTTGGAGGCCCATTGCCGCGTTACCGACTTCGAGCGCGGACTGGACCACCTGCCGAGGGACGGGCGCCAGAACGTGGTGCTGTTTTTGGGTTCGAGCATCGGAAACATGCTTCCTGGGGAAGCGGCAGCTTTTCTCAAGGGTCTCAGCCGCCGGCTCAACCCAGGTGATCTGTGGCTCGTGGGATTCGACCTGGTTAAGGATCCGCGGGTGATGGAGCGGGCCTACAATGACGGTAGCGGGCTCACCCGCGCGTTCAATTTGAACCTGCTCCGGCGGCTTAACCGTGAAGCCGAGGCCGATTTTGATCTGGACGGGTTCGAGCACGTGGAACGGTGGGATCCCCGCCGCAAATCCATGGTGAGCCACTTGCGCTCCAAGCGGCGCCAGAGCGTGATGGTGGGCGGGCAGAAATTCCATTTCAGGGCAGGTGATCTGATCCGCACCGAGTTCTCCCACAAATTCGACCAGGCCCGCATCCAGTCGCTGGCCGAGGAGGCAGGGCTGAGCCTGGGACGGCAGTGGTACGACCGGCGTGGTTGGTATTCCTTGGCGGCCTTGGAAGTACCCTTCACCCGCCACTAGCGGTCGCGTCCGCGCTTCGCCTTCTTGCGCGTCTCTTCCTCCGCGGGCACCACGCCCGTCGTGTCGAAATCGATGTCGGGCGCTTGCTCTTCCTGTGGATTGTGATATCCGGCACTGCTGGAGGTGCCGGAGTCGCCCTCCACGGGGGCCGTGTGTTTGTTCTTGTCGGGAAGTCCCACGGTGGCGGCGGCGGGAAGGACCAGCAGCAAATTCAACCAAAACGCTTTCATGCGCGCACCTCCGATTCCTATTTTCCCCCAACAGTGCACTGAACGCACTGGAACACGTGGGCCGCCCCGCCTATGTCCAACCGGAATCGGACCCTGTTGCACTGGTGGGGAAGGATGGGGCCAGGGGAACAGCATAAGCTCTGGTGGAAAAGTTTGAACCCAGGAGGAACCCATGCGGATGAAATTCTTGATGGCCACGCTTATCACTACCACTCTCACGGCCTGCGGGCACCATCACCGCTCCCCTGAGCGCAAGCTCGCGCACGTGGAATCGAGAATCTCCGACGAGCTCGACTTGGACGCCTCCCAGGAGGCCAAACTCCGAGAGGTGACCCAGGCCATGCACAGGGTGATGGGAGGGAGCAAGGCCGACAAGAAGGCCATGCGCGAGGAGTTCCAGGACATGATCCGCGCCCCGAAAATGGATATGGCACGAATGAAGTCGCTGATGGCCAAGAAAGAGGCGATGATGGCGAGGAAAAAAGAAGCTTTCTACCGCGAGGTCTACCCCAAGCTGGCAGTCTTCCACGACTCCCTTTCTACCGAGCAACGGGAAAAAGCCGCTTCATGCATGGAGAAGCACGGCAAGCGCCATAAAATGATGTGGTGAAGGGGCGGGAACTCAGCCCTTGGCGGAACCCCAGACCGCACCCCCGATGATCAGCACCATGGCGGCGGCGAGCAGGGGAGTGAATCCGCCGTTGCCGGCCAAAATCAGGAAGAGAGTGGAAAGCAAGGGGATGAGGTAGGCCAAAGCACCTAGCACCCGGGGATCACCTCGTTTTAGGGCCGCGTCCCAAAGGAAGAAAGCGATCCCCATGGGCCCGAGCCCGAGCACCAACAGTAATGGCATATCTCCGGATACGGGGGAGTAGCCGGGTTCCAGCCAGGCGTGGCAGGCCAGGGACACCACGCCCGAGACCATGCAGAACAGCCCCACGGCGCTGGTGGGGAAGGGGGCCACTTTTTTGGTCCACAACGAATAGCTGGTCCAGATGAAGGCCGCGCCCAGCGCATAGAGGTGCCCGACGGAGAACTCCTCCGGGAGGCGGAGTTCGCCCTTGGTCACGACCAGCACGGTTCCAGCGAATCCCATGAAGCCGGCCACTCCGTGGTGGATGTTGAGGCGCTTATCCGGAAAAACCAACGGCGTGCCCAGCACGATCATGAGGGGCCAGAGTTCGATCAAGAGGTTGGCCTCCACGGCCTGGGCGTGTCGGAAAGCGAGAAAGAAACAAAAGTGGAAGCCGAAGAGACCGTAGACCCCCAGCATGAGGGTGGACAACGGGATGCGCCATTCACGGAATCGGGGCAGGCCGCACAGGCCCCCTATGAGCAGCAAGACGCCTGTGAGCCACAGGGGCGGCACATGAGCGAGGCGGAAAGAGAGCACGGCCAGACTCGACCACAACAAAATGGCGATGAGGCCCATGGACACGGGGTTCAAGCGCATCCGTTCATGGTAAGCTGCGCCCAACCAGGAGTCCACCATGTCAACCGAGACCCGCGCCTTCGCCGCCTTTTCTCCCACCGCCCCCCTGGGCCCCTTCACCATCCGCCGACGCGAGACAGGGGCCCACGACGTGGCCATCGAGATTCGTTACTGCGGCGTCTGCCACTCCGACGTGCACACCGCTCGTGGGGAGTGGGAGGGCACCACCTATCCGGTCGTCCCCGGCCACGAGATGGTGGGCGTGGTTACGCGGGTGGGGAGTTCCGTCACGCGTTTCAAGACCGGTGATTTGGTGGGAGTGGGATGCTTTGTGGATTCCTGCCGCACCTGCGGCGCCTGCAAGGAAGGACTTGAGCAGTATTGCGAAACCCAAGGGATCATATGGAGCTATAACAACACCGAGCGGGATGGGACTCCCACCTACGGCGGCTATTCCTCGCGCATCACCGTGGACGAAAACTACGTCCTACGCATCCCCCCGAACTTGGATTTGGCCGGCGCCGCCCCGCTCCTGTGCGCGGGCATCACCACCTACTCGCCGTTGATGCACTGGAAAGTCGGCAAAGGAACAAAACTCGCGGTGGTGGGCCTCGGCGGCCTTGGCCACATGGCGGTGAAGATCGCCCATGCCTTGGGCGCGGAAGTCACGGTCTTGAGCCAAACCGACCGGAAGAAGGCCGACGCCGCACGCTTGGGTGCCAAATACTTCTATGCCACCGCCGACGGAAGTGTGTTTGAACGCCTGGCGGGGCAGTTCGACCTCATCATTAACACCGTCTCAGTCCCGTTGGACTGGAACCAATACCTGAACCTGCTCAAGCGCGACGGCACCATGGTCCTCCTGGGTGTGCCCCCTGAATCCCCAGTGGTGAACGCGGGCCCCTTGATCCGCGGGCGCAAGCGCCTGGCTGGCTCCCTCATCGGCGGCATCCGGGAGACCCAGGAAATGCTGGATTTCTGCGGCAAGCACGGGATCACCTCCGACGTGGAAGTGATCCCCATCCAGCGCATCAACGAGGCCTACGACCGCATGGTCAAAGGCGACGTGCGCTACCGCTTCGTGGTGGACAACGCCAGCCTAAATGCCGACCTCTAGTTGCAGCCGCAATACCCAGTTGGACTGGTAGGGCAGGGCATGCTGCGCCAGCAGCTCCTGGTATGTCAGGTCAGCTTGTGCTTTCACCACGTGTTGGCGGATGTAGCGTGAGAGCCCCACGGTGTACTGCCGTTGGTCCTGGGCGAGTTCGCGGATTTCCGGGGCGGTCCAGATGCGGGTATGGCGCAGGCTTGGCTCCCAGTTGGATTCCAGCAGATACCCGCTTTGAACGTTGATGCCCTCACCCTCATGGACGAAGAGATCGTTGGTGACCACCGGTGAGCCGGAGGTGCGCTTGGCGTACTCGCTACTGAAAGAGAAGCCCCGGTGCTTATAGACCAGGTCGATCAGTCGGGTCTCCATGGAGCGGAACTCGCCGTCGGGCAGCGCCTTGCCGATCTGGCCGCCGGTGCGGCCGGTTTTCTGGTTGGCGGAGTTGGTGATTCCCAGGGCGAGGCGCGGTTCGGGTTCGCGGAAGAGGTCGGCCTCGAAGTTATCGCCGTCGTCGTGGAAGGCCCCCAGGGGCATCCACTCCAGGCGGGCCGTGCTGGCCAGTGATCCGTTGTCATTGGGTTGGTTGCGTCCCTCACCGTTGCTCAAGGCCAGCTTGAGCCAAAGTGGGCGATCCGAACCAAATCGAGAAATGTGTTGGACGCCGGGATCCCGGTCGACGTTGAAGGTGGCGTTCAGGAGGGAGCGATCGACGAACTGCTGGGCGCTGGAGGAGATGACCCTTTGCCGGTTGCCCGGAAGTTTGCTCATCCCCACCCACACCGTATGGTCTGGATGCCAGCGCCAGCCAACGATGGTGTCCCGGAGGATGTTGGGAACCTGGGCGTTATCCCAGTCTTGATCGCCGCGCGTGAAGGAGAACTGCACGCGGTAGAGCAACCTTGGATCAAGGGCGTGTCCGTCAAAACGCAGGCGCATCCGGCGCACTGTGAATTCGGTGCTCTCCAAGTCCAGGTCCTCTGCTTCTTCCGTGGCGAGGGTCAAGCGGTTTTGGACGCGGAAGCGCAGTCGCATAAGGAAGTCTTCGCCCCGTTGGAAAACCAGGCCCTCCTTGAAGGTCAGGGTAACGGGTTCGGGAAGGAGTTCCTGGGCGAATGCGGGCATGAATCCAAGCAGCAGCCAAAGCATGATAGCGACCTCGCGTATATGTGATCCCCTTGTTTTATGCTATTCTCTGGCTTCTAACCAGCCAGAATCGTGGAGGAGTGAACCTTTTTGACCCTCCTCTCGTCTAATGGGCAACCCCGACGCAATTTGGCGTCGTGAGCAAGGAGAGGATCATGCTGAGATGGGGATTGGGAGTGCTCGTGGCGATGACCTTGGCGGGCGCGGCCCAGGCGGATCACCACAAAGGTGACAAGGGCGAGCGATGGAAAAAGATGTCCACTGAGCTGGGACTGACCGACGCCCAGGTCAAACGGGCCCAAGACATCCGAGGCAAATACAAGGCGTCGCTTCGGGACAAACGCGAGGCCTCGAAAGCCGCCAAGGAAGCGCTGAAAGAGGCCATGGCGGATGGGAACCAGGGCAAGGACGCGCTTCTCCAGAAATTCGACGCCGCCCAACAGGCGCGCACAGCTTACCGTCGCGAGCGCTTCAGCATGATGCTGGAGATGCGCGAAAACCTCACCCCAGAGCAACGGGCGAAATTCCGCCAGGGACGTGAAGAGCGCGGGGAAAAGCGCCGCGGCCGCAAGGGGCGCTGATGGCTCTGTGGCCCGACCAAGAGGAACGCTTCCGTGCCCTGTACACCGATGAGCGTGGCAGGGTGTGGAGGCTCCTTTACGGGATGACCGGGAACTCTGCCATCGCCGAGGAACTGTCCCAGGAAGCGTTCTTGAAGGCCTGGCAGGGACTTCCTGCCTTCGCCTTCCGCTCCCGGCTGCGCACCTGGTTGCACGCGGTGGCGGTGAACGTGGCGCGGGATTGGTGGCGTTCTCCGGCCTCCCGCGGGGCACCCGCCGACCTGGCGGTTCCCGTCACGGAATCAGGGCGCCCCGCGGATCCGCGCGTGCAGCAGGCGTTGCTTCGCCTGTCGCAGGAGCACCGAGAGGTGGTGGTGCTGGGATTTTGGGAAGAGATGGAGATGAAGGAAATGGCGGCGGTTTTGGGCGTGCCGGTGGGCACGGTCAAGTCCCGTCTGCATGCTGCCAAGACGCGGCTGCGCGAGGAGCTGCTTTCACTGGGATGTGACGTATGACGGACAAGCTGGAAACCCTTTTGCGCGAGAATCGGCCCGCGGCCAGCGGGGAGGCCCCTGCGCTTCTCTTGCCTTTCCGGCAGACCGCACCTTCATGGGCCTGGAGCGCTGGTGGCGCCTTGGCGGCGGCATGCCTGGTGCTCGTTCTGTGGCAGGGGCGTGAACGTCGCCAACTGGAGCGCATCCAGTTGGCGCAGGAATTGGAATGGGAATCCCTGGTAGAGGACACCGAGCTGGAAGAGGGGGAGGAGCTCGCGGTGATGCTGGAGAACGCGGAATGACCCGGGCTCACGCCCAGGCCAGCACCTGGGCCACGCACTTCTCGATGCCCTCGCCGATTCTGTGCATGGGCGCCCCGTCGAACATGTAGGCCGGCGTGGACACCACCTTGTGGGTGGCGTCCACGCAGATGTCGTGAACCTCACACTCCTGATGGCGCGCGCCGGTCTTGGCGATCTCCGCGGCCGTTTCCCGGTCATTGCCGATGGTGACTTCCACGCCGTGGCGGCCCAGCACCAACGCCACCAGGGCCGGGGCGATGCAAACGGCGCCGATGGGACGCCTGGAGGCATGGAGGCCTTCCACGAGCGATCGCACCGCGGGATTCACTTCCCCAGCAGCCCCCTTGAAGGCGAAGGAGCAGAGGTTTTTAGCAACACCGTAGCCGCCGGGCATGATCAAACCCGCCAGCTCCGAGGGGTTGACTTTGGCCAGGTCAAGGATGTTGCCGCGGGCGATTCGCGCGGACTCCGCCAGCACGTTTCGCTGGCCGTCCACGGGAGTTTTCACCAGGTGGTCCACCACGTGGTGCTGGGGGATGTTGGGAGCGAACATGACCACTTCGTGGGGATGCCGTTCGCGCAGCTTGTCCAGGGCCAGCAGGGTCAAGACCGATTCGCGGATCTCGGCCCCGTCCAGGAAGCCGCAGCCAGAGAGGAGAACGCCGATCTTCTTCATGGAAACCTCCAAGTATGCGGGAAAGCTTAACCCGCTCCAGGCCCCATCGAGAAGGATTTACCACCTCACTATGGCGGAGAGCGGGGCTTTGCTATAGAGGGGGCCATGAAGGCGCTTTGGCTGGTTTTCCTCGTTTTCTCGGCCTTGGCCCACGCCGAGGGGTGGGTCTCCTTGGAAGGCCGTTTTTCCTGCCACTCCCCCCACCAAGTCCTCTGCGACGCTCAGTCCAATCCCAACCTGGCAGCGCTTCAACAGCATTTGTCCGGAGTTGGAGCGCGCCTGCGTGCCGAAGGCGAGCGATTTGACCGAGAGCCTCCAGCGGGCGTCTGCGCCGATCTCGAATCTGAGGCTTGCGCTTCTCGGCGCCGTGAGGATGTCTGGAAAGCCGTCTTCCCTTCCGTGCGCGAGGCTGAACTGCGCCAGCTCTTCGAAGAGACTCGGGAGAGCGCGCGTCGGTTCTTGGACCGGAAGGCCGCACGAACCGCCCAGGAGGACTTGGATCCCGCCATGAAAGCGGAGCGCTTGGCGTTGTTGGGTCTGGCCCAACGCCGCCTGGGGGAGATGACCGCGCAACTATACCAAACCGAGGAAGTGCTGCGCACAGGATCCCGCGCCGAGGCCACGCGCTACTTCACCAGGGAGAACGTCCTCGAGTTCGGCTTCCTTTCTCTCTTACCCGCCTCCTACGACAATGCCATCCGCGTCGTGCTTGGCCACGAGATCACCCACTCCTTCGGGCCTTACATGCTCTTTGCCATCGAACGCGAACTGCAACCAACCATCGTCGAAGGCGTGGCCGTGCGCTCCATCTATCGCCCCAGCTATCCCTTCACCGAGGAGGTGGCCCAGCTGCCGGCTGCCTACCAAGGCGCCGACCGCGCCTGCCTGGCGCCTGTGCGCGAACGCCTGCGGGCAGAAATGGAAAGAGATGCTCCCCACGTGCGAAACTGCAATGATGGCCTTTGCATCAACCAGGTGCAGGCCATCGGATCCTGCATGAAGGCGTGCTTGGATCACCCAGACCGCCCCGCTTGTGAAGTCAGCTGTGCTCCCCTCCGCGCCCAACTTGCCCAGTGTTACGACCGGGTGTGTTCACCCGCTCAGCGTGAGTTGAACCGGCAGCAAGTGGTCAGGCGTGCGGCGTTCGACAACGTGGTCCAGCTCCTGGCCAACCCTTACGCGGGGGGGAATCGCCACGTCCCGGAGTGCGGCCGCGCCCAGACGGAGGAGTCCCTCGGTGACCATCTCGGCTATGTGTGGGCGGCGGAGTTCCTGGGCGGCGAGCGGGAGGCCTTGCGGCAGATGTATGAGGCCACCGCCACTATGTTTTGCCAGCTGCTGCCTCCCTCATCCGGGGATGCCACCTCCGGCGAGCACCCTCCCACCACCGAGCGCATCGACGTGATCCACTTGGCCGTCCCCGGCATTCGTGAATCCACCGCCTGCGTGGAGTGAGTCCCTGCCTAGGAGTGGCCCACGGAAGGTTGCGGGCCATCTGACCCCACTCGCGCCACATGGGCGGCGTGCAGGCCCGCTTCTCCGCTGACATGGGCGGCGAATTTCTTGGCATGGGCGCGCAGGCCTTCCAGGAACGACACCAGAAGTTCGCGAGTTTGTGGGTCGTGCAGCTCTCCGTCGGCATTGAATTTTTCCGAGGCCTTTCCCACCATGATTTCGGGGCGGTTCATGACGAAGCCGTTGAGGAACACGAAGCACTGGCGCAGGTGGTATTGGGCCCTGGCCGTCCCCAGGGCCCCGGGGCTCGCGCCCATGATGGCGATGGGTTTGCCCTCGAAAGGTTGCTCCGGGGGGCGTGAGGCCCAGTCGATGGCGTTCTTGAGCACACCCGGCACCGAGTAGTTGTATTCCGGTGTGACCAAAAGGAGCGCGTCCGCCTCCCTGATGCGATCCCTCAGCTCCTCCACGGCCTCGGGAAAACCTTGCTCCCGCAGGTCCTCGTTGTAGGGCGGAATTTCCGCCAGCCTGGTGAAAAACGTGATCGCCATGCCCTCGGGGCACAGGTCTTGGGCGGCCTTGAGCAACGACGTGTTGAATGAGCCCCGCCGTAGGCTGCCTGAAATGCCGAGCACGTTGCATGCGCGTTCCATGGAGCACCTCCTGTCTTCCGCCATTGTGGCGCGGGGATGGGACGGGGACGAGAGCGCGCCGGCCTTTGTCGAGGCCTCAACGGGAACAAAGCTTAGACGGGGAGTGAGAATGGGGGAGGAAGGACTCCTCCCCCGGCGATCAAATCAGTTGGTGGCGATGGTGAAGGTCAGGGTGTCGCTGTAGGTGCCGTCGGGCAAGCGGGCGTCGCCGGTGTAGCTGATGCGCAGGTCGCGGTCGGTGGCCACCCGGGGCTCGTTGTAGGTGAAGGTCTGGCCGGAGCTCAGGTTCACGTTTTGGTTGTTGTAGCTCAGGCGGTAAACCAGGGCGGCGTCGTCACGGCTGGCGTTGGTGAGGCGGCCGCGGTTGGCGGAGTTGATGGTGACACGGTAGCCGCGGCCGGAGTTGGACTCCTCGCGCACGGTGCCCACCTTGGTGCGGTTCTGGGTGGTGTCCAGGGGCAGGGTGGAAGCGATGGTTTCGGGGGTCACGGCGATGCTCACGGCGCTGGTCACAACACCCTTGAGCAGCAGGGTGCCTGTGGTGGCGGCGTGGGCCAGGCCAGTAGCGGCCACGAGGGCGAGGGCGATAACGGTTTTCATGCGAGCTCCTTCCTTAGACAACATGGATCAAACAGTTGATTCATGCTGTCCAAGCAGGAACGCTTTGAAAAGCGGATTAAGCCCGAGCTGAAAGCTCTGGAGTGCCTCTCAGACTTCGCCGCCGCAACGGAAAACCGCGGGAGTCGCACCCTCGTCGGGGCGGGTCACTATGGCGGTGAATGCTCCGGTGGCATCAGACGCCCGAGTGTTTTGCTCGCCAGTCACGATGACCACCACGGAGGTGTGGCGGGCGACGCGGCCGCGGCACAGGAACACGTTATTGACACCCTCGCGGGCGGCGCAGGCGGAAGTGGTGCGGTCTTGGCCGTTGGTGAAGGTGAAGATGTCGGCTGCGCCTGAGGCACTCAAGCTGATGGTCAGCCCGCGCACGCCCCGCAAGGAGGAAACGTCGTTGCGGTCGGTGCGCACGCAAGTGGCGGCGTGGGTGGAGACGGCGGCGAAGAGGGCGAGGGTAGCGACGATGGCCTTCATGAGGAGCTCCTGGTTAGGCGTCGCTTATACGCCTTGTCAGTGGAGGCGGGAACCTGGAGTGTAAAAAACTCAGGGCGACGGCGGGGGAAACTGCCGGTCCAAGAAATTCAGGATCAAGGGCCAGTAGGCCTTGGTCATGGTGTGTCCCGTGTCCACGCGGATTTGGGAAAAGGCCCCGGGGGGGATGTCCTGCCTTTGCTGCATGGCCATGCGCAGATTGGCCAAGGAGCCCGCGTAATTGGCCCAGTAGTCGCTGAGGCCTTCCGTTCCCAACAGCGGCCGGGGTGCCACCATGGCCAGCAAGAGGTGTTGGTCCACGGGAAGTCGGCCCTCGCGCCACTCAAAGCGCTTGGTGACCGGCGCTAGCCAGTGGGGAAATTGCCGCCGCATAAGCATGATGTTCTCGCGGAAAAGCGACATGAGCCAGGCCTTGAGGCGATCCCAGAGGTGGCGCTCGTAGCGGGCGGGTGTGCGTCGCGCGGGGGCCATGCCCAGGAAACCGCTCTGATGGGGAACGACGCCGGCGATGCGTTCGTCGAAGGCGCTGGCCAGCAAGGCGGCTTTACCCCGGCGGGAGTGGCCCGTGAGCACCACGCGGTCGGGACGGACGGACGGATGGGAGTACAGGTGCGAGGCCAAGGTACGCAGGCCCCAGCCCCAAGCCGCCAAGGCGCCCCAGCCGTGTTCGCCATTGTAGGGGGCGACGTCGTAGGAGGCCATTGCCCGCGTCCGCATGAGGGGCGGCGAGTCGGGAGCGATGTCACTCTCGTGGATGGTGGCGAAGCCCCAGCCCCGGGAAACGACGTACGACACGTTCCAGAAGTGCTGGTGTTCCTTGGGAGAGAATTCGGCGTCCGCGCAGGCCTCCAGTTGAAAGCCCAGGTTGCGGGCAGGCACTTTCTCATGATCGACCACGGTATGGTTGCCGCACTTGTTGAGCGTCAGGAGCAGGGGATGCTTGCCATCCTTCGCCGGCAGGAAAAGGGAGAGCCGCCATGGCTTTCCTGACCCATTGGGAAGGGCCGGCACCACGTCCACGTCCCAAAGGTCAGCCTCCACGCCGTCGGCGAAGCGCATGCGCTGCCGAGAGACGGTGGTGGCGGTGAGCGCGGGGATTTCGGGGGCGTAACCATACACGTAGTGTTCAAAAAGTTGGCGCAGCCGCGGGCGCGTCGCCGGATCGGCCCATTGATCGGGGGGCAAGCGCAGCTCCTCCCATTCCCGCACGGGAAGTGAGTCTGGGGCCGGCAGTTCTTGCCCGCGGACGAAGTCCGCGTAAGGGGCGCCCCAGGCGGGGAGGGCCATAAGCGCGAGGAGGAGGAGCTGCATGTCTTTATGTTAGGGAGGTCGACCGGGAAAGGAAACCCAGAACTTCGGCATGGGTGGGCATGGCGGGCGCGGCGCCTGGGCGGGTGACGCTGAGGGCAGCGGCGTGGTTGGCGAAGGCGAGGGCATCTCCCAAGACTTCGCCGCGGGCGAGTTGGGCCGCGAGGACGCCCACGAAGCAGTCTCCCGCGCCGGTAGAGTCCACGGCGTCCACCGCATGCCCATGGTACCTGTGGGCCTCACGTCCATCCCAGGCGATGACTCCGCGCCGGCCCATGGTCAACACCACGACCTGGCTACCCGTCTGGAAGGAACGCAAGCCTGCGAGAAGGTTATCCTCGTCTTCCACTTCGAGCCGCCGACCGGAGACAACCGCGAATTCCGTCTCATTGAGCACGATCACGTCCGTCAGACCCCGTAGAGTCGAGGTCACGGTGCTGACTGGTGCCGGGTTGAGGACGGTCAACGCCCCGGCCGCGCGGGCGATTTCAAAGGCGCGGACGATGGCGGGGAGGGGGACTTCGAACTGCGAGACCACCACGTCCCCGCGCGCGACCTTCATCCCCATCAGGTCATGGGCGGTTAGTTCGCCATTGGCGCCGGACACCACCACGATGGTATTCTCACCGCGTTCGCGGCCCACAGTGACCATGGCGGTGCCGGTGGGTTCCTTATGACTGACCACCAGCTTCCGTTCCAGCCCCCAGCGCTCCAAAAAACCCGTGAGGGCCGCGCCGAAGCCGTCGTGCCCTATTTTTCCCAGGAGCTCCGTCGGCACGCCCATCTGGGCGCTGGCCACGGCCTGGTTGGCCCCTTTTCCGCCGGGGAAGTAGGCCACCTGGCTGGCGAAAAGAGTTTCCCCGGGAACGGGCAGGCGCTCCGCCGTAGCCACGATGTCCATGTTGAGGCTTCCCACCACGTGGACCGTGTTCATCGCCGCTCTCAAGGTTCCCGGCAGCGCATGAGCTCCACGGCATAAAAGTAGCGCGCCAACACGGCATCCTGGGCGTCACGGAATTCGTAGAGCCCCATATAGCCGAAGATGGAGGCATCCTCGATCAAGTAGGCCTTGCCCGAGGCGATGCGAGAGATGTCGATATGGGGTTGTACGAGCTCAGAGAGATCCGGATTGGTTTGGTAGTCGTTCACCAGCCCCACCAGCTGGGCCAGGCGAACGCCGCCCTCATCCCAGCTGCCGAGGATGCCCGGGACGCAACCGGCATCGTAAGGGTCGCAGGCCGCGAGTTCCGCGGGACGCGGGAGGGCCGCCTCGAAGGTCCCAAAGAGGGGACCGGCTTCTTGTAGGAAGGAATAGCGGCTGGGCCTGCCGCCGTCGAACCCGATGGTCAAGGTGACCTCGCGGTTGGCCGGGTTCGCTGCCAAGATCGAAGTGGCGGGGCACACGATGTCTTGGGCCATCGCCCGCAAAGCGAGCGCGAACAGAAAAGTCGTGAATAGCAACGAGCGCATGGGCCCCTCCGGCAAAGTCCGCAGCCTACCTCCGTGCGGCCAGCTCCGCACTGGGTAAAGTTTACGCGTTCATGCGGGGGCCTTGGGGCGCTGGTGTATGTATGGACCCATGAAAAATACGCTGATCTTCGCCCTCGTGGGTCTTCTGGGCAACCTCCCCGCCAAGGCCGTGGTGGGTGCCCGCGAGGTCGTTCGGAATTCACCAGCTCAGTACAACACCGTGGCGGTTCTGGTGACCCGCGCCGCGGGCCCCCGGGGCGTCGAGATCTGTTCCGGCGTGCTGGTACGTCCGGACGTGGTGCTCACCGCCGCCCACTGCCTGCAGGACGCCGACGAGGTGGTCGTGCACTTCACGGCCTATATCGATCTTCGCCAGGCGGACGACCGCCGCGAGATCATTGAGGCCATCCGCCACGACAGCTACGACACTTCCCTCGATGGCCCGGCCAACCACCGCGCCGGAAACGTGGACTTGGCACTCTTGCGGCTGGAGTCCCCCGCGCCGGCCCCTTACCGCGTGGTGGAGCTTCCCACTGACGCCGATGTGGCGTCATTTCTGCGCGAGCGCCGCTACACCGCCTCCGGATACGGAGCACAGAGCACGCGTCCCAACCCACTCACGGGCTACTTGGCCCAGAAATCTCAATGGCTCACTTCCCCTTATGCGCCCACCGCCCGCTTCTTCACCACACGTAACCGTGGGGGGGAAGTCTGTGACGGTGATTCGGGGGGGCCGGCCCTGGTGAGCATTGGCGGGCGTGAGGTGGTGGTGGGAGCCGTGATGGGCGGGCGGGCCTGCCGTGAAGGCATCTACACCAATGTGCTGCCTTACGTGGACTGGATCAATTCACAGATTTAAGTCAGGGTTTGGAAAGGAGGGGCCGGCGGGGGTGAACCCGCCGGCAACTGCGTCACTCGCGTTCGGAGCGCTGGGCGCCGCCTGAACGGGAGCCGGACTGGTTCTGGTTGGAGCTCTGGTTGGAACCGGTGCCAGTGCTGGGACGCTGGCCGCTCTGGTTGGAGCCGGTGTTGCTGCCGGAGCGGTTGCCTTGCTGGTTGTTGTTCATGTTGTTCTGGTTAGCCATGTTCGCCTCCATGTGACGCCGGGGCGTTGTGCTCCGGCTTATCCATGCCAGCAGCATAAAAGAAAAGCTCGGGGCGCATCCGTCGTGCCCCTTTGCATAATTGGTGGCGGAAACTCCACAAGCGTTCCTTCCCGGCACCTCACGCCCCGCGCTGTCGTCGACATCCCCTCCACGGCCAGGTAAGCTTTTGGCTCCACCCAAGGAGAAACCATGCGCCGTTTGTTTTTCGCCCTTTGCTTCGCTTCCGTTTCCGCCTTCGCCCAGGCCCCTGCCCCCAAGCCGGTGGTGGTTCTTACCACGACACACGGGACCATCGAGATCGAGCTGGACCAGGCCAAGGCGCCCCTGACCGTGGCGAACTTCCTCAAGTACGTGGACGACAAATTCTACGACGGCACCATCTTCCACCGGGTGATCAACGGCTTCATGATCCAGGGGGGCGGCTTCACCGCCGACATGAAAGAGAAGAAAACCCGCGCCCCCATTCGCAACGAAGCCACCAATGGGCTCTCCAATGATACTGGCACCATCGCCATGGCCCGCACGCCGGATCCCCATTCCGCCAGCGCCCAGTTCTTCATCAACGTGGCCGACAACTCCCGGCTCAACCACCGTGACACCACCGACGGCGGCTACGGCTATGCGGTGTTCGGCAAGGTCACCTCGGGCATGCACGTGGTGAACCGGATCAAGGCCGTGCGCACGGGCGAGCGGGCCGGCCACAGTGATGTCCCCATGGACACCGTAGTTATCCGCACCGCCCGCCGCAAGTAGATTAGCCGCCGCCAATCCGCCGCAGGGTGGGACGCACCCGGCGGCAACTGGAGGCGGGGAACGCGAAGGCGAAGCTTTCCACGGGCCCCATGGGGTCTTCTGCCAATTCTTCCGTGCGGGCCACGTCCACGGACAGCTCGCACTTCTCCACCAGGCCCTTGTTGTAGGCCAAAGACACCCTCACTTGGGTCACCAACTGTAGTGGGCAGTGGGTCTGGGGGGCGCTGCCCACGAAGCTTTTTCCGTAGGCGGAGAAGGTGGTCTTGGTGACCTTTTCCAGTCCGATGCCAAACTCGTTGGCGGCGGCAGCCGCCATAAGATTCTTCATGGCGAGATCGTTCACGGAGAAGGAGCAAGCCTGGGCCTTGAGTCCAGCGGTGGCCAGGACGAGAGCGGCGGCGAGCAGGAAGGATTTCAACATGGGGCACCTCCTAGACTTTCATGATAAAGGGCCGGGCGTGGGGGAGGATAGGGACAGACTGGCCCTGAACCCCCGGAAAAAGCATGCAAACTTTGACATGCGGTTGCCCGGCGCGTCGTTTCACCTTGCGCTCAGCCATGGCAAAAAAATAGTATGAAAAACTTTATCGCCGCCATCCTCCTCCTTTCCTCTTTCTCCGCCGCCGCGCTTGAGCGAGAGCTGGTCACCATCACCTCCAACGTGAATGACAAGACCACCACCTTCTACCTGGAAGTGAAGGAAGACGGCGCCATCGACAGCATGCGCTTTGTGAGCCGCCTTCCCAACGGCGGCATCTCCGAAGACGTCACTGTCTCCCTGGAAGAGGTGGAAGCGGACGGGGCGGTGCTGTTCCGCCAGAGCGGGCGGGACATCGTGAGGCTGAACGTCAGCGAGTTCGACCCCTACAAGGGCGGCAACATCAAGCTCGACTATCTCTATAACGGGGTTCTCGGCACCCGTCGCTTCATGCGCCTCCAGCTGCTCCAAGGCGCGGACGGCCTGCACCAACTTACCCACAACGAGCGCGGCGTGGTCACCCACATGAAGCTCATGGGGAATTGGACCGCCTTCGGGCTGGTGGGCATCCGCCAGATCCTGATCAATCCGGCACCCCGCTCAGAGTAGCTTTCGTCCTAGGTGCGCCCAGTGCACCACCGTCTCGACGAGGGCGGTGGCGGCGAGCTTCTTCGCCAGATGGTCGCTAAAGCCCGTTTCCAGGCAGCGCAGTTGCACGTCGGGTCCGTCGTGGGCGGAGAGGGCGATGATAGGGTTCTCGAAACCGGCGGCCCGCAACTGCATGGTGGCGCGGAAGCCATCCCATCCCGGCATTTCTAGGTCCATAAGCACTACGTCGTAGGGGATGTGGCTGCCTTTGCGGTAGCCCTCCTGCCCGTCGGCCGCCTCATCCACCTGCGCGCCTTGCTGCCCCAGGAGCGCTTTGTACAGGCGCCGGCTCTCGGGCGCGTCGTCCACCATCAGAACCCGCAGGTCGCTCATCAAGCCGGGGTCCTGCTCTTTATTGCCGTGGGCGTGGCTCCAGTTGCTGATTTCGTTCCAGGTCATGTCCATGGTCAGGCCCTCCTCGCCTCGATGGTCAGCGGTTTTAGGGTTCCAGTACCGGTTCTGCGGCCGGCGCGGGAACGGGCAGTGGGACAGGGGGCTTCACGCTCAAGGAAGTGCCTACCGATGCGAGGATCAAGCAGGCGATGGCCCCCCACTGGCGTCCGCTGAGGGATTCTCCTAAGTGCACGCGGCCCGAGAGTGCCGCCACCACCGGTTCAAGGCTCATGAAGATGCTGAAGGTGGAAGTGGGCAGGCGCTTGAGCGCCACCATCTCCAATGAAAACGGCAGAGCGCTGGAGAAAATCCCCACGCCCAAGGCGAAGGGGAGAAGCGACGGGTTCCACAGCGAGTTCCCGGCGCTGGCGATGCCGAAGGGGAGAATGGCGAGGGTAGCCACCCCCATGCCCAGGGTGGTGGCCACGCCGCCCTCCATGCTGCCGCCGGAGCGCCGTCCATACAGGATGTAGAGGGCCCAGAAAAATGCTCCTCCCACGGCATAGAGGACACCCACCGGATCGAGGGATCCCGGCAGGCGGTTGAACGGCAAGATCAGGGCGATGCCGGCGACGGCCAGGACGGCCCAGAAAAAGTCGGTGGGCCTGCGCGAAGTGCAGATGGCAACGGCCAAAGGCCCGCTGAACTCGATGGCCACGGCCATGCCCAGCGGGATGCGTTCAAGCGCGAAGTAGAAGAGGGTGTTCATGCCGGCCAGGGAAACGCCGTAGATGATGACGGGGATGACGCCGCCGGTGCCGCGCACCCGCCAGGGCCGCCACACCAGGGAGAGCACCAACGTGGCCACGATCAGGCGCAGGGTGCTGGCGCCCACAGGGCCGGCGACCGGGAAAATTCCTTTGGCCACCGTCGCCCCCCATTGCATGGAGAACATTCCAACCAATATGCATAAGAGGGGGACGAGGACGGCAGTGGGCTTCGTCATGGGCGGCTCCTGGTGGACAACCTAGCAGGGTCCCGCCCTCGACGCCTTGGACAAAGGTTGTCGGGGTGGGAGGGACGGATTTATTTCTTTTTTCCGCTCGAGCGAAAGACCCGTCCAAGAAATGTCCCCCCCCGGATGGGTCAGCCCGGGCTAGCATTCCGGAATGCACCAAGACACCGCCCCCCAAATCGCGCAGATCCCCCTCAAGTTCCTCGACGGAAGGGAGACGACCCTGGCGCCCTTCATGGGACGGGTGTTGCTGATCGTGAACACGGCGTCGCGTTCGCCCTTGGCCCCGCAGATGCGCGGATTGGAGCGACTGTACGAGGCCCATAGAAGAGAAGGGCTCACAGTGTTGGGATTTCCCACCTCGGACTTCGGGCACGAACTGGAAGGCGGCGCCGTGATCGAATCCCAGGCCCGGGATCGCTTTGGGGTGAGTTTCCCCCTCTTTGAGAAAATCCATGTGGGAGGCGAGCACCAACATCCGCTCTACGCCTACCTCACCAACGTCATCCCGGTTCCGCAGACCAAACCGGGGGGAGAGTATTCCGATCGCTGGCGCACAGGCGCCCACCACGGGCTCCCGCCGCGGGGACTCTCCGGCAAGATCCTGGGGGATTTTGAGAAATTCCTGGTGAGTCGGCAGGGAGAGGTGGTGGCGCGCTTTGCCCCGGACGTGGGACCCGAAGACGTGCTGCTCACGGGGGCCGTGGAAAAGTATTTGAGGCTGGTCCCACGGCCCTTTGAAGTGGCGCCGGGGGAGTGGTTGGTGCCCCGCCCATGAGCGGGGCACACCTTTAAGATTAGCGGGCGCGGGCGGACCGGGGAAAACACCGTACCGCAAAGCGCTCGGTGACGGGCTCTTCTCGAATCGTCCCTGTAATCATGTTGAAGGCGTAGGCAGAGCCGACGCGGTCACCCCAGTTCTCCCCACGGGAGGCGGTCCAGTAAGTGCGGCAGGGGGTTTCTGGGACGTTGTGGAGGTTGGACTCGTCAACTCCGCAGACGGAGGCGTAGGTGTCGTTACTGTAGTAGACGACTTCCAGCGGATTTCCCCTCTCATCGCGAGAGATGATTTCTTCAAAAAAGTGTCTGGCGTTTTCCTGGGCAGTAGGGCGCCTAGTTAGAAAGCGACCATGGAAACCTTCGGGACTGCCTGCCCAGCGGGCATAGCGGACGGCGGTGGCGACCTCGTCCGTCGCATGGCAGATCCGCTGGGCCTGGTCGAAAGTCATGTAGGCCACGCGGGATCTTTCGCATCGGTCGGAACCATTGGGATGGTTCCCTTCGTGAACCACGTGGTCGCGGTCCAGACAATGACTGTAGCTGGCGAAGGTGGGAAGGGCGGCCAGTAGAGCGAAGGTGGATATGACGAATCTCTGCATTGTGACCTCGTTGTTGGTTTTCCTATTAGGCTGCAACCGGCATGCCGGGGACTAAGTAGTGAGAAATCCTGGTAGAGGGGGTCTAAAAGCTCACGGAAACTATTCAAATACCTTACAGCTCACCCCGATGTGAGCAGTGAGACAGTCTCGGGCAGAGGGATAACCCTGTAAAAACTGGCCCTTCCCACTTGGAGATGCAGCAGCTAGGTTGCGCGGTATGAGTCTAACGCCCGAACTCCCCATCACCGCCTGGCTCCCCACCACGGCCAAAGAGGCCAAGAAACGTGGTTGGGACGAGCTCGACGTGGTGTTGGTCACCGGCGACGCCTACGTGGACCATCCTGCCTTCGGGGCCGCCGTCATTGGGCGCATCCTGGAATCCCTCGGGCTCAAGGTCGCCATCATCGCCCAGCCCAACTGGCAGGACGACCTGAGGGACTTCAAGAAATTCGGCCGGCCTAGGCTCTTCTTCGGCGTCACCAGCGGGAACATGGATTCCATGGTGAACAAGTACACCGCAGGCAAGCGCCTGCGCTCGGAAGACGCCTACACCCCGGGTGGCGCCACCAACCACCGGCCCGACTACGCCACCAGTGTGTACGCGAAGATCCTCAAGCGCCTCTACCCCGACTGCCCGGTGATCCTGGGCGGGATCGAGGCCTCGCTCCGACGAGTGACCCACTATGATTACTGGTCGGACCGGTTGATGCCGGACATCCTCACGCAGTCGGGGGCCGACCTGCTCATCTACGGGATGGGGGAGCAGCCCCTGCGGGATTTGGCCAAGATCATGAGCAAGGGTTACTCGCTGCCCGAGCTGCGGCATGTGCCCCAGATCGCCTATCTGACCGACGTCCCCGCGGCGTCGGCATGGGAGGACGTGGAACTCACCTCCCACGAGGAGTGCCTGCAGGATAAGAAGGCCTACGCCAGGAACTTCATGCACGTGGAAGTAGAGTCCAACAAACAGTACGCCCACCGTCTGCTCCAGCGTACCGGTGGGAGGACGCTGGTGATCAACCCGCCCTATCAGACCATGACCGAGGCAGAGATCGACGGCTCCTTCGACTTGCCCTACACCCGTCTCCCGCATCCCAAGTACAAAGACCGTGGCCCCATCGCCGCCTACGAGATGATCAAGTTCTCTCTGAACACCCACCGCGGCTGCTTCGGTGGTTGCAGCTTCTGCACCATCTCGGCCCACCAGGGCAAAATGATCGCCTCGCGTTCCCCGGGCTCGGTCATGAAGGAGCTGGACCAAGTGGTGGCGATGCCCGACTTCAAGGGTTACATCTCCGACATGGGTGGGCCTTCGGCCAACATGTACGGCATGAAGGGCATCGACCAGGCCCTGTGCGACAAATGCGCGGCTCCGAGCTGCGTATTCCCCCTCATCTGCAAGAACCTCGACACCAACCCCACCCAGATGACCGCGCTTTATAAGGACGTGGCGGCCCACCCGAAAGTCAAAAAGGCCTTCGTGAGCTCGGGTCTGCGCTATGACCTCATGTTCGACCCGCGCTCGACCCATCCCAAGGCCGACGAGGAGTACGTGGAGCAACTGGTCACCCACCACGTCTCGGGCCGCCTCAAGGTCGCCCCCGAGCATACCGAGGACCACGTGCTCAAGCTCATGAGGAAGCCGAGCTTCGAGTACTTCAAGATCTTCAAGCGGCGCTTCGAGGAAGTCTCGCGGAAGCGCGGGCTCAAGCAGGAGATCATCCCGTACTTCATCTCCTCCCACCCGGGCTGCAAGCCCGAGGACATGGCCCAGCTGGCGGCCAAGACCAAGGAGCTGGGCTACAAGCTCGAGCAGGTCCAGGACTTCACGCCCACGCCCATGACCGTGGCCACCGAGATCTACTACTCGGGCTTCCACCCGTACACGCTCAAGCCGGTGGAGACCGCCATCAGCCTGGACGAAAAGACAAAGCAGCGGACGTTTTTCTTCTGGTACAAGGAAGAGAACAAGAATTTCATCCGGAATTACCTGAGCAAGCGGAAGATGGACGGATTGGCGGCCAGTTTGTACGGAACAGGGGCCAAGGAGCGGCGAGCCCCACGACCTCGTGCTTAAGGGGCGAAATTCTTCCTCAGCGAGCGCCGACGGGGTTCGCGAACAGGGACATGAGCCTTGCTAGGCAACTTTGGGCGAAAGCGGGACGCGCTGTGGGCGAGACACGGGCGGGAGGAACTCCGTCTTCAGGGCGGACGGGGCCAAGTATCGCGTCCGTGACGGCTCCTTGCAAGCGTCCTACTAGCGTTCTCGCGCGGGGTGAAAGCTCTAGATTCGTGAAATTGTCCCCGAACACCCCAACGTAACTTCGGTCAATTCCGGCTTCCAGTGGCCTATGATGTGAGGTCCAATCCAGCAGGATCCATTGGCGTGTCGAGGTGTCGTAGACAATTTGATCTGCCTTGAAATCGCCTATTTTCGAGAAGGGGGCCGTGGTGGACGCGAAGCGGACCAAGGCCTCTTCCATTTCCGGTACCATTGCACGCGTGATACCACGCCGGCGTAGCGCCGAGCGATCCTCGAGGCTGTGCAGGAAACGACGGGCACTGATCCGGTGTGGTACAACGTCTGTGACAACATACTGACTGCGCACCCCACCCCGCACCCGCACGGTGGGAATGCCTTGCTCTCGCAACGGCGCATACCCGTCGAGCGTCTCATTCAAGAAATCTACGTAACGAGTGGGCCCTCCTCGGTAGAGGCCAGACCTCAACGGCAGTCGTAGCGCTACTTCTTGTGTGCCCCCTGTCTGAGAGACACGCCAGACTTGGCTCGTGTGACCCTCTCCCAATTTTTCCACCACAACAAACTGCTCCCCATCAGGGAAAGCCAAGGTCTGTCCAGGGGCGAGGCGGGCCAGTAGCTCGTCATAGTTGGCAACTTGCGCACCGTCAGATTGAAAAAGGCGTATCTCCTGCGCAAAGGCAGGAAGCAGCCAGAAAAGGGAGGTTATCGTGAGGATCAACCCAGTACGCATGCCAGGTTTCTTTTCGGCTGGTCAGGGGCAGGCTTGAAGAGATGGGAGTTCCCGAGAGGTAAAGGCGGGATTTCTGTGCGATTGAGGGCAAAGGGCTTTGAAAGGCCCGCGGGGAGACCGCGGGCCCGTCGGCTCAGCGGTTAGAAGAGCGGCCGCCGCTGGAGCGTCCGGAAGAACGGCCGGACGAGCGCCCTGAAGTGTTGCTGGAAGAGCTGCCGGATGAGCGGGAGCGGCGGGAAGAAGAACTGCGACGTTGCATGGCCATAAGATCCTCCTGGTTGATCAAGCACCATCCTCATGGATAGTTAGGCCAACGCTAGCAAAGGCACCGCGGCTCCTCATGAAGGAGCGGTGGAATGGTTGTGCTGAATCAAAAAAGAATGGAGCGGGCTAAGGGGTTCGAACCCTCGGCCTCGACCTTGGGAAGGTCGCGCTCTACCAACTGAGCTAAGCCCGCACGCCCGCCACTATAGCCCCGGAGGGGCTTTTTGGACAGGGCGGGTGGCCCGAAATGGCCAGGACTCCCTGAATAATTTACCGGAATCACGCCCAGCCAGGGGGACTTGGGCTAGGGTGCGCCCAACAGGAGCATCCCGATGAAAACCCTCGCCGTCCTCGCGTTTTTCACCAGTCTGTCCGCGCTCGCCACCGACTACCGTTGTGAGACGAAGTTCGACATCGGGGCCGCAGCCTTCGGCGCTGCCCGCATCAGCTTCAGTTTGGAGCTGAGCGAGAACCGCGCCGGGGCCGTGGGCCTCATGCGCAACGTGGTGGTCACCGGCCGCAATGGCGTCGATCGTCTCGGAACCTTGACTGCTCCGGTCACCTTGACCGAGTCCACCCTCGCTGCCGGCGTGGAGTTCGAGGGAGCTGATGATTCCGTGCTGTTGGTGGTGGAGGGGGAAGAGTTCGAGGCCCTGCGCGCCGGTCAGCGCTTCGAAGCGGAGGTCACCTTCAGCGCTGTGAGCCTCATGAGCGGCAACAGCACCCGTGAAGTGATTTGCCGTCCCTGAGCGCGGCAGGAACAGTAGTGCCGCTCTTCTTCAAGGTGTGGCTGCTCTCAACGTTGGCGTTGGCCTGTGCCCGTTCCCCCACGCTCTTGCGCATGGAGGACGGAGACGTTGCCTTGGAGCCGCACGAAGGGCGAACCTTGCTTACGGGGGGCCAGGAAGTGCGCTGGTCCTCGTTCACGGTGCCTGCCACTGCCGCTGAGCAGGCCCTCGAGAGACGCAAACGCGCCTACCTGGCGCTTTTCCAGGACGACGTGGACCCCTACACCGGTGAGCGGACGCCACGGGAAAAATGCCTGGAGGAAGTGCGGCCCGACTACGTGGCCGCCCGTGCGGCCCACCCACCGGATTGGGCCGGATGCCACGGCACTGATGCCCAGGGCTGGTCGGTCCGGCGATGGCGCTACTGCCCTTCCCAAGGCTTGTTATGGGAGAGCACCACCACGGGGTTGCCGACTCCGCGGGACGGGGAGATCGTCTGCGCTCAGTAGCAGATACGGGATGTCCGGGGAGTTTTGAGGCTGTCGGGCCAATCCCGCCGTCGCTCCACGACACGGAAGCTCATCTGCCCCTCGGAACATTCCTTCCCCGCCTCCATCCACGCCAGCTTGAAGGTCTCCTGATCAAGCGAGACGAACCCCGCGGCGATGGAGGGTTTCAGCTTGAGGCGGTTGAGCAAGAGGGGGGTGACCTCGTCCAGGGTGCCCCCGAAAAAATAACTGCGCACCTTACCGTCGATGATCTGCAGTTGCCGCTGCCCCCGGGGGAGCGCGGCGGCCAAAACTTTCTTCCAGGACTTGGGGGGGAGCTCCGTCCAAGACACTCCCCGGGACGGGATGGGATCGACGTCCTTGGCGAAGGGCGCGAACTCGATGGGCGAGGAGAACACGTAGTGGCGCTCCGGGACGATTTCATGGCAGGCATGGCAGGACAGGGTCTGGGTGGGGACATCCTCGTCTTGGAAGAGTTCGCCATCGGCCTTGAAAACGGCGTATCCCCACCCACCGGTATCCTTATAGCGTTTCGAGTCCCGCACCATGTACTGATAGCGCCGGGCGCCGGAAGGAACGATGGAACTGTCGAAGGCCGGATCTGATCCCGTCTTGTACCCGATTTTGGCGAAGACGGCGCCGTCAGGGTAGGCCGCCCGGGCCTGGAGCGCCTTCCACGCCAAGGGATTGGCGTAAGTGAAACGCATCTCGCCGGTGTCTTTGCGGTGGCGCACCGTCACCAGGCGCCATTCTTTGGTGAAGTCGCCGTATTGGCCAAGTTCGATGCCATTCATTGAGGGGGACGCGCTCGCCCCGCCGGCGATCAAAAACAAGCTCCACAGGACCATGTTCACGGACGCTCCTTCATCGCAGGCCATTAAGGGAAAGGAATCGGCTGAGGTTCCGGGCCTTCAAGTCCTGAACCATGTGGGGCACGCGCACTTGCCTGAGGATCTCGCCGGCCTCATCGAAAAATCCAAGCACAGCAGAATCGCTCCGGGTTCCCACGAACACATATCTACCATCGGGAAGGTGGTGAACTCCTCCGGAGAAGGTCGCATCCACGCGGTCGCGCTCCCTCCGCGGAAAGACGATTTCTCCCTTGCCAGCAGCGTTGAAGCGCCAGACTTCGAAGAAACTGTCCGTTTGGTTGGCCCCATAACGGTTATGGTAGACCAACCAGCCTCCCTTTCCCTCCGGCTGGCAGTCATGCATGAAAGTGAAGCGGTATTCGCCGAAGTCCGGGGAGAAACTGTGGGTGATGCGCTGGAGAGTTTCGTCCAGTACCAAACACGTGAGTGTCAGCGCGTCGGTCACGAGATAGTGGCCATCACCGTAATGCGCGCGAAGTCCGGGTGGGATCACGTCGATGGCATTGGCGTGGGTGAACTCCAAGTCCCCGGCCTCGGGACGCCAGGCAGACTCGGATGTCGGGAGCGCCACTGCGAGCCCGCGGGGACGACTGTGTTTTTTCAGTTGGTCGGCGTGGTCGCGGAAGGAGAACCGCGCGATCAAGCCGCCGTCCCCGTGCCGTCGCCGCTCGACCACGTCGTACTTGTAGGAGACTTCCCCGAACCGATGAATTTCTTCCTTGAGGGCCAAGAACGCGTCCCCGTCCAGGCGAAGCTGGTGGTGGTAATGACCGGGTATGGCCCAAAGCCGCTCGCCCTCGGGGGAGTAGCGGGTGAGTGCGGTGAGGCTGGACGACAGGTAAGAACCATCATCGAGGGGGAGGCACAAGTGCCCGTGGGGAAGGGCCCTCAGAAGTTTGAGGTCATGGTCGTAGATGCGGCAGTTGCCCAGGAAATGGGTGGTGGGTGCCACCCGGGGCCGCCAACCTTGACATCCGCTCAGGATGAGAAAGACTAAAGAAAACCCGAGAAAGGAAGACATGCTCCCGATCATAGCAAGATTGTTCTGCTTCGCCTGGCTGGTCGTGTCAACGGCCCACGCTCAAACGACCCAGGTGTGCCTCAACGAGGTCCGGCGGGAGTGCCAGGACAGAGGCTACGTGGCGGCGGAAGTCTTTCCCCGCTGCGTGGCCTGGAAGAGCGCCGCGTTCTCCCCTGGCTGCGCCCCGCTGCTGATGGTGTTGGTTGAATACGCCTTGCAGATGTTCAAGCTGGAGGACGAGAAATGCCGGGATCACTCCTTGGGACAGTGTCTCCTGCGGCCCGATACCGAGGCATGCCTGCGCCAAGCTCCCCTCACGGACCTATGGTGCCAAGGTAAGCGGGCCAGCGCCCTACGAACGCTGGCCCGCGTGGAAGACACCTTGCGGGCGAGGGGAATGAGCCGGGGGGACGTGGTGAGGTGGGTGAACGCCAACTTCCCCGATTCTATTCCGCCGAGATAGGGGAGGCGGCTCACGCCGCTTTTTTGCCCCAGTTGTTCCAAACTTCCTTCGTCCAAGTCGACTTGGTATCGGAGACCCATTTCTTCGCCCACAGCTTGTCGTGGACGAACTTCTCCAGCTCTTCCGGGGTCTTCACGTCCACCCATAGGACCATGTCCCATTCGCCCATGGTGGAGGCGGCCCACTTCACTTCTTTCCACTTTTTGAGCCAGTTCCAGTTCTCGTTCACGGGTGCGTCTTTGGTCCATTTGACCTGTACTTGAGCGGTCCATTTTGACATGAGAGTCCTCCTTCAAAGGTTACTACCATCCTAGGGGGAAGCGGGGTGGGCGCAAGACAGGGCGCGGGAGGCAAAAAACGCTAGAGGTTCCGGTACAGAAGGTAAGCGGCGAGAGCCACCACCAGGGCCAGGGCGCCCCACCAAGCGGGATTTTTGGAGAGGGGCAGGTCACCTTCGCGGTTGGCCAGTCCGGCGTCCAGGATGCAGAGGACATGGAGGGCGATGCCGGCCCACAGGAAAGCCAGGTAACCAAAGCCGACGAAAAAGGCCCACAACACCCCGGGCATGGGGCGTCCGCGCATGAGTTGGCCCAGTCCGGGCAGCATGGTGGTCATCAATGCGGCGATGGTCGGATCGACTTTGCCGACGCGGGGGGAGGTGGCCATGAGCCATCATAGCCACGGGTGGCGTCGTTGTCCAAGGAAGAAGCGGGGGAGAGGTAAGTGGAAAGGCATTCCTCCAGGGCTTGCCGGTTTATGGGCTTGCAGAGGTAGTCGTCGAACCCGCTTTCCAAGCAGCGCTCGCGGTCTCCTTTCATCGCGTGGGCGGTGAGTGCCACCACGGGACCGGTATACCCGCGCTGGCGCAGGATCTCCAGGGCCTCAAAACCGTCCATCACTGGCATCTGCAAGTCCATGAGCACGAGGTCGAAGCCGCCCTCCAGCGCTTTATCCACGCCCCGCCGGCCGTCGGAGGCCACTTGCGAGCGCACGCCCATGTGACGCAGGAAGGCCTCCACCAACACGCGGTTTTCGTGGGAGTCGTCCACCACCAGCACGTTGCCGGTGAGGGGACGGAAAGGCTGCCGCGCGGACAGGGCGGTGGAGACGAGGGCGGGAGGGAGTCCCACGTGCAGTGTGATGCGGAAGCGGCTGCCTTTGCCGGGTTCGCTGGAGACCAGCTCCACGTCGCCGCCCAGAAGCCGCGCCAACTTGCGCGAGAGGAAGAGCCCCAACCCGGTGCCCCCGTAGCGCCTGGCCATGGTGGCGTCGGCCTGGACGAAGGGGTGGAAGAGCTTTTCCGCCTCCCGCGTGGGGATGCCGATGCCGGTGTCGATGACGGTGAACTCCAATTGGCCATGTCCCTTGCCGTCGGGATGGCAGGCGATCTCCAAGCGCACTTCGCCCACCTCCGTGAACTTGATGGCGTTCCCCACCATGTTGATGAGGATTTGGCGCAGGCGCTGGGGATCGGTGCGCACGGCCGCGGGAACCTCGCCGAGGGTTTTCACCCGCAGGCGCAGGCCTTTTTGGCCGGCCTTGAGCGCGAGCAGGCTTTCCACGTCGCTGATGAGCTTGGAGAGGGAGAAGTCGCTCTCTTCCACGCTCAGGTGCGCCGACTCCACTTTCGCCAGATCGAGCACCTCGTCCACGATCCGCAGCAGGAGCTGCCCGTTGCGCATGATGGTGGTGAGGTGTTGGCGCTGCTGTTCCGAGAGTTCGGGATCCTCCAGGGCAAGCTCGGCGAAGCCCAGCATGGCGCCCAGGGGCGTGCGCACCTCGTGGCTCATGTTCGCCAGGAAAGAACTTTTGGCCCGGTTGGCGTCCTGGGCCTTGGCGAAGAGCTTGGCGTTTTCCATGGCCATGGCCACCCGGCCCGCCAAATCCTGGGCCACGGAAAGGTCAAGCCCGCCATACTCCCGTCCGTCGCTGGCCAATGTGAGGACGCCGGTGGGTTTGCCATCGAGGAGCAAGGGAATGGCCATGACGGAGAGGTGGTCGCGCGTGCGCAGTTCGGGGACCTTGCTTTCCCAGGCCTTGCCCACGGCCTTGCCCTCCTCCTTGTCGCTTTCCCCGTTCTGCATGCGGCCCGGGGATGTGACTTCCACCACCCGTTCCAGCACCCGTTGCTCCTCGTCCTGCAGGTCCACGGCGCAGCGGTCGGCCATGTGGCGTACCACGACCTTGGCGAATCGGTGGAGGGTTTCACGCAGATCCAGTGAAGCGTTGAGGGCGGCGCTGGCCTCGGCCAAGAAGGAAAGGCGAGAGGCCGTGCGCTCGGCCTCGTTGCGGTCCGCCTGGGCCTCGATGAGCTGCATTCGCTGGCGCTCCGCCTCTTTCTTCTGGGTGATGTCCTCGGAAATGCCCAGGAGGTACTGGGGCACGCCGTTGTCGTCCAGCAGGGGGATCTTACGGGTATGGAGGTAGCGCGTGCCGTTCGGGGTCTCCAGCGGCTCCTCGGGAATGTCTAGCAACGTGCGGTTATCCAGCACGGCCCGGTCCTTCTTCGTAAAGAACTCCGCTTGCTCACGGGGGAAGAGGTCGAAGTCATTCTTGCCCACGAGTTCCTGGCGTGAGCGACCCAGGAGTTCTTCCCCCGCCCGGTTGAACCGTACAAAGCGCAATTCCCGCGCATCTTTCACGAAGATCATGTTGGGGATGTTCTCGATCACCGAGTCGAGGAAATGTCGCGAGTCCTGGATCTTGCCCCGCGTTTTGGTGTGGCCCGCCCGCAGGAGTCCCCAGACGAAGAGGGCGCTCGCCGCCGCCCCGGCTATCCAGGGAGCCGCTTGCCATTCGTGCGGGATAGAGCCGGCGAAGAAGTAACCAGTGAGGAAGGCCAGGGCGACTGCCACCACCGGGGATTTGAGCAGCGTCTTCATCAGTGCACCGAACTGTCGGATTCGTGGGTGAAGGCGGGGAGATGGGGACGTCGCGGGGACTCCAGGAGCTTGCGGGCGAAGCGTTTTCCGAAGGTGACGGCATCGGGCTCTCCCCCCGTGAGGAGGGCCCCATCGTCCACCACGTCCTGGTCCACCCAGGTGCCGCCGGCGTTGCGGATTTCCCCGCGCAGGCGTTCCAAGGAGGTGATGCGGTGGTTGCGTACCAGCTGCGCCTCCATGGGTAGCCACACGCCGTGACCGAGCGTGGCCACGGGTTTGCCCGCGGCCGCAAAAAGTCCCACCAGTTCCACCGCTCGGAGCTGGCCGCGCAGCTCATCGGCGCTCAGCACACCTCCCGGAATGAAGAGCCCGTGGAAGTCCGCCGTCCGCAAAGCCTCCAGGGTCAGGCCTACGCTCAGGTCTCCCCCCCAGTCGGCGTCCCGCCAGGACGTGATGCGCCCAGCGCGGGGCCCGACCACCACCACGTGCGCCCCTTCCGACTCAAGGAAGTCCTTCACCGCCAGCAGACTGGACTCGTCGAACCCGTCGCTGGCCATGATGGCGATGCGCATGTGGCTCAAGCTGTCCCCCCGCTTGGGCATGGGACCTCCTAATGGGGCAATTCCCCCAGATGGCGTTGGGCGGTGAGGCGGGGATCGGGCCGGTGGATGCCTTCGGCGATCTCCTCCAGCAAGCGGGCGTTGAAGGCGGGTAGGTCTTGAGGCTTGCGGGACGTGACCAGTCCCTCATCCACCACCACTTCCTCGTCAACCCAATCAGCGCCCGCGTTGGCGAGGTCGCTTTTGAGTGAGGGCCAGGACGTCATGCGTTTGCCCTTCACGTGTCCGCCCTCGATCAGGAGCCAGGCCGCGTGGCAGATGGCGGCCACCGGCTTGCCCGCCTCGAAGAAGCCACCCGCGAACTCCACCGCTTTGGGATCGGTCCGCAGGCTATCGGCGTTGATCACGCCCCCGGGGAGCACCAAGGCGTCGTAGTCGGCCGGATTGGCGGCCGACAAGGGACGGTCCACCGCGGCTGAACGGCTCCAATCATGATGGGACCAGGAGCGGATTTTCCCCTCTTGGGGCGAAACGACCTCCACTTGGGCGCCGGCGTCTTCCAGCGCTTCCAAGGGGGAGAAGAATTCGGATTCCTCGAAGCCATCGGTGGCGAGGATCGCGACCTTCTTTCCATGCAAAGAAATCTTCGTGTTTTCCATGGGGCCTCCTCATGGCATGTCCCCCCCATCCTAAGGCCCGCTCCCATTGGGGGAAAAGCCAAGGGGGGTGGACATCGCCATGACGGCCCACTGACCCGAACGCTTGTCTCGGCCTACAGCCCGATGGGGAAGCTCGCGCTCAGGATCCATGAGTCGTTGGTGCCGTCGACGTCGTCGAATTCGGTGCCGGGATTAAAGGGACCGATTTCCTCGAGCACCGCCTTGTCATACTTGAGTTGCTGGTATTCAAGGTTGACGCTCACGATGGCCAACTTGACGCCGACGCCAACGCGGTAACCGCGCGCCTTCTCGAACCTCACGTCCAGTTGGTCCTCCTCTTCGGGGTCAAGTTTGCCGTCGAGCACCCACGTCCCCCACACGCGCAGGCCCAACGGGGTCGGCATTTGCAGGCCCGCGGTGGGACCGTAGTTCCAGGAAGTGGCGTCCGCCTTGTAATCCTCGTTGTCGAGCTCGGGGCGTGAGTAGCGGCCGTCGGCGCCCACCCAGAGCATGTTGCCGAAATCAAACCCCACTCTCGCCATCACCCCGAAGCCGTCCACGTCTGCGGAAGTGCCCCCGAAGGGATCGGGGAAGTCCAGTTCGCCGTCGCCTTTCTCGTAGGTCACTCCCGGTTCCACGAACACGCCCGCGTGGGCGAAGTTGGTGTTGAGCAGTGAGAGGAAAACAATGATGCCGGTCAACAGAATGAGCAATCTCATGGTAGCTCCTTAAGTTTAAGCCGGATGTGCAGCCCGGCCTTTCCCGCCAGTTTTCCTCCTGCGCGGTACGTCCAGTCGTCTTAGGCCTGTGTAAAGTATGAAGAGATTGTGGAGGGGAAGGCCCGTCTAGGCCGCGCCTAAAACCGGAAGAGGAGGTCGTTGAAGGGAGTGCTGCGCTCGTCGTGATGGTGCTTGCTCTCCAGCAAGCGGGTGGAGAGGAAGGTGAAGTGGGGACGCAAGAGCCGATGGTAGCGTTCCCGCGTACGAGGGATGGCCCACGGGTCGGCGAAACGTAGCTCCTTGGATTGGCGGCGATACTCCACGTCGGTGGGGACGGTCAGATAGAGCCAGCGCACCCGCCGGGCGATGACCGGGAGGGCCTCCCGGATTTCGTTGTCACTCAAGTATTGCAGCACCGAGGTACATATTCCGAGGTCGTAGACGCGTTTCTCGCCCTTACGCCTGCACCAGGTGAGGATGTCCTCCTGGCGCACGCGCGCGGTAGGGTGGCGGAAACGGCGGAAGACGTGGGCGGAGGGCTCAAGACCTACGGCCCAATCCGGGTGGAAAGCGCGGATCATCTCTTTGAACAACACTCCCGGCCCAAAACCCAGGTCGATGAGGCTTCTGACCGGCACGCCTTCCAGGTTGAAGAACGCCGTGAGATAGCGGGAGTGGTCCTTCACGTTGCCGATGCCATCGATGCTGGCGGGATCAGAATACTGGGTCTCCCAATACTCCCGGTCGATGGGGCGCTTCTTCACCACTCCCCCCGACGCCCACGCTTTTTCTCGGAGTCCCGGCGCTTACCCTGCAGCCGGCGCTCCACGGAGCCCCGGGTGGGTTTGGTTTTCTTGCGGGTTTTGGGAACTCGGCGCGCGGCCGCCATGAGTTCCTCCAGCTTCGCCAAGCACGCGTCCATGTTGGCCTTCTGAGAGCGGTGTTCCTGGCAGGTGAGCGTGACCACGCCGTTGGCCGTGAGGTACTGTCCGTGCAAGGCGCGGAAGCGCTCCTTCACGGGGGCGGGCACGGAAGACGAGGCCTCCAGGTCCCAGTGGAGCTGGGCCTTGGAATTCACCTTGTTCACGTTTTGTCCGCCCGCGCCGGAGCTGCGGGCGAAGCTGAACGTGACTTCGTCAACGGGGATGGGCATCAGCCGCCGAAGAGGCTTTTCACCCAGCCCATGAAGCCGCCCGTTTTCTTGGGGGGGAGGGGAGCCGCCGCCTGACGGGTTTCAGCGCCTGGACGGCGCTGTCCCTCGTGGGGCCGCCCGTCCCGGCGGGGACGCTCGCCCTCGCCATGGGGACGAGGCCCACGGGTGTGGGTCTGCTGGCCCTCCGCGCGAGGAGCGCGCTCCTCCCCGCGGCTACGCCCGCGGCCACCCCGGCTGCGACGCCGCTTGAGAAGCGGTTGTCCGTCAGGACCGAGCACCGGGGTGCCGTCTGGGTTGAGCACGAAACGAGGCTCGCGCTGGCTGTCGGTCGGCTGCCCTTCGGGACGCGGACCGCGCTCTTGACGTGGGCCACGGGCCTCTTGGCCCCCGGAACGGGGACGGCGTTCTCCATCACGGCCCCGACCACCGTCGCGGCGTCCGTCACGGCGCTCGCCCTCACGGCGGGGACGGTCAGTCTGGCCTTCCGCCCGCGCTTCGCGGGGAGGGCGCTCGGGGGAGGGAATCCCCAGCAGCTTTTCGATGGCGCGCACGCCCTCTTCGTCTTTATGAGGGATGGCGAAGCTGGTGGCGCGGCCGGTTTTCCCGGCGCGGCCGGTGCGGCCGATGCGGTGGACGTAGTCCTCGGCCTCGCGGGGGATGTCGAAGTTCACCACGTGGCCCACGGACTCCACGTCGATCCCACGGCCGGCCACGTCGGTGGCAATGAGCACGCGGAACTTGCCAGACTTGAAGTCGGCGATGGCACCCTCGCGGTGCTCCTGGGTGCAGTCGGAGTGGATGTAAGTGGCTTCGTAGATTTTCTTGGCATGGAGCGAGCGCCAAATCTGGGACACGCGTTCTTTTGAGCGGGCGAACACGATGATGGTGCCGGATTCCTCGCGCATGATCCGCATGAGGGCGCCTAATTTTTTCTCTTCCGGCATCCACAGCAGGTCTTGCTCGATTTTGGGCGCGGTGGCGTTGGTCTTGCCGATGGTGACCTGCTTGGGGTCCCTCATGGCATTGCGGGCCAGCCGCTCCACGCTGGGGGCGAAGGTGGCGGAGAACATGAGCGTCTGGCGTTCCTTGGGGATCTGCTCGGTGATCATGTCGATCTGGGTTTGAAAGCCCATGTCGAGCATGCGGTCGGCCTCGTCAAAGATGAGGCACTGGATGAAGTCCAGCCACACGTTGCCGCGCTCGAGGTGGTCGCACAGGCGGCCGGGAGTGGCGACGATGATATGTGGGGAGGAAGCGAGTGCCTCCTTTTCCAGGGGGATGCTGGCGCCGCCGATGCACACCACGGTCCGCAGGCCCAGGGGCGCACCGAAGGTCTCGAACACGGCGCCGGTCTGTTGGGCGATCTCACGGGTGGGGGAGAGGGCGAGGATGAAAGTCCCGTCACGCCCCTTGAAACGCTGGACGGTGGGGAGCACGAAGCTGGCGGTCTTGCCTGAGCCGGTCTGTGAGGAAACCAGCACGTCGTTGCCCGCCACCACCAGGGGGATGGACTGGGCCTGTACCGGCGTGGGACGGCGGTACCCGGCCTTGGCGATCAATTCCAGCAGCTCTGGGGCAAGACCCAGGTCTGACCAATCGAGTTCGGGCGCGGGAGCCGCTTCGGCGATCGGTGCCGTTTCGGCGACTGGGGTTTGGGAGGCGGTGTTTTCGTGGCTTGTTTCTGTGGTTTCCATGTGTGTCCTTTAAAAATTACTTCTTGAACCAGCCCATGATGCCCCAGGAAGACTTCTTGGTGGGGTCATCGCCGCCGGCGCCCGCGCGGTTGCCGATGTTGTCGTCTGGGAGTTCTTCTGGGGCCGAGCCGCCAGCGCGAGGCTGGGCGGCCTGTCCACCCTGGGCATTGCCGCGGGCGTAGGGGTGTTTTTTGGGAGCTTCCCATTTGCGCTTCTGTCCGCCGCCCTGGCCCCCGCGGCGTTGGTTGCCGCCGTTGGCCTGGCCGCCGCGATGGTCACGACGTTGGGCGCGCATACGGTCGCGGCCGTCCATGTCGATGCGGGTCAGCTGGTCCTCCAGGGAGGGTTGGGCCTCATAGGTCATGTCCTCTGGTTCATCCCAGTTGCCTCCGCCGTTGCCGAAGTTATCCGGTGCCTGGCCGAAGGCCCGGTTACCGCGGTTGTCCCGGTCTTCGCTGGGGTGGCGCTGGGCCTGCTGGCTGCTCGCGTGCTGGCGGTAGCCGCCACGGTTGCCGCGTTGGTCGCGCTCCTCATGATGGCGTTCCCGGCGTTGGCCGCCAGCTGGCTGGCCATCCCGACGGCCGTGATCACGGCGAGCAGGGCGCTGGCCCGGGTTTTGTTGGGGAGCAGCCTCGCGGCGACCTTCCGCGCGTGGGCCACGCGGCGCACGCGGGTCGGGCCTGGGGGCGTTGGCGACTTTCGGGGTGTTCTTATAGAGCTCGGGATCGATGAGCTTCAAGATCGCGCGCCACTCTTCCCGCACCTCTGGGGTGAGGAAAGACAGGGCCTGGCCTGTGGCGCCGGCGCGACCGGTGCGCCCGATGCGGTGGATATACTCCTCCGGAACGTTGGGGATGTCGTAGTTGATGACGTGGCCGACGTCGGGGACGTCGATCCCGCGGGCGGCGATGTCGGTGGCCACCAGGATGCGCATCTTGCCTTCGCGGAAAGCGGAGAGGGCGGCCTGGCGCTGGGCCTGGGAGCGGTCGCCGTGGATGCGGCCGGCGGCGTGGCCGTGCTTTTCGAGCTGGCGCGAGATGCGGTCGGCCCGGTGTTTGGTGCGAACGAACACCAAGACTGTGCCCTGGCGCTCGTTCAGCGCCTCCAGCAGGGTGGGGAGTTTGTCGTCCTCGTTCATCTCCTTGGTCACCTGGGTGACGGAGTCCACCGGCCGCGAGTGGCCCGGGCCCACTTCCACCCGCACGGGGTCGCGCAGGTACTTGCGGGAGATGTCGGCGATCTCGTTGGGGAAGGTGGCGGAGAAGAGCAGGGTCTGGCGCTCGCTGGGCAGGCCGCGCAGCACTTCGTTGAGCTGGGGGGCAAAGCCCATGTCCAGCATGCGGTCGGCTTCATCCAACACCAGGAATTTCACATGGTCCAGCTGGGCGTGGCCTTCGCGCATGTGGTCCACCAGTCGGCCCGGGGTGGCGATGATGAAGCGCGGTTGTTTCTTAAGGCCGTCGATCTGGGGTTGCATGCCCACGCCGCCGATGACCAGCACGGGGTGCCAGCGGCCGGTCATTTTGGCGGTGAGGTGCTTGATGACTTCGGTGACTTGGATGGCGATTTCACGGGTGGGGGCGAGGATCAGGGCGGAGGCGTCTTTGAATTCTTCTTTGTCGAGGGCGGTGACCAGGGGGAGGCAGAAGGCGAGTGTTTTTCCCGTCCCCGTTTGCGCCAGCCCCACCACGTCTTTACCCGCCATGGCGTGGGGGATGGCCTCGGCTTGGATGGGTGTGGGTGTGGTGATGTTTTGGTGGGCGAGGGCTTTCTTGACGGGAATGGGCAGTTCTAGGGCAGTAAAGTCGGTGAGGGCGTCCATGAGGCTCCTTGAAGCGGGGACTTGGAATGGGGGGCGAGGGATTGCAAGGGAGCCACCGACCGGTCTTCCTGGGAGGAAGCCTCTCGCCCACGTCGGGGTCCTGGGGTCAGCTTACACACCAGGTCGGCCCCTGGCAACCTAAGGCAGGAAAAACCTGCCATTTCATGAGGTTTTTCCCTGGTTAGGGCAAAATGGGTGGGAGGTTTTTTATGCTCATTCCTTTCCTCCTGACCAGTCTTCTCACATTAGCGGGCGCCGCCGAGCACCCGGGGAGCTGCACGTCCCACGTGGCTCCCCCGAAACTCAAGTTCAGTACCGAGCGCAAGCCGGCCAGTTGGAACGGGCGGGGCGAGTTGCGTTCTTACGTCAACGGCCAGCTCTGCCATGGCTTGAGGCCCGGGGAGTTCCGCGTGTGGAGCGAGGAGGATTACGGGGATATCTGGCGCGCTAGCGGGGAAACCCGCTTCTTCTACCTGCGCCCACCTTACACCATCCAACGCACGGGAGAGAGCGCGTGGAAGGCCATCATCGCGGTGGACTTCATCGCCACCCCCGGCGTGGACATGACCCCGGGGCAAATGCGCCGTCGGGTCAACACCTGTTTGGGCCAATTCAATCCTCATCTCAAAGGACCCAATGGTGAGCAGCTCGAGATTGTGGTGACGGACTCATCGGGCAACGGACTCGACCCGCGCCTCGTGCCACCGGCCGCCAAGGACATTAGTTTCCTGGCGGCGGGCGCCCGCAGCAACTCACAGGCCTACGCCGCTGACATTGACTGCCCTACCATCCTGCACGAGCTCCTGCATCTGCTTGGGCTTTCCGACGAATACAAGGAAACCGCCGAGCACCGTTACGATTCCACCTGCCGCACCCAGCACGGTGAGCGGTCGGTGATGAGCTCCCAATGGGAAGTTTACGAGCCGCTTCTGGGCAAGATCGGGGAGTGCGACTACAGCGCCTATCCACGCATACGCAACTTCTTGATCAACCCTCGCCTGACGCCGCAAATGCGCCGGGTGATCCAGCGTGAGTCTCCCGCATGGATGGGCATGACCTTGGTGACTGAGCCCACTCGGCAGTGGCTGGACATTGAGAAGGAACGTTGGTGCCGGCGTGGCCAGGGCAGCCCGTACGGTGGGCAACGCCCCACTGAGTCCGAAATTGTCACCTACACCCACAGTGCCGACTCCCTGAACGTACGTTACTTGGAGGTGGGGGAGGGGCCTTCCGGCCCCATGCTGTGGAGCCGCAGCTTGGACTGCAGCTGCCAGGGCCAGGCCGACTGCCGCGCTTACTTGGCGCGCTTCCGGGATGAGCTGGAGACCTCGATCACCCAGCGCAACCCGGGTTGCCACGCCAGTGGCCGCCAGGTGGGGAACATCGGGCAAGACATCCCTCCCGGGGGCTCTTCTTACGACCCCAACACCGGCCGCCTGGTCTACCGCACCCGTCCCACACAAAACGGCGGAAGCCTCTTGCGGGCCTCGCACTTTGAGCGCATCATCGCCGGCCCCTGTTGGTACCGGGCCGAAAAGTACAATGAATGCTCCCGTTTCGCTTATCCGATTCCCCCGGGCATTGACCAGCGCTTGGTGCGCAGCCTTTCCTGTCAGAACGTGCCGCGCCTGAAGACCGCAGTCTTGGAGGAACCCATACGTTGCAACTCGGCCGAGGACGTGCTGGGTAGCCAGCTTCCCTCGTGGCGTCGCCTGCGCGAAGCACTGGGGCGGGCCCGAGGCAGGCCGAGCCGCTGACCGAGGTACCGATTTCGCCGCTTTTCCGGTATGCTGAGGCATGCCCACCCCCCTTTGCACCCTCCAGAACCTGTCGCTCTCCTATCCCCTGAAGACCATCTTCAAGGACGTCACCTTCACCCTCAACGAGGGCGATAAGATCGGCGTGCTTGGGCTCAACGGCTACGGTAAATCGTCTTTGTTCAAGGTCATGATGGGGCTGCAGGCCGTGGACACGACCGTGCCTCCGTTCATCTACGATAAGAACAAAGACCTGAGCATGTTCTACGTGCCCCAGGAGCTCCCGCACCTTTCACAAACGCCTATCGGTGACTATTTCTACGAGTTCTACCCCGCCTTCAAGGCGGCCAAGCGGCGGCTGGACGAGATCGCGCACAAGCTCTCGGACGGCGAGGGCGACTTCGACAAGCTGTTGGCCGAGCAGGAACGGCTGTATGAGCAGCTCCATAAGGACGGCGAAGACCGCCTCCATACCTCCTACATGAGCTACCTCAAGGCCTTCGGCCTCGAGAACCTGGAGCGCCCCGTGAATGGGCTCTCCGGCGGCGAGCAAAGGAAGATCGGACTGGCCCTGGGCCTGTCCTGCCCGCACCAAGTGGTGTTGTGGGACGAGCCCACCAACCATTTGGACCTGGAGACCATACAGCGCTTTGAGGAAGACCTGCAGTCCGCCAAGAAAACCTTCATGATCATCTCCCACGACCGCAGCTTGCTCAATAACGTGGTCGACCGGATCGTGCACATCCAGCATGGCAAGCTCAAGACCTTCCAAGGCACCTACGCCGAGTACCTGGTGCACCTGCAGGAGGAAGATGCCAAGCGCGCCAAGGAACTCGACCGGCTAGAAAACCACAACCGCCGCGAAACCGCTTGGATCCGCCGCGGGGCCAAGGCCCGTCGGACCAAGAGTAAGAAGCGCATTGAGGACTACGGCTCCCTGCAGGCGAGCATCAACTCGCTCAAGGCCCAGGCCCACAAGTCCGTATCGCTGAACCTCCAGAGCTCCGGCCGCAAGACGAAGCTGCTGGTGCAGGCCGAGAATCTCGGTCTCTCCTTCGGCGCGCGCACATTATTTAAGGAACTCAACTTTGCCCTCGCCAAGGGGGACAAGATCGCCTTGATGGGTCAGAACGGCGTGGGCAAAAGCTCGCTCTTGAAAATCCTGCTCGGCGAGCTGGCCCCCACCATGGGCACCATCCGCAAAGTGGAGGGGCTCGACATCGGGCACTTCTCCCAGAAGCGCGAGACGCTCCCCGGAAACAAGACCCCCTGGGAGCTGGTGGGGGAGGGCATCGACTTCGTGATCTCCAACACCGGGGACAAGCGCCACGTGGCGAGCTACCTGGAAAGCTTCCTGTTTCGCCCAGAGGAGATCAAGCGCCCCATCCACACCTTCTCCGGCGGCGAGAAGAACCGCCTGCAGCTGGCGCAATTCATGAAGCACGCCCGCGACCTGTGGATCTTTGACGAACCCACTAACGACCTGGATCTGGAGACGATAGGCATCCTCGAGGATGAGCTGCGCGCTTACGAGGGCGCGCTGATCGTGGTGGGACACGACCGGACCTTCATCGAGAACGTCACCGACAAATGTTGGTTGATCCACGATGGAGGGTTGGAAATTTTCGAGGGTGGCTGGCCCCAGGCGGAGTTGTACCTGGAGGCGTTGGAGCTGGAGAAGGAACTTAAAAAAGTCACCCCGGCGGCAAAGCCTAAGCCCGCGGGCGAGGGGCTTACCAACAAGGATCGCAACCGGTTGGAAAAGATCGGTGGCGAGGTGGAGAGGGCTGAGCAGCGCGTGCAAAAGCTCGAAGCGGACTTGTTGGGCCTTTCCCACGCCGACGTGGCCAAGGGCAAGCAGCTCCAAGCGGATTTGGGCGCGGCCCAGGCTCAGCTGGATGCGCTCTTCGAAGAATGGGCGCAGCTGGAGCAGAAGTCCCAAGGCTGACGCTCCCCGACCGCCCGCAGCTTGTACACCCCGTGGGCGCATTTAGAATGGGAGCATGCAAACACTCATCTTGGTTCTTTTGACCGTCTTCTTTTTCCCTGGGGCCCTGGCTGCCCCACGAGACCCGGTAATTTTTGACACCGACTCGGCCTACTTCATGGACGACGGCGCGGCCCTCGCCATGCTGCTATCCTCGGACAAGGTTGAAGTGTTGGGCATAACCACCGTCATTGGCAACCTACATACCGCGGACGGCGTGCGACACATTTTCCCGGTGCTCCAGGCGGCGGGCTACCCTGAGATTCCCGTGTACATGGGATCCGATCGTCCCATGGTCAACAGCAAGGAGCGAGTGGAGAAGTTCGTGGCCGAGTGGGGTGGGGTGGCTTGGCTTGGGGCTTACCGGCCGACCAAAATCAGAGACCCGTACGTGGCGTCCACGAGCCTCACGCCGCGTTCGACGGACGCGGTGGATTTCATCGTGTCCACCGTCAGGGAAAGACCCGGGCGGGTGACCATCCTGGCCTTGGGGCCCCTGACCAACGTCGCTCGTGCGCTTCAAAAGGCGCCCGATCTTGCCCCCAAGATCAAGCGTGTCGTCATCATGGGAGGGAACGCCGTTTTCACCGCTTCCTTCACAAGCTGCCCCAAGCCCCCTTGCGGGGTGGTGGTGGGCAATGCCTCGCCGCTGGCGGAGTTCAACTTCTGGTTCGACCCGGAGGCTGCGCAGGCTGTCCTACGCTCGGACATCCCGGAAAAGCTCTTGTTCGGCCTCGACGTCACCAACCAGGCGAAGATCACCAAAAACCATTACGATGAGATCATCAAAGCCAAAACGCCCGTGACAGCGATTTTCGAGTGGCACCTGGCCTGGAAAGAGCCGGGGGCTGAGCGCAACGTGTGGGACACTGTGCCCGCCGCTTATTTGCTCGATCCCAGCTTCATGACCGACTCCGAAGAGATGTACGTCGATGTGATAACCCAGTTCGGCCCGGCCTACGGTGCCCTCTATGCCTACCGGCCGGGGTCAGGCACGCCAGGCAAAGGGGTTAAAATGGTCACGGTGATGAAGGGGTTGGATTTCCCGCGGTGGTACCGGGTCTTCAAAGCCGGCCTTATGGCCGCGCCCCGGAAATAGTTAGGCCGCTTCGGTTTCGACTTCTGCCGGCCGAAGGCGTGGCGAGTGGAAAGCCCGGGCCATAATCATTTCAACATGCTATAGAGCTTCCCATGCTGGCAGCCCACAACATCCGCCTCCAATTTGGGGGGCGCACCCTCTTCGACGACGTCAACCTCAAGTTCACCCCGGGCAACTGCTACGGCGTGATCGGCGCTAACGGCGCCGGGAAGTCCACGTTCCTGAAAATCCTCAGCGGCGAGCTCGAGCCCACCGGCGGCACCATCGAGATTTCCCCCGGGGAACGCGTGGCGGTCCTGCGCCAGAACCACTTCGCCTACGAGGAAGAAGAAGTCCTTCGCACGGTCCTCCTGGGGCACAAGGAATTGGTCTCCATCATGGCGGAGAAGGACGCCCTCTACGCCAAGGAGGACTTCTCGGACCAGGACGGCGAGCGCGCGGCGGAGCTCGAGGCCCGCTTCGGCGAGCTCAACGGCTGGGAAGCCGAGGCCAACGCCGGCATGCTGCTGGCGGGCCTGGGCATCGGCACCGAGATGCACGGGAAGAAAATGAAGGAACTAGCGGGCGGCGAGAAGGTGAAGGTGCTTTTGGCCCAGGCCCTCTTCGGCAAACCCGAGATTCTCCTCTTGGACGAACCCACCAACGACCTGGACCTCAAGGCCGTGCAGTGGCTCGAGAATTTCATCATGGGTCAGGAAGACTCCACCGTGCTGGTGGTCTCCCACGACCGCCACTTCCTGAACAAGGTGTGCACCCACATCTGCGACATCGACTTCAACAAGATCAAGCTTTTCGTGGGGAACTACGACTTCTGGTACAAGTCCAGCCAGCTCGCCCAGCGGATGCTCTCCGACCAGAACAAGAAGACGGAAGAGAAGATGAAGGAGCTCAAGGAGTTCATCCAGCGCTTCTCCGCCAACGCCTCCAAGTCCTCCCAGGCGACCTCCAGGAAGAAGTTGTTGGACAAGCTCACCCTCGAGGACATCCAGCCCTCCACCCGCAAGTATCCCTACGTGGCCTTCCGCCCCGAGCGCGAGGCCGGCGACCAGCTCCTGCGCGTGGAGGACCTCACCGTCACCGTGGGCGGCGAGCGTTTGGTCTACAAGCTCTCTTTCACCCTGAAGAAAGGCCAGAAGGTGGTTTTCCTTGCTGACAACGAGATGACCACCAAGGTGCTCTTCCAGGTGCTGGCCGGCGAGCGCCAGCCCGACTCGGGCACCGTCACCTGGGGCGTGACCACTTCCAGAGGCTACATGCCCAGCGACAACGGGGCGTTCTTCCAAGATCCCTCGCTAGACCTGATCAACTGGCTGCGCCAGTACTCCAAGGACCAAACCGAGACCTTCCTGCGCGGATTCTTGGGGCGCATGCTCTTCTCAGGTGAAGAGGCCAAAAAGAAGTCCACCGTCCTCTCCGGGGGCGAGAAAGTCCGCTGCATGCTCTCCAAGACCATGCTGGCCGGGCACAACGTGTTGATCATGGAGAACCCCACCAACCACCTGGACCTGGAGACCATCACCGCGGTCAACGAGGGCCTGATCGAGTTCAAGGGCACGCTCTTGTTCTCGTCGCATGACCACGAGTTCATCCAGACCATCGCCAACCGGGTGATCCAGATCCTTCCCAAGGGTAGCCGGGACGAAGAGGACACCACCTATGACGAGTTCCTCGGGCTGCAATAATCCGACAAAACCTCAACGGATTTTGGCGGAGCGTTGTGGATGGTCTTCAGACGCACATGGGCATGTTCAAGGCTAAACAACTGCGCTAGCGTTTTCTTTTCCTTTTTGGAAAGAGGACCTATGCCCACACAGATCTCCCGCGAGAAAATCGCGTGTCCTAATTTCATCGCTGGCAGCTGGGCCAAGGGAGAGCAGGGAAGCTTTCCTGTGGTTTCGCCCTACAACGGCCAGACCATCGGCGAGGCCAGTGTGCCCACCGCTGCGCAGATCGACCAGGCCATCCAGGCCGCCGCCAAGGCCCAGAAGGAGTGGGGCAAGGCGCCCCTGAAAGAGCGCGCTCGCGTGCTCTTCGCTTTCCGCGACATCCTCTTGCGCGACCTGGACGCCATCTCGCATCTCAAGGCCAGCGAGTCCGGCAAGACCTTCGAGGAGGGCAAGGCCGGTCTCATGAAGGGCATTGAGGTGCTGGAGTTCGCGCTCTCGCTGCAGAACCTGGACTTGGGCGGGCGCATGGAAGTTTCCCGCGGCGTGTTCTGCGAGTACCGCCGTGAGCCCCTGGGCGTGGTGGCGAGCATTACGCCGTTCAACTTTCCGGCCATGGTGCCCCTGTGGACGATCCCCATCGCCCTGGGCCTGGGGAATGCCTACGTGTGGAAGCCCTCCGAGAAAACGCCGCTGACCTCGCTCAGGATCGCGGACGCGCTCAAAGAGGCGGGCCTGCCCGCGGGCCTTCTGACCGTGCTCCACGGCGGCGCCGACACAGTGAACGCCATCATCGACCATCCCGCCGTGAAGGCGGTGGGCTTCGTGGGCTCCACCAAGATCGCCAAAGCGGTCTACCATCGCGCGACCAACCTCGGGAAACGCGCCCTGTGCTTGGGTGGGGCGAAGAACCACATCATCCTGCTTCCGGACGCCAACCCCGAACTGTCCGGCGTGGGCATCTCCGACTCCTTCACCGGCTGCGCCGGCCAGCGCTGCATGGCCGCCTCGGTACTGCTCGCGGTGGGGAACGTGGATGAGCACATCAAGAAGATCGTCGAGCGCGCGGCCTCCCACAAGTTGGGAGAGGGCATGGGCGCCATCATCACGAAACAGCAAAAAGAATTCTTGGTCGCCGCCATCGCGCGGGCCGAAGCCGCGGGCGCCAAGGTGTTACTAGACGGACGGAAGGCCACGCCTCCGGCGGGATATGAAAACGGCAACTGGCTCGGCCCTACGGTGCTCGACATGGTCACCCCGGGCTCCGAGGCTGCCACCTACGAGCTCTTCGGCCCCGTCATCTCCATCATCCGCTGCAAGGACGTCAGCGAGGCCCTCAAGATCGAGAACTCCGTGGACTACGGCAACGCCTGCAGCGTCTTCACCTCCAGCGGCGGCATGGCCGAGCGGGTGGCCAAAGAAGCGTCCGCCGGCATGGTGGGCGTGAACGTGGGGGTGCCGGTTCCGCGGGAGCCGTTCTCCTTCGGCGGAATCAACGCCTCCAAGTTCGGTCACGGCGACATCACCGGACACCACTCGCTCGACTTCTGGTCGGACGTGAAGAAGATCACCAGCAAATGGGAAAAACAGGCGGACTCCAACTGGATGTCCTGAAGGAAAAACCATGACCACCGCCACCGACAAGCGCTCTAGCCACATCATCCTCGCCACCCACGCGGGTCTCAAATACCCTGAGTCACTGCCCCTCAAGTGGGGCGCCCGCAACCCCCTCGAGCGCGGGCCCGTGGTGGCGTCCCAGACCAACCCGCGCGCTCGCAATGCCATCGGGTCACATTCCGGCTCGTACACGGTCTTCCGAGCCCTTTCCATGGCCAGCGGGAAATTCCCCCCCACCCACAAACCGGACCTGCACAACACTTTCAGCCCGGTGAAGATCGGGCCCTACGAGTCCTGGTTCGACGAAACCAAGATCGTGACCATCGACCCCTGGGGGCTTGATCCCCAGGAGCACTTCAAGCCGCTCTTTGACAAGGGTTATGACATCCGCCCCTCCGTGGCCGTGACCCAGGCCCACCTGCAGATCCCCGAGATCCACGACGCCCTCAAGGCGGGGAGGCTCAAGCCCGACGGCAAGATCATCAAAGAGAACATGGACATCAAAACCACCAAGGTGGCCCTCGAGCCCGTGTGGTTTTTGCCCGGCATCGCCAAGCGGCTGAACGTGGAAGAAGGCGTTCTCCGCCGCATCCTGTTCGAGGAGTCCGGCGGCATGTATCCCGAGCTGATCACCCGCCCGGACCTGAAAGTGTGGCTCCCGCCCATCGGCAGCACCACCGCCTACATCTTTGGGGACCCGCAGAAACTCGCCGACACAGAGACCGAGCTCACCTGTCGCGTGCATGACGAGTGCAACGGCTCCGACGTGTTCGGCTCC
>CAYNPO010000008.1:0-45454 GCA_964399165.1 uncultured Bacteriovoracaceae bacterium | reverse complement strand
TGCACCTGCCGCCCTTACCTGATGTACGGCATCGAGGACGCCGCCCGCACCGCCCAGCGCGGGGGCGTGGGCATCATCGTGTACTACCGGAAGGAAGGGCGCGCTTTGGGCGAGGTGACCAAGTTCCTGGTGTACAACGCCCGCAAGCGCCAAGAGGGCGGCGACACCGCCGCCACCTACTTCAAGCGCACTGAGTGCGTGGCCGGCGTGGAGGACGCGCGTTTCCAGGAGTTCATGCCGGACGCGCTCCACTTTTTCGGGATCAAGAAGATCCACAACCTGCACTCCATGAGCAACATGAAGTACAACGCCATCGTGGGCAGCGGCATCGAGGTGGTGAACCGGATTTCCATCCCGGATGAGCTGATCCCCCAGGACGCCCAGGTGGAGATCGAGGCGAAGAAGGCCGCGGGCTACTTCGCCAAGGACGGCTATAAGGACGTCGAGGACCTGAAGAAAGTGAAGGGGCGAAACATTGACTGAGCTCGATTACTGGCTTTCCCCCCGCGCGGTGCGCGACGGGGCGGAAAAAGTCCACGCCGCCACCACCCGCGGCAAAACACATTTCGTGCTGGATGAGTCCCGGCTGGCCTGGACGGTGGACTTCGTCATCGACACCATCAAGGCCAAGTATCCCGCCCTGGACATCCCGTTCCACTCCCGTTGGGGGCATTTTCGCCCCGGCGGCGTGGACCGCTCCAAGTGGCTGGATGAGAAGTTGGCGGGCGTGGATCCCCTGGAGAAGGCCCGCACCAAGCTCGATCTCGTCATCACCTCGGTGCTGCTGGACGCGGGCTCGGGCCCCGGCTGGAGGTACAGCGAGCACGCCACCGGCAAGTCCTTCGACCGTTCCGAGGGCCTGGGCGTGGCGAGTTTCCACCTCTTCATGGCGGGTGCCATGGGGGGAAGTGCAGAGCGGCCCCGGGCCGACCGCGTGGGACTGGGGAGCATGACCGCGCCCACCCTGCGAGAGGGGTTCCAGGTTTCCGTGGAAAATCCCTTGGTGGGAGTTGAGGGGCGGGTGAAGCTCCTGACCAACCTGGGAGAGGCCCTCAAAAACGAAGAACTTTTCCCCGGCGGGCGCCCGGGCGGGCTATTGGACTACGTCATCGGCCGCTACGGGCGTGAGATCCCCGCCACGGGGCTCTTGCGGGCGGTACTCGACGGGCTCGGGCCCATTTGGCCGGGGCGCCTCACCCACCTTGGCACGAACTTGGGCGACGTGTGGATGCACTCGGAACTCGGGCTGATCGCCTTCCACAAACTCTCCCAGTGGATGACCTACTCCTTGATCGAGCCCATTGAGGAGGCCGGCTACCGCGTCAGCGGCGTCGAGGACCTCACGGGTCTGGCCGAATACCGCAACGGCGGCTTGATCCTGGACTCGGGGCTGGTTTCCCTCAAGGACTTGGCCGATGCCCACCGCGCCCACGCGCCGGACTCGGACCTGGTCATCGAGTGGCGCGCTCTGACCGTGTACTACCTGGATCGCATCGGCGAGGCCGTGCAGAAAGCGCTGGGCAAGTCCCCCGCGGAGTTTCCTTTGGCCAAGGTACTTGAGGGAGGCACCTGGTGGGCCGGCCGCCGGATCGCCGCCGAGAAACGCGAGGGGGGAGGGCCCCCTCTGACCATTAAAAGTGACGGAACCGTTTTTTAAAGGACCTGAGCATGCACAAGAACGTGACCATCATCGACCACCCCCTGCTGCGCCACAAGCTCGGCCATTTGCGCGACAAGGGCACCCGCTCCTCGGAATTCCGGCAGCTGGTCCAGGAAGTCAGCGGCATCCTCGCCTACGAAGGCATGCGCGACTGGCGCTTCATGGAGGACATGTCGGTGGAAACCCCCATCGCCCAGGCGCGGGTCCAGCGCGTGAGCCGACCGCCGGTGGTGGTGGCCATCCTGCGCGCGGGCAACGGCATGCTGGACGGCGTGCTCTCCATGATGCCCTTCGCTTCCGCCGGCTTCATCGGTATTTACCGCGACAAGTTCATCCACAACACGGTTGAGTACTACTTCAAGCTGCCCGCGGACTCCAAGGGCCGCACCGTGTTTCTGTGCGATCCGCTCATCGCCACCGCCGACACGATGGTGGCGGCCATCGACCGGCTCAAGAGCTATGAGGTGGGCAAGATCCGCGTGCTCTCGCTCCTCATGAGCCAGCACGCCATCGAGCGGCTGGAAGAGGCCCATCCCGACGTCGACTTCTACACGCTGGAAGTGGAGCGCGAGATGAACGAGCTGGGTTACTTGGTGCCCGGGCTGGGCGACGCCGGTGACCGCCTGTACCAGACGAAATGAGCGCGAGGCCCTTCATCCTCGGCGTGGCCGGGGGCTCCGGATCGGGCAAGACCTTCTTCGCCCAGGCCCTGTGCGAGGCCTTGGGTGAAAGGGCGACCATCGTCTACCAGGACAACTTTTACATCGACCAGTCGGCGCGCTTCGACCGCGACGGCGGGGCGGTGAACTTCGACCACCCGGACAGCCTGGACTTCCCGCTCTTGGCCGAGAAGCTGCGCGAACTCAAGGCCGGTCGCCCGGCCGAAATCCCGGTCTACGACTTCGCCACCCACACGCGCCGCCCCCAGAAGCTGGCGGTGCAGCCGCGGCCCATCGTCATCGTGGACGGCATTCTCATCTTCCACCCGCCGTACGTGCGGGAGCTTTTCGACGACATGGTTTTCTTCGACACGCCCGAGAGCCTGCGCTACGAACGTCGCCTCAAGCGTGACGTGGAGGAGCGCGGACGCACCCCCGAGGGCGTGCGGGCCCAATTCGAGGCCCAGGTGAAACCCATGCACGACCAATTCGTGCAGCCTTCCATGGCCTTCGCCACCAACGTGGTCTGCGATTTGGGCGAGTACCACACCGTCTTGGACGCTTACGTGCGAAGGCTCTCGAGGTTGGTGTAGGATGTCCCCATGCTGAATTTATTGGGAGTTTTGCTCATGAGCTGCGCAGGCGCCAAGGACTACAAGAAACCCTCCGAAGAGGAACTCAAGAAGCGCCTTACCCCGGAGCAGTACCGGATCACCCAGCAAGAAGGCACCGAGCGGCCCTTCGACAACGCCCTTTGGAATGAGAAGCGCGACGGGATCTACGTGTGCGTGGTCACGGGCGAACCGCTCTTCAGCTCGCTGGACAAGTACGATTCTGGCACGGGCTGGCCCAGCTTCACCAAGCCCATCGACAAGGCCAACGTCACCACCCGCACCGACAAGAAGCTCTTCACCGAACGCACCGAGGTGCGCTCGAAGTCCGGAGACTCACACTTAGGCCACGTCTTCAACGACGGCCCCAAGGACAAGGGCGGGATGCGCTACTGCATCAACTCCGGCGCCATGCGCTTCATCCCCAAAGAGAAGCTGGTGGAAGAGGGGTACGGGGAGTACCTCAAGCAGTTCGAAGACCGGCCCAAGCTCAAATGAAGTCAGTCAGCGGGAAGCGGTCGTCGCCCATGATGCAGGCGTGGGCATAAAGGGCAACGCCCAGGTCTCCAGTGAATAAGGCATAGCGCTCCCGTCCGTGCCTGGCGGCTTCGGCGCGCGACTGGGCGATGGCGTGCATGGCGAAGTGGCGGGCGCGCTCCAACCACATCGCGTTCCCCGTCCTGCGGTAGAGCGACAGGAAAGCATGGCCATTGCCGGCGGTGCCGTGGCACAGACCGTGAGGTTTCTTGAGCGGGCCAGCCGCCCACACGAGGTTCCCGGCCCGGACCAGTAGATTTTCCAATTCGGGAGAGTGGGCCACAGGGAACTCACGCAGACTCAGCACCATGCCCGGGGCCCCATGGCACCACTGGACGGAGGGCGTGCCTTCCTCGCCCACGTAGGACGGCCAGTTGGCGTATTCACCGTCCACCACGGCAGAGGACACCACGGATTGGGCCACGTCATCTTCCAGGCCCACGTGCCCGGTCTTGAGCAGGGCCGCAAGGTTGCCGGCGAGACCATGGGGGAATCCTAAGTAGAGACGCCGCTTTCCGTAAAGGTTTTGCAGCCACAACCGGAAGGGCGGAGCGGTGTAAACTTTCCACTCTCCCAGCAGGACGTCCCGTGCGCGCTGGACCAGGCCTTCCCACCGCGGATGGTTGGTTTGTCCCAACGCCCACCACGCCGCTAGTAGCGCACCCGGCGCGCCCCACATGAGTTCGTTTTCGGGGCGGGCGAGCGCCTGCTCACAGCAGATTTCCAGCCGGTCCCAGTCAGAGGTGTCGGGGGAGTGACGGCAGAGGACGCTGAGTATTCCTAATTCGCCCATCAAGTATCCCGGAGCGTATGCGCCCGTATCTGGCGCTGCCGCGTAAGCGTTGAGTGCTTCCCGCAGGACGGCCCGGTAGTCATGGCGATAAGCGCCCACAACACCCATACGCTGCAATTCTAGCAACGCCCAAGCGGTGCCGGCGGCACCCCAATAGAGGGAGAGCAGCGGAACACCCGGATCCCAATCTGAGTCGTGGGGGTGGGATGGCCAGAACGTGCCCGCCTGGAAGGCCAGGTCAGCGTTATTGGAGACGCTGGCAATGAATCTCCGGGCAACAGTAGTGTCCCAGGGGCCGCCTGCCAGTGCCTCGTGATGGGTGGGATCGAATAGCATGCTTCTAGAGTAACGGAGGTCAGGATGGATTGCCAGGACGGCGACGCGCCTCCAGCTGTGGACCGTTGGCGGATTGGAACCCGATGGTGTCACGACTCCACGTGACGGTGCAGCCCTTATGGCGACCCACGCCTTTTTCGGGATGGATGTCTTCGAGAAAGCGCAGCAGCTGCAATCCACCCGCGGTAGAGGCAAGGCCGGGGTTGCGGCGTCGGATGAACTTCTGAGGGGCCAGGGGCGTGCAGATGTCGAGGTGGGGGAAAAGCGTGGGATCGACCTCAAGGGGTTGTTCGACCCCCGACGGCGTGATCCAGAAGAGTCCGCGGGCGCCGGCGCGTCGGTAAAAACAGGGATAATCCTTGGCCGCCAACTGGGTCCGTTCGGCCTCGAGCAAGCCCGGCACCAACGCCGCGGGGTCGAAGCGGTTTTCCAGCACGTCCGCGTATTGGTTAGTGGGGCGTAGGATGATGCGGATGGGCCAATCGGAAAAGCCCGGCGCTTCCCACAGGGCCACCGCCAAGTCGCCCTCCTCAGCGCGTAAGGCTTCGAGGGCGCCCAAGTATCCCCCCAAGAGGGCGGCGGAGATCTCGAGGCGAGGTTCTCCACCCAGCGCCCGCTTGAGGGCCCCGAGCCCCGCCTGATGTGGGTTCCGCATGGATTTCCCGGGCACCAGGTTAGACTGTGAGGGCAAGTCCAGGTCCTCGAGTACGCACTCGATGTCCAAGGGGCCGAAGCGCAGGTTGCCTGTTCCATCCCGTCCCAAGGCCATGTTCTCGTGGTGCAGGTCCGCGATGCCGAACCAAACGCACAGCCCTACGACGCTTCCGATGAGTTCCACTTCGTGCAGAGACAATTCTCCAGGCGCTAGCGGAGACAAGCTCAGAAAATCCACTGAACGTTCGGCGGTGAAGGGGACGAGGAGTTCCGCACCGGTAAAGTTCAGAGACGGCAGGACTTCCATAGGGGAAGGGCAGCCCCCTTTGCGGAACGCCTCCGCCAGCGCCCGCTTGAAGGGGTGAGGGACGGGGGAGAGAAAGAGGGCTTCCCAGCACAGCGGCCGGGGTTTGATAACCCGGCCGTCGGTATGAAGGTACACATGGTTCCCGCCGTTGTGCGGATCCCCGAGTACTTTCCTGTGCTGGTCCAACGCGCGACCGTCAGTTTTTCAAAGAGGCGTCACCGCCCTTAGCGGACGCTTCGGCCGAGTCGAGGTCGATGACGATTTTGACATTGCTCATGGGTTCCTCCAGCGAAGGGGTGAAAAGTCCGGGATGGACTCACATGCCGGTAGGATACGAGGCGTTTCGTCTCGGACGCGGAATTTTTTTTCCCCCACGCCCCAACGGGGCTTTAGGGGACGGGGCCCTGGTCCGCGTTGAGGATAGCGCCCTAAAACCCGCTCCCCACTGCCGCAAATGCTGGGCAGTGGTTTCTAGTACGGACAGCGCGTGGGCCCGAACCAGGTCTCCAGCCGCTCGCCGCAGAAAAACCGCGGCCCTCGGGCCCAGTCGTTGGCGCGAGCGCGCTCATCGGCGCATCCGTCGTAAGCGATATCGCAGCGGCCATTGAACACCCGTACCGAGCGGCGCTCTTGCTGGTCCACCAATTCATAACGGCAGGCCTGGATGGCACTGTAGCGGTAGCGGACTCCGCGGTGGACGAACCAGGGGTAGCCCTGCATGCGAGTGGGGCCGTTGGGCAGGTGCTCGGCCACGCGCTCCTGGACCCAGAAGCCGCGGATGTCCCGGTAGCCCAGGCGGCAGTGGTAGGAGAGGGTGTCGCGGAACTCCACGCGCTCTTCCGGCGCGGGGGCCGGTGCCGGCCGCGGGGTGGGTTGCGGGCGAACGACCACCGGGCCGGGCTCGGGCCGGGGCCGGGGTTGTGGTTGGGGAGTGGGACGCTGGTTCACCGGACCGGGATAAGGCACGGGCGCGGGAGGCGGCTCGCTGGGACGGACGGGGCCGTTCTGGGCCACGGCGGGAAGAATGGTGGCGAAGGTAAGCAGGGTGAAAAACACAGCTTTCATGGAACTCCTTACTGGCAGTAGCCGGCCCGCGCGGCCCTGAGCAAAAGGCAGCCTGCGTTCTCTTCTTGCGTGCCGATGTTGCAGTTCACGCGCCCGGCGCTGGCGCCGGAGCACACGCTGCCATCCGATTCGGGATAGATCCGCTCGCCCACTTTCACGCGCCAGGTGCAACCGGAGCGGTCCACCCGGATGCCGCCGCGGATGCTCACGCGGCGAAACTGCACGACGGTGCAACGGCCGAACTCGCCGGCACGGGCGGCGTCGAAGGCGCCCAGGGGCGTCTGACGGTAAGCTTCTTCTTCGTTGCCCGGGGCGGGCAGGTGGTTCACCACGTTGGACCCCTGGGCATTGGTGGTGTCGGGGACGGGGGCAGCTTCAGGGATGGGCTCATGCCAGGCCACCGGTGCGGGAGGCGGGGCAGAGGGCCGGGGATTGGCCAGCACGTGGGCCTGGGGCGTATCCGTGAGGGGAATCGCCGCTTCCTGGGAGTTCGCGCTCAGAGTTCCCAGCACCAGTCCCAAGGTTAACCATGTCCGAACCGCACGCATGCGCACCCCTTCCCATTAGTGAAGGGCCCGGAAATACCGCACATTGCCGCATTGCGCCACGGGGGTAGTAATGATTATAGGGGGTCAGAAGCACATCCCCTGTTCAAGCGCCCGTTTTACCAAGCAGCCCACGTTCTCTTTGTGGTTGCCCACGTCACAGCCTTCCAGCGCGGCCACATGCTGGGCGGAGCAGACCTGTTCGTTGGGGAAGGCCGCGCCCATCACGCGCACGCGGTAGCGGCAGCGCTCGGGATGGCGGCGAATCCTCCAAACTTGGCAGGCGCCCACGCGCTTTTTGGCGGCGTCGTTGTACAAGCGTTTGTAGGAGCGCCCCCGCAGATAGGCCTGCACGCGGGCGTATTCTTCCGGACCCATGTGGGTGGGAAGTTGCTCGTCGCCCTCCGTGGGCACCCATCGAACGGGCGCGGGGGGCTGGAAATCGGGGATGGTGTGCGCGATCTGGGCCGAGGCGGTGGTGGAGAGAGCGAAGGCAAAGATCCAGGCGACGAGCATGCGATTCCTTTGTTTAACGGCACACGCCGTTGTTCATGGCGAGGAGGACAAGGCAACCCATGTTTTGTTGCTGGGAACCCACGGCACAGCCCCACAGGGCCGCCCGGGAACTGGCCGAACAGGCGTTCTCCGTGGGGTAGGGACGGCCGTTCACGCGCAAGCGGTACAGGCAGCCGGCGGGACGGCTGTACCAGCGGAAGCGGGTGATGCGGCAGTTGCGCAAGCGGCCCCGTGAAGCGGCGGCGTAGGCGGCCGAGTAGTTCCCGGCGGGAGGCGCCGGCCGGTAATCCGGGTAGGGATAGGAGGGGCCGGGAGTCGGAGTGGGCTCGGGCCTCGGCGCGGGCCGTGTGGGGCGGGGTGGGTTGATGCGACCAGGATAGCGCACCGGTGCCGGCGGCCGCTCCGAAGGCACGTCGTGGGCCTGGCCCCACGCGGGGACGTCCAAGGACAGGGCGAGGAGCAGGCAGAAAAAGGTGGTGGTGGCTTTCATGGTGAGATCCCTCCTTGGATCCCACCGTTGTAACAGAAGATAGTGCATGGCCGGCAGCGGCGGCATGGGCGTGTCGAGGCGAGGTCTAAATGGGAATGAAAGAAAGGGGCCCGACAGACGTCGGGCCCCGGGAACTCAGAAACAGTAACCGTTGTACACGGCGTGCTTGATGATGCAGCCGGCGTTCTCCTGCTCGGTGCCCACGTGGCAGCCGATCAGGTCGGCTTGCTCGGGGGCCGAACAGACTTCACCTTCGGCATCCGGGTAGTACTGGTCGTTCACCTTCGCGCGGTATTCGCAGTAGAAGGGGTTCTCACGCAGTCTCCACACGGAGCAGGGGCCGAGGCGACCTTCGACGGCGTCGTTATAGGCGCCGAGGTCGCTGGTCACCCGGAGGTACTCGTCGATGCGCGCCATGCGCTCGGGCGAGATCTCCGTTTCGGTCGGATCGAACGTACCGTCGTCTGGGTTGGAGTACTCGTCTCCCACGCGCTCGGCGCAGAAGTAGCGCTCGTAACCGGCAACGGCGTTGCTCGTATCCCGCTCGGAGGCGCAGATGTCGTAGCTGGTGCTACAGGCCATCTGGCCGAAGCTACGCACGGTCAGGTTGGTTTCGCCATCCACCAGCTCATAGTCGCAAAGCTCTACAGGGTGGTAGCGGAACCGGTAACCGTTGTAGATCCACCACGGGTAGTCGTCGATCTCGCGGTAGCCCCAACCATAGGTGTAGGGCGCGGGTTGGAACACCCAGTAGCGGTAGATGTGACGACGTACGATCACGCGGTGGTAGTCCACGGGCCGGTTGTACCGGATCGTGCGGATGCGGACATCCGGATGCGGACGGTGCGGACGCGCGGGGCGGACGATCACGCGACGGTACGGAACTGGGCGACGCACGTCAGGACGGCCGACGTCGGGGCGGTGGTTGCCCGGACGAGGCTGCGGACGGGGACGCGGCTCAGGACGCGGACGATCGGGACGACCAGGTCCGGGACGGTCGGGACGACCGGGACCGGGGCGGTCAGGACGATCGGGACCGGGGCGGTCAGGACGATCGGGGCCGGGGCGGTCAGGACGATCGGGGCCTGGACGATCAGGACGATCGGGTCCGGGGCGGTCAGGACGATCGGGTCCGGGACGATCAGGACGATCGGGTCCGGGACGGTCAGGACGGTCGGGTCCGGGACGGTCAGGACGATCGGGACCGGGGCGGTCGGGACGATCGGGACCGGGGCGATCAGGACGATCGGGTCCGGGACGGTCAGGACGATCGGGACCGGGGCGGTCGGGACGATCGGGACCGGGGCGATCAGGACGATCGGGTCCTGGACGATCAGGACGATCGGGTCCGGGACGGTCAGGACGATCGGGGCCGGGGCGGTCAGGACGGTCGGGGCCGGGGCGACCGGGTCCGGGACGATCAGGACGGGGCTCGGGCCGAGGTTCAGGGCGCGGCTGAGGACGGGGCTCGGGCCGAGGTTCAGGGCGCGGCTGAGGACGGGGCTCAGGACGCGGTTCGGGGCGCGGCTCAGGACGCGGCTCGGGGCGAGGCTGAGGACGGGGCTCGGGACGAGGCATCGGACGTGGTTCAGGACGTGGTTCAGGACGTGGCTCGGGACGCGGCATCGGGCGCGGTTCCGGACGTGGCTCGGGACGCGGCATCGGACGCGGTTCCGGACGTGGCTCGGGACGCGGCATCGGACGCGGTTCCGGACGTGGCTCCGGACGAGGCATCGGGCGCGGTTCTGGACGTGGTTCAGGACGAGGCATCGGGCGCGGTTCTGGACGTGGATCAGGACGATGAGACGGACCAGGAGTCGGACGATCCGGACGTGGGTCGGGCCGCGAGGGGCCTTGTCCACCGCCAGGTCCTCCACCCGGACCGCCCGGACGGCGTTGCGCGAAAGCGTCTGCGACACTTCCCAACGCAAGCAAGCCGCCCATGACGAGGGCTAAACCTTTCATGTGAATTCTCCTTTGCACATGTGTGAGGGTTAAGAGTCGTGCGAGCAAGAAGTGTGCCGATAGACGTGAGTGAGATCTCACTCTCTTGATGCGTGGCGCATGAAGGAGAAAAGGAAACTGGCGCCAGTTTGACTCTGGCGACGCGGGGTCAGACTGGGGTCTAGACTTTTAGTTTCGTCTCGGCAAAGCGCAGCCGGGGCGATCCAGCTGGAGTGCGAAGTTTTCGTCGAAGCACGCCAAGAGCAGCGCGGTTTGCTGGCCGTAACGGCGGCCGCGGATGGCGCTCACGCGCCCTTCAGCGTCCACCTCGCAAGGATTGTTCACACCGCACAGCCCGCCCCGTGAGTTGAGCGTGTTGCTGATGCCGACCACAAGTCCGGTGGCGTTGTCGATCATGGGTGATCCGGAGGTGCCATTCACGGTGCCGCATCCCTCGGCCATGCGCAGGCTGCCGATGAAACTGCGGCCGCCTTCGCGCAAGCCGGGGAGGACCGCTTCCACCGTGCAGTCGTAAGTGCGGCCCTTGTAGGCCGAGGCGATGGTCACATTCAGGCCCGCGGTGGGACCTTCGGGCGCCAAGGTGAGCGGGGTGATGCCATAGCGCTCCCGCAGGTACTTGTAGGTCACGCCGAGCTCATACACCGCCATGTCGGTGGAGGTGAGAGTAGCGTACAGCAGGCGCTGGGTGTGGATCACCAGCACGCGCCCCTCGCCGTTGTAGATTTTGACCTTGCGGCTCATGGGTTGGTCCACGCGCACTTCGCCCGCCGCCAGGATGTTGAGGCCCAAGGGGTCCAGCCCGTGGCCGTTGGACATGATGAGGGCCTTGCGGTCCTCGGACATGCCCTCGGCGGTGAAGAGGAAGCCTGAGAGGTTGGTGAACTTCACGGTCCCCGCCAGATTGGCGGCAAAAGCGGCGAAGGAAGACAGCAGAGCGCAGATGGAGAGCAGGCTTTTCATGGGGACCTCTTTGGGGGGGACTTTAGGGAACCGGGCGGATGGGGTGAAGGGCCCGCGTAAAGAATACAGGAGTGATTGTGGGAAGTTGGGGGAGGCCGATATAGGTACCAGAATAACGACGAGAAAGGATTCCCATGAAAGCCCTCTTGCTCCTAGGTTTTTCCTTGTCGACTGCCGCTTTTGCGTGCCCAGACCTGAGCGGAGACTACCTCTCCTGCCAAGTCGACAACCTGGTTGGCGGTGAGGACATTCAGTTGCAACAGATTTCCATCCGGCAGTTGGTCGAGCAAGGGGCCACCTACTACAACCTCCACCGAACTTTCGAATCGGGTGAATCTTCGCTGGAACTTTTCAAGGCCGATGCCCAACCTTACGTCAGCCCGTTTTGGGACTATCCCCTGAGCGTCACCACCTGCACCGATGATGTGGTGACTCTAAAAGAGGGGGGACTCAGTCCCGAGGGGAGTTTCAAAGCCGATCGGGTGTTTGGCTTTAATAAGGGTGAGGGAGGTGCTCTCCATGTCTTCGGTCTCCAGCATGGAACAGGGGGGGTTTTCACGGCCACTTGCCGCTGAAGAACTGACCACTTGGTTTATGCTTGGCCCGGAACGCCCAGAGTTTGGTCGTTTTCCTGGGTTATAGGGGACTTGGGCTGGCGCGAGGCTTGCACACTCTCAGGGAATTCCCAACGGAGGCCCCATGAGAATCGCCGTTTTCCTTTGCGCCACCATGCTTTCCACCGCCGTCCTGGCCGACTGCGAGGGGCACCGCACCTCGCGGTGCCAAGAGTTCGTCTCCGGGGTGGATGACAACGCCAGCTTCTCGGAACTCGACGAGCGGGGCCTCACCTGCCTGCGTTTCTTCGACGCCCGGCGAGTCTCACGTCCCTCGCCCTTCTACGCGGCCATGGAAAGGTGTGGGAACGTGCTCAGGCACAAGGCCCAGATAGCCCAGATGAACAGCCAATGGGCAGCCTGGGACGCCCAACAGGCCGAGCGGCGCCGCCAGGAAGAGGCGCGCCAGGCGGAGGCCGCCCGCGTGCAAGCGGAGAACGACGCCGCGTGGGCACGCTACCGTCGGGAATGTGAGGCTTACTACCGCCGCTACCGCCGTCGTTGCGCAGGCCTATGAAGGTCTAGAGTCGGGGCGCTTCGCAAAGTTTGTTGGAGAGCAACTCGCGCCCATCGCGAACGAACGTGAGGCGCCCCGCTCTCTGCGCGGGATTGTAGACGAAGCGGAACGCGACGCTCTCGCGGGTAGGGGGGGCAGGCTCCTCGTCAGCGTTGCCCTCCCCATCCATAATGACGTGGCTGGCAGGAATGGTGATGGTTCCGCGGCTCTCGAATACCCTGCGGTTGACCATCGCGCCACTGGAGGTGCGAAAAGGGGAGCCGGGGAGCTGCACGATGAACTCTGGAGGCACTTGGTAGATCGTCCCGCCGTCTTGAATCTCCATGGCCCCAAGGGCGTTGATCCGCACGGCGTAGTAGCCGTCAGGCCCGCCGGGATCGTATTCGCAACTTATGCCCGGGCTTTGGGCGAGGGCGGGGAACGCTAGTGCGGCCAGCAGGATCAGGGCGAGGTTCTGCATGGTGATCCATCCTTCGTTGTGGACCACTTGTCGGCTGGTAAGCCGAAAGCTTGAGTTCAACGCTCCAGCCACTCTCTGTAAGTCCCAGGGAACTGACGGATCACGCCCTTGTCCACTTCCCAAACCCGGTTGGTGAGCTCCCGCAGGAAGTGGCGGTCGTGGCTTACCAGAAGCACGGTGCCCTCGTAGGCCTTGAGGGCCTCCAAGAGGATCTCGCGTGAGCGGATGTCCAAGTGGTTGGTGGGTTCGTCCAGCACGAGGAGATTTTTGGGAGTGGCGAGGATGCCGGCGAGCACCAGGCGCGCCTTCTCGCCGCCGGAGAGGAACTTCACTTTCTTGTCGATGTCGTCGCCGCGGAAGAGGAAAGCGGCCAGGAGGTTTCTGACGGCGCCGTCGCTCATCAAGGGCACGTGCTGCTTCACCTCGTCCCACACGGTGTGCTCGGGCTTGAGCACGTCGAGGGTGAATTGGCCGAAATAGCCGGTGCGGATGCCTTCGCCCACTTTCACGCGGCCCTCAGTGGGCTCGGTTTGGCCGATCATAATCTTGAGGAGGGTGGACTTACCGGCACCGTTCACTCCGACCACCGCGATTTTTTCCTGGCGGCGCACGGTGGCGGTGAGACCTGAGAAGACCTTGTTCTCCACGCCGTCGTCGCGCTTCCAAGTCTTGCCGATGTTCTCCAGCACCACCACGTCGTTGCCGCCGCGGGGGGCCTGGGGGAACTCGAACTGGATGGCCTGCTCCTCGGGGGCGAGTTCCACGCGTTCAATCTTGTCGAGCTTCTTCACCCGCGACTGTACCTGGGCGGCGTGGGACGCCCGCGCGGCGAACTTGGCGATGAATTCCTCTTCCTTCTTCAGCATGGCGTCCTGGCGGTCCTTTTGGGCCTCCAGCTGCTCCCGGCGGATGTCGCGCTCCCTCTCGTAGAAGTCGTAGTTGCCCGAGTAGGTGGTCACTTGTCCGTGGCGGACTTCGATGATCTTGTTGGCGATGGCGTTCATGAACCAGCGGTCGTGGGAGGTCATGAGGACGGCGCCGGGGAAGGCCTTAAGCCACGCTTCGAGCCACTGGATGGTTTCCAGGTCCAGGTAGTTGGTGGGTTCGTCCATCAAAATGGCGTCGGGCTTAGTGATGAGAACTTTGGCGAGCGCGATCCGCATTTTCCAGCCGCCGGAGAAATGCTCAACGGGGGAGGAGTGGCGGGCGGGTTCCACGCCGAGGCCCGTGAGCACTTCCTGGGCGCGGGTTTCCATGTCAAAACCCCCGCGCTTCTCGAAGGCGGTCTGGGCGTCCCCGAGTTTCTCCAACACGTCGGCCAGCCAGGCATCGTCCGGGGCCTTGTCCGGGTCGGCGTAGGCCTCGTCCAGCTGCGCCTGCAGGCGGTCCATCTCCTCTTTGAGCTTCACGATCTGAGGGTCTCCCGCCATGACTTCGGCCAGCGCCGTGCGGCCCTTCATCTCGCCCACACTCTGGGAGAAGTAGGCCACCCGCCAGCCGGACGGCATGGAGATGGAACCGGTATCGGGCTTTTCCTCGCCGGCGATCAGCCGAAAGAAAGTGGTTTTGCCCGCGCCGTTGGGGCCCACCAGTCCCACTTTCTCCCCCGGCTTGAGCTGGAAGGAGGCGCCGGAGTAGAGCACGTGCCCGGAATGGGATTTGGTGATGTCGGAGACGGAGATCATGCTTGTCCTTTCCAGGCGTGGGCCTCGAGCAGTTCCAGCGGGACGATGTCGAGGGTGCGTTGGTGGGTGGCCTCCAAGTCCACGGGTGGGGCGCAGCCCTCCTGATGGGCCTGTAGCCAGCGTTCCGCGCACAGACACCAGCCATCGCCCGGACGAACACCGGGGAAGTTGTATTGCGGGACGGGAGTGGAGAGGTTGTTGCCCAGGTAGCGGCTCATGGCCAGGAACTCTGGGGTGGCGCGGATGCACACGGTGTGGATGCCGTGGTCCTCGGGGCCGGTGTGGCAGTGGCCGTCCCGGTAGAAGCCGGTGAGAGGGGAGTGGCAGCAGGCTTTAAGGGGACGGCCGTAGACATTGAGTTGGTTCATGGTCAGGCGCGGGGGAGACGGCGCTTCCCTATTTGATGGCGAAGCATCTCGACCATCATGGGCATCACCGACAAGATAATGATCACGATGACCACCAGGCCGAAATTCTGCTTCACCACGGGGATGTTGCCGAAGAAGTAGCCCGCGGAACAGCAGATTCCCACCCACAGGGCCGCGCCCACGATGTTGTAGGTGACGAAGCGCGAGTACTCCATCCGGCCAACGCCCGCCATGAACGGGGCGAAGGTGCGCACGATGGGCACGAAGCGGGCCAGCACGATGGTCTTGACCCCCCACTTGTCGTAGAAGGCCTGGGTCTTGTCCAGGTACTCCTTCTTGAGGAAGGTGACCTGGCCGGAGAGCACCCGGGGGCCCAGCCAGCGGCCCACGTGGTAGTTGACGGCGTCTCCCAGGACGGCGGCGGCGAAGAGCAGGAGCGAGAGCCACCAGATATCCAACGTGCCCAACGAAGCCAGGGCCCCGGCGGCAAAAAGCAGGGAGTCTCCAGGCAGGAAGGGAGTCACCACCAGACCGGTTTCGGCGAACACGATCAGGAAGAGTACCCCGTAGCTCCAGGCGCCGTACTGGGCGGTGATCTCGTGCAGGTGCACGTCGATTTTGAGGATGAAATGCACCATCCCCATGAGGAGGTCGGCCAAGTGTTGCATGGGACTACTTTACGCTGATGGAGGGATGATTGCCCACAATCCGTGCCAAAAACGCCTGATTTTTGTTTATGCCCTGGGGCTAAGTCCTCCCCGGCCCGTAGCGGTTTGGGGCCAGGGGAGTTTGGCCCCATACTCGTCCTACCCGGTCAAAGGAGGCCATCATGGGTGTTGTCCGTCTGCTGCTTTCCTCCTTCAGGGCCACTCGCGCCGAGAACGTCTCCGGCGGGTGCCGCAAAGAGAAAGAGGTGGGCGCCCGTGGTTCCCATGGATTCGCGGAGGACGGGGACCCGATGCATCTAGGAGAAGGTCCCCCTTGAATTCCCTGCTCCCAAAACCACATAAAAAACCCGGCGAATGCCGGGTTTTTTTATTTCCGTGGATGGAAAGGGAATCAGGGCTTGGCCATCTCGCAGCCAGCGCGGTTCAGGTCGATCTGGAAGCTGTCGTTCAGGCATCCGTAAACCTGGTAAGTCTGTTGGCCGTAGGAGCGGTTGCGCAGGACCACCACGTTGCCGTCGCGGTCAGACTCGCAGGGATTGTTGAGGGTGCAGCGGGCGCCGGACTCGTTGCTGGTGTTGTTGATGCCCACCACGGTGCGGGTGCCGGCCTGGACCAGCGGGGTGCCGGAGGTGCCGCCGATGGTGTCGCAGTCGGCGTCGTAGCGGATGGAGTCGGTGAAGGTCCACTCGCCCTCGAGCAGGCGGTGCACGAAGCCTTCCACGCGGCAGGCCCAGTTGCGGTCCCAGTAGCCGGAGGTGATGTTGATCTGGATGCCGTCGGCGGGGCGCAGGTCGGAAACGGTGAGGGCGGTGGTGTTGAAGCGGGCCTCGATCTGTTCGTAGGTCAGGTCGAGCTCATAGTAGGCCACGTCGGAGCCGGTCATGGTGGCGTACAGGATCTTGGTGGTGTTCACGCGGTTAAGGCGCATGTTCTTGTCGTAGATACCGATGCTGCGGACCTTGGGGACGTTCACCCAGACCTCGCCGGGGTTCAGGTAGCCGCCGGGTTTCTGGATGCAGTGGCCGTTGGTCATGACCACGGCCTTGTTGGTCTTGGGCTGGCCCTCGAAGGCGACCAAGCCACCGGAGCAGTTGGAGAGTTTCACGATCCCTTCGAACAGGGCGGAATCAGCGTTGCGGCGGGCGCGGTTCTTGATCGCGAGAGCGTCGAAGGGCCCTTCCGGCATTTGCACGGCGAAGGCCGAGCTGGAGAGGACGAGCAGGGCGGCGAAGAGTTTCATGGGACCTCCAAACAAATTTAGGCGATCAAACTAGCAAAGGGTCTAAACCAGGCAAAGGAGAAAAATCTAAAAGTGTCTTCAACCATTGAACCAGCAGGCGGGGCGCTCCGCGTGGGCCAGACCGCAGTTTCCAGGACGTGAATCGTTATTATTCCAAGCTGCGGGCCCGTTCGGACACAAAGCACCCGCCAGGGACGTATCGAGGCGGCACTGCAACTCCGCGTATCCGCTCAAGGTCTCCCCGGGGCGCTGTTGGGAGCGCAGGCCGTAAGACGGGATGGACTCGAAGGCGAAAAACGCCTCTTTGGCGAACGTGAGGGAGGTGAGGGCGGCTTGCCCCATGCGCTGGCACAAAGCCGCGCCGGTCTCGCCATGGGCGGCCTGGCATTCCCGCGCCAGGTGCGCGTCGGGAAGCGCGGGCAGGAAGCGGGCGTGGTCTTGGCCCTGCCATACCCGGCGCAGACAATCCCGGGTGGCGAAGTAATCGGCCTGGCCTTCCACGCTCAGGACCACCCGCCGATTCCCGTGGGGGGCCCGGGGAGCGCCACCGAGGTGGTGCCCCACCTCGTGGCACAGGATCAGCATCAATCCATCGGCGGTCATGGAGGGATGGCGAACCAGTCCTCCGTAGACGTCGATGCTCCAGCGGTTCCCCCGTTGGTCGGAGAAGGCGTTGCGCACTTCATCCTCCCAGTGCAAACGGATGTCGAGGCGCTTGTTCAGGGCCTGGAAAACCGGGGTGTAGACTTCGCGGATGCGGGCCACGGCGGCCAAGGCCCGGTCCCGGGGAACCCCGGTGTTGGGCAGAACCACCGGGCGGTTGGGCCCCAGCTGGCGCCAGGGCTCCTCACGGCGCTCCCGCCGGTCCACCCCCCGCCCCTCACTGAATGGGCCGTAGCCCGCACCGGGGGCCGACCCGTAAGGGCATGTTTCTGCGTGGAGCGGGAGCGCCAGCAGGAGGGCCAGGATGGGGGTGGGTTTGGGCATGGGCCTCTTCATACCAAAAACTCGTCCTTTCGAGGGACCAACGCATAACTTTTACCGGGCAAAAAGCCGAAAAAACAGGTGATGAAGGACCCCCGCGCCCTCCCGATCCTCCTCGCGTTTTTCGCCGGTAGTTGGCTCTCCAACGGCCATGTCATCCGCAGCACCGGGGCCTTGTTGGAACAAGGCTCGTTGACGCTGATCCTGGCGGTGAGTTCACTGGCCGGCCTGGGGTTCTACGCGCTCCTGCGCTTCCTCGATCGTTGGCAGCGGGGGAACCTCGCCGCTTTCTTCATGCTTCCGGGTTGGTTGTTGCTGCTCACCTTGCCCAGTCTGTTCCCGAGCTGGCCCGTGTGGCCCGCGCTCTTGGCATTGCTCGTTGGAGAAGTGGTGAAGTGGCACCTGTACTCCCAGGTGCTCGCGGCCTGGGGGCCCATGGGGGCCTCGCGGATGCTGGGGTGGGCAGTCCTGGCCTACGAACTGGGCACGGTGCTGGCCGCGCTTTTCCCGTCTCCGTTTCCCACCGGCGTGTCCTGGGCGGTGGAGGCCGCGGCCATGCTGGCTTTGCACCTGCCGTTCTTTCTTTCCCAACCGGAGGAGACGGAGATCCCCGCCCGCCATGCCAGCGAGGTCCCGACCCACGGGCCTTGGGACAGCGTACTGCCATGGCTGGCCCTCACGGGACTTGCGGCCGGCTTCCTGAAAGTCTCCGCTGACACAGGTTTCAAGTACGCCGTGCGCCTGGAGGGCGGTGACCCCACCGGAACCGTTGCGCATTTCTATCTCCTCAGCGCGGGCTTCACGCTGGGGCTCGGGCTCCTGCGCCGGCTGCGCTGGATGGCCCCGCGCATGGGCTGCCCGCAAGCTTCTTTCAAGGGCCTCGCCGGCGTCCAGGCGCTCTTCGCCCTGGCCTTGCTCACCGGCAGCGCGCCCTTCCTGGTGGCGGCCGCGGCCCTCCAGCGCAGCGTGGACAAGATCTTCTACCAGCCCAACGTGCAGCTTCTCGCCTCGGGCTTCCCCTTGCGCGCCCAGGAGCGCCTGCGCCGTTGGCACGTGACGGGCTTTTTGGCCTTCGGATCTTTGGTGGGTCTGGTGGCCTTCGCGGGCCATGGCGTGTTGCCTAGCCCCCAGAGCACCCTGGTAGGCATCGCCCTCTTGCACGTGGCGGGGGCCGCGGGCTTCCTCGTCTTGGCCAAACACTTGGTAGGCGTGACCGTGAAGTCTCTGGACGGCGAAACCCGCCGAAACGGCGCCGCCACGTCTCGCCCCATGGCCATGCTGGCGCTCCTTTCCCCGCGCCACTTCCTGGTGCACGCCCTGAAGTTCTCCCACAAGGGGGGCATGGGCGCACTTCCGCAGGATCTTCTGGAAGGCCTGGTGGCCGAGCCTGGCCGCGAGGTGGTGCGCACGTTCTACGACGCCTTTCCCCGGCTGGACGAGCAGCACCAGATGGCGCTCATCCGCCTGGCGGCTTTCCTGGACCGGGGGACGGACCGGGAGTTCCTGATGGAGATCGCCATGGAGCACTTACCGAGCTCTCGCCGGGCGCGGCGCTTGGCCGCGCACCAACTGGTGAAGGTGCTGGGGGTGTCGGCGCGGCCGCTGCTCAGGCGGGCGCGAGGAAAGAATTCGCCGCTGCCGAAGAAAGCCGCCTAGCGCCCCAACATCCGCTGCGCGTTCCCATGCAAAATAGCGCGGAATTCATCCTCGGTGAGAGCTGGATTGGCCCGCAGGATTCCGACCGCGCCCTCTAGGGTGTCCACGGGATGGTCCGAGCCGAACAAGACATGATCGATGCCAAAAGATCTCCAGGCGCGGGTGACATCCGGACGCGCTTCCCATAGGCGGCGCGCGTAGTCGGGGTCCGAGAAGTTCCCTACGGGGGGGAGAATCTGTGGGGAGAGGGCACCCAGGCTGGCCAGGATGGCCGAAGTATCGAGGTAAATATTGTGGGTAAGCCCCGGATTCGCCCTGAAATGGTCTCCGATGGCGGTGAGGCCGTCGAGGCCAATCGTTTGCATCAGCCCTGAATGGGCGATCACGAAATGGGCCCCTTGGGCCTCCGAGGCAATATCGAGAAAGGCTGCCACCTCTTCGGGATCACCTTGTAACACTTCTTCCGACGAGGCAGCCGCGTGGCCGCCCATGGCGAACGGCACAGCCCGCTTGTTCTGATTGAAATGGATCAGGAAGATCCCTCCGCGGGCCGACACCAAAGCCGCCAGGGCATGGAGGCGCTGGTAGGTTTCCGTGCGTTCTCCGTCAACGCCCACCAGATACCCGTGGTTAAGGGAGAAGTGCAGCTTGATGCCCGCCATGGGGGCTTCGGACAAGCACTCGTGCGCCAGGGCCAAGAAGGCGTCGTCGCGCAAGTCGATGCCGCAGAACCCGATGGTGGGGACGGACGCCTGCCGCGCGGCCGCGGCGGTGAGGCTGTTGCTGGAGGCGGAAAACTCATGGCCGTGCCCGGGACATCCTTCGGTTGTTGCATGATTGTAGCCGTTGGCGATCATGAACTGCCCGGTACGGCGATAGCAGGAAGGCAAGCTTTGCGCCAAACGGCGCGGATCCTCCCCGAACCAGCTCCGCAGCGGGGAATTCTCCAGGTCGTGATAATGGACATCGAAAACCGGCAGGGTTTCGCAAGCTCGGACCAGGCCCGAGGCGAGAAAGACGACGGCAAAGAGCAGTCGAAGGCCCATGCTCCCTTATCGGTCGGGACTGGCTAAGATTTAGACAGTAGGAGACTAAAAACCTTTCGACTTCACCCCGGACAGGATGCCCTCCAACGCCTTGAGCAGCTTATCCTGGTCGGGCATGTCCTTACCCATGAGGTACTCCCGGGGCGCCAGGGTCTTCTCCACGTCGCGGGTTTCCTTAGTCAGCGCGGTGGTCACGGCCTGAGTGTCGATGGCCTTCACAGTGAATTCGCCATGGAGCTCGAGGTTCTCGCCCTCCAACCGCATGGTGAGTACCAGCTGAACCACATGGGCCCAATCCCGCGACGACGGTGGGATGAGCTTGTACTCCACGCCCTTCTTCCCGCTCTTGGCCTCCTTGAGCTTCCAGCGCAGGAAGGTCTCGAAGAGCTTGATGACTTCCCCGAAGAGTTTGCGGGGCACGATGTTCATCTGCAGGTGGGCCTCCCGTTGGGCTTTGCCGTAGGTGATGAAGTACGTGGCGCGTTTGTCGGTGATGGCGCAGTTGGCGGGCAGGGTGAACTGGAAGGGGAGCTCCATGCTTGCGCCCGCGGCCACGGAGGTGCCGGCGGGGAAGGGGAGGGAGGCGCTGTCGGTGAACGCTTTGGCGTCGCGGTTGTGGACCTTCTTGATGTCTCCCAGCGCCAGGGCCACGCCCGCGCCTTCCAAAACCGCCGCTTCCGCACCGTGGTTTTTCACGGTCAGCGTGCCGGCGACGTTCTCCCCTTGGGCCCAGGACTCACCACGGACGTCCACGCTCCACTCGAGGGGTTTGGAAAAGAAAGTGCCTTTCATGGGGATCTCCTGCCCGGGTTTCATACCCCGGGCAGGCGGATTTCGTCGAGGGTTTAGCGGGCGTCGCCGTAGCTGATGATCAGATAAGGACGTTCCACTTTCAGATTGTCACTCTGGTTATCCTCGATAAGGGAGAAGAACTGCCCGGTGACGTCCAGGATGCCGTACTTCACTTTCTGAATGCGGATCCTCACCTCGTCCTTATCGCCGTCGTGGGTGGCGGTGCCTTCGCCGTTGATGGTGCCCAGGCCCGCGACTTTCACCGAAAAGTTCACCCTCCCATTTCTCACTTGCAGGTTCACGTTCTCCAGGTTGGTGTCGCCGCGGTTGGGGGCGCTGACCAGGGAGGCGATGGTGAGCCGTCCCGAGACCAGGCAGGAATCCACGGGATCGGTGGTGGTGGGGGGGGAGTCACAGCGAAGCGTTGTGCGGCCCACGGTGGTGGTGTCCTTCTTCTGTTCCAGCCGCACCTGCTGGAAGTTCACGTCGAGCTTGCCGGGGATGGCCTCGAAGTTGAGGTTGCGGGCCCGTGCCTTCTCCACGTCGGCCATGAATGGGGCCTCGATGGAGTAGCTGAAGTTATCGAGGGGGGCCTCCACTACCAGGTTGCCGGCGTCCTCGCGCACGTCGAAGGTGGTGTTGCGGAAGAGGTAGTTCACTTCGTCGATCATGAAGACCGCTTCCACCGCCTGGGCGCTGCCCCTGCCGTCTTGGAAATCCAGGTTGAAGCCCTTCAGCCCCCAGTCGGCGGCAGCGGTGGGCAGCGAGACCGAGAAGCACAGGACGCCGATGATGCTTTTGAACATGGGACACCTCCGTTAGGGGATATGTCTCCATGGTAGCGGCGTGGCGTGGGCGCGCTGGCCGGGCAAAAACCCCTCTGTCATGCCAGAGTCGAGCCGGCGTGCTTGCGTGCGATTCCGCGCTTTTGGTAGGCTCAGGGGCATGAATTGCCCACCCCCTGTCACGCGTTTGGCACCCACTCCGAACGGCCATACCCACCTGGGGAACCTGCTGAACTTCGCCACCACGTGGGCCATGGCCCGGCATGGAGGCGGGAAATTGTGGTTGCGCTTGGACGACAGCGACGTGGGTCGCGTGCGCCCCGAGTACGTGGAAGATTTGCTGGAGACTTTGGCGTGGCTGGGGCTGGTGTGGGATGAGGGGCCCTTCCGCCAATCCACGCGGACTGAGGTCTACCGCCTATGGCTTCACCGCTTCCCCGGCTATGCCTGCACTTGCTCGAGGAAGGAAATCGCCGAGCGTACCGGCGGTAGCGTGGAGTACGACGGTCACTGCCGTGATAAAGGAATCGTGTTCAGGTCAGGTGTGAACCAATGGCGCTTCCGGGCCCAGGATCCCGGTGACGACCAAGTGCTTTGGCGCCGGGAGGACTTGCCCGGCTACCACTTGGCCAGCGTGGTGGACGACCTGGAATACGGCATCAACCTCATCGTGCGCGGGGAGGACTTGAGGGAGACCACCCGCATGCAGCTGCTGATGGCCCAGGCCTTGGGCGAGGTGGGCCGCCCTTTCCGTGAGGCGCGCTTTGTCCACCATCCCTTACTCAAAGGGCCGGACGGGGAAAAACTCTCCAAGTCCTTGGGCTCGGAAAGTGTGTCGTCCTTGAGGCGAGGGGGGATGTCCCCCGGGGATGTGTGGGAACTGCTGAGCCGGCGGGCCGGATGGCCCTTGGCGCGCTCGCTGGGAGAGTTGCGTCCGCCGGGACTAACTTAGCCGTTCTTCTTGAGACGCTGGAGCGCCACCAAGGTTTCTGCGATCAGGAGCTCTTTCCAGGCCTTCCCGGATTCTTCCTGCCCCTTGAAGAACAGGAACGCCATCACCAGGTTCAGGATGACGGTGCAGGCTTTGATCAGCATGTCGCTGAAGTCGAAGGCCACCAGGAAAAGTCCGATGTCCACCAACACCATGAGACTGAAGAGGTAGCCCAGGTTGCGGTACATCCCGCAGCGGGTCTCCAGGGTCTGCAGGTGGCTGGGGAGCCCCGAGGCGTCCACGATGGCCCGGCAGGTTTCCGTGCCCGCGTTGTCGGGAAGGCCCGCGGCGGGGCCGCCCAACCAAGACATAGCGGCGGCGGGCAAGGGGAGGCGTAGCTCGTCTTCGGCCTCTTTCACGCTGAGAAAGAGGCGGAAGCGACGAGGGCCCACGAAGTACTTGGAAGAGGAGTGGAGGAAGTAGCCCAGGAAATACACCACGAAGAAGGTCACGATGGCGTAAAGCATCTGCTGCTGGCCCGTGAGATCCAGCTTGTCCACGTAGTACAGGATCATGGTGTTGAAGTTGGCCACGTCCTCCAGGCTGAACTCCCCGCGGAAGAGGCCGAAGTTGAGGTCCAGCAGGATCAGGGCCGCCAGTCCCGGCAGGATGTAGAGGGCGAAGTCTTGGCCCAGGCGTTTGAGCCAACGATCGAAGAAAGCGGGGAAGGTGTCCACGGCGGGGCCTTTGATGGAGTGATGCGAATATTGTGGGCCGGCACGGGCGGGATTGGAAGCTTAATCCTTGCGGAAGACGCGGAAGAGGATGGGGGAGTAGTTGCCCACGGCGTCGGGGATGGCCTGTGCGAAGAACTGCCACACGCGTTCGCTGGCCGGCCGGCCTTTAGTTTCGCTGAAAAGGTGTTGGAAAACCCGTGAAAGAAAAAAATGTGAGGAAAGGGCGTTCTTGGGCTCAACCCCGGGGACTTCATGGAGACCCAATGAGGATAGGGTTTCCACGCAGGCTTCCCGCAAGTAGCGGTTGTGGGCCGACACCGCCACTTCTGGCAGGCCGCACTCTTGGCGAGCCTGGTTCATCTCCAGCCAGGGCTCGTGGAAGGACTCGGCCATCAGGTAGTAGCCACCGGGCACCAGGGCCGCCGTGATGTTCTCGAAGGCGGCTTTCTGCTGCTCCCAGGCCAGCAGGTTGACCACGCTGCGCTCGGTGATGACCACGTGCTGGTTTCCAGGGAGGGAGCCGGGCAGGCGCATGTCCCCCTCCCTCACCTCCAAACCGGGTAGGCCCCGGGATTGGGCCAGTTCCACCAGCTCGGGCACGTACTCCACGCCGGTAAGCGCGGCTCCCGCGCATTCTTCCCATAGGGCCGCCAACAAATGGGCGTTGCCACAGCCGGCGTCGAGCACTCTGGCCTGTTCCGGCGCCACACCCAAGTCCCGTAGGCAGGCGCGGGTCTGCGCCACTAAAAACCGCGTCTCGCGCTCGCGCACGACTTTGTCCTGCATGGACATTTGCCCCTGGAGCCCCCAGGAGCGGGCGAGCTTCCCATAATGGCCCTTGATGTGCTCGTCGTTCACGTGCCCCCCTTACGGCGGGCGCGCACCAGGAAGCGTTGGGGGGCGGGATGGCCTTCCACGGTGCGCGAGGGATCCCGGGGATCCAGCACGTCGGCGTAGCTTGGGCCCGGGGCCCAAGGAGTCGGCCGTTGTTCCGCGCTTCCGTCCCAGGACGTGGCGAGTACTTGCAGGTCAACGAAGCGCGAGCGCTCCAGCATGCCCAGAAGACACGGAAGGGAGGGGAGGAAGTAGACGTTAGGCATGCCCGCGTAGGGGCCGGGGGGGAGCAGGGCCATGGGCCCGTCGCCGGGGATGCCGATGGTTTCTAAAAAAAGCGTGCCACCGGGTTGAAGGGCTTCCCGTAGGTCGCGCAGCTGCCCGAAGGGGTCGCGATGGTGGTAAAGGATTCCCAGGCTCAGGATGGAATCGAAGGAGCGGGGCAGGGAAGGAAGGTGCTCCACCCCCAACAGGTAAAACTCTTGCCCATGCGCGGGCCGCTCCCGCTGCAGCAGCTCCCACTGGAGATAGTTGGCGATGCCGGGGTCAAGGCCCACCACTCTTTTGGCCCCCGCCTCGCGCAGCTTGGCCATGTACCACCCGTTGTTGCAGCCCAGGTCCAGGATGGTTTGTCCGCTGAGATCTCCCAGGTGCGGCGAGAGCCGCGCCCATTTGCGCTCGCAGTCCCACTCCCCATCCAGGGTTTCCCCGCGCACGGTGAAAGGCCCCTTTTTCCACGGCATGAGCTCCCGGGCCGCTTGCCAGAAGTCCCCCGCATCCCGCGCGTGCCGGTAGGCTTCCCAGCGGGGCAGCTGGGTCGCCTCCAGTCGTTGCCGGTGCAGTTGGAGGAGGGTGTCGGGGAGGTTCACGCTTTCAGGGCGAGGAAGGTGGCGAAGGGCCCCCAGCGCAGCACCGTCTCCACGCGGTGGAAGCCGGCCTCGGCCAGCAATTCCCTTTGGGCGTCGGCGTCCAAAGGCACCAACACATTCTCCAAGGCCTCGCGTTTCTGGGATATCTCCAGCTCGCTGTAGCCATTGTGGCGTTTGAAGGCATAGTACACGTCAGTGAGCAGCGGCTGGAGAGCCGGGTTGTCAGCCTGGATTTTCTCCGAGAGGTAGAGGGCACCACCAGGACGCAGGGCCCCGTGGATTTTGCGCAGCAAGGGCAGGCGCGCGTTCAGGGGGAGGAACTGCAGGGTGTAGTTCATGACCACCGCCCCGCACTCTTCCAGGGGTTCGGAGGTGATGTCGCCGGCGCGCACGTCGATGCCCGCGTGCCCGAAGGCGCGCAGTTTGAGCCGCGCCTTTTCCACCATGGGGCCGGAGTGGTCGATGCCGACCAGGGAGAGGTCCAGCTCCCGCAGCGCGGAGGCGATCTTCAGCATGGCCGCGCCGGTGGAGCATCCCAGGTCGTAGATCCGGTCACCGCGCACCAAGAGGCGTGAGAGGAACTCCACCATCATCTGCTGGTTCTCGCGGTACAGGGGGACCGAGCGGGTGACCATGTCATCAAAGACCTCGGCCACCTCGGAATTGAAGGCGAACGGGAGCACGTGCTCCCGGCGGGTCGCGAAGTAGCGGTCGGTCTGGGACGCGTCGGACATAAAGCCCCCTGCCCGACCTTGCCGGAAAGGGCCGTCGGTGGCAAGGTCACGGGAAAGCTTTACAGGCGCTTGCCGGGGGAACCATGGGTTATTTCAAGGACGGGTTCTTCCTCAGTTCCGGTGAGACGCCCGAGGAGCACTCGGGGCAGGTGGACCAGGACCTGGGCTACCGGATCGACGACATCGAGCTGGGCCTCCTGGAGCGCGCCCGGACCCTGGACCCCGACGGAGATATGGGCACTTGGGGTCGCCGCCTCCATGAGGGCTCCCAGACTTGGGTGGGGCTGCATCCCCAGGTCCTGAACACCCCCTATGAAGAGCTCCACCGCATGTGCGCCCTGTGGGGCCCCGCTCCCGACTCACACCTAGTGGACCTGGGGGCCGGCTACGGTCGCCTGGGATTCGTCCTGCGCGAGCACGAGCCCCTGGCCCATTACACCGGCATTGAGTGCGTTCCCGAGCGGGTGGACGAGGCTAACCGCATGTTCGCCGAGCATGGCTGCGAGCGGGCCCGGATGGTGCTGGGAAACCTCTTCGCGGAGGGATTCACCTTGCCCATGGCCGACTGCTACCTGATCTACGACTACGGCAACATCGAGCACATCCGCTGGACCATGGGCCAGCTGCAGAACCTGGCCGACGTCCACCGTTTCAGGGTCATCGCCCGGGGCGATGGCATCCGCTCGCTGGTGCGCTATGCCCACCCCTGGCTTTTGGAAGTGCCGGGGGGGGAGGAGGCCAACTTCTCAGTTTACGCCAACCACGCGGTGTAGGTTAGAATGGAGGGGATGGTGGCAACACGCCTCTCTCCCCTCCGTGAGCTGTCCGATTTCCAGAAGCTCGCGGCTTCCGCACCCGCCGACGCCGACATTCTGGCTCTCCTCCGACACCCCGATTTTTTCCGCTCTCCCCGCAAGAACGACCAAATCTCCCGCCAACATGCCCGACTGGTGGACCGCCTCTTGGGATTGGACTTGACCGGGGTGGAAGAGGGTTTGGTGAAACGCGGGCGTAAGGTGCTACCCCAAGGCAGCCACGAGTACTGGGGGCCGGCCCTTCACGAAGGCGCCCAAACCTGGGTGGGATTGGATCCCCAAACCCTGAACACGCCTTACTCCGTGTTGCTACGCCTCTGTGAACTTCTTGGTGTTGGAGACGGTGACCGGGTGGTGGACTTGGGCGCCGCCCACGGGCGGATGGGTCTAGTCATGCACCAGGCGTGCCCCGGGGCCCATTTCCTGGGACTCGAGTACGTGCCCGAGAGGGTGGAGGAGGCCAACCGTGCCTACCGACGGTGGGGCTGCCGCAATGCCAAGTGTGAAGTCCGGGACCTGTTCGCTCGGGAATTCCAGCTACCCGAAGCGGAGGTTTACTTCATCTACGATTTCGGGCGCCACGACCAGATCAACGCCACCTTGGGCCAGATTTCCGAAGTGGCCTGCGGGAGGTCTGTGCGTTTGGCGGCCCGGGGGCAGGCCACCAACCGCCTGATCGAGCTGCACCACCCGTGGCTAGTACCCGTCTATGAAGGTGAGGGAGACGAGCATTTCTTGATCTACCGGGCCGAAGCCGCGGCGCCCGAAATTTCCCTTCCACCGGAGGGGCAGCTGGGCCTATAATTTTCCGTCAGGGCCGACCATCCATGAGGGAGGGTACGTACACATGAAAATGAATTTCTTTTTCTTGCTCCTCACGGTTCTTTTCCACTACCTGGCCCAAGCGCGCTAAGGCTTGGCCAAATCCGCCGCTTTTCACTACGATGGGCTCACGCCAATGTAGCTCAGTTGGTAGAGCAATGCTTTCGTAAAGCATAGGTCGCGGGTTCGAGTCCCTTCATTGGCTCCATCAAAAACAAAAGCCACCCTCTGGGTGGCTTTTATTTTTGATATTGACCGGTAGGGACTCGAAGGAAGGAAGAGTACGGTGGCCGAAGCCGCGAGGGTTCGGCCACCGGCGGCGTGGCAGGATGCCACGACGAACGACCGACCCGGCGAGGAGCTTTCCGACGGATGTCGGGAAGCGACGAGGAGTCCCTTCATTGGCTCCATCAAAAACAAAAGCCACCCTCTGGGTGGCTTTTGTTTTTCAATGCTTTTGGGTGAGGAGGCGAGGCGTGTCTGGGCCAGGTGCCCCGGCCAGGCTCAACAGCTTCTGGCAGTGGTGATCCACGCTCCTGAGGATGCGCTTCTTGAACTCCGGCGTGAGATCCTGACGGCGGCAGAATTCCTCCGCCCGGCGGGAGTAGGCATGGGTGACGATGAGGGAGGCGGCAGCAAAAAGTTCGCGCTTCATGGAGGGGATTTATAACAAGCTTCCGGGCGCGGAGGTGAAAAAAGTTGTTAAGAGTTTGTGGAGCCACCCTCGCTCCAGACCTTGGCGAGAATGGCCTTAAGCTGGCCATGCTCCCCCTGAGTGAGCAGGTCGGAGAAGCGCTCGCGGATGAGCTTGCCGTAGGTCTTCCACATCTCTTGGCGCAGCTTTTTTCCGGCCGGCGTCAGTACGGCATAAACCCCCCGGCGGTCCATGTCGCAGCGGTGGCGCTGGATGAGACCCTGCTTCTCCAGGCGTTCGGCCAGGCGGGTGATGTTGCTGCGGCTGAGAAAGACCTTTTCCCCCAGCTCGTGAAAGCGCAGGGCGCCTTCCGGGGACTGCTCCAGAATCCACAGCACGTCATAGGTTTCGAGGGGAGGGAAACCCGCTTCCTTCATGGCGTCCTCCATCCCCTGGTGCAGGCGGTTGAAGGTTTTGAAAAAGCTGGGCCAGGCGTCTACCTTGCTGGAATCACTCATGATTTTAAGCATACGAGAATTTAGTTGCAACTGCAACGAATATCCTTCATGATTGTTTCACTTGCAACAATTGCAGGTGTGACAAACCAAAAGGAATCTTATGAAAGTCTTTGCCTTTGCCGCCCTCACCTCCGCCGCCCTCCTGAACTTCCCCGTCTGCTTTGCCCAATCCCAAGAATGGGCCTTGGACCGCTCACACTCCTCCGTGACCTTCGGGGTGGACCACCTGGTGGTCTCCGAGACCAAGGGAAAGTTCGACGACTTCGTGGTGGACGTGAAAGCGGATAAGCCTGACTTCACCGACGCCCAGTTCAAGGCCGTGATCCAAACCAAGTCCATCAACACCGACGACAAAAAGCGCGACGACCACCTGCGCGCGCCGGACTTCTTCAACGCCGAGAAGAACCCCACCATCACGGTGGTGGGCAAGCGCTTCGAAAAACTCAAGAACGGTAAATACAAGGTCCACGCCGACGTCACCATGAACGGCGTGACCAAGCATGTCGCCTGGGACGGCAAACTCAACGGGGTGGTGAAAGACCCCTGGGGCGCGACCCGCGCGGGACTCAAGGTGTGGGGGACGGTTGACCGCTACGATTACGGCCTCAAGTACAACAGCCTGCTGGAAGGCGGTGGCTTGGCCATCGGGCGCGAGGTGCGGGTGGAGGCGAACCTGGAGCTGACCAAGAAGCAGGGATAAAAGAGCAGGGGCCCCGGAGGGCCCCTTTTATTTTTAGTCTTCGAAGCGGAAGAGTTTCGGGGCCCCGTCCTCCCAGACCCAAGTGGTGGGGGCCGTGGGGTTCCCGCCGTTCAAGTAGGATTGGAACGCGCTCAGGACGCCCGCGGTGGGGGCAGTATCCATGTCGACCATGGGGAACCCGCCGCTCGTCATGAGGGAGGCGGTGGGAGCGGTGGGCGCGGTTTCCAATCCCGAGTAGGCGTACCAGTTGCCTGAAGCGCAATTAGCCGCGGTGGTGGGCGTATACGTCAAGACATAAGAAGCAACGGCGCCCTGGTACCAATCGGTGTCGCCGCCGAACTGGAAGTAGTAGGTGCCGTTGACAAGCGGGGAGACGCTGCCACCCGAGCAGGTGGGGCTGGAGTAGCTGGTGGTAAGGGAGCCGCCGTTAGCAACTTGTTCGAGCGCGGGGAGGCTTGAATAGACGGTTCCCATAGTGCCCGCAACGAGGTCACCCACTCCGTGGAGGATGGTGGAGGATGACGTGTCATCGGTGGCGGCGACCGCGCCGAGGACGATGGATTTATCCAACGTGCCCCCGTTCATGATGCCGGCGAGGCCCCCAACGCCGCCGGTGTTGGCGTCATCGTTGACCGTGATGCGCGCCTCCTTAGCCAACAAGGCGTGGAGGATGTCCCCGGTGTTAAGGCCCGCGATCCCGCCGACGCCTTCGACGTCGTAGTTAGTCGTTCCGGCGGCCAAGATGGAGCCCCGGTATTCAACCCGGGTGAGGTCCCCTGAGTTCGTGGCGACGATGCCGCCAATGTGGACGTTTCCACCGGAGGTTTCGCTCGATGGCACGGTGAGTGCCATGGCAGAGATGGAATCGATAATGTCGCCTGAGTTGCTGTAAGCAAGGCCGCCCATACCCTGGACGCCCTCTATGACCCCCTCTGCGCGGCTGCGGGAGATTGTCCCTTGGTTGTCGACGACCAGGCCGGCCATTTGCTGGGTGCCGATGAAATGTAAAGCCCAGGCCTGCACACGGTCCACCGTGCCGTTGTTGGTCGCGGCCAGGGCGGCGATCTGGGTATTGTTGGAGCCGGTGAAGAAGTCAGCCAAGTGCACGTTGCTGATTTCGGCGTTGTTCATGATGGCGTCGAACATGACGTAAGGGCCGCCGGAATTGTGGCCTCCGTAGATGAAGCGTCCCTTACCATCGAGCTTGCCGTTCCAGTCGGGCTGGGTGCCGGTGTACTCGAGGGCCGGAATGTCGTCCAGCAGGCGGAAGTGCAGGGCGTGGGTGGCGGCATCGGCCAGCTGGGTGACGTTGCAGATCCCGATGGGGTTGAGGAGCGAACCCCGTCCGGCGCTGATTTGCGCCGCCACGGTGGCGCGGTTGGCGGAGTCGGCGCAGGGGTGGGAAGACTCGAAGTGCAGACGGGGGAGATCCCCGCCATTGAAGGTCCATTCCGTGGTGGGGTCGGAGCAGGCGGCGCCGCCTGGGCAGACTTGGGCGGAAGTGATGGCGTACATGTCGTCCAAATCGGTGCCGTTGGTGGAGCCACTGTCGCCACCGAAGGTGGAAGCCAGGTTGGGCATCGACGCCCAGACATCACTCACACTTCCAATGACGTTGCCAACGGCCCCCACGTAGCAAGTGGTGTGGCAGGAGTGGCTGAAACTGCCCGCGAAAACGGAGTTGAGGACGGAGCCGGAAATGTCCCCGCCCAGTCCCCCTGCGTAAATGGCGGAGGCGTTCGAGAGGGAAACCACAGCGGCGGTGGAGCGCACATAGGCCAGGTCGTTGACCCCACCGGCGATGCCACCAACCCGGTCATAACCTTGAACCAGGCCCGCGCTGACGCAGCGGTGAATGTTACCCGCTTCGCCGGCGACGCCGCCGGCACGCCCACCGCTGGAGTATGTGACCCGCGAAATACCGTGGAAGGAACAGTCTTCCACGTTGGCGTTGGATTTGCCCACGATTCCCCCCGAGGAATCCCGGGCGCTAATGTCACCCCCGGTGACGTGGACGTTCGAAAGATCGACGTCGGCGAGGCCCGCGACGCCACCGGCGTAGCTGGAATAGGCTTTTACGTTGGCGCCGTGGACTTTAACGTGTCCCACCGTTCCCGCGGCTACATGTCCCGCCAGGGCGCCTACTTGGTCGTCTCCTTCCACCTCGAACTTCTCCAGTACCAGATGGGAGACCCCTCCTTCGATTACGGCGAACAGGCCCACGTCGTTCATGGCGGAGGGCCCTTGGAAGCGGAAATGAGAAATCTTGCGTCCAAGACCGTGGAATTGTCCCTGGAACGCCGTCCCTGAAATGCTGAAGGTGCACGGGGAAGTGCTCGTCACCTGGTGGCCAATGGGAATCATCGTATCGCCATCCTCCAGACATTCATGCATGGCGCTTGATGTGAGGGAGCCGAGCTTCACACCTGGCAGAAGGTTGACGTCTTTGAGTAGTTGGACATGGACGGTGCTATCGTCATAGTTATCAGCCACGAAGTTCTGTTGCCAGTCGTGCATCTGGCGCAGACGGCACAGCCCGTAGGGGGATTCGGCGGTGCCGAGACCGATACCCTTGAGGGTATTGATAGGGAGTTGGTCGGCTACCTGGCAGACCTTCTGGTCGTCGAACTGGGCGAACACCATTTTCACGTCGCCGTCTACTTGAACTGAACTGATGTGGCCCAGGTCCCAGCGGGCCTCCACCATACCGCTGGCGGCGGCGCAGTTTGGCTGCAGGAAGCCCTGGATGGCCACGGGCCAAAAGAAGTCGGAGTTTACCAACGGCAGGCGCACGCTGTTGGCGGTGGTGAGGGATCCCGCGGCATGGCAGCCGCTCATGAGGCTGCCCGGGGCCGATGCGGAGGAGCCCGGCGCCACAGTGAGGGCGCGCAGGCCCAGTTTGATGGAGGCGATGGAGGCAACCCTGGAATCCGCGGAGTCGGTGTTGAAAGAGCATTCGTCTGCACTGGTGAGGTCAGCCACGGGCACCCGGCAGAGCTGGATGTCGTTGGTCTTGAAGGAGTTCACGCTGGACTTGAACAAGTCCTGATTTACAACCGTGGAGCTGGTGCAGGTGGACTTAGTCAACACTAAGTCCACCGTGATCTGGCCGCCACTGAGATTGACGGATTTCTGAAAGCCGCAGCGAACGTTGCCTTGGAATAGCCCTGCAGCATCCCAGGCCATGGCGAGGAAGTTCCAGTTGCCGTTTGGCAAGTCGAGGTTCAAAGAACTGCCCGTGAGCACACGCGAGAAAGCATGGCCATTGTCGCCCTTCCCGGTGATCACGACTGGGCCCGTGGACGTGATGGCCCCGAAGCTCACCTGGAGCTGGGCGGGGGTTGTGCCAGGCTTGGAGCAAGCCGCGAGAAGAGTGAGGAGCAGGGCTGGAAGAAGTAAGGTTTTCATAGGCTTCTCTTCGGTTATCGAAACTTACCTATGAGTGTAGGATGGGCCCTACGCCAGGAAGCGACCTCCGCCTTATCGAGGATTTAGAAACTGGCGTTTTCTTAAGGTGGGGCCAGGCGCCCACATTTTTGGGCAAAAAAAAAGCCGCCCCGGAGGGCGGCTTTGGGAACAAGCCTAGTTAATCGCGGGGCAAGATGCGGGTGGGGATCAGCACCATGTTGGCGTATTGGTTGTTGTTGTTGTTCTGCTGATACGGATACTGCTGAGTTTGCTGATAACCACCACCGTAGCCCATGGTGAAGGTCATGCGGGCGTTGTAGCGGCGCGCTCCCCCAGAGGTGGTGCTGGAGTAGCCGTACATGGACAGGTCCTGGTTGGACGCCATCATGCTCAGGAGCATGTTGTAGGCCTGGGCGTCTTGGCCGCTGAAGAGCTGCTGCAGGTTAACTGGGTAGTCCCGGCCATCCAAACGGAAGTAGACCTGGTTGCCACCCTGGACGTAGAGCTGTCCGTTCTTGGTTTGGGCCTGGGTCATGGCCTCGTTGCTGAAGATATCGTCGTTATCGCTCCCGCCCTTGGAGTCGTTGTCTTTGCCGCAGCCAACGGCCACGAACGACAGGGCAAGGGTCAGCATCAGGATTTTCATAGTCGTTCTCCTTACGTCTAGGCAGCTTCTCGGCGAGGTCCGCGAAAACTTGAGTAAGGCCCCGGGTCGGCGGTTGTGGGACGGCCAAGTCGCCGGTATGATGGGGGAGTCACCCCATAGTTTAACTGGATAAAACGGGGACTTCCTAAGTCTCTGATCCTGGTTCAAGTCCGGGTGGGGTGGCCATTAATGTAAAGAAGACAGTGGGGGATGAAGGCCCGTGCCGCTTATGGGATGGTGCCGGCGCCGGAGTCATCCATGTCCCTGCTGCCCGCCCTCCTCATCCTCCTCACCAGCTCGTTTTCCCTCGCCTGGGGCCAGGGGCTTGAGCGCCAGCGTCCGTGGCTCGGGAACCCATCCCTGGACGTTGAGTCTTACCAGCTGGGGCTCGTGGTGCCCGCCATGGATGCGCCCGTCCTACCGGCCCGGTTGGCGATTCGCTTTAAGCTTTTGAGCGGCGGGGACGTGGTCCAGCTGCACTTCGACCAACGGCGCCTGCAGGTGAAAACCGCCACCGTGAACGGTGCTGCCTCCGAGTTTCGCGTGGTCCGCGGCAGCCCCAATCGCCATGGACTGAGCGGCGACGTGCTCACCATCACGCCTCCCTCGCGCTTGGGAACGGGACGCTCCCACCAGTTGGTACTTGAGTATGAGATGGCCGTAAGCCGCGAGACTCCCGAGCAGGGGATGGTGGCTCACCGAAACTTCCACGGCACCGCCCTTCTCTCCACCCGCAGCTGGCCCTACTACACGCGCATGTGGATGCCCTCCCACGACCACCCTTCCGACGTGGCCACCTTCTCCGTCCAGGCCGAGGTCCCCCGAGACTACGCGGTCCTCGCCAATGGCGAGATGCTGGACGCTTCCACCGCCACCAACCGCCGGGGTGAGCCCGTGGCCCGCTTCGCCTGGTCCCTGGACGTGCCTATCCCGACCTACGGCATGTCCGTGGTGATCGGTCGCTTCCGCGAGCACAGGCGCGACGTCTGCTTCTCCCGTGGCGCCCCCAGCGATGCCTTGGTCCGCTGTTCGTCCTCCACCCATGGCATCCCCGCGGTGTTTTATCTTCCGCCCAACCATCCCGAGGCCCGCACATACCTCTCGAGTTTTGAGAAATCCAACCGCGCCTTGGCCTGGTTCTCGGGCCTTCTGGGCCTCTACCAGTACCCCAAGTCCGCCTTCGTGGTGGCCCCGCACCCTTTCTCCATGGAGCATCCCAGTCTCGTGACCTTGGTGGAACCGGGGGCCGGCGTGCACGAAGTGGCCCACCACTGGTGGGGCAACACCGTCCACATCGCCCACTGGGGTGACCTGTGGATCAGCGAGGGGTTCACCACCTACATGGATGGCCTTTACAACGAGCACTCATTGGGCACGGACACTTCCTGCCGCCAGACCACGGGGCGCCTCAACGCCCCGGCGGACACCGACCCCATGGACATCTTCGACGACACTCCCTACTGCAAGGGAGCCGCGGCCCTCAACGGTTTGCGCGAGACCATCGCGCGCCTAGTGGGTGTGGCGCCCCGAGGCCCCGAAGCGCGCCAGCTGATCTATGAGGTATTGCGCTCGGTTTACCAGGCCTACCGCTTCCGCCAGCTGAGCACCCAGGCGCTGGTCACGCACCTGCAGCGGGAGCTCCCCGGCATCGTGGCCGCGCGCTACCAGGTGGACGCCGGCACGGTGCGGGCGAGCGTGGGCACGTGGGCAGGGACGTGGCTTTCGCGCTGATCAGCGCTTAAGCGTGGCGCCCACGGAGAAGTTTTTGGCGCCTGCGGCCCGGGCGATGTCCATCACCTCAAAGGCCGAGGAAAGCGAGGCGGCGCCGTCGCCCTCCAGGATCACCCCGTCGGTCTTGAGCTCGGCGAGTTTCTTGGTGACCGCTTCTCGCAGGTTCTCCTTGGGAACCGGCTCACCTGCCACGGCGATCTTGCCGTCCTTGCTCAGCGAGATCACCAAAATTTGTTCGGTCTTCTCACTCACCGCACCCGCCTCGGGCAGATCCACGTCCAACCCGGACTCGATGGCGGCCGAGGACGTCACCATGAAGATGATTAGCAGCACCAGCATGACGTCGATGAGCGGGGTCATGTTGATGTCGGAGACGATCTCGTCCTGTTGCTGCTCGCCCTTGCTTCCCCCCATCGCCATGGCTTACTTCCCTTGGCGACGGGCGTTGGCGAGCAGGTCGGCGAGGTCTTCCAGCTGGTGGCGGAACTCGCGACCCAGATTATTCACCCGGGTCTGCAGGAAGTTGTAGAAGAGCAGGGCCACCACGGCCACGATGATGCCTGCGGCGGTGGCGATCAGCGACTCGGAGATGCCCGCGGCCACCACGGAGAAGCCGCTCTTGCCGGCGGAGCCGATGGCCTTGAAGGATTCCATGATCCCCACCACCGTGCCGAAGAGCCCCACGAACGGCGCGGAGGAAGCTATGGTGCCCAGGATCCACAGGTGCTGCTTGAGGCCCGCGTTGGTTTCGGCCAGGCGTCGGTTGAGGCGCTCGGCCGCTTCCTCGGGCGTGGCGCCCGCGCTTTCGGTGAGGGTGCGGTGGGGACGCGAGATGAGCACGGGCGCGTCTTGGTAAGCGGCCTTCACGTCGGCGATGCGCCCTTCAGTGGCCGCGCGCTCGGCCTGGGCCGCGACTTTCTTGCAGGCCTTCTCGAACTGGCGCAGGAAGATGATTTTATGAACGCCGATGGTCCAGGCGAGGACGGAGAAGACGAGGAGGGGGTACATGATGAAGCCCCCTTGATGGAACAGGTCCATGCCGGTCATAAACACTCCTGAAGACGGAAAACGTAATGAAGACACTAAATTATTGTGTCCCCATCGTGGGGTGTCCACGAGGATGTGTTGGGCGTGAGAGAGAGGGCCTTAAGAGAGTGGTCTGAGTCGTGGTTAAATTCGAAGTGAAAGGCCGGTGCAACTTGGCTCCGCGCGATGCGACACAAAAGACATGTTGCGATGCTCAAAAATCAGTCGAGCGCGTTAAGTCTCAGCAAAGAGACAAGTTCCTTGAGTTAAAATCTAGCCTCTCGCGTTGAATGGGGGTTGTCAAAGTTACAGGGTATGGATGATATCTCTCCGCACAAATTCAACTTCGCGAGTGAGACCATCAGTGGCAAACATCCTCTTGGCCCTGGGCCTGTTCATTCTCTCCCTGCTTCCCGTTTTCGCTTTCGCTGACGACGCCCCCAAACCCCTGGCCGTGATCTGGAACGGCAAAGGTAACTGCCGCATGGTGTGCGTGGACGGCGCCAAGGCCGTGGCCGAGGCCGCTGGTTACCGCTTCCTCTTGGTGGACGAAGACACCCGTGACTTCTCCTTCTTCCGCCGCGCCCGCGTGTGGATCCAGCCCGGCGGCTTCGCCGGTACCCAGGCCCGGTACATGGGCCCCGTTCTCATGCGCGAGTTGCGCGACTTCATCGCCCGCGGCGGCGGCTATGTGGGCTTCTGCGCCGGCGCCTTCCTTTCCACCGCCAAAGTGGGCAGCACGGAAGTGGACGGCCTGGGTATCGTACCTGGTCGCACCCAGGTGTTGCGCGGCCTGGGGTCCCCCAACATGCTGCGGGTGAACACCGCCTCCCGCGGCCAGCGCTGGATGTACTTCGCTGGCGGGGCATTCCTGGAAATCCCCGAGAGCCTGCTGACCGAGAACGAGGGCATGCTCAACGCCCACTACTCCAACGGCACCGCCGCCGGATACCAGGGGCGCTTCGGCCTGGGCAAAGTCTCCGTCACCGGTTTCCACCCGGAGGCCAGCTCTTTCTGGAAGAGCATCCGCGGCCAGCGCGACAACGATGGCAGCGACGTGGCCTACGCAGCCGACATGGTCCGTTGGGCCGGAACCCCGGAGGCACGAGCGCCCCGTCCCGTTCCCCAGCCCCCCCGGGTTGAGCCCGTTCCGCAGCCTGAGCCGCAGCAGCCCGCCCCGCAAGAGCCTACACCCCAGGCACCGAGCCCAGGTGAGGACACCGGAACCGAAGACGGTGGTGAAGGGGATGCACCCGAGACTGAAGGCCCCGACCGCCCTTAAGCTGAGATGGCCCTCAATGGGCCAGAAACGGCGCCAGCTTGTCCGCCCGCACATCGCAGTGGCGAACACTCTGGGGATCGAACACCGTGAGATGACCCCGGTCTTGAAAGGCACGGTGGAGCTCCACGCCTCCTTGGTGGAAGCCGTAGTGGTCAGTGTCGGTGACCGCCACGTACACGTGAGGAATCCGCTTGAGGTTTCCCCAGTAGGTTGGGTTCATCAGCGGTTTTTTGGCCTCTCCTGAATACAAGCGCCCGATGGCGAGGCCGGCGAATTCCGTGAAAGGCCACAGTCCTTCTGAACCAGGCGCAGGCTCACCGGCGAAGCGGCGCGGGACCGCCGGACAAATCAGCGCCAACTTTTGGAACAGGTGCGCATGTCCCGCGGCCCAGCGGAATGAGTTGTGGCCGCCCATCGAATCTCCGTAGACGGCGCGGTCGTGGGGAAGTTTCTTCTCCCTTTCGAACGCGTGGACGAAGCGCTCCAGCTGCATGCCCCGGGCGTCGTTGTACCACCACACCTTGCCGAAGCTCAGGGACACCACGTGAGGACGCGGGAGCCTCAGCGCCTTCCAGGTTTCTTCGATGCGCTTGGTGACGGAGTTCCAAGTCCAGGCGTCGGCCCCGTTGCCGAAGCCATGGAGGAAGTAGACCGTGCGGGTGGCGTCGGGGGCGCCGGCGTAATAGCAGTAGGAGAGTTCCCCGCGCTGGCCGCATTCGGTGGCGGGCGTGTGGTGGGGGGAGAAAGTCGAGAACCAGGTGTAGACGAAGAAGGCGCCGATGCCCGCGAAGAAATCAATCATGGGGACAGTGTAGCAGGAAGGGGCTAGGCTAGGGGCATGGAAATTTATATCGACGCGGACGGTTGCCCGGTGAAGGAAGAGACCTACCGGGTGGCGGGGCGCCACCAATTCAAGGTCGTCGTGGTGGCCAACAAGCGCATGCACATACCTTTACACGCGCTTTTCCGGATGGAAGTGGTTTCGGGTGATCCGGATGCGGCGGATAACTGGATCGCCGAGCACATCCAACCCGGTGACATCTGCATCACTGCCGACATCCCGCTGGCAGACCGTTGCCTCAAGGTCCAGGCCGCGGCTATCTCTCCGCGTGGGGAAGAATGGACCGAGGACAATATCGGGGACGCCATCGCCACCCGCGAGATCATGAAGGGGCTGCGGGAGATGGGGGAGGCCCGCGGGGGGCCACCGCCCATGTCCCCGCGGGATCGATCGGAATTTTTGTCAGGGCTCGAGCGCGTGATTCAGCGGCTCAAGCGCCGCTAGCTAAGATCAGAGCCGCAGGACGCTGGCGGCCGGGATCAGGAGTCTGACCCGCAACCCCTTGGCTGCGGCATCGGCCCTAAGCTCACTCAGGGTGTAGGTGGTCCGCTGGTGATCGCACCGGGGGGCCCAGTCGCTTTCCACGATCAGCTGGCATGATCGGCGTGTCTCACCGGAGCTGAAACTATTGAAAGCGGGATGGCGCGTACCATTCGACTGGTAAGTCTCGGCCTCGGTGACATAGATCACTGAGTTCTTGGACAAGTGCAAGCGGACGTCCTGGTTGGCGCGACGGCGCGAGAAAGCAAATCCACTGCGGCGGCCCTGGGAGTAGCTGCCTTGGTAGTGAGAGAGCTCCGCTTGGGCGGGGACTTCCAGACCGCTGAGGGTGGTCACGGTGAAGGACAGCACCAGGCCATTCCTCAGCAGGGAGTTGACGTCCGTGCTACGCACCTCGTGGAGGAGGTTCAAGCTGGCAGGTTCAAGCCCTTCCACATCCAAGGTCTCTTGGGCGAAGCTGGGAGCGCTCAGGGCGATCAGAAAGGCCGCGATCAAAGTTCTCATAAATCCTCACAAGGTTAGGGGGAGTGGTCATGTTGGCAAGTGGTAACACAGCTTGCCCGCCGGCCATGAGACCCCTGGCTGGATAAAGTGCTACTCCCACGCGTAATGTGGAAAAAGTCAGCACCCCGGCAGGCCCTACGCAAAAAATGGAAGAGGGACCGTGTAAAAAGTCCCTGGTACGCGGGCAAGTAACACTGATTACGAGAGGCCCACCCCAACGGATTCCTATTCCATGGTTAAATATGGCCATGCAAGAAGTACGGACCTTCTATCTCGACAAACTCCGCGAGGCCTTCGAAGCCAGCGTGCGCAAGAACCCGCAGTACTCCCTGCGCGCCTTCGCCCGTGACCTGGGCGTCAACCCGGCCACTTTGTCCATGGCCCTCTCTGGGAAGCGCGACCTGCCCGCCAAGTTCGCCCCCCAAGTGGCGGCCAAGCTGCGCCTACCTCCTTTGGAAACCTCACTGTTCGTGGAGAGCGTGGGAAACCGCACCACTGCCCTGGACAAGATCAAGATCAAGGAAGAGTACTTCGAGCGCTACGTGATCGACTCCTCCTACCACGCCGTCATCGCCGAGTGGGAGCACTACGTGGTCATCTCTCTCATCGAGACCAAGGGTTTCAGCTCGGACCACTCCCACATCGCCGCCCGGCTGGGTATCGCCCAAGAACGCGTCGACGAGGTCATGTTCAACCTCGTGTCGGCCGGACTAGTGGATCTTGTCGACGGGATGTACTCCCTGACCAAGGGCGCGCCCCTGCGCACGAGCGAGGATATCCCTTCCACGGCTCTCAAGGAGGCCCACGCCGAGGAGCTTGAGTTGGCCCGCCGTAAGTTGGACGAGCTCGATACCCTCCAACGTGATTTCTCGTCTCTGATCGTACCCGCCAATTCCTCCAAATTGCCCGAAGCGAAGAAAATCATCCGTGAGTTCCGCCAGAAGATGGCCTCGCTGCTCAAGGACGGCGAGACCGACGAAGTCTTCTGCATGTCCGTGCAGCTCTATCCCATGACCAAAACGCTGGAGTCCCCATGAAGGCCCTACTGCTCCCCCTGTTGCTCGTCTCCTTCCAGACCCTGGCCAACGAAAAGGGCAATGGCGGGGACGTGGTGCTGTGTGAAAACAGGCGCCCGGTCATGCTGGACGTTTTCGAGGTGCATGGAACTCCTGATGCCTATGACTTGGGCAAAGCCGAGACCCCATATCGGGAACTGGTGGAGCGCGCCATCCAGCGCGTGGAGGCCTTCTCTCCCGAGCAAGGCCGGATCTATCGCGAGCGCGCCCAGGTCCTGATGGCCGACATCGACGCCTTGATGGCGGCGATTGAAAATCCCCAGGACAAAGTGCGCGAGGCGCGCTTCACCTTCACGGCCAACACCGTTTTCACCACTGACGTCCTTGTGGACGTTCCAGACTCTCTCCACCTGACCTATCCCAGGGGCTGCCGGGTGGAGCAGTTGGCGGTACAGTTCCCCTCCACCGAGGGCCGGTATAACCGCTTCCGTAGGCTCTTCATCGTCGACAAAGGCCTGCTTCTGCAGCTCGACAGCGTGTCCCTGGCGTCGTTCGTCATGCACGAGGCGATCTACAAGGACTTCGTGGGCGTGCCGGACGCGGATTCCGTGGGCGTGCGCGAGTTCAATGGGGTCCTATCCGGTCCCCAGTGGCCGGCCCAGGATCGCGCGGCCCTTGAGGCGCTCTACCGCCGGGTCCAGCTGGAGCGTTACCTGCCGGTGCCGGCCGCACCCTGAGGCTAGCCTAGCTTCTTTTTGACGCGCGCGTTTTGAGGCACTGCCTGTGGGGGCTTGGAAGTGAACCGCCTGGGGAGCGCGGGGCTCTTCACCTTCAACAGCCTGGGTGGAAAGGGCGCGGGAGTGAATTTCCTGCTCTGGTCACTCCAGGGGGAGGAACTGGCTTTGCAGGGCTAGAATCCGCAGGGTCCGTTCCTGCGCGGGGAGCAAGTCGGTGTCCCGGAAGGGCCGGCCGTTGACGGTGCCGCGCAGGCGCAAGAACGGGGTTGGGCCCTGTACTCGGATGAAAAACGAGAGGCCATTGTCCAGGATGTCGGCGCAGGGGATGTCTGCTTCCAGGGCGAAGTCCTGACTGAGGGACAGCATGTTCCCGGGCATCACTTGGAGCGAAGTGACTTGGGTCCCGAGGTTGGCCTTCTGCACGTCCACGCGCACGTGGCATACGCCCTCCCGGGGCAGGAACACCACGGCTCCCTGGGGGAGGATGGCGTTGGTAAGGACCGTGGGGTGAGGGCGCACGCCCGCGAAGAGCTGGGCCACCACTCGGCGGACCCGGGAAGGGTCTTGGGTCCCAGCGGTGTCCCGGGCGATCTTGTACAGCACTTCGTGAATGAGGAGGCCCGCTTGGTTGCGGGGGTCCATGCGCTCGTAGAGGGCCTTGCTGATGAAGAGGCGGTCGTGGCGGCCTTCCCAGTTCGCCGCTAGAGCGTATTCGCAGCCCTCGTCCACGAAGGGGATGTCGGCGTCCAGGGTTCGGGGGATGGAAATGGGGAGCACCAGTTGATCGTAGGGAATGGCCTGGATCTCGCGCAACTTGATTTGGGCGTATCTCCCTAGATCGAGGTAGGCCTCGGCCAAGAGGGCGAGGGCCCGGTCCAAGTAGTCTTGCACGGTGAGGGCCGGGTCCAGGGGGGCGTAGCTAAGGTGCCCTAGCAAGGGATGGCGGCCTTCGTAGAAGTCGTAGAGCTCCACGCTCCCGGGGCAGACCTGCACGCCGCCGCCGTTACCTCCGCGATCACCGGCGAAGCTCGGGAGAGAGACCAGTGCCAACAGCAGCAGCGCGGTTTTCATGGGTTCTCCCGGGACTGGGGCGTGGTCAGGGGGAAGAGGTACATACACACGCGGTAAACCTCGCTACCCTCACCCCCGTCCTGCATGATGGCCTCCAGGTCGTCCTGGGCCTGGCGCAGGACTTCCTTGGCGCGCTTCATTTGTTCCGGGTTGCCGGTGAAGGTGTAGTTGGTGAAGTCCCGCTGGTCCACCGGAACGTCCGTGAGCTTCCTGCGCGCAAGCTCCATGTCGCCGGCGTGCATGCGCTGCAAGCCCAGGTCCCGCACGTCCTCGGAGGTGCGGATGGGGTGGGCGGTGCGGGAGATGCGGCCGTTGGGGGCGATCTCGATGAGTTTCAAGTGCTCCAGGCGCAGGAGTGCTGTGCGCACGTCGGCGGCGTCCACGCCAAGGCGCTGGGCCATCCAGCCGGCGCTGGACTTGAAGCCCTTGGTCTTGATGAGGGAGAGGATGCCGAAGTGGAGCCATTCGCCGATCAGGGCGAGCTCGTCGGCGTGGAGTTTGCGGATCTGAGCGTCGGGGCCCTCTTCCACGGGGGCGGACTTGAACTTGAACGGGAAACCTCTGAGGACGGCCGCGCGCTCGGAGGCGTCCAGTTGCAGCCGGTCCACGATCTTCTCGGCGATCTGCCGGGAGATGCGGCGCTGGCCTTTGAGGATTTCGTTAGTGGCGGAGGGTTGCATGCCGAGCTTGGACGCCAGGGCGCGCACGGAAAAGTTGGGGTTCCGGGATTTGATCTCCTGGAACCGCCGCTGCAACAGGTTTTGGACGCGGGACTGCTCGTTCATGAGGGGCGGAGTATAGGGCAAAATAGGCGTTAAGAGGGGAAAGCGTGTAAGAACTATAATGGTGCCGGTGGGGAAACGGGCACTTTGCGGCTATGCCCTGGGGGGCCTGGAAGTGAACCGGTTGGGGAGCGCCGCTTTGCCGACGCTCCCGGGGCCGGTGGGGAAAGAACAGGACGTGAACTTCTTGTTCTGACCTAGTCCAGGGGGAGAAATTTGCTGGGCAGGATGCGGTGAAAACCCGCGTTCCGGCGCCCTCGCATGTCGTTCAAGTCTCTGACGGGGCGGCGGTCGAGGGTGGGGTTCAAAGAGACCGGGAGACCATTAACCGTGACTTGGATGCTGACCAATCCGGTGGCGGTTCGCCACATGTAGCGGTAAGCCACGATCAGCCCGTGCTGGAGGATGTCCGCACAAGGCATGCTTGTGCGAGAGGCATCCCAGAGCCCAAAGGATGTGTCGTTGCCCAGACTGAGTGCCACTTCACCCGCCAGACCGTTCTGGGGGAAGGCGTTGGTTTGTACTTGTCCCGCCACTTGGCACTGACCGGAGCGTGGGATGAAGGCCACCGTGCCGGCAGGCAAGATGTCACGCTGAACGTTCGCAGCACTGATCTGGGTGGCCGAGAAAGCCAAGGCCACAAGCTTGCGTACCTGGTCTGAGCTCGCACCCCGTCCGGCGTCCCGGGCAATCTTGTAGAGTGCTTCGTGGATATACAGTCCTGCCTGACTCATGGAATCCAGACGGTCGAAGAGTCCGCGGCTGAACACGACGCGGTCAAAGCGCTCGTTCCAGTTGGCCACTTGGCGGTATTCGCAGCCTTCGTCGACGAAGGGGATGTCCGCGTCCGGGGTGCGGGGGATTGAGATTGGCAGAATCAGCTCATCAGGGGGCAGCGCCAACAGCTCGTTCACCTTGATCTCGGCATAGCGACCGAGGACGGGTACGTCGCGCTTGAGGTTGGCGAGGGCGCGGTCCAAATACTCGCGCACTGTGACTCGTGGGTCGCTTTCCCACACACGGATGTGATGCAGCAGCGGGTGGCGGCCTTCGTAGAAGTCGTAAAGTTCAATTTTTTCGGGGCAGGCGTGCACGCCCCCGCCGTTGCCGCCGCGTTCGCCGGCGAAGGCAAAAAGAGGGACTACAGACAAAAGCAAGATTCCCAGTTTCATAAGTTTCTCCTGTGTTCTTTTCGTTTCCTGATTGTAAATGAATCAGTTTTGTTACAAGGTCTGCGCAAAAGGGCAGGGGTGAACATCTTGTTCTGGCCCCTGCCGGGGGGCTGCTATTTCACGAACAAGATGTTGGGCACAACCGTTCGGCCGCTTCGCACGATGCCCCTTGCATCTACCGGGGTGTCATTGAGTTGGCGCGATGGCATCAGCCCCATCAGCGACTCACCATTCAACGTGATGCGGAAGGAGTACGTACCGACGGCCCTCGTCCATTGGGTGCTGAAGTAAAAGCAGGCTCTCTCCAGGGCCTCAGGGACTTGTGAGCAAGGAAGCGTCACTGAGGCGGGAAGCGTCCGGCCCACCAAAGACATGATCCCCGCGTGGTATGGCCCTTGAGACACGACCTGGTCGATCCTCGTTGAGATAGCGCTTTGCTGCGGGTGGCTCGCGTTGAGCTCCAGCATCAGTGTGCATACCGTTTCGTTCCTGGGCATCAAAACGGCCAAGCCGAAGATGCTATCGGGGCCGGTGATCCATTCAAATCCAAATGGGCGATCGGAAAACAGCGTGGCAACGGCCTTGCGGACGGCGTCCACACCTCCGGGGCGACGGGTGTCGCGACTACCTTTGTAGAGGATCTCGTGGATAAAGAGGCCTGCCTGATCCATGGGGGACATGCGCTCGAAAAGCGCCCGGCTGAACACCACCCGATTGAACCGCTCGTTCCAGGTGGCGACCTGGCGGTACTCGCAGCCTTCCTCGACCATGAAAATGTCGGCGTCATTGCTGGGTGGCAACCGGACGGGGAGTACGAGCTGGTCGTAGGGGATGGCCAACAGCTCGTTGAGCTTTATCTGGGCATACTCGCCGAGATTGCGCTCAGCCTGTTTGAGCTTGTCGATGGCAAGGCGGAGGTAGTCTTCCCTCGTAAGGCCTGGTGAGGGTTGCCATACGGGCAAATCGTGCATGAGGGGGCTGCGGCCTTCGTAGAAGTCGTAGAGCTCAACTTTGCCCGGGCAGGCGTGCACGCCCCCGCCGTTGCCGCCGCGTTCGCCGGCGAAGCCGAGTAAAGGGATTAAGGACAAAAGCAAAATTCCGAGTTTCATAAGTTCTCCTAAGGTTTATTTCGTTTCTTGCAGTTGAGTTAAGGGGAAGAGGTACATGCAAACTCGATAGACTTCGGCGGCCTCTCCGTCGTCCATCAGGGCCTCGAGGTCATCCTGGGCC
>CAYNPO010000007.1:0-165871 GCA_964399165.1 uncultured Bacteriovoracaceae bacterium | reverse complement strand
CAAGGGAGCTCGCAGCCTTCGCTCCCGAGTCCTAACGCGCGAAAAGCCCAAAGGATTATCCTCGACGACAGGCACGCGAAGAATCCCATGCGGAAGAAGATTTCCACCACCATCTACGTGACGCCCGAGCAGGCCGACAAGCTGAAGCTCCTGCACGAGCGCACGAAGGTGCCGGTGGCCGTCTACATCCGAGAGGGGATCGACCTCGTGTTGCGCCACTACGCGCATCTGCTCCCGGGCCAGCTGGCGCTCGTCGAGCAGACCGAGTCGCCGCGACCGCCCGAGGTCAGCTTGTCCGAGCCGCCGCCCGCTTCGATCGCCGCTGGCGGAAAGAAGTAAATCCGCGTTTGTCGCGCGGCGCGGACGCGGTTCGTCTATGACGAGGCGATCCCGCGCGGCCGTGCAAGGCCGCGGGCCTCCTAGACCCGGGCCTCGCAGCGCAGCGCCTTCCATCCCATGCCCTTCCCTCAGTCCAAGATCCGAAACTTCTCCATCATCGCCCACATCGACCATGGCAAATCGACCCTCGCGGACCGCCTGATCGAGATGACCAACGCCATCTCCCAGCGCGAAAAGACCGACCGGCTGCTGGACAACATGGATTTGGAGAAAGAGCGCGGGATCACCATCAAAGCACAGACGGTGCGCCTGAAGTATATCGCCAAAGACGGCCTCACCTACTGGTTCAACCTCATCGACACCCCCGGGCACGTGGACTTCACCTACGAAGTGTCCCGCTCCCTGGCTTCCTGCGAAGCCGCGCTCTTGGTGGTGGACGCCTCCCAGGGCATTGAGGCCCAGACCCTCGCCAACGTGTATATGGCCATCGAGAACAACCTCGAGATCATTCCGGTCATCAATAAGATCGACCTACCTCATGCCGATCCCGAGAAGGTCATGAAGGAAATCGAGGACGTCATCGGCATCCCCGCCGAGGGCGCCCCCCGGGTTTCCGGCAAATCCGGCATCGGCGTCGACCTGTTGCTGGAAGAGATCGTCAAGCGCGTGCCGCCCCCCAAGGGTGTGGGCACGAAGCCCTTGCAAGCGTTGATCTTCGACTCCTGGTTCGATGCCTACCGCGGCGTGGTCGTCCTCGCCCGGGTGATGGAAGGGACCATCCGGGTGAAGGACAAGATCCATTTCAAGAACTCTCAAATGGATTATGAGGTGATCAAGCTCGCCTGCAGTACCCCTTTCTACACCGAGGTGGAGGAATTAGGCGCCGGAGAGGTCGGGATGATCATCTGCGGGATCAAAACCATCCGCGACGTGAAGGTGGGGGACACCATCGTCCTCTCTTCCCAGAAAGACACCACGCCGTTTCTCAAAGGCTACAAGGAAATCAAACCCATGGTCTTCTGCGGGGTCTTCCCCGTGGTTTCCGAGGAATACGAGTTGCTCAAGGACGCCCTGGAGAAGCTCGCCCTCAACGACAGTTCGTTCACTTATGAGCCCGAGACGTCCCAGGCCCTGGGCTTTGGCTTCCGCTGCGGTTTCCTGGGGCTTCTGCACATGGACATCATCCAGGAGCGGCTCGAGCGCGAGTTCAATCTGGCCCTGATCTCCACCGCGCCCTCCTGTGCCTATGAGGTTCACACCACCAAGGGCGAGGTCATCATGGTGGAGAACCCCTCAAAGCTTCCCGACGTGACCACCATCGAGTGCATCAAAGAGCCCATGGTGAAGCTCTCCATCCACCTGCCCAACGATTACGTGGGCAAGATCATCAAGCTGTGCGAGGACCGTCGGGGGCAGCAGCAGGCCATCAACTACATCACGGAGGAGCGCGTGCAGCTGATCTACCTGCTGCCGTTATCCGAGATGATGTACGACTTCTACGACCAGTTGAAATCCCTCTCCAAGGGCTACGCGTCCATGGACTATGACCTCCACGACTACATGGAGGCGGACTTGGTGAAGCTGGACGTGCTCCTGAATGGAGACAAAGTGGACGCCCTCTCCATCATCACCCACCGGGACAACTCGTTTAACCGCGGACGCGATCTCACCCATAAGCTGATGAAGCTCATCGACCGCCAGCAATTCGATATCGCGGTGCAGGCCGCCATCGGCGCCAAGATCATTGCCCGGGAAACCGTGAAGGCCCTCCGGAAAAACGTCTTGGCCAAATGTTATGGTGGCGACGTTTCCCGTAAACGGAAACTCTTGGAAAAGCAGAAAGAGGGCAAGAAGCGGATGAAAATGGTCGGGAACGTAGAGATTCCCCAAGAAGCTTTCCTGGCAGTCCTCAAGGTCGACGAGTAAAATCGATCCCATGCTGGAATTGATCGATTCCCACTTGGAGAAAATCCTCACCATTTATACCGCCGGTGAGCACTTCCCGCGCCTCAAGCAGGCGAAGGACTCCTACATCGCCCTCACAGGCAAGCTGGACGAGGACAAGGACGAGTTCGAGTCGCGCATGAACTGCTTCAACGAGTGGTACATGTTCCAGTGGAAGGACGAGAGCGGGAAGAAAATCATCGAGGATTACATCCGCCGCGAGCGCCTCGACGAGGAATTGAGTCAAGCCTTGCTCAACGTGAACCACTCCCTCTTTGAATTCGATAAGGTGAACTTCCGCCGCCAAGTGGTGCTCAAGGACCTCCTTCACGACGAGAAAACCACGCTGGCCAAGGGCCACAAGCACATAGGCTTGGTGGAGGACGACCTCTTCATCGGGCGGGTCATCCGCTACAAGGGGGAGAGCTTCCTCCTGCGGGGGGTGTGCACCTTGCCCCAGTCCATCAAGTCCGTGCTCAAGAAGCAGTCCAAAAAGGTGCGCAAGATGAACTCCTTCGAGGAGGAGCTCAAATTCCTGCTGGGGCTGGAGTCCCTCAAGACGAAGTCCATGCATTACCAGCACATAGAGCCGTCAAAAATCTTCGTATTCAACTGAGCCCCGCCGTTTAGGCCTGCCTAAAACCATCCGATAAGTGGAGCATGAAGGCCCTCGCCGCCCTCCTCATGCTCATCGCCTCCCTCCCCATCCACGCGCTGGATGCGGCCCCCGTGGCCGGCGCCCAGACTCTGACCCACCAGGAAGTGGCAGCACTCCAGGTAACTGTACCGGAGCCCAACCGGGTGCCAGCGGAAGAAGCGCCGGGTCCCGAAGTTAAGACGATTCCCGTCCCCGCCAAATAATCCAGGGAAGCGCCCCCAAGAGTCCGAAGGCGACCACCACCACGAAGTACATGTTGAAGAAGTTCGCGCCGCCGGGTTGTCCTGCGAAGCCGAACAGCGCTTCGAAGGCGGCGTGTCCCACGCCGAGCCCCGCCGGCGCGAGCGGAACGGCCACTGCCATGAAGCCCAGGGGGATGAAGCTCAACACTGTGGAGAGCGAGAGGGGGGCGGTGTATTGGGGGCTCACCAGCAGGTGGAAGATCACCACGCCAAGGAACTGGACGAGGATGCTCACGAACACCGCCTTGGCCATGTGGCCTTTGGCCGCCACCAGATCGTCCCACAGGACGTGAAGCCGTGGCAGGAACCGTACCTGTGGGAGCGCCGTGGAAAGGCGTGCCAGCACGCGGGCGGGCAAGGTGGGCATGAAAAAGAACACCAGTGCCGCAAGTCCCACCCCCGCGAGCAGCAGGAAGTTGAAGTGGAGGAGGGGGGCCAGCCGCGGTGACATGGCGGTGAGCGGGCCGTAATGAAAGACGGAGAACGTGCCCATCAGCAGGATGAGGCCGGTCAGTCCCATCAGGCGGTCGAGGAAACAGGAGAAGAGCAGGAAGGCGTTGGAGAAGGTGGGGTCTCGCCGCTTGACGTAGTAGACCTTGGCCAGGTCGCCGGTCACGCTCCCGGGGAGCACGATGCTGAAGAATTGTCCGATCCAGTTCACGAAGAAGAGTTGTCGCATGTTCAGGCCGCCGCCCCCCCGGGCCCCCAGCAACTGGCGCCAGCGCCAGGTGATGAGGAAAAGGTTCACGAAGCAGAACAGGAACGCCAAGAGCAGGCGGTGGGGGTAGCGGCGCATGTCCGCCAAGAGGTGCCAATCCAGCTTGCCCGAGCGCATGAGCCACCACAGGAGCCCGGCCGCGAGGACCGCCTTCAGCCCGTTGACGAGGATTTTCTTGGCCATGATGGATGATAACCGTGAACTGTGTTATCCGTAACCCCATGAAGATCGCCCTGGTGCAGATGGAATCCAAGCTCGACCCCGCCCACAACCTGGGGGTCATCCGCCGTTTCATGACCGAGGCCAAGGCCAACGGCGCCCGTGCGGTGTTCCTGCCCGAGGTTTTCTATTCCATCTCTGACGGCCTCACGCCCACGCCGTACTTGGTGGAAGGGGAGAACGAACACTGGCGCACAGTGCGCTCCTTGGCGGTAGACCACGGGGTCTACCTGCTGGGCGGCTCCGTCGCCACCAGGGAAAATGGCGCCATCCTCAACCGAAGTTACAACTTCGCCCCGGATGGCACGGAACTCGGCCGCTACGACAAGATGAACCTGTTTGCGTGTGACCTTTCCAAGCACCCTTCCGCCACCGTCATCGACGAGGGCAAGACCTACACCGCTGGCAAGAGTCCTCTCATGATAGACGTGGAGGGCTGGAAGTTCGGCGTGTCCATCTGCTTCGACCTGCGCTTCCCCGAACTTTTCCGTTGGTATAGCTCCCAGGGCGCCGAGGCCCTCACCGTTTCTTCCGCCTTCACGGTACCCACGGGCAAGGCTCATTGGCACACGCTGGTGCGCGCGCGCGCCATCGAGAACCAGTGCTATGTGATCGCCTGCGGGCAGTGGGGCGAGCACAACGCGCGCATCAAGACCTATGGGCACTCGCTGGTGGTGGATCCGTGGGGCGAGGTGTTGGCGGACGCTGGGGAGGGGGAGCGCGTGGTGTACGCCGAGTTGGACAAGGAGCGCCTGAAACAGGTGCGCCAGCGGTTGGATGTCCTACGGGATCCCGCCCGCGGCTACATGTAAGGCTTTTCCCCCGTCTGGTGATCCGTCAGATCCACCACTTCCTCAATCTCCGGGAAATTCTGCTTCACCAACGTTTCGATCCCGCCCTTAAGCGTGGCCTTGGAGCTGGAACAGCCGTGACAGCCGCCGTGGAATTTCACGAACAACTTGTTGTTGTCCAAGTCGATGATTTCGACGTTCCCGCCGTGTTGGGCGAGTGCGGGGCGAACTTGTTGGTCAAAAAGTTTTTCCACGCGGGCGAGCATGGGGGCAGCCTATCACAGCTGGTAGGGGCGTTGTACCGTGAAGTCGCGCAACAGGGCCTGGAGTCGGCGGGTGGGGCCTTCCTGAGTGAAGGGTTTAACCCAGGTGATGCTTTTGATGAAGCCTTGGTCAGAAACCTTGAAGACGCGGCCTTCGCCCGGGCTGGCGGCATAGAACCAAGTGGGCGCCTCGGACTCGTCCATCCCCATACGCACAAAGGTCAGGTGGCGCAGGCTGGGATCCTGAATTTTCAACGGAGTCTTAAGTTCCAGCCAGGCGCCTTCCACGCGCCCGTCCTCCAAGCTCACTATCAGGTTGGATTGGTCGGGAAGAGTGTAGATGCGCATGCGCTCTTCCGCGGAAGATGGCTGCCCGAGGAAGCCCAGCTGATGGGTGGACATGCCCACTTTGAGCCCCGCCAGAGTGGAATAGTCGTGCATCTTGGTTTGGGCCGAGAAAAGTGCGAGTCCCGCCAAAGCGAACACGCTCAATGCACCCACAAGCCAACGCAAGAACGGCGAAAACATTGTCATTGGAGTGATTTCATCATGCTCCAAGACGAGTTGACTAGGGGGGTTGGCAAAGCTTGTCGAAACAAAATTTACATGGTGCCCGAGAGGAGCGCGAGCATGGGGACGAGATCAGTAAGGCCTGATGGCTTAAACAAGACATCTTTAATGCCTAGCTCCGCCAGCTTGCCCCTCTCGGATTGGGGTTCTCCGGTCAGCAGAATGAAGTGACCTCCCCACGTCTGGCGCATGGCATGGAAAATTTCCACACCGGTCATCGTTGGCATTTTGTAGTCGCAGACCACCACCTCAGGATTCAGTGACGGGAGTTGTTGCAATGCCTCTTCACCCGAATGGAAAACGTGGGCCTCATGCCCCGCGCGCAGGAGCATGTACGAAAGGATGTGGCAAATTTCGGGCTCATCGTCGATCAAGAGGACTTTCATGGTGGAGGAGCCTTTTCCATTCTTGGAGTATAGCGCCCTTCGACCTTGGAACAATACGCCCGTGGCCGAAAGGGCGCTGGCCACCGCGGCACGTGCCGGCCAGAACGAGTCATGTTTCTCCCGGGCAGTTTTATCCTCCTCGTCGCACCCCCCGCATGGGGAAAGACCCACTTATTCCGCCAGTGGCTGGAGGAACATCCCCGGCCCTTCCTCTACGTGGCACCTTTGCGTGCGTTGGTCGAAGAGGTGCGGCGCGATTTGGCCGAACATCCTGGACATCTGGTGCCACGCCATAGCCTTGACGGAGACACGTGGCGTCGCTGGGCCCGTCCCGCGCCCCATGCCCGTGTGGTGGTGGTGACGCCGGAGCAGTTGGGGAGTTTTCCCTGGGAGGACCTCGCGTCCCAGGTGCCCGCGGCGGTGGTGGTGTGGGATGAGTTGCACCTGGTTCCCACTTGGGGTGAGAGTTTCCGGGAGACCCTCTTGGAGCAGTGGTGGGGCTACTGTGCCAGTGGGCTGGCGGGGGTGGGACTCACCGCCACTTGGTCGCCGGCGTCCCATCGCTTCTTGCGGGAAAGCCTCGCCGGACATTTTGAGACGCTGATGGAAGGCGATGCCGGCAATTACGCTTACAAGTGCGCACCCAAGAGGTGGCTATGGGGCCCCCGTCCTTGGCTGGAAGAATTGCTGCGGGAGGCGCCCGCCGGCCGGACCCTGGTGTTCTGCGCGCACCGGGCGGAAGTTGACCGTTGGGTGGCCCGTTTCACCCGTCGGGGATTGGCCACGTGGGGCTGCAAGGGCGGTGAGACGGTGGAATTCCGCCGTCGTCTGTCCGAGGGCCCCGCGCCCCGGGTGATCGTTGCCACGTCCTGCCTTTCCCACGGTATCAATTTGCCTTCCTTAGACCGAGTGGTGCTGTTGGACGCCGGCGCCGACCCTGATTTCGCCCACCAGATGGCCACCCGGGCCGGGCGGCGGGGGGAGGATTACGAGGTTTGGTGCGTTTGGGGTGGAGGCGCTCGTCCCGCTTCCCGCGGACGCGCTTTGCTCACCCTCGCGTGGAGGGTTATGATGGGGCGTTTGCGGTCGTCGGCAAGGGAATGGTGGCATGGTGCTCGAGGGCCTGGTGCTCCAGGTGATCCCCCAGAAAGAACGTGACTTGGTGGCGAGGCTGCTTCTGCGCGAGGGCACCCTCGCCGGCGTGTACGTCTATGGCGGCATGGGCGGAGGCAAGCATTCCAAACCGCGCCTCTTCGAGCCGGGAAACATGCTCAAGGTGGAGGCGCGCTCGCCCAAAAACGGCGCCCAGGCGGATCTCTTCACCGCCGGCGAGCACCACTTAGTGTGGCGCCCGGCCCATATGCGACACGACGCCCGCGCTTTCGCTTTGGCGTGCCTGATGCTCGAGATGACGCTCAAGACGGCCGTGCCTTTCCATCCCGGCGACGCCGAAGGGCATGGAGAGCATGAAGGCGCTTTCAAGGTGCTCAGCAACGCCCTTTTCCACCTGGACCTGGCGCTGGAGCGCGGCGATTTCCGTTGGGAGGCCCATCTTCTGCTTTTCCTCGCGAAGCTGTTGCTCCAGCTGGGCATTTTGCCTGACGAAGACGCCTGCGCCCACTGCGGGGGCGGGCTGGGGGAAGAGGCGGACGCTCCCCTGGTGGTCGAGCATGGGGGATTCGCCTGCCGCAACTGTGCCGCGGGCGCCCCAGGAGAACCTGCGCGGGCCTTGCTTGCCCTGGGCGTGCGTTGCCGTGCCGCCGATTGGCATGGGGTACCCGCCGTCCCGGCGCCAGTGAACGTTCGGCTCATGCAGTTCTGGGCGTGGCACATGCACGTGAAGCTGCCCGAGCTGGCCTCCTACCGCTTGCTATTCCAGGGGTAGGCTTTTGGCGAAATCCATCAGCGTGGGGTGGAAGGGGTAGGTGCCGGCGTGAGCGCGCTCGCGCACCACCGCCCCGTTGATGCCGGCGTTGGCCCCGCAGGCGGCGTCGATGGTCTTGTCACCCACCATCCAACACAGCTTTGGCTCCAGCCGGTCGCGCAACAGGAATTCCTTCACCATATGGGGAAGCGGTTTGCGACACAGGCATTCTTGGTGAGGGGCATGCGGACACACGCCGATGCCCCTGAAGCGTGGCAACCCCCGCGCTAGCATGTCGCTCTCCAGGGCGCGGTGCACGGCCTGCACGGACTGAATGGGGAAGAAGCCCCGGCCCACCCCCGATTGGTTGGTGATGAGATAGAGCGCGTAGCCCTTGTCCCGCAGGAGGCGAAGGGCGTCGAACGTGTCGGGGAAATACTCGATGTCGGCGGGATCCTGCAGGTAGTTCTTGTCTCGGAACAAGGTGCCGTCGCGGTCCAGGAAAACGCCTTTGGGGGTTTTGTTTGTCATGCCTCCGCCCGACGGTTTATGATGGACGCCATGCTTCAAGTGCTCAAGCTGATGCTCCCATACCTGCGCCCTTTCTGGAAAGAGGCCACGGTGGCGGTGTTGTTGGCCCTGCCCCTGTCGGCGTTGAAAGCCTACGAAGCCTACCTGGTGAAGGACATTTTCGACAAAGGCTTCGCCGCCGGCGCGCCGGCCTCCGAGGCCTGGCGCCTGGCGGGGCTCTTGGTGGTGATCGGCCTGGCCAACTACCCCCTGCGTTTCTTCCACTACTATGGGCTGCGCATGATCGTGGATCGCGTGACATGCTCGCTGCGCTCCAAGCTCTTCGCCAAATATCAGCGCATGCCTTCCGCCTTCTACGCCCAGGCCAAGCAAGGGGCCCTGGTCTCGACCATGACCAGCGACACCCACATGTTCTCCGACTCGTTCAAGAACGCTCTGGAGATCATCCGCGAGCCGGTCACCGCGCTGGCCCTGCTGGGCGTGGCGTTCTACCACGACTGGCAGCTGACCCTGGTGATTTTCGCCGTGTCCCCCGTCTTCATCCTGATCTTCGGGCGGCTGGGCGCCAGCATCCGCAAGCACGTGCGCCTGGCCCAGCAGGAGCAGGCGGAGATGACCCACGCGGTGACCGAGGCCCTGGGAGGGCAGCGCATCGCCAAGGCGTTCAACCTGCAAGACTACCTTTTGGCGCGCTTCGACCGCATCCAGGAGCGCTTCCTCGCGCACAGAAAGCGCAGCAACTCCGCCGAGGAGCACTCCCATCCCGCGGTGGAGTTGGTGGGCTCCCTCGCTTTCGCCGGCGTGATCGTCTTCGCCCACCACCGCATCAGCAGCGGCGCCCTCACCACCGGTGGTTTCCTGAGCTTCATCGCCGCCCTGGCCATGTTCATGGACCCCATAAGGAAGTTCAGCAAGGCCAACGCCAAGCTCAGCCAGGCCCGGGCCGCCTCAGACCGCCTGAACGCCCTGCTGGATGTGGCCGAGGAACCGGAAGGTGGCAGCTACGGCCAGGAAAACTTCCGCTCCCGCATCGAATTCCAAAACGTGAGCTTCTCCTACGGCGACAATGAGGTGCTGAGGGATTTCAGCCTTGTGGTGGAGAAGGGCCAGAAGGTGGGGTTGGTGGGCCTTTCAGGCTCCGGCAAGTCCACGCTCCTGAGCCTGCTCTTGCGCCTCTATCCGGTCACCCGGGGCCGCATCCTGGTGGACGGGGTGGACATCAACGACTGGGACCTGCGCTCCTTGCGCCGGCTGTTCGCGCTGGTGAGCCAGGACATTTTTCTTTTCAATGATTCCGTGCGGGAGAATCTCACCACCGGGGAGAAGCACTCCGAGGAGGAAATCAGGCGCGCGTTGGAGGTTTCCTACGCGGAAGAATTCGTGCGCACCCTTCCCCAGGGCCTGGAGACCCACATCGGCGACCGCGGCCTGCGCCTCTCCGGCGGCCAAGGCCAGCGACTCACCATCGCCCGCGCCTTCCTCAAGGACCGCGACGTCTTGCTGTTCGACGAGGCCACCAGTGCCCTGGACAACGAGTCTGAGAAGACGGTGCAGGCGGCGCTGGAGCGGGTGGCCGGTCACAAGACCGTTATCGCCGTGGCCCACCGTCTTTCCACCCTCAAGAACTACGATCGCATCGTGGTGCTGAAGGAAGGACGCAAGATCGAAGAAGGTCCCCATGCCGCGCTCATGGGCAACGGCGGCGAGTACCGTAAACTCTACGAGTTGTCCCAGCGCGACTGAAACCCCTCACTTTGCTGCCATGCTTCCGCCGGGCATTCGCCTAGGCGTGGACGGGCCTTTGTGGTAAAAATCCAGGCAATTCCACCCCCCCATATCCACCCTTCCGGGAGAGCGCCGTGTCCGAAGAAAACCTCCAGTCCATGGCCGATCTGGTCAGCCTGTGCAAAAGCCGCGGCTTCATCTTCCAGAGCTCCGAGATCTACGGTGGCCTGGGTTCATGCTGGGACATGGGGCCCTTGGGCGTGGAACTCAAGAACAACATCAAGAACGCCTGGTGGAAGTCCATGACTTTCCGGGACGACGTGGACGGCGTGGACGCCGCGATTCTCATGCACCCGTTGGTGTGGAAGGCCTCGGGCCACGTGGACAATTTCACCGATCCGCTGGTGGATTGTAAGGCGTGCAAGGGGCGCTTCCGCGCCGACCAGATCGACCTCACCGCGCCTTGCCCCACCTGCAAGGAGAAAAACTCCTTTACCGAGCCACGCAACTTCAACCTCATGTTCACTACCCACATGGGGCCGGTGAAAGAGTCCGCCGCTGAGATTTACCTGCGCCCCGAAACCGCCCAGGGGATCTTCGTGAACTTCCTCAACGTGCAGTCCACCATGCGGCGGAAGCTCCCGTTCGGGATCGCGCAGATCGGGAAGGCCTTCAGGAACGAGATCACCCCCGGCAACTTCATTTTCCGCATGCGCGAGTTCGAGCAGATGGAGATGCAGTACTTCATCAAGCCCGGCACCCAGGCCGAGGCCATGGAGATGTGGAAGCAGGAGCGCTGGAAGTGGCACGTGGATGTCATGGGCCTGCGCGAGCAGAAGCTGCGTTTCCACAAGCACGAGCAACTGGCCCACTACGCCGACGCCGCCTTCGACATCGAGTACGAGTTCGCCCATGGCTGGGGCGAGATGGAGGGCATCCATTCCCGCACCGATTTCGATTTGAAGCAACACCAGGAGTACTCCAAGAAGAACCTGCAGTACGTGGACCAGCTGGACGGGAACAAGAAGTTCATTCCCTATGTGCTCGAGACCTCGGTCGGCGCTGACCGCTGTCTGCTCGCTGTCCTTTCAGACGCCTACCGCCTTGAGAACAAGGGCGACGCCGAGAAAGAGCGCACCGTCATGCGCTTCAAGCCTTCCCTGTCCCCGATTAAGGCGGCGGTCATGCCGTTGATGAAGAAGCCAGACCTGGAAGGCGTTGCCGACAAGCTCTTCCGCGAGTTGCAGAAAGACTTCAAATGCGACTACGACACCGCCGGCTCCATCGGGAAGCGCTACCGCCGTCAGGACGAGGCGGGCACCCCCGCCTGTATCACGGTGGACTTCGACTCTCTCACCGACCACGCGGTCACCGTGCGTGACCGGGACGCGATGACCCAGGAGCGGGTCGCCCTGGATAAAGTGAAAACGTACCTCAAGGACAAATTCAACCTCTGAAGGGGGCAGCATGGCCAAGCAGTGGGTCTACAAGTTTTCCGCGGAGCAAACCGACGGTAACAAGGACATGAAGGCCCTGCTGGGCGGCAAGGGAGCCAACCTCGCCGAGATGTGCGCCTTGAAGCTGCCGGTGCCGCCGGGCTTCACAGTGACCACCGAAGCTTGCTTGGATTTCTACAACGCCGGCAAGGCCATCTCGCCGGAGATCCGTGCGCAGGTGCAGGAATCCCTGGCTTGGGTGGAGAAGCTCACCGGCAAGAAGTTCGGCGACGAGGCCAACCCCTTGCTCTTCTCCGTCCGTTCGGGGGCCCGGGCTTCCATGCCGGGCATGATGGACACCGTGCTGAACCTCGGCACTAACGACAAGACCGTGCTGGGGATGGCGAAGAAGACGGGAAATCCCCGCTTCGCGTGGGACGCTTACCGCCGTTTCATCCAGATGTACTCCAACGTCGTGCTGGGCGTGCGCGGTTCAGTGTTGGAAGCTCAACTCGAAGACCTGAAAGAGGCCCGGGGTGTCCACGAGGACACCAAACTCACCGCAGATGATCTCCGCGAATTGGTGCAAGTGTACAAAGACGTGCTCATGTCCGAGCACGGTGTGAAGTTCCCCCAGGACCCCATGGAGCAGCTATGGGGCGCGGTGAGCGCCGTTTTCGGATCCTGGAACAACGCCCGCGCCACCAAGTACCGCGAGATGCACAACATCCCCCACGACTGGGGAACCGCAGTCAACATCCAGTCCATGGTCTTCGGCAACATGGGTGACGATTGTGCCACGGGCGTGTGTTTCACCCGCGACCCATCCACGGGCGACAAGAAATTTTTTGGTGAATACCTCATCAATGCCCAGGGCGAGGACGTGGTGGCGGGTATCCGCACTCCTTGGCCGATCAATGTCGCCTCCACCAATGACCAGAACAAGCAGTTCAAGACGTTGGAATCCGCCATGCCCGCCGCCTACGGCGAGTTGGTGAAGACGTACCTGCTGCTTGAGAAGCACTACCGGGACATGCAGGACATCGAGTTCACCATCGAGGGGGGGAAGTTCTACATCCTCCAGACGCGGAACGCGAAGCGGACCGTGGCGGCGGCCTTACGGGTCGCCGTTGATCAGGTACATGAGGGCCTGATCACACAGAAGGACGCCCTCCTGCGCGTGCAGCCGGATGACCTGAACCTCTTGCTCCACCCCCGTTTGGACCCCAAAGCCCCGAAGGTTTTGCTGGCCACTGGTTTGCCTGCTTCCCCTGGCGCGGCCGCGGGCCATATCGTCTTCCACTCCAAGGATGCCGAGGAGTGGGCGAAGGGCGGGAAGAAAGTGGTGCTCTTGCGCACGGAGACCTCTCCCGAGGACATCGGCGGCATGGCCGCCGCCACTGGCATCCTCACCGCCCGCGGGGGCATGACCTCACACGCCGCTGTGGTGGCGCGCGGGATGGGCAAGCCCTGCGTGGCCGGCTGCACGCCGCTGGTCATCGACGAGAAGAACAGGACTTTGACCGTGAAGGGCAAAACGTTCAAGGAAGGGGACTTCCTGACCTTCGACGGCGCCACCGGCGAAGTCTACGAGGGATTGATCCCCACCGTGGAGGCGCAGATTTCGTCGGCCTTCGCCGAATTCATGGGCTGGGCGGACAAGGCCCGTCGCCTGAAGGTGCGCACCAACGCCGACACACCCCACGACACGAAAGTGGCGCTGGAGTTCGGTGCCGAGGGCATCGGCCTGTGTCGGACTGAACACATGTTCTTCGCCCCCGAGCGCATCCTGGCCGTGCGGGAGATGATCTTCGCCGAGTCGACCGAGGAGCGGAAGAAGGCGCTGGATAAGCTTCTGCCCTTCCAGCGTGAGGACTTCCTGGGAATCTTCCGCACCCTCAACGGACTGCCCGCGAACATCCGGCTACTCGATCCGCCTTTGCATGAGTTCCTGCCCCATCAGGAGCATGAGGTGAAGGAGTTGGCGCAAGTATTGGGCGTGACCGAAAGACGCATCCACGAACGCAACAACGCCCTCCACGAGTTCAACCCCATGCTCGGTCACCGGGGCTGCCGCTTGGCCGTGACCTACCCTGAGATCTACCAAATGCAGGCGCGGGCCATCATCGAAGCGGCGCTGCTGTGTGAGGCTTCAGGTGTGAAGACCGCGGCCGAGATCATGATCCCCTTGACCAGCGAACTGCGCGAGTACGCCGTGATCAAGCAGGAATGCCTCGAGGAGATCGAGCGGGTATTCAAGGAGAAAGGCGCCCGCGTGAAGTTCAAGATGGGTACCATGCTGGAGCTTCCGCGGGCGTGCATCATGGCAGCGGAGATCGCGCGCGAAGCCGACTTCTTCTCCTTCGGCACCAACGATTTGACCCAAACCACTTTCGGACTGTCCCGCGACGATGCGGGCAAGTTTCTCCCGAGCTACACTGCCCGGGGCATTTACCCACGGGACCCGTTTGTCGCCATCGACCGAGACGGCGTGGGGTTCCTCATGAAGCACGCGGTGGTAGAAGGGAAGAAGAGCAACGCGTCTGTTTACGCTGGCATTTGTGGCGAACATGGGGGTGAGCCGTCCTCCGTTGAGTTTTGCCACCAGATCGGGTTGGAGTATGTGTCGTGCTCACCGTTCCGCGTACCCATCGCGCGCTTGGCGGCGGCCCAGGCGGCGTTGCGGTCTTGAGGACTTAACGCGAGTTCACCTCCGCAGCGGAGGTGAACTCGCGTTAGTACTATTTCACTTTTGCAAAATCTGGTGAGAGGAGTGGTCGCGCGGCCACGCTTAACCTCTCCACGTGGTAGTGCCTCCCTATGGGAGGACCGATGCGACTTGAACACCTTACTGACCAGACGCTCCTGGCGGACACGAAATCGCTGGCCGCCCGCGAGCGGCGGATTACGACCGAACTTCTTTGGCACATTAAGGAAGTGGATCGACGCAAGCTTTACTGCGATCTTAAGCAGCCCAGCTTGTGGGCTTATCTCGTCCATGAGCTGAAGTATTCGGAAGGGGCGGCCCAACGCCGCATCGTAGCCGCGCGGGCCCTGGGAACCATGCCCCACCTGGAGCGCAAAATCCAAGAGGGGAGCCTGAACCTAAACACCATCTCCACCGTCATGGGTGAGTTCAAATTCGCTCCTCCTGAAAAGCAGGCACGCATTCTCGCGGATGTGGAGAATAAGAGTGGTGAAGAGGTGAAAGACCATATCGCTAAGATCAAAGGTCAACCGCGTTTCTACACCATCAAAATCGATGAAGAGGCATGGGACCTCAGGGGTAAACTCCAAGCCTTGAAGCCAAGCGAGCCTGACCCCGTGAAGTATGCCCTCAAAGAAACCGTGGAGGTGACGGAGAGGAAGCGCTTCAACCTCGTGTCCAAGCCCCGGGCGTCTTCGGGAGCGCAAGTGGTGCGGACTGTTTTTGGGAGAGATCAGGGGAAGTGCAGCAATTGCGGCTCCATCTATCGGCTGGAGATTGACCATCGGCGGCCAAAAAGCATGGGCGGGGCTGATACAGCGGAGAACCTGCGTATCTTGTGCCGCTCTTGCAACCAAAGGGCTGCTTTCCGGCAGGGGCTACAGCCTAAAGACCGGATGAAGCTGACTTAGTCACGTTTGCGGAGCCACACGACGCCATCCACAGTTACCGCCACGACTCCTATGAGAAGCACCGCTAGACCCAACCACTGCGCGATCCTGGCTGGCAGGAGTAAAGCGATCATTACGGCCACCACGCCCACCAGAGTAAGGCCCCCGCCCACGCGGCGGTTGGCAGGGTACCAAGTGGTGTCGTCGGCTAGGGTGCGGGGATGGCGGAAGCCATACCAGAGGTTGCGTGGCACCGCGCGGAGGAAAAGGGGGAGGCCAGCGCAGAAAAGGATGGTGCCCAGGATGAGGACGTTCAAGGCGGCTTGGTCCATGTCTGGATGCTATCACAAAGGCCCAGCTCGGCGTATTCTAGGAGCATGGAAGAAATTAAGCGGGTCGCGCAGCTGATGCTGCCCCATCAGGAGCACCTGGACCACCTGGCGGTGGGGGTGGTGGATTTTGCCCGCGGGGACTTTGAGGCGTGGGAGTCGCGACCAGCCACTTGGTTTGACTTGGCGTCCGTGAGTAAGGTGCTGGTGAATGCGGCTGTCTTTCACTTGCATGGGAGTGATTTCACGCCTGAGATGCGGCTGTTGCTCGAGCACCGGGCGGGTTTATATGCCTGGGGCCTGCTGCCGCGGCAAGGATGGCGGGAGCAGTTGTTGGCCTATGAGGTGAAGGAGTCACCCACCTTCTACTCGGACTTCTCGGCCCTCAGGGTCATGCTTGAGTATGAGAAACGCACCGGCCGAAAAATGAAGGCGGACGCCTCCGCCATTTGGGATGAGCAAGTGCGGTTTTGGCGCGACTTGCCTGGCGACGCCCATTGCCCCAAGACCGGTGAGCGGGAAGGGCGCGACATCATCGGTGAAGTGCATGACCCCAACGCCTGGAACCTGAAAACCTTCTGCTCCCACGCGGGTCTCTTTGGAACCGTCCATGGGGTTTGCCGCACGCTTCTCAACCTGGAAAAAAAGACCGGGTTCATCGCCCAAGTCTCCGGGGAAATAGCCCGCACACCCCATCGTTTCGTTTTTGGCTGGGACCGGGTGGAGAATCCCGAGCAAACGCTAGCGGGCAAAGGTTGCTCGGCCAAGACTATTGGCCATCTTGGTTTCACCGGCACTTCCGTCTGGATAGACGCCGAAAAACGGCGTGGCCACGTGATACTTTCCAACGCCACACGGGACGGCTGGTACCTGAAGGAAGGACTCAACGAAATCCGACGCGCCGTGGGAGAAATCGTCTGGCGGTGAGGGGCTTCCGGGTTATCCTGTAAGGACATATAGCTTAGTCCCGGAGGAAGTGACATGAGGTCCTTGTTCTTCGTTTTCGCCGCCATCGCGGTCGCGGTCAACGTGGTGTTCTACTTCGTCTGGCCCCCGGGACTCTACTCCCTCACGGTGCTGGTGCCCCTCATCGTCCAAGGCCTTATCGACGTCTGCCAGAGCAAGCACGCCATCCGCCGTAACTTTCCCCTGCTGGGCAACTTCCGCTACCTGTTTGAAATGATCCGTCCCGAGATCAATCAGTATTTCGTGGAGAGCAACACGGACGGGACTCCGATCAACCGTGAGAACCGTTCCGTGGTCTACCAACGGGCGAAGAAAGTGACCGACACTATCCCATTCGGCACCCAGCAGGACGTCTACCGCGAAGGCTACGAGTTCGTGGGCCACTCCATGCGCCCCATCCACGTGGACCCCAAGAGCCTGCGGGTGCGAGTGGGAGGGAAGGACTGCCGCCAACCTTATGAGGCCAGCATCTTCAACATCTCCGCCATGAGCTATGGCTCACTCTCGAAGAACGCGGTCTTGGCCCTCAACGGTGGCGCCAAAGATGGCGGCTTCGCCCACAACACGGGCGAGGGTGGTCTGTCCGATTGGCATTTGGAGAACGGAGGGGACGTCATCTGGCAGATTGGCACCGGCTATTTCGGTTGTCGGGACGCCGAAGGGAAATTCGACCCCATGCTCTTCGCGGATAAGGCGAAGGATCCACGCGTGAAGATGGTGGAGATCAAGCTCTCCCAAGGCGCCAAGCCCGGCCACGGTGGGATCCTGCCCAAGGAGAAACTCACGCCCGAGATCGCTCGCATCCGCAACGTTCCCCTGGGCAAAGACGTGATCTCGCCACCGGGACACTCGGCGTTCTCGACCCCTAAGGAGCTCTTGTCGTTCGTGCACCAGCTGCGCGGCCTTTCTGGAGGAAAGCCCGTCGGCGTCAAACTGTGCGTGGGCAAGGAAGAGGACTTCATCGCCCTCTGCAAGGCCATGGTGGAAACAGGCACTTGTCCGGACTACGTCTCGGTAGACGGCGGGGAAGGCGGCACGGGCGCGGCGCCGCTTGAGTTCTCCAACCACGTGGGCATGCCAGGCCTTGATGCCATCGTGTTCGTGGTGAATACCCTGCGCGGCTTCGGGCTCAAGAATGAGGTGCGCGTGTTCGCCTCGGGCAAACTCACCACCGCCTTTGGATTGATCAGGCTCATGTGCCTTGGCGTAGACGTGATGTACGCCGCGCGCCCGTTTTTGCTCTCCCTGGGATGCATCCAGGCCCTCCGCTGCAACACCAACGAATGCCCCACCGGCGTGGCGACCCAGGATCCTCACTTGGTGAAGGGCCTGGTGGTCGCGGACAAGCGCACGCGCGTGAAAAACTTCCACGGGCAGACGTTGCATGCCGTGGCCGAGATCTTGGGGGCAATGGGACTGCACTCCCATCGTGACCTACGGCCCCATCACTTGCGCCGCCGCACAGGCCAGTTTGACGTGAAAAGCTACCAAGAGCTGGTGGAGTGGGTCCCGGAAGGCGAGTGGGTCCGTAAGGCGCCTGCGCGCTGGGAGCGCCAATGGGCGGAAATCCGGACGGACGCTTTCTAGACCAAAAGCCTTTTTTGCCCCGGGAGAATTTCCCGGCTGCGTGAGTAAGATGAGAAGCGACGGGCGCAGGATGCGCCCCACGCCTAGGAGAAGCAGGATGCTCGCGCTGATTTTCGCCTTGTTGGTTTCCGCACCCTCACACGCCTACGTGGTGATAAGCGACCTGGACGACACGATCAAGATCACGCAATCGGACAACAACTGGACCGCCACCTGGAACGGTGTTTTTTCGAGCAAGGTGTTCGCTGGCATGCCCACCTACCTGCGCGCGCCTCAGCCGGGCCGCAGCGCCTTTTATGTCGTGACCGGCTCATGGAGCCTTGCCCAGCCGCGCATCAGATCCCTGTTCAAGAAGTTCGGTCTCAAGGTGACGGGTCTCTACACCCGGGACAACATGGGCGAGGGCACCTTCGACTACAAGGTGAAACGCATCAACAAGATCCTGGCCAAGCACCCCGGCGAAGACCTGGTGTTCCTGGGCGACGACGTCGGTCATGACCACAATGTGTACGAGCACTTCAAGCAGACGCTTGAGCCTGGACGCGTGAAGGCCATCTACATCCGCACGGTCAAGAACCGGCCCTTGCCTCCGAGCCAGATCCCCTACGTCACCGCTTACGACATCGCCGCCAACGAGGCTTTGGCCGGCCGCTTCCCCTGGGACGCGTTGCCCGACGTCGCCGGAGTGATCACCCGCTCCCCCGCAAAGTACGTCATCCCGCACTTCTCCTGGTGCCCCCAAACCCTTTCCCACGACTATCCCACTGCCACTTTCCCCGCTGGCGAGGCCATGCTCGTGCAAGAGAAGGTCGAAGGCATCTGCCGGTGATCCGAGCGCCCCGCTCGGGCAATTGATCTTCCCCGCCAAGCTCACGCGTTTTTGGTAAAATGGGTCATTCCCAAGGAGCCCCATGGACCTCACGCGTTTGATCACCCAGGAAGAACTCATTCGCCGGCGTGGCGACTTCAAGAAAATATTTTTCTACCGCATTTGTGGCGCGGGCATGGGCCCCGCGGCAGTGCTGATGAAGCAGGCCGGCCTGCTGGTGGAGGGCGCGGACTCCGCGTTCTATCCCCCGATGTCGACTTACCTCGAGAGCACGGGCATTCCCCTGCATAAACTCGACGCAGCCACCCCAGATTTCCTCAAGCACTACGACTTGATCGTGGTGGGGAACTCTCTCTCCGGGAAATCGGAGCAGGCGCGTATGATCGAGCAGGCTGGCGTGCCATTCACGTCGTTCCCCGCGGCCCTGGGGGCCCTGGTGCTCAAGCCCTTGCAGGTGATCGGGATCTGCGGCACCCACGGCAAGACCACCACCACCTACTTCATGGCCCAGCTGCTGGAGAACCTGGGGCTCGAGCCCGGCTACCTCGTCGGCGGCACCATCGACGGCCGCGATCCCGCGCGCCTGGGTAAGGGGAAGTACTTCCCCATCGAAGGCGACGAGTACGATTCGGGTTACTTCCATAAAATTTCCAAGTTCCGCCTCTATGAGCTCAAGCACATGATCCTGACCTCGCTTGAATTCGACCACGCCGACATCTTTAGCAGCGTGGAGAAGATCGAGGACGAATTCCGGGACGTATTGCCCAAGCTCACCGGGCACGTGATCATGAACCTCGAATACCCATCCGCCAAGAAACTCTGGGATGAGTACAAGGGCAATTCTCCGGCCAAGAGTTGGATCGCCTACGGCCCCGGCGCCGAGGCTGGTCCGCACAAAGTCGAGTCCCGTGAAGAGGGCAGCCGCTTCACCCTGAAGCTCGCCGGCCAGGAGGTGCCCTTCGAATCCTCCGTGGTGGGCGGCCACAACGTGCTCAACCTCTCCGCCTGCCTGCTCTTCCTGCATGCCGAGGGCGTCGCCATTCCCCAATTGCAGAAAGCGGCCAAAAGCCTCGGCATGGTCAAGCGCCGCCAGGAAGTGCGCGGCAAGTACAAGGGGGCCGTAGTCGTCGACGACTTCGCCCACCACCCCCGGGCCATCAACGTGACCTTGGACGCCATCCGCGCCCGCTTCAAGGGCAAGCGCATCGTCACCGTCTTCGAGCCGGTGTCCGCCACCGCCCGTTCCAACGTTTTCCAGGAAGAGTTCCGCGATAGCCTCGCCAACAGCGACGCCGTCATCATCGCCAAGCCGGATTTGGCGACGACTGCCCTAGGGAGCAAGGACTTGGACGGCCCGCGGTTGGCCCGCGAGATCACCGAGAAGCATGGCAAGCCGGCCGCCTGTGTGTCCGCCCTGGCTCCGCTGCGCGAGGCCATCGATGTTCAGGTGAAGGACGGGGACGTGTTGTTGGTGCTGAGCAACCGGACGTGCCTGGGATTGTGGGAGTCGGATTTTGTCCAGCAACTGCGCTAAGGCCATCCTCCTCACCGCCTGCCTCGGCGTCGCGCAGTCCTGCGCCTCGCCGCTGGCGCCCTCCCAGCAGGGCGCGACCCTGTCCCGTTACCTGAAGTTGGACGACGAGCACCGCCGCGAGCTGTGTCCCGCCGGCACAGAGGAGGAGTTCAACCGGCTGCTCAAGCGCCACCGGGGCCTCGGTTACTGGGTTCCCGAGCTCGAGGGGGACGTGGATTTCGTGACTCTGGAAAAGCTCATGCCCGAGCTGGAGCACAAGCTGCGCTGGATCCAGGAGAAGAGGGCGCGGCTGCAAAAGCGCAAGAAGCTCCCGGACCCCTCCAAACTCACCGCCCTTGTGGAGGCTCGCATCCACGAGCTGCTACTGCACAAGCAAGCCTGGGAAACTTCCCCTGAGGGCCCTGTTCGCAAGAAGGCCGCAGCAGCCTCCGCCGCCGGTTTGGTGAACCTGCGCCGCGAGTGGGATGAGATGTTGGCCAAGGTGAGCTTCCTCACCAACTACGCCTACCCGGTGGACCACCTTAAGAACCGCAAGGTCTACGACGAGTTCCGCGAGAAGCCCGGCAGCGCTGCCAAGCAGATCGCCAACTACGCCTTCTTCTACCGCCGCCTGCTGGAGGACGGGGCTTACAACCCCGACCATACCGGCAGCGACTCGTGGCTGCGCACCACCCTGGACACGCTCAAGATCCAACTGGAGCGGCCCACGGCCTTCCTCGAGGAGGACCTGCGCTACGACCTGGATTACGCCCTCGGGCGCCTCAAGAAAGAACTCGAGCGCGGCAAGCCCGCGCTGGTGGATCGCCTGGGCGAGTGGGAGGAGCGCACCGCCCGCACCTTGCAATTCTACCGTGACCTCATCGAGCCGGAGAACCGTCAGAAGTCCCGCGCGCTGATCCGCGAGCGCAACCAAGCCACCCTGCAGCTCAAGGAGTGGGTGTTCACCAGGCAGGCCAAGAGCTGGAACTGGTGGCGTCGGCAGGACGAGAACATGAAGGCCCTACATGCTATTGAAACCATCCTCTACAACGAGGTGGGGGACGTGGACGCCGAGGAGGCGCTGGAGCGACTGGACGTTGCCCAGGTGGTGGTGAACCGCAGCCAAGTGCCCTTTTACCGCAGCCTCGACCCCGCTCAGGACCTCTACCCCTACCTGCGCGCTTCGCTCTCCGACAAGGACATCCAGGCCGAAGGCTGGCTCAACGTGCTCTACCGGCAGGGTGAGTTTTCCTTCACCTACTACTACATGCCGGGGGCGGTGAAGGCGTTCTGCCCCGACCTCTCGCGCACCGGCAAGCGCCTGCAGAAGGAGAACTTGGAAATCGCCTTCGCCCTGCTGCGGGAGCCGCGCAAGGATTTCCCGGCCCTCCGTTACTTCTCCCGCGCGTCCATGCCCGGGCGGATCAACATGGCCTCCGTGTGGGAGGATTACCAGGAATTCCCCGAGCGGGCGGGGCTCCTTGCCCCCGACCAGGGCATGCTTCGGGAGAAGCTGGCCAAGAATGAGCTGCGCTACCTCTACCGTTTTCAAGACCCCCGCGGTCAGGAGTACCTGGCCTACGCCCTCGAAAATAAAATCTATGTGGCCAAGCGCCACGAGGGGTTGTGGCTTTTCTATTCTTGGCGCAACCCCCACTACTTCACCTATTTCACCCTCATCCCTAAGGCCTCCGTCGCACGGTGATTTCCTTTGCCTGGAAAGCCCCTGGGATGTATAAAAACTAGCCTATTAATTGTTTGGCCCCCTCGAGCGCAGGAGACTTCTCATGCTGAAAGACTACATGTTCACCTCCGAGTCCGTGACCGAGGGCCACCCGGACAAGATCGCCGACCAAATTTCAGACGCCGTCCTGGACGCCATGCTGGCCCAAGACCCCAAGTCCCGCGTGGCCTGTGAAACCCTCATCACTACCGGCCTCATCGTAGTGGCGGGCGAAGTCACCACCGCCGCCAACGTGAACGTCTCCGAGATCGCCCGCGAGACCGTGCGCAAGATCGGCTACGACCACTCCGACAAAGGCTTCGACGCCAACACTTGCGGCGTGACCGTGGCCCTGGGTAAGCAGTCCCAGGACATCGCCATGGGCGTGAATGAAGGTGAGGGCACCTACCTCGACCAAGGCGCCGGCGACCAAGGCCTCATGTTCGGCTACGCCATCAACGAAACCCCGAGCCTCATGCCCGTGACCATCGACCTTTCCCACCAACTCGCCCGCCGGCTCACCGACGTCCGCAAGAACGGCCCCGGCAAGGATTTGCGCGCCGACGGCAAAACCCAAGTGACCGCCCAATACGCCGACGGCAAGCTCAAGCGCCTGGACGCCATCGTGGTCTCTACCCAGCACGCCGAAAGCATGTCCCTCAAGCAGGTGCAGGAGTTGGTGATGGAAGAGGTCATCAAGAAGACCCTGCCCACCCACCTCGTGGACAAGGACACCAAATACTTCATCAATCCTACCGGCCGCTTCGTCATCGGTGGGCCCATGGGCGACTGCGGCCTCACCGGCCGCAAGATCATCGTGGACACCTACGGGGGCCACGGCGCCCACGGCGGCGGGGCTTTCTCGGGCAAAGATCCCTCTAAAGTCGATCGTTCCGCGGCGTATGCGGCACGCCACATCGCCAAAAACGTCGTGGCGGCGGGCCTCGCCGACCGTGCCCTCGTGCAAGTCGCTTACGCGATTGGCGTGGCCAAGCCCATGAGCCTCTTGATCGACACCTTCGGCACCGCCAAGGTCGACGAGTTGAAGCTCACCGCCGCCATCAACGAGCTCTTCGACATGCGCCCCAAGGCCATCATCCAGCGCCTCAACCTGCTCCGTCCGATCTACTCCCCCAGCGCCGCCTACGGGCACTTCGGACGCTCCGGCAAGGCCGGGGAATTCACCTGGGAAGAGACGGACATGGTGGAGAAGCTCAAGGCCTTCTGCCGTTGATGACCGAATTCTACTTCCTCGTCCGCCACACGCCCTTCTGGGCCATTCCCCTTTTGGTGGTGGCGGCGGAATTCGCCTACATTTTCTGGCTGCGCAAAAAACGCCTGAACGTGAAAATTTGTCTCATCTTCATCCTCATCGCAGTGACGGCCCTGGGCTGGTACTACTACGCCGGGGGCCCTGAGAAAGCTGTGCGCAAACTAATGAAATTGCAGCGCTCCTACGACCTCTAACAAGCACTTACCGAGGTGTCTGGAATTTGACACGGGCTTGCCGCCCCGCTAGCCTAGCGGGCGGAGGGCGCCCATGGATGACCTGAATTTCTTGCACCGCTCATACGATCAAACCAGCCCAGTGCCGCTGGTGATCGTGGAAGACGACCACCTGCTGGGACTCACGCTCAAAAAGTTCCTGGAACGCTCCTTCAACCTCCCCGTCAAGCTCTACACTTCCTCCGAAGACTGCCTCTTGGAGTTCTCCAAGAACCACGACCCCAAGACACCCTTCCTGCTTCTCGCCGACATCAGCCTCGGCCAGGGCTCCGACGGCCTGCTGCTCATCGACATCCTCAAGGAGCGCGGGTTCAACTTCGTCTCTCTGGTCATGACCGGCTTCGCCAGCATCGAGACTGCCATCGCCGCCACCAAGCGTGGCGCTTTCCACTACCTCACCAAGCCCTTCGAACTCGAAGTGCTGCGCCAGTTGGTCTCGGACGCCTTCCAACAGCGCCTGGGCATCAGGCTCGCCGGCGCCGATGGCGCCGACGCCACGGCTATGCCCTCCGCTGCGCCCACGCGTGCCCGCCTGAACGCGCCGGAGCTCAAGCTCGAAGCCCCGCGCTCCGACGACGTCTTCCAGGGCATGGTGGGCCGCTCAGCCGCCATGAAGGAAGTTTTCGCCCGCATCCAGAAAGTCGCCAAGACCGACTCCACCGTGCTCATCACCGGGCCCTCTGGCACCGGCAAGGAGCTGGTGGCGAACGCCATCCACCGCCTCTCCGCGCGCGCGGAATTCCCCCGCGTGGCGGTCAATTGCGGAGCCATCCCGGGCGAACTCTTGGAGAGTGAGTTGTTCGGCCACGTGAAAGGCGCTTTCACCGGTGCCATCTCCAACCGCCGCGGCCGCTTCGAAGTGGCCCACCAAGGGACCTTGTTCCTCGACGAAATCGGCGACATGCCCTTGCTCCTGCAGGTGAAGCTCCTGCGCGTGCTGCAGATCAAGCAGATCGAGCCCGTGGGCTCCTCAGACGCCTTGGACGTGGACGTGCGCGTGGTCGCCGCCACCCACCGGGACCTGGAGGCCCAGGTCAAAGACGGCAAGTTCCGTGAGGACCTCTTCTACCGCCTGAACGTCATCCCCGTGCGCGTCCCGCCGCTGAAAGAGCGCCGGGAAGACATCCCGCTCTTGATCAGTTTCTTCCTGGACCGCTTCACCTCCGCTGACCGCTCCAATGCCATCCGCTTCACCCACGAGGCCATGGACTTGCTCATGAGCTACGAGTGGCCGGGCAACGTGCGGGAGCTGGAGAACGTCATCGAGCGCCTGGTGATCCTGCGCGGGGGGCACGAGATCCTGCCCGAGGACTTGCCGGCCAAGATCTACCGGACCAACCCGCTGGTCTCCAGCCAGTACAAGACCATCTTCGAGCTGCCGGACCAGGGCGTGGACCTCAAACAGATCCTCTCGGACATCGAGGACTCGCTGATCCTGCAGGCGCTCACCCGTACCTCCGGGAATAAGAACCAGGCATCCAAGCTCCTCACCCTCAACCGCACCACGCTCATCGAGAAGATGAAGAAGAAGGGGTTGGAGAGTGGGGGGAGCATCGATGCTTAGAGCGCTTCTTAAATAATTTCAGTTGTTGCTCGGCAAACTTTGTCCCCTTCGGGCAGTCGGGTTTCATTCGGTATCCTTATGGGATGCTGAAAAATTCTCGTCTTTTGAGTTTCGGTTTGCTCCTCTTGCTCGCCTCGTCGATCAGCGCGGATGTTGGCGAAGGCGGGGAGGGCGGCGATCTCCTTAATGAGTGGGACGCCTCGGGCAGCGCCCAGGTAGACGTCAACTACGACGGGGAAGAACTGGTCCTGCAGGTCCCCACGGGAGATGTGCCCGTAGGGGATTTGGCCCAGATGATTGAGGATGCTTACCCCATGTGTCGGCGGGAAGCCCGCTTCGAGGCGCTTCACCAATATAGCCGTGTCTATCCGGACATTATCCCAGATGCGGGCTCTTTGGAGCGGGCCCTCAATATCTGGGAGGTGACGGGTAGTTTTCCCGCGTCATCCCGTCCAGAGGTCGGCGAGGGGTGCCCTCCTGTTCCCGATCCCAATCATGGTCTATTGGAGCTACTGGGCTTTGCTAGTGGTGGTAGGATCGCCGCTTCCTCCGTGACCGGGATCTTGGAGCTGCTCCCACCCGAGCGCCTCTTGGCCATCAGGAGGCAGCTTGAGATGTGCCAGGACAGGCAACTACAAGACTTCCATTCGGCGCTGGTCATCAGCCGAGAGTCCTACCGAGACGGGAGATTCCCGGTGGTGGGCGGGTTTAACATGGATGGCCTGCCGACGACCCATTCCGTGATGCGGAGGTTGGGAGATGCCCAGGAGGGACGCGAAACGTGCTCCGGTTTCCGAGGTTTCATCCTGCAGGGATCGGATGGCGTGATCACCGCCTCGTTCACGGGATCCCAAGATGAACGGGATTGGTTCAATAACCTCACGAATGGGGGGCGCGAGCAGTATAGGGAGATGATGGCGGAGGTCCCAGAAATGGTCCGTCAGATCTTGCAAGAGGGGAAAAGGCTCCGTTGCACTGGCCATAGTCTAGGTGGAGCGCTAGCACAGGCTTTCTGCGCCCGGGTCATGCAGGAGGTCAGGTGCGCCAGGGGCGCTGCCTTCGGCACCACGCCCGCCGACCGCAATGCTGTCCAGACCATCACCTTCAACTCCCTCGGCGCCACCAACATGCTCACCACTGACGACCATGTCCGCTGTGATGGCACGCAAGGACTAGATCAAAGCCTGGCTACCACCTGGTTGGCCACGAATAGCACCCACTTCACCAACGATGGAGACGTCGTACCGACCATCCAGCCACCAGCCTATGGGCAGATGAGGGTATTTTACCGCCAAGCGGGCAACCCCCAAGGGCGGCGCTACGAGCCGCGATCCGCCCACCGGCTGGGTACCATGCTTGAGCGTATGGGGGTGGGCCAACAGCGGATGGGGTCGGGGTGGGATGCCAGTCACCCGGTGGCATGGAGACAGCTGCGGCGGCCAAGGGTGTTGGGATTGGCAGCGGACATTGGAAGCAGGCTGGGCCCCATGGGAATCCTGTCGCCCGTGTTGGAAAACCTCCCTCGGTTCTGCGAGCGCCGCCGGCGCTAAGGCTGATCGCCCGGCTTAGACGCTTTCTTAATCGACTCACGGATGAAGTACTTGATGACGTTGTTGCGCTCGGCCCCGCCCAGGAGCTTGCGCAGATCCTCGTAGAGTTGGTCGTCGTAGACCAACGAGTGGGCGGTGCCTGGGCCTTTTTCCAGGCGGGCCATGACGGAGTCCAGGCGGGCCGCGGCCCGGCCCACGTTGTCCACCGCCGGGGCGAGCTTTGCGGAGGCGGCTGCGAAGCCATCCACCGCTCGTTCGAGCTTGGCGCCTGGGATCCGGTCGACGATGGCCTCGAGTTTGAGCAGCACGCGGTCGGCGGTCTCGGCGATGTTCCCCCCCTTGGCCGCGATCTGCTTGAAGTCCATGGGAGCTTCGCCCATCAGCACGTCTTTCCGCGGGTCATAAGGGCCGGCGGCCTCGCTCCCACCCACCAGCTCCACGTATTTATCCCCCACTAATCCGGCGTTGCTGATCGCCATGCGCGTGTCCTTGCGAACCCACGGCAGTTCGCTCGACCGCACCTCCAGCTCCACTTCCACCGTGTCCTGGGAGACAATGCGCACGGAAGTCACGTGGCCGACCCGCAGGCCTTTGAGTTCCACCGCTGCGCCAGTTTTGAGGTTCTGGGCGTTAAGGACGTGAGCGCGCACGGGGGACTTGCCCTCGAACAGGCCCGACTCCTTGCCCACCGTGGCCACTACTACCATGAGCACCAGCGTGAGCAGGCTCACGAAAATGCCGGTTTTGACCATTCGGGATTTTTCCTGGGCTCGCATGCTTTCCCCTTATTCTTGCTGGAAACGGCGGACCACCGGGTCCGCGCTGGCCTCGAACTCCGCCACCGTGCCGCTGAATGCCACCTTGCCGCCCTCAAGCACCAGCAAACGGTCGCATACTTTCTTGGCGGCGGGTATGTCGTGGGTGACGAAGACGCCGGCTATCTTGCGCGCTCGGAAGTCTTGCATGATCTCGAGCACATTCTCCACGTTCACGGGATCAAGCCCGGCGGTGGGCTCGTCGTAGAGGATCACGTCCGGCCCGAGCACCACCGCTCGGGCCAGACCCGCCCGCTTCTGCATCCCGCCCGAGAGGTCGGAGGGGAAAAGCCTGGCGGCTTCTTCGAGCTTCACCAGGCGCAACACTTCGGCCACACGTTCGTCTTCCTCGCGCTCCGTCAGCCGGGCGTGTTCTCGCAGGGGGTAGGCCACATTCTCATGCACCGTGAGGGAGTCGAACAAGGCCCCACTCTGGAAGGCGTAGGAGACCCGCGTGCGCACAGGGAAGAGCTTCTCCTCGGGGAGTCCGTCGATGCGCTTGCCCTGGAACCATACCTCGCCCGCGTCCGGGCGCTCCAGCCCGATCAGACACCGCAGCAGCACGGACTTGCCGCTGCCGGAGTTGCCCAGGAGCCCCACCGTCTCGCCTGGATACAGATCGAAGGACACACCCTTGTGGACCCGTTTGGCGCCGTAGCTTTTCTCGAGTCCGCGCACTTTCACCACTGCCTCCATGCTCGTCACCCGAAGAGCAAGATCAACGCCTTGCTCAGGAAGAAGTCGGAGACCAGGATCACGATGGAGGAGCGCACCACCACCCAGGTGGCGGCCTCACCCACGCCGCGGGTGCCTTCCTTGGTGTGGAAGCCGCGCCAGCAAGCGAAGAGCGTGATCACGCCAGCGAAGAAGAAGCACTTGGCCCAGCCGCTGAAGACGTCGTTGAGGCGCGTGGTGGCCAGCACTTTATTGAGGTAGAAGCCCGGAGATATGTCGAACTCCGCCCAGGCCACCAGCATGCCCCCCAAAAAGCCGAAGAGGTCGGCGAGGATGGTAAGCAACGGTAGCGAGACCATGAGCGCGAGGAAACGCGGGACCACCAGCACCCGCACGGGCGAGGTGCCCAGAGCGCGGATGGCGTCCACTTGCTGGGTCACGTTCATGGCGCCGATCTCCGCCGCGATGCCCGAGCCCGCGCGGCCGGCCACCAGGAGCGAGGTGAAAATGGGCGCCATCTCCCGCAGGATGGAGAGGTTCACGATGGCGGGCACGTAGAGGGTGCCGCCGAACTTGGCGAGGCCGTAGCCGAACTGCAGGGTCATCACCATGCCCATGGTGATGCCGATGACGATGGTGATGGAGAGTGAGCCCGCCCCCAAGTCGAGGATCTGCTCGTTCACCCGGCGCCAGTAGAAGGGCCGGGTCACGCAGGCCCGCAGCACCTGCGCCAGCAGGTCGACCATCTGGCCCACGAAGGCCATCTGCCCCTCGAAGCGCTCCCGCAGGGTGGGGGAGGGAACGTTCACGGAAACACCACGCCGTCGAGCATGCGGCGGAAGGCGAGTAGGGATTGCTGGGCGCGCTGGCGCGGGCTCACCAGCAGGAAGTCGTAGTAGCAGTGGTCACGGCGGTAGTTGCGCAGGAGCAGGAGCACCCGCACGCCGTCCACCACCGCCTCCGCCTCCATCTCGAAGGCATCGCGCCCATGCCAACGGGGCTCCCGCTTGCCCAGGGGCTTGAAGCCCTGGTAGCCCCGGAAGGTTTTCAGCGCCAGCGTCTCCAGGGCCAGGTCTTGGAATTCCCCGCAGAAGGAGTTCACGAGGATCACGTCGCCGCGTTCTTCATTGGACCAGGCGCGGTCGGAACCGTGAGGGTCGGTGGAACGCCAGCCTGCCATGGCGAAGTTAATCTTGAGCTGCTTGTCCTTCACCGGTTCCTGGGGTTTCGGAGCGAAAAAGGAGCACCCTCCCACCAAGGCGGCGATGCAGACGAAGAATAGGGGACGCAAGACAATGGTGCTCAACTGCTTTCATTAAAGAGAAGAGCGAAACCTTTGTAAACGCGCCACGAGGCCTGGCCATGTCAAATCTCAGACAGGTTTTTTTTGCCGGGGAGAAAGTTTTTCCACGCGGCGTCCCAGTTTGGGATAAAATTGCCGGGAGGGTGCGTGTTGCTTGCCAGGATGGCGGGCCGCCCCCACGGGATTCAAACCGAAGATGATCACATCGCTGCCATGGAAGCTGACGGCCCTCGTGATCTTCGCCCTAGCGGCGGGCACTCCCGCCTATTCCGACGTCTTCTCTCAGGAAAATTTCAAGACCCATCTTCGCTGGAACCTGGTGCTCCCCAAAGAGCAGGTGAACCTCCATAAGGACGGCCGCACCGTTCGCATCGAGACCCTCGACCTGGCGCTCTTCGAGCGGTTGGCCGGAGAGATCACCAAGGCCCCCCGCGCGGAAGGTTACCTGGAGAACGTCACGTACTCCCAGGAAGGCTACCCCGCCAAGCCCGCCACCATCACCCTCACCTTGAAGGACCAGGGCGTGGAGCTTTTCAGCTTCTACCGGGACGTGGAACGCAAGTGGATCATGGATTTCTGGGTCAATTCCGACCGTGCCGCCCCGAGGACCACCACTTTGCAGAAGCTGCCCGAGACCCCTGTGGTGGCCGCTCCTAAAAAAGCCGCCCCGCCCCCTATCCCCGCCAAGCTCCTCGCCCCTAAGAAATCCCTTTTGGACATCGTCGCGGTCCCCACGGCCCCCGTTCCCGAGCGCAACCCCGGCTACCGCGATTTTCGTTACGGAGCTTCGTTCCTGTGGCCATACCCCGCTCTATTGCCGCCGCTGGAGCGCGACGTGCAGTTGGCCAGCAAGGTCCCCGAGTTTCTCTACCCCGTTAAAGACCGGGAGCTCCTGGACGATCCTAAGGAAGCCCACGTGCAGCTCTCCGTGAACCTCTACAGGAAGGAGAAGTGGGGCCTTTTGAACAAGTCGCTGGAGCTCTACAAGAAAAAGTACGGCACCGACGCCAACCAGGACACCAACGACTGGATGCGCGTGAACGCCTTGTTCAAGTCCAACCTGACCCGCCGGGACCGCACCCTGCAGGCATCGGCCATGAACCTGCTCGGCAACATCCTGGACCGGACCACCGATTACGAGATGAAACGGGCCGCCTTCCGCTACCTCCTGCAATACCAGGTGGACCAGAACGACTGGTTCCGCGCCCTGGAGACTTCCAAGAAATTCTTCGTTGAGGCCCGCGGCCAGTTCGACCACGACATGGTGGTGCTGGCGTCCCAAGTGATCCTCCAGGCCCTGGCCCGCTTGCGCCAGACGGACAAGATCTCCGAGTTCCTCGCCGACAAGAAGTTGGCTGCCCTCTTGCCGCCCCAGACCGAGCTGGCCTTTGCCACCCACGCCCTGCTCTCCCAGGGCCGCACCGCCGAGGTGCTCAAGCGCTTCCGCGCGGCGGAGAAGGGATTGGCCAAGCCGGTACACCCCGCGATCCTCTACAACGCCGCCGAATCCGCCTTCCAGGAAGCCGACTACGAGACGGCCCAGCGCCTTTTCGACGCCTTCGCCGCCGAATGGTCGCACCTGAAGGAAGCCGCGCCGGCCCGCCTGCGCTTGGCGCTGATATGGGACTTGCTGGAGCGCCCGGTCGCCGAAACCGAGGCCCTGTACAAGCGCGCCATCGACCGCTCGCCATACCCGGAGTACCGCTACGAAGCCAAGCTCCGGTACGTGGGCCTGCGCCTGGCCCGCAAAACCGCCCCCGACGCCGCCGACGCCGAGACTGACGTGTTCCTGGACCAGGCTCCCGACGAGCAGAAGGCGATGACCGCCGAACTCAAGACGCTCCTGTGGCTGGTGCGCCTGCGCGTCTTCATCAACCGCAAGCAATACGACGAAGCCTTGGCGTACATGGCCACTTTGCCAGTGGACACCCTCAAGCCCGCCGAGCGCCGGGTCTTCGACGGCGACGGCGCCGAGATCGTGTTCGGGCTGATCCAGCAGGCGTACCTCAAGGAGGACTACGCCAAGGCCGTGAAGATCTGGGAGGTCTACAAGGACCGCTGGGAGAAGCGCGTAGCCGTCAACCCCTATATGAACTTCGTGGTCGCCGACAGCTTCATCAAGTTGGGCCTGTACAAGAGCTTCGACCGCGCCTACTCCGCTCTAAAATCCCTCGGGGACGAGCCCCCCCGGGAGTTCCCCATCTGGGTGGAGCGGACCAAGACCACCGGCATCCCCGACATCCTGGAGGAGCTGGCGGTCATCAAGCACGTGGCCTCCCAGGAATGGGACCAGGCCGAGGCCAAACTGGCTTCGTTCCCGGTGTCACGCCGGGACTCTGTAAATTACGCCTACTACCGGGGATTGGTGGCTTACCACCGTGGGCGGTGGCAGGAAGCGGGGGGGGAATTCGAGAAAGTCCTCCTCCAGCAGAACCCGCAGAACCGCCTCACCCCCCGCCAAATGGCGGACCTTCTCATGGGTTACGTGGAGTCCCTCTACAACCTGAAGGACCTGGAGCGCTTCAAGACGGTGGTGGTGGCCCTGGCCCGCGATACGCGACAGTCCAAGTCGGCATCGATCTTGAATGTAGCTGAACGAGTGAACTACCTGCTGGTCGAGAGCCTGGTGGGGGACGACAAACCGGAGTGGGGAGAAGTGGAAACGTTGACGAGAGAGTTCGCCCAACGCTTTCAAAAATCTCCTTACAGCCCCCGGATTGAGTATTTGTTAGGTCTGTCACTCCTGCGGGGTGGTAAGCTGGAAGAAGGAAAAAATGTCCTGAAGGCCCTGCTGGGCAATCAGGGAGCGCCCGGATACGTGAGGGAGATGGCCAGGACGGAACTGTCTGCCCTCGAATTGAAGTCGAAACAATTGTAGTCAGTGATCCCTTTGACAACGGACAGGAGGTCTAATGTTGAAGTCAGTCGAACTCATCGGTAACCACCCCAAATTCAGGAAGTCCCTGGAGCTCGCCCGCAACGTGGCGGTCACCAAGACTCCCGTCTTGCTGACCGGCGAAGCCGGCACCGGCAAGAAAACCCTGGGGGCCTTCGTCCACGCCAATTCCGTCCGCCGGAACGCCGCCCTGGAAATCGTGGACTGCAGCGCCGATCCCGCCGAGGTGGAGCGCCGGGTGCTGGGTTTCCGCGAGGCCGACGGCCGCTTCCAGCGTGGTGTCCTCGAGGTCGCCAACGGGGGCACGGTCATCTTTGCCCACATCGACGCCCTGGATGAGAATTTCCAGAAACGGCTGTATACTATCCTGCAAGAGCTTCCTGATTACGAACTGGACGTCCGGGTGCTCGCCACCACCACCAAGAACCTCTCTAAACTGGTGGGCGCGGGCAAGTTCTCACGAGCGCTGCTGACCTACTTCGGCGGCGCCCAGATCCACCTGCTGCCTTTGCGCGAACGGGGGACCGACGTGGAATTGATCGCCAGCTACTTCACGACGGAATGGTGCCAGGAGCAGGGCGTGGACGCCTACACCCTCTGCCCGCAGGCCGCCGCCGCACTCACCGAGCAACCCTGGAACCACAACCTGACCGAACTGCGCCACGCCGTCCGCGGCGCCGCCGTCCAGGCCACCACGGGCACCGTGGACGCCGCCTGCTTCCAGGCCGGCGAGAAACGCGCCGAGGGCATCACGGCTGAGACCGACGAGGACGGCGTGAAGCTCATGTCCCTCAAAGAGGCCGAGAAGCTCCTCATCAAGAAGGCGCTGGTGTTCACCGCCGAGAACCGCACCCAGGCGGCGCGCATCCTCGGCGTCTCCATCCGCACCCTCCGCAACAAGATCAACGAGTACCGCAGCGAAGGCTCGCAGTACTTCGTGAACCTGCGCTAAGGACACGGGAGACGACGCCCAGATGGACGTGAACGACAAAACCCTCCGCGCCCTGTCCGCCTCGCTGAAATTCCGCGAGATGCGCCAGGAACTCGGGACCTCCAACGTGGCCAACGCCCAGACGCCCGGCTACAAGGCGATGAAACTGGACTTCGAGGAGGCCCTGGCCCGCGCCACCGACGTGGACGGACAGCTCTCCATGGCCGCCACCGACGCCCGCCACTTCGACGTGGGCGGCGGCGGGTTCGCGAACCTGGAGCCCGAGGCGTACGAGGATCCCAACGGCGTGGTTTCCGAGAACGGCAACACGGTCGACGTTGAGGCCGAGATGGCCCGCATGGCCGAAAACCGCATCATGTACGACACCACCGTCCAGCTGATGAACAAGAAGCTGGGCCTGATGAAGTACGCGATCAATAACGAGAAGTGAGGTAGGGGATGGACCTTCTGACCAGCCTGCGCATTAGCTCCTCAGGCCTCGCGGCCCAGCGCAAGCGCATGGAGGCCGTGTCGTCCAACATCGCCAACGCCCAGACCACCCGCACCGCCGAGGGGGGGCCATACCGCAAGAAAGAGGTCATCTTCGGCAGCGAGCCCGCCCGGGAGAGCTTCTCCGAGATCCTCGAGGGTCAGTTGGACGAGAAGGCCCAGACCGTTCACGTCACCGAGGTGGTCAACTCCGACAAGCCCCCCATCCTGAAGTACGAACCCACCCACCCCGAGGCCAACAAGGACGGGTACGTGGCCTATCCCGACATCAACGTGATGGCGGAGATGGCAGACATGATCGAGGCCCAGCGGGCCTATGAGGCGAACGTGAGCGCCATCAACACCACCAAGGCCATGGCGGTGAAGACGCTAGAGATCGGCCGGAACTGAGGAGCTGACGGATGATTAAGAACATCTCCCAGATCGACCAAACCCTCCGCACCGGCAACGTGCGGGATTGGGCGAAGAGCGCGGAGGGCGTGGGCGCCCCCTTCGACGCCATCGAGACGCCGGGGATCGAGCGCTCGGGTGGCACCAAGACCTTCGGCGAGTTCCTGCAGGACTCCCTGGCGCAGGTCAACGGCCTCCAACAGGAGGCGAACACGGCAATGCAGAAACTCGCCAGCGGCGAGAGCAAGGATTTGCACGAAACCCTGCTGACGGTGGAGAAGGCGGAGATCGCCTTCAAGGCCATGAACCAGGTGCGGGGCAAGGTGATCGAGGCTTACAAGGAAATCATGCGCATGCAGATCTGACGGGCCAGGAAGGCCAGTCAGCTTCTGAGACCAGGAGGGTCGCTTGAACGGTTTTTTAGGTAACGTGCTGGGGAACTTCTTCGAGTTTTTCCGCGCCCTGGACATGACCAGGAAGGCGGGGCTCGTGGCGGTAGCAGGCCTCATCGTCGCCAGCCTGGGCGGGGTCATATTCTGGGCCTCCCGCGGCCAGTACAAGGTCCTGTACACCGACCTGAACAAGGAAGACTCCGCGGTCATCGCGCGCATGCTCGAAGAGGGCAAGATCGACTACCAGATCAAAGACGAGGGCAAGAGCATCCTGGTGCCCGAGGAGCAGGTGGAAGTCTGGCGCCTGGAGATCGCCAAACGCGGAGTGGATTTCAACGGCACCGTGGGCTACGAGATCTTCGACAAGCAGAGCTTCGGCACCACCAGCTTCGTTCAGAAAATCAACAAACAGCGCGCCCTCGAGGGCGAGCTGGTCAAGACCATCATGCACCTGCGCGGCGTCGCCCGCGCGCGCGTGCACTTGTCCATCCCCGAGTCCAGTCCCTTCGTGACCGAGCGCAAGCCGCCTTCCGCCTCCGTGGTGCTGGACGTCGAGCGCGGAGTCACCATGACCACCGACGAGATCAAAGGTGTTCAGAGCCTGGTCTCCTCCTCCGTCGACGGCATGCGCTCCCACCACGTGGTGGTAATCGACAGTCGCGGCAAGAAGCTCTCCGAGAACGACGGCGACAGCATGTCCACGCAGACCGCCAGCCGGATCGCGCTGGAAGCTAAGATGAACGACCAGTACGAGAAGCGGGTGGAGGAGATCCTCGGACGCGTGGTGGGCCAGGGCAAGGTGATTGCCAAGGTCAACGTGAAGATGGACTTCACCGAGAAGACCGAAACCCAGACCCAGTATGACCAGGAAAACGCCGCGGTCGTGTCCGAAGTGAAGAACGAACAGAAAATGCAGGGCGTGCGCCCCTCTCCCCAAGGCATCCCCGGCGCCCGCTCCAACCTGCCCGGCGAGGCCCCCCAGCCCGGAATTCCCGAGACCCGCAACGACGTGGACAAGAGCCTCGTCACCCGCAACTACAACGTCCCGACCATCGTCACCAAGAGCAAGAAGCCCACCGCCGACGTCGCCCACCTGAGCGTCGCCGTCATGCTGGACGGCAAGCGCGTGCCCGTGAAGGACAAGGAGGGCGCCACCGTCCTCAACGACGACGGGATCGCGGTCACCAAGTACCAGGCCTGGAGCGACGCCGAGCTCGCCAATTTCCAGCAGATCGTCACCAGCGCCCTGGGCATTCAGCCCGGCCGCGGGGACACGGTCGTGATCAAGAACATGGAATTCGCCACCGAGGATCTGGCCGAGATCGAGGCGATCATGCGCGCCCGCGAGAACCGCGAGCTGCTCAAGAACCTCACCAAATACCTCATGATCGGGGCCCTGATTACCCTGTTCTTCTTCTTGGTGGTGCGCCCCTTCATCCAGTGGCTCACGGAGAACACCGTGGAGAGCATCGAGGACTTCCTGCCCAAGACCCTGGAGGAACTCGAGAAGATCCAGGCCAACCAGAAGCTTCCGGGACTCGAGGACGTCCTGCCGTCCATCGAGGACAAGCTCAACCCCGAGAAGATCGAGGGGAACATGCTGCGCGAGAAGATCCTCGCGCTGGTGGAGCAGAACCCGGCCAAGGCAGCCCAGGTGGTGCACGAGATGATCCACTCGGCCGACGCGAACAAGGAAATCGCCTGATGAGGGCGGGAGAATAGAATGGCACAGCCCGAGAACAAGACCCTAGACCCCGACGTCGAATACCAGCTCCTGAGCGGGCAGGACCGCGCCGCGATCCTGCTGTCGGCATTGGGCCCCTCGGCCACCAAGCTGGTCTTCAAACACATGAAGGACAACGACGTCAAACGCATGATCAACAGCATGTCCACCGTCTCCAAATCTCCGATTTGGATGGTGAAGCGCGTGCTCGAGGACTTCTACAGCTCCCTCAACGAGGACGCCGAGCTGCTGTTCTCCGAGAACAAGGGACGCGACTTCATCCTCTCCACCCTGGGCGAGGACCGCGCCAAGCAGCTGCTGGGCCAGGTCGTGGACGTCGGCAATTCCAACACCCTCGAGTCCCTCGAGCTGGTGGACACGCGCACCCTCGCCAACTTCCTCATCAACGAACACCCTCAGACCATCGCCCTCATCGTCGCCCACCTGCCCGTGGAGAAGAAGGTGGACGTGCTCCGCAAGCTGCCCGACGGCTTGCAGGCCGAGGTGGTACTGCGGGTGGCGAACCTCGACTTCGTATCCCCCGAGCTCATCGCCCAGCTGGACGACGTGCTCAAGACCGAACTCTCGACCCTGGGGTCCATCGACACCCAGCAGTTGGGAGGCGTCGAGCCCATCGCCGACATGCTCAATCTCATGGACAAGAACAGCGAGAAGAACATCATGGCGCGGGTCGAAGAGAAGGACCCCGAGTTGGCGGAGGAGATCCGCAAGCTGATGTTCGTCTTCGAAGACGTCATCTACGTGGACGACAAGGGTATTCAGGAACTCCTCAAGGTGGTGGACAACCAGAAGCTCACCATCGCCCTCAAGACCGCCCCGGAAGAGGTCAAGGCCAAGCTCTTCAAAAACATGTCCAACCGCGCGGCAACGCTCTTGCGGGAGGACCTGGAGAGCCTCGGCCCCACGAAGGTGTCCGACGTGGAGAAGGCGCAGCAAGAAATTGTCCAGCAGATCAAGGACCTGGAATCCAAAGGCAAGGCCATCGTCGCCCGCGGCGGCGAGGGCGACAGCTTCGTGTGAAGAAGGCGGCTTGAACCATGGGAAAACGCGCGCAGGCCACCGAGATCCGCCCCTTCAGCTTCAACGCGCTGGAGGGCGCCCCCGCGGCGGGGGAGGGCTGGAAGGAATTCCGGCTTCCCGAGCTGGGCGGCGATGGCCCCCGGAGCGGACGACCTTCCCCCAAGATCATCCGCGCCGAGCGTGAGGCCGCCTCCCGCGCCCAGTTCCAGATGGACAGCCTGGTGCGCGACCTGCGCGGCCTTTCGGCCCAGGAGAAAGACGACCTGGAAAGCCGCATCGGCGCCGAGGTCGAGAAAAAGCTGCAGCTGATGCGCGAGGACGCCTACCGCCAGGGCCTGGAGGCAGGACGCGCCGAGGGTGCCGCCGCCGCCCTGGACGAGGGCCGCGCGGCCCAGGAAGCCCAGTACGCCGAGATGACCACCCTTGTGAACAGCGTGCGTGAGCAATGTGCCGCTCAGGTGGAAGCCTACCGCAACGAAGTGCTCGAGGCCGCCAAACGCCTCGTGAAATGGATGGTGCTCAAGGAGATCCACGCCGACCAGGACTACCTGGGGCGCTTGCTGGAAAAACTCATCCTGGAGATGGGCCAGAGGCACAACCTGCTGGTCCGGGCGAACCCCGACGATTTCGCCTCCATGCCAGGCGTTCTCGCCGAGCTCGAGAAGCGCCTGGGCGCCCTGACCAACGTCCGCCTGGAGCCGGATCCGGAGATGAAGGGGCGGGGACTGGTGGTGGAGAGCGAGAACGGCATCATCGACGGCACCCCGGACGCCATGTTCCAGACGCTGGACAAGCTGTTCGCGTCGCTGGAAACCCATGACGGCTGAACTGGGCCTGCGCGGCTTGGTCAAGCGCACCGAGAACCGCTCTCCTTGGCAGAAGATTGGCAAGATCACCGCCAGCCGCGGGATGGTCTACGAGGCCGCTCTCCCTCGAGCGGTGCTGGGCTCCCACGTGGAGTTCCTCACCGAGACTGGCGAGCACAGCCCGGGCGAAGTGGTCGCCCTGCACGGCCAGAAGTGCATGGTCATGCCCTACCATGAAATATCCGGCATCAATTCCGAAACCCGCATCACCATGAAGGACGTGGTCACCGAGATCCGCGTCTCCCGGGGCATGCTCGGTCGGGTGGTGGACTTCCACGGCCAGCCCTTGGACGGCAAAGGTCCCATCGAGGGCCCCTTCGAGACCCGTTCTATCTTCGGCCAGCCCCTCAACCCGCTGGACCGCCCGCCCATCCGGGAGCCGCTGGACGTGGGCGTGAAGAGCATCAACAGCTTCATCACCGCCGGCAAGGGCCAGCGCTTGGCCATCATGGCCGGCTCCGGCGTCGGGAAGTCCGTGCTCATGGGCATGATCGCGCGGAACACCAGCGCCGACATCAACGTCATCGCGCTGATCGGCGAGCGCGGCCGCGAGGTCCTGGAGTTCATCCAGTCAGACCTGGGGGAGGAGGGCCTCAAGCGCTCCGTGGTGGTGGTGGCGACCTCCGACACCTCGTCCCTGGTGCGCACCAAGGCGGCTTACGCGGCCACCACCATCGCCGAGTACTTCCGGGACCACGACTCCGCCGACGTCCTGCTCATGATGGATTCCATCACCCGCTTCGCCATGGCCAACCGGGAAATCTCGCTTTCCGTGGGCGAAGCCCCCGGCCCCAAGGGCTACTCGCCCTCCGTGTTCGCCAAGCTCCCCAAGCTCATGGAGCGTGCGGGCACCAAGGCCGGCGCCGGCAGCATCACCGGGATCTACACCGTGCTGGTGGAGGGTGGGGACATGGACGAGCCCATCGCGGACGCCGTCCGCTCCATCTCCGACGGCCACATCGTGCTGTCGCGTGAACTCGCCGCCCGCAACCACTACCCGGCCATCGACGTGCTCGCCTCCATATCGCGGGTCATGCCCAAGGTGGCCACGCGCGAGCACAAGATCGTGGCCTCGCACTTGCGGGACCTCCTGGCCTCCTACAAGCAGAGCGAGGACCTCATCACCGTGGGCGCCTACGCCCGGGGCAGCAACCCCAAGGTCGACAAGGCCATGGCCGTCATCGACGACATGACCAACCTCCTGCGCCAGGACGTCCACGAGAAGGCCGACATCCCGGAGCTTTTCCAGCAGATGATCGAGATCGCCCGCAAGGCCGAACGGGCCGTGGACCCCTCCTTCCCGGCGGGGTGACTAGGTGAAACGCTACCAATTCCGGCTCGAGGCCGTACTCAAAGTCCGCAAGATGGAAGAGGAGACCTGCCGGAACGCCCTGGGGCTCCTGATGGTCGAGCGGCAGCGCCTGCTGGATCAGGTCGAATCCCTGAAGGCAGAGATCGCCGCCGCCTACCGCTCCCAGGAGTCCGCCATGGGCCAAGGCATGCGCGCCCGCCACGCCGCTTTCTTCCCGGTGCTGGTGGAGGGCAAGGACGCCCACATCAAGCACGTGCACGGGCTCATCGAGGGCGTGGAGAAGCAAATCGAGGAACGGCGTGTGGAGTTGCAGCGCCGACGCGCCGACCTCAAGGCCGTGGAGAACTTGCGGGAGAAGGACTTCCTCGCCTGGAAAAAAGCCGCCAACAAGGAAATGGACCAGAAAGTGGAAGAGATGGTCCAAAATTGGGACGCCGCCCGAAAGTCGGTCCCGGAGGAACAAGCATGAAAAAGCTCATCGTCATCCTGGCCGCCCTGGGCGCGCTGGGCGCCCATGCCACCGGCAAGCCGGTCAAGACCTACTCCGAGGAGGAGTATCTCAAGAAGGTCGCCGAGGAAGTGCGCAAGCGCGTGGACGACATCAAGAACAAGTCCGTCACCGAACTGACCAAGGAGTTGGTGGACAAGGAAGAGGCCCTGCGCCTGCGCGCGGTGGAACTCACCAAGCGGGAGGACCAGCTGAAGATCAACGGCGCCGAGCTCGAGAAGCGCATCAAGTCGTTCGAGGAGCGCCAGCACGGCGTGCTCGGCTGCGTGGAGAAGAACGACGAGGAGGCCCGAGGCCGCCTCGCCGCCCAGGTGGACGTGGTCGCGAACATGCAACCGGCAAAGGCTGCCCAGCTGCTGAGCGTGCAGGAGCCCGACATCGCCGTCCGCATCCTGCAAATGCTTGATCCCAAGAAGGCCTCCAAGATCTTCAACCTCATGGACAAGGAAGTTTCTGCCAGGCTTCAAAAGCAATACCTGAACATGAAAAGATAGCCCCTACAGGAGTACGACGCCCCGTGATAGCGCCGATCAAAGCCCCAGCCCCCCAGCCGAAAGCGGCCGCCCAGGCGGACAGCAAGGCTGACGCGTCCGCCGAGGCGGGCGCGGGGGATGACTTCCTCACCGCCCTCATGGGCGAGCTGGAAGGTGGCGAGGAGGCCATGCTTCCCGTGGACGGCGTGCCCGCGGAGCTCTCCGCCGAACTCAGCGCCAGCGCCAACATCCAAGCCGCGCCAGTCAAGGGCGACGCCCTGAACCTGCTGATGGAAGGCGAGGCCTTGCCGGTTGATCCCACCGTGCCCACCCCGAAGGTGCTGGATCCCTCGCTGATCCAGCAGGTGAACGAAGTGGTCCTGCCCGAAGGCGCCGAGCAGGTACAGGTCCCCATGAAGGAAATGCTCATGCGCGCCCAAGGCGGCCGCGCTCCCGCCATCGACCTGGCCCAGGCCGAGGTCGATCCCCAGCTCATGGACATGCAGGACTTCGTGGCGCAGAAGAACGCCTTCGCCCGCAAGGCCCCCGTCACCAATGCCTACGGCATGCAGGTCAAGAACGTGGTCGGCAACGGCGGCAACGCTGGCGCCAACGCCCAGGCTTCGAACGAACTCACCGCGGTCCTGTCCGGTCAGCCCTCCACCGAAGCTGACGCTGGCCTCACCACCGCCTATGCCCCCGAAGCCGCCGTGGCCCCCGCGCAGTTGCACGACGCCCCATCGGCCTCCAAGGTCTTCGACCTGTCTGCCTTGAAGGGGCAGAAAGTCGACGCTGAAAACCTCATGAGCCAGATCACCGATTACGTGGTCCAGGCGCGCGCCGCCAAGGACCCCACGGTCCAACTGAAAATGCGGCATGAGGATCTGGGCCTACTCGACATCACCGTGAACCGCGCCACTGACGGCGTGATCAACATCGCCATCCTCGGCCAGGACCACTCCGCCAAGGCGTTCCTGGGACAGCACCGGGACCAACTGCTGGGCCACCTGACCCAGGCGGGGGTGAACGTGGGCGATCTGAAGCTCGACGTGCAGAACTCCTCCAAGAACGACTCCATGGGCGGGCAGCAGCACGCCGGCCACGGCCAGGACCGCCAGTTCGGTTCGGAGAGCAACCAGCGCCGGCACGACCAGCAGCGCCGCGAAGACCTGTGGGACGTCCTGCGGGAAAAAGCGGCTTGATCCATGCCTGAAATCGGCCGTCCGATCACACCCCAGGAACAGCAATACCGCCAGGTCACCATGGGCCCGCGCCAGTTGGGCAACCAGAACGCCGGACGCGCCCCCACCGACGAAGAACTCATCAACCGCGCCACCGGCCAGAAGCCCAAGAGCATCTACAACGGGGACGCGGGCCGCCACAACCAGATGGGCAAGGACGAGTTCCTGAAACTCCTCACGTACCAGCTGCAGAACCAGGACCCCATGAACCCCATGGACCAGTCCAAGATGACCGGCGAGCTGGCCCAGTTCTCCCAGTTGGAGCAGCTCTCCAACCTCAACACCAAGTTCGACCAGGTCCAGAAGAACCAGGGCGTGCAGGAGAAATTCTACGCCGCCAGCTTCGTGGGCAAGCAAGTGGTGACCAGCGGTTCCTCCATGAAGCTCAACCAGGAAGGCGACAACGCCGACGTCCTGTTCAAGCTCGATGGCGAGGCCGGCAAAGTCATGATCCGCATTATCGACGACAAAAATCAGATCGTGGGCGAGATGTGGAAGGAAGGCATGTCGGCCGGTTCCCACTCCGTCACCTGGAACGGCGTCACCCTCGACGGGCAGCTCGCCGCCCCCGGCACCTACAAGGCGCAAGTGAAGGCCTGGGGTCCCACCGGCCTCGACGTCCCGGCCCACACCCAGGCCACGGGACTTGTCACCAACGTGACCTTCGACGGCGGCGAGCCCGTGCTCACCGTCTCCGGCCAGAAAGTTTACTTGCGCGACGTCGCCAGCTTCCAAGTTGCAGGTCATGGCGCGCCGGTGCAAAACATGCCTACTGCACAAGGTCAACAGGCTGGCTTAAGATTGAACCAAGCAGCTCCTTCTCCGAGCGCCCAGCAAGCGGCCAACGCTTACAAGGGTGAAGAGAAGGGGATCTACGACTGAGAGGAAGAGAAGTGGCACGCATCAACGACATGCTGATTCCCCAGGTCTCCGGGTTGCCCGGCGGGAAAGAGCGTGTTGGCGAGGCCAACCGTCTCAAGGACGGGCAGCAGAGCGAGTTCGCGAAACTGATGGGCAAGGCAGAGGCGCCGTCGAAATCCGACGTGAGCCTGTCCACCCACGCCGCGAAACGCCTCGAGGAACGCAACATCGCCTTCGACGGCGCGGAATACTTGAAGCTGCAGGAGGCCCTGGGCAAGCTCAGGACCAAGGGCGGCCACGATTCCCTCGTGATCACCGGAAAAGCGGCCTACGTCCTCGACGTGGACCGCGGGATGGTGGTGACGGCGGTGGACAAGGACAGCATGGGTGAGAACGTTTTCACCAAGATCGATTCGACCATTTTCATGAACTAGGTACACGCGGACCGGACAGGATGTCCGGGACGGAAGAAAATTAACGAACGCGTTTGGGAAAGGCCGGTCCTTCCACGGAGGCCCCCCTCGAGAGTCTGTCGCACTCCCGGGGTCCAAACACAAACCGTCTAGGAGGGACGTAATGAGCATTCTTTCCTCGTTCAACACCGGTATCTCTGGCCTTCACGCCGCCGGGCAGTCCATGAGCGTCATCGGCGACAACATCGCCAACGCCGGGACCTTCGGCTTCAAGAGCAGCCGCGCTGAATTCCAGGACATGATCGCTTCATCCCTCAAGGGCATCGAAGGCGGCGACCAGATCGGTTCCGGTACGCGCCTGGCCCACGTGACCCCCCAATGGGTCCAGGGCTCCATCTCCCGCACCAGCAACATCACCGACCTCGCCCTGAACGGCAACGGCTTCTTCATGGTCGACGCCCCGTTCGGCAAGGGCTACACCCGTGACGGCTCCTTCCACTTCGACAAAGAAGGGCACATGGTCACCGGCGACGGTTACAAGGTGAACGGCTACATGCCTGACGACAAGGGCAAGATCACCAACCAGCTGGCCCCCATCAAGCTGGGCAACACCACCATTCCCGCCACCGCCACCTCCAGCGTGAACTTCTCCATGAACCTGGACACCCGCGAGAACGTGATGCAGTTCGATCCGAACCGTCCCGAGAAGACCTCCAACTTCAACAACTCCATCACCGTCTACGACAACGTCGGTACCGCGCACTTGGTGACCATGTACTTCAACAAGACCGCCGACGGCCAGTGGGACTACCACGCCATGGTGGACGGCGCCGAGGCCCAGGGCGGACAGCCCGGTAAGATGGTGGAGATGGCCTCCGGCTCCCTGAAGTTCAACCAGAAGGGCGTACTCGAGGAGGAAGTGGAGAAGAACAACTCCTTCAACTTCAACAAGGGCGCGGCCCAAGGTCAGAAGATCGCCTTCGACTTCGGCAAATCCGTGAAGGAAGGCGGCACCGGCCTCGAAGCCTCCACCCAGTTCGGTTCCAAGTCCACCGTGGCCCGCCACACCCAGGACGGCTCAAGCGCGGCGACCCTCGCCTCCATGTCCTTCAACGACGACGGCGTGCTCACCGCGGTCTACGACAACGGCGTCCAGCGTGACATCGGCCAGATCGCCATCGCCAAGTTCGAGGACAACGAAGGCCTCTTCAAGACCGGTAAAAACCTGTTCAAAGAAACCCGTCGTTCCGGCCAAGCCGCCCTCGGCAAGCCCGGCGCCGACGGCCGCGGCGAAGTGGTCTCCAAGTCCATCGAGCTCTCCAACGTGGACGTGGCCAACGAGTTCATCAGCATGATGGCCGCCCAACGTAACTTCCAGGCCAACACCCGGACGCTGACCACCAGCGACCAGATGCTGCAGGAAGTTCTGAACATCAAGCGGTGATAGCCGCTGACATGACCTGAATAGCGCAAGAAGTAAGGAAAAGAGGGGCTCCTGAGGGAGCCCCTCTTATTTAGTTATGCTTAACAACTTCTCTTCTCGCATGTAACGCAATTCTCTCTCTCCCTTAATTCATTCCTAATTTACCTGTGCATACGCTCGTATGAAAATTTACCACTAGAATAATCCTAGGCTTCCTAACATTTGCAATTAGAGAGAATCAGCATGGCAAAGTCGAGCAAAGGGCTACTGGTCCGCAGGGGCGAACAGTGGATGTCTGAGGATGAGTTGCGAGCTCATCTTGCAGCAATTGTGCGCCTGGAGAATGTAGCGATATTTCTAGGGGCTGGTGCTTCTTGCGGAGAATTGGGCGGCATGACCCTTAGTCAAGTGTGGGATTTCTTCGAGTCAAACTATTCAGATGATGCAGATTGGTTGGAGGAGAACGAATTCATTAGCCGAGATTTGAATTCAATCAATGTTGAAGAACTGGCCGACTCTCTTCAAGTTGCCCTTCTTGAGTGGAACCGGTCCGGGCATGAGGAGAAGCAGAGATTGGCTGAAGTGATTGAGAATATAAAGAGATCAATCTTTCAGGCGGCAATACTTTTGCAGGATCTGTGGAAGAACCCTCATAGAGTCGAAGCGTTACCCAAAGAACTTCATGCACACAGAAATACTTTACAAAAGATTTGCTCGGCTCGACAGCCCGGGCAAGCTTACCCATATGTGTTTACAACAAATTACGATTTGGCTGTGGAGTGGGCCGCTGAATCGTTGGGGCTGCACATCATAAACGGGTTCTCGGGGATGCACTTCAGATCTTTTTCTCCATCACACTTTGATTTGGGATTTAGAAATACGAGGGCACGCGGAGAAGCAAGCAACGGCACCTACAATATTGCGCTTGTTAAGTTGCATGGATCGCTATCTTGGCGAACACGAGCTGATGCAGTTATTGAGTCTTCTTGCCGATCGCTATGGCAAAATCTTAAGAAGTTTATTGATGGTGGCGAGAGTCCCGCCGAATTCTTAGTATTGCCCGGAGCCCTGAAGTACCAGCAAACCGCTGGATTTGTATTTGGTGAGCTTTTTCGGCGTTTTTCAGAATTTCTTAGTCGGCCTCAAGCCTCACTTATTATTTGTGGCTACTCTTTCGCAGATGAACATTTGAATAGAGTGATTCAGATGGCGTTGCACAATCCAACTTTGCAACTTGTGATCGTTCTGCCGGAGCTAGAGGCTGAGGGCGGATCCTGGAAACTAGCGAAAACCAAACCGTGGGTTAGGAAAGTTGCTGAGCTTCAGCTTCCGCAGATCACCCTCGTTGGAGGCGGGGAGGCATCGCACTTCACAGAATTTGTTAAATACCTTCCTGACTCAGCCCTTTTTGATGAGCAGTCTCACGCCATAAGGGCCTACCTCAAAGCATGGAATGCACAACCCTCATTGCATGAGGACGCTGAATGAGTCGCTGTGCATTTGCTTATGTCGTTTCAATTGAGGGAGCACATATAACCTTAAACCTACTTAATGAGCATAAAGGACAACTAGCTGCTCATCGTCACGGCATAGGAAGCGTGACGGATGTCGGTAGTATGTTTGGTGTGAGAGCAGGATCGCGACTGCTTGTTCTGCGAGTGCAGGCCCTCAAATTTGCTGAACCAAAAGAAGTGCATGATGCCTCAGTTAAGACTCATTTCGACAATGAGCCGTTAAGGAACCTTTTAGCGGTAGTGGTTGGTTTTATTGACAAGGGCGAGAATCAGCTGCGATTTTTTCCGGACTCTCAATCCTCACCTGCACTCGGGGCGGAAGCATTCCCACTTACTCCAAAAGAGCTAGATGTTATTACGAATGGTGCAAGAACAGACCAGAAGATGATTTCTTTAGGTCTATCGAGTAGGTCAGGAACAAGTTTTAATGTGACCTTGAATAATTTGCTAAGCAGACATGTTGCGGTGTTAGGTGGAACTGGGCAGGGAAAAAGTTCATTCACAGCAGCAATACTGCAGCAAGTGATGAGGTACCCTAGGTCGAGAATAGTGCTCTTTGATATCAATGGGGAGTACGAGCAGGCGCTCAACACACATATTGCGCAGGATAAGCTTCTAGTTACTAGATTTGGTAATGATCCTAACGCCAAAATACCCTATTACGCATTGGGACGCCATGGATTAGGCCGTCTGCTGCTTCCAAGCGAGAAAACACAACGTCCCGCTTTGAACTTCGCACTCGAGAATTTGCAATTTGTTGAATGGTCCGTAAACCATCAAGCGGCTCGAGTGGTTGGGGAAAATGATTATAACTTGGTTGAAGACTGTCGTCCTGGTGATGCTAACTCCGCTGCGCGTTCTATCAATAAATTGCGTGCGAGAACACAATTAGTATCAGCGACACGTTGGCCATCAATGATGGCTTTGGCGGCATTGGCGGCTGAGAGCTACTCTATCAAACCTTCTAATCGCCAAGGCGGCGGGTTTGAGCGAGGAGGATTTGAATACGGAAACATCAGTCCTTTAGTTAATCGCATCCGTCGCTTCGTCGAGGATCCACAGTTTACGTCCGTAATTGACGTAGGCGAGGGGCCGCCGTGTACAGGCCCTCTCAGCTGGCAAGCAGAGTCATCAAATGTAATTGACAAAATTTTTGGATCAAATAGTACGCAATGGAATGTGCACATTGTTGATTTGAGAAGTGTCGCGCATGACTTGTTGCCATTGATACTGGGTTCACTACTCGAGCTTTTTGCCTTTGAATTATTTAAGAGAGGGCAGGGACGTACATATCCAACTTTGCTTGTTCTAGAGGAAGCGCACCATTACCTTAGACAGCTTAGTGATAGCGATGAAGTCGGGAAGCATAGTCTTGCATATGAAAGACTTGCTAAGGAGGGCAGGAAATTTGGTGTCTCCATTTGGCTTAGTACTCAGAGACCTTCTGAGTTGTCTCCGACGGTCCTGGCTCAATGTGGTACATGGGTAGTCTTTCGTCTGTCATCAGAGCAAGACTTAAGAGCTGTATCTGTCGCTGCAGAGTGGGTCGACAAACAGGAGGTATCTCGAATACCAGGGCTGCCTCGAAGAACGGCGATTGTATTTGGTGGAGTTGCTTCTTTGCCAACCAAAGTCGTATCCCCGCCTGCTTCGCCTCCTCCCAGGTCTCATGATCCTGAATTCAATAGATGGGAATATACCGACGAAGAGTGGCTCGAATATATAATGAGCTAAGAGGAGGACTCGCTATGACGACATCACTTATCAAGGTCACTTATTCCTGCGGTGGGACTTCAACCCACCGAGAGGAAATTAGTTTTGATTTAGATCTAGCAAGTGGGCAGCTGAGCGCCTGGAGTCTCCGCAGTGGTGCGATTGATTCAGCGACGAGAGAATTCTTGAAAGTTGATACTAGAAAAATAATCAGTGAAGGCGAGATATCAGATCATCTACCAGGGATTAGAGAATTACTTAGAACTAAATATGGGATTGTTAAGCCGATATTCGGTCTCGAACAGCGACTCCCTAATTAGCAATTAAGGAATTTATCCGTCGTTCCCAATCGCCTCCACCGGACAAGCTGAAAGCGCATTCTCCGCCTCCTGCGCCTCCTCCGGACACATGGGCTGCGCCTTCACGTAGGCCCGCCCTTCCTCGTCGTTCATGGCGAAGAAGCGCGGGGCCTCGATGCAACAGGCGTCACAGGCGATGCACTGGTCATCGACGTAGTACTTGCCGGGAACGTTCTGTGGATTGCGGTGTTTCTTGTCGGCCACGGTTCCTACAGCATCGCGGGGTTAGTCACGACTTTGGATTTGGTGTGCAGCTCTTTGAGCAGTTCCTCGCGCAGCTTGCGCGCCAACAGCTGGGACTGGTTCTGCACTTCTGACTTGAGCTTGGTCTCGATCTCAGCGGCCTGGTTGCCCGCAGGGGCGGCGCCCACTTTCACCATGAGGACGGTGCCGGGGGTGGAGAAATCCAGCACGGTGCCGGGAGCGGCCTCGAAGAGGCGCTTGCCCTCGTCGGCGGAAAGGGCGTGGTTGGCGAGGCTCAGATTGAAGCGGTCCACCTGGGTGTTCTTGAGGACAGTGGCGTTGAGGCGGGTTTTCTCGGCCTCGATGGCCTTGGCGTCCCCAGAGGTGAGGAGCTGGGTCAGGCGCCCCTTGGTCTCGGCCATGACCTGGTCGAGCTCCTTGGTCTTGCGCTTCTGGAGGGCGGTGCGGGCCAGCTCCAGTTTCACGTCTTCCAGCTTGCGGGTGGTGCCTTCTTTCTTACCTTCCACCAAAATCCAGTGGTAGCCGAAGGACGTCTTCACGGGCCCCACGATCTCCCCGACCTTGGCAGCTTCGGCGGCCTTTTCGAACTCAGGCACCATGCTGCCCTTGGGGAACCAACCCAGGTCCCCGCCGTTGTTCTTGCCGGTGGGATCCTCGGTGAGTTGCTTGGCCTTCTCGCCGAAGTTCTTGGTGGTGAGCTGGCCCTTGAGCTTCTCGGCCTTAGCGAGGGCCTCGGCGTCCTTGTCCCCGGAGCGGAACAGGATGTGACGGGCCTTGAGCTCGGCCGGCTTGTTGTAGGTGCCGGCGTTCTCCTGGTAGAGGTCCTGCAGGAGTTTCTGGTTTTCGGGCTTGGCCGCGAAGGCCTGGGCCTCAGCGTCGTCCACGGCCACCAGCTTGACCAGTTCTTGGCGCTCTGCGCGAATAGCTTCCACGGGACGCGACTGGGTTTTAAAGCTCAGCACGTCCTTGGCGTAGGCCTCTGAAACGGTGGCCAGGGAGAGCATTTGCTCCATTTTGCGGGTGGTGATGTCCTGCCCGACCATTTCCTCGAACTGGGTGGGGGTGTAGCCGTTGGCGCCCAAGAGGCCGCGGTACTTGGACACGTCGAAGCGCTCGTTGGTGAGGAAGTAGGGGAGGCGCTTGATCTCGTCTTTGATTTCCTCGGTGGAGAGGGCGAGGCCCATTTCTTCGCCGTGGGACAGCAACAGCTTTTGTTGGATGATGCCGGAGAGAACAGTTTCCTTGATGCCCATCTGCTGAATTTGCTGCGCCGTGAGCTGGCCGCCCATCATCTGAGCGAAGAAGTCAACTTGCTGCTGGAGCCGCATCTGAAACTCGCGGGGGCTCACCGTGAGACCGTTCACCGTCGCCACGTCCTGACGGGAGGGCACGCCGCCGTTCTGGCCGTAGTCGCCAAAGAGGAAGCTCACGATGATCACCAGGAAGATGGTGCTCAGGATGAAGGTGGCGGCCTTGGACGTGAAAGTCTTGTTCATGGAAGCTCCTCAGTGAGGACTCATTCTAGCGGCAGCTCCCTCCCCGGGTCAAAGGAGAATGCGCCGTGGTGATTGGCAAGCCACGTGCCCTTGGATACCCTGTTAAGCGTCACAGAATACCGTAGAACGAAGGTGCGCGCCGTTGAGACGGATGGTTTCGGAGTCCTCGAAGGTCAAGATCGTCAACAACCTCATCGTGTTGGCCGTGGCGGTTTGGGGTCTCTCCCAAAAGCGCTTCGAGCTTGAAGAGATGACGTTGTTCCAGCGGTTAGTGGTGGAGGTCGTCGCCCCGGTGCAGAAGAGCCTCCTCAACACCCGCCAGGAACTGGATGACCTGGTGGACAATTACCTGCGCATCGTGAACACCTCCAAGGAGAACGCGCACCTCAAGACCACCATCGCGCGGCTCGAGAGCGACCTGTTCCAGATGGAGGAAATCCGCCGCGAGAACTTCCGACTCAAGCAGATGCTCCTGCACTCCGAGGACATCTCCCAATCCAAGGTCCTGGCCCAAGTGGTGGGGTGGGACTCCGCCAACCAGTTCAAGGTCCTGCGGATCAACCGCGGCGAGAAGGACGGAATCCGCATGATGGCGCCGGTGATCACGCATAAGGGCCTGGTGGGCTACGTGTACCGGCTGGGCAATGGCTATGCCGACGTGTTGACCATCCTGGACCCCAACAACCGCGTGGACGCCCTCATCGAGCGCAGCCGCACCCACGGTGTGGTGGAAGGGGTGTTCAATCAGCGCTGCACCCTCAAGTACGTCAACCGCACCGAACCGGTGGAGATGGGCGACAAGCTGATCACCGCCGGCGTGGGTGGCATCTACCCCAAGGGCATCAAGGTTGGGATGATCACCGGCATCGACCGCGAGGATTCGGGCATGACCCTGGGCCTCGAAGTCACGCCCTCCGTGGATTTCCACAAGCTGGAAGAAGTGCTGGTGCTCCTGCCCAACCCCGCGCCCGTGACCGCGGCCGCCGAATCCGCGCCCGCGGCGAAGAAGGAATGACATGCAACCCCGCCTGAGCCGGTTGATCTTCTCGCTGGCCGCCACCCTCGGCATCATGGTGGTCCTGGAGGTCGCGACTTCCGCACTGCTGCCCGCCCTGGGTTGGCAGGAGGCCCGCCTGGCCTTCAACGTGGTGTTGGTGCTGTTCCTGGCCATCAAGGTGGCCACGCCGCTTTTGCCCTGGATCATCCTGTTGCTGCAACTGGTGCATTCGGCGTTCTCGGTGGAGGGCTGGGCCCTGGGCACCATCGCCGGCATCCTGGTCTCGGCCTCCGCCGCCTGGCTAAAGGAGCTGTTGCATTTTTCCTCGGCCATCGCCACCGTGGCGATCGTCCAGGCCTACCAAGTCCTGTGGTACCTCTTCACGGCCGCGGTGATCTGCCTCAAGCTCGGCAGCTTCGCGAAGTTCGGGCTGTTGTTCAGCAACGCCCTGCCTAGCACCGTGCTCCTGTCCCTGGCCTCCCCCCTGCTGTTCCGACTGCTCGACCGGGTATGGGCGGTGGAGGACGAGGTGGGCAGGACAGGGGTGCGGATCTAACCCATGTTCGGCGAAGAGGAACTCGTCAAGATACACAAGGCGCGCGCGGGGATGATCGGCAACATCATCTTCGTGTGCTGCGGGCTCCTGCTGGCGCGCCTGTGGTACCTGCAGGTGTACAAGGGCGAGCAGCTGCACCAGTTCTCGATCCAGAACCGGCTGAGGAAAGAAGTGGTGTGGGCGCCCCGCGGGACCATCCACTCACGGGACGACCAGCTCTTGGTGGACAACATTCCCCGTTACGACGCCATCGTGACCCCCCAGTACCTGCTGGACCGTGAGCAGACCCTGGCCAAGCTCCACAAGATCCTGAACCTCGAGCCCGGCACCATCGAGAAGGTGCTCAAGAAGAACGCCAACCAGGCCACCTACCGCCCCATCACCATCAAGAAGAACATCGGCTTCGAGGAACTCGCCCAGATCGAGAGCCTCAACGCCGAGCTGCCCGGGGTGAGCGTGGAGACTTTCATTTCCCGCGAGTACAAGGACAAGGAGGTCGGAGCGCACCTCCTGGGCTACATCTCCGAGATCAGCCAGACCCAGTTGCCGAAACTCCGTAAGCGCGATGGCATGGATTACCGGCTGGGGGACTTCATCGGCCAGTTCGGCATTGAGGAGCAGCTGGACAAGTACCTGCGCGGCACCAACGGCCACGAGTTCGTCGAGGTGGACGCCCGGGGCCGGCGCAAGCGCTACATCAACACCGACAACCTGTTCAAGGGCATCGAGGACGAGAAGCCTGAGCCCGGCATGAACGTGAAGCTGACCATCGACCGCGACATGCAACTGGCCGGGTACAAGGCCCTGGAAGGGAAGGTCGGCAGCATCATCGCCATCGACATCGACACCGGCGAGGTGCTGGCCATGGTCAGCCGTCCGGCCTTCGACCCCTCCCAGTTCTCCCGGGGCCTCACGCCCGAGTACTGGCGCAGCCTCATCGGCAACAAGGAAAACCCGCTACGCGACCGCAACATCCAGGAGCACTATTCCCCCGGCTCCACCTTCAAGGCGATCACCGGCATTTCGGGCTTCGAGGAGGGAGTGATCGACGAGCGCACCGAGGTGTTCTGCTCCGGCAGCCTGCGTTTCGGCCGCAAGGCCTATCACTGCTGGAAGAAGGAAGGACACGGGCCCACCTCCATCGCCAAGGCCATCCGCGAGAGCTGCAACGTCTATTTCCAGCGCGCGGCCATGAAGATGGACATCGACACCATCGCCAAGTACGCCAACATGTTCGGCCTCGGAAAGCGCACTGGTATCTCGCTCCCCCGGGAGGTTTCGGGCCTGATCCCCACCACTGGCTGGAAGAAGAAGCGCTACGGGGTGGAGTGGCAGCCGGGAGAGACCCTCTCCTGCGCCATCGGCCAGTCCTACGTGCTGGCCAGCACGATCCAGATGGCCCAGGCCTACGGCGCCATCGCCAACGGCGGCAAGATTTACCGGCCGTATGTGGTGAAGGACGTGTACACGCCCAAGGGTGAGCTGATCAAGACCTTCACCCCCGAGCTCCTCTCCGACTTCAAGCTCAAGAACCCCAAGACGCTCCAGTGGGTGCGCGAGGGCCTCTTCCAGGTGGTGAACAACCCCAAGGGCACGGCTTTCTATCGCCGGGGCAAAGGCATCTTGATGGCGGGCAAGACCGGCACGTCCCAAGTCGTGCGCGCCACGGCCGACAAGGTCTACCAAAAGTGCGAGCAGATGGATTACGACTACCGCCACCACGGCGTGTTCGTGGGCTTCGCGCCTTACGACAACCCCAAGATCGCCGCCGCCGCCCTGGTGGAGCACGGTTGCCACGGCTCCAGCGCCGCCACCCCGGTGGTGGAAGCGGTGGTGAGCGCCTACATGCAGAAGTACCAGCCGCAGCTGTACCTGCAGAACCTCGAGAAGGACAAAGAGATCCAGGCCAACTGGGCCAAGCAGCTCAAGCAACAGGCCAGCGCCGCGCCCAAACCGCCGCCGGCCGCCGAAGACGGCGACGAATAGAGGGGAACGCGTGTACCAGACCATCCTTCAGTACCTCAAGCGCTACGACTTCAGCTTCCTCGGCAGCATGTTCGCCATCTTCCTGGTGGGCGTGCTCAACCTCTACTCCGCTACCCATTCCCAGTCCCACGAGGGCCTCAACACCCTCTACCGTTCCCAGGTGATGTGGTACCTGCTCGCCACCGGCACCGCCATCTTGGTGAGCGTGGCTTTCAGCCCCAAGACCTTCGAGCGCATTTCCTACCTGGTGTATGGCGTGACCTTGTTCCTGCTGCTCTTGGTGATGGTGATGGGGGACGTGGGCATGGGCGCCCAGCGCTGGTTGGAGATCGGTCCCATACGCATGCAGCCCTCGGAGTTCATGAAGCTGGGGCTGGCCATGGCCTTGGCCCGTTACTTCTCCCGCGTCAGCCCCGAGCGGGAACTGAGCCTGGGTGACTTGTGGGTCCCCGGCCTGATCGCGGGTGTACCCGCGGTGATGGTGATCGTGCAGCCGGATTTGGGCACTGGCATGCTGTTGCTCCTGATCTTCGCCCTGATCATTTTCTACAAGAGGCTCAAGTGGCGCACCATCATCACCCTGGGAGTGGGGGCCCTGGTGGCGGGCGTCCTCATGTACAACTTCGGTCTGCGCGAGTACCAGCGTAAACGCATCCACACCTTCATTGACCCCTACGCCGACGCCAAGGGTTCCGGTTACAACGCCATCCAGTCCGAGATCGCCATCGGCTCCGGGCGGCTGTTCGGTAAGGGCTTCAAGAACTCCTCCCAGGCTTCGCTGCAGTATTTGCCCGAAAACCACACCGACTTCGTCTTCGCCATCTTCAACGAGGAGCACGGCTTCTTCGGCGCCGTCTTCCTGATCGTGCTGTACCTCATCCTGTTCATGCGCCTGGTGTGGCTCGCCTCCAGCGTCCAGCGCTTCTACGACTCGGTGCTGGTGGTGGGGATCCTGGGGATCTTTTTCTGGCATACCTTCGTGAACATGAGCATGGTGAGCGGGATCATGCCCATCGTGGGGGTGCCGCTCCCGATGATGAGCTACGGGGGATCGGCGATGCTCACCTACGGGGTGTGCATCGGCATAGTCACGGGGATCAGCAACTCACGGAACTTCTTCAACTGAGGCAAGGGCCAGGATTTCACGGGCCCAGGCTTCCACGCCCGACAGGCGCGCGTGTAGATTGGCGCTGGAAATAGCGCTGTCGTCCCTGAAAGTGTACTGGGCGTTGACGCCCACTACGGAACCGCCGCGGTAGACTGGCCCGCCGGAGTCGCCGGGGCAGATGCTGGCCGCGTTTTCTTCCAGCGTGCGACCTGGAGTGAAAAAGTTGAAAGCCGCCGCGCGGGACGGCACCCGGAATGGACGAAGAGGCGAACGCAGGGAATCCTCGGGCACCACCTCGGTGGGAATCACGCGCGTTGTGAAAGTTTTCAAGCGCCTCTCGCCTGGCCCGTCCATCGTGGAGTTTTCGCAGCCCCAACCACCGATTTCGACCTCGTCTCCGGGGAGGACCGGTTCAAAAGACAACGGGGCCGACGGGACCTCCGGGAGGTCCTGCTCCAGCACCAGAAAAGCGGCGTCGTAGGCCTCGAAAGCCACACCCGCCACGCTCAGCCCAGCGGTAAACCGCCCGGCCAGTCGCAAGAGGTAAGAGGGGTGGATGAAGACGCCAGCCACCGGCACCTGGACATCCAGTCCCCTGTGGTTTTGGAAGCGTGACTTGGCACCCACAACGTAATCCGCGTGGATGAGGTGGGGGGCCTCATGGTCGACCAGGCAATGGGCGGCCGTGAGAACCACCCGGGGCGCGACCTTGGCGGCCGTGCAGCCGCCGTCCAAGCGCAAAGTGGAGGGAAGAGCGTCGGAGGTGGCGACTTCTCCCCCTATGAGGGCCGGTGCAGCGTGTGCAGCCGTGGTAAACAAGCAAAGAGTGAGGGCGAGGGTCTTCACTCCGCCTTCCCCAGCGTCTCCCGCAGCCAATCGGCCACGCGGTCGATGCGCGTGTGGGTGTTGGCGGTGGAGACCCCATCGTGGCGGCGGACCGCGTCCGCGTTGAAGATGTACTGGGAGTTCACGCCCACCACGCGACCGTCCGGACGGTAAACCGGCCCGCCCGAGTCCCCCGGGCACAGGCTCGCGGCGCTTTCCCGCAGGCCGCGACCCGGGGTGAGGAAGTTGAACTCCTCGGCCCGGCGGGCGTTGCGGAAGCGCTCCCCGAAGAGGGAGCCGGCGGCGTCCCGGACCAACCCCCCGTGAAGCACGTCGGTGGTTTGAACCTTAAAGGTGTCCCCTCCGATGGCGGTGTTGAGGGTGCTCTGGGTGCAGCCGAAGCCGCCGATGACGACCGTTTCGCCGGAGTGCACGCCGTCCAGGGCGAGTTCCGCCACGGGGATGTCGGGAGTGTCGTCGGCCACCAGGACCACCCCCACGTCATAGGCTTCGAAGGCCACGCTGTTGTGCCCGAGTCCCAGGGTCGCGCGCTGGCCCAGTCGGAGGGCATAGCTTGGATGCGGGTACGCGGTGACGACGCGCGGGCCTGCGGCTTCATAACTGTAGTGGGTTTGCACCAAGAGGATTTCTCCCGGGGCGTACTTGGCGGAAACGGGGTTGTGCCCATCCTGCAGACAGTGGGCGGCGGTGAGGAAAGCGCGAGGCCCGACCTTCACGCCGGTGCAGGAGGAGTTGAGGCGCACGGTGGAGCGCCAGGCGGCCTCGGGAGCGGCTTCGCCACCGATGAGGCGGACGGCGGCCACGGCGGGGGAGAGGAGCTGGACGAACAGTAGGAGGTGCAACATAGGGCGGGGGTTATAACCTGGTTCCGAGCTTCCGGTTCAAACGGGGTAGTCTTTACAGGGCCCTGGCCCATCGCGGTCACCCTGTAAGTTTTCCCATGCGGGCCCGGGGAGGTGAGTGGGGAAGCTAGAATGGGACATCCCCGCGCTTACTGGAGGCGAAAATGTTCCGTGCTTTGGCCCTTTTGACCGCCCTCTCCTGCTTTCCCGCCTTCGCCCTTCAGAACCCCCTCCTGCTCAAGGAAAACGTCCGTTGGAGCCTGTGGGCCGAGGGGCTAGAGGTGGAGAAGAAGCCCGCCCCCAAGAAGCCCTTGCCCATCCAGGCCAAGCGGGTCGCCCTGCCTATGGAGCTGGAGCTCGTTCTTCCCCGGTGATTGAACCGTGCCCCGCCATATGGTATGATCCTCATACCATATGCGTCGGATAGCCCACATCGGAAGCCTCCTCAAGCAGATCTACCGCCTCTACAGCGTGGAACTGATCGCCCAGCTGCAGTCCCGCGGCTTCACCGACCTGCGCGCCAGCTTCCTCGAGATCCTCATGTATCTGGCGGAGCACGAGTCCCCCTCCATCAAGCTCATCGGCAAGGCCTGCGGCCTCAAGAAGCAGACCATGACCAGCCACTTGAACGAGTTGGAGAAGCGCGGCTACATCGTGCGCCGGAACTCCGAGCAGGACAAGCGCGAGCAGTTGGTTTCGCTCACCGCCTACGGCGAGAAGTTCAAAGTGACCCTGCTCCAGGTGGTCAACGACGTGGAACACCACTACTCGAGGAAACTCGGTGAGGTGGAGCTCGACCGCGTGGAGCACATGCTGGAGAACCTGCACCGCGAGCTGCAGGCGGGGCAGAAGAAAGGCACGCTGATCTAGCTCAGCCGACCTTGTGGCCGTCCACGGCCTGCAAGGCGTGGCCCGGCCAGTACAGCCAGCCGCCGCTCACGTTGTTGCAGTTGTGGAGACCCTTGGAGGCGAGGAACTCGCACGCCAGCACCGAGCGCAGGCCGTCCTCGGAGATCACCAGGAGCGGCGTGGTCCGGCGCTCGATCTCGCCGAAGCGGCTCTCGAGTTCCTCCAACGGGATGTGCACCATCTCGGCGGGGCGAGGGCGGGCGGGAACGAAGCCCGCGTGGGAGACGTCCAGGAAGGCGAAGTCGTAGTCGTCTTTTTGAAACAGGGCCCAGGCTTCCCGGGGCGACAGGTCCCGGTAGGGGGCGCCATCCAGTAGGAAGGCGTCTGAGACCTGCTCGCGGTTCTTCACGCGCACCAAGTGCGCGCGCTGGATCGCCAACTGGCCTTCCAGCCGGTGCTCCAGCCGCATGACCCGCGCTTCCAGGCGCGCCAAGCGCCCGGTGAGCAGGTTCACCAGGCTGTACACGTTGGCTTGCAGCTTTTGCTTGAGCGACACGCGCGGCCCTCCAGGCCCCATTTTAACCCGGGGGGCGGGGGGCTAGAAGAACGGGTAAATCGTGCCGAACTGGATGTGGTTTACGATCAAGGACGTCAGAACCGCCGCGGTCAGGAAAACGGCCGCCTCGTAGATGCCGTGGCCCCAACCCTGGCTGTCCGGATCACCGCCCGGGGCGTCCGGGGTGCCGGCCACGGCGGGGAAGAGCCGGTGAACGCCTCGGCGGAACAGCGGGAAAACGATGAGGGAGAGCATCACCTTCAGCAGGACCTGCACGCAGTACACGGTGATGTCGAAATGCTCCTGGGAGAAGGACTCACCCACCAGCCAACCCAGTCCCAAGGTGAAACCGAAATAGGAGACGGCCAGGGAGGGGTGCTTGGCCGAGGCCAACTGGGCCACCGGCAAGCGGGTCAGGAAGGCGTAGTATTTGGTCCCGAAACCCATCACCACCATCGCCAGGAGCCACAACACGAACAGGATCACCAGGGAGTTGTCGGCGCGGTCCACCACCACGCGGATCACGTAGGCGATGGAGAGGGCGTGGGCGGCGCACACTAGCGCGTAGGACATATTGGCGCGTTTGAGCACCTCATCCTTGTAATCGAAGTTGTAGAGCACCATGGACTCCACCAGCAGCAGCGAGAGCAGGTAGAGGACGGCCGTGAGCGTGCCCCACACCAACAGGTGGAACAGTGAAAGCAGCACCCCATGGCTCTCGTCGAAGCCCAAGGAGCTGAGCACGATGGCGAAACCGCCCAGCCGCGTGAACATGTGCAGGGTGTCCGCCGGGTTCACCGAGGGAAAAAAGCGCTTGCGCACCTGGCTCTTCAAGGAAGGGTAGAACAGCACGTGGCCCGCCTTGTACGCGGCCAGGACTCCCAGCACGATGGCCACGAGGAGGATGCGGATGAGCAGGCGGTCGAAGATCTCGTTCATGGGCGTCCCTCAGAAGTTTTCTTTCACGTAATTGAGCAGCAGCTGCCGCAGCTCCACCTTGCGTTGGCGGTCCTCGGCGAAGAAATGGGGAAAGGCGCGGCGGGTGACCCGGCCGCGGGGACCGAACTCGCCATGGGGGCCGCGGTAAATCTTCCCCAGTTCCAAATGGGCGCGGTACTCGTCCTGGAACTTCGGTCCGGGGCGCCAGGCACCCCAGCCGAGATACCGGGGAAGGTTCTTGTAGGCCCGGTAGAAGCGCCAGCGCAGGCGACCCTTGGAGTCCTCGCGCCAGTCCCCATAGTCGCGCCGGCCCACCAGGTTTCCGCCGGGGGGCATGGGCAGCGTCTCCTCCCTGCCTTCCTGGCGACGGAAGATGGACAGTCCCACCAGGCTGCGGCTTTTCTTGGCGAAGTCGCGGGAGGTGCGCACGATCATTTCCTCGGCACCTTGGAACCCGTACACCAGCCGGTACTTTTGGTAGTAGGTCTTGATGATGAAGCCGGTGGCGTGCATGTCCACCAGGATCACGCTGACGCTGCCGCCGTTGATGGCCTTGGAGAGGCCCTTGGCGTTCGGAACGTAGTACATGCCCAGCTCGCCGGGGGAGAGGGCCTTCGAGAGCCCCAGGTACGCCACCACCAGCATGAGGTAGAGCAGGGTCTTGCGCATCAGCTCCCCTGCAGGATCTCCCGCACCGCCGCCTGGCGGCCGGGGGAGAGCTCGTCGAAGTCGCAGTGGAGCCGGTTGACCGCGTGGGAGTGGGCGTACTTGGTGAAAAGGTCAGTGGCCTTCTCCACGTCCACCGCCCGGCTCTCGCCGGTGAGCGGGGTCTCGCGCACCACCTTCATGGGGAAGGTACCCGCGGGCGGGTTGCCGGAGTAGTACTTGGACAGGCGTCCCTGGGAGGAGCACTTGATGTAGGGGATCTCCTCGGCCTTGAAGAAGGCTTCCAGGCGCTCCATGCAGTCGAGGCCGGTGGTGCCGAAGGTCTCCAGCACCTTCTTGGGGATGTGGTTCCTGACCACGCGCCTGGCCCAAGGGTTCTGGCTCCGGCGCATGACTTTCATGAGGTGGTGGTCGTCGTGCTCGAGATAGGCGCCGATGTCGGCGGGGATGGCGTACTCGCCCGGGGCGCTCTGGAAGTAGCGCAGGAGCATCTGCTCCAGGCACACCGCCCGGTAGTGGAAGTACACCATCATGAACATGTGGAAGCGGCTGATGAGGAAGTCGTCGAAGGTGGAGACCGCGCGCTCGCTGATGCCCAGGTAGACCTTGCCGTCCTGGTGGCTGGCCTTGAGGTTGTCGATGATCCAGTCCAGGTCGAACTTGCCGTAGCTCACGCCGCAGAAATAGCTGTCGCGCAGGAGGTAGTCCATGCGGTCGCAATCCATCTCGGAGGACACCAGCTGGTGCAGCAACGGGAACCAGTCTTTACCCGCCAGCATGAAGTAGCCGGGGTCGGAGGTGTGCCCCACCACCAGCTCGGCGATGGCGTCCGGGGTCACGCCGTGGGAGGCGCGCACGGCCCTGAAGGACTCGGTGAAGGCGCTGTCGGTGATCGCCTTGATAGTGTAGTCCTCGTGCCCGGCCTGGCGGTCGGCCTTCTCCGCGAAGCGGGCGGGCAGTTTAAGCTCGGCCAGCCGGGGCATGACCGATTCGGTGGAGTGGGAGAGGGGGGCGTGCCCGACGTCGTGGAGCAGGCAGGCTAAGCGCAGCGTCTCGCCCAGGCGGCGCGTGTCCGCGTCCTGGGCCTTGCCACGGAAGAGCGAGTCGAACACCAGGGTGGAGACGTGCATGACGCCGATGGAGTGGAGGTAGCGGGTGTGGGTGGCCCCGGGGAAAACGTACTCGGAGAAACCCAGTTGCTTGATGCTGCGGAGGCGCTGGAAGAACGGGTCCTCGATGACGGGGATCTCCGCGTCCTTGATCGCGATGGAGCCATGGACGGGGTCACGGATTTCCACGGAGGCTCCTCACTGGGGTTTCTTGGCGCGCTGGTGCAGCCAGGCGGCGATGTCGCGGGACTCGTGCATCGGCTTGCCATCGATGTAGAGGCAGGGGACGGTGCCGCGGCCGGTGTCGGCCACCAGCTTCGCCTTATGGGCGGGGTCACGCCGCACGTTCCTCAACTCCACCTTGTCCGCCATCCCCGTATCGTCCAGGGCCCGCAGCACGATCTGGCAGTAGGGGCATTCTTCGTAGTAGTAGAGTTCGAGTTTTTCCATGGCCATAAAACGGGAAGTGGCCCGGGGGGCCACTTCTTCCTTCTTTTCGTCGTTAGTAGGACTCGTCGTCGTCCTCGTCTTCCTCGCTCTTGGCGGGACCCTTCACGTAGTCCTCGTCCTCGTCGAACTCCTCTTCGTCGTCCTCGGCGTCTTCGGGGTTGTCGAGGCCCTCTTCATAGCCCCACCCGTAACCGTAGCCTTCTTCCTCATCGTCCTCAGGGGAAAACTCACCCTCGGCGCGGGCAGGAGCGGCGCCGCCTTCCTCGGCCTCGTCGTCGAACTCAGGATCAAACTCCGCTTGGGCCGCGCCATCGGAGGTGTAGTCCTCGTCGAAAGCGCCGCCCTGGGCGTGGGCCGGAACCACCGCGGGGATCAAGGTCTTCTTGGGTTCTTTGGACGGCTTGGCCGCCTTGGGGGCCTTGGCGGGCTTCGCCGGTTTGGCAGCAGGAGCTTTTTTAGCAGCGGCTTTTTTCGCGGGCGCCTTCTTCGTGGCGGCCTTTTTGGTGGAAGCTTTTTTCGCGGCGACCTTCTTGGCGGCCTTCTTCGCCGGGGCCTTCTTGGCGGCTTTTTTGGCCGGGGCTTTCTTGGCCTTTGCGGCTTTCTTAGCGGGAGCTTTCTTGGCTTTTTTGGCTGCCACGACAATTCCTTTGCTGGGGGGTGAAAAAAACTCCCCTCAGTATAGGGAGGAGGGCCGGTTAGATCAAGCGTCAGTGGTTCACGGATGGGGGCAGTCCACCCCCTGTCACACCGAGCACGTTACGCACCGGAGCGGGCCGGAAATCCTCCGTCCAGGGAGTCATTTTGCCCTCGGAGTACGGGGTAAGCACGCTAGAGCCCCGGAAGTCATATCCCGTTTGTTGAGTCACGGAATGCAACGCGATGAACTTGGCCGAGTAACCAGAACGGCGCATGCTCTCCGAAGGTGGCCCGGCCGGGAAGGGCGTGGTCATAACCCCAGTTATAGAAGCGCCGCGCTGAGGGCCCGGGAAATACCCTGTGAGCAGTCGGCGGAAGTCGTAGCTCTCTTCCTGCCAGTGCTTGGAGGGGAAGATGAATTCCATGTCGTAGCTGCGGCCTTTTTGGGGACCCATCTTGCCGTAGTAGTCGGTGAGTGAGTCCAGCAACGGTTTGGGACAACCGGTGGGACTGGCCACTACACCTTTGAAGTAGAACCAGGCGAATTGTCCCGCGATGCTGCTGCAGCTTTGGGGGACGGCCGTGGTGGGATCGGCGCTGAAGTCGAAGTCCGAGATGCGGCGGGCGGCGTCCGCGTACTTCGAAGGGTCCTCCTCGTAGATGCGCTTGGCGACGATGTTGAGGGCGGTGAGGTACTTGCGCATGGACCCTTGCTGGTTGTTGATGAACTCTTCCATCGCTCCCACCACCGCCGGGGCCGAGGAGTACATGGCGTCGCCGGTGTCGCCGTACAAGGGGGCGTGGAAGCTGAACATGCGCCGTTCGAACTGGTTGGTCATGGACGGGGAGGGCGGAGCCGCCACGAAACCGAAGTTGTCCAGGGATGCCCCGTCGACCTTCTGGGAGAGGTGCATGTCGGTGGGGGAAGGGACAGTGTAATTGGCCACGTCGTACAGGGTGGGGGCCCGGGCCTGCATGATGGAGTCCGATACTTCCGCCACGTCGGAGGTGCCCACGAGGTTGCGCCGGAAGGCCCGGAACTGCTCGCCCAGGAAAAGTCCCGAGGCGTAGCCGGTGGCGGCTCCCGTGGTAATCACGTTGGTGGGAGAGCCCTGGTTGCTCACGCGGGAGGGCTCCGTGGCGCCGCCCTCGGGCAGGTCGTAAACCAGGTTGGGGATGCCGAAGACCACGTTTTGGCCGTCCAGCCACCCACCGACTTGGTCGCCGGAGTCGTTGATCCAGAAGCGCTCGACTAGACTTGCGCCGCTGTTGAAAGGCAGTGGGATGCCGGGCGCGTAGTCTCCCACTGGAACCACACCGCCCCCCTTCTTGGGGAGGTTCAACAGGTTCAGCCCGCTGATATAGCCGTTGGAGCGGTAGTTCTCCGTGGTCACGCGGGTTTTGACCACGGCCCCTTCCTGGGCGTTGAAGAGCGCGGGCCCGATCCTTCCGCCCATCGGCTTGGCGGCGGCCCAGGCGGAGAGCTTCACATAGTTGGAGAAGGGGTTGAAGAGCCCGTTGAACTTCGCTTCCCCCTTCACCGCGTAGTAGGTCAGCACCTCGGGGTTCTTGTAAAAGCCCAGGGGATAGCCCGGGATGGGGATGCCGATTTTGGCCACGTCGCAGGCACCTTCGGCGGAAACCACCTCGCCGGCGGCGTTGAGGCTGGAGGTGCGGGTGATGAGGGCGGTGAAGAAGGTGGAGAGGTTCACCGACATGAGCTTCAAGTCCAGGTAGTGCTTGGGCTCCTGGGCCTTGGCCGGGTCCATCAGCTGGTAGCTCATGTCCTTGGGATTGCCGTACTGCACCCCCTGGGGGGTGAGCTCGGTGAGCGTGAAGGACTGCTTCATCTCGCTGTCCTGCTCATTGCCCAGGTTGCGATAAGCGCTCCAGAAAGCCTTCACTGCGCGCTCGTTGCCGTAGTGGCGCTCGGCCCCCAGCTGGTCGATGGTGGTGGAGCAGGCGCCAGCGGCGTCGCCTTGGCGCGCGCACACTCCTCCGGCGAGCGGCGGGCGGTTCACCGCGCGCTCCAGCGAGCGCACGCGGATACCCAGCTCGACCGCTTGCGGCCAGGCGCCGGGACGGTCGGGGGCGACCTGGGGCGCGTCGGCGAATGCGTTGAGCTCGCCCTGCTCCAGCACCTGGTAGGCCCACATGGTGGTCACAGCGTAGTTGAGCTGGGTGCGCTTGGAGCAGTCGTCCGCCTTCTGCCGCACGATCGCGTCGATGAAGGCCGAGGTGGTCTCGTCGATGCCCACCAAGTTGGTGGGTTCAAAGCGCGGGATACCGGGGATCGCGTATTTCTTGCACACGTTGGTGGGGACGCCGGCGTAGTGCAGGCACACGGAGGGGAAGTTGTAGATGTCCCTGCCTCCCAGGGCCTCGGAGAGGTTGGGATCCTTCTCCATGGTGAAGTCCATCACCTCGTCGTCGGGGTTCATGACGCCGTTGATGTTCAGGTTCCCCAACACGTAGTACTTGAACATCCACTCTTTGTAGACGTTGCGCATTTCCCAGTTGAGGTAGCCGATGCGGTTGAGCATGCGCGCCTGCACCCCCGCCCCCGCGTAGGCGGCGGCGTCCACGGCGTTCTGCAGGTTGATCTTGGCCTTCACGAACAGGCCGATGTTGATCACGAAGGCGATGATCGAGATCAAGACGATCATCGAGGCGGCGAGGAAGATGCTGATTTGGCCCCGTTCGCCGGCGCGTTTTGTCCCTGGCGGGAGGGAAGCCATTGGAATCATTTAGGAGCATTTTGGTACGGGATTTGGAGAGTGTAAAGCGTCCCGGCACGGAGGCCATGGGTTGGGATGTGGCACGTTGGTTGGCTTGGCCGTCTTTCCTCAACTTCCCCCCAGCACACACCCCGCCTGAACAAGTTCAACACCCTGGGCCCCGAGGGGGGCCCAGCGGCCATTTATGGCCGCTAAACCGCGGCTAAGCCGCAGCGGCCATTTCTGCCCACTGAATTGGCTGCGGCTGCCCATGGTGTAATAGCGTAAGGAGTCCGCCCCATGCGCGTGTTCAAAGTCAAAAAACCCAAAACGTCTTTCTTCTGCGCCCTCTGCCGCGCTCCCCGCCAGCTCACCTACCAGCGCCACCTGGGCACTCACCATTACGTGCAGATCGTCGCCACCACCGTGTTTCTCACTTGGGCCCTCTTCCCCTACCTGCAGTTCAAGACGCTGGGATTGGTGTTCCCCCTGTGGGGTGCCTTCGAATTCACCCGCAAGCTGCTCTACCGCAAAGAGTTGCCTTGTCCGTACTGCGGCTTCGACGCCACTTGGTACCGTAAGGACGTGCGCATCGCACGGCGCCAGGTGGAGGAATTCTTCCGTGAGAATCCCGCTGCCGCCCAATTCCGTCCCACCAACCACCAATAAATTTTTTTGTTCTCCTCTCGAGCGGTGGCTTTTCAAGGGCTTCCCCTGAAAGCTTCCTGGCACTCCGCGCGCATAAGTCGGCCCATGTGAGAACCACGCGGTTTCCGGACCGGGAACGACACGGTATGAAGGGACTTCGTGATGGAAAATCACATTAACCGCTAATGCCTCACCATCAGGCAAAGGAGCATCCATGAGCGTGAACAAAGTCATCCTGCTGGGCCGCCTCGGGCAAGACCCCGAGCTGAAGTACACTCCGGGCGGCGCGCCCGTGTGCAACTTCTCCCTGGCCACCAGCGAGACCTGGAACGACAAGTCCGGCCAGAAACAAGAGAAGACCGAGTGGCACCGGATCGTGGTTTGGGGCAAGCTCGCCGAGCTGTGCAACCAGTACCTCTCCAAGGGCCGTCAGGCCTTCGTGGAAGGCCGCCTGCAGACCCGCTCCTGGGACGACAAGGACGGCAACAAGCGCTACACCACCGAGATCAACGCCCAGACCGTGCAGTTCATCGGCGGCCCCAGCGCCGACCGCGGCGCCGATCGCAACATCGACCAGTCCGCTGGCATGAACCAAGGGCACGCCCCGGTGGACATGAACCAGGACTACAAAGTCGACACCGGCGCCAACTTCGCCGCCGACGACATCCCGTTCTAAGCCGCCTCCCAACATTGTTGGCAGCCTAAGCCCGCCTCACGGCGGGCTTTTTTTTCCCCCTGCCCGGTTTTCCGTGGGCCTTGGCCCCCGTGATAAAATGGGGGGATGACGACCGCAACCACTCAGGTACGAAGCTTCTTCTCCGTCCGCCATGACCTGGTCCTGGTGGACGAGCCGTTGCCCTACGACCTGTATGTGAACTCTTCCTCCATCAAGGACCGGGAGAAGTTCGTGCGCATCCACTCCCAGGGACGTCCCGTATCCCGCGAGGAGTTGGAGGCCTTCCACCGCAAGTACTACCAACTCTACGTTCCCGAAGGGCAGCGCTTCGACTACCTCCGCTCGCTCACCCGCGCCGAGGGCGACGACGTGGTCAAGTCCGAGGCCTTGAAGTCCAGCGCCCTGGAATACCTGGGCCGGGTTTTCGACAAAAACCACGAGTTCTCCACCACCATGCTCTCGGAGAACATCGAGGGGTGCCGCCAGGTGGTGGAGGGCATGGTGGACGTGCTGGGCGACTATTCCATCGACCGACTGCGGGGGCTCATCGGCCAGTTGAGCTTCCACGACTTTTACACCTACGACCACTCCATCAACGTCTCCATGTACAGCATCACCTTGTGGCGGGCGGCCCACCCCCGCGCGTCCCGCCAGGAACTGGTGAACATGGGCCTTGGCGGGCTGTTGCACGACTTGGGTAAGGTCAAGATCCCCACCCACATCCTCAACAACCCCGGCGGCCTCACCGAGGAAGAGTACCAGACTATCAAACGCCATCCCGGTTACGGCCTGGAATTGCTCCTCTCCGGCGAGGTACAGGTGCACCCGGAAGTGGACGTTGAGGTGATTGCGCGCATCGTGCACGAGCACCACGAGAACTGGGACGGCACCGGGTACCCAGCGAAACTCAAAGGGGAGGACATCCACCCCATGGCCCGTTGTTGCACCATCGCCGACTTCTTCGACGCCATCACTACCAAACGCTCCTACAACCAGGTCCTGAAGGTCACAGAGGGTTTGGACGTCATGCGGAAGTTCCGTGGCGTGAAACTCGAGCCACGTCTTTTCGACGTGTTCGAGGAAAACGTGGACCATGTAAGAAGGATTGGGGGGCCGGACCTGAGGCTAGGCGAGCGCTTCGATCCCACGATACCCTGGAAGGAACTCCCCCTGGAACGCGTGGTTCCGGAGGAGGACTTCGGCAAGATCAAGATCGTGGACCATGGCCTTAAAAAGCAACAGTCTTAGATTTCTCCTCGCCCTGTTCGTCGGCCTTCCCGCCGTCTCCGGCGCGCTCACCCCGAATAACGCCGATTACGTGCCCCACGAGGATTGGGTGGGGGTGGAGATGAAGGCCGGCTCCGTCGAAGAACTCCGCAAGGGCCTCGAAAAGGACTTGGGCCGCCCCCTGGCGCCCGTCTCCCGCGCCCGCCTCACCGTCGTCACCCCGAGCGAATGGGCCATCCTCCGTTCGGTGCTCAAGATGCAGGACCTGGATCAGCTCGCCCGTGCCAAGCGGCTTCAGGAGCAGGGCTTCACCCCCGGCTGCCTCAAGAAGTCCGGGGACGGCTACTTCGTCGCCGTGGAGGCGCCGGAGATGCGCGCCTTCCGCCGGGACGTCTGGCGCCTGTACGTTTCCCGCGGCGGCACCGGTGAGGACTTCGAGTGGAGGCGCTGGCATCCCCACGTGCCGGTGGCCAAGGTGCCCCAGGGCACCTTGGACGAGGACTACGTCTACAAAGAAAAGACACCCTGCCTGTCCGCCCTCAACTCGAAGTGAGGTCCCACAGGATCTTCGCCATCAGGAGCGCCACCACCACGGTGAGGGCCGGTTTCACCGCGCGCACGGTTTCCCTAGAAGTGTAGCGCGCGCCAAGGAGCGCTCCCACTGCCATGGCCACGCCCCCGATGAGGCCCGGGCCCCAGCGCACGTGTCCCTGGAGCGCGAAGCCCGTGAGGCCCGCGGTGGCGGAAAGCGCATTGGCGAGTTTGGAGAGGCCAGGGCTGACATGAGCGGCATCTGGGTGAGAGTGAGGAGCGCCAGCAGCATGAAGGTGCCGCCGCCAGGCCCGAAGAAGCCGTCGTAGACGCCCACCAAAAAACCCGCCAGGGCGAACCGTTGCACGGGCGCGGGTTGCGAGGGACGGTCACCGAAGAGCCGTTCCTTGGACCACACCAACCACAGCACGAGCGGGCACAGGCATAAAAGAATGGTGGCGAAGGCCTTGGGAGGGATGAGGCTCGTGAGCTGGGAACCCGTCCCGGCGCCGCCCATCACAGCGGTCAGGAACCACAGGCCTTCCCTCCAAGGCAGGGGATGCTTGCGCTGGTAAACCCATAGGGCCATGGAGGCGCCCAAGAGCGCGCCCACCTTGTTGGTGGCCACGGCCACCGCTCCGGGGCCCAGCACCATGCTCCACATGGGGAGCGTGAGCAAGCCACCGCCGCCGGCGATGGCGTCGATGAAACCGGCGATGAAGGTGGTGGGGATGATCAGGAGTTCGTTATTCACTGAAAATGCGCAGGTAGTTCTTAAAACTGAAACTTCTATTCCGCTTATTTCCTGTCCACTCTTCGAGGTAGCCAGCTTGTACGAATCTCTCCACGAGACTGTTTGCGCCTGGTACGCTCATTTCCAAGCGCTGGGCAACGTCATTCACACTCACTATCGGGTGCCGGTAAAGATACTCAAAAAAGAGCGGGGCTTTTTTCCCGAGCTTTGGTGCTACCAGATCGGTTTGCCTCTTCAAGTCCAAAATTTGGACAAAAGTTTGGTGGCCTTTCTTGGATGTCTCAATGACGCCCATCATGAAGAAACGCAACCATTGCCCTATATCGTGACTGCTCCGAACTACCGTTAAGCTGTCGTAATACGCCCCTTTGTTCCTCTCGAAGAAGTCCGACAGGTAGAGAACGGGGTGATGCAGGATTCTCTTATCGATGAGCGACAAGGTGATGAGTAACCTGCCTATCCTGCCATTGCCATCCAAGAAAGGGTGAATCGTTTCGAACTGGTAGTGGCTCAATGCTGTTTTGACCAGTGGGGGAATGAGGATACCTTCGTCGTGCCAGAATTTCTCCAGATCGGCCAACAGCTCGGGAACTTCCTCATGGTGGGGGGGGATGAAAAACGCGTCTTTCAGGGAAGAGCCCCCGATCCAGTTTTGGCTCTGGCGGGTTTCACCAGGCAACTTTTTCTCGCCCCTCGCACCGTCCATGAGGAGTCGGTGCGTTTCTTTAAGCAAGCGCATGCTAAGCGGCAATTCCTCTAGACGAGCTATGGCGTAATTCATCGCATGCGTATAGTTTTGCACCTCTTTCCAGTCGTCTCTTTTCTCAGGCGATATATGCGCTTCTTCAAGCAAGGCTTCATCAAAGTTAGTTTGCGTGCCTTCTATTCTGCTCGATTGGGTCGCCTCTTTGGCGACATGCATGTGGATGTAGAGGTTGATGTTGGGAATCATCAAGGAATAGGCGTTCAGTTCACCCAAGTGTCGACTGGCCTCAGTGACCAGATAGAGCAATTCAGGATCATCTAGAACGAGCTGGCGGGGCAAAAGAGTCGGAGTAAAACTCTTGTATTGATACTGTTGGCGAAGGAAGCCAGCTCGGTAGGATTTCATGCGGCCAGTTTATCAGCGGATTGACTAATAAACTAGACGAGCCCTTAATCTTATTAAGCGAAGTTCTTAAGAAGATCAATGTGTGACTTCAAGGACTTAGTTGATAGCAATGTCGTACTAATCGCTTTCAACGTGACATGGTGCTCCGGTAACGGGCAAGGCCGGAGGAAAGGATGAAGTGGGCGTTGATGCTGCGTCTGAGGCGCTCCGTTGGGATGGCATCACCCGGCTCCAAATCGTAATCTGCCACGGGCTGGCTGTCGAAAGTCACATGCAGCTTGGTGTCTGAGAGCCTCTGCTGGGGGAACCCGTACCAGTTCTGGCCCGGGCAGCGGAAACTCGGCATGAAGTAGCTATGGACGAATGAATCCACGTCCTCCCGCCCGATGGGATCCAGGTTCCCGTCCCAGTCGTAGATGGCGTCGCGGACCAACACCAGGTTCAGCGTGCCGGCCGTTTGCCTAGTGCCGCGGACCACGTCGCGGATGGCCTCGCACAGGCACAGGGTGAGGTTGCCGCCGGCGATGAAGACGTGGCGAGCCTGGGGGAAGCTCAGACGGTGCTGGCCAGCCTCGGAGTTGAGCACGCGGGTGGTTTCCCCCGGACGCACGAAATAAAGTTCGGCATCGCTGGGGTTGTTAATAGCGGCCTCGTGCACGGCCGCGAGGGTCGGGTAGCGGTGGCGGTTGGCGAAGGCCAAGAGCGCCCGCACGCCGGCACGGCTGGAGGAGTCATAGTCCCAGTAGGCGGTGGCGTGGCTGAACAGCACGTGGGTGGTGCCTTCCAGGCGCACTTCCTGGTTGTTGGCGATGTCGGCACGAAAGACCGCTTGGGCGTAGGCGAGGGGTGCGGAGAGGAGGAGGACAAATGCCAGCAGCGCGCGCATGGGAGCCTTTTGGTCGAGCTGGCGGCGTTATAGCGGGGGAGGTGCGGGTTCGGGAAGGGGGGTGGCTTAAGATCGAGCCGGGGAAACCTTGCGGTTTCCCCGGTTCGGAGGAGTTACTGGGCGGTGGGGGCTTGGCCCGGTCCTGCAGGAGTCGCTGGTGCCGCGGGGGCGGTTGCGCCTGGGGTGGTGGGAGCGGCGGCCGGGGCGTCGGAGTTCAGGGGGGCGGCCACGGGGGCCTCGTCGTCGAAGACGGACTTGCGGGCGTCGCGGGACTTAAGCGTGCTCAGGACGATGGAGTTGATCATGAAGCCGATGGCCAGCACACTGGTGAGTTTGGTGAAGAAGTTGCCCTTGCTGGAGCTGGAAAACACCGCCTGGGAGGCGCCGCCGCCCATGACCGCGCCCAGCTCGGCGCCTTTGCCAAATTGGAGCAACACGGTGACCACCAACAGGATGCAGATGATGACGTGGAGGACGATGAGGGTGGTCAGCATAATGGGATCTCCTAGGGGGACAGTTGTAACATGCCGTGTTTGGGTGCGCTACCCGGGCTTATTGACACAGCGCCAAAAAATCGGCGGACTTGAGACTGGCTCCTCCCACCAAGGCCCCATCGATATCCGGCTGGGCCATCAATTCCTTCACGTTATCGGGCTTCACGGATCCGCCATACAGCAACCTGCAGGCGGTGCCGGCGCTGCCATACATGGCCGTGAGTTCCTGCCGGATGAAAGCGTGCACTTCCTGGGCCTGGGCCGGCGTGGCCACTTTACCGGTCCCAATGGCCCACACGGGCTCGTAGGCGATGACCAATGACGAGGTGATGGCCACATCTTGGAGGCCGTCGCGCAGCTGGTTGCGGACCACTTCGAGGGTTTTGCCGGCTTCTCGCTCGGCCAGGGTCTCACCCACGCAGTGGATGACCGCGAGGCCCTTGGAGAGGGCGTGCTTGGTTTTGCGGGCGAGCAGTTGGTCCTTCTCGCCGAAGAGCTGGCGGCGCTCGGAGTGGCCGATGATGACGAAGGCGGCGCCCAGCTCTTGGAGAGCGGCGGGTGAGGTCTCGCCGGTCAAGGCGCCTGAGTCCGCGTCGGCGCAGTTCTGGGCACCGATGGGCATCTGGGCCAGCTTGATGGCCTCGGTGACATGCAAGGTTTGCGGTGCGATCCACGCTTCGTGAGTGCGCGGAGCCCCGTTGACCGCGGCGAAAAACTCCTTCACCTGCGTGAGGGTTTGGTTCATCTTCCAGTTGCCGACGATGAGCTTTTTCACTTCAAAGTCCCTTCAGTGCCTGCACGCCGGGTAGCTCGCCCTTTTCGATGAACTCGAGGGAAGCCCCGCCGCCGGTGGAGACGTGGGAGAACTGGTCGGCGAAACCGCTTTGGTTGGCCGCTGCCACGGAATCGCCGCCGCCGACTACGGTGAAGGCACCGGAGTGCGCGATGTAGTTAGCCATCTGCATGGTGCCGTTGGCGTAGTTCTCGTTCTCGAAGAGGCCCATGGGGCCATTCCAGAAGATGGTCTTGGCGCCCTTGAGCTGGCGGGCGTAGGCGTTGATGGTGGCCTCGCCGATGTCCAGTCCCATGCGGTTCTTGGGGATGGCGGTCATCTCACAGGGCTCGGGCTCGCCGCCGAACTCGGCGGAGACCACGTGGTCCACGGGCAGCTGGAGTTTGTTGCCCTTGTCTTGCGCCAGCAGTTGTTTGGCGAGAGCGACGTCCTCATCCGAGCACAATGATTTCCCAACCTCAACGCCCTTGGCTTTGAGGAAGGGGTACGCCATGGCACCGCCGATGAGGATCTTGTCGACGAGCACCAGCAGGCGCTCGATGGTCTTGATCTTGTCGGCGACTTTGGCGCCGCCGAGCACGGCCACGAAAGGCTTGGCGGGGCGATCGAGCAGGCTGCCGAGAGCGTCGATTTCTTTTTTCAGGAGGAGACCCGCGTAGGCGCGTCCCTTGAAGAACTGGGTTATCGCGTGCACGGAGGCGTGCTTCCGGTGGGCGGCGCCGAAGGCATCGTTTACATAGATGTCGCCGTAGGTGGCGAGCTTGTCGGCGAACTCCTGGCCGTTGGTCTCTTCGTCCGGGGAGTAGCGCAGGTTCTGCAGCAGCACCACCTTGGTCTCGGGAAGGGCGAGGAATTCCTTCACGCCGCTGTCCACCGGCGCCTCGGTCATCACCACGTCCATGCCGAGCTTGTCCGCCAGGTAGGTGGCCACGGGCTCCAGGGAATACTTGGGGTCGGGCTTCCCGTCAGGGCGCCCCAGGTGGCTCATGAGCACGATCTTGGAAGCGCCCTTCTCCAGCAGCAGTCGGATGGTGGGCAGCGCCTGGTCGATGCGGCTAGCGTCCGTGATCTTACGCGGCTCGGACTTGCTCAGCGGCACGTTGAAGTCGAAGCGGGCGAGAACCCGCTTGCCCTTGAGATCCGCTTGCTCGATGGACTTGAGTTGCATCGTATTCCTTAGAGTTTGCCGCCCACGAACTTCGCCAGGTCCACCACGCGGTTGGAGAAGCCCACTTCGTTGTCGTACCAGCTCACCACCTTGGCGGTCTTGCCGATGACGTTAGTGAGTTTGGAGTCGAAGATGGAGGACTCGGGGCTGCCCATGAAGTCCACGCTCACCAGCTCTTCCTCGGTGTAGCCCAGGATGCCCTTCAGGGGGCCCTCGGCGGCGGCTTTCATGGCGGCGTTGATGGCCTTCTTGTCCGCGGCCTTGGTCAGGTTGACGGTGAAGTCCACCATGGAGACGTCGGGAGTCGGAACGCGCATGGAAGAGCCGTCGAGCTTGCCGGTCATCTCGGGGATCACTTCGCCCATGGCCTTGGCGGCGCCGGTGGAGGTGGGGATGATGCTCATGGCGGCGGCGCGGGCGCGGCGAAGGTCCGAGTGGGAGTTGTCCAGGATGTTCTGGTCGCTGGTGTAGGCGTGCACGGTGGTCATGAATCCATTCTCGATGCCGAAGGTCTCGTGCAGGACCTTCACGATGGGCGCCAGGCAGTTGGTGGTGCAGCTGGCGTTGGAGATGATGTGGTGTTTGGCGTTGTCGTACTTGTCGGAGTTCACGCCCATCACGAAGGTGCCGTCCAGGTCTTTGCCGGGAGCGCACATGATGACTTTCTTCACGGAGCCGCGCAAATGTTGGCCCAGGCCCGGCTTGTCCTTGAAGATGCCGGTGGCGTCGATCACCACCTGCACGCCGTGGGCGTCCCAGGGGATCTCGGCGGGGGACTTGACGCCGTAGAAGCGGGTGCGCTTAGAGCCCACCACGATGTCCTCACCCTCGATTACGGCCTTCACGGGCAACTTGCCGTGGAGGGAGTCGTAGTTCAGCAGATGCGCGTAGGGGGTGCGGTCCCCGGGGTTGTTCACCGCCACGATCTCGATGTCCAAGTCTTTGCCGGCGTGCTGGCGCTTCACCAGCTCGCGGAAGATGGTGCGGCCGATGCGGCCCATGCCGTTGATGCCGATCTTGATGGTTTTCATGGGGGCTCCTTATGCACCTGCAACAGGTGGGAATCTGGGGGGAAATGCCTCAAAAAAATTCACCCCAAAATGCCACGCGGGAGGCAAATTGTGTAGCGGTTTCAGAGACAGCGGGGTAGCTTCTGGGACTTTGACGCACTGGTATCCAGGACCCCGCCCATGAGCACCAAGACTTTCATTGCCGACCTCACCCCCAAGAGCGACGTGGACACGCTCTTCCTGGTCAAGTACCTGGCCATCCAGGAGGCCCGTGACGGGAAGAAGTACCTCAACGTGGTGCTTACGGACTCCACCGGCGACCTGGAGTCCCGTTCCTGGAGCGACGCCGAGGAAATCGCCGGCCGAGTCTCCAAGAACGACTTCGTGCGCGCCCGGGGCAAGATCAACATGTTCCAAGGGCGCCGCCAGCTCATCCTAAGCGCCATCGAGCGGGTGAGCGAGAAGGACGTGAAAGTCTCCGACTTCGTGGCGCGCTCCGAGTTCGATCCCGAGGGTATGTACCGCAGCCTGCTGGATCTGGTCGCGGGCCTCAAGGACGCTTACATCCGTGAACTGCTTACACTCGTGCTCTCCGACCCAGAGATCTCCCGCCGGTTGAAAACCTGGCCCGCCGGTAAGACCATCCACCACGCCTACCAGTCGGGCCTGCTCGAGCATGTTCTTTCCTGCGCGCGCCTCTCCCTCCACCTCTCCGGCCACTACCGCGTGAACGAGAATTACGTCGTCGCGGGCGCGATCCTGCACGACTTGTGCAAAGTCTTCGAACTCAGCGAAGGCTACAACGTGGAGTACACCGAGGAAGGCAAGCTGGTCGGCCACCTGGTCAAAGGCGTGGAGCTGCTGGAGAAATTCGCCAACCGCATCCCACACTTCCCCAGCGGCATGCGCATGCACTTGAAGCACATTCTGCTCTCCCACCACGGCGAGTACGCCTACGGCTCGCCTAAAATTCCCCAGACGTCCGAGGCGTTCCTGGTCCACCTGGTGGATCTGATGGATTCCAAGATGAACGCCATGGAGATGGTGAAACGCACGGACAATCAGGCGGGCCCGTGGTCGGGCTTCGTGAAGCACTTGGACAGAATCGTCTACAAGGCAGACCTGCCCTTCTACTCGCAAATGCTGGACGAGAAGCCCGTTTCCGAGGGGAAAGTGGGTTCCATGGGTAAGCTCCTGCAGGGCTACAAACCCGGTCAGGAATAAACTGCCGTCTCGGCAGGGGCGCGGTTCTCCCTAGAATGGGGGAATGAAGAAGAATCTCAAAATGACCTTCTGCGCGCTCGCGGGACTCTTAGTCCTGATCAGTGCACGCGCGGCGATCGCCTTCTACTGAAAGGCGCCGCCCACAGCGTGGGCGGCTTTCCAGAATCAACGGTCGAAATCGTCTTCCAGGGCGATATGCCCCAGGTACCGGCAGGTGCCTTGTTCCAGCAACAAACCTTTGTAGTGCGTCCCAAACTGGCTCAGCTGCTGGGCAACGAAGACTTCCACGGTGGAGTCGGTGGGGTTGAAGAGTTCGCCGTAACCGGTGAAAGAGTCCGCGCCCGGGGCGAGCACGGTGCCCGTGCGGCCGACGAGGGTGAGGCCCTGTTGACGGGCGGCGTTCTGGGCGGCGGTGAGGCAGCCGGCGAAGCTCTGTGCGGAAAACATGATGGTGGCAAGAACGGGCATCAGAGTCTTTTTCATGGGCGTCTCCTGCCATTAGGCGCGGGTAGAAGTTTAAGTGTGAGGGGGAATAGCGCGGGGGAGCGAGTCTGGCGAGGAGGCGGGAAGTTTTTACAGATCACCCTGGTTTTATTCTCCTCGCGCAGGGCTTAGGAGTGCCTCCCATGGTCAGCGGGCACTCAAACAAAATTGAAAAGTTGAACAGCGTTCGCGCGGGTCATACCCGCTGCTTTATCAATGGATGTGCCTTTTAGCTCGGCTAGCTTGGCCAGAACGAGAGGTAATAAATGGGGCGCGTTCTCCTTCCCCCGGTGGGGCACCGGCGTAAGAAAGGGAGCGTCGGTTTCCACCAGTATGCGTTCCAGCGGGCACAACCTTACCGCCTCTCGCACGTTCTCCGCCTTAGGGAAAGTGATGATGCCATTGAATCCCAGATAGAAACCTAGATCTAACGCTGTCTGAGCTAGCGTGAGCCCCGAAGAAAAACTGTGAACCACGCCCTTCCTCTTGAGTCTGGGCGCGAATTCCGCGAGCATCGCCGCCATGTCCTCGTCGGCGTCGCGGGAGTGGATCACCACGGGCTTGTCCATCTCGGCCGCGATCTCCAGCTGAAGGCGGAAGTGCTTGCGTTGGATATCAGGAGGAGAGTTGTTGTAGTGGTAGTCCAGGCCTATCTCGCCCACGGCCACCATCTTGGGGTGGGAGGCGCGCTCGCGGATCTTGTTCCACTCGGTTTCGGTGCCGTCCTTGCTGTCGTGGGGGTGGATGCCCTGGGTGAAATAGACCTGCGGGTAGGTGTCCGCCAGCTCCATCACCTTGTCCAGGTTCCCCGGGTCCACGCCGATGGTGACGATGCGGTCGATCCCCGCTTCCGCCGCGAGCCTCAAGGTCTCGTCCAGCGGACGGTCCTTGAGGTACTCGAGGTGGCAGTGGGTCTCGGTGATTTTCACTTCTTCAGCAGGTCCTGGAAGATGGCCTCGAGCTGCGGGTTGGGGACCGAGCCCTCGATCTTGCGGCCGTTGATGATCAGGGTGGGCGTGCTGCGCAGGTTGTACTTGGTGGCCTGGTTGATGCTGGTCAGGACCGCGTCCCGGGTGGCTTGGGTGTTGAAGCACTCGCTGAGGCCGTGCTTGTCGGCGATGCCCTTGAGCACGTCCAGGTTCAGGCCCTCTTGGGCGGCGAAGATATCGTCGTGCACGGCCACGAACTTGGCGGGGTCGCAGGCGGCGAGCATGGCCGCCCGGCAGGCGTACTCATGCATGGCGCTTTTCACGTTGGGGTTACAGGCGGAGTCCAACGGGTAGAACAGGTACTGCACGTTGATCTTGTCGGCGTACTTGCGCACCAGGGGGTGCAGCTGGTCGGCCACGCGCTGGCAGAACGGGCATTGGAAATCGGAGAACACGGAGACGCGGATGGGGGCGTCGGCGAAGGATGGAGTGGCCGCGTGGATCTTGAAGGGGGACTCGGTGTCCGGGTCGCCGTACTCGGCGAGCGCGCGGTACTGGCCCACCACCTGGGCGGAGAGGCTGTCCTGGGCCTGGGCCTTGGAGCTGGTGTGACGATGGAAGAAAAAGCCGCCCACGATCACCACCACGGCCCAAATGGCCGCGCGCCGGGGGTCGGGCAGCCATTGGCGGTCACCGTGGCGCCAGAATAGGAATGCGGCTAGGGTGCTCACCACGTAGTAGAGGGAGCACATGGGGCAGAGGCTTCCCAGGGCGACTAAGGAGAAGACGAAGAGAGCTACACAGCCGAGGAAGTTCCACTTGGCAACGGCGGCGGCGGTCCGGTCGTTCTCGGGACTCTTGAAGATGGAGGCGGCCAGCAGCACCAGCCCCACCACCACGCCGAAGAAGGAAATGGGGACGCCAGCCACGTTGGAGGCCTTGGAGGTGGTGGCCACGTCGCAGTTCCAGAAAGACGAGATATCGCAGAGACCTTTGGCTTCGCCCAGGGAGGTGGGGTACAGGGTGGTGTAGAAATGGTCGGTGAGGTAGATGCTAGTCCCCACCATGGTGATGGCCGCCAAAACGAGCAGCGCGTGGGGGAGGGTGATGCCGGAGAGGGTGAGGCCTTGCTTGTCCATGGTGCGTCCTTTGGTGGTTCGCCTTATTTTGCCAGGGGAAGGAAACAATTCCAATTGCGACGGGTAGTCTTGTCGCGGCGATAACTGGGGTGGTGGGGGAGGCAGCAGGTGCATTCGCCGCTGTCCTCGAACGAAGCGTCCGGATAGAGGCGCTGTGCTTGGCGCCGCGCCTCGGCGATGAGGTCAAAGCGCAGCTTTCCGTCGGGGGAATGGATGAGCGGGCTGGACGGGAAATGCTGCTGAAACTCGGGGGTGACCTCGAAGCAACAGGCGTGGATGCAGGGGCCCACGAATATCCCTTGGGGCAGGAGCGCCGCCACTTCCGGAGCGGCCAGAATGGGCGTGGCCAGGCCGCGCCAGCCGGCGTGCAGGAGGGCGCAGCCGGCTTTTCCTAGCACCAGGATGGGGAGGCAATCAGCAGTCTTGATCGCGAGCACGCCACCTGATGCCGTCTTCCACGGAACAGCCAACCCGTCCGCCTCTTGTTGGGCCAGGTCCGTTGAGTCCACCGGCAGCACTTTGGCGGAGTGGATTTGCTTCACGGACCATAAGGCCACTCCTGGCTTGTCCGCGTAGACGCGGAAGACGCCTTCGGGAAAGACTTTTTCGAAGAGGATGGGTGTGGCGCTCATGGAGCCTGACCCAGGAAGGCGATGACGGAAGCGAAGGGTTCCGGTTCCGGCGCCTCGAAGCGCATGGCCTCACCGGTGACCGGGTGCTTGAACCCAAGAACCCGGGCGTGAAGGAGCTGGTGGGGCCAGTCCTTGAGTAAGGTCTTGAGCTCCTCCGGCATTTTGCTTTTTTGGTGGCCCGAGTCCGCGTACAACGGATCACATAGCACCGGTGCCTGAAGGAACTGGGAGGCGTGCACGCGGATCTGGTGGGTGCGGCCCGTTTCCAGACGGAAGCTGGCGAGACTGAGGTTGTGGGCGATTTTCAAGACTTCATAAAACGTCTTGGCGCGTTTGCCCGCCTTCACCTGGCAGCTCATCTTCTGGCGGTTCTGGGGGTGGCGCCCGATCATGGTCTCGATGGTGCCACGGGAGGAAGCGGGTTTGCCCCACAGGATGGCGCGGTATTCGCGCTCGATGTCGTGGCGGGAGAACAACTGAACCAACCCTTCGTGGGCCTGTTGGGTTTTGGCCACCACCATCACGCCGGAGGTGCCCAGGTCCAGGCGGTGCACGATGCCCGGACGGGTCTCTCCGCCGATGCCCGTGAGGTCCGGGCAGCGGTGGAGGATGGCGTTGACCAACGTGCCCCGAGGGTGGCCCGGGGCCGGGTGAACGCACATGCCGGCGGGCTTTACCAGGACTATGAGGTGGGGATCCTCGTGCAGGACTTCCAAGGGAATGTCCTCGGCCAGCAGGTCCGTGGGCAAGGGGGGAGGGACCTCCACTTCCACTTCGGTGCCTGCAGCTGGCATCTTATTGAGCGAGAGCGTGGCCCCGTCGGCGGCGCTGACGTTGCCGTCCTCGAAGAGACGCTTGATGGTGGTGCGGGAGAGGTCAGGAAGTTTGGCCACCAGCCATTGGTCCAGGCGGCGGAAGCTGGTGCGGTCGTCGGCGGTGACGGCGAAAGCGCGGGGGGCCTCGCCTTCCGGCGCGCCCGCCTCCGGGTTCATTTGGCGCCTTTAAGCCGTTTGACGTGGTGGAGGTACGAGGTGGCCACGAGCTCGGGGTTGAGCTTGAGCACCTTGGCGTACTGGGAGACGAAGCCGCGCACGTAGGCGTCGGCCGGCATCTTGGAGACGTCGTCGGCCTCGATGGTGGTGATGTGGGTACGGGAGATGCGGGTCATCTCCACCATGCGTTCCATGGTCACACCCTTGTACTCCCGGATCTCCTTGAGCCAAGGACCGGTGAAATCCTTGGCCTGCTCGATTTTTTGTTCCATGGCGGGGTCCGCCTCATAGTCCAGGCCGAATTTTTTGAGCGCCTGCACTTTGGAAACCTTGGCCTCCTGGGTGTTGGTGGAGAAGTCCTCGTAGCCAAACCCCTTGTCGGTGGCGGTGGGAGTGGAGAGGCTGGGGGTGCTGTCCATCCGGGGCATAGGACGCTCCTGGGGTTGCATGGAGCCCGCGAAGCGTTGGATTCCATTTTGGTTAAAGCCGCGCACGCGGTCGTACTCCCGGCGTTTCTCTGGGAAGCCGAGGACGGCATAGGCCTCCTCGATTTGTTCCAGCACCTGGTTGCATTCCTGCGCCGTCATCAATGAGTACAGTGCCACCGAGTCGCCGGAGTAGGCGTTGCGGGCGCGCACGTAGGATTTCTCTATCTCCTGGGGGGAGGCGCTCACCGGGATTTCCAGGACCTCGTAATAGTTCTTCTTTTCGGTCTCCACGGTCATCTCCCTGTTCACGCCACGCCGAGGAGGCGGTGGACGATGCGGTCAAAGTGGTGCACGAGCTTGGAGTTGGGGAACTCCATCAGCAGTGGCCGGCGCTTTTTCACCGACTGCCACACGCTGGCGTCGTGCTCGAGATACCCCAGGTAATCCATTTCCACGCCGAAGTAGCGGCGGCATACGCTTTGGATGGAGAAGCCGATGTCGATGTCGGCCTGGCTGCGCACCTGGTTGAGGATCAGGCTGGGCTGGAACTTGGCGATCTCCTGGCGCAGGCGGTTACCCATCTCGGGGTTGATCTCGATGATCCTCCTCACCATGTCGGTGGGAGAACTGTTAGGCGTGGAGAGCTTGGCACTCATGGCCTGGTTGATCAAAGGCTCGATGTCCAGGAAGCCCTCGAGCATTTTCAGGCGGCGATAGTAAACCGTCTTGATGAAGCGGTAGGTGTTCTCGATGGACGTGGGCTCGGGCAAGCCCACCAAAATCCCCTTGTCCGCAGTGATGAAGAAATCCACCGTGTTGAACGAGGTCCCCGCGCCCAGGTCGAACAGGATGTAATCAGCGTCCAGGGCGTGGAGCTTGCTGATGATCTTGTTCTTGTGCATGTGCTTGAGGTTGGCGATGCCGATCTCGTCCTGGGCCCCGCTGACAACCTGGAGATTGGGAATCGGGGTCCGCACCAGCAGGTCCTCGAAGTTGGGCACCTTCTTAGAAATGTAGTCGGAGAGGGTGAGTTCGGGGATGGGCAGGCCCAAGCAAGTGTGGAGGTTGGCACCCCCCAGATCCAGGTCCACCGCGATGACTTTGTGGCCCATGAGGGCCAGGCAGATGGAGATATTAGCGGTCACCAAGCTTTTGCCGACACCACCTTTCCCCCCCCCAATGGCCCAAATTTTTTTATTGGTTTGGGGGTCCAGCTGCATCGCATTGAAACCAGGGTCACCTTGACCCATCATCATAAAATCACATCCCTGTTACCCCGGGATTATAGCGGGCCCCAACACACTTCCAAAAGGGGCTAATTGCCGAAAAATTCAGGGTTAATCGGGGGAAGTATGGTCATTTTTCTATTCAGGGTGGACGGGAATTAGGAAAACCCTTAAATTCAGAGAACTGTAAGAGACTGTGAGATTAGCGATTATTTGTTTAATCGGGAGTCCTCCTGATGATCTCGGGCGAAATGACCACTAGCAGCACCCGTACCCTAGCCAAGCGCTCCGACTTGCATCTGCTCCGTAAGATTTGGCATATGGGCGTAGGCTCCACCTGCCTCTACACCTACTACCGCACCGGCGAGCACCAGGTGTTTTGGGCCTGGATGGTTTTGGCCATCGCCCTCACCGGATTCGCCTTCGACTTCGCCCGTGCCCGCTCCAGCGCCCTCAACGACATGGTTCTACGGATCATGGGCCCCTTCATGCGCAGCTCGGAGAGAAATGGCATGACCGGTTTGCCGTTTTACGCCCTGGGCGTCTCCATCGCGCTCCACGCCTTCCAAAAAGAAGTCGCATTGCTGGCGATCATGTTCCTGGTCTTCGCCGACCCCATCTCGTCCTTCTTCGGGATCGTGTACGGCAAGGACAAGATCATGCCCAACAAGTCCCTCCAAGGTGCCATCGCCGGCTTCTTCACCTGCTACCTGATCGCCCTCTTCTACGGCATGTCCTATGGGGGCGCCGGCACCAACCTTCTGTGGTTCGCCATCCTGGGCGGCGTGGTGGGGGCCCTCTCCGAGATGATGTCCGCCTTCAACGTGGACGACAACCTGACCATCCCCGTGATCTCCGGCGTGGGGCTCACCATCCTGAACTACTTCTTCCACGTCCTGTAATTCTTACTCGTCCGCGCCCGCGGGTGGGGCATACCCCCTACACTTTCCTGGTAGCCCCATGACCAGGAGTTCCCCATGAAAAGTCCCATTGCCGCCGCGCTCGCCCTCACGCTCCTCGCCCAGAGCGCCCAGGCCACCGTGTTCCGCTCCTGCGTGGACCCCTCACGCCGCATCCTCCCCACCGCCGACCACGGGTTGGTGCGTACCGAAGGCGGGCCCATCGCCGACGTGCTCGCCCGCACCGAGGTGGAGGCGGGCACCGCCGCGCTGGTGATCGCCGAGGCCCCTGGCCGCCAGGGCGTCCAGGCTTACATCAAAAGTGCCGGCGATTCTGCCTGGCGCCTGATCGAGTCCGAGAACGGCTACAACAGCCTGCTGACCTACCGTGAGATGGACCGCATGATGCCCACCGCCCGCCGCATCCACGCCGTGGGCACCACCATCGTAGCCCCCTTCACCTACTTGCTCCTGCTGAGCGAGGCTTCCCTGCTCACTCCCGCCGGGGGGTTGGCCGGATTGATCCTTTTCGGCATCAACATCGCCTCCGTCATCCAGGTGGGCGGCAACCTCTTTGACCCCAGCACGGGCCTGTTGAGCCCCGCCGTGCAGGCGCGCCTCTTCACCAACATGGCCTCGGCCACCTCCGCGGTGATGGAGCAGGTCTACGACTTCGGCGACGCCATCAATCCCGCCCGCCACGGCGACATGACGGACATGGAAAAGTGCCTGGTGGAGATGGAGCGCGACCACGCCGCCGACGGCCGCCTGGACCACGCCTTGGTCTTCCGCATCCGCGGGAGCAACCTGCGCTCACGCGTCACCTACGTGCACAACATGGTCCAGGACGCCTTGGACAACGTGACCGCGGAAGAGTTGATCCGCGACACGGACGGGCTGCGCGGGCGGCTCTGATCCCACCTCAGCCAAAAAGAAAGGGCCCAGATCACTTCCGGGGCCCTTTCTTTTTGTTCTCAGTTCTTCAGGAAACTCAGGTCCTGGGGGCCGCTGCAAGGCAGTTGCACCGGGATGCCCGGGAGGGGCAGCCCCTCGCAGAGGGGAATGTTGCGCAGGTTGATGGTTTGGATGTCCACCGCGGGCGCCGCCACAGTGGCGATGGTGGTGACCAGCACGCCCTGGTAGCGCACTTCGGCCTTCTCCGGGTTGTGGATCATGGGGCGCGACAGATCCACCCAGATCCGCAGGTCCGTGTCGATGTTGTCAGCCGCGCGGTAGCGGCCCTGGAGGCTGTGGCGGCCATTGCCCAGGGACTGGGCGCTCCAGCGGCCCTCGCGGCAGAGCTGCTCGATATTGCCGGTGGAGCCCACCAACTTGTTCACGGTGGTCTTGGTGCGGCCCAGGCCCTCGTTGGCGGTGACGTGGAGGTAGTAGTCCTCGCCATCGGCCTTGAGCAGCACTACCCGGGAGGTGAAGGGCACGCCCATGGTGGTGGTGGTCACGGTGGCGGCGGAGCCGCGGGTGAAGGTGGTGAAGGTGCGCGAGGCCTGGGCCGTGGCCATGAGCTGCTCGCAGGTGGAGGCGTGGGCGGTTCCGAGGGAGAGGGCGAGAGCGAAGAACAGTGAGCGCATGGGTTTCTCCTTATTCTTTGACCACGAAGTTGCATATTTTGCCGGGGACATAGATCTCTTTCACCAGTGTGCCGGTGGCGAGCCATTTGGCCACGCCCGGCTCCTGTTTGGCACGCGCCAGGAAGTCGTCCTTGGAAATGTCCAAGGGAACTTCAATGGTGCCGCGGGTCTTCCCGTTCACCTGCACCGCCATGGTGATGGTGTCGTCCTGGGCCAGGGCCGGGTCGAAGCCGGGCCAAGGCTCATGGGCCAGACTCTTCTGGTGTCCGAGGGAGCGCCACAGCTCCTCACCCAAGTGGGGGGCGAAGGGGGAGAGGATGAGGGCGAAAAGCTCCGCAGTGGACCGCGCGACCTTGCCCTGCTTGGTGCCGGCGTTCACGAAGATCATCATCTGGGAGATGGCGGTGTTGAACTTCATCTCCTCGATGTCGGAGGTGACCTTCTTGATGGTCTTGTGCAGTTCCTTGGTGAGTTCCGGCGTTTCCGCGTCCGCGTGGATGTTGGCCGGATCGAGGAAGAGACGGTGAACGCGGGCCAGGAACCCGTGCACGCCCTTCACGCCGTTGGAGTTCCAGGGCTTCACCTTCTCCAGGGGCCCCATGAACATCTCGTACAGGCGCAGGGTGTCCGCTCCGAAATCCTTCACGATCTGGTCCGGGTTCACCACGTTGCCGCGGCTCTTGGACATCTTCTCGCCATCCTCGCCCAGGATCATTCCTTGGTTCACGAGTTTCTTGAACGGCTCCTTGGTGGAGACCAAGCCGAGGTCGAAGAGCACCTTGTGCCAGAAGCGCGCGTAGAGGAGGTGGAGCACGGCGTGCTCGGCGCCCCCCACGTAGAGGTCAACGGGCATCCAAAACTTCTCGAGGTCTTTGTCCCAGCCAACCTTAGAGTTGGTTGGGTCGATGAAGCGCAGGTAGTACCAGCACGAGCCGGCCCATTGGGGCATGGTGTTGGTCTCGCGGCGGGCGGGCTTGCCCGTCTTCGGGCAGGTGACGTTCACCCATTGCGGGATGGTGGCCAAGGGGGACTCGCCCGTACCTGAGGGCTCGTAGCGCTCCACGGGCGGAAGGGCCACGGGGAGCTCGTCCACGTCCAGGCAGCGGACGGTGCCATCCTCGTATTTGAGGATGGGGAAGGGCTCGCCCCAGTAGCGCTGGCGGGAGAAGAGCCAGTCACGCAGTTTGTAGTTCACCTTCTTGGTGCCGAGCTTGTTCTCTTCCAGCAGCGCTATGATTTTGGCGATGGCGTCGGCCTTGTTCAGTCCGTCCAGGAAGCTGGAATTGATGTGCGGGCCGTCGCCGGTGTAGGGCTCTTCCTGAACGTTCACGCCGCCGTGGACCACTTCCACGATGGGAAGTCCGTACTTGCGGGCGAACTCGTGGTCGCGTTCGTCGTGGCCAGGCACCGCCATGATGGCGCCAGTGCCGTAGGTGGTGAGCACGTAGTCGGCGATCCAGATGGGGATGCGCTTGTTGGTCATGGGGTTGATGGCGTAGGCGCCGGTGAAGACCCCCGTCTTATCCTTGTTGAGCTCAGTGCGGTCCAGGTCGGATTTCAGCGAGGCGGTGTGACGGTACTTCTGGATCTCGGCGGCTTTGTCGGCCTGGGAGATGACGTCCACCAGCTTATGCTCAGGGGCCAGCACCATGTAGGTGGCGCCGAAGAGGGTGTCGGGGCGTGTAGTGAAGACCTCGATCTCGTCCTTGCGCCCTTCTACCTGGAACTTCACGGTGGCGCCTTCGGATTTCCCGATCCACACGCGCTGTTGTTCCTTGATGGACTCCGGCCAGTCCAGCTCCTCGATGTCGGCAAGCAGGCGCTCGGCGTACTCGGTGATCTTGAGCATCCATTGCTTCATGGGCTTGCGGATCACGGGGTGGCCGCCCACCTCGGACTTGCCGTTTACCACTTCCTCGTTGGCCAGCACGGTCTTGAGCTCAGGGCACCAGTTCACCATCATCTCGGATTCGTAGGCGAGGCCCTTGTTGTAGAGCTGCACGAAGATCCACTGGGTCCAGCGGTAGTAGTCGAGGTTGGAGGTGGCGACCTCGCGGTCCCAGTCGTAGGAGAAGCCCAGCATCTTGAGCTGGCGCTTGAAGGTAGCGATGTTCTGCTGGGTCACGGTGTCCGGATGGATGCCGGTCTTGATAGCGTAGTTCTCGGCGGGCAAGCCGAAGGAGTCCCAGCCCATGGGGTGGAGCACGTTGAAGCCCTTCATGCGCTTGTAGCGGGCCATGATGTCGGTGGCGGTGTAGCCCTCGGGGTGGCCCACGTGGAGGCCTGCGCCGCTGGGGTAGGGGAACATGTCGAGCACGTAGTACTTGGGCCTGGAATTGTCCGTGACGGTCTTGAACGTCTTATGTTCGTCCCAGTGCTTTTGCCATTTGGGTTCAATTTCGTCGTGGCGGTAGTCCATGCGTGCTCCTCGGGGAATGCCTGAGTTTAGGCGAAGGGTGCTCGTATGGGAACGCGCGCGCAAAGCGTTATGCTCAGCGGATTCAGCTCAATATTGACACATACGGAAAACATACGGATTATCGTGATATGGAAAAGCAGCTCCCGCTGTTCACTCCTCCCGCCTCTCCTCGCCATGTGGAATGCCACCTGGGCATCCCGGGGTTAAGCTACCGCCGCGGGTTTCTGGACGAAGGCGAGCAGGAGGGTCTTTTGCGGGAAATCGACGCTCACCCGTGGTTCCCCAATTACCAACGCTCGTCCCAGCATTACGGAAGGCTGCTCTACGACCAGGCCCAGAGGATCGGCGCACCCAAGCAGCAGGCGGCGCCGTTCCCGCCCTTCGCCCAGGAGCTTGCCAGGCGGTTGGTGGAAGCGGGTTTGTGCGCGGAGATTCCTGACCAGGTTTCGGTGAACCAATACTTGCCCGGACAGGGAATTGGCGCGCACATCGACCGGGATAGTTACCTTGACCGGGTGACCATCGTCAGCCTGGGCTGGGAGTACGAAATGGATTTCATCAACGTCGCAGATTCCAAGGTGCGCCGGACTTGCCTGCTGGAGTTAGGGAGCGTTTTGGTTATGGAGGGCGAAGCCCGTTACCAGTGGATGCACGGGATACGCGGACGGCTCGCCGACAGAGGCGTCCCCCGGGGGCGTCGCGTGTCCGTCACGTTCCGCCACGCCCGCATGGGCGCGAACCGCTTCAGTAAAGGTCTGCTTTGGTCAACTCGGCCAACATGAGGGCCCGGGCGTGGCGCCCGCCATAGCCTGCGTCCGCGGGCGGGGGTGTGGTGTCCTCGTACATCACCACGGCCGCGTAGCTCTGGGCGCCCTTGGTGATCCAGGCCACGAACCAACCGCGCCGCAGGCGGTTGTCCTTGCCGTGGAAGCCCGAGCCGGTTTTGCCGTAAAGGGTGAAGCCTTTGGGGGATTTTTCCAGGAGGGTGAGGTCCCGCGCCAAACGTTGGGCCCGGTGGTGGGCGGGCAGTTCCCCGTTCCAGAGTTTCTCGAGGAAGGTGATTTGCTCGTAGGAGGAGATCGCGACGCTGACCTTGGGGCCCTTGGTCTGTCCTGGAAGGGCGCTCAACCAGGCCTCGGTGAGATCCCCGCTGAAGTCACGGTTGCCGTAGTCGAAGGCGTCCAAGTATTTCTGCACTTTCGCGCGCCCCATTTGGCGCACCAGGGATTGCGAGAACCAGACCACGGACTCTTTCATCCAGGACGCGGCGGTGTGGTCGCGGTTCCAGGCGGGGAGGAGGCGCTTTTTCTTGTCCCATTTCCGGGAGGACTGGGGCCCTTTCAGGATGCCTGCGTCGAAGGCCATCACCGCCAAGGGCACCTTGAAGGTGGAGTAGGGGGGGTGGCGTTCTCGGCACACGTCGGCGTTGATTTGTTTGACCCAGGAGTTGGCCTTCAAGTCGTAGACCAAGAGGCATCCGCGGGCCCCGGTGAAAGGGTCATCGGCGGCTTTTTGTCCCGAGGTGGCGCAGCCTGCGAGAAGCAGTAGTGTAAGCAAGCGTTTCATTCAGCCAACTTCACCACGAAGGCAGCATTGCCCTTCACGCGGAACCAGTCCGCGTCCCGGGATTCCACCCGCACGCCGAAGGAGTCGCGCACGTAGAGAGCCCCGTCCTGGTTCTCCTCGCACACGGCCTCGTCCTCGAGGTCGTAGCAGGCGGCGTCCTGGAGGTTGTCGTCATATCCAACCACCACGATCACGTGCCAGAAGTTGTTGTCATTGTAGTTGATGACCACCGGGGACTTGTGCTGCCACAGGGCCTGCTTGACCGTCTCGACGTCCCGGGCGCTCAGCACGCCGGTGGACCAGCGGGTCTGCCCGCGCACGAAGAGGCGGGTGGTTTCCACCCTGGGGACGCTGATGCGGGGAAGGTCGGAGAAATCCTCCGGGTACTCCCACATGACCTGGCCCACGCTCTCGTCTTCATCGTCCACCTCCCAGGGGAGCTCCAACGCGTGGACCGCACGGCCATTGAATTTGGCCAGGGCCCCCTGGATGTGGTGGCTGCCGCCGCCGCGAGAGGGGGCGTGGATGAGGAAGCGCTCGGACAGGTCGAAGCGATCGCCCGGCCGCTGGTGTTTGAGCCCCAGCTTCTTGTTGGCCAGGATCTCCATGGCCCCGGTGGAACCCATGTAGAGGCAAGCGCCAGTGCGGGCTTGATTGGGGGCCTCAATCACGTAATCGAGAAGGTCCGTGTAGGAAGCCGGACGTTGGGACCCCCACGCCGCATGCGTGAGCAGAAACAGAAGAAAGATGTGCATGGAAAAAGCTTAGAAGGCGGGAATCGAGGTTGGCAAAGCCAAAAAAGAAAGGGGCCCGCCATCATGGGGGCCCCGTTCCGGCAGGGGGGAAGGCCGGTCTCAAGCCTTGCGGCAGGAGAGGGGGTAAGTCATTTCATGGCCCTTAGGGGATGTGATGACCATATAGTCGTCCACTTCGCTCAGGCTTGCGGGGTTCTCGATGTGAATGCGGTGTTTGAGGCCCTGCAGGTTCATGATTTTGTCGAAACCCCTGTGGCGCTTTTCGGTGCGTACCATTTCCACTGACGAGATGGAGCGACCGGCGTCGACTTCTTTCGTGAAGACCACGCGCTCGTCCTCAATGCGGAAGGATTTCTCGCCGTAGGCGGTTTCGCAGTGGATGGCGCCTTCCGCGGCACGGGCGTAATGGCCGAAGAAGTTCAGGGCCAGCAGAAGGAAGCCAAGGCCGAGGATATGGGGGATGGATACCGATTTCATAAAGTTCTCCCTGTGCCGGTCTTATATCCAAAAGCCGTGCCATGGACGGGCAGGGGGTTCCGGGGGGTTGAGGGGGCGTGGCCGTCCAAACTTTAGACACTGCATTTCCGACCCCGAAAATCCGTAAAGGGGGAATGCGCGCATTTCTGCTCATGGCGCTGGTGGTTTGGCCCCTGGCGGGATGGTCCCCTCCTCCCAATCCCAGCAATTACGTCATCACACGCGGAGGGGAGGTGGAACTTCCGTCGAACTCCGTGGTCCAGGGCTCCGCCTCCTTCGGAGGGCAGCAGCCGGATTTCATCCTTAACTTCGACGACCGGGCCTTTGACCCCCTGCGGGCGGAGGCGCGCCGGATTGGCGCTTTGGAGATCCCCATTTGGGAGAAGATCGAACGGCTGCGGCATTACTTGAACCGAGACGTCCTACCAGGAGGGGAGGATGCCTCTTACCTCCAGCACCTGCGCGGCTATACCTCCCAGGGTGCGGACATTCCCTTGAGCAGTTACCTATCTTGTGGCCGAGGCGTGTGCCGAGAAAATGCCTTGTTCATGCATTTTTTGCTCAGGGAAGCGGGCATCGACAACCGCTATGTCTACGTCAACGCTTACCAAGGCAGCAGGGTTCAGAACCACGCCATTTGCGTGGTCGAGGTGGATGGGAAACGCTGGATCGTGGACGCCTTCAACCGCAACTTTCACGGTTATTCCTATGACCAACTTTTGGACCCCCGGCTTACCCCGGGTACCGTGCTGGAGCGCTCTCCCATCGCCAATGGCGGCACGATCTTCCGGCGTATCGAAACGATTTCCCATCCTACTTACTGGCGGCCCTCTTCTAGTTGCTTCGCCAGCGCTCTTGAGGCCCTCACCCGCTGAACCCAGATTTGGCTTGGATGCGCTGGTTATCGTGCTCCTGTCTCCTGACGATACCCGTTCGTGAGGAGATAATGGGTTGAAGGAGGTCCTTATGAACATCTCCGTCAATTGGCTCAACATCCCCCCCTCCTCTTGGCTTGAGCAAAGGACCGCTTACGAAGCCAACAAACTTCGCCGCCTACTTCCCAGAGGGGGAGACGTTCAAGTGCGTTTCCAGCAAGAACCCCAGCGCTGCCGGGCCAAGGTGCTATTGCATGCCCTTGGCCATGACTGGTGGGCGGTGGGAGAAGGGGAGAACTTCATGCTTTGTCTGGGGGAAGCGTTCGGCAAGGTCACCCGGATGCTCACGGACTTCAAGCACTCCCATACTGACCGTGTCCACCGGCGCTGGCGCTACTCCCGCCCCGCCGCTTAGAAGCTGCGAAATTTCTCCGCCAGGTCAGTAGGGGAGATCCCCTCGGTCCGACGTAGGGAATACACCACCACCAGGGTTTTGGTGGGTGAAAGAGACACGTGATTGGCCACGCTGAAGGCCAAAGGGCGCAAGCGGGGATCCGTCTCAAGCATGGTGACCGCCGAGAAGCTGCTTGCACTGACCGGGTCGAGTCGTCGTGACTGGGAAATGGCGTGCATCACGCGAGGGCGCCTCACGCTGCTCAAGTCATCGGAGTCGAAATCGATGTGTAACTCGCCCCCCTCGTGCCGGTACATTCCCTCCGACTGGCGAGTAAGGCGGCCGGTGTGGAAGCGTGCTACCCAGCGCTCGTCGACTAGCTGGGTGTGGTTGAAAAAGCCCACCGGTTTATCCACCACGAACGCGGTCTTGGTGTAGACGTAGCGTTGGCCGGCTTCCAGGAGGCCGGCCCCATCGAGTTCAGGCAGCCCATCGTATTTGGCCAGGGCTTCCGCGGTGCCGCCTAGGCGTGAGTAATGCACCTCACCTTGGAGGAGCTTGTCTGTATTGACCGGGAAAATTGGCTCGCGCTGTTGCACCACGCGCGTGGCGTAGGCTGAGAGCGGGGACAGCACCAGCAGGAGGGCGAGCACTTTGGGCAGGTAATGGGCCATGTCTTCTCATCGGCAACCTTCCGCCGCCGGTTGAGAGAAGGTAGGATTCCCCCATGATTCGCCCACTCATTCGTATGGGACACCCCCTTTTGCGCCAGGAGGCGCGACCGTTGACCCGCGCCGAGTTGCAAGGGCAGGCCTTCCGGGAGCTCCTCCGGGACATGCCCGAAAGCATGCGCCATCATGGAGGTATCGGCCTGGCGGCTCCACAGATCGGGGAATCGTTGCAATTGGCGGTGATTGAACTGCCCGCGGGCACCAACCGCTATGGCTCGGAAGAATCACTGACCCTCACCACCTTCATCAATCCGCGCATCGAGGTGCTCGATCCCACCCCGCAGGGGTTCTGGGAAGGTTGCCTTTCCGTTCCCGGGCTGCGCGGCTACGTGGAGCGCCCACGCAAGGTCAAGGTGTGCTATTGGGACGAGACAGGTGTGGAACGCGAACTAGTGGCGGAAAATTTCCTCGCCACCGTGGTCCAGCACGAGCTCGACCACCTCTGGGGCAAACTTTACGTGGACCGTATCCAGGATACTCGTCTTCTGAGTTTCCAGGAAGAGTTCCAGCAATTCCACCTTCCCGCCGCCCCGGAACAAGACGATGTCTGAACGGCTCACCCGCCGCCGCACTCTGGGCGAGTTGCTGAGGTTCGCCTTCCCCGTCATGGCGGGGCAACTTGGGCTCATGCTCATCGGCGCCGGCGATATGCTCATCGCCACTCAGCATTCCACCGTGGCCCTGGCGGCCATCGGCCTGTCGGTGGCCTTCGCCAATCCCGTGTTCGTGGTGGGGTTGGCGTTTCAGTTCGCCATCTCTCCCTTGGTGGCACGCCGGCGCGGTGAGGGCAAGAGCACTGCCCAGCTGGCCACCAGTTCGCTGGTCTATGCCCTTCTCTTGTCTCTCCCCTTCGCACTCCTCACTTGGTTGGCGGCCTATCTCGTCCCCTTGATGGAGTACTCGCAGGAAATCACCGTCCACGTGGTGGATTACATCCGCATCACCGCCCTCTCGATTCCCGGGGCATTCGTCTACACGTCCCTGCGCGAATGGCTGCAGGCCCACGAGCGCACGTGGCTTGCCAACGGCACCTCTCTGGTGGCGGTGCTGCTTAACCTGTGGTTCAACTGGGCCTTAGTCTTCGGCCACCATGGTTTTCCCGCCTTGGGAGTGAACGGGCTTGCCTGGGCGAGCTGCCTGGTTCGCTGGAGCATGGGACTGGCCCTCCTCCTGCCCCTGCTTCCCGTGGTGCTCAAGCACTGCGCGCTCGACCGAACGTTCATCCGGGAAGCCTGGCAGCTGGGCGGCCCCACCGCCGTGGCTTTTTTCTTCGAGGTCACGGCGTTTTGCTCGGTCACCATGTTCGTGGGCAAATTCGGTGATGTCCAAACTGCCGCCAACAGCCTCGCCCTCACCCTGGCCTCCTGCACATTCATGATCCCCATGGCGATCTCCAGCGCGGTGGGGGTCAAGGTGGGTCATGCCTACGGAGAGAAGAATCTGCTCATGCTCAAGCGTTACGCCTGGACGGGCCTCGCCCTGAGCGTGGGCTTCATGGCCTGCTCGGGTTTGGTATTCTCCCTGATTCCCGCGCCCCTGCTCGGACTCTTCGGCCCCGAAGCGGCGGTCCTGGCTTATGGCATCCACCTGCTGTTCTGGGTGGCCGTTTTCCAAGTCTTCGACGGCGCCCAAGTCACCCTCGCCGCCATTTTGCGTGGTGTGGGTATTTCTCGTCCGGTATCCGTGGTGGTGTTTGTGGGCTACTGGCTGATCGGTATCCCCATGGGTTACTACTTGGCCCATGCGGGCGGGTGGCAAGGTCAGGGCCTGTGGATCGGGCTGGCCACGTCCTTGGGGCTCGTGGCCGTGACCCTCTTCACCCTCGCTTGGAGGAGAGTCCATGCGATCGCCTGACGACGCGCTCACGGGAGAGTTGCGCGAGCGCGGTTACGCGGTGGTGCCGGGTTGGCTGTCCGCCTCCCAGGTGGAGGAACTCCAGGCATCGTTCTCCGAACTACCTTTCCAGGACGCCAAGGTGGGGCGCGCCCAGGGCGCCGTGCGCGACAGCGACATTCGGGGGGACCGGACCTCCTGGTTGCCTGCAGGAGGCTGGCCCGGGCAGTTGGCCCAGGTGGAGGCGCGCTTGGAAAGCCTGCGCCTGCGCCTTAACCGGGAGCTCTTTTTGGGCCTGCAAGAATTCGAGGCACACTTGGCGGCTTACCCGCCGGGAGCTTTCTACCGCCGCCACCTGGACCGGCACCGGGACGAATCCCGTCGGACCGTGTCGTTGATCCTGTACCTCAACCCCGCTTGGGAGGAGCAAGACGGCGGAGAGCTGGTCTTGTATCAAAACGAGGCCGAGTTGTGCCGTGTCCTCCCCTACGGAGGGACGCTGGCGTGCTTTATCAGCGCGGAATTCCCCCATGAAGTCTTGCCCGCCCGCCGGGAACGGCGGTCGTTGACCGGTTGGTTTTTGCAGGGAGGTGCCCGTGTGCCCATTGTGTGAAAGGGAAGCCGCGCTCAAACGGGGGGAGTACCCTTACCTGATCCACGAGTTCCCCAACTCCTGGTGGCTCTTGGGAGAGCACCAGTACTACGCGGGTTATTCCGTGCTCCTTCTGAAGGGGCATGAACGGGAAATGACCGGCCTCACTGCTGAGGTTTCCGCCGCGGTCTTCCAGGAACTCTTGACCGCCCAGCGCGCCGTGGAACGGGCCATGGGGCCACACAAGATGAATTTATGCTCCCTGGGCAACGTAGTGGACCACGTGCATTGGCACCTTTTCCCGCGCTACGCCGATGACCCAAAGCGCGAAAACCCCCCGTGGCTGCAGATGACGGAGTTTGCCAGCAAAAACATCACGCCGGCCCAGGCGGCCCCCACTATCGCAAACCTCCGCCGTTTCCTACAATAGGGGCGCCACCTCCACCAAGGAAACCTCCCATGAGCCTGCTCTCCCAACGGATCAACCGCCTCGCCGAATCCGAGACCCTCGCCATGAGCCGCCGGGCCAATGAGCTGAAGGAAAAGGGCGTGGACGTCATCAACATGAGCCTGGGGGAACCGGACTTCAAGACGCCGGCCTTCGTGAAGAAGGCCGCCCAGGAGGCCATCGACAAGGACTACTCTTACTACACGCCGGTTCCGGGATACAAAGACCTGCAGGAGGCCATCTGCCGCAAGTTCAAGCGGGACAACGGCCTGGACTACATGCCAGGACAAATCGTGGTTTCCACCGGCGCCAAGCAATCCATCATCAACGTCATCATGGCCCTGGTGGATCCGGGAGACGAGGTGCTCTTGCCCGCGCCCTACTGGGTCAGCTACTCCGAGATGGTGCAGCTCTTCGAAGGCACCGTCGTGGAAGCCCGCACCGGCATCGAGACCGACTTCAAGCTCACTCCCGCCATCCTGGAAAAACACATCACCCCCAAGACCAAGGTTTGTCTCTTCTCCAGCCCGTGCAACCCCACCGGCACCACCTACAGCGAGGCTGAGTTGCGCGCCCTGGGCGAAGTCTTCAAAAGGCACCCCCGCATCGTGATCATTTCCGATGAGATCTACGAGCACATCAACTTCGAGGGCAAGAACTTCTCCATCGCCGCCATTCCCGAACTCTACCCGCGCACCATCACGGTGAACGGCCTCTCCAAGGCCTTCGCCATGACCGGCTGGCGCTTAGGCTACATCGGGGCTCCCCTGGAAATCGCCCAGGCCTGTGGCAAGGCCCAAGGACAATTCACCTCCGGCGCGTGCTCCATTACCCAGCGCGCGGCCATCGCCGCCTTGGACGCCGACCCTCGAGAGGCCGTGGCGCCCATGAAGGAGGCCTTCCAGCGGCGCCGGGACCTCATTGTGCGCTTGTGCAAGGACATCCCCCACGTGCGCGTGAACAACCCCGGTGGTGCCTTCTATCTCTTCCCCGACGTCTCCTGGTACTTCGGTAAGTCCGACGGTAAAACCACCATCAAGGACGCCAAGGACCTATGTCTGTGGCTCCTGGATCAGGCCCACGTGGCGCTCACCCCCGGCGGCTCTTTCGGCGCGCCCGATTACCTGCGCTTCTCCTACGCCACCAGCGAGGAGAAGATCACGGAGGCGGTCCGGCGCGTGCGAAGCGCCCTGGAGAAACTGCATTGAACGCCAAGTTCCTGAGCGACAACCTGAGCTTCGGCTTTGAGCAGACCTTCACCACTCCCGATTGGTGGACCGAACCCGGCTTTGTCTCCACCTCCGACACGCCCAAGAAACGCGAAATGATGCGTGCGGCGGCCGATGCCACCGCCAAACTCCTCGGCGGGCGCGTGGTGGAAAGCGTGGACGTGTGGAACCATGTGCAGTTCGAAGTGAAAGACAAGAAAGGCGAGACGCAGTTCTTCGTCACCATGGACCCCGGCTCCATTGAAACCAAGACGCCTCCCTGCCTCTTCCGCCACGTGGAGGAAGTGAACGCTCCCATGTTCGAGGGCGCGGCCAACGCGGGCCTGGTCACCTACCGCAACTGGTGGTACGGAGTGAAAGGCGGCACCGAGGGCGGCTGCCATGTGAACATGGGCGGATTCACTCCCAAGACCAACCCGCTTCGCGAAGACCCGCGCCTGATCGTGCGCTACTTCGCCTGGTTGCACGCCCACCCGGAGTTCCATTACCCCTTTATGGGCCCGGACACCGGGCCCGGCGGCAATGCCCAACGCATGGATGAGATGGAGACGGTGAACGCCCTGGAACCGTTGGAGAAGCTGCTGGCCCTGAAAGCGCCCACGGCCGACGAAGTCCGCAAGGCCTTGGAAGAGACCACTCTGGTGAAAGAGAAGAGCTCTTTTCCCTCCCTCACCAAGTACAAAGGCCCTGACTATCTGCTAGAGGACCGCGCCCAGGAGGCCCCCCATTCCGCCGCCGAACTCAAGCTCGTCTGCCAATGGCGCCTCAACCTCTTCGAGCGACTGCTGGAGGAGTGTCCCAAGCTCGAGCGCTATCCCAAGGGCCACTGGCACGGCTTTCGCCTGAGCTCGGTACACCTGTGGGAGCGCTTCCTCGAGTCCGCCCCGGGCTTGGACCTCGATCCTGCTCCTTACCAGGTTTTCTTCGAGCGCCAATTCGCCCGCCTCGCCGGCGGCGTGAACGTTCCCTCCGCCATCACTTTGCGGGAAGGCCGGCGCCCCCGGGTCATCACCGACGTCCAAAAGCGACCCGACGGCACCATCATCAGTAAAACCATCGACACCCGCCACAAGCGTTTTGAAGTGCACATCCCCGCCGACGGCGCGTGGAAAGTGCGCTGGCAGGGCGAGGAGTTGCCGGTGGAGTGGCACCAGGCCGGCGGCTCAGGCCGTTGGGCGGTGCTGGATGTGTTCATCCCGGGCAAGGAAGCCTTCTTGGATTTCATCGGGCCCGGCGTGCAGGCGCGCTTCAGCCCGTTTAACATGCTGTGGGAATAGTCGCGTTCCAAATCTGAACTCTCTGGAGTTTTAAGCCCGCATGGCGGGCTCTTGTACCTCCTTCATGCCATATATGCCCTTATCAAAAGGCATGGCATGGCCAAGCAGAGTGAGTTCAATTTGTGGTGTGGGAAGCGAGGTGGAAGGCGGCCGGGGTGCGGACGCAAGCGCAAGCGCCATGCTGGAGTCGCCCACAGGGCCCGCGAGCGTGTGGGCTCCCGCACGCCATTGCACATCAATTTCAAGCTGCGGGCTTCCTTGCGTAACAAAGCGTGCTTGCGCATTTTGAAAAGGGCGATTCTGAGGGCTAGGTTGCAAGGCCTTCGAATCGCGCATTACTCCCTGCAATCCAACCACGTGCATCTGATCGTGGAGGCACCCGACAATGCCGGGCTCACCAGGGGGATGCGGGCCTTGACGGTGACCTTCTCCAAAGGGGTGGGGAAGGGGAAAGTCCAGCTGGAACGCTACTGCCTGCATGTGCTGAAAGGAGTGCGGGAGACCAAAAACGCCGTACGCTATGTGCTCTTGAACCACGTCCACCATACCGGGACTAAGATTGCGGCCCTGGACGGTTATTCTTCTCTATTGACGCTGCCTCGGGAGGGCTTGCGCCTATTTTTGGAGACGGAAAAGCTCAAAGGGTTGTTCCATGGAGGCAGTCCCCTCCGGATGGACCCACCCCTCTCGTGGCTCCTCCGACAGGGGGCTTCCCAACTCACGGCTTAGGCCGAAGAACCGGTGCCTCCATCAGTTTCCGCACGCTTTCAGCATGTTGCACACCTCGGTCCCTACAGAGAGGGTAAACCCCGCTCTCCCCGCGCTTGCGAAGGGCCTCCACGCACCCCAAGATGTACGACTGCCGTATGTGGTCCAGGGCCGTTTCCACTGTCACCGAGGGGATTTCCTCTTCCGAATCTGTTGGCACAGGGGTAGGTTGGGGCCGCGAGGCGCAGCCCGACACCACCACATGAGCAACGACTACGGCATATCTCCAGAAACGCTTTTGGGGCAAATCCACACCTCGTGTCCTTACGTGCTCACGCCTGCCGAAGGACAGGCGCGGTTCAGGTCCATCCTCCAAGATGCTAACACGCGCGGCCCAGAACACTATCGGGAACTCGGGCCTTACTTCGACCTGTGCGTGTCCGCCCACTGGGCGAGCGCTGGGTCGTTCTGCCCCACCGACGTGGACAACGCCATTCGGGGGCATCTGTGGAACAAACCCGCCACCCGCGACTTCGTGGAAGGCATGTGGAAGACCACGGAAGAGGCGCTGGGTTGGGACTATGCCGGGGTGACCAACAAGATCGTGGCGCCGGAGGACCGCGCTTTACGCGTTTCCACTCATGAAGGCACCTGGTTCTCCGTGGCCGTGGGCGCCTATGGGGCGGCCCGCAAGCTCGGCAATGAGGCCTGGCGCCAGCGCTTCTATGACCAGATCGCCACGGAAATGGAGCGGGAAGCCGCCATTGCCCAGCACTGGTACGATAACGATCCCTTCCAGTTCGTCCGGCTGGGGCCTTTGATCTCCCACAACCTGGGGGATTTCGACCGGGTGGTGGAAGCCTGGGAGCTGCCCAAGGACGACCCCCTAAGAGAGAAGTTCTATGAACTGGGCGAAAAGCCCGGCAGCCTTTTCTTCCTCGCGTGCCAGTTCTACAAGAAGTACCTTTCCGCCGACGGGCACCGCCACTTCGCCCTGCGCACGCCTAAATGCCTGCGCCGCCACTCCGAGCTGCTCTTGGGCATCGGGCCTTTCCATGAAGAGTGGGGGGCGCTCATCGCCAAGACGCCCTTGCTGTCCCTGCGCGAGAAGGCCGAGGTCGCTCTCGAACTCGCCGACGGGTGGAAACGCCTCAAAGGCGATACCTGGGGCTACGCGCGCGCCTTCCATGGCTTCCAGGAGGCCATGGGCCGGGACATGCGCCACGTGCAGGAGTGTTGGTCGGCCAAGGAACTCAAGCTGGTGCAGGACGCGGCCTTCCAGACCCGCGTGAAGATGCCCGTGTCCACCTTCCGCTCTCGTTACCTGCGTGCCCTCCAAGGCATGGGCCTCCATGGTTGAGTTCCAGGCCACCGTGCGGGCGCTCTCCCACAAAGGGCACGGCGTGGTTGACCACCCGGACGGCCGCGTGTTCTTCGCCCGTGGCACCTGGCCCGGGGACGCCGGAACCTTTCGCGTGGAGGAGAACGCCCAAAGTTACGCTAACGCCCAGGTGGCCGAGCTCGTGACGCTGGCCCCCGAGCGCGTGGAGGCCCCGTGTCCTCACCGCGGGGAGGAAGCGGGAAAGTGTGGCGGCTGCCCTTGGATGGGCGTCTCTTACGAGGCCCAGGTCAAGGCCAAGGAACAACGGGTCACTTTCCTCCTGGAGAAAAATGGCATCGCGGTGGGGGTGCGCCGCCCGCTGATCCCGTCACCGGAGGTTTATGGTTATCGCAACCGCGCCCAGTTCAAGACGGATGGCCAGCAGCTTGGCTACGTCAGCGAGGGGACCAATACCCTGGCCCCTATTGAGGACTGCCAGATCTTGAACCCACCGTTGAGAGACCTGCTCAAAGAGCTACGCTCCTCCCTGCCGCGCGCGGACTGGAGGCCTTCGGAAGGCTTCCCCTGGAACTATCTGGACGTGGACGACATGCAATCGGCCGGCGAAGTGGTGTTGAACCGGAGGCGTCCTTTCCGCCAGGGCAACAGCGCTCAAAACGCCCGTATGAAGCAGTGGATACTGGAGAGCTTACGAGAAGCCCGCAAGGATTTCCCGGTGCTCGAGGCCTTCTGTGGCTCGGGCAATTTCACCGAGGCCCTCTCCCAGGCGGGCTTCAGCAACATCGTGGCGGCGGAAGTGCGCGGCAGCGCCATCCAGGAGCTCACGGCCAAGGCGCTGCCGGGCGTGCGGGTGATGGAGATCGACATGAACGATAAAGGCGTCTGGCAACAGCTCGCCAAGCGCCAACCCCACGCCAAGATCTTGCTCGTGGACCCCCCGCGGGAAGGCATCGAGAAGCGCCGGGGGATCTTCAAATACTTGGATAACCTCCGGACCATCGTGTACGTGTCCTGCGAACCCGCCACCTGGGCCCGTGACGTGAAGGATTTCGCGCAAAACGGCTGGAAAGTCGCGCACCTCACGCCGTTGGACATGTTCCCCCACACGCCCCACGTGGAACTGCTTTCCGTGCTCGAGCGCGCGTAGTAAAACCCATCCATGAGCAAAGCCTTCGAAGCGCCTCCTGCCATGAAGTGGCAGGGCTGGGGCCACCCGCAAGTGACATTTCCCATGGCCGAGAAGCCGGAGCTGTGGCCTTTCGTGAAGCGCAAGCTGGGCATGCAGCAGGAACAGTTCCAGGCGCCGGTGGACCTGGCGAAGGTGAAGTTGCCCGACAACCGTTTGTCCGACCCTGCGGCTACCGTGCGCGCACTGGAAAGCCTCTTGGGGCAGGGCCGCGCCAGCATTGACCCCTACCAAAGACTGGTCCATGCGTTCGGCAAAAGCTTCCCGGACCTGTGGCGCGCGCGCCAGGGCCGCGTGGACTCCGCACCGGACGTGGTGGCTTGGCCGGCGTCCCATGAGCATGTGCGCGCGTTGGTGGACTGGGCGGTGCGGGAGAACCTGCACGTGATACCCTTCGGGGGCGGCACTAACATCGTGAACGCCCTGGAAGTGAAGCCGGAGGCCAAGGGCCGCCCCGTGCTCTCCCTGGACATGCGCGGGATGGACAAGCTCCTGCAGCTTGACCTCGAGTCCAACCTCGCCTTGCTCGAGGCGGGGGCTGTGGGGCCGGTGCTCGAGAAGCAACTGGGCGAGAAAGGTTTTTCGCTCGGGCACTTCCCTGATTCCTTCGAGTTTTCCACGTTGGGCGGCTGGATCGCCACCCGCTCCGCTGGCATGCAGTCGGACGCCTATGGCCGCATCGAGGACATGGTGGTCTCCCTGCACGCGGTTACGCCCGCCCACACTTTGGAAATGCGCCCGTTCCCAGCCACGTCCGCAGGCCCCGACGTGGGACGCGCCTTTATCGGCAGCGAAGGCGCCTACGGCGTGATCACCCGCGCCTGGATGCGCGTGCACCCCACTCCCCCAACCAAGCGCTACGTGGGTTTCCTCTTCCGCTCCTTCGAACCCGCACTGGCTTCCGTGCGCGCTTGTTACGCGGAGGGCGTGAAACCATCGTTGGTGCGTTTGCAGGACGAGGGGGAGACAGAACTCGCCTTCCACCTTAAATCCAAGAAGCCTCTCCAGGCCCGTGTGGCGGAATGGCCAGTCAAGCAGCTGCTGAAGAACCTCGGCTACACCCGACCCTGCATCATGGTGGTGGGCTTCGAGGGGCACGGGGACGAAACGTCCCACAGCATGAAGCGTGCCTCGCGGATCTTCCGCCGCCACGGAGGTTTCCCCCTGGGCGGATCCATTGGGGACGCTTGGTCCAAGGACAAGTACAACACTCCCTATTTGCGCGACTACATCATGGATTATGGCGGTGTCGCCGACGTGGCCGAGACTTCCGCACCGTGGGCCAGGCTCCTCGACCTGCACCGGGCGGTGGTGGCGGAAGTGGAGGCGTGCGGAGTTTCGGAGGGACTCCCCATGTACGTGGGCTGCCACCTCTCCCATACTTATACCACGGGTGGTTGCTTGTACTTCACCTGGGGCATCCAGGGAGGCGACGCGCCCTTGGAGCGCTACTACCGTATCAAAGGTCGGGTCACTGACGCCATCGTGCGGGCCGGTGGCACCCTCAGCCACCACCACGCGGTGGGAACTGAGCACCTGCCCTGGCTCGCCAAGGAGCTGGGGGCAGGAGGGGAGGCGTTGTTGAAGGGCATGAAGCTCACCCATGACCCTGAAGGCGTGTTCAACCCGGGAGCGCTGGAACCACGTCGACAGCACGAGTTCCTAGGCCGCGATCGCGGTTAACAAAGTCTTACCGTCCCGTGAAAATTTTTCACCCGCGGAGTCAGCCCGCAAAACGCGTCCTATAACCGCGGCATGAAGAGCCTTGTGGCTACCCTCTTAACCTCTGTCATTCTCGCTTCCACGGCGCAGGCCGGGCTGGCGTTGGGCAGCGGCCACTGGGCCCGCAACTCCACCATCACTATCGCGGTGGAAAACGCCCGCGGGAATGACATGGCCTGCCTGCGCTTCCTCACCCGTGAGCTGGAGGCGGTGGTTCCCCTGCGTTTCTCTTATGTGGAAGCCGGCCCCCGCGTGCGCGCCGACGTCCACATGGAGATTAAACGCCAGGACGACACTCGTGCCGGATGGTCCCACCTCGGCAACGGCATGTTCCGTTTGGAACGGATGATGGTGGTGATTCCGGAATACATCTCCAACCACCCAACTTTTTCCGAGTACATGTGCCGCAACGTGCGCCGGGTAGTCCTGCATGAGTTGGGGCACCTCTTGGGGCTCTTACATGAGCACTCGCACCCTGATGCGCCCGAGCTGATCCGGCGGGCGGTGGTCGCTTCCAGCACCGTCCAAGACAATGCCCAGCTGCGCCGCTACCCGCGAAGCCGCCAGCGCATCGCCACCTCCTACGATCTGGGTTCGGTCATGCACTATGGATTCGCCGTGGACGAGGCGCTGGCCCGCACTTTGGTGGAACTCGGGACGTGGCCACAGTTCTTTAGCCAGGGCCGCACGCGAGCAGGTGAAGAGTTCTTCTCCGTGACAACCCCGGGCAACGTATGGCGCAACCGCGTGGGTGTGGCCGGTTATAATCCATTCTTCGTGGCTGAATTGTACTCGCTGGGTGATCGGCAGCTGTTGCAGCGGATCTACGGCGCTCCCGCATCCGCTGGGGCGCAGGCCGGGGCCGATGGCGCCAAGACGACCTTCAGCGAGAATGGGCCTGAGGCCGGCGTATACTATTTCGGCGAAGAGGGCCCGCCGGACTGCCACTGACCTTTCCCTTTACGGACAAGTCCACCCGTCGGAAAATGGGCCATGGACCTGTTCTTCGTTCTCACGTATCTGCTGCTGCGCTTCGGGGCCACGCCATGGCTAGACTCGTTTGGCGGCTGGAGCACGTACGTCCTTGAGGCCATCTTCGTGGCGGTGGCCTTCGTGCGCTACCATAAGGCGCTCCGTCGCCCTTGGCATGTGCCCCGTGTACTCTGGGGCCTGGCCGGACTCGCCACCGTCGCCGGCGCCTTAGCGGCGTTGGGCGCGCGTTGGGAGAATTTCCCCATGCCTTTCGACCTACACACAGGGCCTGGGCTGTTGACCTTCCTGTTGCTCGGGCCGGCGTTGGAAGAAGCCATTTTCCGCTTCTTCCTGTGGCAGCCGGCGCGCAGGTGGGCGGGGGACGCGGGAGCGCTGGTGCTCACCAGCCTGCTCTTCTCCTATGCGCACTGGCATCCGGGCTGGTGGGTGCCCCAAGAGTGGCATGGATTCCTTTTCTACCAGGCGCTGTATACTCTCGGACTGGGACTCGCTTGCGGCATGGTGGTGTGGCGCCGGGGCTCACTGGGGGGCGCGATCCTGGTGCACGTGGGCTTTAACCTGGGTTTTTGGTTCCTCACGGGCTTCTAGGCTAGGAACCATCTCCTCCGGGCGCAGCCACTCATCCAAGTCCTCCGCGTTGGCCAGTCCTAGGGCCAGGGCCGCTTCACGGAGGCTCGTGCCGGTGTCATGGGCGGTTTTAGCGATCAGGGCGGCCTTGTCATATCCGAGCCGCGGGGCCAAGGCCGTCACCAGCATGAGCGACTTATCCAGATTCTCCCGCAGGCGCGCTTCGTTGGGGCGGATGCCATCCACGCAGTGGATGCGAAAACAGCGGCTGGCGTCTGACAGCAAACGCGAAGACTGCATGAAGGCATGGGCCAGCAGGGGCCGGTAGGCGTTGAGTTCCAGCGCTCCCGATGCTCCCGCAATGTTTATAGTCACATCGTTACCGAACACCTGCGCGCACGCCATGGCCATGGCTTCGCATTGAGTGGGGTTCACCTTGCCGGGCATGATGGAGGAGCCCGGTTCGTTGGAAGGCAAGATGATCTCGGACAAACCCGCCCTGGGTCCCGAGCCCAACAGGCGCAGGTCATTGGCGATTTTGAAGAGCGCAGCCGCCGTGGACTTCAGGGCACCATGGGCGAAGACCAACTCGTCTTGTGAGGCCAGGGAACGGAACTTGTTGGGAGACTCCCGGAACTTGCGCCCGGTCAGGCGCTGCAGCTCCTCCAAGCAAGCTGCGGCGAAACCCTCAGGGGCATTCAGACCCGTGCCCACGGCGGTTCCGCCCAAGGCCAGCTCGTGGAGTCCGGGCAGCACGAGCCGCAGGTTCCCCAACGCCAGTTCAAGTTGGGCGGCGTAGCCCGAGAACTCCTGCCCCAGGGTCATGGGTGTCGCGTCCATGAGGTGGGTGCGTCCGATTTTGAAGTGACGCATGAAGTGGCGGGCCTTGGCGGCCAGGGCGCCCTCAAGGGCCTCCAGCGCTGGGATGACGGTGTCTTCCAGCATAAGCACGGCGGCGATGTTGAGTGCGCTGGGGAACACGTCATTGGAACTTTGCCCGAGGTTCACGTGGTCGTTGGGGTGCACCAGTCGTCGGGAACCCCGGCCCCCACCGAGGATTTCGCTGGCTCGGTTGGCCAGCACCTCGTTCACATTCATGTGCGTCTGGGTACCGCTGCCGGTTTGCCAAACCCCCAAGGGAAACTCGACGTTGTGTCGCCCGGTCATCGCCTCGTCCGCGGCCGCAACCACGGCGGTTGAGATATCGCGGGGCAGGCGGCCGGCCCGCCCATTCACCAAAGCAGCCGCTTTCTTGAGCAGCAGCAGGGCGGACACCACTTCCACCGGCATCCTTTCGTGGGAGATGTTGAAATTCTCCAGGGAGCGCTGGGTTTGCGCCCCCCACAGCCGGTTGGCGGGCACCATGATTTCCCCCATGCTGTCTTTCTCCGCGCGCCAGGATGGATGCATGTTTTCTCCCTCCCGGCAGCGTAAGCTTTGTCGGGAGGGGTGTCTGGCCGGTCGAAGCCGTGTCTAGGCCGTGTGGGGGGAGTGGTGAGCTTAGGCCCATGCCTCCGGATTCCGCACCGCCCGATGCAGGAACTCCAGCATCAGCATGTGCCGGCGCATGACCCGCCCGTAGCGGTGGGGTTTGTAGGTGTTGAAGAGACCGTCCAGGCTGAAGATCTGGCGGGGGTTCTTCTTCACCCATGTCCAGGACCCCATCTCCAAGCACCACGGAATGTAGGTGCGACCTTCTTGGGCGGGACCTTCTTGGTGGAGGTCGTAGAGGTGGTCCCACAGGTCACCCTGGATGAAGTAGGAGGCGTGCTGTGGTTCCACCACGTAGACGTGGTGGGGGAGGGTGGCGTCCAGCAGGTCCTTGAGCTTTTGCACTTGTCCGTGTCCGGGAAAGGGCGTGGCGGTCTTGGAGTAGGGAAACCACAACCGGTCCTTCATGCCAAAGCCGGAGTGCACGTCGATGGTCAGAGCCGTGCGGGATTGGAAGGTGTGCTCGCGCACGAAATCCACCAGGGCCTGGGCCTCGGTCTCCATGGGCGCGCCTGCGGGGCCGCGGTACCAAGGGAGGCGCGGACTGATTCGGTGGCCGGAGACCAGCGGCGTGGGCTTGGCCTCGTACACGCACTCAGTGGGGCCATTGCGCATGAGATCCACGCCGTTGGGGTTGCAGCGGGTGTTGCGGGACATGCCGCCGGGGTTTACCAATGGGATGGAGATGATGCGAGAGTTTTCCATCACCCGGCCCAGGTCCTTGTCCCACTCCAATTGTTTGAGGATGCTCTTGAGGAAGGCGAGGACCACGTGGGTGCCGACCTTCTCCAGGCCGTGCACGCCGCCGAAGATGCCCAGGGTCGGTGCCTGGGGATCTTCGGAGCCGATGGTGACGCCGACCACGGGATAGCGGTCGCCCTCCACTTCCACCTGCGCCAGCTCGTGCACCCGCATGAGCGGGTGGTCCATGCCGGCGAGCCGCCTCACCATTTGGTACTCGGGGAAATCCTTCATGGGTCCGTCCTCAGATCCAGTAGCTGACCATGCGCCAGAAGGGGAGCGTGGCGAGCGCGCGCCCGTGCCGGGCGATGATATCACTTTCTCCCACCAGGCGAACGCTCACTCCCCTGGCGGCGGCCCGGATCAGTTCGCGCAGCATGCGCCGCCCGAGGGCATCCTTCTCGAAAATGTAGGATTCGCAGGTGATGGAATGGCGGGAGGTCCGCAAGGCCCCGGTCAGGGCCGAGAAAAAACCGTCGGCAGTGTGGAAAACCGTTTCCATGCGTCCCCCCACGCCAAGCTTGGGGCAGGAGCGCGTGGAGGGGAAGGGGTTCACAAGATCTTGGCAAAACCCTGGCAGGGGCTGAACCCGCCCTCGCGCGGTTCTGTGGTCAAATGACGCCCATGGAACCCCTTTACGACGAGCTCAGCCTGCTTGAGACTCTGGTCGGGATGGACTCACGCACCACCCGCGTTGAGGGCGTGAACGCCGTTCAAACGCTGTTGGCCCGGAAGCTCTCCGCCCTGGGCTTCGACGTGCGTCGGGTCCCTAACCCCACCCATACCTCCGGTGATCTCCTTCTGGCCTTTCGTCCGGGCGTCCTTGACGAAACCTTGACCTTGATCGGCCACGCCGACACCGTCCTGGGGCCCAGCAGCGTCCACGGCTTCCACCACGACCGCGAAAACGGACGCGCCACCGGCCCCGGCATCATTGATAACAAAGCTGGTCTAGTCGTCATGCTTTCCGGCCTGCGCCGCTACTTCGCCCAAGGTGGCAAACCTCGCCGCAACCTCCAGGTGGTGATTTCTCCCAACGAAGAGGGAGGCTCCGCCGGCTTCCTGCCCCTGTTCAACCAACTGGGCACGAGCTCCCTTTTGAACTTGGGATTCGAGCCCGCCTTGCCGGACGGGAGCTTGATCGGCTCCCGTAACGGCAATCGGTGGTACAAGGTCCAAGTGGAGGGCATCCCCGCCCACGCCGGCCGCTTCGGTTCGCCCCACCTGAACGCCTTCCATGAATTCGCGCTCTCCCTGGGAGCGCTTCATTTCCTTAACGACGAGGCCGCCAAAGTGCGACTCAATGTGGGCAGCCTCTCCGCCGGCACCGGCCACTACAACGTCGTTTGCGGGAAAGTCGAAGCCAAAATCGACGCTCGCTTCCCTAGTTTCGTCTCTCGTGACCTCCTGCATACCCGCCTGATGGACGAACTCACCCGTCCCAAGCTGGCATGCTCGGTCACGGGCCAGACCTGCAAGGTGCAAGTGGAGCTGGAAGACGACTGCCCTCCCATGGGAGAGACCCACGCCGCTCGTCTCTTGGCCGCGGCCTACGCCGAGCACGGCCCCGCGCTGGAAGGCCGGGCGGTGGGGCTCGCCCATGCCGGCGGCGCCGCAGACGTGAACCACTTCGCCACCACCGCCAACGCGGGCCTCGACGGCCTCGGTGCCGTGGGTGGCGACATGCACACCACCCGCGAGTGGGTGGAGACCGCCTCGCTCACCAGCCGTCCCCAAATGCTCGCCCGCTTCCTCGCCCACCTGGATGGGATGGAGGACCTCCGCCATCACGTCACCAAGGAGAGGCCATGAACGCCGCCGGATTGTTGCAAACCCAGAGCCCCATCGACCTCAACCGGTACCGCCCCCATCATTTGGTGGTGATCGAGACCAGCCGCTACCGCCTTAAAACCGCCACCGGCGCCGCCGAGCTGGAGGAGATCTGCCGCTTGCGCCACGGGATCTTCCTGGGTGAGGAAGGCGTGGAGACCGGTGATCTGGACGTGGATGAATTCGATCTGGTCTGCGACCACCTGGTGATCGAGGACAAGGGGGATGGCCGTCTGGTGGGCACGTACCGCATGCTTTCTTCCGAATGGACCGACCGCTTCTACTCCCAGGGCGAGTTCACCCTCAATAAGTTCCTGGCCTCCCCGGGCGTGAAGCTCGAGCTCGGCCGGGCCTGCATCCATCCCGACCACAGGAACGGCGCCGTCATCGACCTCTTGTGGAAGGGCATTGGCGAGTACGCCCGGCTGACCGGGGCCAATCAGCTCTTCGGTTGCTCCAGCGTGAAAACCACCTGCAAGAAAGTGGCGGCGGGACTGTGCGCCCATCTTGCCCTCGAGGGAATGGTGGAGGACTCCTTCGGCATCAGCCCCACGCCGAACTACGACATGGGCATCGACTGGGACGAGCCCTACCTGCTCACGGGAGAAGAGAAAAATCATCTGCCGCCTCTGTTGCGCAGCTACCTTGGCGCCGGCGCCCGCGTGCACGGCGCTCCCGCTTTTGATGAGCCCTTCGCCTGCATCGACTTCCTCACGGTGTTGGACTTGGCCAACGTGTCCCCGTCCTACGCCCGCCGCTACTTCCAAGGGGCGGTACCAGCGTGAAGCTGCCGGCGCACGCCAAGGCGGCGCTGTTCGGCGCCACGGCCGTGAGCTACTTCTCCTGCGCCTTGCCTGCGTTGGCGCTAACCGCTGCGCTCCCGGGACATGGCCAACGCTTGCTCAACCGGATCTCCTCCCGCCACGCCCGTTTCTGCCTGTGGTTCATGGGCGTCAAGGTGCGCGTGGAGGGGGAGCTACCCAGGCCCGGCGAAGGCACCCTGGTCGTGGCTAACCACCTTTCCTACTTGGACGTCCTCGCCATGGGCGCGGTGATGCCTACCAGCTTCGTCACGTCGGTGGAAGTGCGCGACACTCCCTTCTTAGGCCATATCGCCAAGGCCGCGGGATGCCTGTTTGTGGAAAGGCGCAGCCGTGACAATCTCTCTGAGGAAGTGCAGGACATCGCCCGCGTCCTGAGACAAGGTGGCCTCGTGACCATCTTCCCCGAAGGCACCAGTACCGACGCTTCCGGCGTGTTGCGCTTCCGCCGTCCCCTTTTCCAAGCTGCCATCGACGCAGGCGTGCGGGTACAGCCCCTGTGCCTCAACTATCGCTCCGTCTCCGGTGAGCTCTTCAACGCCAAAAACCGCGACACGGTCTGCTGGTACGGCGACATGGACTTCGGTCCCCACATCTGGAGACTCTTCCAGCAAGACAGCGTGGAATTGGAGGTGAATGTGCTGGAGAGCATTGAGCCTTCCACCACACCCGATCCCGCCCAGCTGGCGGAAGCTGGCCATCGCGTGGTCTCCGCTTGCTACCGTCCCATTACCGCCTAGCATTTCGCCATAATCTTCATAGCTTACGGCCCTTGGTACACTTCTTTGAGCTCACGAATCGCATTTCGTAGCCAAGTCGACGCCATCTCTATTCAAAGAATTAACTTCCCTTCCACGCCCTGAAGCCTTTGTCGCAAAGCATTGGGTCTCAACCGGCCGGTACACCCGGTGTAAGGGCGTGGGGGCGGGCGGCGGATCGCCCAGCCAGCCTACTCCAGACGAGAACCGCCCCACTGGCCATCGGATCGCTCCTCAATCCCAGTGGGTTTTCGGTTTTCTGTCAGGGATCAACTCCCTACACCGGTGACAAGCTGGCCCCATCACTCGCCCAGCGAGCATGGACGCGCGCCCCCCGCCCATTAGATATCCATATAAAGACCCAACCCCAGGAGGCATCCATGAAGTCGCTCATCGTCCTGCTCGCCCTGTCCAGCCTGTCCGCGTTCGCCCAACCCACTCCCGGTGAAGACCATCTCGGCCGCGTCGAGACCGACCTGAACCGCCCTTGGGATGAAGCCGTTCGCGCCGCCCAGGCCAACATCGCCTGCGTCCGCCGCGCAAGGGCCGAGTTCTTGCCGCTCACCGAGCGAGTAGTCCGCGCCAAGTTGGACGAGTTGGAAGTCGATCGCAACGTGCTGTGCGAGATCACCGACCTGGGCCTTGAGCGCTCCTTCGCCGATTGCGCCGGCGCCAGCGTCCGCCTGATCGTGAGTCTGCAGCTCGAGCCCACCTGCTATCCCCGGCGCACCAGAATCACTCGTACTCGCATCACCTCTTCACGTCGTCAGTGAGACATTTTAGGAGAATATGAAATGAAAACCCTGCTTGCCTTCTTCATGCTTTTCGCCGGTGCGGCTTTCGCCCAGACCCCTTACCCGGAACCTTGGGAGTTCCCCCAGGATCCTCCTTGGCGGCCGTCTACTGAGCCCCCCCGGGGTCCCGCCTGCCCGCGTGAAGAACAAATCGTGGTGCTCCACCCGATCAGCCGTACCCTGGCCGAGGCCAAGCTGGCCGAGCTGGCCATCCAGCGCAGCGCCACCTGCACCCTGGACAGTGCCAGCATCCGGACGTCCGAGGGCACCTGCCTCACCGCCGAGCACAGACTGCGCGTGATCATGGACTACGACTTCAACTGCCGGGCCGGGACCACGTCCATCTACCGCACCAAAATCTACCGCAGCCGCCGTCGCAACTAGGAGAACAAGAAATGAAAGCCCTGCTTGGAATTCTGACTCTGGTGTCGAGCCTCGGCGCCCTGGCCCAAGTGGATCCCACGGACCTCGAGTACAGCCAGACCGGCAGTCCTGAGCGCTACGGGCGCGACCTCCCGGACTACCCGGTCAGTTGTTCCCCGTCCCAGCGGGAGGTCTTACTTCCGAGGACACGGGATTTGGCGCTAGCCAAGCTCGCGACCCTGGCGGTGGAGCGCTCGGTGCAGTGTACACTGAAGAGTTCTGGCATCGAACTCGCGTTAGGGGAGTGCAAAGACCCTACACGTGTGCTTTATGTGGCCATGTGGTTCAAGCCCCGATGTGCCCGGGGCACCACCACCCTCCGTAAGACCAGGATCAGGACTGAGCGCCTCCCCTGAGAGGCTCTGAGTAGTAATACCTCGAACCGAAACCTTCCACGGTCAACGGCAATAAGCCTCCTCCGAAGGAGGCTTATTGTCGTCCCTTAGGATCTTCCTATCACCGAATCTCTCTTATGAGCTGGCCCATCTCCATGAGAAGCGGGGCTTGCCCTTCGATACCCCGCGTGTGCTCCTGAATCTCCCGAACCAAAGCCGTGATGTTGGCCGCCTTCTCGGCATAAACTCCCTTCAGGAGTTCTGCCGGTCCAAGACTGGTTCCACCATCGATCGTCTGACGCAACATGAGCTGCAGAACGCGGCTTTCCTTCTCTTTCAGGGCCTTGTGTCGCTTGAGCCCCTCGTTGAGGGACGTCCTCAAACGCGCTTTGAGTTCAGATGCTAGCTCGGGGTGGGCTTCGAGGACCTTCTCCGCATCCGTCTTGACCTCCTCGATCGTCTTGGCGTCCATACGGTGGACTTTCTCTTCCAAGCCCGCGCGGTGGGCGCATCCAGCAAGCATAAGGCAGATGAGCAAGCTCCAGGCTTTCATAGTGATTTCTCCTTAGTGGTTTAGGGAACGTTTTTCCAACTCACGATGAGTGTTCCATCCAGGAATTGGCGCTCCAGGCTGGCCAAGGCGCGCAAGCCTCGGGTTTCCAGCAAGCGTAGGTTTGCCTCGGCTTCATCCTGTTCCCTGACGTTGACGAAAAACACGTCTCCGGCTCCCATGAGCAGCCGCCTCTCCTCCGCCCTTGCCATGGCGGCGGTATCTTCGAGTTCCTTGATCAGCCATTCCAGCTGCTCGTCCAGCGTTGAAGCTGTCTGCGCATTTTGCTCGACGCGTGTGCGCCACTCCCGTTGGAGCCATTCACGGCGCAGCCCCAGCGCGGCTTTCTTATGGGCGAGCTCACCACTTTTCCCCTCGGCCTTGCGGTTCTCCAGTGGCAACTCGAACTTGATGGCCACGCGCAGTTGCGCCTCCTCGGTTTTTCCTGGAGGAGGCCCATCAAGATCGCGCGCTCCTTCCAAGCCGAGATTCAAACGGGGGAGAAGCTGGACACGGGCGAAGTCCGATTCCCTGCTGAGGGCCTCCAGCTGGGCATCAATGATACGGATGGCGGGGAAGCGTTCTAACCCTGCCGTGGACTTCGCGGGCCCAGGGGCCGGGAGGGAGGGGAAATCCGTGGGCAGGCGGTCGGGGGAGAGGGAAAGGGAGGGCGCGTACAGTGCGAGTTCCGCGCGCGCCACTTCGTGTTCCCTCCTGGCCTTGACGAGCTCAGAACGGCGCTTGGAGAGTGAGCGGTTGTTATCGCGGACCTTGATGGCACCTACGTCTCCCGCCTTCCATTTTCTCTCGAGCCATCGCTGGCGTTCCTCGGCCTTGGCCAGCCAAGCCTCGACGATTCTCAGTTTCTGACCTGTCACGACCCACTTCCAGTAAGCGGAACCGGACTTCAGCAGGACTTCCAGCTCCTTCTGGTCCCGCTCGTGGCGAGCAAGACCGACACCGATGCGCGCGACCTCCCGGTCAAGCCTCAACCCATCCATGGCCCGGTCCCGCAGCAGGGGGATCTCAAAGCCCGCAAACACTTCGCCTACGGCGCTGGTTGCGGATTTACCCTCATAGGTGGCGTAGGTGCCCGCGCCCTGGCGTTGCCCCGCGAAGACCTCAATCCCCGAAAATGGAAGTTCTCGCTCCACTTTGGCTTCCCAAAAGCGGTTCGAACGAGGCGAGTCGGTGGGCTGGCGGGCGTCGAACTTCAGTTTGTGGTCGAAACTCCCCTCCTGGGAGCGCAAGGCTTCCTGGGCGGCGAGGATCTTCTCCCGCGCCGCCAGGATCTCGGGCATGTTACTGACGACATCACGCCGGACTTCCTCCCACCCGAGGGGACCGGCCAAAGCAGCCTTGAGAGCCAAGAGGACAATCATTTGTCGTCTCCTTGGATGAGGCGGGTGGCCTCGTCTGCGGCGAGTTCTGCCCCAAGGGGGAAGCCGTTGAAGTGACGCCAGATCTCCCAGCCTAGCGTCACCTGGTCCATGACCAGGAAGCCACTGGCCCTCACTCCTTGACGTAAGAAAGTGGCGGAAGGCCATTCCCCGTCGGGGACGAGCAGCACGCGGAATTTGCCCCCTTTGGAGGCCACGGCGTCCACCAGAGACACTTTGGCGGGAAACGTGCCGAGGGCCAGGGACGGCCAGCCGGGGATCTGAATCGCCGGCCAACCGGCAAACTCGAGCCGTGCGGGATTGCCTTCCTTCACCAGGGTAGCAGCGTTGGCATCCACCCACATCTCCACCGCCATTTTACCCACCACCGGCGCCAGCACCAACAAGGCGTCGCCCTGCTTGACCACTTGGCCGCCCTCTCCGTGGCGTACGCGCACGACCTGGCCATCTCGGGGGGCTACGATGGTTTGTGTGGATTGGCGGGAAACCCCGCTTTGAACCTTGAGCAATTCCGCCCGGGCCTTGGCCAGCTCCATCTCCAGCTTGGAGACGGAAATCCGCTCTTTTTCCCAGTCTTTGCGGGCGGCCAGCCCCTCTTCGAACAACTGGCGTTGGCGATGCAGGTTAATTTTCCCCGTCTCAAGCGCGAGTTCGGCGGCTTCCACCGACCGTTGCGCCGCCCGTTCCTCGGCCGCCAGGCGGTCCACCAAGGAGACGTCCGTGTCCGATAGGGTCACGAGCCTGTCCCCCTTCCTCACGAAGCTCCCTTCCCGGACATACCAGCGCTGGATGAACCCAGAAACAGGCGCGTGCAATTCCTGGAACCGGTCATTGGGATCCAGTCCCACGACTTGGCCTTCGCCGGGGGCGAACTGGCGCCAAGGCAGGAAGAGGGAAAGGGCCGCGGCCACAAACAGCACGCCGACGATTCTGGACCATTTGTCTAACCAAGTCGGGGGGGAGAGCACTTTACTCATGGCCGCCCTCCAAGGCGTGATCGATTTTGGTCAGCGAGGTCTGGAGTGAATAGTGGGTCTCCATGAATTTCGAAAGTTTGCCGAGGGCCACGAACACGTTGCCGCCGATGAGTTCCACTGCCACGAATTGGCCCAGGCTCAGTTGATTCACCGAGAACAACCAAGCCCCCCCCGCCAGCAGAACCACAGCGCCGATCACCTGGACGGCCATAAGGAGGAGGATCTGGCGCTTCAGGATCCTGAAATGCGCGTCCCGCGCCCCCAGCCATTCCAACGCATCGTTTTTTTCACCCCGCTCGAGGGAAAACCACGTGGAGTATTTACGCCCAGACTCCTCAAGGGCCGTGGCCAGCCCCCGCTCTCCCAGGTGGTAAACCGCATAGAGTGTCAGCCAGACGCCTAGGGAAAGGGCGGCGAAGACCGGGTGATAAGCCAGGAGCGCCAGGGTACCCACGGCCAGAGTGAGCAGGATCTCGAACCCGTCGATGGCCCATTTGCCCAGGACCTTGGGAATCAGCGCCAGCTCGAAGAAGATGACCTTGTCGTTAGGCGGTCTGTTCCGGAAAAGGCCCGCGTGGCCATGGATGAAGTGCCTTTCCATGTACTCCACCAGCAGGAGCTGGCCGTAACGGCAAGCCTGCATCAGGGTGAGTCCCCCCAGGGTGAGGAGGGTCAGGGTCATGAGGCTCGTCCCGAGGCCTGTGAATGCCAGATTTGACACCACTAATTGAGTCGCCAGGGGCGTGACAAGACCTAGCAGGGCGAACCCCACCCCATAGATGGCGAAGTGCCCGACATGTTGCCGGATGAAGGGGGTTGTCTTGAGCAATCCTTCCAAGGAATGACGGGGCGGCATAGTCAACTCCACGTGCAAGTCAGCTATGGTCTCGCCATTTCAACCAGCGCCGGGGCCTGTGGCCCGTATTGACGGCGGTGGTCCTCCCTCAGGAGGCGGCTACTCCCCACTTGTTGGACATTATACGGAAGTCCAGGCCCGAACTATCATTCAAAAAAGCGAAGGGGTTTTGGGTTTTAAGCGATGATGGGAAAGCCTTTGGGGCCCAGGGGTTAGCCTCATTTTCCGAGTGATCCCAGCAGGGCGATGAACTTGCGCCGCCACTTCTGACCACCCTCATGGTGGAAGACCCCGATATGCCCCCCCCTGGTCCGCCAGAACCATTTCCGGGGGGATGAAATCGAGTCGTAGATGCGCCGACCGAACTTGGGGGGCGTGATGGAGTCCTGGGCATTCACCACCACCAGGGTGGGAAGGATGGTGCGTGGAAGCAGATCTGTCGTGGCATAGGAGTCGGAGACGAGCAGCCAGCCTGCCGGCGCGAAAGGCCAGGTGAACCAGCGGTTGGTCAACATGTGGAAGGCCGTTTGCCGGTAGGAGGAGAAGGCCGAGTCCTGCACCAGCAGGTCCACGCGGTCCTGGCCGAAGTCGTGGACGGCCCTGAGGGAAACAACTGAACCCAGACTTTGGCCGTAGACCACGAAGACACCACGCCCATGCGTACGGTGAAACTCATACCCCTTATCCAGCGCCGCCAACGCGTCCTCGTGCACTTTGGCCGGCGAGGGTGTGCCACCGGATTTGCCATAACCGCGGTAGTCGAAAATGAAGTAGTTGTATCCATGCAAGGTGGCCCAGAGAAGACCCACGAAGTGGGAACTCAGGTTCTGGGCATTGCCGTGGAAGTGCACGATGGTGCCACGAGGTTTGTCCTTGGCGGGGAAAAACCAGGCATGCAGGGAGGTGCCATCGCGGGAGGGGAAATACACGTCTTGGTAAGGGATCTTTTGTGTCGATGGGTCGAAATACTGGTAGGGCGTGGGCTGGTAGAAGAGGTGGGTGCACCCGCTCGCGAAGGTGAGAATGCAAAGGATCGACAGGAGATTTCGCATGGGCCTCTCAGAAGTAGAAAAGGGATTTTATGCCGGCTTCCGAGGTTCCGTCGACCAGGTAGGCATGGTGGAATACCCCCAAGCCGTAAGCGGCGCTGGAAAAGCGCAGCTCGTTGGCGACGCGGGACTCATCCCAGGGCTTGGCCCGCCACTCCAGCAGGGACTGGAACTTCCAGCTGCGGGTGAACTCTGCCAAGAGGCCCGCGTCCGCGCCCCAAGCGAACTTTCCGCGGTGGACTTTCTCGGGGACGTGGGCAACCTCCCCGTGGAGCATGGCGAAGGGGGTAAGGAGAGAAATGGGGCGCGCGTAGCCCGCTCCACCGGTGAAGCCCCAACTGGTCAGATCCTCGCCATCATGACGGGTTTGCCATTGCCCCAGCCGGGCCTTCCAGGAGAGCGGTCGGCTGAATTGGTCCCATTGCCCCAGGGAGGAGGCATCGACCAGCAGCAGTTCCCGCAACTGGTGGTTCACGCCGTCAGTGCGTCCCACCGCCTTCATCACTTCCAGTCGGGTGCGGGGTGGATAACCGGTGTCATTATCCAGCGGATCGTGGAAGGCAAAACGCCATTCGGCGTCCATGTACTGGCGCCCGTCCCGTTGTGCCGCTCCCAGTATCAACCTCTTTTGACCGTGTCCCAGGTGAGGTGCCTGCTCCATTTTGGCCGAGAAATCCAGATCCGGGCTGCGTACCGGGATTTTCGAGCGGCCCAACAGGATGGGTTTTTTGATGGGAAGGCCTTTGCCGTCCAGCTTGGCCAGTTCCTTGGCGTGCTTGAAGTCGATCAAGCTGAGGGCGGTGTCGTAGATCAGGGCGCGCCGGTCGAGAGAGAGCGCGGAGGGTGCCTTCCCGGCATAAACTAATCCTTCCACTTGTTGGCGTTCGTCGGCATCCAGGAGCCCGAGTTGATGTTGGAACTGGGTGGCGGGGGAGGGGCGGAAGCTGGTCTTTCGCACCAGGCCCTCCGCGTGCAGGGCCTTGAGCGTCTCCGAGGGGATGGTGTAAAGCCTCGGGAGGCGCTCCACCAAGCGCAGGGACGGCCGCACGGCCTCCAGTGCCGCCAGCACGTGGTAGGAGCAGTTTTCCTTCAGGAAATAGTAATCGAAGTGGGTGTGACCCAGCTCCCAGAGGTGGTCCACCAACATGGTGGTCTCCGCCTCGCTGAGGTCGAGGTGGTAGCTCCAAAGGTCGCGGGACTCGTAGTCGTTGTAGAGCCGGACTTTGTAGTAATACGGGATGGCGTCGAAGGTCCCGATGAAAAATCCGGTGAGGCCGCCCAACGAATAGAGCAGCGGTCCCGCATCGCCGGTAAGGGCGCCGTAGTTGATGCCCGTATCCAAGAGCTCCATGGCGGTGCGGTCTTCGGCGTCGGTTCCGGGGTGCTTGCCCAGTCGGATGAGGGTGTGCCCGAAGCTCGAAGCGGGATTGTTCAAGTAGTATGAGGAAAACACGACGGCGACGGAACGTGCGGACATGCGCGCGCGGAACGCCTCGAGCTTTGTACAGGGGATCGGGGCGGGGGGCACGGTATGGCCCCGTTCCCTGAGCCACCGCAGGCGGGCCGGAAAACGGCAGTGGACGTTCTTCGCCTCGTCGGGCTCCTGGAGCGACAGCGAGGCTATGAGGGCCTTCAACTCGGCCTCAGGCGAGTGCTTACCGTCGTGGCTCAGGAAGAAAGACGGGCCGTCCGCCTCAGATTCGAGGCCGAAGAGGCCATCCCGATAATGCAGCAGCCGGGTCCATTGGGGATCCCGCCAGTTTTGGGCCCAGGATGGTGAGGAGAGGAGGAAAAGGGCCCCCCAAAGGGGGGGCCAAGAACGGAGTGTCTTAAATAGCACGCGTGCAGGCGGTATCGAGCTCGGGGGAGACTTCCATGAGGGTGTTGATCCCCACCATGAGCCGGGTGGCGCTTCCGCCGGCACGGGAAACGATGTCGTAGTTCCCCTGCATTTGGCTGGCGAACACGTCCGATTTACAACCATAGAAGGACGCCAGGGTGGTGACGGAGTCGCCGCGCCCTTTGGCCATCTCAGTTACCAAGCTTTCATAGTTCGCCTCAATGAAGTTGCGGATGCGGGCGGTCTGCTCGCTGGCGGTCACGCAATTGGACGTGCCGGAGGAGATGCCGAAAGTCTGGGTGCCGGTGCCGTTGGTGGTGGCGGCGAGGATCTGGGGATCCCCTTTGCCGATGACCATGTTGCCCAGGCCGCAACCGGCGGTGCCGTAGGGTTTGGCGGCGAAAGCGGAGGCACTAAGAAGCAGTGCTGTAGCGATGATGGTTTTCATGCTTGGGGTCCTTGCTTGAAGGTGCAGTTTTCGAAGAGGTAGCGGTCGGTGAGGACGGTGTCCACCATGCGGCCGGCGACGTCGGCGTGGGCCGCGGGCTCGAAGATTTGCTCGTAGCGCGACTGAAGCTTGGCACCCAGGTACTCGCTGTCCTTGCAACCCATGATTTCGGAGACGGCGAGGATGGTTTCGCCCTGGCTTTTCACCACGTCGTTGGCGAGGGCCTCGCGGTTGGTGACCACGAAGAGTTCCATGTTGCGGCGGACGGAGGCGGAGCTTTCGCCTTTCTCGGGCACGCACTGGGAAGTGCCAGAGGACATGCCAAAAGTTTGGTTGCCGTAGAGACCGTTAGTGGTGGCGGCGAGGATTTGGCCCAAGCGGCTTTCGGTTTCCCCGAAAAGCACGGCCCCGAGGCCGCAGCCGGCCATGCCGTAAAAGCCGCCCTGCCCGTCTTTATCCATGCTGTGGCCGATGAGGCCCTTGTTTTTGGGACGCGCGGTAGCCGCTGGGGCCGTGGGCGCGGTCTGGGCCACGGCGGACGTGGCGGCGAGTGCCAGCGCGAAAGCGATGGCGGTCGAATGTCTCAAGAACCCTCCTTGGGTGTTGGTGGATAACCAACAAATCTTAGACAAAAGAGGGTTGAACGGCGATGGAAACTAGCTTAGCCCACCGCGAGAGGCGGGGCACCAGTGGACTTACTTGAAGGGGAAGAATGGGAGGTGGAGACCCCACCTCCCCAAGAATGATTAGCGTGAAGTACGGATCTGGCCTTCCCCGGCCACAAAGACGATGTGGGAGAGTTCTCCGTTGGGGATCTGGCCATCGATGGGGCTCGGGCACTGGTGGTAGCCCATCTGCTGGTAATAGACCTGGACTTGCACGTGGCCAGAAATCCAGGGCGTGGCGGAGCTGACCCAGTTAGCGGGAGCGGGGTTGAGGGTATCGCCGCTCACGATGACGGACCTGCGGCCAACGTCGAGGACGAGGTCTTCGCCCATCACGTAGCCCACTTTGTGGCACATGGTAACGGGGATGTGGTCCCCATTGGCGTCATAAATGGTGCGATCGATGCGGGAATCCTTGAGCTGCAAGTATCCATTGCCTTGACCGATCTCGTAGCGGTTCATCGTGGCCATGTCGATTTGGACGTTGTTAACGCCAAAAGAGGTCCCGGAGCCGTCGATCAACAAGTTCAGTTGGCCCAACCGGCCGGACACCCTTTGTTCACCGGCGAATACGCTGGTAGCCGCTGAAGAGAGTAGAAAGCTCGCAACGAGCAATGAAAGTTTCATGCAGATCTCCTTTATGCGTTTGGCAGTCTTCGTCATGGTTATGCGAAAAGGGGAAACGACTTTGGGGTCACTCCCCGCATGGCGTGAAAAAATGACCTGTACTGTCTAAAGAGTAGACAGACGTTTGGATGCGGTTAGTGGGTGAGGAGGAGTTGAGGGGAGAGGATGAAAATGGCGCACCCGGCGAGACTCGAACTCACGACCCTCAGCTTCGGAGGCTGATACTCTATCCAACTGAGCTACGGGTGCAACCTGTTGATAAGATTCGTGTTTTTGGCCTCTTAGGTCAAGGGAGATTTTCCTCGACCTAACTCCCCGTAAAAACTCAGAGGGTCGGCTCTTTCACTCCACTCGAGTTTTGCCGGAACGCAGGCACGGAGTTCTGGGTGCACGGCGCGAGTTCGATGGGTGCGGCTAGCGCCACGCCCGCCTGTGAGACGTGCTGGACCACGCGGGCCACATGCCTCTGCACCACGCAGCTCTTGTACCAAGGCTGTGAGCGGGTCACGCCGTCTTGTCCTTCGAAGTAAACGCGCAAGGTGCCCGGGCGGTGGCGACCGCCCCAATGGAGGGCCTCGATAAGATCGGTGGGGGTCATGGCCGGGAAAACTCCCCCTTGCACTTGGTAGTAGTGCTCCACCAGCTTCGCCACGTTGGGGCCGGCGTTGTAGGCGGCTACGGCGAGTAACCATCCCGTGTGTAGGGGATAATAGGGAGAAGAGTAGGGCTCAGCGCAGCTGCGCGCGAAGGTTTGGCCTTGGGGGTATGTCTCGGCCCGCTTGAGTGCCCCGGGCACGTGACGGTCGAAAAGGTGGCGCAGCACTTGGGCCTTGAAGGCAATGCCGAGCTTCACATCCTGGCAGTTCTGGATGAACGAGGTGACGGCCTGGTAGCGCAAGGCCTGTGTGGCCTCGCTGGCCGGGGGGAAACCGCTCACCACATTCTCGAGCGCGATGCCCGCGAAGTCGGAGGCGGTGATGCGGTAGGCGGGACGCCCGTTCAAACGGGTGCGCGCGATGGCGTAGAAGGGCGCCACCAACGACGAACTCACGCCGGCGCAGGAAAGTGCGGGCCAGCCCAGACGCGCGCGCTCGGTTGCGGGCAGAGACATGAGTCCTTGGCACCACTCGCTGATGTTGAGCTGAGCAATGCCACAGGAGTAGTTGCCGCCGTCAGGTGAGACGCCAAGGTTTGCCAGGAGGGACTCTTGCGTGATCGCGCCCAGGAGTACGTGCGGGGGCATGCGCGTTCGGCGGGCTGCCTCCATCACGGCCGCGAGTTTCTCAGGGGCCTGCTCGCCTCCTTGGGTCACCATCCAAGCGATCTGTACCTGCAGCGGGGTGAAGCTGCCGGCCCGCACGGATTCCCGGCGCAGGACTTCCCGGTGTTGGCACAGCTTGAGGTCACTGGCCCGGCGCAATCGCCAGGTGTCCCGTTCTGCCTCCGGCATGTCCGCAGGGAAATCATTGAACACGTTCTCCACTTGGCTCAGATCAGGGCACGCAAACCCCTGGGGCAACACTTCTTCAGGGCAGCGGACCCGGGGATTGGACCAGTCCACCGCGGACGCCAAGAGGGGAGTGAGCAGGCAAAGTGTGAATAGAATCTTCATAAAGAGAGGAATAAGGCCCTTCGCTCGATTTGGGAACAGTTGGACAGAGATGAAGATGGTCAAAAGATTTCCCCAAGAACCTTTAAGGAATTCCTCATGAATGAGGAGTCTATGAACACCCTGACATCCGCCACTTCTTATCTAACTTCCTGAATCTCAACCTAAAAAAGCGCAGAATCCATCTTGCGCGAAGATGAGGCCCACTTCTCCCCCAGTGGGAAATGGGGAGGTGGTGGCTTTTTGACATCAGGACTTTCCCTCCGTACAAACCGGTTTCCCGAATGGAGGGTTTAATGGCGCTCAAGTCTGTGCTGATCGTGGAAGATAACGCGGATGTCCGGTTCCTATATGAACAGGCCTTGGCGCGTGAAGGTTTCAAAGTGACCGCCTGTTGCTCCACTGGCAGGCAGGCCCTGGAGGCCATGAAGTCCCCCATTCCCGCCCAGCTGGTCATCCTTGATTTATCCTTGCCCGATTTGCCCGGCATCGAGCTCGTCCACCAGCTGCGTGCCCATCCCACCTGGCGCCGTTCCAAAATCGTTGTGGTGAGCGGTTGGGAGCGGGAAGATGACGGGTTGAAGGTGGACGGATATCTGCGCAAGCCCTTCGAGCTGAAGACTTTTTGCCAAACTGTGCGCAACTGCGTTTCAGAGGGGCGGGCATAAAAAAACCGTCCTCGCGGACGGTTCATTTATTTCCAAAAAATGGTCGGAGTGACAGGACTTGAACCTGCGACCTCTTGCACCCCAAGCAAGTGCGCTACCCCTGCGCTACACCCCGACATGAAGGAAAGCAGGGGTTTTTTGTAACGAAGTCCCGCGGCTTTGTCTCCTGGTTTTATTCATGACTACGGCGCAAATAGCCGTAAACATGGATTTTTGACGAGTTAACTCAGGTTTTGTCATTCTCCTGCCGAAAAGTTTTGTGAGCCCTGGAGCAATCCGAAGGAGGATTCCATGAGTAGTCCCAAGAAGAAGCTGACGAAAAAAGAGCAGAAGGCCCTGAACCACGCCAACCTGATGGCCAGCAAGAAAGGCGGCATCAGCGTGACCTCGTCCAACGAGCACGGTGGCAACGTGGTGGACATCACCGCCTTCCAGAAAGCCAAGGACAAAAAAGCGGCTTGATTGCCCTTCCAGCAACGCGAAAAGGGCCCCTATCAGGGGCCTTTTTCTTTGGGCCGGGTTAAAAAGGGCCATGTCCGATTTGCGTCTTTTTATCCGTGAAGGCTTGCCCACCTTGGCCAGCCGCTGCCACCGACACGACATTTTCGGCCAAGCGGCGGCTTTGTCTTTTTACACTTCGCTGGCCATCGCCCCGTCGCTGCTCATCGTGCTCGGGTTGGTGGGCTGGGTGGGGTTCGACCTGCCCGCGGTCTTCATGACTCAGGTGGACCGTTTCATGGGCGACGAAGCCAGCGCCGCCGTGCGGGCCATCCTAGGAGACGTGAACGCCCGGCCCCACACCGCCAGCTGGGCGGGCATGCTGGGACTCCTGACCCTGGCCTTTTCCGCCAGTAGCGCCTTCGCCCAGCTGCACGCCTCCCTGAACGTGGTGTGGGGGACGGTGGACAACCTCCCCAAGGGCATCATGCCGTGGATCCATAAAAGGTTGCTCTCGGTGGGAATGGTGGCCGTGCTCGTGCTGGCGGCCATTCTCTCACTGCTGGCCCATACCGCCTTTGCGTTTTTCTTCCATGCCGTTCCCGGATTGTGGCAGCTGGGTGACTTCGCGGTCACGTGGGCCATTTTCATGATGGGCTTCGCGGCCCTGTTCCGCTACCTGCCGGATGCCCCCGTGCGCTGGCGACACGCCTTGTGGGGCGGCGCCGCCACTTCGTTGGGTTTCAGCCTGGGCAAGTACGTGCTGGGCCTCTATCTTGGGCGTGGTTTGGTGGGCTCGGTCTATGGCGCCGCCGGGTCCGTGGTGGTCCTGCTGCTTTGGCTCTATTACTCCGCCGTGATTTTCTTCGTGGGGGCGGAAGTCACCCATTGGTTGGGGCGCGACAAGAGTTAGACTGAACGGCGCCCAGGCCTGATCACTTGCCCATTCTGTTGCAGACGCTTATCACCGAAGCATGGAAGCGCTACGCAGTTTTCGCAGAATCCTCAAACGCTTCGTAGCCGGATTCATCCGGCACGACGTGATGACGCTGGCAGCGGCCTTATCCTTTTACACTGCTCTCTCCCTCGCCCCGCTTTTGCTCATCACGCTCGCCGTGGTGGGGTGGCTCGGCGGCGACATGCGGGAAGCCTTCCTGGCCCAGGTGGTGACCCTCATGGGCGCCGAGGCGGGCGCTTCCGTGCGCGCGGTGGTGGATAACGTCCGGGAGAGCCAACTGGGCAACGTGGCGGGCTTCTTGGGTATCGGGGCCCTGCTTTTCTCCGCCAGCACGGTGTTCGCGCAACTCCAGTCCTCCCTCAACACCATCTGGAACGCGTCGCTGGAACCGACTAAATCAGGCTGGGCATCATGGGTCAAGAAGCGCCTCCTCTCCATGGGCATGGTGTTCACCCTGGCTTTTCTGGGAATGGTTTCCCTGATGGTGAGCGCGGTCCTCTCCTTCCTCTTCGATGAGGGAGCTGCCCTGTGGGAGGTGGTGAACTTCGTCGTCTCCCTGGGACTTTTCGCGCTGGTGTTCGCCTGCCTCTTCAAGTACCTGCCTGACACCCGATTGAACTGGCGCAGCGCCCTTTCGGGAGGGGTCCTCACGGCGGTCCTTTTTACCGTGGGCAAGCACCTCATCGGCCTCTACCTCGGCCAGAGCGCCGTGGGCTCTGCCTACGGTGCCGCGGGTTCCTTGGTGCTGCTCTTGGTGTGGGTTTACTACTCCTCGGTGATCGTCTTCGTGGGCGCCGAATTCACCCGTGTGCTCTCCAACCGCTTCAAAGGGGTACTGGGGTGAGGAAACTTTTCCGCCGCCGGCGGTGGTTTTGGCCCATGTCTTGGTACGGCTGGTTCGTGCTGGCGCTGGTGGCTGTGCGCTTGGCCCTGCCCTGGATGGTGAAGACCACGGTGAACCGCACTTTGGCCCGCATGGACGGGTACCATGGGCGGGTGGAGGACGTGGACATTGCCCTGTGGCGGGGGGCCTACGAATTCGAAGACGCCTACATCCGCAAGAAGCTTCCCGGCGGAAAGGACTTGCCCGTGTTCGACGCCGAGGAAGTGGAGTTCAGCGTGGACTGGCGTGCTCTCCTCAAGCGCCGCCTGGCCATGGACATCAGTTTCGAAGGCCTGCGACTGGTCATCGACAAGGGGAAGACCAAGACGGCCGATGCGGACGGCGACTGGCGCGAGAAGGTGCAAAAGCTTTATCCCTTCAAGGTCAACCGGCTGTCCGTGCATGGCGGAACGCTCACCTACCGGGACCGCGCCGCGGAACCCCAGGTTGAGGTTTCCCTGACTGACCTGGAGATCCTGGCTTCCAACATCGGGAACGTCGACCGCGAGAAAGGAGACTTGTTCGCGCACATCGAGGCCGGGGGCCGGTTCATGGAGGAGGGGCGCCTCAACCTGAAAATGGATTACGATCCGTTCGCGCGCCCACTGCGCATCGACTTTGACGGGGAGCTCACGGGCGTCCCCCTCACCAAACTCAACAAGCTCGCGCGTGCCTACGGTGACTTCGATTTCGAGCGCGGCCAAGGCGCCCTTTTCCTCGAGTTCGCCACTGAGGAGAAGCGCTTCAAGGGATACGCCAAGGTCATGGCCGAAGACGTCGACGTGGCCTCTTGGAAGGAGCGCAAGGAGGACGGGGATTCGGCCCTCGACCTCCTGTGGGAGGGGTTGGTTGGCGCGGGCCTCGAGGTTTTCGAGAACCAGGGCAAGGACCGCTTCGCCGCCCGCATTCCTTTGGAGGGAGAGTTGGGCGATGTGGAGTCGTCGGGCTGGGATACTTTCACCAGCGTCCTCAGGAACGCCTTCGTGAAGCTCTTGCCCAAAGGTTTGGAAGGGTCCACCGATTTTGGCTCACTCAAGCCGAAAAAAAGGTAGACGCCCGTGCGTGTGAAGAACTCTAGAAGGACCGCGAGGGGAGTTCCCCACGCGGTCCTGGTAAACTAGGAATCGGCAAGCGGGCATGGAGCCCGCGTACAGAAGGGGGATACATGGCTTTCCTAAAGAAGAAAAACCGCAGCTACATGACTCCGGCCATCCTGTTGGTGGGTGGCGGCGCGGCTGCTTACTACGCGGCCAAGCGCGTGCCCTGGAAGAAGGTGATGAAGTCTGAGTTCGTCGCCGACTTACGCGAGCAGTTCGCGGACACCATCGAGCGGGTGAGCGAGGCCATTGGCGCCGCCACCACCGCCGGCCGGGAGGTCCAGGCGAAGGGCCGGGCCTACCTGGATAACATCTCGGAAGCTCATTAATACCCGAGGGATTAATTCCCGCCTCCAAGGATTCCGACGAGAGTCCTTGGAGGCCCTATGGCTAAACATGCTTTCGCCCTTTTCCTCGCGATCCTTCTTCCGTTGAACGGATGGGCTGCCCTGCCCCCCGGCAGCACCAAGGGCATGCATCCCGGGATTTTCCCCACCAAGAAGGCCCTCAGCGCCATGTCCCCTTCCACCCGGAAGGCCTATGTGTTGGCGGTGTTGAAGGCCATGGCGGATTTTGAGCAGGAGATGAACCGGGCGGAAGAGGTGCGCCGCCGGGACGCCCTCAAAGCCAAAAAGATCCCAACAACCAGCGCCGTTCCGCGCCGTGTTCCCTGGACCACGTCCGTCCTTCTCCAATTCCATCCCTTGCCCTCCGCCCACGCCGCCGTGGACCCCTTGATCCAGGCACGCGGGATTTGCTACTACGCCGGTTGGGTCTCCACTTTCGTGGAAGATCGAAATGCGCAGCCGGCGCGACGTTACTGCATGCCCGTATGGGATACCGAGAAAGTGGACTTTGGCGGGAATACGGCCCTCAAACAGCGCGTGGAACAACAGCGGGCGGGACACGAACAGGCCCGCGCCGCCATCGTCCCCGAGGCTCCCGCCAACGCGATCGTGTGCCGTCCTGAGCTCTTCGGCCGCAAAGAGGGGCAGCCCCTGAGCTTCCCCGGCAACCGCTACCCCGCCCGCAACGCCACCTTCGGCTGCTTCGTGGAGTTCCAGAAAGAAGGCAACGAAGCGTACGTCAACAGCGTGGTCGACGCCCTCACCCAGGAGGTCCAGCAGGACCAGGTGGGCGAGGACTCCGTACTCGGCGTCTTCCAGGAAGCTTCCCGGGACATCCTCGACATCTGCGTCTGCTCGACCCAACTGGAAGAGGCCCGCATGGTGGACCCCATCTACCGCAGCCACGTGCAGAGCTCTCCTTCGTGCCACGGCCTCTTGGCCTCCTTGCGCCACGTGGCCCGCAACGCCGAGGCCCGCACGCCCTCCCTGGGTGCCTGCATGGTGCCCGGCACGACCGACCGTCAGTTCTCCCACGTGGTGGCCGACTTCGGCTTCCTCGACGAATACACCGAGCAGTCGATCCCCTTGGCCACCTTGGAGACGGAAGTGCTGGACCGCGACCTGGCCCAACCCGCCAACGCCGCCCAATGGTGTGGCGAAAGTGAAGCTGGCCTCAAGCCATGCGTGATCAGCGGGGGAGCCGCCGACCTGAAGGTACAGCGCCACGAAGGTGACAGTTTGGTGGACGTGCCCAACGCCGTGCTGATGTCTTTCGGGCAACCCTTGGGTGATGAGGCATTGACCCCTGGCCCGTATCCCAGAACCGTGCAAGTCGACGTAGCCCCCAGCCACGAGGGCGAGCACAAGTATCTGGCGTGCACCCAACGCGTGGTGGTGCCGGCCGCCCCGGCGCCCGTCTCCACGCCCGAGGATCTGCCGCAATCGCCAGCCGCCACACCTCCACCCGTGACCTCGCCCGGGACTCCGCCGACAACTCCACCGGCTTCGGCGCCGACGGACGCGGACCCTACTGTGCTTCGTGCCTCGACACCTTCGCTGTCCACGGACACCCCTTCCAGCGGGACTGCCGGAAGGACTCCGTCTCCGGCAGCCACCCGTTCCGCCGGACAAGCGGCGGGAGCAGCGGTCGCCGCTGGCAGCACGGGTGTCGGAGTTTTCGTAGGCTCTGGTGTGGCCGCCGGCGCCGCCGCGGGCCTCAGTCGTCCGGCCAGCTCCCCGCAGGCACCCACCTCCTGCACACTCACCGGTAGGGAGCAAACCCCTACCCACGTTGTCTTCGAAGTCCACGCCGATGGAAAACCTGTCGTCGCGAACGTGAGCGCATCTCCACCGCCGGCCTCCTTCGATGGGGAAGCTTGGACCTATCCCAAGGGTAGGGTGGGGACGGAAGCCTTGCGCGTGGGCATCCAGTACCGCGGGGTCGACTGCGGTTTCGTCACTGTTCCCCCCATGATCGTCTCTCCTCCGTCCGGCCAAGTCGAGGAGGACGTCGAGGAAGAGAAAGACCACGGCGAGGGGGGCCCATTTGGCGGGCAAGTAGAAATCTAACGAAAAAGGGCCCCTCTCGGGGCCCTTTCTTTGGTCTAAAAGTGGCGGGAGCGAGGGGACTCGAACCCCCGGCCTTCTGCGTGACAGGCAGACGTTATAACCAACTTAACTACGCCCCCGCGAATTTTGCGTGCTGCCAACTATAAGAAAGCGTTGAAAATGCGTCAAGCGGAATCCGACCGCGATCCTCTGCGCAGCGATTGGCTAGGCGCCCACGGGGCCCCATGGTAACCTCCCACAACCACAAGGATTCATGCAGCCCATGACCCACACCGTCTTCATCACCGGAGGCACTTCCGGCATCGGATTGGAACTTGCCAAGGCCTATTTGAAAGAAGGTTGGCGCGTGGGCGTGTGCGGGCGTGATGAGGCGAAATTCCGCGAGCAGACGGAGCTCTCCCACGAGCGGGTTTCTTTCTACTCCGTGGACGTGGCGGACCGGGAGGGCCTCAAGCGCGCCATCCTGGCCTTCGCCAAACCCACGGGCCTGCAGATGCTCATCGCGAGCGCAGGCATCTCCTACCCCCATAAAACCAAGGTGCCCGATTTCGAGCGCACTTACCGCATGGTCCACGTGAACCTGCTGGGCGTGATGTACGCCTTCGAGGCTGGCCTGGAAGTCATGCTCCCCCAGGGAGGGGGCCATCTAGTGGCGGTGTCCTCCTTGGCGGGCTTCAATGGCTTCCCCGGTACCTCCGGCTACAGCGCCACCAAATCTGGCGTGTCGAAGTTCTGCGAATCCTTGGGTCTCGACCTGAAACAGCTGGGCATCGCCGTGAGCTGCGTGAATCCCGGCTTCGTGGACACCCCGCTCACCCGCGTGAACCACCATCCCATGCCCTTCTTGATCACCGCCCCCGAGGCCGCTCGCCGCATCCGCCGCGGGCTGGCCAAGAGAAAGCCCGTGATCAATTTTCCTTTCTTCATGACTTTCGCCGTGTGGGCCCTCTCCGTGGTCCCCCGGTCCTGGTATCGCTTTTTCATGTCCCGCAAGCTGTTCAACTACAGCCAACAGTTGGAGGAGAGCGCCCCATGAAAACCAGCATCTTGTTGTTCCTGCTCGCCGCCGCCGTCTCTTGCCAGGCCGAAGACAAGGCCAAGGCGAAGGCGACCAGCGCCTCTGCCGCCAAGGCCGAGGAAGATTGCGACGACAAGGCCAAGCAGAAAGTGGAAATCAAGGAAGACACGATCTCCCTGTCCAATCCCGAAGGTGGGTGCACCTTGGAGGATGAGGCGAAGCCGCCTTCAATTCCCCAGTAATGTGCCCCACCCGCCTTGGGTGATCCCTTCCCACAGAAGGCCAGAGCCCAGGGCGAGCATCCAGCCGAATACCCCGGTGTAGCCCAATCCCAGGATGATGAGGAGCAGGTCGTCCTCCAAAAGACCCAGGCATAAGAAGAAAATCCCCAAGGCCGGCACGAAGTTCGAGGCGGGGATGGGCAAAGGCAACGCCAGCACGAGCGATAGAAACACCATGCCCGCGCCCGCGAGGGCGTGGACGGCCCGGTGGTGGACTAGGCTCGCCCCCCGTGGGGCGACCATCCAACCCACCCATCGGAAAACGCGCTGGGCCCCGCGGATGAAGCTGTCCAGCTTCTCCAAGGGTAACTCCCGGTCGCGGAGGTTTCGTGTCAGAAGGGGACGGTTGGTGGTCATCAATGCCACTCCTTGGAGGGCGATGACCATCCCCAGCAGAGTGGAAATGCCCGGTAAAGGGATGGGCTGCAAGAAGGGGAGAACCGCCACCAAGGCCAGGAAGACCAGGCCCTTTCCCCGCAAGCGTTCGGCGATCTCGCCCAGCGTGACCCGTCCGTCTTGGGCCAGTCCCGCCAACTCGTCCAGGAATACGCTGCGCCTCATCGAAATATCCATTTTTTTAGAAGAGATTTTCCCGGGGCGTTTGTTTAATCTGGGAAAGTCCCATCCTAACAAAAGAGGCGCGCGTGTACGAGACATCCCTGGCGGTCTGGGTAGGCTTTGTGGTCTTCATCCTGGGGGTCTTGGCCCTGGACTTGGGCGTGTTCCACAAGAAAACCCACACCGTTTCCTTCAAGGAGGCGGTGCTGTGGTCCGGCGTCTGGATCGCGTTGGCCATGGCCTTCAACGTCATCATCCTCTACTGGCGTGGTGAACACGACTTCATGCTTTTCCTCACGGGCTACGTGATCGAGAAGTCTCTCTCGGTGGACAACCTCTTCGTGTTCCTCCTGATTTTCAGCTATTTCAAGGTTCCCAACGAGTACCAGCACAAGATCCTATTCTACGGCATCCTGGGCGCCCTCATCATGCGTGCGGTCTTCATCGGCGCCGGCATCGCCCTGATCCGCCAGTTCGCCTGGGTCATCTACATTTTCGGCGCCTTCCTGATCTTCACCGGCTTCAAGATGCTGCTCCCCCAGGATGAGGAGCCCCACCTGGAGAACAACAAGATCATCAAGTGGGCGAAGAAGCTCTTCCCCACCAGCCATGAGCTGGACGGGGACAAGTTCTTCACCGTGCAAAACGGCAAGCGCATGGTCACCCCGCTCTTCATCACGCTGATCTTCGTGGAGTTCTCCGATGTGGTCTTCGCCATCGACTCCATTCCCGCGATCATCGGCATCACGGACGACCCTTTCCTGGTGTTCACCTCCAACGTGTTCGCCATCCTGGGCCTGCGTTCCCTGTATTTCGCCCTCAAAGGATTCGCGGACATCTTCCATTACTTGAAGTACGGGCTGGCCATCATCCTCATGTTCATTGGCCTCAAGATGTGCGCGTCCCACTGGTTCCACACCCCAGTGTGGGTCACCATGACTTTCATTTTCACCGTACTGATGGGGTCCATGCTGGCGAGCCTTTGGGCCAAGCGCCGTCAGGCCAAGGCTTGAGGACACTTCTTCTCGCCCTGGTCCTGGCCATCCCCGCCCACGCAGGGAAGACCATCGCTTGCCAGATGGGCGCCGCCAAGCGCATGGCCACGGTCCTCTTCGAGATCGAGGGCCACGCCGTGCTCTTCAGCGCTGAGGGGGACAGTGAGAAGACGTCCTGCGTGTTGGTTCCGGACCCCTCAGTGGATTACCGGGTTTCCTGCAACTCCGACACACCGGAAGACCACATGTCCATGTGGATCCGGCGAAGCCGCGGCCAAATCCTGGACGCCGAGGGCGCCAAGGTGGCCGATCTCAGGAACTGCCGGACGCGTTGATCAATTCCTGAACCAGCAGGCCGGGCGCGGTTGGTTGAGTGCCCCCCGCAGGAACGTGTCCGCCCGGCATTGGGACGAGGGGTAGTCATGGGCGATGGTCCGCGTGACCACCAGTGGGTCCGGCGTGGAGAAAGAGGGACGGGGACCGGGTAGGCCGCGCACGTCGTGGTAGACTTGGGCGGTGATGAGGCCTCCCAGGGCCGCCCGCTGGCATACCCGGGCGTCGGCGGCTGCGGGGAAAGCGCGCTCGCAGGCATGGGCAACGGTGGCGGGAATGCCGGCGGGGACGCCACCATGGTCGGGTGTGAGGCGGCGGAAGCAGCTTTGGGTCGCGAAGTAGTCGGACTGGGCCTCCGAGCTCATGACGGAGGGGTTCACGGCCCGAGGCAGGCCCCCGATGAGATGGCCAATTTCATGACACAGGGAAACCACCACAGCGTCCTCGGTCATCTCCGGGTGTCGGGCCAGCCCCCCCATGATTTCCACGCCCCAGAGGATGCGCCGTTTGGTCGCGGCGGCGTCGATACGCTCGTCCCCCCAGAAACCTTGGATGGTGAGCCGGTAGCCGTCTTCCAGGACCTCGGGAACGTACACGTCCCGGGCCCGCTGGAGGATGCGCTGGAGGGTATCGTGATCGATGCCCGCCCAGGCGGGAAGCGAGCTGGCGACCACGGCGAGCAGGCAGGGGACAACAAATCGCATTTCTCGAGTTTAGGGGGTCTGCGAGGAGGGGACAGAAAGCCGGTAAACATTACAGGCACGCTTCGTGGTCACTGTACGACCCCCATTTGGCCGGGCTATCCCCCGGAACATGAAATCCCAGCATTACCTCTTCGCGACCTTCGGTGTCCTGGTTTGCCTTCTCAGCACCATGTCCATCGCTTCCTCCAACGGCAACCGGTTCGATGATTTGGTGAGGGAGTGCGTGGACCACGCACGCGGACATGTTTCCTCCGACCGTCTGCGCGCTTGCCAGGCCGTGGCCCGCTCGGAGGTCCTGCGGGAACTCCAGAGCCAACGCCGAGCGGTCTGCATCGGGGGTTCAGGAGCGGCCGAGGAAAGTTGCCTACGCGAGGCTTCAGCTTATTAACTCCCACAGCGTTGCTAAAACGCGGCTTGCCGGCCTTTAGAAGTTCAACATGGAACCCCTCTCACCCTCTCCCTATACTTCGTACCTCCCGGGGGAGGGCAGCGAAGTGGACATGCATCCATCGGAAACCCAACAGCTGTTGGGCAAGATCTCGCCATCGATGTGTTTCGCCAAGTGGCAGCAGATCTTGCTCAACCTCCATGTGGGTACCTCCGCCAGTTGCTGCCTCACGCCGATGCGCCCCCTTCCAGAGGGCGTTGAAGAGCATACGGATTTGTTCCATAGTGGCCCCCTCCAGCTTGAGGAGCGCGCGCTTCTGTGGAAGGGGGAAAGGCCGGCTTCCTGTGCTGCCTGTTGGGAACCGGAGGGCCGCGGATTGGTCAGCGACCGCCTCATCCGTTCCGGGGCCAAGTGGGCCCATGAACCAGCTGCGACGCTGGACGCGACCAATTACCTGGACCCGTCGCACCCCCCCTCCTACTTGGAAGTCGGATTCAGCTCGCTCTGCCAGCTCAGCTGCGGCTACTGCTCGTCGGAAATCAGCAGCGGCGTGGAGAAGGAAGTGGCCCGTTGGGGGGTGGCCCCGGACCGCACGGGGCACCACCTCAGGAGCCGTGGCACCCGGGTCTACCGGGACGACGAAGAGAATCCGCGAATTACTGGCTTCTTTAAGTGGTTGCCGCGCATCTATAAGGGGCTCCACGTCTTACGCTTGACCGGTGGTGAACCCCTCCTGTCGCGCCATTCGGCAACGCTGTTTTCATGGATCAAAGAAAATCCCAATCCCTCGATGGACCTGCAGATCAACTCGAACCTTGCTATGCCCGAGAAGGCCCTGGCGGCCATGGGGGAGAAGCTCAAGGCCATCCCGCGCTCACACTACCGGGAACTCTGGATCATCACCAGTCTAGATGGTTGGGGACCCGCTAGCGAGTCCATGAGGCACGGCCTCTCCCTCGAGCGATGGGAGCGCAACCTCCGGTGGATCCGGGCGGCTTTCCCCGAGGCTAAGATCCGCATCACCACCACCGTCAACGCTTTCTCGTTGCACGAAACCCGGGCCTTGCTGGCTAAGACGAGGGAGTTCAAGCGGGATGCCGCCAGCGACGACCAGTTGATGCTGACGGCATACCCCCTGGTGACTCCGGCGTTCATGTCCCTGAGGGGATGCCCACCCTCCTGGAGAGAAGAAGCGCAAGCTGTCTTGAGGGACATGGAGCAGGGAGGCTTTGTCCGCGTGGAGATGAGCTTTATGGAGAAGGCCCTCGCCCCGCTGCTTACCATCGAAGATGGGACAGAGGAGCGTGAGTTGCGGCTGGAGTTGGCATTATACTTAATTGAATGCCAGCGACGCGGCCGCTTGGACCTATCCCGCACCCCGGCCCTGGCCGCGTTCATGGAAGGCGAGCGGACCCGCCTGAACGCGGAAATGGCCCTCCCTTTGACGGGTGTACCTTCGCGGGAGGCACTGTTTCGTTTGCTGAGGGCATGGCCTTACCTGGGCGATGAAGCGTCCCGCACCGCCGCTGCCTCCATCCGCTCCCTTCTGGCCACCGCGGATACCCCTGAGGTGGCGCATGCGGTGGCCCACCCATTCCTGTTCCCACCGCGCTACCACCACCTCCGTGAAACCATGCTGAGCTGGATGGGCGGCACCCATTCGCCTGCCTGGGCCATGTGGTTGGCGCATTGGGATTGGGACGCAACCCTGGTCCATTTTGAGCAAATGGAGGGGCTCAGCGTCGAGCGATGGGCCGAGCTGTGGCTATGGATGACCCGCGGACATCAACTTTCTGATGATGAGTGCCGGCGCCTCTTTACGTCCCCCTCGCTGAGGCTGCGCGCTTGCGCCCTCGCCAGTGCCGTCCTTGGACCAAGTGGGGCGGACGCGTGGGCCGAGGAGGCCCAGGGATTGGGGCGAGAGGTTGTCGTGGAGACGCTCTTCGTCCTCACTTTGTCCGGCGCCCCCAAAACCACCATCAAGACCGTGAAGGCGTGGCTGTCCCCACAACCTTCTTGAGCAACCGATAGACGACCCCATGCCGTCCCACCACGCCCACCGGCGCGTATTGCTCGTGAATCCAGCGCATGATGGTGCCGGCGTAGCCGCCATGGAAGACGTTGGCGAAGTAGATGAAATGGGGACGGCTGCCGTTATCGACCAGCAGGATGAAGTCGGGGCTTGCCTTCAGCACGTCCTCCGTGATGGCGGATTCGCCGTACATGTCGAATTCGGGTGGCATGAAGTTCGTGTAGCGGGAGGGGTGGCGACGGCGGGTGAGCACGTTCACCCACAGGCCTTCAGGGAAGGCCAGCAGGGAGGCGTCTTTGGGCACGTGTTGCTCCACTAAATCGACGGCGTCAGCGAAATCTTGGTAGAAATAGCCGGGGAAGAACTCGCCTGCGTCCAAGCGGACCGGATAAGGGCGATTCACCTCGGCCATCTGCCACCCCTGGTAAACGACGCGGGCCGAGACCGTCAGGCAGAGAAGGGCCATCACTACCCGCTTTCTCCCTCCCCATCCCAGGGCCCAGGGGGCTGCCGCCAGGGCCACCGCGCCCGGTGCCAATAAAGCGAAGCCATAGCCGTAGTGCAAACTGCGGAAGAAAATCTTCCCTAGTAGGACCAGTGATAAGAGCGCGAAGCCCACCCAAGCGCGGCCATTGGCCCCGCCTCGACGAAAAGCGCTCCAGGTCAGCCAAGCCAATGCCCAGGGCATCCCCACGGTGACGGAGGGACCCAGATCGCCCCAGAAAAAAGCGCCCGCCCATACCGCCAAACCTGCCACTGTGACCAGGGGTGAACGTGCGATCACTGAAAACCACAGGACCGCGTGAACCAGCAACCACTGTCCGTGCAGCCACAGGGTTTCCTTCCAATCCCGCAATCCGAGAATCCACCGGTAAAAAGTGTTGCCGCTCACCGGAGTGCGCAAGATGAACGGCCAGGCCCCCAAGGTGGCTTGGGCCGCGCCTGAAAAGCCCAGCGAGGAGCATTGAAGCAGGAAGGCCACGGCCACGACGGCGATGGCCGCGCTGACCGCCGCGGCGAGGTCCCAGCGTGAGCTGGGGCGTCGGCTGTTCCACAGGGCCGAGGGAACCGCCACTATGGCCGCGAGGGTGAATTCGGGTTTCATGAGGGCGAGCAAACCGGTGACGACGCCCGCTATCACTGGCCAGCAAGACCGGGGGCGCGCCAGGTGCGCCTGCAGGGCCAGCATGAGCAAGAAACAGAGGGGGAGCGAGTGGACCATCTCGTGGGAATAAGGGGTCAGATGCCGGTTCATGAGACCGTGAGGGAGATGTTGAAAGCCGAAAACCGAGAGAAAAAGGGTCGTGGACACGAAAGCCGCCAGCCGTCCTCCGGCCCGGGCGACGATGACCCAAGCCGCCGCGGCCGCCAGGCCCACGAAGGCGGCGTTGGACAGCTTCCAAGCGTTCAGCGAGGCGGGGAGGAGGGAGTAAAGCCAGGCGTTGAAATGTGGTGAAAGGGGACCGTTGAAATAGGCGATGTCCTGGTGTAGCCGAAGACCCTGGTTCATCGCCCAGGGAACGTAAAGCTCCCGCCCAGTGTCGACCACCGGGTCGGGGCCGAAAGGCAAGAAGGCCCACAAGAGACCGGCGTAGAGCGACGCCAGCAAGGCGATGTCGCCACCACGGAGAAAGAGCATGCGAAAGCGCGGGAGCATCGGAGAATCGTACAGTGCGCTGGGGGGCCAGTCAAAGCGCTGGCTTGTCGTGGTCACCGCGTTGGTGGTGGCCACGGCCCTCCACGCGCTGGGATGGTGGATGGCCAGGCCCCGTTTTGACGCCAGTACTCCCGTTCCCCGCATCCATTGCTTAAGTTGGGATCCCCACCACATCGTGGGCAGCTATGATCCCCGCGCTCCGTTGCTGGCGCCTGCGGTCAGCGACGAGGAAATGCTCGCCGATCTCCGGAAAGTGAAACGAATCTCCGATTGCATCCGCGTCTACCACACTTCCGGCCCCATGGAGCGGGTGCCCGCTCTCGCCGCCCAAGTGGGCCTGAAGGTGATGCAAGGTGTATGGGTCGACATGGTCCATTGGCCCGAACGCACGCGCCGGGAAGTGGAGAATGGTGTCCGACTCGCCAACCATCATCCCAACATCATCCATCTCGTGGTGGGAAGCGAGACCCAGCAGTTTGGCTTCATTCCCGAGATGGATCTGGTGCGCCTCCTGGAGCAGGTGCGCGCCCGCGTGCGGGTGCCCGTCTCCACCGCGGACAACCCGGCCAGCTGGCATCGATCGCCGCGGTTGGCCCGCGCCACCGATTGGATCATCGTGCACATCAACCCTTTCTGGATCGGCCACCCCGAAGAGGATGCGGTGGCGTCCGTTTTCTGGGAAAGAGACGACATGCGCCGCCGGTATCCCGGCAAAGAGGTGTTCATCGGCGAAACAGGGTGGCCTTCCTGGGGGACCCAGCACCGCCGGGCCGTGCCCGGGCCAGGGGCACAGGCGCGTTTCGTCACCGGCTTCCTCCGTGAGGCCGCCATCCGTGGGGTCCCCTACAACCTCCTGGAGGCATTTGATTCGCCCTGGAAGATCAAAGAAGAGGGGTTGATTGGCACCTCATGGGGCATTTTCGACGCCAAGGGAAACCAAAAATTTTCTCTTCCGGGTTTGCTGGAAGACGCGGACACACTTTTCTGGCCCGTGCTGGGTTTGGCCGCTGGCACCCTGGGGGCCCTGGTGTTCGTGCTGCTCTTCCCCGGGGTGCCGCCGATGGCGGTGGTGATGGGAGTGGGAGCGTCTCACTTCCTGGGGGGAATGGCGGCTTTTCTTTCGCGCGCCATCCACCACGACACCGCCGCTCTCCCACCGGTGGTGACCTGGGGCTTCACCGCCCTGGTCGTCTTGCTGAACTTGTCGGTGTTAGTCTCCGCCTTTGAAGCCGCGGAAACGCTGTCGGATCCGGATCCCGTACCCACGCCTCCCTCGCCAGATGTCTGGCCGGTGGTGTCCGTGCACCTGCCCGTGCGCCAGGAAGACCCTTCCATGGTCCTGGCCACGTTGGAATCCCTGCTCGCGCTCGACTACCCCGATTTCGAGGTGCTGGTGGTGAGCAACAACACCCCCGACCCCGCGGCCTGGGAGCCGCTGAGGGATTTCTGCGCCTGCCATCCGCGCTTGCGCTTCTTCCACTTGCCAGTCCACCACGGCCACAAGGCCGGGGCCCTCAACTACGCTTTGCGCGAGACCCGGGACGACGCAATGGTGGTGGCGGTGTTGGACGCCGACTACCAGGTAGACCCTTCTTGGCTTCGGAAGGCGATCCCGCATCTGGCCGGCCCCCGCGTGGTCGGTGTCCAGTGCCCCCAGGCCAACCGCGACGTTGCAGCAGGGCCCGCGCGCAGAATGGACGACGAGTATGCCGGCTTCTTCCGCATCGGCATGGTGAATCGCGCGTCCCGCAACGCCATCATCCTCCATGGAACCATGGCGCTGCTGGAACGGAAGGCCCTGGAGCGTGCGGGGGGGTGGGCCGAGTGGAGCATCACGGAGGACGCGGAGTTGGGATTGCGCCTGCAGGCCGCGGGCGGAGTGCTGGCTTACGTTCGGGAGAACTTGGGTACCGGCCTCGTGCCCAATACCTTCGACGCCTACGCGCGACAACGTGTGCGGTGGGTGCGCGGTGCGATGGGCATCCTGTGGGCCCACCGACGGGCACTCTTCCTCGGAAAAGGGGGGCTGAGCGCCCGCCAGCGTTACTCGTACGTGGCGGGGTGGTTGCCCTGGATCGGTGAGGCCACCTACCCGCTTTTCGCCGTGACCGCCGTCTATGTCGCTTACCAATCCATCCAAGGAGTGCGGTGGTTGCCGAATAGTGCGATGGTGTGGCCGATCTTGGCGGTCCTCGCCCTCAAGGCTTTCTGCGGCTACTCCTGCTACCGCCGACGCGTGCCCATCTCGCGCCGCCGTGCCCTCGCTACTGCCCTGACCGGCGCTGGCCTGGCGTGGCCCGTGGCCCATGGTGTCTGGCGCGGGTTAACGGGACTACCGATGTCGTTCATCCGCACGGACAAAGGGGGCGTGCCCGGTCTCCGCAGCCGCTGGGTCGCCTGGGCCTTGCCCGTGGGAGTCGCAGCCCTCATGCTGGTATGCGCCGGGGTCTTGTTGTTGGCCGGAGGTGTCGACAATGCCGATGTCCGCAGGTGGGCGGTGCTCTTCGCTGTGCTGACGCTTCCAGGTATCGGGGCGCTGGGCCTGGTCAGCCGCGGACGAGGTCCATGGGCGGGTCGCGGAACGCCCCCTGACGCGAGACCAGCAAGTTGAAACGCACCAGGTGGAAGAGCGCGGCCACCCCGTCCACCCAACCAATCTTTTTCCCCTGGCGGTAGCCGCGCGGGGTATAGCTGATGGGGAGCTCCACGACTCTGGCGCGGGCCTTTCCCAGGTAAGCCGTGATCTCCACTTCCACCCCGAAGCGATGCGAGCGAAGGACCATGGAGCGGAGTAAATCCGCGCGGAAAACCTTGTAGCACGTCTCCATGTCGGTGAGACGAATTCCCGAAAGACAATTGCTGATTCCGGTCAACACCCGGTTCCCGGCCTCCTGTAAGGCCCCGCCCGAGAAACCTGGTCCGGCGAAACGGCTCCCATAGACGGCGTCCGCCTCCTCCCGCAATAGGGGGGCGATGAGGGTCGGCAAATCTGCGGGGTCGTACTCCAGGTCTGCGTCCTGGATGGCGATGATGTCTCCCGTGGCGCAGCTGATGCCCCACGCGAGGGCGGCTCCCTTGCCGCGGTTGTGCGGGTGGCGCAACAGCCGCAACCCATGCCGGGCCGACAAGGTTTCGAGCAGGGCACCCGTGCCGTCGGTAGAGCCGTCGTCCACCAGCACCACTTCCCGCTGAAGAGCGAAGGGCACCGCCAGCAAGCGCTCCAAGGCCCGCTCCACTGTCGCTACCTCATTGTAGGCCGGCATGATGATGGAGAGTGTTTTCATGGATGGGCCAGGTCGAAGAGGTCCACGGCGTAGGAATAGGTGGCTTCGTGGGGGGACGCCTTGACCACCGCCCGAATCTCTTCCACTGCCTTGATCAAGATCTCGCGGACCGCTCCCGCATCGTGGTGGGAAAGCGTTACGACGCTGGAGTAGTGCAGGTCATGGCCACGATAATGGTCCAACGACTCCACCGCCCGCATCCTCCAATTGGTGTGGTGTTTGGTGATCATGGGTGAATCCGAACCCAGGAACACCTGGGTGGGCCCGATGGCGAGCTTATCCCCGACGCGCTTGAAAAGTCCGATTTCAACCAAGAACTCCACCACGGCGTTGACCTTGGAGAGCGGGAGGCGAAAGTGCTTGGCCAGCCCCTCTTCGCTGTCGCAGCCGGGTAATGAAACAGAGACGTAAATGGCGGCGTAATGCCACGAAGAATAATAGACGGCCTGGTCGGCGGGCGAGAGGACCACGTCGTGGCTAAAGCGGTTCTTGAGCAAGCGCTGTTCTCCACGCAGGCGCTCCCGTTCCTGGAGGTAGAATGACCTCAGCGATTCCGAGCCAGCCCGCCCTAGATTCACGATGGCCAGCCAGTAGCGACGCGCGGCCGCGGGCATGGCGATGAAATCGGCGAACCGGTCCGCCTGTTCCAAGCTGATCTGGGCCTTGGCCTGGAGAATCTGGGTGATGTATCCCGGTTGGCAACCCAACGCCTGGGCCAGGGTGAGCTTGGCGCCCTTGCCCTTGGATTCCACGTAGGCTTCAAGGAAGTCCCGATACTCGTCGTAATGAAAAACCTTCTGCATGGAGAAGGCATATTCGCATTTTATCAATAATTAAACAAATAACTTTAGTATAGATAAAATTACAGGGTGGCTTGTGGGAAACCCAGGGCCCCTGCATATTGCGTCCATGCTGAAGGCCCTACCCATAGTTCTTGTCCTGCTTCTCTCCGGCGTATCCGCCTGGGGGGGTAACGAAAGCGGAGGCGGAGGCACTTATGTGCTGGTGGACGGACAGCTGTTGGTGGCGGACCCCTTCTTCCGTGAAGTGAGCCCTGAAGACGCCCGTCCCGCCCCTCCTAACCGGCTGGTGGACGTGCCGGTCCGTGGGTTCAGCGAGCTGCCGGCTGACCTGAAATTCGAAGTGATCGGCCTTCTGGATTTCATGCACGACATGGGGTTGAAAGTGGGCCCACTGGAGCACAGGGTGCGAAGCTCCAAGGCCTACGTGCTCGTCCCTCGGGACCAGGAAGATGGGGCCCCTTGCACTTTCTACCTGCCGTTGTTGTCACGTCCGGTTCAGGAACATTTCGCCTACGGTTGTACCTTCCAGCAAAGCACTTTCCTGCTGTGGGACCGCTTCCGTCGCGCCGAGATCGACCAGCAGGCCCTAGGCATCTTGCACGAGCGCCTTTGGGCGCTGACCTACACCGCCAACCAGCGGGACGTGGCCGACCTGGTTGCCCTCACCGCCAAGCTACGGGCTTGGGCGAGGGCCCAAAAGCATGGCGAGCTGAGGGAATTACCCGAGGGGGCATTGGCCAAGATCAGGCGCTTCCACGAAGCCGCGGGGGCCCTGGGCATTGAATCCATCTATGGACGGGGAAAACGGGTGGTGATCGAAACCGACGGCACGCTGGTGGACCTCCGATGCGTCGGCAAGCCGACGGAAGGTCGCCGAGGTTTGGGGATTTGGATTTCCCAGTGCCCAGCTTCTCTCTGACACCAGAGGAAAATAAAAGGGGCCCAGATGGGCCCCTCGTTTCCTGGGAAGGAACGTCCGCTCAGTTGACGGACGGTTTGAACCAGCAGCGGGGGCGCAGGCCCACAGTGTCTCCGAGGGAACCGTGGCAGGTGCCGCGGACTTCATCGCGTTGGTCGACGTCCTCGTTGACGGCCTTGTCACACACGGCGCCGGCGAAATAGGTGTCCAGGCGGCACTGGTGGGCGGGGTGGGCGTGGTTGGTGCGGGCGACCTGCGCGGAGTCGGGGGTCTCGAAGGTGCCCACGGGTTGGTTGCGCATGGCCGCGAAAAGGTCGGCGACGGATTTGCCCGCCATGCCGGCGCGGATGCAGATGTTACGCTCGTCTTCGTTGCGGTAGGACTGGGCGCAAGCCTGGCTGAGGCGGGCGGGGACAGTCATGGCGCGCACGATGGCGGCGTTGTTGTCGTTCTCGAAAAGGCGGCGCAAGCACTTCAGGGTGGCGAAGTAGTCGGATTGGCCTTCGTTTGAGGCCCAGCGGTTGAGCCACAAGAAGCCGCTGGTCTTGGGCGCGCCGCCGATGTGGTGGCCGATTTCGTGGCACATGACCAGGGCGAATCCGTCGACGGTCACGGCGGCATGGCGGGCGAGGCCTCCAAACATGTTCACTTGCCAGGTGTTGCCGAAGCGTTGGGCACTGGCGTTCACGGTGGCGTTGTCCCAGCCGCGGTCCACGTTCAGTTTGCCGCCCATGTTGGAGATGATGGGGGCATAGATGGCGGAGAGGTCATCGATGACTTTATTGAACTGGGCCTCGGTCAGACCCTTGGCGTTCTTGGCGCCCACGGGGATCTGCATGTCGTTTTCGGGGAGGAAGCCGCCGCGGCCGTCCTCTGTGCAGGCGAGGGCGGGAAGGGCGAAGGACAGAATCATCAATGACAGCAGTTTCATTCAATCTCCTTAAGATTTGAAAAATCTCTCTGGAAAATTAAATGATGCCGGACTCGGACACGCACTTGATAAATGTGCTCTGCATGCCCGAAGTAAGAAAAAAGAAGGAAAGTCGAGTATTGTTTTTGTGCATCCTGACAAAGCGGTGAGCCGCACCAGATGGCTGAATTTCCTCCTCTTTTTGGGGTTAAGATTTGGTCAAGTTCGACGGATGACATGAAATCGAGTTCACGGGCGTGTTACTTCCCCTATATGCGTCTCGCAGCAATCGTCATCTGCCTCATGCTGTCTTCCCTGGCCCACGGGCAGGCTTCTCCCACATTCTCGGCCCAGCTCCCCAAGGATCTGAGCACCAACCGACTGCGTGATCGCTTGCGGGTGAACTATTTTGGTGAAATCAATGGGCCCAGCGCCAAGAAATGGGACGACAATCAATACGACCGCGAGGGCAACCGCACCGCTGACCCGGTGGGCATGTGGCACAAGTTCGGTTTCCGCGGGCGCGTAGCCGACCAGACTTTCCTGGGCCTCTCTCCCCGGTTCATAACCGTGTTCGGTGATCGCGGCGAATTGAGCGAAGACGATGACCGGCACACCGTGGTCGTGGATGATGGAGTTTTCTCAATCCAGCAGATATGGGTACGCACGGATCGCTTCTCCACCGCCACCAAGTTGGCCTGGCGTGCCCCGTTCAGCACCGATTCACGCAACAAGGGAATCGACGGCCAGGGTGAGGTCGAGCAATCGTTTGGCTGGGAGGCCGCTCCCGAGCTCACCTTCAGCCTCGACTTGGGAGTGCGCCGTTATTTTTACGAGGGTGGGGTCAACGAGGAGCGCGTGCGGCTGAATGAGACGCTCATTACAGAGTACGTCATAGACGACCATTGGAGCACCCAGGTCTACCACGAATGGGACCTCCAGCACCGTGCACCGAAAGAGGGCAGCGAGGGCCGCCGCAAGTGGAATTACTTTGAACGCAACAAACACATCCTAGGCGTCGGTCTCGGTTATAGTCCGGTAAAGAATCTCACGGTGATGCCCTTCATCAAGTCGCTCAACGAAACCGACATCCGGCCGGAAACCATGCAGATCGGCATGTGGGCTTTTGCTCGCTTGATCTGAGGGGCTACAGCTTCCCGAAATAATCCGTCGCTTCGATCAGCTTCGATTTGATTCCGGGCTCGGTGGCCGAGTGTCCGGCGTCCGCTATGATGTGTAGCTGGGCCTCGGGCCAAGCGCGGTGGAGATCCCAGGCGCTGGTGGCGGGGCAGACCACGTCATAGCGTCCTTGGACGATCCAGGCCGGGATGTGGCGGATCTTATCGACGTGCTTGAGCAGCCACCCATCTTCCTCGAAAAAGCCCTTGTTCACGAAGTAGTGGCATTCGATGCGCGCGAAGGCGTCGGCGAAGGCGTCACCGCCGAAACGGGCGATGAAATCCGGGTCCAGGTGCAGTTTGGAGGTGGAGCCCTCCCACACGGACCAGGCCTTGGCGGCTTCCGCGCGCACCTGGGCGTCAGGGGAGGTCAGCCGCTTGTGGAAGGCCTGGACGAGATCCCCCCGTTCGGCGGGAGGGATGGGGGCGAGGTACTTCTCCCAGGCGTCCGGGAAGAGATGGCTCGCGCCTTCCTGGTAGAACCAGCGGATCTCGCTTTCCCGCAGAAGGAAGATGCCACGCAGGACGAGCTCGCGGACTTTCTCCGGGTGCTTGATGGCATAAGCGAGGGCGAGGGTGGAACCCCAGGAGCCGCCGAAGACGCTCCAGCGGTCGATTCCGAGGTGGGAGCGCAGTTTCTCCATGTCGGCCACGGAGTGCCAGGTCGTGTTGTTCTTCAGCTCAGAAAACGGTGTGGACTTGCCACATCCGCGCTGGTCGAAAAGCACCACGCGCCAAAGCTTTGGGTCGAAAAAGCGGCGGTAGTCGGCGTCGATGCCTCCCCCGGGGCCGCCATGGACAAAGACGATGGGTTTGCCCTTGGGATTGCCCGCTTCCTCGAAATACAACGTGTGGAGATCGTCCACTGCCAACGAGCCAGTGTTGAAAGGTTCGATGGGGGGATAAAAATCGCGCATGTTCGCCTCCGTGTGACGCCTCCAAATTAACGCCGACGCGCTGGGACGGCAACGGCGAAACCTGACAACAATCAGGCTTGTCCCTGAGGGCCGCTCGGTACGGGCCATCGGTCGGGCGGTAAAAAATCCGCGTAGCAACCAACTAGGAGACCCCATGAAACGCTTGCTTCCCGCCCTGCCCCTCGCTCTTTTCGCCGTCCAGGTCCACGCCTCCGCCCCGAAGGTCATCCCCGCCCCGGTGGACCACCTGTACGTGCCTGCCGGCTTCGACAACAATGATAACGTGGAGGTGGTGGTCACCGGCACCTTCCCCAGCACCTGCTACTCCCGCAACAAGGTCGACGTGGCGGTTCGCGAGGATGTCGTGGAGATCACCGTGACCGCGCTCGAGCGCACCGACAAGGCTCCCGCGTGCGCTCAGGTTCTGATCCCCTTCCAGGAAAACGTCACCATCGGCAACCTCCAGGCCGGTGAGTACCGCCTGGTTGTCAACGGAGGTGGCGTATCGGGGCTCGAGGACAAGATGAGCGTGGTGGAGGCCCGCTCCAGCAGCATGGATGACTACATCTACGCCATCGTCGACTATATTGAGCTGGGCTTCACCGGCGGGATCGACGGCAGCGCCGAGCTGGTGGGACAACTCCCCAGTCCCTGCTTCGCCTTGGATCGGGTGGAATACCTCTCCAACGGTAAAGACACCCTTTCTATCATGCCTATCATGAAGCAGCTGAGCGACTTCTGCCCCATGAAGATGGTGCCCATGCGCATCCCCGTCAAATTCGACCCGGCGGCTTTCAACAGCGCCAAGATCCTCTTGTTCAGCCGCACCACCGACGGCAAATCGGTCAACACGCTGGTCTTGAAGTAAGGGGGCTCGGATGAACCGCTGTGTACTTCTCGCCCTGATGGTCCATGTGGGTGGCGTCCAGGCCCGTTTCTTTCCGGGAGACGGGCCCATGAACCCCACGAAGCGCGCCAGCGTAGCGCGGGACCAAGACGCTGCGGGGAGGACGCTGCGGGAGTTCGAGGCCCGGATGGCCCCTCTCGCCGAAAGTCGGGGGGGGCGCCTCCGCGTGGTCGTCGAGCCGGACGACCGCAGGGTCAACGCCTTCGCCGCGAGGGAAGGGCAGGACTGGAACGTGATTTTTTATGGAGGCATGCTCGAGCACCCAGCCATGGGGGAAGCGGAACTCGCGTTGGTGTTTTGCCATGAACTCGGCCACCACATGGGCGGGGCCCCCACCGCCGCCCGGGGAGGATGGTCCTCGTGCGAAGGCCAAGCCGACTGGTGGTCCACTCGTGATTGCTTCGCACGTCTAGGCAGGAATGATGGCGCCGCCGCGGCCCTGGCGCTTACCGCCGTGTACGCGGACTACTCAGGGGAGTCGGCGCCCGCTCTGCAATCACGGGACACCACGCGGGTCCCCCGCACGCACTACGGGTATCCCTCCGCCCAATGCCGATTGGACACCCTGCTGGCGGGCCTTGAGGGTGCGGAGCGGCCGGCCTGTTGGTATGCCGGCCCCTGAGGCCCCCTCTCGGGCTTAATTTATCCCTTTCCTTTAAGTGATGCCTTGCCCAAACCATCCTTCCTTAAGACCATGAAAGGACTACCAAGGAGTGGTTCATGCGTTTCAGCGCACTGGTCGTTTCATCTCTTTTCGTGTTCCAAGCCTGGGCAGCACCAGTGGTTTTGCGCGAAGTGAAGCAGGCCGGAACCAAGCTGCATCTCGAGCTGCTGTACCAGGGCTGCCCGAACGACGACATTCTGGTGGAAGGTAAGGCCATTGCCTGCGACAACGCCGGCTCTTGCCAAGTTCCCCTCACCCGTCGAGAGGCCAAAGTGAAGTGCCACGACAACCGCACCGTCCACCGCAAGATCGAGTTGGATCTCATCGCGCCCTACGTCCTCAACGCCGAATCCCTCCTCACATCCTTGCAACAGGCCTTGTATGGTGGCCGATCGAAAAATAAGTTCACCTTCTCTGGCACCGACGGCTCCTCCGCCTCCGTAGAGATCGCGGACCTGACTTTCCGCCGCCAATTGTTGGAGACTCCAGCCGCCGGTGAATGCGAGCGTTCCGAAAAGCAGTACTTTGTGTCCGTGGGCAAGCGCCACGACGCCATCTTGGCCGTTCTGCAACCGGACCCTGACCATCCCGAGGCCCCCGTCGTCCTGGTCACGCAGATGCACCGGGGTGACGTGAAGGGAACCACCTGGGACACCAGCTACCGCTTCAAGACCCTTGAAGCCTGCAAGAAGTTCGTCGCGTCCCTGGGGATGAACCGCTGAGGCGCCTCGCATGAGACACGCGCTCGGCCAGATCCGGGACCTGATGGACCTCCGCAAGGACACGGACTACGCCGGCACCGACGAGGCCATCAGGCAGAATTCGCACTTCAAGAGCGCCAATGCCTGGACACTGATCTTCGCCATTTTCATCGCCTCCGTGGGGCTCAACGTGAACTCCACCGCCGTGATCATCGGCGCCATGTTGATTTCGCCCCTCATGGGGCCCATCCTGGGCGCGGGCTATGCTTTGGGAGTCCGGGATTTTTCCCTGTTGCAGGAATCCGTGCGCAACCTCGTCTACGCCGTCCTGATCAGCTTGGGCGCCTCTACCCTGTACTTCCTACTTTCCCCTTTCTCCGAGGCCCAAAGCGAGTTGATGGCGCGGACGGCACCGAATTTCTACGACCTGCTCATTGCCGTCTTCGGCGGGGCCGCTGGCATCGTCGCCATGTCCCGCGGAGGAGGGCGCAGCAACGCCGTCCCCGGTGTCGCCATCGCCACGGCCCTGATGCCCCCGCTCTGTACGGCCGGTTACGGGATAGCCACCCTACAATGGAAGTTCCTGGTGGGTGCCCTGTACCTCTTCGTCATTAATTCCGTTTTTATCTGTCTCAGCACCTACGTCTTCGTGCGATCGCTTAAATTCAGCAAGGTCAGCTACGCCAACCCCCGGGAGCAGGAGCGCATTGACCGATGGATATTCGGCACCGCAGCCGCGGTGGCGGTGCCAAGCTTGGTCACGGCCTGGCTTTTGCTCGCCCAATCCAACTTCAGGGCCAAAGCCGGCAAGTTCGTGGAGAAGGAGGCTCGCCACAAGGGCTCCTTCTTGATCGACAAGCAATTCGTCTTCGATCCCCGGCGCAGCGTGATCAAACTGACTTTCATCGGCGCGAAGATGCCACCTACCACCATCGAGGCCCTCGAGCGCCGCAAAGACGCTTATGGGCTAGAGAAGAGCAAGCTGGAAGTGGTCCAAATGGCCATCGAGGACCACGTGGACGCCCAGCTCAGCCGTGCCGCCGCGAAAGACCTCCCCATGCGCCAGCAGCTCGCAGGGATGGAAGTGGAACTCAAATCCCTGCGGGAGGAACGGCGGGCTGCCACCGCGGCCTTGGCCGAGGCACGGGCCTTCGCCCCGGAGATAATGGCGCTCAACCTGCAAGGAGGCGAGGCTGGAGTGGTTTGGAAAAAACGTCCCGCGGCCGGCGTCCGTCGCGCGGTGGAGGAGTTCCTGCGAGTCCGTCAGGAGAATCCCCAACTGCGCGTGGTTCACTCGATTTCGCTCTAGGGCTACCGCTCAGGGAGCGGCGTAACGAAGGATGGCCCCCGGGCCCAGGGGCAGATCGAGGCTGATCCATCCAAAGAGCATCAAGGACCAAAAAATCAGGAACCCCACAGAGTAGGGTAGCATCAATGCGATCAACGTTCCGATGTTGGCGCGGGGGTTGTAGCGCACGATGAAGGCCAGGATCAGCGGGAAGTAGCTCATGAGGGGCGAAATGATGTTCACCACGGAGTCGGCGATCCGGTAGGAGGCCTGGCTCAATTCCGGCGTCACTCCCAGCAGCATGAACATGGGCACGAAGATGGGGGCCATGAGCGCCCACTTCGCCGAGGCCGAGCCAATGACGAGGTCAAGCAGCACGGTGAGCAGGATGAATCCCAGCATGAGGGGGATTGGCCCGAGGTTCAGCGCCTTGAGAATCTCAGAGCCTTTTACGGCGAAGATCAGGCCCATGTTGGAGGCCCCGAAGAGGTGGATGAACTGCGAGGCGAAAAACACCAGCACCAGGTAGGGCGCGAGGGTCACCATGGCGTCCTGCATGGCCTTGACCACGTCGTTTTGGTCCTTAAAGGAGCCGGAGGAGTAGCCGAAGGCGATGCCGGGGATGGCCCCGAAGAAGAAAATGACCGCCACCACCCCTTTCAGCGCCGCGGAGTGAAGGAAATCGGGAGAGGCGGGATCCCGTAGGAAGCCGTCAGCGGGAAGCAGTCCCGCGAGCAGGATGACCGTGAGCCCCGCCGCGGCGAGGCCGGCCCAGAAAAGTCCTTTCCTCTCGGCGTCGGTGAGGTGGAGGGAGCCGTCGGCGGCTTTCTCCCCTTGGTATTCACCCACGAAGGGGATGGTCACCTTGTTAGCGACGAAGGTGCCCACCAAAATGATGAGCAGAGAGGACGAGGCCATGAAGTAATAGTTTGAGAGCGGGGTGACCACGTAGGCGGGGTTCAGAATGCGCGCGGCCTCCTGGGAAATACCGGAGAGCAGGGGATCAGCGGTGCTGAGGAGCACATTGGCGGCGAAGCCCCCGGAGACGCCGGCGAAGCATATGGCGATGCCTGCGACGGGGTTGAGTCCCGCGCTGTGGAAGACCAACCCCGCCAAGGGGATCAGCAGCACGTAGCCGACGTCTCCGCCGGTATGGGACATGACCCCGGCGAGAAGAACGGCGGGAACCAGCAAGGCCCGCGGTGCCTTGAGCACCACGAGGCGCAGAAGAGTGGAGAGGAGCCCGCTTTTCTCCGCAATGCCGAAACCGAGCATCGCCACAAGCACAGTTCCCAGGGGCGCGAAGCCAGTGTAGTTCTTCACCATGTCCGTCAGGAGCGAGCGCAAACCATGGGCCGAGAGAAGGTTCACGGGCGTGAGGGTTTCGCCACTCACCGGGTGAGCGGCGGTGAGGTCCATTCCCGAGACCACCGCCGAGAGGACAATCACCGCGCCTGCGAGCAAGAGGAACATGAGGGCCGGGTGGGGAAGGGCGTTGCCCAGGCGCTCGACCCGGTCGAGGAAGCGGTACAAGAAGGGCTTGGACGTCACGGCGCTCATGCGTTCCCCGTTGATGAAGTTTTATTAATTATAGCGGGCGAGTAGATAATGTCCAAGGTAGGCTGGGAGCATGGTTTCATTCCGCGCTAGGGTTTGGAGACACGAGGGCCCCGCGAGTTGGTGGTTTGTCTCTTTGCCCCGCGAGCTTTCCCGCAAGACTCGCCAGAAGCACGGCTTTGACGAGGAAGGATGGGGTCGCCTGAAGGTCACGGCCACTGTGGGGACTCGCAGCTGGGATACGGCCATTTGGTATGACACCAAACGAGGGTGCTACTTATTGCCTCTGAAGGCCGAGATCCGCAAACAGGCCAAGATCGCTGAAGGCCAGCTCTTGTCCATTGGCCTTCGGATCGCGACGGGGTTGGAGAAATAAAAAAGCCACCTGCCGGTGGCTTTTTTGATTGGTGCCCGGGAAGGGACTCGAACCCCCACGATTTTAGGTCGGCGGATTTTGAATCCGCTGCGTCTACCATTCCGCCACCCGGGCATGAACTTGGGATTTTATTTGTCGCGCGGGGTCAAGTCAACGAACGAAGTCGCCGGAAGCGCGAAAGAGTGTCTGAGGGGTCAGTGGCTGGCGTCGGTTACCGGCTGGGGATCCGGTTGGGTCTCCGGTTCGGCCACAATCTCGGGTTGTGGCTCCACATCCGGCCCAGCTTCGGGTTCAGGCGCTGTCACCACTTCTGGCTCGACCGAGATTTCAGCGGGCGCGAAGGCCTTGGCGGTTTCAGCGCGGATCAGTTCCTGCACCTGGTACCAGCTCTGGGTGGGCTCGTCGCGGAAGATCTTTGCCTCCACCAGCCAGTTCACGCCGGCGTCGAAGTCCATGGCGTCCGCGCAGTAGAGCATCTCGCCGAGGCCCGTGTATTCCATGACTGCGCAGCCAGGCTGCATCTCGGAGGCTTCCTCGTAGGCGCGCATGGCCTCCGCGGTGGCGGCGGCGTCGTAAGACTCGTGGTTGGTGGACACGCGCACGGCCCAGGCGGTGGGATCGTAATCAGCGCGGCGTAGACCCACCAGCGATCCTTCGGTCTGCAGGTAGAAGCGCACGGTGCCGCCGCCTGCGTGGGGAATCACGCGTAGGGCGAGGGCGGGGATGTCCTCTGGGATGCAGTACTCGCTCACTACCGTGGCGTGCTCATTCCTGAACACACAGGAAGGCGTTGTACCAGATTGGCTGAAGGGGCTGATGTAGGTCCCCACCAGCGTGAGGGGCGAGGCCAGCACCGCGTCTAGGGCCTGCTGTGGCGTCACTAGGGCCTGGGCGGCAGCGGGGGTGGAAATAAGGAGGGTGGCGAGGGAGAGAATGCGCATGGGGCCCCTTTCGTGAGGCGCGGAGATTACCATCTCCCGCGGTTTGGCGAGGGGTACCTGTAAAACTTACCGGGAAAGGTGCCCTCGCAGGGCCTCGAGAAAGGTCCGTGCGTTGAGGGAGGGGGAGGAGTTCTTGCGCGAGAGGAGCTTAAGGTCAAAGACCAGCTCCTCCTTCAAAAGGGCAACGAGCTTACCCTTGCGTAAGTCTTCCGCCACCAGGAACCGCGGCAGCACCGCCACACCCGCTCCTTCCCTCACCAAGGAAAGGTGGGCGGCCAGGCAGTTCGTACTGATGCGGATGGAGGTCCCGGGATGGACCTTCCTCCATTTCTCCATGGTGGGGAAGCGCTTGGTGGCCTGGTCATCCACCTCCCGGGAGCCCATGAAGCTCTCCAGCACGCGTTTGTCCTTGGCCTTGGACTTGGCGACCACCAACTCGAAGGGCACGGGCGCGAAGCGGGTGAGCTCGATTCCGTCATGCAGGCTCTCCGGCACATGGAAAAGGAGCGCGAACTCGAGCCGGCGCTCCAGCACCATGGACACCAGGCTCTGGGCGGTGCCGGTCTGGACCACTGGGTAGAGAGATGGGTGCTGTTGGAGGAGACCCGTGAGTACGGGAGGCACGAGCTCCGCCGCTACCAGGTCGCTAGTGCCGAAGGCCAGGGGCCCGGTCACCTTGCGCGCGATCTCACCCAGGGACTTCTCGAGCGTCCCTACCTCCTCGAAGACCCGACTGGCGTGGGCGAAAACCTTCTCGCCTTGGGAGGTAAGGCCCACGTGGCGGGTGCTGCGCTCGAGCAAGGGGAATCCCAGCTCCTCTTCCAGCTCCCGCACCATCTTGCTGAGGGAGGGCTGCGCCACCCGCAAAGCCTGGGCCGCCCGGGTGAAACTCCCTTCTGCTGCGACCGCGTGAAAATACTTCAGTTTGAGAACATTTATTCCCATAGGAATGAATTCTATCACAATTATATATTTCTATCCACGCGCCCTTGGCGGTATTTCCCGCCTACCAAAGGAGAAACCCATGAAACGCCTTATCCCCCTGTTGTTGCTGAGTAGCCTAAGCTGGGCGGCGGCGCCCACTTACATCCAGGCCACTCGCACCCTGCGCAACTTGGACCAATTGCCGCTCGATGACTGCCGCGCCAGCTACAACCTCTATAGCCACCGCATGACCTGTTCCTTTAGCGTCCCTACTGGCCAAACCTCCCCGCTGGCCCAGATCAGCCCCGCTCACTATCCCATGCTCACCTGGTCCCTTCCGGCCCACGAAGCCGGGTTGGGGTTCGAACTCACCCTCATCCACGCGGACTTGAGCACACCCTACGCCGAGGCGAAGTTCAATTTCAGCGTCCACTACTACCGCCACCCTTCGGACGGGTATGCCGTCCGTCTTGGGTCCCAGTACTATTCCGCCGACATCATGCTCGGCACCCTGCGGGCGCTCCTGAAGAAGGCCAGCCAGCGGCAGTGGTTGCGATCCCAGCTGATCTACGTGCAGACCGGTCTCTCCAGTCCCTACTCCCAGGACTACGTGCAAGGCGGACAGGTGCGGGTCGGGCGCAGGACTGTACGCTTCTACGGCGAACGCTGTCTCACCCATTTCGAGCGGCAGGAATACGACGGATGGAACGACGCCTGGTCGGGATGCACCTACCGGGACGGCCGCGAGCGCGCCTTCCCTTACGTGAAGCCTGAGTTGTTGTCCCCCCGGCTGCGCGCATGGATGGAGGAGCGCGTGCTCACTTTGCCCTTGGAGGGCAGGTTGGTGGCAGAGGTGGTTGCCAACCCCGGGACGACCAACCTTTCGTTCGCGGAGAAGGATGAGCGCACCGGCTACCCTTACTCCGTGGCCCTCACCAAGGAGCAGGCCACCCCGTTCCTGCGGGAACTCGACCTCACAGCTCCACCGATGAGTGTGTTATATCTTTTCGCCGGGGATGCTGAACTGGGAGCAGGGGAAGAAGTCCTGGGTTGCCTGATGGCCAAGCCGAACGGGGACGGGGAATTGTTGGACGTGGATCCCGCCTGCCACCGTAGCCGTGAGTAAAATTTACCGCGGCGACGCGTTAGTCCTCGTGAAATTGCCCTTCCCATAGTTGGGTGGGGCTTTCTTCCAACAGGAGTCCACCATGAAAGCCCTACTCGCCGCCTTGTTCCTGATCGTGTCTTTCGCCAGCTTCGCCAGCCCCGACGGCGTGAAGCTCAGCTCCCGCCGTGCCTGCGCTGAAGGCATCGCTTGCCCCGAGATCGTGGGCATCGAGTACTACACCACCGGCGACGGTCGCTGCGGCTGTTTGTCCGAAGACGACTTCATCCCCCAGCGCACCTGCACCCGCGCTTTCATCGTGTGCCGCGAGGACTTGCGCGAAACCTACACCACCGTCAAACTCAACGGCCGCACCGTCGGCTGCGGTTGTTTCGGCACGCTCCGCGATTAGGGGGGCGGCACGAGCCCTTTCTCTTTGAGGAAATCCGCATTGAACACCCGGGACAAGTACCGGGTGGCGGAGTCACCAAGGATGGTGACGATCTTCAAACCCCGCCCTCGATTGGCCTCAGCGTGTTTCACGGCCGCGTGCACGTTCAGCGCCGCCGAAGTGCCCACCATCAGTCCTTCTTCCCGCGCCAAGCGGTAGAGCATGTCCAGCATCTCCTGGTCCGTCACCTGGACCGCATCGTCCAGTTTGGCCTCTTTGAAATTGGCGGTGAGGCGCATGATGCCTATGCCCTCGGTGATGGAACTACCGCTGGATTTGATCTCTCCTGTTTTCACGTGGGAATAGAGCCCTGAGCCCATGGGATCCACCAAGCACACGTGGGTCGAAGGGTTCTTGGCCTTCAAAAAGCGCGAAACCCCGGCGATGGTACCGCCCGTGCCGGCCGAGCAAAAGAACGCGTCCACGCGCCCGCCGGCCTGTTCCAGAATCTCCGGGCCGGTGGTGGACTCGTGGATCTTCCAATTGGCGGGGTTCTCGAATTGGTCTGCCCACACCGCGCCCCGCTCCTCCGCCACGCGCTTGGCGGTGTGGTAGAAGTGCCCGGGATTGGCGAAGGGGCAAGCGGGCACGGTGATGAGCTCGGCGCCCAGGGCCCGCAGGGTCTGATATTTCTCGGCGGCCTGGTTGTCCGGCATGACGATGACAGTCTTGTAGCCACGGGTGGCGGCCAGGGTGGCGAGCCCGATGCCGGTGTTGCCCGCGGTACCCTCCACGATGGTGCCTCCGGGCCTGAGCCGCCCTTCACGCTCGGCCGCCTGGATGATGCCCAGGGCGGCCCGGTCCTTCACGCTGCCCCCCACGTGGAGGAACTCGGCCTTGCCGTAGATCTCGTTGCCCGTGAGGCGGGAGAGGGACTCGAGCTTGAGGAGCGGGGTACGCAACATGGGAACCTCAGCGCAGCCGGATCAGCTCCAGCGTTTCTTGGATGGAGAAGCGCAGGAAGTCGTCGCCCAGGTGCTGGCGCAACTGTTTGTTGTCGATCAGGCAGGAGTAGCGCAGGTAATCCAGCAGGTAGGGTGGGAAGGCCTTAAGCAGGTGATTGAGTCCACCCGCGAGGCTAACCGGGAACGGCACGGCGTGGGACCCCACCAGGTCCAGCGCTTCCCGCAGGGAGACGTATTCGCTGCCGGCCACGTTGTAGGTGCCGGTGGGCAAATCAGTGAGGGCGCGCACCACCACTTGGGCCATGTCGAACTCGTGGATGAACTGGAAGAAGGGGTTGTAGTCCACCGGGCGCACCGCGAGCGGTGATGTGAGGAAGCGGCTCATGGTATTCTGGATCTGGGTGCCAATGATGTTACAAGGGCGCAGCACGACGGTGGAGTGGTGGTTCTGGTGCTTCCACATCCAGTTGGTGCAGATTTGGTCCATCTCCACCACGTCCCGCAGTTCAGGATGATTGATGCTCGCGCGCAATGGTGCCTCTTCGGTGAGGAAGACCGGGTTGTCCGCCAGCGCTCCGTACACGTGGAAAGTCGACAACACCACCACCTTGCGCACTTCCGCGCGCAGGCACATCTCCAGGATGCGATTGGTCCCCATCACCGAGATCTCCAGGCGCTGGGCCAGCTGGTCGGCCTCGGGCCCAGTGTGGGAGAGGCGCCCCAGATGCAGGACGGCGTCGAACTTGTGGGAGCGGAAGAGGTTCTCGAAGTTGCCCCGAGAGTACTTCATGCTCAAGGCGGTGAGCCCCGGATAGGAGGGGAGCCCCTCCACTGGGCGGGTATCCACGCCCAGGATCTCCCAATCGGGATGGTCACCCAGCAAAAGTCGTGAGGTGATCTGCGCCAGGCCCCCGGCGATGCCGATGACCAGGATCTTGCGGGCGCTCATGACTCTTTTTCCTGGCGCAAGAGGAGCTTGGAGAGGGGCTTCCTGATGGGGTCGAAGAACGGACGACGGTGCTTGAGGCCAACCGCCATGAGTTTTTTGATCTGGCCCTGCACGCGCAGCACTTGTTCCTTGATGTCCTTTTCGGGAGCCTCGGCGGAGAGGTCCTCGGGAACCGTGATGGGTTTGCCGATGTGGATGTCCACCGGTGAGGGCAGTGGCAGCAGGTTGGCGGTCATGGGCAGCGCGGGCAGGTGCAGGGCCTTGGCCAGAGTACGTGCCTGCCACACGAACGGATACATTTCCTCGGCCCCGATGATCGCCACCGGCAGGATGGGTGTCTTGGTTTGCAGCGCGATCCGGAAGAAGCCGTGGGTGAATTCCTGCAGGCGGTAGTAATCCGGCGTGTTTTTGGAAGTCCCGCGAACGCCCTCCGGAAACACCAGAATGGATTCCTTATGCTCCAGCAGGAACTGGCAGTTGGCACGGTCCCCGAGGATGGCGCCGCTCTGGGCGGCGAAGTCGCCCACGAAGGGGAGTTGGCTCATGAACCTCTCCACCATGGCGCGCAGGACGCGGGGAGGCTGGACGTCCATGACGAAGGCCATGGCCAGCAGCATGCCGTCGATGGGGATTTGGCCGCCGTGGTTTCCCACCACGATGTAGGGCACGCCCTCTTGAACGTGCTCTTGGCCGAAGACCCGGACTTTGAAATAGCTTCGATAGAGCGGCAGCAAATGGCGCAGGGTCTTCTCGCATAGCTCAAGGTTGAAGCCCCAAGGGTCCTTGTAACCCTTATAACGCTCGCGCAGGTAGGCGAAAACCTCGCGGATGCGGGCGTCGTCCTCGGGGGAAATCCCTTTGAAGGGGGACAATGCTTGACTCAGGCGCATGGGAAAAAGGTCCCGCGGTTGCCGAAGGGGATCGTTCAGGCATAATAGTGCCGCATGAACGATGACGGAACAACCTGGAAAAAGCGCGTCCTCGGGGCGGTCCACGCCTGTGAAGCCGAATTCCGCCGCACGACCGCCATCGGCATGAAGATGATCCACGCCTCGAGGGCCAGCGCCGAGCTGCACGACTGCTACGAGGAGCTGGGGCGCCACGTCGCCCGCGCCATCAAGTCGGGGGAGCTGGATTGGAAGGATCCCCAGGCACGGGTGCTCATGACCCAGGCTGAGGAGCTCGAGCAGGCCCTCCACGACATGGAAGGGGACGTGCAGGAACTCAAGAAGTCCTGACCGCTCACGCCTTTAAATCAAATAGGTCCATGGCCAAGACGTAAACTTGCTCGTCTTTGGCTTCCTTGATGATGGGGTCCATGGACTGGATGGCGTTGAGGAGCACCGAGCGGATTTCCTCGGCGGCCTTGGGGGAGATGCTCATCACCACCGAGTAGTGCATGTCCTGGGGGGCCGGATCGTCCAGCGACTGGAGCACGCGCGTGCGCCAGTTGGTGTGGTGTTTGGCGATCAACGGCGAGTCCGAAGGCAGGTGTAACCGGCCGTAGGATCCGATGAAGCGTGCGCCTTCTTGGCGGGCTAGGCCCATGGACATCAAGTCTTCGAGGATCTTCGTCACGCGCGTCTGTCCCAGTCCAAGCCTTTCCGCCAGATCTTTCTTAGATTGTGTGAGGGGATTCGCCAGGCACATATGGACAGCCGCATACTGCCAGCTGGAGTAGTAAAGCGCCTTGTCGGCGTCGGAGAGTTCCGGCCGTTTAGCGTCCACGCGCTCCCTCACTTCGCGGCGCTTGGTGCGTATGGCACGCAGTTGTTCCTCGTAGTGGTCGCGAAGGTCTTTGGAGCCAGCTCGGCCGTGATGAAGGAGGAGCATGAAGTACTCACGCTCTTCTTTGCCATGGTTCAGGAAGCGGCTGATTTTCATCCCGTGTTCGAGGCTGAACTCGGCGAGTCCCCCCAGCACCTGGGAAACGAAAGCGCTTTGTGTGCCAAGGGCTTCGGCCAGCCTGGAACGCGCGCCGCGCTCCTCGCCTTTCACGGGCAGTGCCTGTTGGAGGTAGCTCCGGTAGTCCGTGAATTCAAAGAGGTCTCTGGAAGGACTTTTCATGGGTATGAAAGATTATGCCTCATAAATAAGAAAAAATCTAATGTGCCGCGCCAATGTGTGCGCTATAACCCACTTGCGACACTTGTCCATGTAATAACAACAGGGTAACGCAACGCACTGCTTGCCCAATGATACAAAGGAGCTTCTATGAAGATGAAAACTGTGACCCTTCTGACCTGCCTGCTGCCCTTGGCGTTCGGCCCCGCTGCCGTCGCCCAGGTGAGCGCCCCCCTCCCTGGTGACGGAACCAGCTCAGGCGGTGGTGGGTTCATGTTCTACAACACCTCAGGCGCTCATCTGCGTTCCGTGGCCGCGGAGACTGCGGCCCGCCTCTCCGGCCTGACCGAGTCCCAGTTCCGCAGCATTGTCTCCCGCTACGCCCCGAACGCACCTGCCAACGCCCGTCGGGTGGTGATCGAAGCCGTGCGTGGAGTGCGCTCCGACTTCACGCACGGCGAGCGCTTGCGCACCAATCCCGAGGGCGTGCTCGAACCACTGTTGTTCGACTATGGTATCGATGGCTCGGGCCGCCCTTTCATCACGGCACTCCGCGCTTACTTCGAAGTCTACAACAAGGCGACGCTGACTCGCCGTGAACAGGATCAGGTACGTACCCTGTTGATCCACGAAGCTTCCCACTTGATCGGCATCGGAGTCGAGGATGACCGGGATTCGCGCCGTTTCGCCCACGAGGTTTCGGCCCTCTTTGGCATCGGCCGAGATTTGCGAGGCGTGAGCGCCACGTGCGGTGCCGTGGGAACCCTCTCCGTGCGCACTTCGGACTGTGCAGCCCGGGGACGGAACCTTCCCACCGGTTGGCGCCTCGCCTATGAGGGGCCCTGGGCGGTGTTGGCGAGCGACCGCGGTCCTGAGGCCCTCGCGGGCGCGGAGCTGAAAATCTACCAAGTTTCCGCCAATCAGTTCGTCGCCCGGGCGGGAACCGTTCCGGCACGCGCGAGCACCGCCTCCATCAACGCTCGCTGCGCTTCGGTGGCGTCCGCCAGCGGTCTTGCCGAGGTCCGGTCTTGGCGTCCCGCCACCGCCGCTGAAATCCGCTCCCTCACCGCCGAGGAAACTGCGAGTAAGGAGCTGGTGGAGCTGTCCAATTTCGAAACTAGCTTCGTCTACAGTGATTGCGCCAGCCTGGGTGGCGGCAACATCTACTGCCCCGAGGCTGGTTCGGTCTCACGAGATCGGGGCCAGGAGCCTTCCGCCGTGATTTGCGTCGGCCAACGCTGATTTCTCACCGGCCCGGGCCAGCGTGCCCGGGCCTTTTCATCTTTCCCGCAACAAGAAATTCATCATCCCATCCGCCAACGCCCCCACCCCATCACCTTTCTCCGCCGATGTGAAGTGGATCTGCTTGACCCACTTGAAGCGCTTGTAGATGTCGGGCATCTGTTTCTGGAGCTGGGCCCGCTCGGACTGGGTCTTGAGCTTGTCCATCTTGTTGAACACCAGGTAGACCTCCATGCGGAAAGCCTTGAGGTACTGGTGGAAGAGCACGTCGCTCTCTTGCAGCGGGTGGCGAGCGTCCTGGAGATTCAGCAGCAGGACGGTGTCGGCGACCTCATGGAAGAAGGCGTCCAACAGCTCCTGCCAGTTGCGCGCCATCTGCTTGGAGACTTCCGCGTGGCCGTAACCGGGCACATCGAAGAGATAGAAGGGCATGGCCTCGCTAGCGCCTTCCGGCCTCCACCAGAAGCGGAACACGTTCACCTGGCGGGTGCGCCCCGGGGTCTTGGAGACGCGCGCGGTTTCGTTTCCGAAAAGCGCGTTGATCAGCGAGGATTTCCCCACGTTGGAGCGGCCGATGAAGGCCACGCCGCGGGCGGTGGGGTGCGTGCGCAGCCACATGATGAGCTGCTCGACCTTGTCGATGCCCATGAGGAATTCGGTTTTGCCGCGCTGGATGGCCATGCGGGCATTGTGCCCGCGGGGGGGCGGGGAGTCCAGTTTCAGCGGGGGAATATCGGGCGGGAAGAGACGTTTTTGGAGGCGTGGGACGGTGCTGGCCGGCATGTTGCCGGCTTTGGCAGGAGGAAACATGCACCAACTCATCGAACGCGGACTCAAGTACGGGGACAGCTGCACCATCGTGCCCGCAGGCGGCCCCCGCAAGCGCTTGACCCTCAACCGCACCGCCTGGGACATCGCGCCCGCGGGGGACGCCGAGCAGGGAGTGCCCTTGATCTCCGTGCCGGGATTGGCGCCGCGTTCGTTCCGCTGGCGTCTGGAGCTAGCCCCGGCGGGGATGGGGGAGGAGACGCGTTTTCTCCTGCGCACGTTGGATGGGAAGCCGTTTGCGCTCAATGGGCAATATGCCCGGGAGGCTTTCCTGGAGGCGCGGGACACCGTCTGCCCAGAGGGGCCCGGGCGACTGGAGTTCTCTGCCCAGGAACCACGTGCGCAATTCCGTGCGCCGGAAACGCCTGCAGTGCTTTCTGATGAAGCTGTCATGCGCTCGCGTCTCAGCGTGTTGCTTCAAGGAGAGACTGGTACCGGCAAGGGGCATGTGGCCCGTGAGATCCACCGGCTCTCGGGCCGATCGGGCCCGTTTGTTGCGCTGAACGTGCAGGCCTTCACCGCCTCCATGGTGGAGGCCGAGCTGTTCGGGCACAGGCGTGGGGCCTTCACCGGGGCCCATGCGGACCGTGCCGGCGCCATCGCCCAGGCCGACGGGGGCACGTTGTTCCTGGACGAGGTGGACTCGCTCTCCAAGGAGTTGCAGACGAAACTCCTGCTTTTTTTGGACGACCGGAAATTCCGTCCGGTGGGCGGGCAGCGGGAGGAACAGGTGGACGCCCGGCTGGTGTTTGCAGCGGGACGCCCCCTGGACCGGCTAGTGGCAAAGGGGGAGATGCGCGCGGATTTTTATTTCCGCCTGCGGCAAGGGGTGGTGGCCGAGCTGCCACCGCTGCGTGAGCGCCCAGAGAATATTCGCCGGCACTGCCAGTTGTTCTCCCTGGAGAAGGACGTGGTGGTGGGAGAGCGGCTCCTGCAGTTTTACCAGACCCTGCCTTGGCCCGGGAACGTGCGGCAGCTGCGCGGGCACCTGGAGGCCAAGAAGGTGCGCAGCCGCACCCGTAAGCTGGACTTCGACGACTGCGACGAGGCCCTGGTGACCATGACCAGCGACCTCACGGAACTGGGGGCCACGCCAGCGCCAGTGCGGCCCATGGATGAGGTGAAGCGGGAGTACGCCCGTTGGGCCTACCGGCGGTGCGGAGGCGAGATGGCCCTGGCCGCGCGGCAATTAGGGGTGAACCCGAAGACGTTGCGGGTGTGGTTGGAGGGGTCAGTGGCCTAGGACGTAGACGATGTGGACAGCCTCCACGTGGCCTTCAACCTGGTTTTGGCGCAGGAACTCGTTGAGCTCGTCGCGGAGTTTCTCGGCGAGCATGGCCCGGCCCTCGTTGGTGAGAGGGAATTCGGGCAGTACTGGCTCCAAGTGCATGACCAGGTGGTCGCGGACCTCGAACTCGTAACGTTCGATCCACTTCTTGGTGGAACGGTTGGAGGCGGTGACGCTGAAGTCGATGACCAGGGCCCGCATGGCCTCGACGCCTTGGACGTACACCGGGATTTTCAGGTTGTTGTAGTTGGCGATGCGGGTCTCGCGCTTGTAGTACTCGGGACGATCATACGGATCGGCTTCCTCCACCGAGGCGGGAGCTCGGCCCGGGAAGACGCGCTCCAGGATGCGTTGGCTGCTCAAAGTGATTCCGACCACGGCGAGCACTGAGGCGAAGGTCGCGGAAGCCAGGAGCATGAAGTGGGCGGCGGAGAGTTCGCTGGCCCAATTGTAGAGGAAGGCAAAGGGGGCGGCGAGGGCGCTCAGGGCCCCGCGCAGGGGAGATCCCCCCGAGTGCGCGGCATAGGCTTTCTTGCCGGCTTCGAGGGCCTGGCTGAAGAGACCCTTGTAATCGACTTTAAGTTTGGGGGCGTCTTTCAGTTCCTTGAGCGCGGCTTTGGTCCGGGCAGGCATGCCCACCACCCAGCGCCAGGCGCGGGCCGGGTATTTTTCCCAGAACGCGGCCAACGGAGCGGGACAGATCTTTTTAAGGGCACCACAAATGGCAGCCCCAGCGGCTAGCAGCAGCCGGTTCAGGAGGTCCTCGATTTTGCCCAGGAACTTCATCAGGGGGCTTGTCGGACTTTTTGGGGGCGAACTGAGGAAAACCAGCGTACCCGAGCTCTGCGCGCGGGCATTCTTTGCCGGAGATGGGCTCCTCGTTGAGGCGGGCGGGATTTTCGTCCGAAAAACCGCGCAAGCATGCCCCGGAGGGCCTATGAAAAAGCGTCTGCCGATCCTGAGTTTTGGACTGTCCGCCCTGTTAGGAGGATGCGCATTCGTCACGGACCGCACCTACCTGGCGGAGATGGAGGACGACGACTCGAGTTTGTTCGAGCCTCGGGAGGACTTTGCGGTGATCCCTGGCGACGAAGGCCGCGTTGGCCGCGGCCCCGACGACATTCGCCGTCGCACACCGGCCTCCACGTCTGAGCTCCTACACCGTCGGGAGGAAGCTGCCCTGGCCCGCACGCTCTCTCGCCTGGAAGGCGAGCAGTCCGAAGCAGCCTTCAAGCATTACCAACAACACCGCGCGCGCCTGGCCACCACGTCGGAGCGTATCTACTTCCTCCAGATCCCCACTGAACGAGAGCGCAACGAGTACCTGGCGTCGCGAGGACTTTTGGGCACAACACAGAGTTTGCCCCAGGCCTTAGGGCTCGCCGCTGCCATGGGCGAGCTCGTGCCCGACATGAGCAAGGACGAAGTGCTTGAGAGCTGGGGTCGACCCGAAAGGATTGATATTGCGGGCAATGCCGCCTACGAGAATGAGCGTTGGCTCTACCGTCGGGATGGCGCAGTGAAGTATATCTATTTCGAGGGTGGGAGAGTCGGAGGTTGGACCACGGGTTCCCCCTGAGACGCAGGGGACAAACCTCCCCGGAAAAGCTATTCTGGTCCCCTGAAACGCCATCAAGGGACCCCCATGGAACACACCCTCGAATTCGAGCGGCCGGTCTTTGAGCTTGAGAACCGCATTCGCGAGCTCAAGGAAGCCGGTTCACGCCCCAATATCGACCTCACCGCCGAGATCCAAGGTTTGCAGGCCAAGGTCGACCGCCTGATCCAGGACATCTACGGCAACCTCACGCCATGGGAGCGTACCCTGCTCTCGCGCCACCCCTCCCGGCCCCACGCCATCGATTACATCGAGAACGTCTTCACCGACTTCCACGAGGTCCATGGCGACCGCCGCTTCTCCGACGACCCTTCCATGCTGGCGGGCTTTGCCTACCTCGGCGGTCGCAAAGTGGCGGTGCTCGGGATCGAGAAAGGCCGCAAGACCCAGGAAAAGATCAAACGCAACTTCGGCATGGCCAATCCTGAGGGATACCGCAAGGCCCTGCGGGTGATGGAGATGGCCTCCCAGTTCAAGATTCCCGTGGTCACTTTCGTCGATACCCCCGGCGCCTACCCCGGCATCGGTGCCGAGGAGCGCGGCCAGGCCCAGGCCATCGCAGAGAACCTGGAGAAGATGTTCGGCGTGGCCGTCCCCATCGTCTCCGTGGTCATTGGGGAGGGTGGTTCCGGTGGCGCGCTGGGCATCGCCATCGCCGACCGCGTGCTCATGATGGAGTACAGCGTGTACTCCGTGATCTCCCCAGAGTCTTGTGCCTCCATCCTGTGGAGCGACCCCAAGATGGCCGAGACGGCCGCCAACGCCCTCCAACTTTCCCCGGCCAAGGCCATGGAACTGGCGGTGGTGGATGGTGTGGTGCCCGAGCCAGTGGGTGGTGCCCACCGCCAGCCCGAGGCGGCCCTTGCCATGGTGAAAGCCGCCCTGGAGCGCGAACTGGACGCCCTCGCTGAGGTCCCGGCCGCCAAACTGCTCGAACAGCGCTTCGCCAAGTTCCGCCGCATGGGCAACGCCACCCTGCAGAACCTGAAGGATCAAGTATGAGCGCCTCTTCCATGACCGGCTTTGGCCGGGGTGAAGCCGCTGGCCCCCGCTGGAACACGGTGGTGGAGATCAAGACGGTTAACCACCGCTTCAAGGATTTCCGCTTCAAGCTGGGAGGGCCGATCTCCTCCTTGGAGTATGACCTGCGCGGCAAGCTCGAACGTGAGTTCAAGCGGGGGACCTTCGACGTGGCCGTGAGTTGGCAGCGTCGGGCGGACGCTCCTGCGGAGGCCAGCGTGGACCCCCGCAAGGTCGAAGCCTGGTTGGCGCAAGTCATGCCCCTCATCGGGAAACTCAACGTCACCGTCTCGCCCACGGACTTCCTGCGCGCCGACTTCGCCCGCGATGAGGACGACCGGGGCCAAGAGCTACAGCCCTTGGTGATGGAGGCCTTCGCCAAAGCCGTGGAGGCCCTGAAGACTTCCCGCCGCACCGAGGGGGCCGGGCTGGTGGCCAAACTCGGTGAGCACCTCTCCGTCTATGAGCGCCTGCTCGACCGCAACGCCTTGATCAAGGCCCAGTACCCCGAACAGGTGCGCGAGCGCCTGACCCAGAAGCTGCAGGAGCGGCTCAAGGAGTTCAAGGTCGACGAGTCGCGCCTCATGCAGGAGGTGGTTTTCTACCTGGAGAAACTCGACATCGACGAGGAGATCGACCGCGCCCGCATCCACATCGCCAAGCTCCGCGACACCATGAAGGGCGGCGGCGAAGTGGGCCGCCAAATCGACTTTCTCCTCCAGGAACTCGGCCGGGAGACAAACACCATGGGGTCCAAATCCGGCCACCACGAGCTCACCCAGAACGTGGTGGAGATGAAGGTGCAGTTGGAAAAGATCCGAGAACAGGCGCTGAACCTCGAATGACCAAAACCGCCCCCAGCCTCGTCGTCATCTGCGCCCCCTCCGGGACGGGCAAGTCCACGCTGCTGGAGCGGCTCAAGCGCGAGCGCCCGCAGCTCGCCTGGTCCGTGTCCTGCACCACCCGCCCCATGCGGGCCGGGGAAAAAGACGGCGTTGACTACCACTACATCACCCGGGAGGACTTCGAGTCCCGCATCGCCAGGGACGACTTCGTGGAGTGGGCGAAGGTGCATTCGAACTACTATGGCACTTCCAAGAGCTTCGTGGCCGAGAGTTTCGTGCTCGGTAAACCCATGCTATTCGACCTGGACGTCCAGGGCGCGGACGCCATGAAAAAGATCTACGGCGACGTGGCCCAGGTGGTATTCATAGCCCCCCCCTCCCTCGAGGAACTTGAGCGCCGTCTGCGGGGCCGGGGCACCGACGCCCCCGCCGTCATCGAGGAGCGCCTCAACAACGCCCGCGTGGAAATGCTCAGGAAGGATAGCTACGACCACTTGGTCATCAACGACGCCGTGGAGCGGGCCTACGGGGACCTGCTGGGAATCGTGGACCGCATCCTGGGGGGCGCCGGTGTTCGTTGAAAGCATCGACTTCTCCCACGAGCCCAACCTGAACGTGGACGAGCTGGTCCGCCGTGTGGAGGCGGTCCATCCCGAAGCAAACCTGGCGCTTTTGCGCCAATGCTACGAATTCGCGGAGGCCAAGCACGCGCCCCAGAAACGCTCCTCGGGAGAGCCCTACATCATCCATCCGCTCAACGTGGCTTCCACCCTGGTCCGCCTTAAGATGGACCTGGATTCGGTCATGGCCGGACTCCTCCACGACACGGTGGAAGACTGCGACGTCTCCCCTGAGGAGATCGAGAAGCTCTTCGGCAAGAGTGTCGCGCAAATCGTGGTCGGCTGCACCAAGATCAGTAAAATCAAATTCAAGAGCAAGGAAGAGTCCCAGGCTGAGAACTTCCGCAAGATGGTGGTGGCCATGGCGCAGGATTTGCGCGTGATCATCGTGAAGCTCGCGGACCGCATGCACAACATGCGCACGCTCCAATACGTCTCCAAGGAGAAGCAGCAAGCTAAGGCCCAGGAGACCCTGGACATCTACGTGCCTCTTGCCAGCCGACTGGGTATCAACTCGGTGAAGGGCGAGCTGGAGGATCTGTGCCTGCGCTACCTGCATCCGGACAGCTACTACCGGCTGGCCGAGAAGGTCGCCATGAAGAAGGGCGAGCGGGAGCAGTACATCCGCGAGACCATCGCCCTCATCCAGGAGCGCCTGCTCGAGTACTCCGTCCAGGGCGACGTCACTGGCCGCCCCAAACACTTCTACTCGATCTATAAGAAGATGAGCCAACGGGGCGTGGACTTCGAGCAGATTCAGGACTTGCTCGCCTTCCGCGTACTGGTGGGGAACATCACCGAGTGCTACAAGGTGCTCGGGATCATCCACAGCGCCTTCACCCCCGTGCCCGGGCGATTCAAGGACTACATCGCCATCCCCAAGGTCAACAACTACCAGTCACTCCACACCACGGTGATCGGCCCCAAGGCCGAGCGCATCGAGATCCAAATCCGCACCCACGAGATGCACGATGTCGCCGAACGAGGCGTCGCGGCCCACTGGAAGTACAAGGAGCGCGACAAGAACGCCCCGGGTTCCGGCCAGCTCAAGTGGGTCGAGGAGTTGATGGAGTTCAACCAGTCCTCGCAGACCGCCGGTGAGTTCATGGACGTGGTGAAGAACGACCTGGACGTGGGCGGAATTTTCATCTTCACGCCCAAGGGGGACGTGAAGGAGCTGCGCCACGGGGCCACCGCCCTGGACTTCGCCTACGCGGTCCACACCCAGGTGGGTAACCAGTGCGTGGGGGCCAAGGTCAACGGCAAGATGGTGCCCCTCAAGCACCGGCTCAAATCCGGCGACACCGTGGAGGTCATGACCTCCAAGACCCAGGTGCCCTCCAAGGACTGGCTCAAAATCTGCAAAACCTCCCGCGCCATCACCAAGATCCGTCAGTACCTGCAGAAGGTGGAGCGCGACAAGAACCGCCAGGATGGCGAAGAGATGCTGGAGAATGCCCTTAAGCGCCTCGGAGGCAACCTCAAGGCCCTGGAGAAACAGGGCGCCTTCCACAAGGTCTATGACGAGCTCCACGTGAAGACGATGGAAGAGTTGCAAGTCCAGGTGGGGGGACGCCACATCCACCTCAAGGAAGTCCTGACCCGCGTGCCCGGCATCGAGTTCCGCGAGGAGGTCGTGCCCGAGGCTCCCAAAGAAACTCTCTCCGAGACCATCACCAAGACCGCCCGCCGCTCCGTTGGCCGTGACAATGCCGTCATTGTGGACGGCCTAGACGACGTGGTCGTGCGCATGGGCCGCTGCTGCAACCCGATCCCCGGAGACCCCATCGTGGGCTTCATCACGCGTGGCCGTGGCATCACGGTCCACACCGTGGGTTGCCACCGCGCCCACGAGGTGGAAGACTCCCGCCGGGTGCTGGTGGGCTGGAACAAGGATTATGCCTTCGCCCACGCCGTGAACATCCGGGTCATGACCCATGACAAGCCCGGCATCCTTTCTAAGATTTCCAAGACCATCACGAACGGCGGCATCAACATCCGTTCCGCCATTGCCCGCTCCTTGCCAGATCAAAAAGGCAGCTTCGTTTTCGAGATCGAGGTAAAGGACTACTCCGAGCTGCTCAAGACCATCTCCGGCATCGAGCAGATGGAAGAAGTCATCACGGTCCACCGGGCCTGAGTTGACTTCCCCGGGCCCTCAGGGGACGATTTTCCCATGAGAAAAATCCTGCCGTTACTGTGCCTGCTGCCCCTATGCGCCGAGGCCGCCAAGAAGCCCGTGTCCGTGGACGCACCGGAGCCCCCACGTGACTTCAATCACCGGGCCAGCCACTGGGTGGCGACTTTTAATGTTGAGCACATGCGCTACGAGCTCCCTTTTTCCTTCGAGGGGGCAAAGGGAAGCTTCAAGACTGAAGATCGGGCCATGGGTGGCTTCCGCGCCGGCTTCGGCCGTGAGCAACACCTGGGCGGCGGTGTGCTGTTCGGAGTGCGCGCGGACGGGTACTATCTCGGAACGTTCCTCAACGACGTCAAAGTGGCGAAGGACGACGACGTAGACGTCGACATCAGCCACGAGGTCAACCAGGGTTACCTTTATGGCGGCGAGGCCGTCGCTCACCTGGGCAAGATGTTCGACTTCAAGACCCGAAACCCCTTTTTGGGTGAGATGAACTACCTGGCATGGGAGCCCTACTCCGAGGCCAGCCTGGGGTATGCCCGCGCCAGCAACTCCAAGCACTACTGGTATTCCCTGGCGGGCACCGACGAGCGCTACAAAGCCACCATCAAGGATGAAATCGCGACAGGCTCAGTCTCAGGGGGGGTGAACATCCTTTCCGTCACTTCTGGCTTTTTCCTCAATCTCAAGTTTACCTGGATGGTCCACAGGATCATCAACCGGGACATGGACGTAGACTTGTCTCAGGGAGGAAACACTGGGGCCGAGCCCGAAAGTTCCGATACGGTCTCCATGGCCGTCTATTCCATTGGCGGGGGTTACAAGTTTTGAAGGCGCTGGCTTCCATCCTGGTCCTACTGACCCTTTGCGCTTGCCGGCGTGAGGAGAATGTCTGGAATGAGCTCTCAGCTTCCGAGCGCGAAGCCGCCCGTCAGCTCGCCCAGGAGAACTGCCTGCGCGACACAGAGGACAAATACAACCAATTCAAACGTGAATCGGAGGACGTCTACACCTCGAGCAACTGGGAACGCGGCGATGGCTGGATCCACCAGTTGAAGGAAGGCAGCACCGTCCAGCACGAGACCAAGGTCATGGTGTGGAAGAACCAGGGCAATGAGATTTACCTCGTCCTCCACAGCAAACCCCGCGGCGGCGGCACCACGCAGAGCATGCTGCGGATCACGGCCGCCAGCAACGCCGACGCCATCGACGCCCTCCAGGAGATGGAGTGTGGGCGAACCGTCGAAGCCGGCAGTGGGCTCACGATCAAGGACACGTACTATACCAGTTTAGGCAATGACCAACGGGAGAAGCGGGAGGAAACCTACTCCTTCGCCCGTTCCCACTTAGCCTGGATGGGAGGTTCTTATCACCTCCGGCGAACCACCTCCGTGGTGGATGAGGACGGAGAGACGGTGTCCGGTGAAGAAACCATCACCCTGACGAGCACCTTTTCCCGCATGGACGAGGACGATGTGGCGCTACCCTCGGTGAACACGGTCGCCACGGCCTTCGCTGGTTCTTACTGTGAGCCCGAAGCAAGCCACGCTCTCCCGTATACGACCACTTGCTACGCCACCCCCGTCGCTGCTGGGTGGGATCTCACCCTCTAAAAACTGCCCCACTTCTCTGGTGATGGAGAAGACATGATGATGGCCTTTTCCTCC
>CAYNPO010000006.1:0-175077 GCA_964399165.1 uncultured Bacteriovoracaceae bacterium | reverse complement strand
AGGTGCATTGGGAGACGGGGCAGGGCGCGATCATGGAGGGCCATACTGCAGGCCGAGTGACGGCACACAGAAGCCTAGGCCCGGGAAATCATTGCGCCACACACAAACTGTGTAGAAAAACTTGCGCTCTTAAAGGAAGGAAAAGGCCATCATCATGCCTTCTCCATCACCAGGGAAATGGGACAGTTCTTAGAAGCGGTAGCCGAGGCCGACCCACAAGCGTGGGCCCGAGGTTGAGCGGTCCCAGGAAGCCTCAGTGATGTCTTCCTTGAGCTTGTCATTACGCATGTAATAGTCGAGAACGGCCCGCGCACCGAAGCCGTTGGCAGTGTAGAACTTGAAGCCCGCACCGAAGTGTGTGGAGAAGGACGAACCCTTCGCTTCGTTGGTGGTGCCGGCGAGTTCCCGCGAACTCTGCACGGTCCCCATGCCGAATCCCGCCCCCAGGAAAGGCATGAAGGTGTTGGCTGTCCAAGGCGCTGTCCAGGGATGCCAATTGAGGCCACCGCCGAACTCCGTCACGGCGTCGTCCTGAGTGGTCCCTTCGTAACTAATGCCCCCACCCCGCTGGGAAGCCAAGAAAGCGTAGGGCGAAAACCGGGCCCACCAAGCACCCTCTTGCTTGGAATAGTACTCGCCCCCCACCGCGAACTGCGTGGGCGTGCTATTGCCGCTATAGTCCTGCTCCGGCTCCTCGCCGGTGCTCTTGGTGCTGAGGGCGGAGTAGTTCAAGGCACCCCAAATCTCCATGTTGCTCTCGCGTAGGCTGCTGGGAGCGGCGTTGAGCGCGGCCAAGTCAGCCTGGGAAGTGGCGTCCACCACGGCGGTGCCGGCGGGCAGGTCGTTGGCACCTTCGGCCAAGGGGATGCCAAGGGATGGGGCGTTCTCCGTAGTTACTTGGGTGGGGGTGTCCTCGGCCTCCACCATCTTGGTTTCGTCCTGGGTGAGCTTCACCGGCGGGGCGATCTTCAAGGTCATGACGGCGTCGGGGACCACCAGATCGGCGTTCACCAAGCGGTAGGCTGCCCACACGGAGCGGGATGGGGAAACTTTCAACGCCACTGCCCGGACCACGACACCGGAGGAAACGAAGAACTTGGCGTGGTCGCCTTCGGCCAGTCCATCTTCGCTACCGCGGTTGATGAGCAAGGTCTTGCGGGTTTCGGAAACCTTGAGCACCCGCAAGGTGAGGCGCTCGTCCACTTCCAACGCGGCCGCGGAAAGGGAAACCGCCAGCATGAGAACCAAGGCCCAAGTTTTTTTCGCATCCATGCTCACGTCCTAGTGGAATTTGGTCAGGCCGATCGATAGGCGGCCATCCAAGATTTCAGTTCGTCCGGGCAAATCCCCGTCGAGACGGGTGGTGCCGGTCTGTTCTAACAACAATTTTTCCACGGAACCCGCTACGCGTAAACCCCAGCCCGAGGTGAAGTGGTACTTCACCCCTGCCACCAAAGCTGGCGCGGAGAAGAGGGCGTAATTCCCTTTCTCGCCGGTGCTGGCCACTTGAAGGCGCGAGACGCCGGAGCGCACGCCGACGCCCACGAAGGGGATGTTCTGCCCCACCGTGAACGGTGAGCGGAACGGATGCCAAGCCGCCCCGAGGGCGAGGCTGGTTTCCGTGGCCTGGGCGTTGAGTGAGCCGATGGAGACGCCGTCTTCCACGTAGCGAACGCCCCCCCAAATACCCAGCCTCTCGGCGGTGGCGTGGCGCGGGGCCGGAAACCACTCGCCCATGAGCTCTACGTTCCACTTGGCCTTACGGGCGCCCTCGGCGTCCGCGCGGTTCTCGTTGTCCAGCAGGTTCAGGCCAAAACTCCCGGAGCTCTGCCAGGAGCGGGCCACCACCAAGGCGGCTTCCCGGCGCTCGCGCTCCTGCAACCCGCCCACACGGCTCATGAGGCGGGCCAATTCCTCATCGGAATACTGCGCCGACCAAGAGTCTCCCTTTTTGAGAATCTCGCGATGAAACTCGGCGTCCTGGGCGCGGTTCTCCTCGCGGTTTTCCAGGAAGGCCATGTATTCGCTGCGGAATGTGTTTTTTGCCGGCATGCCGGAGCCATCCGGGGCGGAAGCGTAGAAAGTGGCGTAGTTGAACCCGGGCTCGTTCACCCGCCGCAGGTAGTTCACCACGATTTTCTCGAAGGTTTCCAGGCGCTGGGTACGAGCGAACTCGTCCTCGTGGGGCGAGCGCCACAGGGCCCGCGCGTACTTCTCTTGGCCCTTGCTCCCCACGGTGACCCATGCATCCAGGTCGTGGAGGGTGCCGTCCTTCTCGTAGCGCTCGTCCAGAGGGTGCATCTCGTCCAGCACGCGGTAGTCCGCCCCCTTCACCGCCAGGTGATCCCTATCCCCGCGCTGCTTGGAGTTGGCGGTGGCGGCCATCTGGGCGCGTTCATCCACCAAACGGGCGCGGTCGCTTTCTAGGTCGCGGCGCCCGCTCATGGTGCTGGACTCGGTGGCCACTAAATAGGGGTCCCGCAGCACTAGTTGGGCGGCGTCGAAGACCTTATAGAGCATCCACACGGAGCGGTTGCGGCTGGCCTTCAACACGCGGCCTTTCGCCACCGGCACTACCTGCATGCCCTTGCCGTCACCTGGGCCCACCCGGCGCATGAGCACGGCGAAGTCGCCGGTGTTTACGGACTCCCAGGCGCCCACGTTGAGGAGGACGGTTTTACCGGTGGAGGATTTGGAGAGGAGCCGGGCCTCGACGACGCCGCCGGATTGGGCGCGCGCGCCCCCCGACAACAGCAGGAGTAGAAAGACGAAAACCATCCGTGGGCCTCTCTTAGACAAGCCTGACACGTCTTGAAAGGCTTGAAAAGACGTGTTGGCGCCCCTCCGCCATAAATATGCAAGTTCTTGAAAAAGCGTGTCGAAGCGCCTACACTGCTGGCACCGACTTTTACCAAGGATCCCGCGTGAAACGCAGAAGAGAACGCATCACCTACGACTACGAGTGCTCCCTCACCGGCGAGAGCTTCACGCGCACTGAGAAAGCGCCCAACCCCAAAGAGCTGGTGTCGGTGAAGGCGTACTACGAACTCAACCCGGACATGGATGACCGTCCCGCCGTCATTAAGAAGAAATTGGGCGTGGGCGAAGAAAAAGAAAAACTGCACTGAACGGAAAGGGGCCCGCCATGGACGTCCGTCCCGTCATCATCATCGGCACCGGCCCCGCCGGTCTCACCGCCGCCCTCTACACCGCCCGCGCCACCATGCGGCCGCTGGTCCTGGAAGGCCATGAGCCCGGGGGGCAGCTCACCCTCACCACCGAAGTGGAGAACTTCCCCGGATTCCCCGAGGGCGTGATGGGGCCCGAACTCATGGCGAACATGAAGAAGCAGGCCGCGCGTTTCGGCGCCGAGTACCTGCCGGTGAAGGCCAGCGACGTAGATCTTTCCAAGCGCCCCTACAAAGTCACCACCGACAAGGGCGACGTGTTCCACGCCCACACCCTGATCATCTCCACCGGCGCCTCCGCCAAGTTCATGGGGCTTCCCAAGGAGAAGGAACTCACCGGCCGTGGGGTTTCCACTTGCGCCACTTGCGACGGGTTTTTCTACCGCAACAAAGTCGTCCACGTGGTGGGCGGCGGCGACACCGCCATGGAAGACGCCACTTTCCTCACCAAGTTCGCCAGCAAGGTTTACATCGTCCACCGGCGAGACACCTTGCGCGCCTCCAAGCCCATGCAGGAGCGCGCTTTCAAGAACCCCAAGATCGAGTTCGTGTGGGACACAGAGGTGGTGGAGATCCTGGATGACGCCTCGGGCGTCACGGGCATCAAAGTCAAAAACCTCAAGACCGGGGACGTTACCGAGCGCAAGACCGATGGGCTCTTCTACGGCATCGGCCACACTCCCAACACGGGCTTCCTCAAGGGCCAGATCACCCTGGATGAGAACGGTTTCATCCGGACGCAAAATGGCCCCGAGACCAACGTGCCCGGGGTGTTCGCCTGCGGGGACGTGCAGGACTCCTACTACCGCCAGGCCATCACGGCCGCCGGATCTGGTTGCCAGGCCGCCATCAAGGCCGAGCGTTGGTTGGAAAGCCAGGGGTTAGGCCACTAGGCCCTGCCGCCCCCACGGCTTATAACTGACGGCAACAGTTTCCCCTTTGACGGACCTTCAACGGGTGCGGAACAATTTTTATGAGCGGTGGCCATGGATCGGTCCCCCGCACGGAAAACTCCAAAACCAAGGAAGGTTCGGGAATGTTCCAGCTCTTCAACTACGCCACCCTTAAGACCCGCCTCGACAAGACCACCCGCACCCTCCACATCACTCTTTCCCGCGGCGCCGACGGCAACCCCGTCCACCCCGAGATGCTCTTCGAGTTGGAGTCGCTACTCGCTTGGTGTGTCTCCCGGGTGGAAATCAGTTCGCTGCACATCCACTCAGACTCTGCCCGCTTCTCCCGGGGCGCAGACCCTGCGGCGCTCTCCCGCATGGCCGCCCCCCAGCTGGAGAAGCTCCAGCAGCGGCTCCAGAAAGTCGTGTGGGCCATGATGCAAGTCCCTCAGACGGTGGTGATGGACCTGGGCGAGGGCGCGGCCAACTGGGCCATGGAGTTGGCCCTGGGCGCGGACGTGCGCCTGTGCGCCACCACCGCCGAACTTAAGTTCGACCATGCCCGGCTCGGACTTCTCCCCGCTTCTGGCGGCATGGCGCTCCTGGCACACCAAGTTTCCCCCGCCCACGCGCGCCAATGGACGTCGCTCGGCACCGCCATTCCCCTAGCCCAGCTGAGCGCTTCCGGCTTTATCCATGCCACTTATCCCGCTTCGACGAAAGAAGAGACCGTGCGCAAGACTCTCGAGGGCGTGCATGCTCAGGCACCCGTGCAACGGATTCAAGCGAAACTCGGCGTGTTTGAGGCCCAACGGGAATCTTTGGAACGCGCCCTGGACGGGGACCGCAAGATCGCCAAGGCGGCGCTGGTGGCCGAGGACTGGAAGGCCCGGGCCGAGTCGGCAGCAGAAACGGACAATGTCACGCCGTTCATGCCCGCCAAGAGTCTGGGCTACGCCGTCAAGCTGACCTTGGTCCCCGACCAAGCTCAAGCTGGCGCCGAAACCGAGCACTGACCCTAGAAGAAAAGGACATCTCCCGGCGTCTCCCGGCGCAGGCGGTAGCCTAGGAAGAAACCGCCCCCGCCGGCGCCGCAGAGTTTAAGCGCCCACTCACGCTGGGCGAGGCCCTCTTCCCACAGACCACGCACGGAGGGCGGAACCATCTCGGCAAAGGCTGACAGCTGTAGCCGCGAGAGCGCTTCCATGGCGAGGTTCATGCCCGCCTCGTCCACGTGTTCATAGGCCTCGATCCCTTCCCCCACCAGCGACTCAAGCTCACCCAGCGCCGACTGGAACTCGGTGGTTTGCGCCTTACGCTTGAACTCCGCCACCAGCGGAGCGGAATGGCGGGCGACGCCGGAGTCTAGCAGGAACCAGCGCCTCAGTTCGGCCCATTGCTTCAGGGGAAGCTCCACCGGTTTCGGGGCGTCACCGCGCAACAACAGTGGTGAGGCGGTCCAGGAGACGAGGGGATCCACGCCGGAGCTCTGCCCGTGATAGCAAGCCTCAAGGCCCGCCAAGCGCGTCTTCACCTCTTCCACCCCCCACACGCGGGCGGGGCCATAGTGGGCCAGCAAGGCGGCCACCAGCGCGCCTGAGCTCCCGAGCCCCTTGCCTCGGGGAATGTCCGATTCGAAGCCCGCGCCCGCCTCAAGATCGGAAGCGAGCCGAGGCAGGTCGATCTCCAGCTCGGGGTGGGCGGCCAGAAAACGCAGAAGCGGGGTCCAATCCGCCGGGGCCGGACCAGCCGCCACTCTCCGGCTCCAGCGCCCGCCATAGCTCGCGTAAGGCAAGGCCAGCGCCTGCCCGCCGCGGATGACGGTGTACTCGCCGAAGAGAAGAACCTTGGCGGGAAAAGTGCGGTCGGCGTTCACTCGGGCCCCTCTCCCACCCGGTCCCAGATGGCCCCTTGCCCCTGCTCGGTGAAGCGCAAGAGTTCATGGCGGACGAAAGGGCCCACCTTGGGAAGGGCCGACTCAGGATAGACCAAATGGATGTTGGGACCGGCGTCGATGGTGAAATACAGGGGCACTCCGGATTCGCGGCGGAAGAGACGCACCAGACGGATAATCTCAAGGCTGTTCGGCTCCAGGAGGACGTAGCCGGGACGTCCCGCCAACATCAGCGCATGCAGCGTGAGTGCTTCTTCCTCCATCACTTCACCGGCCACGCTCCAATCGCCGCTTTGGAGTGCGTCCGCTAGGCGGTCGAAGTTCGCGCCGGCCTGTTGGAAGCGCGCCTGAGCGAAGGGGTGGTCGGACATCTGCCCGTGGCCCGCGCGAGATGGAACCTCTTTCTGTCTTGAAGAGACGACGAGGACCGTGTCCTGCGCCTGCTTGAAGTCGGGATGCACGTGTTCGTTGATCGGATTCGCATGGAGGTCGGAGCTTCCGAAGCGCGCGCTCTCCCCCCAGGCCACGAACCCCCCGTGGAGGGAACGGCAAGCGGAGCCGGACCCTAGGCGCGCCATGCTCCCCACTTCCGTCAGCGGGAGTTCCCCTCCCGCATGGGCCTGTAGCAGGCGCCCGAGGGCCAGCGCAAGCGCGGCCTGGGAAGAGGCCGAGGAAGCGATGCCGGAGGAGTGAGGGAAGGTGTTATCCGACGTGATCTTGTAGCGGAAGCGTCCGAGCAAGGGATAGAGCTCGGCGAGGTTTCCCAGGTGGGCCCGGGTCTTGCGCTCGAAGCTCTCCTCGCGGGCACCGGCAAACCACAGCTCCACGTCCAATTGCGGCGCCGGGGTCGCCTCCAACTCTGTGACGGTGGCACACTCGCGCAAAGTCATGCTCAGGGAGGGGTTGGCCGGAAGCTGAGGGCCCTTCTTGCCCCAATACTTGACCCAGGCGATGTTGGCGGGAGCGCGCACCCGGGTGTGGAACGGGCGCGCGTCGTATGGGCGCCTCCAGGAATCAGGCCCCACGGGGCGCTTCTTGGCGTGGGTCACACACCAACTCACCGTAGGGGATGACGGTGGTGAGGCCCTTGCTCTCGAAATAGGCCCGGGTTTCCTGCGGTCCGCGCTCGGAGGCCACCAGGGCGAAATCTCCGCCCCAGGCGCCCAGGGATTTTACCTCGCCCCAGAAATCCACAAAGCGCTCGCGCTTCACCGGCTCGGTCTTAAGTACACTGCCCACCAACTCCTCGTGCTCACGCATGGCGCGGGCGAAGGCGCCCAAGGTCACGGCGTGCGTGAACTCACGGGTCAGGGCGGTTACGTGCTCCACCGGAGCGCGTCGCTCCGCAAGCGTGAGTTTGTGGAACTCGGCGAGTGCGGCCCGCGTGTCCCGCTTCCTCCCCAGGTGCACCAGGAAAAGCTGGTCCTTGAAAGCGGGTGCGAAGGCCACTGGCCGCCAGTGGGGAGAGCTGCCGATGCGCTGGAAGTGGATGGGCCCCATGGACTGGGCACAAGCGATGTCGTAGCCCGAGCCGCCGAAGACCTTCTCGGCCAGCTCGAACGGGCCCACGTAGGCCCACTGGGCCACGTTGTAGAGCAGCGAGGAGGAAGATCCCAGGCCCCAGTCCCTGGGGAACTCCAACTTGGTTTCCACCGTCACCTCTTCCTCCTCGCGCAGGAAGTGGGGATTCTGGCGGCGTACCTGCCGTAGGATCGCCTGGAGGTCTTTAGAGACGTCCGGGTCGGTGGCGTGCACCTCGTTGAAGTGCCAGAACTCGTACTCGGCCTCAAACCACGGTTTGCCGGCGTGGTCCAGGGCACTCCAGCGCAAGACGGGGGTGTAAGAAGTGCGCGCGCGCACCTTCAGGCTTTGGCCGACCGTGGTGGGCAAGGCCAGCGCCAGAGCGCCTTCGGTGACGAAGTACTCGCCGGAGAGGAGGAGTTTGCCGTGTCCGTAAAAGTGTTGGTCACGCACGGGCCATGTACTCCCGCACGCCGCTGAAGGAAACCACTTTGTCGGCGAAGTAGGCCTTGGCGGCCTCTTTCTGGGTCTCACTGGCGCCCAGCTGCGACAGGATGTTCAACAAGTGCAGTTTCATGTGGCCTTTCTGGATGCCGGTGGTGACCAGGGAGCGCACGGCCGCGAAGTTCTGCGCCAGCCCCACGCAGGCAGCGACCTGCATGAGTTCGGGCGCAGAGGGATTGCCGAGTATCCCCAGGGAGGCGCGGGCCAGGGGATGAAGGGCGGTGAGGCCACCCACGGTGCCCAGGGCCAAGGGGAGGCGCACTGAGAAGCGGAATTTATCGTCCCGGATGGAGCACTCGGAGAGCGAGCGGTAGGAGCCCTCGCGGGCCGCCCAGGCGTGCACGCAGGCTTCCACCGCGCGGAAGTCGTTGCCGGTGGCGAGCACCACGGCGTCCACGCCGTTCATGACGCCCTTGTTATGGGTCACGGCGCGGGAGACGTCCACCCGGGCGATGTTCACGGCGGCGTTGAAGCGCTCCGCGAACACGCGGGCCTCCATATCCCCCGCAAAGCGCCCCAGCTCCTCCACGGGGCACTCCACCCACGCCTCCACGGCGCAGTCGGGAGTGTAGTTGGAGAGAATGGACATGATGATTTCGGCCCGGCGCTCACCTTCGGGGAGATCCGACACCATGATAGCTTCACGGAAAAGGCGCGCGGTCTCTTCCAACACCGTGTTGATGAAGTTGGCGCCCATGGCGTCGCAGGTCTCAAAGCCCAGGCGGATCTGCCAGTAATTTTCCAACTCGGCGGTTCGGTCCACTAGCTCCATGGAAACCAGGCCTCCGCCGCGCTTTTCCATGTTAGCGGTAAGGGCAGAAACGCCTTCCACCAGGTGGGGCCGCAGACCGTCGAAGAAGCGAACGAGCCGGGCCTTGTCGCCTTGCCACAGGAAATGCACTTGGCCCGTCTTGCGGGTGCCCACCACCTTGGCGTGGAACCCGCCGCGGGTGGACCAGTATTTCGCGGCCAGGGAGGCCGCGGCGACCACGGAGCTCTCCTCGATCACCATCGGCACGTGGAAGAGCTTGCCGTTGATGACAAAATTCGGGGCCACGCCGAAAGGCAGGTAGTGGTTGGTGAGGGTGTTCTCGGCGAACTCGTCAAAGCGGCGCTGGGTCCCCTCGTCAGCGTTCCAGAAGCGGGCCAGCTCGCGCACTTGCTCGGCGGTTTCGCCTGTGCATTGGGTTGCGAGCCACGCGATCTTTTCCTGTTTGGACATCTTGGAGAAACCGCTGACGGTCTTCATCCTTCCCCCCCTTTGGGTTTGGCGCGCAGGAAGCCGGCGGCCATGGCGTACATGTCGGATTGGTGAGTGAGCCAGGCGCGCAGCTCGGCGTAGTCTCCCTGGGCGTGGCGGAGGACCCCCTGGGCCATGCCGAAGAGGTTCCCTGCGGGCAGCTGCTGCAGGAGGTGCAGGCCCTGGAGGGCGTCGGCGACGCCACCGGAGACGATGAAGGAGCGGCAGCGGACTGGCGCGCCGGAAGCGAGGATTTCCCGCACGAAACCCGCCATTTCCTGAGCGGTGTGGCCCACCAGTGCCAAATCCCGCGGCTTGTCCCCGCCTGAACGACGGGACTCCAGCACCGAGAAATTGGTGCCGCCGAAAGCGGCGAACTCAATGGCGGCCAGGGGCAACGCCATGAGCGCGCGCAACGAGGCGGGACCCATGCCGTGGCCCACTTCTTTCACCATGACGGGATAGGGCGCCTCTTCCAAGAAGCGCGTGACGGTTTCCAAAGGCGAGGCGCGGAACACGTCGCCACCGGGCTGGTACCACTCTTGGAGCGGGTTCACGTGGATGACCAGGCCATCGGCCCGCAAGGCCTCCACCAACTTGTGGACGCGTCCCAACTGACCCTGGCCCAACAACTCTTCCACTTGGGCCACGCCAAGGTTGGCGTAGAGCGGGCGTCCCGGCATGAGGTCGCGCACGTCGAAATCGGCCAAGGCAGCGGGGTCTTCCAAGAGCGGCCGGCAGGAGCCCAACCCCATGCCGAGGCCGAACTCGGCGCAGGCCCGGGCCATGTTGGCATTGATGGTGCGCGCGAGGCGCGTGCCACCGGTCATGCTGGAAATCCACAAGGGAAAAGAAAACTCTGCGTCCGCAAATCGCAAGCGCGGCGACTCCCCCCGCGGGTGGGCGGCAAGCATGGGTTCATAGTAGAAACGTTGATCCCGCGCGTCCGGGGCAGTTTGCGATGCCTGGGCCATGGTTAAATGGTCCTGCTTCCGCAAAGTTAACTCTCCATTTTCCGGGGAGTGGGCGCTGGTCATAGACCTGGGCTTGTACCAAGGTAGCCGCTGTCTGTCATGGAAGAATTAGGCGCGGGAGGGCCCCTGAAGGACCAGGACGAACTCCTGCTTTTCCAGCTCGGACGTCTTGCTCAAGACCACTGATAACGTGCCGCGCAAAAGACGTTCTTTCGGACCGTTCAGCTCCAAGGCAAGCAGTACCTGGCGGCCTTTCTGGTCGGAGGGCAGGGCCTGGGCCAGTTCCTCGAGCAGGCGCTGGCGGCGGTAGGGGGTGTCCATGAGGATCTGCGTACGGGTTTCCTTCACCACGGCCGCCAGGGCAAGACTGCGTTCGGGATCCTTCTGCGGGAGAAACCCGGCGAAGACGAAACTTCTGTGGCTGAAACCCGAGAGGGCCAGCGCCAGGGCCACCGAGTTGGGAAATGGCGTGCTGGTCACGGGCAGGCCTTGGCGGTGGCAGGCGTCCACCAGTCCTTCCCCAGGATCGCAGAAGGCGGGCAGGCCGCCGTCGCTCATGAGAACAGCGGAACTCCCGGCCTTAAGCGCCTGCAAAACTATGGGCGTCTGCTCGGCGGCAGTATGCTCGTTGAAGGCCACGAAGCGCTCGATGCTTTCCCGGGGCAGGCCCCAACGCAGCCAGCGCTGGCGCGCCACTTTGAGTTCCTCCACCAACAAGAGCGTGGCGGGATCGGCGGAGGCCGCGCGAAGGCGCTCCAGGGCAACCGGCTCCAACGGAAGTTCTTCCTGCAGCGGGGTGGGTACCAATATCAGCGTGCCACTCATAGCGGGAGGAAGAGCTCGGGCCGGTGGAAATCCGGCCGCTCCTCAGGGTTAGGGTTGAGAGAAAAAAAGGAGCGAGGCTCGCCACCCAGGCAGGCGAAGAGACCACCGTGGAGCGCGCCCTCGCCGAGTTCACGAGGAAGCTCCACCTCGACGGTGGAAGTCCACACCGGGCCTTCCACCTGCACATGGTGCAGGAGTTCGAGCGCCATGGGCGTGTAGCAAGCGATGCGTGGTTTGAGGATGACCAGGGCCAGCGGTTGGTTGAGCGGCGAAAGCTGGAGCTCCAGGTAGGGTGAAGCCGCGCCCCTGGGGCCGCGCAGCTGCAGGAAGGCCTCCACCACATCGTGGTTCCACAACTCCCAATTCTTACGGGGGTCTTGCCCATGGGAAGGCTGGGCGTGCCAGTGGGCCGAGGGTCCCTCCACCCAGGCGTGCCAGCGCAAGCGCCTTCCCGTGAGGGAAACCTCACCGCTGACCCGGAAGGGCGAATCGGCGCAGGAGTGGTGGGGTCGCAGGACAAGAGCCATGCCCCATGATAGCCTGCGGCCCACATGCGCGCATCCCAGGTTTGGCGGTTTTTTTGCGTGGTCTCCCCGGGCCACGAGGCTTCGGCGCTGGAAGAGTTCCACGCCAAACGCGCTCTCCTAGGCGTGGGCGACGCCACGCCGGAGGGCGTCCCTGGCGGCTTCGAAGTGGAACTCCCCTGGGAGCGCGGGCGCGGCTTGGCCCATGCACTGAAAATCCCCACCCGCGTGGTGGTGCGCTTGGAAACCGTCACCGCCCGGGACTTCCCCAAGCTCTTCCAGAAACTGGCTGCCCTCCCCTGGAACCAGTGGCTCAAGCACCCGCGCCCCGAACTGCGGATCACCGCCCACCAGTGCCGTCTCATGCACACCGGTAGGGTTGAGGAGACGCTGCGGGACGCCCTGGCCGAGGCTTCGCGCCGCCAACCTTTTCCCAACCGCTGGGAAAAGGAAAACCTGGCGCCGGACCTGCTGCTCGTGCGCGGTGAGGACGACGCATGGACCCTGTCATTGGACCTCGCGGGTGAGCCTCTCTACAAACGCGGCATGAACTATGTGAAGGGCGAAGCTCCCATGCGCGAGACCCACGCGGCGGCATGTCTTTGGGAGCTTTTCAAAAATCACGACGGAACACCGGTGGACTTGGTGGACCCCATGTGCGGCTCGGGCACCTTCCTGTGGGAGGCCCTCACGTTCCATTTACCCTCCGAGCGCGCTTTCGCCTACACCACCTCACCGCTGGACAAGGGCGTGGCTCCGTGGAAACCACTGGCGGCCTTACCTGCCCTGCCCGTGCGCAAGGCCTGGGGCCTTGACCGTGACGGCGAACTCCTGGGGAAGTTGCGCGTGCCTCCTGGGCTTTCCATGGAGTTCCACGTCCACGACTTGCTGGACAGGCCTTACTATCCACCGGCACCCGGCGAAGTGTGGGTGGTGAGCAACCCTCCCTACGGTGAGCGCCTCGCTCTGGCGGGGGGGATCCCCCCATTTGCGCAAAAACTGAGCGCTGCCATCGGAACTTACCGTTCCCAGAGGTGCTTGCTGGTGGTGCCGCGGGACTGGCCCCCCTTCAAAATCCCAGGTTTGCCCCCGGCCAGCGCCTATGCCTTCTCCAATGGGGGATTGGCCGTGGAAGCACGGCTCTTCCAGAGGCAAAATCCGCCCGTTCCGTGAGGAAATTCCCCGCCTGCGGTATGCTTTTGCCATGAAGCAAGCCTTCCTCATTGCCGCCCTATCGTTTAGCCCCCTCCTCCCCGCCTGCGAAGAACACCTGGAGGCTTTCTGGGAAGTGGACCGGGCCAGCGCCAAGATCCTTTCCTCCGATTACAACTCCCCCCGCCGCCAAGACTGCGACGGGGAGTCCGACTCCACTGCCAACGTGCGGGTGGAAGTCACGAAGAACGCGCGCAGCTTCGTGCGGGGCGTGCGCGCCGACTTGGCCGTGATTACGGAGACGGCCCGTCCCGACGGCACCCTCACCCCCTCCGTGATCGTGCCAGAGAAAATCAGCATTGAAGCCTGGATCCCCAGCTGGGCCGCGGGCGGGCGCGTGCGTATCACCGAGATCGCCACCGGCAAACTCCTGGGCGAAGGCAACCTATGAAGGCCACCATCGTTTTGGGCGCGCTGATCGCCTCCGGCAGCGTCTTCGCTGAGCGCGAACCCTACAAGCTGGTGCTATTCGCCGACTCAGCCTCCTACGCCCAGGCCGTGGCCTACATCGCTACGCTTGAGGGGCAAAGCCCCTTCCGGGAGATGAAGGACGTCAACGATCTGGACATCAACGTGGTGGAGCTGGACGAAACCCGCATGGACTGCCGCAACCGCGCCTCCACCGACGGCGCCCGCGGCATTAGTTGCGACAACGGCTACCTCACCCGCATGAAGCGCAGAGAAGGTGCTCAGCAAGCCATGGTTTTTACCGCCGGAGGCCAGGGACAGATGGGCAGCGGAGGAAACATCCCCGTGGTCAACACCAACGGCATCGCCCCAGGGCTGGTTCAGCAGGTGGCGACCCACGAATTGCTGCACGCCTATGGCCTGTGTGACGAATACAACTACGACCGGGCCGACGCCCGCCGCCTGTGCTCAGTGGTGGGGAACGCACCTAACCGCGCCATCCTCGGCCCACCCACCTCCTACACCGACGCCGCCGCCCGCAGCGCGCACGGGGGCGACATCCCCTGGTTCAACACTATTCCCGAGGACCGCCCCATCGTCACCGGCGACACGCTGGGCAGCCCCCCGGGCCCCCAGGACGAAGAAGGTCTCTTCCTTGGCGGCAACTGCAGCAACCTCCCTCTCATGGGCCGCACCGCCCGCCACATCTATCGCCCCTACCACAACAGCATCATGCGCCAGCTCAACAACCGTCCCATCCCGGAATACTACGCCCAGCAGGTGGCGGAAAAAATCCGCGAACAGCGGGGACAATCCCGCCGCTGGCGCCTGGGGAACGGTTCCCGCCAAGGCAACCATGGCGGATTGGGAGAATGCCAGGAGATCCAACGGGGGCAGTTGCGGCCGTTCCAGCCGGCCATGCGTTTGGCCCGAGAGGTGGGCAGCGCCACCGTCCGCATCGGCGGAGGAATCCTGTCGGACATGTGGCGCGGGATCACGGGACTCTTCAACTGGCTTTTCGGCCGCTGATTCTGTGAGAAGATAACCCCATGGCCACCAAGAAAACTCTCGAGAAAGACGAAGTCCTCCTGCGCGAAGGCGAAACCAGCAACACCATGTACTGGCTGCAGTCGGGCCAATTGGTGGTGACCAAACGACGCACCAACGAGGACGTGGTGCTGGGACACATCTCCACCGGCGAGCTGGTAGGCGAAATGAGTTTCTTGGACGGTGAGCCCCGCTCCGCCACCGTGAAAGCAGTCACCGAGTGCGAGCTGGTGGAGATTCCCCGGGAAGTCTTCGAGAAGACCTTCCACTCCCAGCCCACCTGGTTCCAGGGACTGGTGAAAACGCTCACCGAACGCCTGCGCAAGGCCAACGCCCGCGTTCGGGTCTAGCCGCGCAGGAGCACCGTCTTGGCGGGACACCCGCCCAGCCACGGCAAGAAGCCCACTTCCCCCGCCTCCAGGCGCTCCCGGGGGGCGAAGCCCGCGTCCTTGAGCCAAGCGGCGAGGTAAGGGCGCTCCTCCCCTTCGGGGCCTACCGCCACGAGTTCTTCGCCACGGCTGATGCCGGCGCCGCCCACTTTCACCGCCAGCCAACCGTCACGCTTGCCTTGGAGGACCTCACCCACGTGGCGTCCGTCCCGGTGGCGCAGGTGGGGGTTCTTGAGCTTCGGGAAAAGCACGTCGGACTTGTTGACGTCGAAGTAACCGCGCATCCACTCGCGCGCCCAAGCGTTCCGCAGGGCCTGGAGGGTTTCAGCGGAGCGTGAGCGCAGGAACGCGGCCAGCACAGGCATGACGCCTTCCTGGTCCCGATGGTCCATCCGCACCACATCCACCCCCGCACTGTGGAGATCATCCCAACGCTCCAAAAGGCACAGGTCCTTGGGGTGGAACATCAGCGTCCCATGGGCGTTCTCGCGCAACAGGAAGCCTTTGTGGGGCGACTCCTCGCTGGCGCCCTCCGCTTCCCACTCTTCGGCCTCTTCCCCGGGCCGCAGGGCCGAAAGGAGTGCCCGCGGAGAATGGAAAAGCAACAGGGGGCCCAGGCCCAGCACTTCCAGCGGCACGCCCAACCGCCCGCGCCAGTGGCCGAGGGTTTTTACTGGGATTTCCGGGGAGAGGGCCAGCCGCGTGAGGCGGGGGCCCAGGCGCTCCACCCAGGTCTCCAGGGACCGCAGGTTGTGGTGTCCCGCCTCCAGCAGGAGCTGGATGCCCACGGCGGGCAGCTCATGTAAAAGCCACCAGGCGGCGCCGGCGTCGCGCACGCGTACTTGGCGGAACGGGAAATCCACTAGGGCGCGCAGGTCGGCGGTCAACGAGAGGAATTGGCGCTCGGTCATGAGCGCGTCCCATTCGAGTAAAGGTTCAAGGCCCTCCGCGCGGGCGGTCTCGGCCAGGGCGCGGGCCTCGTCCCACTCCAGGGTCCCCCGGCGCGAGAAGCGTGCGGGAGCGATGAGCACTTCCGCGCAGCCGCTCTCGCGCACCAGCGCCAGCTCGGCGGTCTTGGTGAGATACATCAAGGGGCGCATGTGACCTCATTGCGCTGCTGGCGCACGCGCAGCACTTGCCCGACCTCCACGCCGGGGACGTAGGGCAAGCGCACCAGGGAAGAAGGACGCGTGCGCTCCAAGGGCGCGAAGTCGGGGCCGGCCATGCCCGCGAGGGTGAGGGGGAGCACGGCCCCACGGAAAGGCAGGGCCTCCACCTGGGCCCCAGCGCCGAAGCTCTGACGGCACTCAAAAAGGATGCCCTTTTCGGGTGTGGCCGCCAGCACGGTGCCCGCGAGCCCCCATTCGGCGTCGGCGTGCTCGCGCTCGTCGAACACGCTGTCGGCACCGGCGGGCCCCATGAGGCCAGCGGTGGTGTGGGAGCGGTGCGGGAGCTTGCGCAGCTCTTCCTCCCAGAGTTGCCAGGGGGCGTTTTCCCAGCTGCCGTGGCATTTGTAATGGTCCAGGGCCATGCGGTAGACCCGGGTGGTGGTGGCGGCGTAGAGCGGGCCCTTCATCCGGCCTTCCACTTTAAGGGAGACGATGCCCGCACGCACGAACTCGGGTAGCGCGGGCAGGCCCTCCAGGTCCTTGGAGCTCATGAAATAGGCCGACTGGCGTTTGCCGTCGGCAAAGCCCACGTCGTAGCCGTGGCGACAGCTGTGGGCACAGCCCCCGCGGTTGGAGTCGCGTCCCTGGGTGAAATTGGAGATCACGCAGTGGCCGGAGTAGGACATGCACAGAGCACCGTGCACGAACATCTCAACTTCCACGCCGGCCTCCCGCTGGATGCGGGCCGCCTCCTCCACGCTGACCTCCCGGCCCAGCACCACCCGCACCGCGCCGAGCTCTTTCCAGGCCAGGGCCGCCGCGGCGTTGAGTACGGAAGCCTGGGTGGACACATGCAGGGGCAAGGGCCCGTTCTCCCGCACCACTCGCGCCACCCCTGGGTCGGAGACGATGACCGCGTCCACTGCGGCTTCCTTAAGCACACGCACGAAGGCCGGGAGTGTTTCCAGGTCGTCGTCATGGAGAAAGCCATTAAGGACCACGTAGGCCTTGGCGCCGCGAGCATGGGCGAAGGCCACTCCCTCGCGCACCTCTTCCCAAGTGAAATTGTCGGCGGCCGCGCGCAGGCCGTACTCCTGCCCGGCGAAGTACACGGCGTCCGCCCCGTAGAGCACGGCGGTCTTCAATTTCTCGAGTCCCCCGGCGGGGGCCAACAGCTCTGGGAGGAAAGGATCCATGGGGCGCCAGGTTTACCAAAATCCCCCCATAAGTTAAACTCGTTCAAGATGGTGAAAAAACTGCTGCTGGCCCTGGTGCTGTTGCCCCTGTTGGGGGTCAGTGCCTTCGTGTGGCAGCGGTTCCAGTCCAATCCCCCCGGCACCATCCCCTACCCTTACGCCATCTCAACCCCGGCCCCGTCCCTGGCCCTGGTGGGCCCCATCCTGCTGGTGGGAGACCGCATGGGTTCGCGCTTGGCCCTTTTCAAGGAAGACCTCTCGATGGGGCTCTCCACCGGCCTGGCCAAGCCTCTCAAGGTTGAAAGCATCGCGCGGCCGGGCCATGGGCTCCACCGCACCCTGCACCAACTGGAGGCCCTGGAGAAATGGCCCAAGGTCGTCATCTACCAAGGCGGTTCGGAGGAACTCTCGGAAATGAAGTTTCATACCGCCGAGATCCCGGCGATCCGGCGCAACTTCGACCGCTACGCCGACGACGGCTGGCGCAGCCTCATCATGCTTTGGCCCCAGGCCGCCCGACTGCTTTACGAGCCGTTCCGGAGAGTGGCCCTACCCGCCCAGCCGGCCCCTCCCCGCGTGACCCCCTGGGAGGACTTGGAGTACCAAACGCGCTTGGAGCTCACCTACCGCCTTTACGAGATGGAACTCAACCGCTTGGTGGAGCTGTCCCGGACCCGGGACAGCCTGCTGGTGCTCACCACCACCCCGGTGAACGTGGACGTGACTCCCCGGCGGACCTGCGGGAATGCCCGTTCGCCGGCCATCGCCGCCGAAATCGGCGCTATCCGGGACCTCCTGCGCCGGCAAGACTACAAAGGCGCCTACCCACGCTCCAAGGCCCTCGCCGATGGCACCATCGCCAACGCCGAAGTGCTGTACCTGCACGGACAGGTGGCCCAACGTAACGCCCGCACCCAAGAGGCCCTGGAAACCCTGCGCCGGGCGGTGGCCTACGACTGCGAAGCCTGGCGTGCCAACGAAGTCACCAACAGCATCATCCGCAAAGTGGCACGGGAGCAGCGGGTGACCTTGTTCGACTTCGCCCTCATGGTGGACGAGGACTGGGGGAAAAACGCCACCTTCTTCGACGAAATCTATCCCCAAAACCTCTACTACGAACGGGCCATGCAGGCCCTCTCCACCGTGCTCAAACGCGTCCTGCGCCTCTAGGAGGGCCTATGCAGACCACCACTGTCGAGCTGAAAAAAGACCAAGTCCTGTGCCGCGAAGGCGATCGTGAAACCGACCTCTACATCGTGCTGGAAGGAGAGCTGCTAGTGTGCGTGCGCAAGGGCAGCCAGGTGACGGCGATCACACGCCTGGGTAAGGGCGAGTACATCGGTGAGCTCTCTTTCTTCGACGGGCGCCCACGGGGCGCCGACATCGTGGCGCTGGAGAATTGCCGGCTGGTGCGGATCGCGGCCGAGGATCTGAGTGGAAGCTTCCCCTCCTGGCTCAACACCCTCGGCAAGGCCTTGGCGGAGAAGATCCGCCTGCACGACGATGTCATCCGCCAAAAGGGTGTGAAGAAGGCCAAGGCGGACTCCATCCGTCCCCTCTCCCAAGAGGAGCAGCGGCACTATTTCGGAGTGTTGGCCAAATAATTCCTGTCGGATTTCCTTTTTGGCCCCGGGTCATCCTGTCCCTGGGCAGCTAGATGCGGGTTTTTGCGTCACTCAGAGTTGGCACGGGGCTTGAAACATCTTCTGCAGGCGGGTGGCACGGAAGCCCCCGGCATGACCAAGGAGGTTCCCATGAAAACCGTATCCTTCCTGATCCTGGCCATGACTCTCGTCTCCTGCGCCGGCACCCGGGAGAAGTTCCAGCGGGTGGAGTCGGTGGATCGGGCCCCCCAAGGCGCCAGCGGACGCCAGGCCTGGAACTACCGGCCCAACTACTCCCAGACCATCTGGCGCTACTAGGTTTTCGACGGCCCTTGTCAGACGGAAAGGGGGACCCTATAAATTGGCCATAAACGCCAACTTAGAGGGTCCCCCTTGAAACAAACGTCCGCGCAAACCGCTACGCGCTTTCAGAACATCGACGCCTTCAAGGAATGGACGCTGTCCGCCGCCGACGAGGTCTACCAAATCTCCCGTTGGGGCGAGGGGTACTTCGCCCTCAACGACAAAGGCGACCTCTGCGTGCGCCCGAAAAAGGACACCCAAGGGCCCAGCATCAACATCGTGGAAGTCTTGGAGGAGATGAAGGCCAAGCAGATCCCCTTTCCCGCCGTGATCCGCTTCCACGACATCCTGCGGGCCCAAGTGGCCACCATCAACAAAACCTTCCGCTCCGTCATCGAGGAGGCCCGCTACAACGGCACTTACATGGGCGTCTACCCCATCAAGGTGAACCAGATGCGCGAGGTGGTGGAAGAGATCGTCGACGCAGGCACGCCTTACAACTACGGGCTCGAGGCCGGCTCCAAGCCCGAACTCATGGCGGCCCTCGCCATGAACACCAACCAGAACTCGCTGACCATCCTGAACGGCTACAAGGACGAGGATTTTCTGCGGCTGGCCCTCTTGGGCAACCAGATCGGCCGTAAGGTCATCGTGGTGGTGGAAAAATACTCCGAGCTGATCCAGCTGATGGAGCTCTCCGAGAAGACCGGCGTGGAGCCCATGATCGGCCTGCGCGCCAAGCTCGCCACCAAGAGCACCGGCAAGTGGGCAGGTTCCTCGGGGGATTACGCCAAGTTCGGCCTCACTATCCCCGAGATCCTGCAGGCGGTCCGTTTCATGAAGGCCCGGGGCAAAGAGCACTGTCTCAAGCTCTTCCACTTCCACATCGGCAGCCAAATCCCCGACATCCGCACCATCAAGGACGCCATCACCGAGGGCGCGCGCATCTTCTGCAAGCTGGTCAAGGAAGGGGCGAAGCTGGAGTATTTCGACGTGGGCGGCGGCGTGGGCGTGAACTACGACGGCACCGGCTCCATCAACTACACTCTGAAGGATTACGCCGGGGACGTGGTCTACATCCTCAAGCAGACCTGCGACCTGGAAGACGTCCCCCACCCCAACATCGTCAGCGAGTCCGGCCGCGCGGTGACCGCGCACCACTCCTGCGTGGTGACCAACGTCTTTGGCGCCATTGAGATCGGCAAGAGCGAGATGCCCACCGAAAAGGTGATGAACGAGCACGTCCTCGTCACCAACATCCGCGACCTGGCCCACGACGTGAACGAAAAGAACTACAAGGATGTCTACGCTGACGCCCTGAAGGTCAAGGAGGACACCGAGAGCGCCTTCAAACTCGGAGTGCTGACCCTGGATGAGCGCGCCAAGGTGGAGACTCTGTTTTGGAAAATCGCCCGCCAAGTGGTGGAGCAGTCCAAAAAAGACGAGTACGCCCCGGACGAGATCCTGGCGCTGAGAAACCAGATGGCCAGCCAGTACCTGTGCAACCTCTCCATCTTCCAGTCCGCCCCCGACACCTGGGGCATCGGCCAGATCCTCCCTGTGGTGCCCCTCCACCGCCACAACGAGCGTCCCGAGGTGCTCGCCAGCGTGGCCGACATCACCTGCGACTCCGACGGAAAAATCGACTGTTTCCTCTCCCCCGACGGCCCCAGCAACTCCGTGCCCATGCACAAGCTCAAGGACGGCGAGGACTACTACGTGGGTCTTTTCATGACGGGCGCCTACCAGGACATCATGGGTGACATGCACAACTGCTTCGGGCGCCTCAACGAAGTGCACGTCTTCTGCGACGACGACGATCCCACTGATTTCTACATCGAGGAAGTCATCCGCGGGAATCGCGCCGGCCACGTGCTATCAACACTCCAGTACAACCCCGAGACCATGGCGCAGACCATGAAGGCGAACATCGACACCCAGGTGAAACGCGGGAAGATCCGCCCCCGCGACGGTGTGGACCTGACCGACTTCTATGAGGAATGCCTGGAGAGCTACACGTACCTGCGGAAGTGAGGCCTAACCGCCTTCCATGTTGAGATACTGCTCTTTGTAGCCCAGATATGACTTGTAGTGGTTCGCCCACCGCTCGCACTCCTCCGGAGTGAGGGCGCGCGTGAGCTTAGCGGGGTTGCCCATGATCATGGAGCCGGCCGGGAAAACTTTCCCGGGAGGGACGACGCTGCCTCCGGCGACCACGCAGTTGTCGCCGATGACGGCGCCATCGAGGATGATGGCGCCCATGCCGATCAGGCAACCATCACCGATGGTGCAGCCATGCAGGGTCACGTGATGCCCGATGCTGGTGTTCTTGCCGATGGTAAGCCCGTCCTTCTCCGTCACATGCAGCATGCTCAAGTCCTGCACGTTGGTGTTTTCGCCGATCCGGATGAAGTTCACGTCGGCGCGCACCACGCAGTTGTGCCAGACGTTCACGTGGTCGCCGAAAACCACGCGTCCCACGATCTGGGCGCCGGGGGCCACGTAAACGCGCTCGCCGAGCTGGGGTTTCCAGTGGAGGTAGTCGTGGAATGGCATCAGCGTCCGCCCGCAAAGGCGAAAGACGCCACCGAGGGGGCCTCGCGCAGGATCACCATGGCGTGGGCGCCATGAGGGAAAAAGTGCGCGGGAAGGAACTGGATCTGGCCCCCGTCCTTGACCACTTGCCGGGCGAGCAGGCCATAGACGTCGCGGGCGCCGGGCGAAACGGCGCTGTCCACCTCCAGCGTGCCTGACGCCAGGTCCACCCGGCCCCACAGCTGGCTGTCGTGGGGAAGCAAGAGGCGTGAGACGTTGCCGTCGCCCACCGCGCGCAGGAGCCGCGCGGTCTCGGACACCAACCGCCCCCCGCGCAGCAGGTTCTTCAAGCGCTGCCGGAAGTGCGCGGAGTAAATTTCCACCAGCCGCGGACGCAAGGTCCGCCCCGCCACCACCAATTGGGGACAGGTCAGGCGGGCCCAGTCGGCTCCCTCCGTGGCGACGACCCCGAAGGGGTGCTCGAAGAAGCGCAGGAAGGTGGCGCAGAGATTCGGGTCTCCCGCCACCACTACCGGCAGTTGGGCCAGGGTGGGCGACTGCAGAAGGCGCATGGCCAACTGCTTGAGGGGTGTGCGGTGGCGCTGGGCCGCCAGGGAAACGACAGTGCCATAGACCCGTTGTGGAACGGCGCCATTTCCATAGCTCAGGGCCTCGAGGAACTCCACTCGCCGGCCATTGCCGGCGTAGAGGCGCATCTCGGTTTCGTCCAACACCACCAAGGCGTAGTCAGGATCGGCGAAAACGTCCTCCAGCAAGGGACGCAGATGGAAGTGTTCCCCCACCCCTACGTGGTCTGCGGTGTGGTAGCCGAGGGCGATGTGGCCGGCGAGGGTGGCCGAGAGGAAGAACCCATGAGAGGGGGCCCCTTGCCTGCGCAGGATCTCATACATGGCAGGACGGGACTTCGCGTAAAGGGCCTGCAGCTCGGGATGGCGCTGCAGTTGGGGGGCCAAAGACTCCTCCAGTTGCGCCAGACCATCGGCGTCCCGGACGTAGAAGGAGAGGCACGGGGCCGGGTTGTCGAGGAGTTGGTTGAATTTGACGGATTTCAGGAGGACCTCATGTCCACGGGTGTCTCGACATCCAGTATACACCGGCGCTAACTTGAGAGGGAGGCGGAAGCTTTTTCCGACCAAGAGGCTCCAGCATGTCCTTGGAAAATCCAGACATTCCCGCAGACTGGGGATTGGACCCGGCCGACCATCCCCACAGCAAAAAGCTCAACGACGTGCTGGGGGGGCAAGCCCGCCGGCTGGCGCGCACCTTGCGGGAAAGCAGCGATGCCGATGAGAAGAAGAAGGCGGTCTACGCCTTCTACCGTAAGTACTACACCCTCACCCTGTGCAAGAGCTGCGTCGCCGTAGGCATCAACCGTAACCCCGCCCGCGACCGCATCCTCGACTTCCCATGGAAAGATTTGGGCGAACACCGGATCACCTGCCGCCAGCTCTGGGAAAAAATCAACGCATGAACATCATCCTCGCCAGCACCTCCCCCTACCGGGCAGCGCTACTCAAGCGACTGGGGGTGGCCTTCGACGCTATTTCCCCGGGCGTGGACGAGGACGCCTTCAAGTGCCGCTTCACCGCGCCTGAGGACCTGGCACGGCAATTGGCGCGGGCCAAGGCCCAGGCCGTGGCATCCCGCTTTCCGGCTGCCTTGGTCATCGGAGGCGACCAAGTGGCCGAAGTAGGAGGGACAATCCTGGGCAAGCCTGAGACGCCGGAGCGGGCACTGGAACAGCTCACCTCGATGGTGGGCCGAAGCCACCGGCTGCTGACGGCCGTTCATGTGCTCGGGCCGCGTTTTGACGAGGCCCATTTGGACGTGACCACCCTGACCATGCGGTCGCTAGGAGCAGATGAGTTGCGTGAGTACGTGCGGCGGGACTCCCCATTGGACTGCGCGGGCTCCTATAAACTCGAGGCATCGGGAATTAAGCTCTTCGAGAGCATTGAGACCCAGGACGCGGACGCCATCGTGGGGCTGCCGCTCCTGTGGCTGCAAGGGGCCTTATTGCGGGCGGGAGTGCCTTTCTTTTAAGTGGTGAGGGACGCCAGCTCGATGATCTGGCGGTTTTCCCGCACGAAAAATCCGTCTTCAGCCTTGAGTGAATCGGTGAGCATGGCGTGGGCCACTTGGGCCGCCCGCACCGGCGAGCGCCCAGGGGCATACCGCTGGAGCCACGGAAGCAAAGGGCGAAGGGTCCTTTGGGCCACGAGCTCACCCAGCCGCACTTCCGGTCTCTGGGCGATGAGCAGGGAGGGACGATAGACGTAAAAGCCCCTGAACAAATGGTCCTTGAGCACCTTCTCCACTTCGGCCTTCACCCTGAGGTAGAAGAACAGGCTATGGGGATCGACCCCCTGGGCGCTCACCAGGAAGAAACGTTGGGCGCCCATCTGCTTGGCCACCAACCGCGCCTCATGGGCCACGGAGAGCTCCAGTTCGCGGAAGCGCTGTTTGTCACCGGCCTGTTTCAGCGTGGAGCCGAAACAATAGAAAAAATCCGAGACACTGCCGTCCAAGTTCCAGGGTTGGTACAAGGCCTCGAAGGGATGGCGCACCAAACGTTTGTGCTCAAAAGGCAGGTCACGTCGCGCGGGAGCGTGGATTTTGGCGAACTTCTCGCTATCCACCAAGAGGCGCAAAAGCTGTTGTCCGACCGCGCCTGTGGCCCCTAGAATGAAGGCGTTCCGCTTGTTCCCTTGCCCCATGACCGATCCCTCTCCTTGCTGCTTGAGGTATTGTATGACGGCTTCCCGTAAAAGATCAGCACTTGTTTTGGCCCTGCTCGCCAGCGCCAGCGTCCGCGCCTTCACCCCCGTCGCCCCGGACGGTTACAAGGTCTCCCACTATGCCGACGTGGCCAATGCCCGTTCTATGGCCCTCTCCCCTACCGGCAAACTTTATGTGGGCAGCATGGACGCCGGGGTGGTGTACGTGGTGGAGGACGGCAAGGCCCGGAAGCTCCTGGAAGACCTCACGCATCCCAACGGAGTCGCCTGGCAGGACGGCGATTTGTACGTGGCGGAGATTTCCCGGGTGTCCGTGGTGCGAGGGGCGGACAAGCTGCCCGCGGGGAAGAAGCCCACCCTGGAGCCACTTAAAACCGACTTCCCTTCCGATTTCCACCACGGCTGGAAGTACATTGCCTTCGGGCCCGACGGGAAACTCTACATCCCCGTAGGGGCACCCTGCAACGTCTGTCAGGTGGACGCACCCTACGCGGCCCTGCACCGGCTCACTCCCGACGGGAAGAAAATGGAAACAGTGGCCACCGGCATCCGCAACACCGTGGGCTTCACGTGGCATCCCGAAACCAAGGAACTGTGGTTCACGGAGATGGGCCGCGACAATCTGGGGGATAACCAGCCCCCCGACGAGGTGAACGTGCTTAAGCCAGGGGCCCATTATGGCTTTCCCTTCCGCCATGGGAGCGCCCTCCTCGATCCCCACCTGGCCGCACAGGCACCTGCTAAATTCAACCCCGAGCCCCCGGTGGGTGAGATCCCCGCCCACTCTGCACCCATCGGAATCGTGTTCACCCATGGGACGCCCTTTGCCAAAGACTATCCCGGCTGCTTCCTGGTGGCGGAACACGGCTCTTGGAATCGCTCCACGAAAATCGGCTACCAGGTCTCCGTGGGCTGTCCAGGGAAAGACAAGAAGGTTGCGAAGTTCACGCCCTTTCTCACCGGTTTCCTGGAGAAAGGGGTGGTACGGGGACGCCCTGTGGACCTCAAGTTCACACCCGAAGGGGCGCTCCTGGTCTCGGACGACCATGCGGGGAAAATTTGGAAGATCGAAAAGCGATGACCTCTACCCTACTCGCTTTGGCCTTGCTCATAGGTGGCTGTGCCCTTCGCCCGTCCGCACCTAAAACCGTGCCGCTTCTGCAGGGTCTCACCGGCGAGACGTCGGCGGAATTCTCCGCCCTGCTGCCCGCTGGCTCGCTCCCACACTTCACGGTCGTCACGCCGACCGGTGAAACCCTCCTCCCAACCCGCGCCGAGAAGGTCATCTCCCCCGATGGGAACTGGGCCGTGCACAAATTGCTCTTCGACAAACTCTCTGGTAGCGCCTCCCACCAGTTGGTGGTGCATGACGGCCAGGCCCTGCGCGACAGGCGCAGCTTTCGCCTCTTCCCCAACCAAGCCGGGCCAGTGCGCTTCGCGGCCGTAAGATGCGGCGGCCCCTGCGCCCCCGACGACGAGGATGATTGGGAAGCGACTCTGGGGAAAAAACCGGAGTGGCTCTTCTTACTGGGGGATGATCCCGGCACATCGTCTCCCCACGAGACCTGGCGCCGCTATGTGGCCGGGCGCTCCCATGCGGGGCTTTTCCACCGCGAACAGCTGGTGCCGGTGTACGCCACCTGGAACGGCGGGCACGCCGAGAGCGCGGAAGTCTTCCGCACTTTCTATGCGCAGTCGTTTCCCTCCGATGTGCACGACGCGGGCCCCGGACTCTCCGGGCGGCTCAAGCTGCGGGGGACCCACTTGGCGTTCTTAGACCCGCGCTCTTCCCTCACGCCGCAGGCAAGCCGCTATGGGGAGGCCCAGGAGATCTGGCTCCTCGGGGGCATGAAGGAGTTCCAACTGCCCACCTGGTTGGTGGATAGCGGGCGCTTCTTCGGCGAAAGCTCGGACTCCTACGAAACCACCGACCCGGACGCGTTTCAACGGCTCCTGGGCCGCTTGCGCGAAAACGCCACTCCCTTCGTCTTCCTCTCCGCAGGCGAGGGGCATGGGGAGATCATGCAATTCCCTCGCAGCCTTCTTGGCCAACTCAGCTATGAATTCTCCACCGGTCCCTTCCGCAAAGGGAGCCTCTCGGGAAAGGAGCTTCCCCCCAATCCCTGGCGTGTGGTGGGGCGAGGGGACGTGCCCCACTTTTTCCTGGTGGACGCCACGTTGGGAACCAGCCAGTGGGACCTGGTGGTGGAGGCGCTTCACGGGAAGGAAACCCTCTTCCGCCGGGAGCTTTCCCTTACCACGGAGGCGCTGAAAGACTTCACCATAGAAAAGCGCCAAAAGCGCCGGCGCTACCGCCGGGCGCGTTGGCGTCGCTGAGGGATAGGGCCCTTACTGCCCTAGGATTTGCTTGATCTCGTCCTTCTCTTTGTCTGCTCCGGCGCCGGGCACCGCCGCGGGGGCTTCCCCTTTGCGCAGGATCAGCACCCGGTCCATATTCCGGAAGTAGGCCTTGGAAACTTTCTCGAAGAGGGAATCAGACTCCCCGGCCTGGAGGTCTTTGCCCCGCTGGCGCTCGGCCTCTTCCAGCATGGTTTGCACGTCGCCTTCCCGCATGCCAGTGACCTTGGCCGCACCGGCGAGTTCGCCCTCGCCCTCCGCGCTCGTGGTCCCTTCCACCCCCGAGGTGAAGTCGCCGGTACCCATCGAACCGCCGCCGAATCCGCCACGGTCACCAACCGAAGACGTACCACTCCCGGCACCATCGACCCGCGAGTCCACTTCTTTGACGGTTTTCAACGCCGGCTTGCCCGGACCTTTGCCGTCCAACACCCCACCCACGCCCGAGTAGGAAGAGGAGTCTTTCGGGTTGGCCAAAGAGGCGATGCTGGCGGTGGGCGCGTTCACGCCGGTGAAGAATTTGGCGGCGGCCGCGAGCCTGCGGCCCGCGCCGGGATCCTTGGATGTTTGCTGCTGGTAGTTTTTCCAGCGGTCTTGCTCGTCTTTGCCACGGATCAGGTTACGTGCCGCCGCGGCCAAGGCCGAACGGTCAGTGGCAGACACGTTACCCGAGAGCACGGATGAAACCAGGGCCTGCCCACGGGCGTCGAGGGTTCCCGCGTCCGCCATCTCGGGGAAGGCCGCGAGGTTGAGATTGGCCAGGGAACTCAGAGAACGGAAAAAACTGTCCGGCGTTGCGGCCGTGGTCACCGGCTGGCCCATGGTCACCCCGTACTTGTTGCCGCTGATTTGGTACTGCCCGCGGCGGATCGCCAGGTCTTCAGCGTAGCGCAGATAGGCGTCATCTAGTTCGATGGCCCGGCGGATGGAGAGGGTGGTCAGGAGCCGTACGTTGTGCAGAAGGGAAAGGTAATACTGTTCAAGGTAGGCCAAGGGGTAGCCGATCCCCGCGGTATCGGACATATGGCGCCATTGGAAATGGATCTGGTAGACATAGTCAGCGAACAGCTTGGCCTGCTCGCCGTTCTCGATGATGTCGATGAAGCCGTCGGGCAAAGGATGCTTGCCGTCGTAGCTCTTGGCCTCGCACAGGCGCAGGTCCGCGCACAGGGCGTACTTCTCCACGGCGGCCTTATAGGCGTCGATGCGGGCCTGGGTCATCTGGTACTTGGGCAAGAAGTTGTAGTTGCCGTCGGTCCAAGTGGAGAGGTCCGGCAGGAAGTTGAGCTTGTCCTTGGCGTTGGCGTTCTTCTTGCCTTGGGCCCAGGCGCAGCCTTTCTTGAAGCCCGCATGGACGGCTTCCTTCCATTTGTAGTCGAAGGAGAGGTCTCCGGTCTCCATGAAGTCAGGGTAGACCGGATCCATGAGCATCTTGTCCTTCATCACCTCTTTCCAGGGAGCGAACTCGGCCACGCCGGCGATCTTGCCGTCGGGCAGGGGGCGCAGGAAGGAGCGGGCGCACATGGTGCCCTTGAAACTGCCGGAGCAGCCGTTGGGCTTGGCCCCGGGCAAGGAAGCGGCGATGGAAGCGGTTTGATCGCACGTGCGCTCCTCGCGCTTCACGAAGGGGAAGGCGTGCTCGATGCCCGGGCCGTTGGAATAAGCCGGCCAGTGCAGGATGGTGTAGAACTTCTTGCACCAGAAGAGACCAAAGACGCAGGACTTCTTCTCCACCAGGCGGGTTTCGATGATGGGGTTAGGGAAGTCCTTAAGGAAGGTGTCCACCACCTTCACGCCGGAGGCGCCGCCGCCGCCCATCATGACACCCACGGCGATCCCAGCGCCGCCCAAGCCTAGCCCAGCCAGTCCCAGGGCGCCGAACCCAAAGGCAAGAACCGCACCTAACCCCAGCAGCATCATCACGAGAAAGAAAAGGAACTTCGGCGTCTTCTTCTTTTTCGAGCCGGTCTTGGTCTCCGTGTCCACGTAGCCACGGAAGTGGGTGTCCTTGTAGGGGTCCTTGGCGAAGTACTCGATGATCTCCTTGGCCACGCCGCCGGATTTCATCTGCTGCAGCCGCTTGGTCCAGTAGTTGGTGAGGCGCGAATTGGGCTTTTTGGCCCGGTGGAGGTCCTCCGCCAGGGCCTGCAACTCCCCTTCCAGCTTCTCAGTGTCCACGAACACGTCTACCTGGTTGCAGCTGCGCATGCGCAGCCAGCGAACCAGCACTTCCTCGTGGTTGATGCCGGCGGCGCTGGAATCCAGGTTGTCAATGTCGTCCTTGCCCTTCACGCCTTGGGCGGCCATCTTCTCGAGCTTGGCGAAGTACATGGCCACGTAGTTGGGGAACTCCTTACCTTCGCGGTAGGGCTCCTCGGGTGAATCAGGCAGTTTGAGGGATTCCTGCATGGAGCCCGCGCGGCAGATCTTGTTTTCTTCTTGGCCGGTGCAGGTGGAGAAGAAGAAGGCCTGTTTCTCGGCGCTGAACTTCTCCGGGCCGAAGGTATAGATGCACTGGCAGGCCATCATGAGGTCGAGGTAGCGCAGCTGGTCCCGCTGTTGCAGACGGTTTTCCCGCAGCTCGGACATGACGCCCTTGGTGCGGGTGTAGAGGTTCTGGGGGTGCGGGGTCCCGGAGGCGTTGGGCAGATGCCAGAAGTCCTGGGTGCCTTTGCCGGAGTAGCTCACCTCGAAGGCGCGGGTGAAAAGCTCGGCGTTGCGCTGAAGGTTGGAGGCGTCCAGCCAGCCGTCCTTGAGGGTCCCGAATTCGCATTGCTCGATGTTGGAGCGGAGCTTGGGACGGATGGCGGGGATGTTGTAGCGCTTGACGTAGTCGGCCTGGGTGAAGGTCTCCCCCACCGGTTTGCCGGCCGCCTTGGCGGCGTTGTTTTGCGCCAACAGGGAGGTGCGCTTGGTGTAGCTCTGGACCAGGCAGGTGCGCCGGGCGTTTTTGTCTTTCATCTCCAGACACACCTTCACCATGTCCTCGATCATGTCGAGCTGGGCCTTGGTGAGGCCGGAGTCGTTGATGGTGGCGCCCACCGAGGTTTTACCGGTGCCGACGGTGTTACCGGCCGGCCCAGGGATCTCCTGGGCATAGGCAATGGGGAAGAGCAGCTCCAGCAGGCGTTGCGGCCAGCTGAGGCCACGGGCACGCGCGGGCGCCCGGGCGCCCACCGGTGGCATGATGAAGGGGGGCATCTCGCGCACGCAGGCGCCGTCGGTGTCCTTGATGAAGCCACGGCAGCACAGCTGCTTGCCGGTGGGCTTTTTACCCTCGGGGATGCACTCGGTGCAGATGTACTTGTCCTGGCATTTGCCGCTCTGGCATTTACCGGAGCAGCAATCGTCTGCGGCCGAACAGCTACCGCCCTCCGGCTTGCAGGTCACGCCCTGCAGCCCTAGGTCCTGGGGACGGCACACGCCGGCCAAGCAATTGGCGTTTTCGAGGGAGCATTCCCCACCCAGGGGAATGCCGGGGAAGCAACTCATCACGGGCGCACAAACGCCGGCGGTCTCTTCGTCGTCGATGGGGCAGACCTGTGAGGCGCAATCCTCATGCTTGGTGCAGGCCTCGCCAGTCTTCTTGCCGTTGAGGGTCTGCTCCAAGCTGGGAGAAACGCCGATCTTCAAGTTGGCGCAGCACTGGGCCCCTGCCAGGAGCTTATCGGCCTGCACGCAGGCGGGAACGTTGTTGGCCAGGGGCTGGAAGTTGGCAGCGGCGGCGCAGGCGGTGTTGCGCTCACCCCGGAAGATTTTCTTCCCTTTCTTCCCGAGGGTGCGGTAGTGCTTCTCTTTCTCCACGCAAGTGGCGACCTCGGCCTGCTTGCCCTTGGACTGGGCCAGGCTGATGTAGCCCTGCACGTACATGTTCTCCGCAAAGCCATTGAGGATCTCGGCGAATTCTTCCGGAGTCAGTTCAGCGGCGTAAAGCGCGGTGAGGATGCTGGAGGAGTTGGCGTTGGCCTCGGCGAAGACCTGGGCGCGGCTCAAAGGGGGACCGATTTCTTCGTCCTGGGACCACGCCATGAGCGGGAAAACGAGAACGGCCGCTAAGATATACGCCTTCATATACAACCCCTGGAATATTCACTAAATTATAAGGCTATGCGGACTTACGGTACAAGGAGCGCCCGCCAACCCCTCCAATCAGGGCAAACTGACCCCTTGCCAGGGTGCCAAGCGAAGTGGGCACTCCCATGAGCGCTCCTTGGGGCCATGGGCCCACGCAATTCTTCTACGCGCTGACCCCCGACGTGATCGATCAGGTGCTGCGCGACCATGGCCTGCGTCCCGCCGGCAGAGTGCTGGCCTTGAACAGCCTGGAGAACCGGGTGTACGAGGTGGAGGTGGCGCGCTTCACGCCGCCGGAAGGCCCCTTCGGAGACACGTCGGTGGTGGTGAAGTTCTATCGCCCGGGCCGATGGGACGGGCCCACGCTGCGGGAGGAACACAGTTTCCTGGCGGAAATGGCCAGCTATGAGCTGCCGGTGATCGCGCCGCTGGAACGCGACGGAGAGACGCTGTTCCGTCACCCTGGCACGGACCTCCTGTACACGGTCTTCCCCAAGGCCCGCGGCCGCCTCAAAGACGAACTCTCAAGCGAAGAAGCCGCTCAGATCGGCCGCATGATCGCACGCCTGCACAACATCGGGGCGATGGGAAAATTCCGGCACCGCCCCACCCTGGACGCCCACGCATGGCTGCAGGGGAACGCTTCCGCGGTCACGTCCTTGCCCTTCCTCCCGGAGGACTTGCGAGCCTCTTACCTGCACCTCGTTGGGCTATTGGAAGGTATGATCGCCCCTTGGCTCAAGCAACTCCCGCTCCAGCGCATCCACGGCGATTTCCACCGCGGCAACATCCTGTGGACCTCGGAGGGCCCTTGGATCACCGACCTCGACGACTGTGTGATGGGCCCGCGCCAGCAGGACCTGTGGCTGCTCTTTCCGGGTCGAGACGAATGGTCGCGGGAGATGAGGGAGCTGTTTCTCGAAGGCTACCACGCCATGGCCCGGGAGCCGCTGACCCTCTCTTTCGCGCTCATCGAGGCCCTGCGTTCCCTGCGGATGGTGCACTTCAACGGTTGGATCGCCAAGCGCTGGGAGGATCCGACGTTTCCCCACACCTTCCAGGCCTTCCCCACTCGTTCCTACTGGGAGCAGCAGGTGCTCGATTTGAAGGAACAGGTGGGTCACCTCACCGAGGCGGGCACGGGATTCGGAGGCTGAGCCTCAGTCACCCCGCGTGGCCCGGGGCCATCTCTTCCACGAACTTCACTCCCACCTTCCACTCGCCGGATCCATCCAACTCACGCACCGACATGACCTCGCCCACCAGGGGCTCGTCCAACCGCTTGGAGTCGAATTCCACCACGTGCACATGGGCGCCCTTGGGAAAGTCCTTCTCACCGAAGGCCACGAAGGCGAGCCCCCCGCGCGAGAGGTCGAAGAGTCGGTAGTCGCCCTCGGCCCCCACTCCCTCCAAGGTCACTCGGATCTGGCGGTTGCCGGGCACGCGCTTCCTGGGCGCCTCGCGCTTGCCCGCAAAAAGCTTGTCCTCCTCGTCCACACCCATGGCGGCGAGTTCGCCTTCAAAGATGGCCATGTCCCGGGACGACCGATCTGGAGCAGCGTAGGATTTCACCCGCCATGGCGAGGTGTCCACGCCGGGAAGGCTGCCCTTGATGACATGGATGTCCTGGCCTTCCAAAAAGCAAAGTTCTTCGGGAAGGACGAGTTCGGCCTTCTTGTCACCTTGGGCGAGAAGTGAGGTTTTGAACAGTGCCCCTCCGTCCTCTACCCATGCCATCACCGGGCCCTCGCCGAAACTGACCGAGTCATCGCGCAGGCCGAAGCGCAGAAGCATGGCGTCCGGCTTATAGCCGATGAGCGTGCACATGTTGACCAGCCGTTCGCCCTGGGGGGTGAGTTGCCAGAGCGTCACGGGGCTTTCCCGCCTCAAAAGGTCGGTGAACAGTTTTTGGTAGACGAGGAATCCGTCCGCGAATTTGACGGGTTTCATGCCAGGCTTGTCTCCTGGCCAGATTCTAGCATGCCCAATTAAATGCGCGCGCTAAAGCTTGCTTGACCGCAACGCTAGGCCGCCGGCCACACCACCACGACCTCAATGCCGTCAGAGCGCAACTGCACCACTAAACTCTCCAAGTTGTCGCGAACGCCCCCGTCTAAATGCGTGACGCCGGACAGGTCTAAACACAGCTCCCGGCCGGTTACATCATTGCCGCAGGCCCCCCGCAGGACCAGGTAGCTGCTGAACACCAAGGCGCCACGGGCCACCACCAGCAGCCGGGTGGGTTCCTGGCGGCAAACAACGTCCGGCGCCCAGAATGCGCGCGGCCGGATCCCCCGGAGCAGCTGGCAGACCACGTACGTGAGGAAGCCTAAACCCAATCCCACCAACAGATCATCGGCGATGGTCACGGACCAGGTCACGAGGAAGGCCGCGAAGGCATCCATGCCTGAGCGCCAAGCGTGGCGGAAATGTCTGGGGTGGGCCAGGCGCCACCCCACGAGGAGCAACACGGAGGCCAAGGCGGTCAAAGGGATTTGCCTGAGAACTTCGGGGATCAGCATGACCGCCAGGGCCAACAAAACCCCGTGGACCACGTTGGAGAGTGGTGATTGGGCACCGACGCTGATATTGGCCGAACTGCGCACGATCTCCGTAATGACGGGCAACCCTCCCAGGAGCCCACACGCCAGATTGGTGAGGCCCTTGCCGATGAACTCTTGATCGAAATCGGAGGCCCGCCGGAGCGGGTCCAGCTTGTCCACTGCCAAGGTCGAGAGCTGCGACTCGAGACTTCCCACCAAAAAAACGGTGAGGATGACCATGAGGGAGCGGCCGGCGAAGAGTTCGTCGAATAGCGGGAACGTGAGGAAGTTCCCCGGATCAACCGGGAGAGGGACCAAGAACTGGGGTCCCACATCGAAAAGCCGCATCCCCAGGGCCACGTGGTGCGGTTGGGCAAAGTCGAGCACCAGGGAGAAGGCCAGCCCCACGGCCACTGCCATGAGCGGACCGGGCAACAACTTGGTGAAGCGATCCGGCAGAGCGCTCCATGCCACCAGGAAGAGGAGACATACCACTCCGACCAGTGCCACCGGCCACACGGCTCCTTCGAAGAGTTCAGGCAGTTGCGCCACAGTCCCTAGCAGTGTGGTTGCGGTGGGCTTCACGCCCAGGAGCACGGGCACTTGTTTGATGAGGATGATGGTTCCGATGGCCGCCATCATCCCGTGGACCACCGCCGCTGGCGCCAGGAGGGCACCTTTGCCAAGGCGGGCCAACCCAGCCAGCACTTGCAATACGCCTACGACGGCCACGCACGCCAAGAAACGCCGGAAGCCGATGCGGGGATCGCCGTCGGAGAGAAGCGTGATGCCGTTGACCACCACGACGATCATACCAGCCGCAGGGCCATTTATGTTGACGCGCGCTCCCCCCAGCAGGGCCCCCAGAGTCCCACCGATCACTCCGGCGATGATTCCGGATGAGGCCGGCGCGCCGCTGGCCAGGGCGATCCCGACGCACAGAGGGAGAGCTATGAGGAAGAGGACGAACCCCGCTCGAAGGTCAGAGGAAAAATGCTGACTGCTGATTTGGCGAAAACCGACCACGCTGGACTCCTGGTACGCCTATGGTAAGGCCGATCCGGGCCAGGACGTCGTACAAACTCCTAAATCTTCTTTTAGGCGTGTGAGGACGGGGCAAAGACGGATGAATTTCCTTCAGCCGCCGGCCAGTTTGACCAAAAAACCAAGGCCTTCCAGAACCTTCTTCACCTTCTCGCGGTGATCCCCCTGGATCTCGATGCGCCCGTCTTTATAGGCCCCGCCGGTCCCGCACTGGGCCTTCAGTTTGGAGGCGAGCTCCTTGAAGTACGCCTCATTGTCGGGCAACTCGAAGACCGCGGTCACGGTTTTGCCCCCTCGTCCCGCAGTTTCCCGACGCACCTTCAGCGTGTGCTGGCGGGGATCCAGGTCTGACTTGCCGGGGCAGCGGCAGGGGTGCTTCCCGCATTTAGGGCAGAGTTTGGTGTGTGAACCATCGCTGGAGTAGAGGATTTTGGGTTCGCTCATGCTAGCATTTTAGCGTGAAGACTCCCCCGCCGTCCTCCCCTTTGCGCTACATCGCCTTCCATAAACCCTACGGGGTGCTGAGCCAGTTCACGCCGGAAGAGGGGGCCCGCAGCCTGGCCGAATTCGGGTTGCCCGCTGACGTCTACCCCGCCGGCCGGTTGGACAAGGACTCGGAGGGCCTACTGCTTTTGACCAACGATGGCGACCTGGTCCATCGTTTGCTCGAGCCCAAACACGACAAGGAAAAAACTTACTGGGTGCAGGTGGAGCGCATCCCGGAAGAAGCGGCGCTGCGGGCGCTGCGCGCGGGCCCAAAACTCTCCGACCACCAGTGCCTCCCCTGCCAGGCACGCTTGATCGACGATCCAGGTTTTCCTCCGCGGGACCCGCCCATACGCGTGCGACAGACAGTCCCTGATTGCTGGTTGGAGATCAAGTTGCGGGAAGGCAAGAACCGGCAAGTCCGCCGCATGACCGCGGCGGTGGGACATCCCACCCTGCGGTTGGTGCGGATCGCGGTGGGGAACCTCCGGCTGGGAGATTTACGGCCGGGAGAGTGGCGGGAGGTCAGCCGAGAGGCCGTGCTCGCCCCAGGGTAAGGGCACCCTTTGATCCCTTCGTTGAGTGCACCATCGTCAAACTCTCGCCCCTTCGGTTTTCTTGCGATCCTTCCACACCTTCTGGGCCAGGAGCTGCCCCTCGGTGACCCCATACTTCTCGTTGGCCCCTACGCACTCTACCGTGCGCTCAAGCGGGATCTCCCCCGACAAAAGGCCTAGGTAGCTTCGCACTTTCCCTAGGAGGGCGTCCCCGCGCTCGTTGAGCGCCTCGAAGCGCCATGCGCCCGGCGCAAGCTTACCGACCAGGAATCCAGCAGACTGGGCGCTCCCTCGGTACATGGTGTTGCGGCACTCCTGGTCCGCCTTGAGGAAATGCATGTTGCCGTAGGCGTCCTTGAGCTCTACCTTGTGCTTCTCGCAAGGCTTACCGCAGTCACGGAAGCTAGATCCCTTGGACATGAAGGCCGCGAACACACAGTGCTCCATATGGAACTCCGGCATATATTGGTGCAGGGTCACTTCCACGCGGCCGGCGGGGGCGGCCTTGAGCAACGCCTCCAGTTGGGATGCGTTCAGATCATAGGAGGCGCACACGGTCTCAAGCCCCTTGGACAGCAGGTAGTCCGCGGTCCAGGCGTTGGCGGCGTTGAGGGAGAAGTCCCCCATGAGCCGTAAGCCTTTACCCTGGAAAAACTCCAGCGCGCCTAGGTTTCGGACCAAGACGACATCCGGGGCGATGCGCTCGATGGTCCTGAGGTGGTGGTCCTCTTTGGGCTTCATCACCCGCGTGGTAGCGATGCCTGGGATGAGGCCATGCTGGCGCAAGAGGGCCACGGAGGGGCCGTAGTCTTTTCCAAACTCAAAATCAAGGAAGACAACACCCAGATGCTTCGCTGGGGCCAGGCCCGCCACCAGATCTTCCACTTGGCCTTTCTCACGCAGGACGATGTTGAGGCGAGGCTCGGTCTCCGCCGCCGAAGTGAGAGGGCCCGGGCGCGCGGGCCGCAGCTCTTGGCAGGAGGTGGCCGTCCGCGCGGCGGTCATGCGCTCAACCAGCTGGCGGCGCAGGGCCTTGAGTTCTTTCTGTGGTAAGTGGGCGCCTTGGTTGGTGAAGTTACAGGACTCCATCCGGAAGGCGGTGGTGCCCAAGGCACCCAGCTCCGCTGCGGCGTCGGCACTAGAAGTGGGGGCGTTGCTTGCGCGCTCACACACGGGTCCCGCAATCTCTACCCGGCGGCCTTCGGGGTCTCGCCCGACCAAGAGCGCGGGCGCACCTGGCGCTAGAGTCAACTCGAGCTCTAGGGGGATGCGCTTCATGTGCGCCCGGTCCTCCATGCTCAAGCGCGTCTGGTGCGTGATTTTGTCGTCGGAGTTCACCCACACCCGCGCTCCCACGGGGACGCCCTGGTGGTGGAAGGGGGCCAGGAGCTTCACGTGCACCCCGTCCGCGGCCACCTTGGCGGAAACGACCTTCCCACCTTTGTCGTGGGAGAACACCAAGCCTTGGCTTGATTGGGGCACATACGGGGTAGCGAGAACCAGATGGTCGATGCCGACGCGGGAGACCCTGCCTATCTCAAGGCCACGGTGGGAAGAATAGCTCCCCTCCACCAACCGTTGGTGGTCCACGCCCCCCAACCACCCGTTGAAAAAACCGCGGCTGTAGCTGACGGCCAACTCCTGCACGGAGATGGGGGTCATGCCCCGAATCGCCTGCTGGTAGGTGCGGGCGGCGGTGGCCACGTAGTCCGGGGTCTTCAGACGACCTTCGACTTTGAAGGAGTGCACACCCGCTTCCATCAGCGCGGGCACGTCGTCCAGCCCGCACAAATCTTGCGGGCTCACCAGGTACTTCTTTTCGCCGAGGTCTCGCTTCTCCCCGTCCACGAAGAGCTCGTAGCTCAGCCGGCAGCTCTGCGCACACTGCCCGCGGTTGGCCGAGCGTCCGCCCAGAGACTCGGAGGTGAAGCACTGGCCGGAGTAGGCCACGCACAGGGCCCCGTGGACGAAGACCTCCACTTCACGTGCACTCGCTGCGCGGATGGCGCGAATCTCAGGCAGGGAGTTCTCGCGCCCGAGCACAAAGCGCTGGATGTCCAGGTCTTCCAGAAGACGGATGGCGCCGTCGCTCGTGACGGTCATCTGGGTGGAGCCATGGATCCGCTGCCACGGCGCCATGGCGCGGATCAGGCGGACGAGTCCCAGGTCCTGCACGATCAAAGCGTCCGGCCCCAAAGGCAGGATCTCGCTTAGCAGCTGCTCCGCCAACGCCAACTCCGGCTCGAACACCAGCACGTTGAATGCCAGGTGCACCTTCACGCCGTACAAATGGCATAGGTCGATGAGCTCCTTAAGCTCGTCCAAAGAAAAATCCTTGGTGCGTCCACGCGCGTTGAAGCCAGGAACACCTACGTAAATGGCGTCGGCGCCATTGTGGATGGCGGCCAGGGCCATGGGCAGGTCCCCCACGGGCAGCAGCAGTTCCGGAGTGCATTTCATGCCGGGCGTTATAGCCTCAACAACGCCCATTTGCCAGCGCCATCACCAGATCCTGACGGGCCAGTTTTCCCTCGACTTGCAATCCTGGCAGGGCAAGAATTCTCTCGCGCCCCAAGGAAGGCGAAATCCATGAAAATTCTCTCTTTTGTCGCGCTGTTTTTTGCCCTCGCCTCCCAGGCCGCCCCTACCCGTATCCAGATCCTTCACACCAACGACCTCCACTCCTTCTTCGAGGGCACCCGCGACGGTCAGGGGGGCTACGCCCGCCTGAAGACTTTGGCCGACCAACTCAAAGACGAGGCCCATTCCCAAGGCATAGAGACGCTCTTCTTGGACGGTGGTGATTTCGGCGAGGGCTCCTCGTTCTTCGTCACCGACCGAGGCGTAAACTCGTTGCGCATGCTGGATCTGCTGGGCATCGAGGTTACCGTCGTGGGCAACCACGATTATATGCAGGGAGGGGGCGTGCTCGCGGAGCAACTGCGACGCTCGGGGCTCAAAGCGAAAGTCCTTTCCGCCAATTTCAAAGGCAACCTCGTGCGCCAGCTGGGCCGACGCGTGACTCCCACCACTATCGTGCGCAAAGCGGGGCTCAAGATCGGGTTGGCGGGCCTCACCACCGCCGACTTCCACTACCAGTATCCCTTGCTGTCCGCCGGTTACATCAACCACCCCTTGAATGAGCAGGAACGGCTGGAGAAGTGGGCCAAGGCGCAAAAGCTGGACGCCTTCATCATGCTCACCCATATCGGGCTCAACACCGACAAGACCCTGGTGTCGCGCTCGAGCGTCATCGACCTGGTGGTGGGTGGCCACTCCCACACGCGCCTGGAGGCGCCCGTCACGGTGGCCAACAGCAAGGGACGCCAGGTGCCCATCGTCCAGACGGGTGCGCACACCATCGCGCTCGGGCAGATCATCCTGGAAGTGGACCAAGACAAAAACCTCGCAACGGTCGCCTCCTACCGCTTGCATGACGTGACCGCCGTGTTGGCCGAGGACCCGGAGGTCCGGGCCCTGGTGGATGAAGCCAGAATCCAGCGGGAGTCCTACTTTGGGCGCCGCTGGGACGATCCAGTGGGCGAAACCACCTTCGAACTTTCCGGCTACCGCAACGGGACAAACGACGAGGAGCCCTCCTGCTGGGGGCGCCACCTTGCCCGTCTCACCAAACAAGTGGGACGCGCCCACGTGGGCATCCACCTTCCCGCCTTCAACGGCGAGCGCATCGCTCCCGGGCCCCTCACCTTCGGCGACTTGGTGGACAACTTCCCCCACTTCCGCAATTTCGGCGACGACGGCTGGGAGATCGTGACCCTGACCATGCCAGGCTACGTGGTGTCCCAGGTGTTCCGCGCCTTGGGCCGGGCACCCAACGCCATGGAAGTGGACGGCGCGGATCTGCGCCGCGGGACCATCGGCGGGCGTTCCATCGAGAGCGGGAGGAACTACAAGTTGGCCGTGCCCTCGGAGTTCGCCTACGGCATCGGGGAGTTCTTCCCGCCGCTCCGGGCGTGGCTGCGCCGGGCCCAGCAGCGCACGGGGGTGAGCTACTGGAAGGCCATCGAAGCCTACGTGCAGGAGAACTCACCGCTGGTCTGCCTCGAAGCCGAGTAACCCACCCGGCAAAAACTGCCGGTAGGCAAAAGCTTCAAGTGCGAAAAACCCGCGTCCGATGCGGGAAAAATGAAAAACGCCATCCTGCTTGGCCTCCTGGTGTGGGCCACCACCGCTTCCGCGGTCCGCCTCCAAATCCTCCATACCAACGACCTCCATTCGTTCTTTGAGGGAACCCGCGACGGGCAGGGTGGCTACGCCAAGCTCAAAACCCTGGCCGACCGCCTGAAGGCCCACGCCGCCGCGGACGGCGTGGAGACGGTGTTCCTGGACGGCGGCGATTTCGGTGAGGGATCCTCGTTCTTCTTCTCCGACGCCGGGGCAGACGCCCTGCGAATGCTGGATCTCCTCGGCGTGGATGTGACCGTCATCGGCAACCACGATTATATGCAAGGAGGGCGCGAGCTCTCCGCCCAGCTCAAGCGCGCGGGACTCAAAGCGAAGGTCGTGTCAGCTAACCTCAAAGGCAAGTTCCTGCAGAAGCTCGCGGGCAAGGTGCACCCCATGGTGGTGATGGACGTGGCCGGGCTGCGCTTGGGCGTCAGCGGCCTCACCACGGCGGATTTGCACTACCAATACCCCGTCCTCGGCACAGGCTTCATCAACCATCCGTTGAACGAGTTGCCCCGCCTGGAAAAGCGCGCGCGCAAGGCCAAACTCGACATGCACATCGCCCTTACCCACATCGGGCTGGGCCTGGATCGCTCGTTGGTGCAGAAATCCACCGGCATCGACCTGGTGGTGGGCGGACACTCCCACACGCGACTGGCCGAGCCCGTGTTGGAGAAAAACAAAGTGGGCCGCGAGGTTGCCATCGTGCAGACCGGGGCGCACTCCCTGGCCCTGGGGCAGATCCTGGTAGACGTGGAGAAGGGGCAGGCGCCGAAGATCCTCTCCTATAAACTCCACGACGTGACCTCAGGCCTCTCCGAGGACCCCGCGGTCAAGCGCCTGGTGGAAGACGCCAAGGAAAAGCGCGAGGCCTATTTCGGCCGGCGCTGGGACGAGCCCGTGGGTGAAAGCACTTTTGACTTGTCCGGGTATCGCCACGGCCGCAACCCCGGGCGGACCTCGTGCTGGGGCGGACATCTCGCCAAGATCACCAAGGACGCCGCTAAGGCCGACATCGGTTTGCACGTAGCCGCTTTCTCCGGCGAGTTTATCCCCGCGGGCCTCCTTACCTTCGGTGATCTGGTGGACAACTTCCCCCACTTCCGCAATTTCGGCGACCGCGGCTGGAAGATCTCCACTTTTCGCCTCCCGGGGCTCCTCCTGAAGAAAGTCCTCGCCTACGTACGCGCCAACGCGCCCGCCATCGATCTGGCGGGAGCGGACTTCGCCTCCCTCACCGTGGGGGGGAAAACCATCAGCCCGCTCAAGCTCTACCGACTCTCATTTCCCAATGAGCTTTTGTATGCGGTGGGGAAATACGTTCCGCTGCTCAAGCCCATCATCGCATTGGGCCCCTACCATACCGGTGTGGCCTACTGGGACGCCATCGAGGCGTACGTGAGGGTGAACTCGCCGCTGACTTGTCCGGCGGGCTAGAACTGCCCCGTGCGCAGCATGACCAGCGTGCAGCCATCCACCACTTCCACACCGGCCTCCCTTAACGCCGATTCCAGCGGGGGATTTTCCGCCCCGGGATTAAAAATCACCCGCCGGGGAGCGAGCTTGAGAAAATCCGCCTGCATTTTGGTTGAGAGCGCCGGACCCACGTAAACCGTCACCGTGTCCACCCGCCGCCCCGCATCCGCCAAGGCGCCGAGGCTCTGCCAGGTCTTGATTCCCAGCACCTCGTCCTCCTTGGGCGTCACGGGGACGGGGGTGTGTCCCTCTTCCTTGAGAAAATTCATCGCTTTGAAAGCGTAGCGGGAGGGGTCAGACGACGCTCCCAAAACGGCCACCTCGGACATTGGCACCTCCGACCACAGCGGGTTAACATCCCCCCATAAGGATACCCCCCCATGGCCTCCACCACCAAGACCTTCTCCTCAATCCAGGAACTCGCCACCCACGTGGCGGGCCACCGTCCCACGTTTTTCCACTCTTCCCGCACCTCCACCGTCATCCCCTACGACAAGTTGGCCGACGAAATCGGGGATTGCGTGATCGCGGATCTCGCCCACATCCCGGGGGAAATGCGGCTCCTGGACAACGGCAACTTGTGCGTGCGTGGGGCCGTGACGTGGCAGGAGGCCGACGCCTTCCTGCGCACCAGGGGCCGGGCCATCATGACCTCCCCCACCGAACAGCTGGCACTCATCAGCGCCGGCGTGGCGACCTCCTGCACCGGTGAGCGCTGCTTCGCCTTTGGCAACATGCGCCGGCAAGTGGCGCGGCTCAAGTACCTGGACCATGACGGCGTGGAGCGAGAGCTGCGCCGGGACCGGCCTTTCAAAACCTTCTCGCCGGCCTGGGAAGCCTATTGCCAAGATTTCCGCGCCTACGCCTCCTACAAGAACGCCCCCTACCCGCGTTTTGAATCTGAAACCGACCTGATGATCGGCACCGAGGGCCAGCTGGGGGTGGTCACCGAAGTCGAGATCGAGACGGTGGAAGACTATCCCGTCACCCACGTTTTCCTGCTGCTGCCCCCCTGGGAGCGGGATTACGGCCCCCACATGGAAATTTTCCACGCGGTCCAGGCCTTCCGCGGGGACGTGATTTCTTGCGAGCTGTTGGACGCCAACTGCATGGCCTACCTCAAACCCGACGAACGCCTGGGTAACGACCAGGACGTGGTGTTCTTGGAGACGAAGACGGACGCCTTCGAACGCGTGCACGAGGGACTCCTGGAAAAGCTGAGGCTCACTCCCGCCGAGAACGTCTTTGAAATCACCGCGGCCAAGTTCCACCAGGTGCGAGCAGGCGTCCCCCGCGCTGTGTTCGAAGAGAACTCCCGCATGGGCGTGAAGAAGATGGGGACCGACTGCCAGGTGGACGCCGACCACTTCCCCGCCCTGATGGATTTTTACCGCGAAGCCGCCCAACTGGGGGTGCGCTACAACCTCTTCGGCCACTTCGGTGACGCCCACCTGCACTACAACTACATGCCCCGCCCGGAGGACACGGCCCGCTGCCAGGATGTCTTCCTCAAGCTCTACGACAAGGTCCGCGAGTGGCATGGCTCGCCTTTCGCCGAGCACGGCATCGGGTTGCTGAAGCAGAAATTCATGGCCCCTTTCTGGGGATTGAACCAACGCCAACTCTTCCAGGATCTGAAGAGGGTCCACGATCCCCACGGGCAATTCTTCCCCGCGGGCTTCATGGCCCGGGCCTAAGCCCGGGGGATCTTCCGCAGCTCGGCAATCTTCGCGCGGTCCCCTACGATCCACAGCAAGTCCCCTTCCTGCAACTGCAGCGAAGAGTCGGGGCTGAGGAGCCTGCGCCCCTCACGCTCCAGCCCCACGATCAGGCCGTGTACGGCCTCGCGTAGGCCGCACTCGCGGATGCTCTTCCCCAAAAACGGCGAGTAGGAGGAAAGCTGCAGGGACTCCAGCCCGAACGTGGCCGGAACCGGGTGGTGGTCGTGCCCGTCGGGCTCACCGCCCTCCACCAACACCTGCACCTGCGCCAGCTGGTCTTCCGAGCCCACGATGAAGAGCCGGTCATGGGGTAAGAGCAAATCGTCCCGGCCCGGCGTAAGGATGCGCTGTCGGCCACGCTGGATCATGGCGATGGTGAGCCCGAAGCGTTCCTTGAGACGGGAGCTCTGCAGGGTCTGCGCCACCAGGGGCGAGTTGGGCGAGAGCGTGTACTCGGCGAGACTGGTTTGCCAGGGCGAGAGCTCCGGCGGCAAGGCCCTCTTGGCGAGCTCGTCTTTTTCCTTGTCGTTGAGGTTTGTGACGAAGCGCTCTTCGATGGCCCTGTACAGGGGTTCGGCGAAACGGCTGAAGAACACCGCCACCATGGCCAGGGCCACCAGGATGATGCCGTAAGCGGTCCTGAGCGGCGCGAATTGCGCTACCACCAGGCCCATGAGCAGAACCCCTACCAAGAAACGCACCACCGCCACGCCCACTTGCAGATGCCGCAGCCGCAGGGCCATCTGTGGGTTCTTCACCGCCAGGTTGCCCGGTGGGCCCACCACCACCGCCCATAAGAAAGGCGCGGAGAGAATCAAGGTCGCCAAACAGGCCACCACCTCCACCCACAGCCTTCCGAACACCCCGAGTGAGTGGGCCCAGGGAACCACCACCCGCGTGGCGACCAGTGTGATGCCCCCCACGATGACGGAGTTGAGGATCATCTTCATGCCATACCCACGCCACAGGAGCGTTTTGAGGCGGGGACCGGAGCTGTGGGGCACGGCGGTCTCGTAGCGGGCGAGGCGCGCCACCATGGTGGGGGGGAGCCTCTGCTCGAGCCAACCGCTGAAGGCGCCGGCGTACTTGATCTGGTAGGGCGTGGTGAAGGTGGTGATGGCCGACACCGCCACCGCGATGGGGTAGAGAAAAGGACTGGTCACCCCGAGGGTGAGGCCGAGAGTGGCGATGATGAAAGAGAACTCCCCTATCTGCGCCAGGCTCATGCCGGCCATGACGGAGTTTCTCAGGGACTGGCCCGCGATCAGTGCGCCAATGCCGGAACTCAGGAACTTACCCACGATGGTGAGGAAGGTCAGGAGCAGGATGACGGCCCAATGCTCGCCCAGCACCGAGGGGTCGATGAGCATCCCCACCGACACGAAGAACACCGCCGCGAAGAGGTCGCGCACCGGCACCAGGATCCGCTCGATGCGGTGGCCTTCTCGGGTTTCGGCCAGGATGGAGCCCATAACGAAGGCGCCCAGGGCCGGCGAGAACCCCACGTGAGTGGCGGCCATGACCATGAGGAGGCATAGCCCGATGGAAACGATGAGCGTGGTCTCATCGGAGAGCAGGCGCTTGGTCTTTTGCAAGAACAGCGGGAGCACGTAAATGCCCACCAGGAACCACAGAGCGAGGAAGAAACCCAGCTTGAAGGAAGAGGCCACCAGCTCGTCCGCGGCCACGGTGCGCGTCAAGGCCACGGTGGAGAGGAGCACCAACAGCAAGATCGCAACCAGATCCTCCACGATCAACACGCCGAAGACTAGGGAGGTGAAACTGCGTTTTTTGAGTCCCAGCTCCTCGAAGGCGCGCACAATGATGGTGGTTGAGGAGATGGAGAGGATGCCACCCAGGAAGAGGCTGTCCATGGTGGACCAACCTAGCAGCTGGCCGGTCAAGTAGCCCGTACCCAGCATGAAAAGGATTTCGAAGAACGCGCTGATGGAAGCGGGCCCACCGACCTTGGCGAGTTTCTTGAAGCTGAACTCCAGGCCTAGACCGAACATGAGGAAGATCACGCCGATCTCGGCCCAGACCTTCACGCTGGCCGTATCGGTGATGGTGGGGACGAAGGGAACGTGGGAGCTGACCAGGAAGCCCGCGATGAGATAACCCAACACCACAGGTTGTTTGAGGAAGCGGCACACCAATGTCACCCACGCGGCCGTGATCAAAATGATGCCGAGGTCGAGAATCAGTGGGGGAAGGTGAGTCATACCGATAAGATAACGCGCCGACCTTTAAGGCTCAATGTGCGCAGGGCCAGCTGAAGGCTTGTCGTGTCGGCCGGGGTTTGCTCTCATCTTAACCAGTGGCACGCTCCTATCCGAGCATGTTTCTCCAGAATTCGTTTGCGAGGACCAGCATGAAAGCGTTCACACTCCTGACTCTCCTTCTGCTCAGCGCTTGTGAAACCGGCCGAGAAGTCGTCATCGAGGCGCCCATCGAGGCCGTGTGGGAATACGTGGGCGATAGCCGGAACGCGGCGGAATGGTCCGTGTACTTCGACCACATCACTCCCTTGCCCGGTGGCCCGGACGGCGGCGTGGGGGCGCTCCGGCGCTGTTACAGGCACGCTGATGAAACAGGGAACAGGTGGGACGAAGTGGTGGTGGAACTTCAACCGCAGACGTACCGCCAGATCCGGACTTACGGCCTGCACGGCTTTCCACCCGAATTCGGACAACCCGAATTTCGCGTGCACCAGCGCTTCACCAAGCTCGGCCCCAACCGTACTCGGCTCGAGTTTGCCTCGGAGCTCATCAAACCGCGGGACCCGATTTCTCTGGCGCGCTTCGTGACCAAGGTCGGCGAAGGCAACCGGGTCATCGGGCTCAATTTGGAAAACATCAAGGCTGCCGTGGAGGCGAGGCATAGGGGCCAACCCTATCAGCGTCCCCACCCCTGGGAGCCCCAGCACCCCTGGGACAACTGAGTCAGCGCCGGGCGACCAGCACCACTTCCCCATGGTGGGAAGGCAGCAGGCGCATCTGGGTTTGATAACCCCACGAGCGGACACGCTCGGCGTGCTCGGTGAGTTCGGCCGCCACCTCGGGCTTGGCCAGCTTGAGCGTCAGCACCAACCCGCGCGGTTTCTCCACCGCCCGCAACAGTCTTCCCAGGTGCGAGAGCACCGACCCCGGGGCGAGGTTGACGTCGGAAAACCACCAGTCGACACCTTTGCACTCAAGTGGAGTGAGTTCCTGGAAAGGCTTGCGCAAGTGCGTGAACCAAGGATGCTCTAGGCAGCGGCGGTCCATCTCACCCGGATCCACCCCAATCACTTGCACGCCTCGGCTGAGCAAGGCCCAGGCCGCCCCGCCGGGGGCCGCCCCGATTTCCAGCGCGCACTGGCCCTCCCCAATCGCCAGTCCGAAGAGACCAATGGCCTCCTCGGCCTTGAGCCAGGCCCGCGAAGGAGCTTCTGCCGGCAAGGCGAGTCCGGACAGCTGCAGGGGATCCGGCCATACCGGATGGGGAGTTTGGGAGCGAACTGTCCAGGTCCCGGCCTCCCCCAGCGCCAACACCTCGCCCCCCGGCAGCTCACCCTTGCCCAGACACTCACCCCACAGCCGCGCGATCACGGGCGTGGGCCAGGCCAAGCCGTCGTCCCCCTTGAAGGTCACGAAGCCGGGCGCCGAGAAAGCTAGCCGCCATTGGGGAAAACGCGCGCGCATCTCCGTCTTGAGGGCGGACTCAAGGCCCAGGTTGGTGAGGGCGAAGAAGAAAGGCATGGCGGCGTTATCGTGGCCGCCCCCTTCCTTCGTCAAGGGATTTCCGGTAAGAAGGCCCCATGCTGACAGACGCCGAGCTCACTGGCCTCGCCCATATGAGGGAAGAACTCTCCCGCGCCTTCGGCGACGCCCAGGCACGAGCGGGCATGCCATGCCCACCGGACTGTGGCCGCTGCTGCCGCTTCCCCGGCATCCACGTGGCCCCGCTTGAGATGCTGCCCGCGGCGCTGGAGCTCGCCCGCGCGGGGCAAGCGGAGGAAATCCTGGCCCGGTTAGAGGAGGGCCCGTGCGCGCTCCTTCAGGAACTACCGGGAGAAGGCCAAGGCCGCTGCTCTCTTTACCATGCTCGGCCATCCGTGTGCCGCGCCTTCGGCGTGGCGGGGGGCCGGGACAAAACCGGGGCCATCCAGGCCTCCGTGTGCGGCACCCTCAAAGAGCACCATGCGCACGCCTGGGAGTCTTTGGATGCTTCGGAGCTTCCCGTCCTGAGCGACTGGGTGAGTATGCTCTCCACTCTCCACCCTGAACTTGCCGCCCCTCCTCGGCCCATCAATCTAGCGCTGCGCGCAATGCTAGAAAAACTCTGGCTCCGCGAGAGGTTAAACTCAGGTTAAGCCAAGAAAATCCGGATGACAGTTTGTCTTACGTTTCCTATAAGGTAGGCTAATACTTTCCAAGGGAAACGCATGCACGGATGGATCCTCCTGCTTCTTCTCTCCTCCCACGCTCTGGCCCTCAACGTGGAGCTGGGCCCCAACCAAACCATCGGGTCCGGACAACTGGCCTACTACGGAGAAGGTTTCCCCGGCGGCGGCGATCTCAAGGCCACCCTCTTCACCATCCTCTCTTCCCGTCATACCTCCCGCCCCGGGCGCCCTGACCAGATCGGCCACTGCGCAAGCGGCACTTGCTACGAGCACAATCCCGTGGGCTACGGCCCCGCCCGCAACATCATGTTCGGTGAGCTCTTCAACGAGCGCGACGGCCGCGGCCAGTACGTGGTGGAGGTCTACTGCGAGAAGGAAGTGCGCTTCCGCCAGCTCTCCGACATCAGCGGCATGAACAACGTGGTGAACATCGAGCACACCTGGCCCCAAAGCCGCTTCTCCGAGCGCCATGGCAAGGAGATCCAGAAATCCGACTTGCACCACCTTTTCCCATCCGACTCCCGCGCCAACAGCATCCGCGGCAACTTCGAGTTCGGCGAGGAAGGCGGGCAAGACTTGGACGGTTGCCCCGGCAGCCAAATCGCCGACACCCCCCGTGGGCGCGTCTTCACCCCCCCCACCCACCACCGTGGCAACGTGGCTCGCGCCCTGTTCTACTTCTCCGTGCGCTACCAGACGCCGATTTCCCGCGAGGAAGAGGCCACCCTGCGCCGCTGGCACCGCCAAGACCCGGTGGACGGCGCCGAGGAAGAGCGCAACGACCTGATCGCCATGAAGCAGGGTAACCGCAACCCCTTTATCGACTACCCTGCCCTGGTGGACCAAATCCGCGATTTCTGATTTTCCGGCCCTCTCGCCAATTCCCGCGCCCGCGGGTTATAAGGGGCTCTTCCCAAGAGGAGCCCCTGTATGAAAGGTTTCGACAAAGTCGTCACGAGTTACGACCAGGCCATGCGCGGTCTCTCCGACAATATGCTGTTGATGGTGGGTGGCTTCGGCCTGTGCGGGATTCCCGAGGGCCTGATCAAGTGGATCTACGAGCACGGCCAGAAGGGCCTCACCTGCATCTCTAACAATGCCGGTGTGGACGGCTTCGGGCTGGGTCTGCTGCTGGAGAAAAAGCAAATCAAGAAGATGATTTCCTCCTACGTGGGGGAAAACGCCCTGTTTGAAAAGCAGGTGCTGGCCGGGGAGCTTGAGATCGAACTGACCCCGCAGGGAACCTTGGCCGAAAAAATGCGCGCCACCGGCGCGGGCATCCCCGCCTTCTACACCGCCACCGGCTACGGCACCCCCGTGGGCGAGGGGAAAGACGTGAAGATCATCAACGGCCGCGCCTACATCCTCGAACACGCTTTCCCGAAGCCCGATTTCTCCTTGGTGCGGGCCTGGAAGGCCGACCGCTACGGCAACCTGGTCTTCCGTAAGACGGCCATGAACTTCAACCCCATGGCCGCCATGGCCGGGAAGATCACCGTCGCCGAGGTGGAGGAGATCGTGGAGCCGGGAGAACTCGACCCGAACTTCATCCACGTCCCCGGCATCTACGTGAACCGGGTGATCCAGGGCAAATTCGAGAAGCGCATCGAACAGCGCACGGTGAGGAAATAAGCATGGCCCTCTCAAGAGAACAGATCGCCCAGCGCATAGCCCGGGAGATCAAAGACGGCTATTACGTGAACCTCGGGATCGGTATCCCGACCCTGGTGGCCAACTACGTGCCTGCCGGCATGAGCGTGATGCTCCAGTCGGAAAACGGCATTCTGGGCATGGGGGAGTTCCCCACGGAAGAGACCATCGACGCCGACCTCATCAACGCCGGTAAGCAGACCGTGACCGTGATTCCCGGCGCCGCCTTCTTCTCCTCGGCCGACTCCTTCGCCATGATCCGCGGGGGACATGTGGACCTGACCGTCCTGGGCGCCTTCGAGGTGGACAGTACCGGCGCCCTGGCCTCTTGGATGATCCCCGGCAAGCTCATCAAGGGCATGGGCGGGGCCATGGACCTGGTGGCGGGGGCCGAGAACATCATCGTGGCCATGTCCCACGCCTCCAAGGACGGCGCCTCCAAGATCCTCAAGAAATGCACGCTACCGCTCACCGGGGTCCAGTGCGTGAAGAAGGTCGTCACGGACCTGGCGATGCTGGAACTCAGGGACGGGAAGTTCCACCTGCTGGAGAGAGCACCGGGAGTCTCGGTGGAGGAGATCAGGGCCAAGACGGAGGCGGAGTTGGTGGTGGGCGGCGACGTGCCTGAGATGAAATTCAGCTGAAAGTAAGAGGGCCCCTGAAGGGCCCTCTTCATAAGCTGGAAATGCACTTACTCGCGGGCGTAACCGGCGCACACCTGCGGAAAGTGGGCGTCCGTGATGTTCACGCACTGGCCGCGAAACTTGACCGCGGAGATCACCACGCTGCCGAAGAGGCCGGACATGGCCGAGCAATCGTAACCGGGCTGGATGGTCGCGACGCGGGCGCCGCAGGTGTAGTTTGCGTGTAGCTCAACAGGTTCACGGCGGCGGCGAGAGCCGGTGTCGTCGTACATGCCGAGCAAGCCGTTCTGGTAGCTCTGGCATTTGGCGGCGTTGAAGTATTCGTCAGTGATGTTAACACACACTCCGTCAACCTTGAGGGCGCTCACCACGGTATGGATGGGAAAAAAACGTCTTAAGATAGGCGGGGTTTTAGGGATGCTAAAGGGCCCCTCCGGAGAGGGGCCATTAGGCAACGGGTTTAACGGTTAAGGTAATTTTCCAGCATCGGGCAGGCGTACTGGAAGGTGGTGTTGTCGATGTCGCGGCAAGCGCCGTCCTCCCCGATCTTGTAGGCGGCAACACGCTCACGGCCAAAGATGGAGTTGAAAGCGGTGCAGTTGTACCCACGCTGCATACGGGTCACTTCCGTGGTGCACTCGTTGTTGCCGAAGAAAATGACTTCGCGGCTACGGCGGCGGCGGCCGTCGCTCTCGAACATGGAGACCAGGGCATCTTGGTAGAGCTGGCAGGTCTGGGCGTTGAAGGAAACGTCGTAGATGTTCAAGCAGCGGTTGTTGAGCTTGAGGGAGCCGATGACCCGGCCGTTGAGCACCCCGGAAAGGGCCGCGCAATCCACGCCCACGTCCACGCTGGTCAAGGACTGGTTACAGGCGTTGTTTTGGTGCAACTCGATCATCTCGTCGGCCTCACCCTCTGGCTGGTGGTCACGGGCCAGGGCCACCAAGCTGGGGCAAGCGGCGGGGAAGAGTTGATCCACGGTGTTCACGCACTGGCCATTCAGCGAAACGGCCTGGACGTACCGGTATTCGTGGCCCGGGAAATCGTAAGCGCACTCGTCGCGGCCGCGGATGTTCACGCTGCGGGAGTTCTGTGTGCACTGGTTGTTGTCGTGGGCGACGACTTCATTGCGCTGGCGATGCTGTGGCCGGCGCCAGTCGCCGCCGCGGGGACCATCCCAGCGGGGGCCGCGGTCATCCCGCCCATCACCCCGGGTGGGGCGATGGCCATCCGGCTGTCCGCCATGCCCGGGAACGCGCGTGCCCGGTTGACCCCGGCCCCCGTCGCCGCGGCCATCGTCATAAGGGGGAGTGTACACGATGCCCAAATTGCTAAGGGCATCCCGAAGGTTCCGGTCCAGGGCGATTTTGTCATAGGCGCGCTCCACTTCGCCGCGGCTCACTTGCCCCAAGCGCTGGAGGCGACCATGGATGTCGCTCTCGAGAGAAGCCGGGCGCCGGGTGGCCTGAGGACCTGTGGCCGTGTTGTGGGCCGTGGTGGGAGCGCTGCTGGATTGGTAGTTGGCGCAAGCGCCCAACAAACCAGTGAGCATGACAAACGGAAGACTGCGGATCATGGAACCTCCATCCTTGAGTGGTCGAGTCGTCCCCGGCATCATACCATGCGGCGATAAACGCGCAGGAAGATGTGTCCGAGCTTCCTGCTCGGAAAACTTTGCCTCGTTATCTCGCGGATTCGACGAAGGCGCGCTCAACCACGGAACCGTGGTCCTCCCCGGTGGCCGTACGGATTTGCCCATTCCCGCAGGGAAGCTGGCCCGAGCCGTCCTCCGGACCCCTTTGGGGCGAAACCCCGGATCTTGGGCAGGCGTGCTCGGGGTCGTGGGCACATTCGTTAATCCAATGGACGCACGAGGCGAGGCCGGCCCCGCTCAGGTCCCGTCGAGAGCGGCCGAGGCCTATGTCGATGGTACCCCTCCCGACGAAAGGCGCGCCGGTGTAAGCAAAGAGCCCGGGGGCGCCATAGCCAAAAAAAGGCGTGGCCGCGGTGATGAAGTGGATGCGCGCGAGCGCTTGGGGGTCTGTCCCCCGGAGCTGGTCGAGGGCCAGGGTGGACACGAGCCCGCCAGCGGAATGCGCGAGGAACGTGAGCGTGGCGCCTTCGTGTTCTTGCAAAAGCCGTCCTAGGCCCGAGGCGAGGATGGAGGCACTTGAGGCGAGGCTCTGTCGCTTGCTCCATTTGAAGAAGTAGACGGGGCGGCCGCTGGCCAAAGCGGCCTCCAGAGGCGCAACCCACTCAGGGGGCTCAGGGGCGATGTCAATGCCGTGGACGAATACGAAAGGACTGCCGACCCCGCCGACGAGGGTTATCAGTCCCACGGGCGCCGACTGAATGGCCCGTAAGGCGGCACTCACCTCGGACGAAGCTGTGGCCTTACCCGAAGCAGCAACAGAGAACAAAAGAAACACGGCCATCCCAAGCACACGCATGGCAGCCTCAGTGAGTTCCGAAAATCCGCAGAGTTACTGAGCCATCCCTCAGGTGATCATGCTCGTCGATAGGATGACCTTCGACGTTGACGCGTGTAATGCAAACATCATCGCGGCTAAATTCATACTCGATGGAGTCACCGTCTCGCAGATCGTCACGATGGAAGCCGGGGCGAATTTCCTCCCGCTCTCTCCTGCCATCTCTTTCGAAGTGCACGTGGATACGGTCGACTCGCACGCGTCCTCCCCGGATGTTCTTCACCTTGATGCTATCGAAACCGCACCACTCACCGGAGATATCTCCACCCTGGATCATCCGCCCTACGCTCAAGTCGCCAAGCCGTCGTTCTGCCCAGGCAGAGGCGGGAATCAGCAAGAATAAAACGAGCAGGCCACGCATAGATACTCCTTGAGGGCGATTCAATTAATCCCGCGCACTTCCAACCGCACGGTGGCATCGTCGCCCAGATTATCCCCGGCGGCGTCCACCGGGCGGCCTTCCACACGCACGCGGGTAATGCACACAGGCTGGCCGTCCAGGATGTTGATGGGCGTGGTGCTGTCATTGGGCGCCAGTGCGGTGGCCCCATGGGCAAAGCGGATCTGGCGTCGACCGTCCAGCTCGTCGCGGCGCCAGGAGACGATGATCTTTTCCACGCCTGCGTGGACCTCGGCGTCCACGGTGCCGTTTTCGTTCTTGATGCGACCACGGACGTTGCGGATGAAAATCTTCGAGTACCCGCACCAATTCCGCGTGGGAAGCGGGGCGATTTCGTCGTCACGGCCCAGGAAACCGCCGTTGAGGCTCACGTGACCCAAACGCCGGCCCTCCACCACGCCTTCGTTAGTCACCTCGACCACCCCATCGTCGCTGATTTCAACGAGGCCAGATGTGTCGTCGTCCTCGGCCCAGCCGGGGGAAGTAAGCAAGAGGGATGCGAGCAGAAGTGAGCGCATAAGCCTTCCTTTGATCGGTTGTACGCCAAAGGAAGGAGCAAATACCGCGCCGGCCCCGGGGACGGGGGCATGCGGAGTTAGGGCGGCGGGGCCGTCTAGACTTTGGTCACTGGGAGGCTGGAGGATGGGCCTTCAGCCCAGGTGCGCCATGCGCTTGATGGAGTTGTTCACCTCGATCCAGATCGCCTCCTCGTCGCGGGTTTTGAGACCCTCGAATTTGAAGGCGTAGCGGACCAGTTCTGGCCGCCCGGGCACGTCCATCACGTTCACCACCAGCACTTTGGGGATGGCGAAGGTTTTCCCCTGGTAGCGCAGCTCCACGTGCTCGTACACCTGCCCTTTCTCAAACCCGCCGATGCGGTCCCGGGGCACCTGGGTCGAGAACCCCCCCGAGGATATGTCGAAGCACGGCAGATTGTGGCCCAAAAGCGCGAGATGGATACGCTCCTGGGGTGAGGGCAGGTAGCGGCAGGCGGAGCGTTTGGTGGTCACGAAGACAGGGCTACCCAGCACAATCACCAGACCGCCGTCGCGGGATTCCACCGTACCGGAGGTGAAGAAGTGTTTGTCGGGGGCCACGGTGATTTTGAGGTACACCACCACTCCCACATAATCGCCGCTGAAAATCCCATGGACCTTGGCGGGGACCTCCACGGGGAGTGGCCCTCCGAGGGCGGAGGGAGCGAAAAGCCGCACCTCCCAAGGATCGCTCTGGCCTTTGCGCCACAAGGCCGCGGGCAGACCCTGGCTTCCGAAGGCGGGCCAAAAATCCCTCGCCAGTTCCGCACCGTCCATCTGACGGAGGTAGGTTTTGCTGTTGTCTTCGGAAAGGGCCATGCAACCATCGTAGCGCCCGTTTGCGTTCCGAGCAACACACTCGGGTAACTCCCCGCGGACAGCGGATGTCCCATGCCTTAGAATTAAGGCATGGGTAAGCGCTACGTGGTGAAAGTGGGCTCTCTGGGGGTTTCCTCCCCCGAAGGCGGCCCCGATGAGGCGAAGATCGGCGCGCTGGTGCGTGACTTGCTGGAGCTCAAGCGGGCCGGCCATGAGGTCGTGCTGGTGAGTTCCGGCGCCATCAACTCCGGCCGCCGCCATGTTCCCCGCCCTGACGAGAAGCAATGGTCCCTGGCCTGGCAGCAGGCCTGCGCGGCCGTGGGCATGCCGCTGCTGCTCGAAGCCTACCACCGGGCGTTGGCTGGTTCAGGACACGTGCTGGGACAGGTGCTGGTGACCCATGAGGATTTCAAGGCCCGCCCCCGCTTCCTGAACATCCGCAACACCCTACTGACGCTCCTGAAAAACGGCGCGCTCCCGGTGGTCAACGAGAACGACACCGTCTCCACCCGCGAGATTACTGTTGGCGACAATGACCAGCTGGCCGCCATGGTGGCCGAGGCCATCGGTGCAGACCTCCTGGTGCTCTTAACGGAAGCCGACGGCCTTTATGACCGCAATCCCAAGGATCCGGACGCCGTGCATTTTCCCGTGGTGGACTTCCGCGAGGACTTCGCCGGCGTGAAAATCGCCGCGGGCACCTCCGTGGGCCGCGGTGGGATGGCCACCAAACTCCAGGCGGTCCGCCGCCTGACCCCGTTGGGCCAAGACGTGGCCATCGCCACTTTCAACGCTCCCTCCCCTGTCTCACGCGCCATCTCAGGCGGCGGCACCCTGTTCAAGGGCGACCCGCGGGAGAAAGTTCACCACCGCAAGGCCTGGATCGCCAGCGTCTCCAAGCACGGCTGCGCCATCGTGGTGGACGAGGGCGCGGCCAAGGCTCTGCGCACCCGCGGCTCGCTTCTGCCCGTGGGGATCCGCAAGGTCTTGGGCGAGTTCCGGCGCGGGGACGTGGTGATGGTGAAATGCCAACGGCAGAACATCGCCGCCGGCATCGTGGAGTATGACTCCAAGGACGTGCTGAAGATCCTCGGCAAGAAGACCGCCGAGCTGGAGACCATCCTGGGCAACGTGCCCTCCCACGTGGTGATTCACCGGAACAACTTGTTCATCTCCGCCGGAGGGCAAGAGTGACCATGCGAGACACCGCCCTGCGCTCCAAGGCCGCGGCTACACGCCTCATGGCCGTCACCGAGGTCCACCGGCAAGCCGCCTTACGCGCCATCGCGGACGCTCTTGAAGCGCAAGTGCCCGCGCTGCTCGCCACCAACGCCCAGGATGTGGCCGACGGCAAGGCCATCGGGCTCAGCGCCGCCCTGATCGACCGCCTCACCCTCACCGACAAATCCGTTCGCGCCATGGCCCAGGCCTGCCGGGACATCGCCGCCGCTCCCGCGGTGGTAGGCATGTTTGAAGAAGAACGCCGTCGTCCGGATGGGCTGGTGATCCAAAAGCAGCGCATCCCTCTGGGCGTCATCGCCATGGTTTTTGAGTCCCGCCCCAACGTGGTGGTGGACGGCGCGGCCCTGGCGGTGAAGTCCGGCAACGCCATCTTGCTCAAAGGCGGCAAAGAGGCCGTGCGCTCGAATAAATTCCTGGGCGAGCTGGTCCGCGCGGCCATAGCCCCCCACTTGCCCGCGGACGCGGTCCAGATGGTGGAAGGCCGGGACGAAGTAACGGAGCTTTTAAAGCTCGGCGACCTCGTCGACCTGGTGGTCCCCCGGGGTGGTGAAGCCCTGATCAAATTCGTGCGCCAGCACGCCACCATGCCCGTGGTGGCCCACGATCGCGGGCTCTGCCACGTCTACCTGCACCCGGACGCGGACCCAGACCAGGCCCGGGACATAGTCCTGAACGCCAAAACCCAGCGCCCCGGGGTGTGCAACGCCATGGAAACCCTGCTGGTGCACCGGGATTTCCCCCGGGACGCCCTGATCGGTTTGCTGGAGGACTTGAAAGGGGCGCATGTGGAGATCCACGCGTGCCCGGCCACCGTCGGGCTGGTCTCGGGACTGGTTCCGGCCGGCGCTGCGGATTTCCACACCGAATGGCTCGACCTGAAGATGTCTTTGCGCCAGGTTCCGGACGCAAACGCCGCCCTGGAGCACATCCGCACCCACGGTTCTCACCACACCGAGGCGGTGCTCACACGCACTCCCGCCGTGGCGGAGCTTTTTCTCAATGGGATCGACGCCTCGTGCCTCGCCATTAACGCGTCGACCCGCTTTAATGACGGCTCTGAATTAGGTCTGGGTGCCGAGTTGGGCATTTCCACCTCGAAACTCCACGCCTACGGGCCCATGGGCGCCCGGGAAATGACCACCACCCGTTTCGTCGTCAGGGGAGCGGGCCACGTGAGGAAGTGAGCACATGCCGTCCTTTGACCTCGTCTCCAAGATCGACTCCATGGAATTGATGAACGCCCTCCAGACCACCGAGAAGGTGATCGCCGGGCGCTTCGATTTCAAGGGCTCCGACGCCAAAGTCGAGTGGAAGGAGAAAGAGAACCTCATCGAGATCCGGGCCGAGAACGAGACCCGCGTGAAGGCGGTGTTGGAGATCCTCCGCTCCAGCATGCTCAAGCGCGGCATCGGCGTGCGCGGCATGGAGGAGTCCCCCGTCACCCCCACCGGCATGCAAATGCACAAGATGACCCTGAAACTCTCCAACGGCATCAGCAAGGACAAGAGCCGGATCGTTCAGAAGCTGATCAAGGATGCCGGCGGCAAGGTCAAGGCCCAGTACATGGACGAGAAGTTCCGTTTGGAATCCAAAAGCATCGACGACCTGCAGGCCGCCTTCCACATGCTGAAGACCAGCAAGGAATTGGACCTCGACCTGCAGATGGAAAACATGAAGAGGTAGAACATGACCCTGCAAGAACGAGTCGCCAACGACATCAAAGAGGCCATGAAGGCCAAGGACGCGGCGAAGCTGCAGGCCCTGCGCATGCTCAAGGCCGCCTTCATCCATAACAACACCGCCGCTAAGCCCACCGACGACCTAAGCGTCGCCGTGGCCCACGTGAAGAAGCTCCAGGACTCCCTGGAGATGTTCCCCGCGGGCTCAGCCCAGCGAGCGGAGACCGAGGCCGAGATCAACGCGCTCAAGGGCTACCTGCCCGCGGCCCTGTCCGAGGCCGAGGTAGTGGCGCTGATTAACTCCATCAAAGCGGCCGGCGCCAAAGACATGGGCGCCCTCATGAAGGAGCTTCAGCCCCAGATCAAGGGGCGCTTTGACGGCAAGCGCGCCTCCGAGCTGGTGAAGGCCGCCCTGGCATGAGCCTGCGCCCGGAAGAAGGTTTAGGGGAGGGATTCTCCCCCACCGCGTTCCGGGAGGCCCGCGAGCGCACCATCGTGCTCGCCGAACGCCTGGCCCACTCCCTCATGCCTGGCATGCTGGAGGAGGAGGCCCACGAACTCTTCAAGCAGATGCTCGCCGAGGAAGGCGGCGTCAAGGTGTGGCATCCCACCAAGATCCGCTTCGGCAAAAACACCCTGTGCAACTTCCGCGAGCCGGGAGACCCTTCCGAGCGCCTCGGCCACGGCGACCTGTTCTTCGTCGACATCGGCCCCGTCTACGGCGGACACGAAGGCGACTACGGCGAGACCTTCCGTTGCGGCGGCGGGGGTGACCCGCTCATCGCCGCTTCCCGGGAAGTGTTCCGGGACACGGAGCGAGTCTGGCGCGAACGCGGTCTGTCCGGCCCGGGGTTGTACGAAGCCGCCCAAGGCTTCGCTCGCCAACGTGGCTTCGACCTGAATCTGAACATGGACGGCCACCGCATAGGCGACTTCCCCCACGCCCTTCACCACAAGGGAGATCTGATCCAGTTCCAGCACACCCCCTCCCCCGGGCTGTGGGTGCTGGAGATCCACGTGGTGGACCGTGAGCGCCAACGCGCGGCTTTTTTTGAGGATGTGTTGGGGATGGGTTCGCTGGTCTGCTAACTCCCCCTTCGGCTACTTTCCCGCGACAGGACTACCTTGCTCCCATCATTCACTGCCCGGGCCGTCGGCTAGGTATGCTCTTTTCCGGTAGCCCCCCAGGTCCGCCTCCCACTCGCATTTCCACTTATGCCCTTTTCAAGTAGCCCACCGCGGGCCGCCATCCACTCGCGTTCCCACATATACCTTTTCAAGTAGGCCTCCGCAGGGCGGCTTCCCGCTTGTGTTCCCACCTATGCCCTCTTCAAGTAGGCTCCCGCAGGGCAGCCTCCCGCTTGTGTTCCCACATATGCCCTTTTCAAGTAGCCCCCCCAGGCCGCCGCCCACTCGCGTTTCCAAATAAGCCCTTTTCAAGTAGCCCCCAACAGGGGCGCCACCGCTCGCGTTCCACATATGATCTTCTCAAGTAGCCCCGGCAGGGCTGCCTTCGGCCCACGTTTCCACTTATGCCCCTTTCAATTTTCCAGAGTCCGCGGGGCCGACTTGAAAAGGGCATATGTGGTCCGTGCCAACGAAAGGCAGCCGTTTCACGCCTGAACTTTCTGCAGCAAGGAAACGGACCATCGGGTGTTTGCGCGGGACATCGATTTATAAATGGGTTCATGAAAAGCAAAAGGTATAAGGCAGGCAAGCAAACCGAACTCAACCTCTGGCGCGGCAGTTGGGGCGGACGGCGTCCGAACGCAGGACGGAAAGAGAAACACTCCAAAGGCGTCGCCCACCGCACCCGGGAGCGCATGGACCACCGCACGCCAGTGCACGTGAATTTCAAGCTGCGCGCGCGGATCCGCAACAAGGCCTGTCTGGGGCTCTTGAAAAGGGCGATTCTCAACGCAAGAAAGCAAGGGTTGAGGGTGGTGCACTACTCGCTTCAGAGCAATCACATCCACCTCATCCTGGAGGCGGCGGAGAACAAGACGCTCACGAGAGGTATGCGGTCGTTGACGATCACGTTCGCCAAGGGGCTGAGCGCCGGGAGAGTACAGCCCGAGCGTTACCATCTGCATGTGCTGAGGGGCCCGACAGAAGCGCGGAACGCCGTGAGGTACGTCCTGCTGAACGAGCAACGCCACCGGGGAAAACCGGTGGCCTGGGATGACTTCGCTTCATGGGGGGCCCTGGGGCGGGAGGCTTTGCAGGGGCTCATCGGCAGGGTGCCGCGGGCCTTGGAATTCCCCCGCTTCCTGGACCACCCCTTTAGTTGGGTGCTCCGGAGGGGGACTTCAGCCGCCTAGTCCTTGCGGATGCGAAGCTTTACCGATTTGCGGTGGTAGAAGTAGGGCACCGCGAGGTTGACCAGCAAGAGGGCCGAGAGAATCGCGAACAACATCGTTTCCTGGGCGATCATGGGAATCCTCCGTTTTTGAATCCCAAGTGGCCTTCCTGGCCGTCGTTGATAAAGGGTGGTTCGTCCTTGAACCTTGGGCCGGTTTTCCTTGTCCGTCCCCGCTCGATCCGTGAGGCAGTACCGAGAACTCTTGAAACGTCTTGTTTCCGGGGTGGCCCTCATCCTGAGAACCTCTCCGCAGTCTCGAAAATCATAGAGCAGGAAGCGTGCCGGCCTGCCGGGGTGCCGCAACTACCCGGATGCACGCTTTGTGGGCGCCAGGGTGGGGCCAAGGGGGGGAAATACCGGGGGCAAAACGGGACCAGGAAGGGTTCCGGCAGGGGTTTTCGGGGCCCTGGCGTCCCCACGCAAATTTTCCTTACAACCGCTTGCCACAGGGGGTTCTTACATGTGACGCTTAATGCAGGACCTGGGGAGAGGGACACGCTCCCCGCACCACCACCAGGAGGGTGATTCATGGGCAAACCGCATTACTACCTGATGAAGAACAAGAAGATCCTGCGGCTCGAACCGGGCCAGCGTTGGCGCGATCTTTCTTGGCTGGTCAAAGGCCAGATCCTGGACCGTGACAGCAAGGCCATGACCCAAGAGCAAGCTAACTGGCGCGTCGCCCTCTTCCGTGACGAGATCATGGAAATGTCCGAGTACGTGGAGTATCTCAACTCCCCCCAGGCCGCGGAGGACGCGGAGAACTGGGCCGAGGCGGTCTAAACCACCTCCCAAACCAAACCCACCAAGAAGGGCCCGCAACGGGCCCTTCTTTATTTCCCCCGAAAGAGCCATAATCGTTGAACCGCAAAAGGAGCGCCCATGGGCCCCATGGACAACCCCATCCAGTACGCCGTCGTCCGCGAAGACCCTCAGTTGGAGCGCGACATCGTGGAGCGCCTGCGCCCCGCCCATGCCCTGCTGGTGGCCTCCGGTGGCTGCACCGCTTTCACCCTGGCCACCCTCTTCCCTGAGCTCAAGCTCACACTGGTAGACCCCAACCCGGCCCAGCTGCAGCTGGTCCAGCGCAAGGCCCAGGCGCTCCAGCGCATGGCCATGGACCCCGCCGTGGTGAACATCGGCTCAGAGGACCCCCAGGGCCTTAACGCCTGCGGCAACGTGGAAACCCTTTTCCGCTGCCTGAGGGATTTCTGGCGGGCGTTCATCATCAAGCCCAACGACCTGGAGCACATGTTCGACTCCGAGAAGCGCCTGCGCGCGGCCACGGACACGCTGACGAGTCACCGCTATTGGCCGGTGTCCTTCGACCTGTTCTTCCACGACGAAATGCTCAGCACCATGTTCGGGCCCGAGGCGGTCCAGCACGGGCACAAGAACTCCTATCCGGCGTATTTCCGCCAGGTAATCGAGCAAGGCCTCAAGCGTCCCGACGCCCTCGATAACCCCTTCCTCCACCACATCATGCTGGGCCACTACCTCACGCGCCGCGAGGCCTGGCCGCTGTACCTGCAACGCCCACCCCGTGATTTCCAGGCGGAAATGATCCAGGGGCCCATCGACGCCGTTCCCTCCTTCAATCCCTTCGGTATGGTCCAGCTCTCCAACATCTTTGACTGGATGGACGAGAGCCAGGTGGCCGCCACCGCCAAGCGCCTCCAGGAGGAGATGCTGCCGGGCTCGGTCATCCTGTGGCGCCAGCTCAACAACGACCGCGACTTTGCCCGCCACTTTCCCAAGTTCCGCTTCGACAAGGCGTGGGGTGAGGAACTCATGGGCAAGGAGCGCAGCCTGTTCTACACCAGCGTGACCGTGGGCGTGCGGGAGTGACCACTCCTGTGGGCGGCCCAACGTCCCGATTCTTCCCGCCCCCAAGGGGTTAGCTCCCGGATTTTGCCTCCCCGCTGGGCCCGCCCATAATGCCGGGATGGCGAAACCCAAACCCCGTCACGTTTCCCGCCCGGACAGCGAACTCATCGAGGAGTTCCTCCCCACCGTGCGCTACTGGGCCCGGCACTACGCCCACCGCGCCCACCAAACCTTGGAGTTCGACGACCTGGTGGTGGCGGGACTGGTGGGGCTCATGGACGCCCACACCCGCTTCAACCCCCGCCACAACACCCAGTTCAAAACCTACGCCGAGTTCCGCATACGCGGCGAAATCGTGGACGAGCTCCGGCGCCAAGACTGGCTCACCCGCGGTGAGCGCCAGAAACAAAAAATCTACCGCCGTATGCATGATCGCCTGGGGCAGGAGCTGGGGCGAGACCCCACCCGGGGCGAGCTGGCGCGCGTCCTGCCCTTCCCTTCCCAGGATTTGGACCGGGTCGCCCAGTACGAGCAGAAGGACAACTTGCGGCCGTACCTGGAGGGCGATCACGGCGAAGAAGGTTGGCGCGAGGACGCGGTGGCAGAAGATGTGGAGACCCACGACGAAGCGATCGCGCTCCTGTCGCGGCTCCCGCCGCTCTTGCGAACCGTGATGGAGCAGCGCTACTTCGAGGAGGCCCCGCTGTCGGTGATCGCCGAGCGCCTGGGGCTCTCGGAGGGGCGGATCTCGCAAATGCACACGGAGGCGGTGCTGTTTCTCAGGAGTGAGGCGGCCTAGTTCAGCGGTCCGTGAAAGTCGGTGCGTGATTTCATCACCCGCCCCACGAACACCCGGAAAAATTCCATCAACCGGTCGCGCACCTCTGGTCCCTCCAGCGCGCCCAATGCGTGGGCCACCGCCTCGTAAGTGGAGACCCAGTGGGCGAAGCGGGACTGCCGGAGCCTGTACTCCCCCACCAGACCTTCCGGTAGTTTTACCAGGGGCACGCCCTTGAACAACGGCTCCCGGGCGTAGACCTTGCGGGCCTGCTGCCAGCTACCGTCGGGCACGATGAGGTTGTGGGGGCCGGGGTGGCTGTTCACGAAGTCCGCGTTGAGTTCTACCGCGCCCTCTCCAGGATAGAGGAAAAGCGGCGTCCCCGGTCGCTCCAATACCTTCTCCGGGTACCACCCCCCCTCCACGTGTCCCCGCACGTCGAAGTGGGCGTTCCCCGGCAGCATCTCGCGCACGAACTGGGCGGTGTTGGTGGTGAGCTTGAGCTCGCGCACGTGCACGATGAGGGACACGGTGGAGCGGATTTGAAAGGGGCGTATGTGCTCGCAGAAGCATAGGGCCTGGTTGATCCGGCAGCGCGGGCAGCGCCGCGGGTTGCTGCCCCGGCGGGAAGTCACTCGCGGCCCTTCAGGACTTTCAGGAACGCCTTCTCCACCTGGGGCGAGAAGAGCTTCATGCCTTCGTCCATGAACTGGTCCAGGCGCTCCTTGGAGTACTCTCCCTCCAGCACCTGGTTGTGGAACTCGTCCACCATGCCGATGATCTCGCTGACCACGTTGATGTTCATGTTACGCTTGCCGCCTTGGCCGCCCTTCTTGCGCATGTGGTGCTGGAGCACGGACTGGTACACCACCTCGTCAAAGCCCCCCACCGTCCGCAACATCTCCTCCCCACGGGCCGGATGGGCCTCCCACGTGGCGCGGTCTTCCAGGGAGAGCCGGGAGGGGTCCTCCCGCTGAAGATCGGGCAAGAGGTTATAGAGGCCGATGTCGTGGAAGAGTGCTGCCATGCCCACGATCTTCACCGCCTTGCTGGACTCAAAACCCATTTCCTGGGCCAGGAGTCCCGATAGCATGATCACCACCGCCACGTGGTCCTTGGCCAGGAGAGAGGCCATCATGTCTCCCACCGCCGCGTTCTCCATTTTCATCCGCCGCACCATTTGGTCGGTATGGCCCAGGAAGTTGTCGGCGTAGTGCAGGCGCTCGGGGGTGATGCCGGAGCGGTAAAGCCCCTGCCGCACGTTCTCACCCAGGTGCAGCACGCGCTCGGTACGGGCCTCGGTGGGGACGTCCCGCTTAGCCGCCTCGGCCACCATGCGGTCGCACAGGCTGATGTAGCGCGTGTGCTCCTCCTCCATCACGTAAAAATGCGTGATCCCCTTGCCCAAATACCTCTCGAGAAACCCGCGCTCCACCTCTTCACCGGCGTTGAGGACCTTCACGAATTTGCCCTTGGACAGGCGAATGAACAGGTTGAAGAAGGACTTGGGGGTCAGCAGGTAGTCCTTCGCGGAGACGGCGAGGTACTTGCCGTCTTCCTTGTCCAGCGTGACTTCTTTTTGGTCGGCGGTGGCGGCCACCCCCTTCCAAGTGGTCTGTTCCTCCAGACGTTTGAGGACCGGAGAAAAAAGGTCTTCCGCCTTGGTGGGCTTGAGCAAGAGCGCCAGGCAACCCAGCCCCTCGGCCTGAGCGGGTGTCGCGCGAGGAAAGTCGTAGTGATCCACCAAAATGATGGGGAGGGACGGTCGCAGCTGACGGATTTCCCGCACCACGTCCAACCCATTGGCCGGAGGTACCGAGGTGGAGACAAAGGCAATGCTGATACGGGCCTCATCATGCCGCAAGAGCGTCATGGCCTGGGTCAGGGTGGAAGCGAACACCAGGGGGTAGCGTGCGTCGCCCTCGTCCTGGATGGCGTTGGTGAAGTCCCGGTTCTGGTCGACTAAAAGGCCACGGCCGTGCAGCATGGTGGTTGATTTTAGCAGGAAAAAGACTTCGTCGGCCTACTATCTCATGCCATGATGGGGGCCTCAGAGGGAGGTTCCATGACAAAGCCCAGCATTTACGATTTCACCGCCAAAGACATCACCGGCAAGGATGTGTCCTTGGCCGACTGGAAGGGCAAGGTCATGTTGGTGGTCAACGTGGCAAGCCAGTGCGGTTTCACTCCCCAATACGCGGGCCTGGAGGAACTTTGGAAGAAGCACGGTGGCCAGTTGGCGGTACTGGGGTTTCCCTGCAACCAGTTCGGTCATCAGGAACCCGGGGACGAGAAGGAGATCCAGAGCTTCTGCAACCTGAACTACGGCGTTTCCTTCCCCTTGTTTGCCAAGGTGGACGTGAATGGCGAGGGGGCCCACCCGGTGTGGAAGTTCCTCAAAGGTGAGAAGCCCGGCGTGCTCGGCACCGAGGCCATCAAGTGGAACTTCACCAAGTTTTTGGTGGACCGCCAGGGCCAGGTGGTTAAACGCTACGCCCCCACCGACACGCCTGAGAAGATCGAGAGGGACTTGGCGAAGTACCTCTAGTTCCCGACCGCACTCGTCGGGCGCATCTTTAGGCACGCCGTCCTTTAGGGGCCAGGTGCCTTGAGGTACACTGTGGGCTCCAACAAGGAGCCCCTATGCTGTACCAAGGCCAGGCCTTCCGGGCCGCCAACCTGCCCGACGGTTTCCTCGAAGTGGTGTTCGACCTGAAAGACCAGGCCGCCAACATCTTCAACGCGCTGGCGCTGAAAGAATTGGCCGAGGTCCTTGAGGTGGTGAAAAAACAAAATGCCGTGAAGGGGCTGCTCTTCCGCTCCGGCAAAGACGGCTTCGTCTTCGGCGCCGACATCACTGAGTTCCTGGGACACTTCAAGAAGTCCGAGGACGAGATGCGCGGCTGGATCGCGGACATCAATAAAATTTTCAGTGGCTATGAGGACCTTCCCTACCCGAAAGTCGCCGCCGTCACCGGCTTTGCCCTGGGGGGCGGCTGTGAGATTGCGCTCGCCATGGACTTCCGGGTGCTGGGGACCAAGGCCCAGATGGGCCTTCCCGAAACCAAGCTCGGCATCATCCCCGGTTGGGGCGGCACCGTGCGGCTGTCGCGCCTCATCGGCGCAGACCACGCCATCGAGTGGGTGACTGGGGCCAAGTACTACAAGGCCGAGGAGGCCCTCAAGTTCGGCGCGGCGGACGCGGTGGTGCCCGACGCCCAGGTGGTGGATGCGGCGATGGTGCTCCTGAAGCGCGCCGCCGCCGGCGAGATCGACTGGAAGGCGCGGGTCGAGCGCAAGAAAGCGCCCCTCAAACTCGACAAGATCGAGTCCGCCATGACTTTCACAGGCTCCAAGGGCTTCGTGGCCGGCATCGCCGGTCCCCACTACCCGGCCCCGGTCCAGGCCATCGACGCCATGGAGAGGGGAGCGCGGCTGGATCGCGATGGGGCCATCGCCATCGAGGGCGAAGTCTTCGCCAAGATGGCCAAAACGCCGGTGGCTGAGTGCCTGGTCCAGGTTTTCTTGGGGGACCAATACCTCAAGAAAGTCGGCAAGAAGCTGACTAAGGACACCGCCCCGGTGAAATTCGGCGCCGTGGTGGGCGCCGGCATCATGGGCGGCGGCATTGCCTACCAGTCGGCCAGCTCCGGCGTGGGCGTGCTGATGAAGGACATTAAGCCCGAACAACTCGAGCTTGGCATGAACGAAGCCGGCAAGCTCCTGAACAAGCTGGTGGAGAAAAAGAAAATGCCCATGGAGAAAATGGGCAAGGTCCTCGCCTCCATCACCCCCACCCTTTCCTACGCCGACTTCAAGGCCGTGGACATCGTCGTCGAGGCCGTGGTCGAAAACGAGAAGGTGAAGAAGGCCGTGCTCGCCGACCTGGAGGCCAACACCGCCCCCGGCACCGTGCTCGCCTCCAACACCTCCACCATCTCCATTACCAAGCTCGCCGAGGGGCTGAAGAACCCCGAGAACTTCTGCGGCATGCACTTCTTCAACCCGGTCCACATGATGCCCCTGGTGGAGGTCATCCGCGGGGCCAAGACCTCCGACGCCGCCGTGGCCCGCACCGTCCAGTACGCCACCCAGATGGGCAAGACCCCCATCGTGGTGAACGACTGCCCCGGCTTCCTGGTGAACCGCATCCTCTTCCCCTACTTCAACGCCTTCCAGCTCTTGCTGGAGGACGGCGCGGACTTCCAGCGCATCGACAAGCTCATGGAGAAGTGGGGCTGGCCCATGGGACCCGCCTATCTCATGGACGTGGTGGGCATCGACACCGGCCACCACGCCACCGCCATCATGGCCGCGGGCTTCCCCGACCGCATGAGCTTCGCCGGCAAGTACGTGGTCCAGGCCATGTACGAGGCGGGCCGCTTCGGGCAGAAGAACTCCAAGGGATTCTACGAGTACGAGATGGACAAGAAGGGCCGCCCCAAGAAAGTCGTCACCGAGGCCGCCTACGGCGTGATCAAGCCCCTCATTAAGCGCACCGTGGAACTCTCCGACGAGGACATCGTGCTGCGACTCATGATCCCCATGCTCACCGAGTCCCAGCGCTGCCTGGAGGAGAAGATCGTGGCCTCCCCGGTGGAAGTGGACATGGGTCTTTTGCTTGGCCTTGGGTTCCCCCCGTTCCGCGCCGGCATCTTCAAGTGGGCCGACCAATACGGCATCGGCAAGCTCGCCGAGGCCGCCAAGCGCTACGAGTCTTTGGGCAAAGTCTATTCCTTCACCCCCGCCATGCAAGAGATGGCCGCCTCCGGGCGTAAATACCACCAAGTGTGAGGTGACCCCATGAAAACCGCCGTTATCGTCGACGCCGTCCGCACCCCCATGGGCAAATCCAAGGCCGGGGTGTTCCGCAACGTCCGGGCCGAGAACCTCTCCGCCCACTTGATGACCGCCATCCTCCAGCGCAACAAGGCGCTCGACCCGGGCGCCATCGATGACATCATCTGGGGTTGTGTGCAGCAGACCCTCGAGCAGTGTTACAACATCGGGCGCAACAGCCAATTGCTGACCGAGATCCCCAAGGCCGTTCCCGCCCAGACCGTGAACCGCCTGTGCGGCTCCAGCATGACCGCTCTCCACATGGCCGCGCAGGGCGTGTGGTCCGGCCAAGGGGACGTCTACCTCGTTGGGGGCGTGGAGCACATGGGACATGTGCCTATGACCCATGGGGTGGATTTCAACCCGGCCCTGGCCCTCAAGAACGCCAAGGGCGCGGGCTCCATGGGCCTCACCGCCGAGCTCTTGGCCCGCATGCACGGCTTCTCCCGCCAGCAGCAGGACGAGTTCGCGCTTAAGAGCCACCAGAAGGCCCATGAAGCCACCGTCAAAGGGTACTTCAAGGACGAGCTAGTGCCCACCCACGGGCACGATGAGCTGGGCGTACCGATGCTCGCCACCACGGATGAGGTGGTCCGCCCGGACACCACGCTGGAAAGCCTCGCTAAGTTGCCGGCGGTGTTCGACCCGAAAAATGGTTCCGTGACCGCTGGCAACTCGTCCGCGTTGTCGGACGGCGCCAGCTGCGTCCTCGTGATGAGCGAGGAAAAAGCCAAGGCCTTGGGTCTTAAGCCTCTGGCCCGCATCGTCTCCATCGCCTCCACCGGTTGTGAGCCCTCCATAATGGGCTATGGCCCCGTGGCCTCCAGCCGCAAGGCCCTGCAGAAAGCGGGGCTGGGCATGGGAGACATCTCCATCGCCGAACTCAACGAGGCCTTTGCCGCCCAGTCGCTGCCTGTGCTGAAAGATCTGGAGCTCTTGAACGTGGCCGACAAGAAGGTCAACCGCTACGGCGGCGCCATCGCCTTGGGGCACCCCCTGGGCTGCTCCGGCGCCCGCATCACCGGGACCCTGGCCCACCAGCTGCGACAGACCAACCAGCGCTATGGGCTCGCCACCATGTGCATTGGGATGGGGCAAGGGGTGGCGACGGTGATTGAGAACATGAACTGAAAAAGAGGGGGGCGAAAGCCCCCTTCTCGTTTAGATCGTCACGGCCTCGCAGGTCACCAGGGCAGAAAGGCCGAGAAAGACAGCGATGGGGGCCTTCATAGGACTCCCGTTTGAAAAGGGCATATGTCCTTAGTAGGTTTATTCCCGCGGCCCCAAATCCTTCCCTTCCAACCCGGTCCAACGTCCGTTCTGCAGCAAGCGGAACATGTGGTCCGTGTTGGTCTCCCCGGACCAGGTGTAGACCCGTAGGTCCTCGGGAGGATTGTACAAGGGCAGGGCCTCCCGGCTGAAGCAGGCGGCGAGGATCACTTGGTAGACCGAGGGGGCCTTGCGGGCGAAGATGTTGTAAGGGGCCCGGCGGCCCTGCCAATCATAGAAGCCGGTCTCGTTGCCGTGACCGGAGAACAACACCACGGAGTTGCCCTGGGTCTCGACCGCGTCCCGGAAGGAGCGGATGGTGGCCCGGGTGTCCATGACCACCCGGAAGCGCCGGCGGGCCATGGTGTTCATCAGGTCCCACATCATCTTGTACTCGTCCTCGACGATGTCCTGGTCCCGGGCCCCGAAGGACCATAACAGCACGAAATCACCGTTCTCGTAGCGGGTGTCCGCACTCTCGAATTCGATGCGCCCTGAATGGGTGGCATCCCCCCTGACCTCTTCCACCAGCCGCTTGAAGTCCTGGGCACCCTCCGAGCTGTGCAGTCCCAGGGGGGCCAGAGTCACAGCGTGAGTCAGTGCCGGGAAGAGCAGGACGAGGGCGAGCAGCGTTTTCAGAGGGGCCTCCAAGAGAAGTGGGCGGTGGATCCGAGTCCCATGGAGACGCCGCCTCGTGAAGCGGGCACGTAAAGATTACAGGCCGCATGGAGGGCATTCCATGGGCGTGATACTCCTAGACCATTAAACCATCGTTCCTGGAGGAACCATGCGCCTGACCATTCCGGCCTCAGTGCTTCTTTTGTCCGTCATCTCCACCGCCCACGCCGCCCGCGTCCTGCGCGCCGGTTCCTGGGAGTTGCATGACAACACCACCCGCCAGCAACCGGTGGGCAACTGCGTGATCCAGTCCAGCGCCACCGGCTCAGACCGCGGCGCTTACCGCTTGGAGATCGTGCTCCCGAAAAACCGCGACGCCGCCCCGGAAATCTTCGTCCGCCGCACCAATGGCTCCTCCACTAGCCTGGTGGCCACTTTCCGCAACGGCGCCAACTACGCTTTCCCCCAGCTGAGCGCTGAGGGCCGCAACGTGAGCTTCTACGGCGTTCCCCGCGCCACCGAAGAACTCCTCGCCTACCTGCGCTCCGGCGGCCGCAACGGCGAAGTCACTTTCCGCAACCAGCAAAACCGCACCGCCGTGGAAATCTCCACTGACGGTTTCGCCCGCGTCGCTGACCGCATGATTAGCCACTGCCTGGGCGGCCGCCCCCTCATCGCCCCGGGCTTCGAAGCTGCCTTGCTGCGCGACTCACGCCGCGACGTGAACCCGGCCGTCATCAGCGCCGCTGGCATCGCTGAACTCCGCCGCATCTACGCCGAAGGCTACGGCGTGTTCCTCGCCAAGGGCGCCAACACCAACGCCATCAACAACCTGCGCCGCCAGTGGTCCACCCAGATCGCCCAGAACAACGCCCTGGTCGCCACCATCAGCCGCCTGAGCACCCCTAACTCCGGCGAGATCGCCGTGACCCAGGCCCGCCAGGCTTCCAACGACGCCGCCCAGGCCCAGAGCGAGCAGAACCGCGCTTCCGCCGAAGCCGCCATCCCCGGGCTGCGCACCACCCTGGAGCGCGCCCAGCAAGTTCTGAACCGCGCTGAAGCCGACATCGCCCCCCACCGTTCCGAGCAGGCACGTTTGGCCAACGCCTCCAGCGACCTGCGCGGCCAGGTGAACCAGGCCCAATCCACTCTTTCCCGCATCGCCAGCGACCGCGCCCAGGCCATCGAGGCCGGTCGCGCTCTGGGCTTCGAGCGTGATGACCTCCAAAGCCAGGTCAACGCCCACGCCCGCGCCCTCCCCCGCGCCGAGCAGGACCTCCGCCGCGCCGAAATCGAGTACCGCCGCTTCGACCGCCAACGCGAGATCAACGAGAACCTGCGCCAAGACCGCCAGTTCCAACAGGACGAGCGTGAACTCATAGGCGCCTCCCGCGAAGCCGAGCGCATGGAGCGCCGCCTGGCCGAGGCCCGTGGGGCCACCCACGAGGCCCGTCGTCAACGCGACGCCCGCGCCGCCGAACTCCGCGCTTGCCAACAACCTGGCGGCCGCCTGCCCGACTCCGTTCTCGAAAATAGCTCCGTGACCGACGAGGATCCTCCCGTCCGTGGCCGCGGCGGCGTGCGCCGTCCCCCCGGCCAAGAGCAGCCCTCCCCCACTGACCCCACCCGTGGCGACAACGACGGTGATAACAACGGCGGTCGCGGTGGACGCGGCGGCCGTGGCGACAACGATGGTGACAACAACGGCGGTCGCGGTGGACGCGGCGGCCGTGGCGACAACGGCGGCACCACCACTCCTCCGACCACCCCTGACGTTGTGGTGACTACTCCTCCGACCACCACTCCGACCACCCCCGACGTCGTGGTGACCACTCCTCCAGCCGACTGCACCAGCCAGTCCGCCGCCCTGGCCGCCGCTGAACAAAACCTGCAGCGCCTGGAAGGCCAGGAGCGCGAGATCGCCCGCGACGAGCGCCAGGCCGAGGCCCGCGCCCGCGTCCTCCGCGACCGTCTACAAGACACTCGCCGCCGTGTGGAAAACGCCGCCGAGCGCATGGAGAACACCTTGGCTGCCAACCTACGTGACGCGAATGCCGAAGTGGAAGGTCTCAACCGCGCCATCCGCAACAAGGAAGTCCGCATCGCCGAGATCAGCAACATCCTGATCCCCCAAAACGAGCAGGCCATCGCCAACCTGAACGCCTCTGACGCCGAGTGGTCTAACCACCTGCGTACCATGGAGCCCCAGGCCGTGGCCGCTGAGCGCGCCCAAGACGCCTTCGAGCGTCGCGTGGGCTGGCAGGCCAAGGTTCGCGCCCTGAACAACGCCCAGAACGCCGTCGGAGACGCCCAGGCGAACCTGTCCAGCCGCCAGAGCGACTTGGCCAACGCCAACGCCGCCATCCAGCGCTCCGAGCGCCTGCGCACCGAACTCGCCAGCACCCTGGCGCGCCAGCAGCAGGAACTCGCCACCGCCCGCACCTCTTACGAGGCCCTGCGCGCCCAGATGGCCCCCTACTTCGCCGAGAACACCCGCTTGACTGGCGAAACCGCCACCATCGAGGGCAACATGAGCGCTCTGTCCCAGCAGTTCAGCGCTCAACTGCCCCAGTAATTCTCGCCCGAGCCCCAAGAAGGCCCCCGCAAGGGGGCCTTCTTTTTTGGAGCTTAGCCCCCCGGCATTAAGGCTTTCTAAACATTCGTGGCTCCGACGTTCCGCGCTTGTGTCTTCGAAGGTGACGGTTACAATTTCCCCTATGCAGGATCGCATCCTCGTCATTGATGACGCCGAGGACCACCAACTGGTGGTCCGAAAAGTGTTGGAACGCACCTGCCAAGTGGTGGCCGCCTACACCCTGGCCGAGGCGGATCTCCAGTTGGCCAAGAACAGTTTCGACCTCATTCTGCTGGACGTGCAGCTTCCCGACGGCGACGGCTTCAGCTACTTCGCCAAGCTCCGCTCCCAAGAGCACACCCTGGAAATCCCGGTGGTCTTCGTCACCTCCAAAGGGGAAACCCCCAACGAGGCCATGGGTTTCTCCCTGGGTGCCGAGGACTATGTGGTCAAGCCAGTGGAACCCCTGCGCCTGAAGGCCCGGGTCGAGGCACGCCTGCGCTCCTTGCGGGAGCGCCTCATGAAAGAAACCCAGCTCTGCAAAGGCAACCTCAAACTCAGCCTGGGCTCCCAGCAGGCCACGCTGGTCCATGAAGGCCGCGAGCAGCACCTCGATCTCACACCGGTTGAGTTCAAGCTCCTCTTCCACCTCCTGCGCTTCGAGGACAATGTGTTCACCCGCGAGCAACTCCTGACCGCCGTTTGGCGGGATGCCTCGGAGGTTTTCGACCGCACGGTGGACATGCACGTGAGCAAGCTGCGCAAGAAAATCGCCACCAGCGATTTCCAGATCAAGGCCGTGCACGGCACCGGTTACCGGTTGAGCCGCAAGGAGCCGGCACTCCTTCCAGGGCGTGAATGAACACCCCTCCCGAGCAAGTCAGTGGCGATTATCTGGCCCAGCTGGGGCATGAACTGCGCACGCCTCTCAATGGGATGCTGGGACTCACGTGGGTGCTGGCACAGACTCCCTTATCCCCTGAACAAAAAGAACTGGTCGAGGCGCTTAAACACTCCGGGGACCAGCTCCTGCGCACCGTGAACGACGTTCTGGATTTGGCCCAACTGGAAGCTGGCGCCCTCCCTCTCCAACCAGGAAATTTCGCTCCTCTAGAGGCAGTCGAAGAAGTCTTGGCCACCCATCGGTTCGCGGCTCTCAGCCGCCAGGTGGAACTGAAGGCGCTACCTTCGGCACAAACCCCATCCATGGTGACCGCCGACCCGGCCAGGTTTCGCCAAATCCTCTCCCAGCTCCTGGCGGCCAAGCTTAAACTGGCTTCGCGGGAAACCGTGACGGTGAAAACACGGTGGGCCGAGGGTATCCTATGTACCCAGATCACCGGGGGTGGCCCACTCCCTTCGCTTCCCCCCCTGAGCCTCAAGCTGGCCGCCTTGATGGGAGGATCCCTGGCGGAGGACGCCACGGGCGGGTTGAGCTTTTCCGTGGCCGCTGGGTCAGCAGCTGGCCCTGTTCCTGGTTCGGTCGCTCCCGGCCGCATGGCCTTGGTGGTGGACGACGAAGAGGATAACCGCTTCATCCTGCGCCGGATGCTGGAGCGGCTGGGCTATGCGGTGGAGGAAGCGGGGGATGGGGAGAGCGCCCTCGCACGCCTGGGAGAGCGGGCCTTCGACGTGGTCTTCCTCGACGGTGAGATGCCCCGCCTGGATGGCTTTGCCACCGCCCGCCGCATCCGGGAGAACCTCGGGGACAGCTCCCGCATCCGGCTGGTCGGCGTGACCGCCAACCCGTTCCAGGGAGCTGACTGCCTGGCCGCGGGCATGGACGCCTTCCTCGCCAAACCCTTGCCCTTCGCCCGCCTGGCGGAGGCGCTGGATGAGCTCTTCGCCGATTCTTAAAGTGATTGTGCCCGAGGGCGGATGAGCATGTTCCCCAGAAACACTCCCATGACCAGGGAGAAGGCCAGGGCCAACATGCTGAAGGCCGTGTCGAAACCCATCACCACGTCACGTCCGTAGAGGTAGGAGAGGCCGCGGTACCCCATGGAGCCCGGCACCAGCAGGATGATCCCGGGAAACTGGAAGATCGAGCTGGGACGTCCTTTGGCACGGGCAAAGAGGTTAGCCGCCGCTCCCACGCCCATTCCACCCAGGAAGAGGCCCATCTCCGGGCCGAAGTGGCGCGTACCCAGGCTCGCCATGGAGTAGCCCAAGACCCCTGCCATGGTGACCCACCCCACGTCGCGCTTCTCGGCCTTCAACACCACCGTTGCCATGGCGGCGGTCAGCGGCACGCTGACGAGCTTCAGCCACTCCGGGATGCGCTCGAACGCCGGCGGCTCGCCCACCGTCACGCCGAAAAGTCCTGCGAATTTGGTGCCGATGAACACGCCGAAGGCGAGCTTCAAGAGCACCATCATTCCGCCCATCAACCGCGAGGTGCCAGACGTGAGGTTCTGCGTGGCGATCTCGCCGATGGCGATGGTGATGTGCATGCCGGGCACGAACATGATGAGGGCCGCGAGGATGACAACCCCGTGGTTGATGTCCGGAGAGACGCGGGAGAGGAGCGCGGCCACGAAGGCCGCCACCATGGCCATGGCCACCTCGTAAAGCTGGGCCACCAGGCCGAAGTTGTTGGCGTAGGAGAGCACGCCAATCACGGCACCCAAGAATGAAGCGGCTACCAGGTCACCCCATGAGCCACCGAACAGCGTGAGCATGCCCGCGGCCGTGAGCGTGAAACACAGGACGCGCATAGGCCAGGAGAAGCCATCCTCCATGGCCGAGATCTCTTCCAACCGCCGGGTCCCCTCCTCGAATCCCTGGGTCCCTTTGATCACCTCCTGCACCACTTGGTCGGTCTGGGTGAGGCGGGCCAAGTGCACTCCCGTGGGTTCCACGCGCACGATGCGGGTGACTTCCTCGTCCAGGAAGCGGAAGGAGCAGAAGATGGCGGTGGGAATGGAAATGAAGGAGCCCCGGATGCCCAGCCGCTCGCATAGCGCGAGGAGCGAGGCCTCCAGAGTGTGGGCCGGCGTTCCCACGGAATGCAGGGCCTGTCCGAAACGGACAATGAACTTGATGCGCTGGAAATACTCCTCGCGGAGCAATCAGCGCTCCACGGGGGCCGGGAGGTCGGCCAAGATACGTTGAACCATGAGATCGGCCATCCCTTCGTTAGCCGCGCGCAAGGGCGCCAACACGTTGTCTTGGATCGTGGTGAAAGTACGCTCCGTCTCCGGCACGCTCACACGCACGGGAAATTTCACCTGGGCGGAGTAGGAAGCCAGGGGGATGCTTTTCTTAGGCAGCTCGCGCTTGCCCAGGTCACGCCCCACTTCCTGGTAGGTGGTGAAGGGGTAAAGCAGCACCGCCTGCTGGGCCACGCGCATCTCTTCCGGGATTTCCTCGCCCGAGCGCTTGTCCTTGCCGCCCGCGGTCCAAGAAGCTTGATGGCCCACCACCAGGACGGCATCCAGCTTGAGCTCGCGGCACAGGTCGTTGACCCAGTGTTTTTGGTGCTCCACCGCCTTGGTGCCAATCAGCATTTCACCCGCGGGAATGAAGAGGATGGAGACGTCCTGGTAACGGGCCGGGAGCATAAAACTCTCCATGCCCAGCTTCTCTCCGCCGTTCTTCCAAAACACGTCTCCGCTCCCCAGGGGGAGCCGGGGATCGAGGATCAGGTCCGGTTCGATTTTGCCGTAGCGCCGGAAAGCGGGTGAACGGAGGAGTGCCTTCCGCTCCAGCCACTCCACTCCCATGGCCGCGCTCTCCTCGCGCAACCTGCGGTCCCAGGCCGACCAGACTTCCTCGGCGATCATCTGCTTACCCCGCGGCGAGAGATAGACGTTGCTTCCGCTGGCGGCGAGCCCCGAACGGGTCACCTGCACCTCGGACTCCAGCAGGACCAGGGCCAGCCGCTTGAGACGCCCCTGGGGCGCGGCCCGCAGCCGCTGGATGGTCATGCCCTCCGGGTCGCGCTCTTCCCTTCGCACCACCGTCTGGGCGTAAGTGGGGCGCTCGTCGGCCCCGAGCGCACGGTAAGTGGCAACGTCAAATGAGTTTTGTCCCCCATCGGTGCGGACTTGGGCACAGCCCAGGAGGAAAAGCAGCGGGAGCAAGAGGGTTTTCATGGCAGGGGCTCCAGGGAGGTAATGAGCCCCCATTCTATGCGGTTTCCGTCCGAAAACTCCAGGGACATGCGGGGAGAAAGCACGATCTTGCGCAGGATGCCTTGGCCACTCTGGCCGATGCGAGTTTGGTAGCCCAGCCGCGTGCCCGCGCGACGCCACCGCACCCATTGACGGTACGGCTCCGTCTCGGGGATCTGGCGCAACCCTACCCGCACGCTCCCCCACGCCACCTGCCGGGGGGGATGGGCCCCTTGCACCGTGACCGCGTCATGCCAGCGCAGCCCGAGGGTGTCCATGGTCCACATCTCGCCCTTTTCTTCCACCACCAACTCCCAGCCGGTGTGGTTGGACTTGGATAAGAGATAGCCCAGGGGCGAAGGATGTTTCTCCAGCTCCGCGGGCAGGATTCCCGCCTGGGCCTGCCAGGACTGTTCCAAGGCCGCCACCACGGCGTGGGGGGCCACCCGGTAGAAGGCCATCCACGGGTCGTGGCGGTGGGAGCTCAGGGGAAAGCGCTGCAAGTGGGGCGAGAGCCACCAACCTTCCCATTGAAGGCGCGGGCGCAGGTCACCATGGGACTCCACCACCACCACCCAGGCGCCGGGGGCTTCGCGCTTGAGCTTGCCCAAGAGCGCGTCCAGAGCGGGGCCGGTGGCGAGGTAGAGGAAATAGACGTCGGCCGGCGGGAGGGTGAAGGCGTGGGAGGCGAAGTCCCCTTCCACCCATAGGGTGTTGGCGAGATTCTTCCCACGGGCGCTGCTGCGTGCCTCCTCCAGACGCTCGGGGACCATTTCCACACCCACGGACTCCCCGTCGGGGAACAGCCAGGACCACAGCAAGCACGTGCGGCCCACACCGCAGCCCAGGTCGCACCAGCGGCGCGCGCCTTGGGAGTGAAGCCATTGCATGGGGGCCAGCAGATCGTGGTAGCTGGTGTAGAGCGCCTCGGGGGTGAGCCCCTGGAGATAGAGTTCCTCGGCCCCCTCCCGGGCCACGTCCGTGACCGGACGCACGCCGAAGAAAGTGTCCAGGGCCGCGTCGGAACGAGAGGAGACGAAGGCCCGCTTCTCCGCTGGCCGCATGTCAGTAACTCAGCCCGGTATTGAGGAAGAGTTCCACCGAGGGATCCTCGTGGCGGTCGGTGGGCACGCTGTAGCGCACGCCCCACTGGAGCGGGAAAGCGTTGCGCAGGAAGTGCGTGTCGAACCACAACTCCCCGCCGCGGGACTCGTAGCGGACGCCGTTGAGGTAGCGCTGACCCCACAGGTTGTCGTGAAAAGCGTTGAAGGAGACGCGCTTGAGATAGAGCCAGTGGGTCAGGCGCCAGTCGGGATATGCCAAGGGGAAGGCGTAGTTGGCGGAGGTGCGGTTGGCGCGCTCGAGAAAGCGCCCACGCCAGCCCCGGGGGAAGAGCGTGGGTGAGGGGAAGTGGTAGCCGAAGAGTCCGCGCTCCTCGTGGGTGTACTCACCGTAGAGGTGGTGGTGGGGCAGGATGCCGGGCACAAAGGCGCGCACGCTGGCCCACTGCTGGAGCGAACGCTCGCCGCCGCCATAGGAGATACCCGAGCCTTCTTTCCAGAGCCCCGAGACCTGGAAGCCCCAGGGGGCCATGAGATCCCGTTGCGCGCGCCGCTGAAGGGTGCTCCAGGACGCCTCCACTCCTCCCACCGAGAGGGACTCACTGCCCAGCTCACCCAGCTCGGGTATTTGACGGCCGTGGGCGTGTAAGAGTCCTCCGAAGCCGCGTAACTGGGCGAGGCTGCTCCAACGCCCGTGCAAGCGCCGCCATGGCAGGGTCATGCCAAGCTCCGCGCTCCCCTCCTCCCACTTGTCTTCGTTGGGAAAACCCGGCAAGTCGATGTCGGTTTCCCGGCGGTTGCCGAAGGCCGCCCGCAAGTCAAAGAGCGGCCAAAGGTAACTCCAGCGGAGCGAGGAGAAAGCCTGGGCCGTGCGTTCGTTCAAGTCCCAGGAGGCCCCGTTGGTCCACTCCACGGTGTTGAGGACATCCGTACTGCGCAACATTCCGGTGACGGTGCTGCCGAAGGGTGGGGCAAGGAAAAACCAGCTGTGCGGGTTCCAAGCATGGGCGGGAAGCGAGTACGGTCGCACTTGCACGTCGCTGGCAGGATCGCCGGCGAGCAAATCCCCTTTGCCTTCCTGCTGGACGAGCGCCTCGTAAAGAGGTGGCTGGGTGTCGGGGCCGGGGGGCATGGGCTGGATTTTCTCAGGGGCCAGGCGCGCGGGTCTGAGGCCATCCGGCGTGTAGCGCGCGTAAGTCAGGCCCGCCTCGCCCCATGAGGGGTGGTGCGCCCCATGGCGCTCGCTGGTGACCCGCTCCTCGGGCCCGCCCTCCAGCGGGAGGCGGTGGATGTTGTCGATGCCGGAGCCGTTGGATTGGAAGTACACATGGGTGGTGCTGGCCACGGGGTGGGCCCAGGTCCAGCGGGTGGATGCCGCCAAGGGACGCTTGGCCCCGGTGGTGGGATCCACCAAGCTGAACACCAACTCATAGGCCCCCCGCCGGTGCAGCACCACCAGGCTGCGCGTTCCGGGCACCCAGTCCATCCCCATCACCGGCTCTTGGCGTGACCAGGGTACGCGGTGGAATTCTTTCCCCTTGGCGTCCATCACGCGCAGAGAAGGTGCGCCCTTAGACTCCCATGAGAACACCGCCAATGTTTGGGCCCTTTGGTCCAGGACCGGGAGCAACCATCCTCCTGCCTCCGAGGCGAAGGCCTCTTCACCGGAAACCACGTCGCGCACGCGCACGCGGGAAAGTTCCTGGGCGCCCCAGCGGGGGTGCAACACGGTTTCGGCGTAGGCGAGTTTTCCCGCGCGCAACTTGAAGGGAAAAGGCTGTAGCAGCGGCGCCGGGGTCCAGAGCAATTCCTCACGCCCGTCGCCTTCCACGCGCACGAACTGCCCAATGTGGCCCAGCCCGGAACGGTACGCCAGTACGGCGCCGTCGGGCAAGGCCGAAGGATAGGCGTAATTGGTCCAACCGCGTGCCTCGCGAGGATGCCAGGTTTGCGCCGGCACTTCCCGGATCAGCGCCTGCTGGGCGCGCCACAGCCGCGTGAGCTCCGTCAAGGCCTCGGCATAGACGTCGTCAAAATCCTTGCCGGTGTGCTCGGCCACGGCGTTGAAGAAGGACAACGGATTGTAGGCGCGCACCATGGTGGAGGCGTGAATCTTCTCCAGCACGTCACGCCCGTACTTCAGTCGCAGGTGGGTGGTGAGGAAATAACCCAGAACGTAGTGGCTGGGAGTGAAGTCCTTGTAGGAGCCCAGGGCCATCTTGTCGTAGTGGTAGTCTTGCCCGTCCAAAAGCAGCGCGCGCAAATCCCGCGCGAACCCGGGTAGCCTCCCGCGCCCCCCGGAACTCAATGCGGTCTCCATGCCCACGGCGTCCCCCTCCAGGTACCAGGGCGGAAGCGTCAGCCCGATGGCGATCCCGACACCCAGTTCGCCCAACCAGACGCGCAGGAAGCGCGCGAAGCCCTCGCGGCTCTTGTCGAACTGGACGATGTGGCGGAACTCGTGCACCGCCAGCCCGCGCAGCCACTCGGTCTGGCCCAGCTCGGGGCCCATCCATGGGGTGGTGAAGAACTCGCTGCGACTGGGGGCCAGGGTGACGAAACCGTTGGAGTCCAACAGGTGGGCCTGCAGGATGATGTCCCAACGGCGCGGGGAGACTTTCAGGTTCTCCGCGTCCGCCAGGTACACGCCTTCCAGCATGCCGGCCACCCGCCGCGCTTCCGTCTCCATGGATCGGGGGAAAATCACCCGAAAATGGGCGGTCTTGAGCTGGGCCCATTCTAACCCCGAGGGGTTTTGCCGCGCATCCAGCAAAGGCATGGGGGCGTCGATGAGACGGGCGTGTAGCCAGGACGACCACAGCAGCAGGAACGGGAGAAAAAACCTCATGCGCCCCAGTTTTTCACCCGCCCCCGGTTTTGTCGAGGGCGCGGACATGGCACAATAGGGGCATGCGCCTGCTCCTCGGGCTCGCCTTGTGCCTTTGCCCCGCCGCTTTTTCCGCTCCCCATCCCATCACCATCGCGGTGATCGATACAGGCTTTGACCTGGACCACGAGGCCCTACGCTCTCGCGTAGTGGAGGGCGAAACCGACGAGGAGGGAGCCAGCGCCACGGCCCCGGGTTGGGACTGGAAAGACAATTCCCACCTCAAGCAACCGCTCCTCACCGGGGCCCCGCTGCAAGAAGTGCTGCTCTACCGCACCCTCAAGGCCAAATTCCACCGGGAGGGCCTCGCCCCCCCCGAACTGGCCTGGATGGAGCGCAAGAAGGCTGATCCGGATTTCAAGGCGCTCTTGCGCACCTTCAAGCGCCACGTGCACGGCACATCCGTGGCCGGCATCGCGCTCCAAGGGGAAGGTTTAAGCATGTTGCCCCTCAAGGCCGTGGGCGTGGACGTTCCCACGGTGGTGATCGAAGGGGACGGCCTGACCTTGCCGACCCAACCCCTGCTCCAGCGCTCCGAGGCCGAATTCCACCGCCAAGTGCGACTCTCGGAGGAGCGGGTGATCCACAAGATGCGCCACATGCTGGACGCCATCGCCCGCACCGGCGCGCCGGTGGTCAACGCCTCCTATGGGGTGACGGAAAAACACACCCTGCGGCGGTTCGCGGATCTCCACCGGGAGATCACGGGCCTGGATTTGGACCCCATCAAACTACGCGAGGTGGTGGACGGTTATTTCAGCCGCCTGTACGCCCGCGGGGGCGAGCTCCTGGATCGCCACCCGCGCACGCTCTTCGTTTTCTCGGCCGGCAACTCGGGTCAAGACAACGACATCCACCACCACTTCCCTTCCCGCGTGCGCCGTCCCCACGTCCTGAGCGTGGGCGCCCTCAACGGGAGCGGTCTGGCGAGCTTCTCCAACTGGGGCCTCACCAGCGTGGACACCGCCGCGCCCGGCGTGGGCGTGCCCTCGTTGGTCCCCCAGGTTTACGCCAAACACATCGGGGTGGAGCACATCCCCTCCAGCGGTACCAGCATGGCGGCGCCCTTCGTGGCCAACGTGGCGGCCCGCTGTCTCCAGCTCAACCCAGATCTGCGGGGAGCCACGCTTAAAGACCTTCTGCTTCAGACGGGTACTCCCGTTCCCGATCTCTTAGGCAAGAGTACCTCGGGCCGGGCCGTAGACGCTCCGCGGGCCTTGCATGCGGCGAAGCTCTCCCAAGAGCATGCCGTGGAGGCCGCCATACGACTGGCCTGGTCCCGGGCCCCGGCTTCTGACCGAGCTGAAGCCTCGGTCTCTACGCCTCCCACTTCCTCCGTCCGATAAATCCTCCTAGAGCGCCCCGCGCGCTCATGGAGGACCCGCATGTTCGCTCGCGTCGCCATTTCCCTCGGCCTGCTCTTTTTCGCCGCCTGCTCCCAACAGGGTTCCCAGGTGAAGCTGGAAGTGAAGAGCGCCTTCGCCTTCGGCGGTGCCCAACTCTCCGCCTATAGCGGCGGCGGTTTAATGGTGTGGGGGAAGAGTTCCAGCGGGCAAGAGTTTGGCCGTTCGCTCGAGGGCAGCGATGAGATCAACCTCACCCTGCCCAACGGAACTTGGACCTTCTACGCCATGGCCTGGGACGGCTCCTCCAACTGGGTTCCTGCCGGCGACGTCAACTTCCCGCTGGGCGGGAAAATCCGTTGCGCCAAATCCACCCCCGCGTCCCTCTCGGGTGGCGCGCTGGCCGTGAGCCTGACCCTCGACAACGCCTCCTGCAGCGGAGGGGACTTCGCGGGTGGCATCGCCCCCACCGGTGGGGCCGGCAACCTGGCCCTGGCCCGCACCAAACTGCGCTTCTGTGAAAACCTCTCCAACGTCGCTACCGCCACCGACGCCTGCGACGATGATTTCGGGGCCACCAACCACAAGAGCGCCCGCGGTGCCGTGGGCTCCTACCGCTTCATCCTGCGCGCTTTCGACGGACAAAACGGTCAGCACCAGTTCCTCGCGGGGGGAATCACCAGCGCCTGCGTGACCTTCTTTGGCGACTCTTCACCCACCTCCGGCGTCACCTCCGCCGTCGCCCGCAACCTGCCCGCGGGAAATCCCCAGGCCCCCTTCCACGTGACCCTGGAAGTTTTCACAACTGCCGACTGTGATGCTGGCGTGGACGCCCGGGGCGCCATCCAACTGCAGTTCCCCACGGGCGTGGGCCAGGCCATGCCAGGGGGCAAATACCACTCCGTCGCCAGCACACCCAGTGACATCCGTCTCCATTCCATCGCCCTCCCCGACTCCCAGGTCTGCGCGGGACGCGACAACGTGGGAGCCAACACGCCCTTTGCCGGCGGTGACGGCACCCTGGATAGGCCTTTCCTCCTCTGCTCCGTACGGCAATTGCGGCAGATCAACGGCAATCCCGTGGCCAACGTGTTCCAGAAACATTTCCGCTTGCTGCGCGACCTGGACTTCAATCCCTTCTCCAAGGGCGCCTCCGCCACCGCCTTCGACGCGCCCAACGACCCCTCTTGTCTCGAGCTGGGGACGAACTTCCTGCCGTTGGGCTATGAAAACCAATCCTGCAACGGCCCGGGGGATCCGAGCTTCGGTTCTCCCACCACGTTCACGGGCCGATTCTTCGGGCGGGGGCATGCGCTCCAAAACTTGCGCTTCCACTCCGAAACCCTGGCCGGGGTGGGGCTTTTCGCCGCCATCGGCACCGACGCCGCCGGGGTGCATGACTTGAAGATCGTGAACCCTGACATCGAAGGCGCCTGCGAAGTGGGCGCTTTGGTCGGACGGGCCGATGGGTCCTCGGCCAACGGCCTCAAACTCCAACGGGTCCGCCTCAACGGAGGACGCGTCGAGGGCCTCCACGACGTGTGTTCCGGCAACTCCACCACCGGGGGCCTGGTGGGCCTTCTTTCCAACGCCAAGTTGGAGCACTCGTTCGTCCGGAAAACCCGCGTGCGCGGGCTTCTCTCCGAAGTCGGGGGCGCGGTGGGTTCAGCGTCTGACTCCACCCTGGAGCGTTTGTCGGTGGAAGCGGACGTTTCCGCCCATGGCCCCGGCGGTAAGGTGGGCATCGGGGGCGTGGTGGGCTACGCCAACAACACCGTCCTCAATTACGTCAAGCATGAGGGCCTGGTCCACACCATCGGCAGCAAGGTGGGTGGCATCGTAGGGCACGCCATCGGCTCGTCCACCCTCAACAATTTTTATGCCATTAGCGCCGTGATCAACGACGACATCAGCTCCTCCATCGCCACCGGTGGCACCATTGGACACTGGGCAGGCGGCAACTATGGCTATGGATTCACTCTGTCCCACGTTCAAACCGGCTGTACATCCAGCTGCCAGCATGGCTATGTGGTCGGGGTCCTCACGGGCTCGCCCACCATAAGCCAAAACTACACGGTTCCCAGTGAGGGGATCCTCACCTCGCCTGTCAGCCACAACCAATCCATCCTCAGCAACCTCTCCAACGCCAACCCCACCAATCTGAGCTTCACCGCCGCCGCCGGGGGCGGCACGGACGACTGGGCCGTGCTCGCGGGTGAGATTCCCCGCTTCGACTTTGAAGAACATCCCTGCCAGTCTCCTGGCTTTAGCGGATCCGGCGACGGTTCCCTCGCCGCGCCCGTGCGAATCTGCAGGCTCGACCAGCTCATGGCCATCAACGGCTCGGGCCTGAGGCACACGCTGGAGGCCAACATCCGCCTCCCCAATGCCACGCCCCCCGTCCACATGATCAATTCCTACAACGGACATCTGGACGGCAAAGAACACGCTTTGCTGGGAGGGAACACCTCCACCGCCAGCTCCGCGGTCACGGGGTTTATGGGCACCCTCGGCGGAACGCTGAAAAACCTCCGTGTGCACGGTCTGAGCGCTTCCCGGACTGCAACCTCCGGTTCCGCGGCCGGCGTGTTGGTGGCCCAAGTGACCTCCAGCGGGCGCTTGGAGAACGTCTCTCTCAACGCTGCCTTCGGCAACTTCCTCAACAACGGCGCAGGCGTGGTGGGCGTCAACGCAGGTACTCTGAGCGGCGTGAGCTTCACCGGCAAAATCCAGGGCGGCTCCTACTTGGCGGGCCTGGTAAGGCAGAACGACGAGATGGTGGAGGGCTCCACCTTCGACGGGGAACTGCTCTGCTCCGAGTCTCCTGGCTGCGTGGTACATGCGGGCCTGGCGGTGGACAACGGCGGCACCATTCAGAACTCCGTCATGTCCGGGCGCAAGAACGATGGCAGCTACGACACGGACTCAGCGGTCATGCTGGTGGATAACAACGGAGGGACCCTGCGGGACATCCATGTCCCCGCGAAAGCACGCTTTGTCGTAGGTGGACTATACCCTCGCCTCTTCACTAGTAGTAATGGCGGCAACGCCCTCCGGCTCTACAACGAAGGGGAATTGGTTTTCAAGAATACCACCGCGGCTTCCGCATTTCCGACGGGCTGGAACTCGGTCCACGATCTGGGTGGCGCCGGCAGCGCGAGCGACGTCCAGCGCGCTGGTCGCTCCGGCAAGCTGCTGCTGGACCGCACGTCCTACACCTGCAACTCGGGCGTCTACAGCGTGGCCGGATGGGGAGTTATGAGCATCGCCACTAGTTCCGGCTGGGGCACCTATCTCTCGACGACCCTCCCTTATAACCCCCTCACCGACGGGAGCAAGAAGTTGGTGGTCCGGGCGGAAAGCGATGCCGGGACCGAAACCTACCAAGTGAATCAGACCACCCCCGTCGTAAACGACCTCGACCTCACGCCCTTCGGGACGGGTTGCACCTCCGACGGCGTTCTCTCCCTCTACTGGACCGAGGACATCCCCGTGACGCCTGGGTCAAGCACGGCCGCCGCGGGGGCCATGCTGCCCCAGGACCTTGCCAGCTCCCGCAAGGCCCTCCTGGGAGCGGCGTGGGGCAATGTCACGGCCGACATCACCACCGCCTCGGACGAAGAGTGGCTCGTGTCCTACTTCCTGGCGCTGGCGGGAACGGGCACCATGCCCGCCACCACGCCGGTGTGGATGCTGGATGAAAATGGGGAAATTGAGCTGATCGAGAAGCCCTGAGTTCAGAACTCTACGGTCTTCTTGACCGATGGATCCAGGGACAAAATCACCGGACAAGACATGGCCGCCTCTTGCAGGGTGGCCTTCTTATCCTCGGGCACGGAGCCCCAATGGAAGCGGATTTTGATCTCGGCCACCTTGCGTGGTGAGGCCTGCATGATTTTCTCCACGTCACAGGAAACCCCGCTCATGTCCACGCCCAGGGCCCGGGCCCTGATGCCCATGATGGTGAGCATGCAGGAAGCGAGTGACGCCGACATCAAGTCGGTGGGGGAAAAAGCCTCTCCTTTGCCTTGGTTGTCCTTGGGAGCGTCCGTGAGGATCTCGGCGCCGGAGGCCTCGTGGCGGGCGCGGGTGCGCAGCTCGCCCAGGTAATCCACTCGCATCTTGGTCATGGGGTCTCCGGGAAAAAGGACAGGGCACCCCGACATGATGCCGGGGCGCCCTTGGGGGGTCAACCGTCAGTTGACCGTGATCTTGCGCGTGCCGGTGTCACTCTTGGGGAGCGTCACCCGCAGCACGCCGTCGGTGAAGCTCGCCTCCACGCCGTCCTCGGCGATGTTGGCGGGCAGGGTGAAGACGCGTTGGAAGCGCCCGAAGCGCCGCTCCTGGCGGAGCACGCGGTCATTTTCGTTGCGGGCCTGTTCGTGCCGTTCGCCGGACACCAGCAGCTGGCGGTCCTTCACTTCCAGCTGGATATCCTCCTTGCGAAAGCCCGGGATGTCCAAGGCGATGAGATAGGCCTTCTCCCCCTCCACGATTTCGCAAGGGGGCGCCTGCAAGGCGCCCTGGGCCTCCTGCCAGAAATTGTCCATCTCGCTCTTCCAGTCGGCCAGGGTCTGCCAACGGCGGGGTACCATCTCAAAGTGCAGCATAATCAATCCTCCTTGGGGTCGCTCGGAATCACTCCGGTCTAAGCCTAAAATGGGGGCGCCCCGGCCGGCGTCAAGGGCAAGGGCCACAGCACACCGGAGCACTCGGGTTTTGTCGGGGTTATGTCTTCTTTTTGCGGGGGAAGTTTGGAATAATCCGTGCACCGACATTCCCAGGAGAAAAGCCCATGGCGAAGAAAGTAGCCGTACTCAAGGCCGTGAAGAAGGCTGCGCAAAAAGCCGCCAAGAAAATCACCGCGAAAAAGAAAGCCCCTAAGAGGGCGAAGCTCAAACCCGCCGACCAGGCCCTGGAATCCCTGGTGGAGTTCATCCGCGTGACCTCCACGGTGCTCCCGGATGACGTCCACCGGGTGGTGCGCAAGGCGAAAGCCCAGGAAGAGGCCAACACCACCGCCGCCTACGCCATGGACATCATCTGCGACAACATTGGGCTCGCCAAAGACAAGTCCCAGCCCATGTGCCAAGACACGGGTACCGTGATCCTTTACGTCTACCATCCCCCGGGCTTCCATCAGACGCCTTTCCTGAAGCTCTTCCACAAGGCGGTGGTCACCGCCACCAAAAAGGGTTACCTGCGCCAGAACTCCGTGAACTCGCTCACGGGCGAGAACGCCGGCACCAACCTGGGGCCGGGCCACCCTTCCGTGCACTTCGTGGAGCACGCGGGGAAAGAGCTCAAACTCAAGATGATGCTCAAAGGCGGTGGCTGCGAGAACGTGTCCGCCCAGTACTCCCTCCCTGACACCGGGCTCTCTGCGGGCCGCGATCTGGCGGGCGTGCGGAAAGTGATCCTGGACGCGGTGGTGAAGGCCCAGGGCAAGGGCTGCGGCCCGGGCATCCTCGGGGTGTGCATCGGCGGCGACCGCGCCGACTCCGCGGCTTTCGCCAAAAAGCAGCTCTTCCGCACCCTGGATGACAAATCGCCCATCAAAGAGCTCGCGGCCCTCGAGCAGGAGATCACCGAAACCTGCAACAAGCTGGGCATCGGCCCCATGGGCTTTGGCGGGAAGACCACGCTGCTCGGCTGCAAGATCGACCACCTCAATCGTCTCCCGGCCTCGTTCTTCGTGAGCGTGTCCTACATGTGCTGGGCCTTCCGCCGCCAGGGCGTGAGCCTTGATCCCAAAACCTTCGCCATTAAGAAGTGGCTGTACTGAGGAGAGCGCCGTGATCGAACTCAACTACCCCTTCTCCCGCGACGAGATCCGCAAACTGAAAGTCGGCGACATGGTCCTCATCACCGGCAAGCTCTTCACCGGCCGGGACGCCGTCCACAAGTACCTCCACGAGGGAAACCCCTCTCCGGTGAACCTGCAGGACCAGATCATCTACCACTGCGGGCCCGTGATCCTGCAGGACCCCAAAACCAAGAAGTACCGCGTGACCGCGGCCGGCCCCACCACCTCCATCCGCGAGGAGCCCTACCAGTGGCAGGTGATGCGCGACCACGGCATCCTGGGCGTCATCGGCAAGGGCGGTATGGGCCAGAAGACCCTGGACGCCTGCAAGCAATACGGCGCGGTCTACTTCCACGCCGTGGGCGGTGCCGCCCAGGTGCTGGCCGAAAGGATCAAATCCGTGGACAGCGTGCACCTGGAAGAGCTGGGGTCGCCTGAGGCCATCTGGGAGCTCTCCGTGGAGAAATTCCCGGTGGTGGTCACCATGGACAGCCACGGCGGTTCGTTGCACAAAGACGTGGAAGAACACTCCAAAGACGTCCTGAAAGGGGTCCTATGAAAACCATCCTGCTGTCTGCACTCGTTTTGCTTGCCGGTTGCGAGGCCGGTCCCGCTTTCAACCATGCCAACGCCGACGACGGCGCAGGCGCTGCCCAGCGCGAGGTCGCTGACAGCGAAGGCCAGCGCTTCTTCCGCCTGGGCGTGGACTTCGCGCTCACCTGGCAAAACGGCTGCCCATCAAGGGACGCCTGCTCCTTCGACCTGGCCCTGAGGACTCCATTGCCTGAAGGCGCCACCGTGGAGGCCCTGCTGTGGATGCCCTCCATGGGACACGGCTCCTCCCCCATCAAGGCCCGGCAAGTGGGGCAGCTGGCCTGGGAGTTCACCGACGTGCACTTCATCATGGCCGGAAAGTGGCAACTCAAACTGCGCGTGATGCAAAACGGGGCCAAACTGGATGAAACCATACTGGACTATCGCCTCTAGTCTTGTTTTCTTGGCGGCGCGGAGCTGGGCCTCCAGCTGCTGCGTCGCCAACGCCTCCCTGCCCCAGCTCATGACCTTGCCCGCTGACTGGCAGGTCTCCACCCAACTCTCCCTCTCCCGGGTCATCGGAGACACGGACACTGACGGCCGCTCGGTTTTCCGCGGCAACAAAAACCACGAGGGCATGACACGCTTCGGGCAGGATGTGGCCTACCGGATGGCGCGCTTTCAGCTCATGGCCGGTTACGGCTACGCGGACAAGCAGGTCCAGTATCAGGAGGACAGCCAAGGCCTTTCCGACGCGTCCGTGGCCCTGGCCCATGAAACCGAGTTCGCGTCGTTATCCCTTCGGCTCTACCCTTTCTACCGCCACGTTTTCCCCGTGGGAAAATCCCAGGGCATGCCCACGGATTTGAATCCGGGGCGTAGCTTGGATTCCGCCGGCGTGGTGGGGGCGTGGTACGGCATGAACTGGGACGCGCAAGTGACGCCCGAGTTCCACAGGAATGGCGAGGGCGAGAACAACGGGGTGACGCTGGCGCCGAGCTGGGGTGGGTCCCTGGGTTTGGGTGTGGGATACCTGCCCTCGCGCTCCCGCTGGCGCTACGGGAGCACCCTCACCGCGCGCTATGAGGGGGCGGGACGGACGTCGGAAGGGGCCACTGCCCGCTCGCAAGTGTGGGACTTGGGCCTGAACCTCGGCAGGCAGTTGAACGCCCACCATAATGTGGCGGCATCGTATCTGGACCAGACGTTGCTGGGGCCCGCGCGCAACACGCGGCTGAACCGGGCGGTGGGGATGGTTTGGCAGGCGCGGTTTTAGCGGACGGTAGGCGCCCCTTCCATAATCGCAGTGGAAACGCTGTTATTGAACAGTAAGGCCTCCTGCACCCACCAGCGGCCGGTGGGCCCATGACCGTCCCGCTCACACCGGATGCCCGGGATGTTCTCAGGACAGTGTCGCCCCCAAGAGTTCTGCACGAGATACTCCCGGGCGTTCTCCGCACCCCGGTGCCCGATGACGGTGATGGCATGCATCCCATGACCAGGCACACCACGACTGCGGTTCTGGCAAAACTGTGTATTTGGATTGGAACCCACCATAAAGTCCGTGCAGATGCCCACGCCCACCATCCTGCCTTCGCACAGGGCGCGACGAACCCGCCAAGACGCACTGGCAACACTCGTGACGGGCGCGTCCGTGCACGACAGATTCGCGGCGGAGGCGCGATTGCGCTGGGCCTCACTGGCGCACAAGGGCGATAATGTCGTCATAAAAGCCGTCACCCTCTGGCGGAAGTTTTCACTTCCCAAGGAGGACAGGGCAGCCACGATGCTCGAGGCGAAGCGTGAATCCTCGTCCCGGATGGGCGCTGTCCCCCAGTTCAAATGACATAGCGGGGAAAGGGCGTCTTCGAGCAATTCGCGGTCTATGCCCGTGTGGGAACGGTGGCAGACGTTCCAGGCCGCCAAGTCTCCCGGGAGCTCGCGATTCCCCATGAGGTGGAGGGGATCGGCAATGCGCGGGGGGAGGCTGAATCCTCGCCGTCGGGCAAACAACTCAAACAGAGCAGGCTCCGTGACCATGCCATGGATGACGTCTTCGGTGTGGGTGGCATCATTGTATTGGTGACGCCTGTACCCCTCGGCCTGACGGATGTAGGGCGCAAGAAAACTTGCGGCTTCTTGGAGGGCGTCTGACGCAGGCGGGGCCTGAATGCCTTGGGGAAAAACCTGCGCCAGCAAGCGCTGTCTTTCTTCCGCTGTACCACCCAACCGACTTTCGGCCTCATCGCAGTCAAGCTCTTGGGCCAAACGTCTGAGGAATCGCCGGGCAACGTAGCGGCCCTTACGAACGTCAGCATTCTCGCCACCGTGGCACTCGGCAGCTCGGTTGGCAAACCCTTGGGCAAGCCTCCGTTGTACTTGCTGCCATCCGTCCCGAGTGCGGCCTTGCAAAAGGGCCCGAGTTTCGTTTTCTTCAAAAAAACGCCCGAGTTCGAGCATGATGTAGGCTTGGATCCCTATGGGGTCACCGCCTTGGGGATCCAGGTCTTCGCGGAAGCGGATCGTATCCAGCCCGAAGCTGGTGGCACGGCAAAAGCCTACCTCGCGTGCTCCGGCCACGGCACTACAAATCCTCCCGCCCTCGCTTGCCAGCGTCATCGGCCCGCCCACCGCACGGTTCACGAGACTCGCTCCCGGGCGGTTCTCATGGAAGGCCTGGGCCAGTGCCATGTGGTGGTAGGAGGGGGTTGCACTTAAGCCGAGGTGATGTTGGATCAAGAGGGCGCCCGCATTGGCATAGCATGTGCCCAAACCATCTTGGTCTTGCACGGGGTACCTGGCGAGAATTCTTCCTTCCGGGCCGTGGTCGGCACGTATGCAGGCCGCCTGCTCAGGCGTGGGATCCGTGGCATGAAGCCAAGGGGAAGTGAGAAGCGCCCCAATCAAGAGTGAACGGATCATCGCCAGATTCCGTTTAACGAGACCATGCTCTTATCTGGGAATACACAGAATCCCTGGGTCGCCCCATCCTCCGCCATTCCAATGATCACGTCTCCTTTGAAGCGGGTCCGGCAGGCGATGGAACCGGGATTGGTCCCTCCAGGGCCGCTGATGAGACCGGTGGCGCGGTTGCGGGTGGCCTTCCAGGCATCGCAGTCTTTCTTCGCCACGCAGGATGAGGAAATCCAAAACTCCTCACCAGGGGCGTTCTCCACCTCAAGCTTAGTCTTTCCTACCCGCCATTGCGATTCGGAGGCGTGGGCAAAGCCCACGAGCAAACAAAAGAAAAATATTTTCATGGAATCACCGTGGTCGCGATACTGTTTTGGATTAAAAGACTCTGCCCCACCCACCAGCGTCCCGTGGGTGTTCCCGCGCAACGCTCGCCCAGGGGGCAAACCACCGTCTCGCACACGGAAGCGACCGCCTGGGTGCAAACGGGAGGTTCACAGCTCTCGGGGTTCATGGGGTCACACACCGGGGCGTGGCATTTGACCGGATGGGATTCCGTGCATCGGCGCACTTCGCACTGGATACCCTGGGCACCGGGACAGTGGGCGCCCCAGGAGTTCTGCACTAGGAACTGGTCCTGTCTGCGCATGGCGCCCGTGCGGGGATCTGCTACGGAGACGCTCCGGTGCCCCACCACCGCCACCGCATGCAGGCCGTGCCCGGGGACGCCGGCACCGCGGCTGGTGCAGAAGTGCGTGTTCACCCGGGCGCTCGCGCCATTGGTCATGAAGTCCGTGCAGATTTCCACGCCCACCGCGCGGTTGGAGCACAAAGCGCCCAGGATGCGGTCGGTGACTCCGTCCAGGGCCAAGTCCTGGGAGGGCATCCGGACCTGATCACAGCGAATGTCCCCCACGTTCGGGCGGTTGGCGGCCGCACTCGCCCGGCAATTGGGGGCGGCGATATCCATAAAGGCCTGGACGCGGGTGGTGGCGTCCAAACGTTGAAGCGCCTGGAGCGCGGCCACCACTTGGTCGGCCAGTTGATACTGCTGGCCCGTGGCCACGGTGGTCACGTCGCTGCTGTGGCACAGGGGCGCCAGCGCTTCTTCCAAGGTGGCGCGGTCCACGCCGAAGTGCGTGCGGTAGCAGATGTTCCAAGCGGCCAGGTCGGCGGCTATATGGGTATTGTGGGTGGGAAACTCCGGGGGCGCGGGGAGATCCAGCCCCATGTCGCGCATGAGCCGCCACACCAGGGCCTCGTCACTTTCCACGTTTTCCCTCGGGATGCGCGAGTCATCACTGGTTTCGTTGTAATCCCGGGCCCGGTAGCCTTCGGCCCAGGAGATGGGGCCACCGCAACGGGCCTCGGGGTCCAGGCGTTTGGCCCTTTCCACCGCGCATGTTTGCCCCGGCAGTCCCAGCAAGATCTGCATGAAGCTCTTGTAGGCCTGGGAGCTGGGCCCTTGGGTGGGGTTGCCGTTGGTGAAGAGCCGCTCGCGCACCTGCTGGCGCTGCTCGGGCGAAAGGCCCGCGTAGTACGGATTGCCGCTGGCTAGTCCGTGGGCCAGGCGCGTGAGCATGCGGCGGGCGATGAAGCGGGCCTTCGTGTCCACAGGCCGCTCTCCGGGTTGGGGGCGGCACAGGACGTTGCGGCTAGCGAGCTGGAAGGCCAAGCGGTCGCGCACGGATCGGGCGTAATCCACGTCCCGCGCGAGGTTCAGGATCAAGTCGTTCCCGCTCTGCTCGTCCAGGAAACGGCCTAGCTCCAGCAGCACGTAGCGCTGCACGTTCACCGTATCCTCAGTGGCGTCGTGCCCGAAGCTCTGGGCAGTGCAGTAGCCATGGCGGCTGGCGGACTCCAGCGGTGCGCACACCATGCCCCGCTCAGTCTCCAGTACTCTGGTGGTGGGCCCCACCTGCCGGGTGAGACCGAACTCGTCCGTGGCCGCAGTGCTCTGGCGCTTGTCCAAAAGCTGGATGAGCGAGAGGTGTTGATAGGAAATGGGTGGAGCGGCGGCCGGAGGACGGGGATGCTCCGGGCGAGGACGCGGCTGGGTGGTGACGGGCACGTCGGCCGGTTGCTCCCGCAGACGCTGGCTCTCTTCTGCCTCCCAGGCCGCCAGCTCCCGCTGGTAGGTCTCCTCCTGGCGCCGGATGCGCTGGTTGCTCAAGCGATTCTGCAGCAAAAGTGCCGCCACGTTGGCGTAGCAAGTGGCCAGCCCGTCCTGGTCCTGCATGGCGGGCATGGGGGTGATGCGGCTCTCGCGGCAGTAGTCAACCTCGTCGTCGGCACGCGCGGCAAAACCACCCGTCAGGGCAACCGAAAGCACGAGAATGGGAAGGGACCGGGGGAGACCCATAACCTTCCTAGTTTAAGCCAGTGGGCGAGCGGAAGGGACGGGCAATGTTTGCCCTTTCCGCTCCCCTATCCCCGACCCGCGGCCTTGAAGAAGTCGAAGGTGAAACCGGCCAGGGTTTCCTCAGGAGAATCCTTGATGTCGGCCATGAACTGCTTGGTGAACTCCAGCAGCTTCTCCCGGTAGCGGCGGTAGTCGGCCTCGGAGAGGGACACCACCACCGAGTAGTGCAGGTTCTCATCCCGCATCTCGTCCAGCGCCAAAAGCGAGCGCACGCGCCAGTTCAGGTGATGGCGGTGGATGTGCTTGGAGCGGCGGTCCAGGTGCACCAGCTTGGAGGTGGGACGGTATTCGGAGCCATCGAAGGTGGCGAGCCCGTTCTCAACCAAGAACTCCAGCACCTCGGCCACGAAATCCCGCTCCAGCCCGAGCTTCGCCATCAGGGCCTGGGGCGTGCGCAACGTGGGCACCGTGAGCGCGATGTGGATGGCGGTGTAGCCCCAATGCCCGTAGTAGATCGCCTGTTGCGTCGGGGTGAACTCCTTGAAGCCGCTCAGGCGGTTCTTCAAGTTGGAGCGGGCCTTAAACTGCGTCTCCTCAAGCTTGCGTAAAAAATACGAGCGCAACTCCGGCGTGCCCGCCCGCTCCCGCTGAACAAGCAGCAGGAAAAACTCCGCCTCCAGCGTGGTGAGTCCCAAAAAGCGCGTGGCCCGCTCAGCCTGCTCCAGGGCCAGATCCTTCTGTCTCGCCGTCACCTGGCTGATGAAGGCGCTGTTGACCCCGCAGGCCTCGGCCAGCGCCGACCAAAAGCCGGAACGGGCCTTGGGGCCGGAGCGGGCCTTGAGATAGTCCACGTAGCTCGTGAACTCGAAGATGCTGGAGGCCTGTAGTTTTTCCATGGTGAAACTCGTTCGCGAGATGTAACAGGGACTGAAGACTAACTAATATCTATTTGTAATTTATATTAAATTAACCCTTGGTTAACTTGTCGGCTTTTGATTTATTAACTTAACCTTTCTCGACACGCCAAGTCAGATTATTTTGCTGCCACAAGTCAATTCCGACTTAACATGGTCACAAGGAGTCCATTATGTCGAACGCGAAAAAGCTCTGGGGCGCGGCCCTCCTTCTCTCCTTGAACTTCAGCGCTATGGCGCAGGTTCGCAACCAGGCCGACACGGGCGGCGCCTCGGGCGGCGGCGGTGGTGCAGGGGTATGCACCAACTCCATCTGCCAAACTGTCGCCCAAGCGGGCATGGTGCCCAGCCGTGAGGCCACGGAAGTTCTCTCCCCCGCGGTCGCCCGCGAAATCGCCCGCATCATCGATGGGTTGCAAGTCGGTCCGCTGATGAAGATCCACCTCACTCAGCTGGTGCTGAATACTCCGGCCGAATACGTCATCACCCGGGAAGGCCAGGCGTCCGCCACCATCCGCCGCATCCATGAAGACTACCGCGAGGCCCTGGGCGTAAGACAGCTGCCCTCCAACTTCGTGGTTTATGCTTACTCCGATCTTTCCAGCCGCAACCCCCTCTTCGCCCGCTGCGGGAATAACCGTGAGCAGACCAGCGTGGTGCCGGACTTCTTCCGCCTGGACACCCGAGGCCGTGCCCTGGTCCTGATCCACGAGGCCCTCTACCTTTGTGAGAAGCGCGAGGACCTCTCCAAGGTGCTCCGGTTTGACGACGAGTTGAACAAGCTCCTGACCGGCGCCCAGACCGACAGCATCCACTTGGTCCGCGCCTTCTACGACCTGAAGCATGACCCCGCCGCAGCCTTCAACGAGGCCCTCCGCTCCGTGGCCCGCAAAGTTGGTGGGACCAGCTTCTCGGCCGAGGAGATCTTTGGCATCGAGGAAGGCGGCCCGAACACCGTGTTCTACCCCCGCTCCATGCTTGCTGGGCGTCTCTCCCCCTATGCCACGGAACTTGAGATCATCGGGAACGCGGCCCGCACCATTCGCAACAGCGCCCGCCGCGTCACCATCTACACCGACGACGGCACCTGCAACGACGTGCAGAGCGATTGGCGCTTCGTCCCGAGGACCGGCGGAAACATCGACTTGTACCAATGCGTTGAAGGCCGGGCGGTGTGGCTGGCCGGACTCCCCCAACGCAGAAACTACTGAGCGAGTGTCAGCACGAGGGGCCCTTAAGGGCCCCTTTCTTTTTTCGCGCTTAAATCCGCTCCCCATGCTGAGACACATCCAACCCTCTCCGCTCGTCTTCCTCATTGACCCGCATGGGCTCTATGAGGTTACTCACGAAGTACAGAAGGTAAGAGCCCACAAAGGTGAACGCCATGACGATCACCAGGGCCAGCAGGTGGTACAGAAAGGTCTTGGTTTCGCCATACATGAGCCCCACGTCCTTGGCGAAGACCGCAGTAAGGATCATACCTACGATGCCGCCCAGGCCGTGGCAGGGGAAGACGTCGAGCGTATCATCGATGCCCGCCTTGGCCTTCACGCCCAGGGCGAGGTTGGAGACCAACGAAGCGATGAAACCGATCAAGATCGAGGAGCCGATGTTCACGAAGCCCGCGGCGGGGGTGATCGCGACCAAACCGACCACGGCGCCGATACAGGCACCAAGGGCAGAGGCGGGGCGGCCGCGCAAACGGTCAAAGAACATCCAGGTGATCATCGCCACCGCAGAAGCGGTATTGGTGTTGAGGAACGCGAGGACAGCGGTCTCGTTGGCGGCAAGGCTTGAGCCGGCGTTGAAGCCGAACCAACCAAACCACAAAAGGCCCGTGCCCAGGATCACGTAAGGGATGTGCGCGGCCTCGTGGGACTGTTCTTTGCGAGGCCCGAGATACAACGAGCCGGCCAAGGCGGCCATGCCCGCAGAGATGTGCACCACGGTGCCGCCAGCGAAATCTAAGACGCCCCAGTTACGCAGCAAACCGTCCGGGTGCCAGGTCATGTGGGCGAGCGGCGGGTAGATGAAGATCGCGAACAGCGCCATGAACACCAGGTAGCTGGAGAACTTCACGCGTTCGGCGAAGGCGCCCGAGATCAGCGCCGGAGTGATGATGGCGAACTTGAGTTGGAACAGGGAAAACAAAGCGAAGGGGATCGTGGGCGAGAAGTCCGGGTGGGTGGCCATGCCCACACCTTGGAACATGAAGAAGGTGCGCGGGTCGCCGATGATCCCGCCGATGGATTCGCCGAAGCACAGGGAGAAACCCACGGAGATCCACACCACGGTGACCACACCCAGGGCGACCACCGACTGGAGCATGGTGGAGATAACGTTTTTGCGTCGAACCATGCCGCCGTAGAAGAACGACAAACCCGGCGTCATCAGGAGCACCAAGCCCGAGGCGGTCAACAGCCACGCGGTGTCGCCGGGATTCAACGGATCTCCGGTCTTGGTTTGCGCGACCACGGGTAAGAAGGTGGCAAGGAGCCCCGCCAACAGAATCAGGCCCAGGTGACCCAGGTACTTCACGCGCATCCATGCCTCCCTGCAAGGTGTTCGTCTTTAACTTCTTTTTATTATGGGGAAAGCTTCGCTATTCGCCAACGTCTTTGGCGAGTTGGGCCCGCACGGCATGGGCGCACACCGGGCAGAAGGGCCCGCCGGCGTTCATCACGCACTCATCTTGTACCGGCTTGTGGGAGGCGCTCAGAGGAGGTGATTCGGCATAGCCGCCGGCGAATGCCCCTACGGAGCGATGGCCGCGGGGCGTGGGCAGCGGAGTGCCCGCGGGCACCAAGGATTCCCATTTCAGCTCGCCGGCACGTGGGTGAAAGGTGATGTTCGGGCTCCAGGGCTCCCGGATGCCCGGGGCGAACTCCAGCTCGGTGCGGCCCCCGAAGCTGTACTCCTCGTTGAGGCCCAAATAGTGGCCGTACTCATGGAGCAAGAGGTAGCTGAACTGCCCGCTCTCGGCGGGGATGGCGGTGAGTTCCTTGTAGTTGCCGACACCCCAGTACTCGGAGCTGTCGATGAGGATGATGGGGTGGTCGTACGGCGCGCTGGCCAGACCCGTGCGGTACTGGTGCTGATCGGTGGCGTAGACCACGTGGTACCAGCGGCCGAAGGCGTTCCAATGGGGAAAGTAGAGGCCCAGGAAGCTGTCGCGCCTCACGGGAACGGGCCCTAAATTGCGGGCGCTGCCCAGGCGGGTGGCGGAGGGCGCGAAGACCGCTTGAAAGCTCAGGCGCTCATGCCCCGGGAGATGACGGGCCAGGGTGTCCACCACCGCCTGGGCGCGCTGGAAGAAGCGCTCCTTGCGGGAGGCCTCGTAGCCTTCGGCGTAGATGCTGACGAGAAGCGAGGGTTGTTGGGTCGCTGAGCGCAATGGCCGGACTTCCACCAGCGGTAAGGAAACGGGCTCCACCGCCTCAGCGGTGATATCCTGTTCCAACACCAACTCCATCACACCGGACTCGGGATTCTCTGCCCACACCTTCAGGCTTCCCGCGGCGGGGGCCACGGGAAAGCGGAAGGTCAGGCCGCGCACGAGCTTCCGGAACTCTTTCCCCGTGCCGAGGGCGTCGTGGTAGGTGCGCCCGCCGGTGGTGAATTCGGCCCGGTAGGAGCCGTAGGGGTCAGGTTTGAGCGCGGCCCGGGCGAGCCCTGCGGTGCCGGAGTTCTCCCCCACCACCTTGCCCACCAGGTAGGTCTCCCCTTCGGCCCAGTCCACCTGAATGCGGGTCACCGGAAGGCCCGCGGGCAGCTCCAAGACGGGCTCGGGTTCCGGGCGAGATTTGGGGATCGGCTGCGAGTGGACCAGCTTGGGGTCTGGATACGGGTTGGCAAAGCTCAGGAGGGGCCACAGGGCCAACACGAAGCGAAGCATGAAACGAGCATATCTCTTGGAAATCCGCTTAGGGAAGCCGCCGGGAATCTTTACATCTACCCTGGGTCCGCCCACCATGGAGTCACCCTTTCAAGGAGAATCCATGAAAACCTTCTTCGCCCTCTGCTTACTCCTCACCGCAGGCCGTACTTTGGCCCTGGACGTGGGCACCCAGGCCCCCGCCTTCAGTCTTCCCGGCGCCTCCGGCCAGGTGGTGAACCTCGCCGCCCTCAAAGGCCGCACGGTAGTCCTCGAGTGGCTTAACCATGGCTGCCCGTTCGTGCGCAAACACTACGACTCCGGCAACATGCAGGCCCTCCAGCGCAAATACACCGACAAGGGCGTGGTGTGGCTCTCCGTGGTTTCCTCCGCCCCGGGCAAGCAAGGGCACGTGGACGTCAACGGGGCCAAAACCGAGAAGGCCCAAAACAAGTCCGCGGCCAGCGACATCCTGCTGGATCCCACCGGCAAGGTGGGTCAGATCTACGGGGCCAAAACCACCCCCCACATGTACGTGATCGATAAAGACGGGGTTTTGGTTTACCAGGGCGCCATCGACAGCCGACCCTCCACCGACCAGGCCGACGTCAAAGGGGCAGTGAATTTCGTTGCCGCGGCGCTTGATGCCACCCTGGCCGGCCGCAAACCCGCCCAGGCCGAAACGAAGGCTTACGGCTGCGGCGTCAAGTACCAGTAAATTCCCGTTGGTTCCTGGGGAAAGGCCGTGCTACATAGCCGGTCCTTCCCCGGAGACCTTATGCGCATCCTGTTCCTCTTCGTCCTCGCCTTCTGCGCCATCCAGTCTTTTGCCTAGACCCACTCACCTCAGGGAACGCGGAAAGCGTACACGCTGACCAACGTCTCCTCGATCTGGTACTCGCTCCTCTCTCCCGGCAGTCCCCGCTCCTCCATGGCCCTCAAAAACGGCTTCAAGTAGGCCCGCCCTGGGTCCGCCAGGAGCACCAGTCCCCCGGGTTCCACGAAACGAAGCAGACCCGCCGCCACGTCGCCAGGGTGGCGGGACTCATAGAGTACGTCGGATCCCATGACCACCGGGAAGCGCTCCGAAATCCCCTCCTCGCGCCAGTTCAGGCGCCTGAAAGGCACCCGCAAGCTGCAATGCCGGTTGTTCCGCTCCAGGAACTCTTCCACCTGGGGATGGAAATCCGTGGCCAAAACCTCAGCGCCCAAGTGGGCCGCCACCAAGGAGGGCAGGGCCAAGCCGCAGCCCAGCTCCAACACCCGTTGTCCCCGCAGCAACTCCGGGTGGGCCGCCAGGTGTGTCGCCAGGCCTTCGGCCGCGGGCCAGAGGATGCCAAAGTAAGGGCACTGGTCCTCCGCGAAAGGGTCGGCCTGGGCGCCCTCCCCCAGATGCTCGCATAAAAGGTCGATAGCCTCGTCCAGATCGCGGATGACCTCCAGGGCGAAGAGCTTCCCCGCGAAGCGCCGCTGCCGCATCAGCGTGGGGTATGTGAGGAACGCGTGGGCCATGGCCCGAGAGTAGAAACCGTGCGCGCGCCGATGGCAAACGCGCGTGAAAAATTTACGCCCGTGGGAGATTTCACGCGCGTAAAAACGATTTTTCGCTTATAAGCGCGCAACCCCACCTGAGGAGAAAGTTTCCCATGAGAAGGCTCGCCCTGATCGGCATCATGCTGCTCGCCCTTTGTGCCCACACCGCCTCGGCCAGCGTTAGTTCCCGGACCGTGGCCCTGGAACCCACCGAAGAGTATGCCCTCAACGAACTCTACCTGCGCCTCGACGTGCGTGCCACCGGCCGAGCGGTTCTGTGCGCCGACTATGCCACCCTGGCCACCGTGCGCGACAAGTCCGTGCTGCTCACCTGGCGCCCCCTGGGCGGGCTTCCCCGCCGAGCCGCCCTCTCGGGCGCCGACGCGGAACTGGTGCGCGGGATTTTCCAGCGCGTCGGCGTCACCACCGGCAGTGCCACCCTCCGCTCCAGCGTGTGCGGCAGCGGCGCCTCCACCTGGGCCCTGATCCTCGCCCGCCGCTGAACCTCGCGGGGGCATTCCGAGCCCCATCTATTTTCTAGATCGAAAGCATTTCCTCTATCTGCTTAACAAGAACCCTCCCGGGGCCTAAAAAGGCGCCACTGAATTCCATTCAACCGAACCCGGAGGTTCCACTATGAAAACGCTGATCGCCCTCGCCCTCGCTCTTTCTACCAACGCCTTCGCCGCTTCCAAGATCGAGTCTTGGATGAACGGCGAGTCCATCCCCTTCGTCGTGCGCGACGTGCACGGCCGCTTCGTCTCCCACGCCGAGCTCACCAGCGAGCAATGGTACGAGGACGACACCTCCGTGTGGGTCGCCCGCAAGGCCAACGGCCGCTTCGTCACCGGCTACACCGGCAAAATCGAGAAGTTCCGCGTGGCCGGCATGTCCCGCGAGCAGCAGCGCCTGGTCATCCGCGACGCCCGGGGCCAGTTCGTGACCTGGCAATCCGTGGACGACCGCCTCACCGCCGGCTTCGAGCAAATCGACCTGGACCGCGACGGCGACCGTGAGACCGTCTACGTCATCCGCCACGAAGGCCGCTTTGTGAACTGGGCCAAGGCCGAACTGGAGGAATGGAGCAACTTCGAGCACCCAGTGCTGGTGGTGCGCGACTCCGCCGATGGCCGCAACAACGGTAAGCTTCTGGCATGGATCGCGGGCGAGGAGCTCTCCAACGGCAACGTGGTTTACCGCGACGAGGCCGGGCGCTTCATCTCCCAGAACCTGTAATCCTGAGGACGCACTTAAGGTCTTCTGATGGGCCCGGCGAATGCCGGGCCTTTTGGTGTTTTACGGATAGGTAACGGTTTTCGGCGGGCAAACATTTCAATGGGGACGACGGGTCCCGGTATTCAACCCTAGTGTGGGCCCACACCACCAGGAGGACCACCTATGAAGACACTTCTCGCCGCCCTCGCCCTCGTTTGCGCTCCGGCCGCTTTTGCCTCTTACTTCGTCAGTCTGGACCTGGATGGTGATGGGATTCATTCATGCTATCCTTCGGACTCTCAGGGGCGGCCGATGTCAGAGCGCTCAGTTGGTCATTCCTGGTGTGGCGATTACTACGCTGCCTTGGACCTGGACCGCAACGGCATCTACCAATGCCACCCCTCAGACCGCTATGGACGCCCGATGTCGGCGCGCTCAGTTAGCCATTCCTGGTGTGGCGATTACTACGCTGCCGTCGACCTGGACCGCGATGGCATCTACCAATGCCACCCCTCAGACCGCCGTGGGCGCCCGATGTCAGCGCGTCCCGTCAGCCGTGAGTGGTGTGGTGTGTCCTACGCCAGCTTTGATCTCGACGGCGACGGCATCTATAGCTGCCACCCCTCCAGCCGCGATGGGCGCCCGATGTCCCGCCGGGCAGTTTCCCGCGACTATTGCCGGTAGAATCTACAGCGTCCCTTGAGTGCCCCGTGGGCCGGTGGTACTACCGGCCCACAAACATGCACCAGGACCCCCTATGAAATGGCTACTCGCCTCTTCACTCACCCTTGGCTTGGCCCACGCCGCCACTGGCTTGGTGGTTTTCCAGGCCCACGACCTCGACGGAAACGGAGTCTATAGCTGCTACGTGCGAGACGCCGAAGATGCGCGCTTGACCCCCGCTGTGAGCGAGGACTGCGTGGCGGAGGGAGTGTTCGTGGTGGTGGAGTTGGGTGATGGCAGCGTGGGGTGTTTTGCGGGCGATACCCTGGGCCACCCGCTGGTGCGGACAATCGACCACGCCTGCCAGATGGATCCTTACTAAGCCTTGGGCGTGTAGACCGCGGAATTCTTCTCGTTCTCCCGCACTTCCACCCGAGTCACCCAGGCGCGTCCCTGGGTTTTCTTTTTCAGCATGTCGTCCACCTGCTGGCACACCCACTCGGCGGTGCCCTCCATGCTTGGGTTGGGAAGCACGCGCAGCTGGATCACCCCCCGCTTATCCAAGTCCTGCCAGACTTTGAGTTCGGGATCGTCAGCGGCGGCCAAGAACGTGTGGTCGAAGTGGTGCTCGAGGAAGGCCTTCACGTCCTGCAGTCCCCCGAAATCCACTACCCAACCTTCCACCGTGCGCTCCTTGCAGGCGAATTCGAAATGAAAACTGCGGGAGTACCCATGCACGAAGCGGCAGTGGGACTCTGCCCGCCACTGGCGGTGGGTGCAGGGAAAGCCGGTGAAGAGTTTGGTGGAACGAAACAGGCTCACGTCGGACATGGATGGCTCACTTGAGGTAGGTTGCCCCCAGTTTACACCAGTCCACGCGGTTTTTCTTCTTCCCTTCGTAGGGCACAGCCAGGCGGTTTTTGACCAGGACTTCGCTCAGGTCTTTGCCGTCATAGAGGACCGAGGCGAGGATCCGCCCGAATTTCTCGTGCTTAACCCTGCCCTTGCCGTTTCTATGTAGCTGCAGATCGATGCGCTTGGCGTGCCGGAGCTCGGAATCCACTAGCTTCTGGGCAATGCGGGCCAGGCGGACCTCGCAGTCGGTTTTCCCTTTCCTCTCGGGGGTGTCCACCCCCATGACCCGAACCTTGGCGTCGGAACCGAAATACGGGTGCACGCCGGGCAGATCCACCTGGATGGTGTCCCCATCGTAGGCGTGGTCGAAGGACACGCAGTTGAAGCGGTCACTGCCATGGTTGCAGGCGGCCTGGACGACGGATACAAGTAGCAGCATCAACATGTTTTTTCCTTCAGGGCGCGCCACTGGTCCCGCTTGTGGCGGTTTTCCCGGTGTTCGCGGAGATAACGAATGGCGAGGATTTCTTCCGTGGGAATGCGGCCCGTGCGTCGGTGGATGACGGCCTCGGGCCGTACCAGTGCGGCCTCGGGAGCTATTTCGTCGTGGCCCCACCCGAAGAGTCGTCCTCCACGCACGAGCACGTAAGACCACTCGCCCAGGCGACGCCCAGGACCCCATAACAGCAGGTTCTCCTCCGGGAAGCGGGTTTCCTTCAGCAGGTTCTCCACCACGCGGTTATGCTCGAGCACTTCCCCCTTGTCCGGGCCGCCTTCGCGGTAGGCATAGTCATGCCGTGGGTACTGCGCCTCGAGGCCCTTGAGTTTCTGTTTGGCGGGGGCGTGAGCTTCGAAGAACCAACGGCCACGCCCATCGGGGCGAAACCTTTCCAGCTGGAAGAGGGAGCGGCCATGCTCGTCCCTGGCCAGGCTGATCATCCAACGCCAGCGTGGGTTCATGGCGCGTCCGCGCAGGAAGCCGGCGATGAGCGCTGACCCCGTCGGCTCATGTTCCAAGCGGGCGCAGGCTTGCCGCAGTTCACGGGTCTCGGGGCGTACGTTGAGCAGCTCCTCCGCACGCTCACGCATGTCCTCGCAGGCCTCCACTCGCAGGGCGGCGCCTGGGGCGTCGAAGAAGCGCAAGACGCCCGCTTGCTTGGGAATATCTTTAAGCGCCGCCTCGTGCTCCGGCATGAAGTAGCGCGCGGCTCCCGGACGGTAGGGAGCGCGCAACTCGTCCAGGGCCTTGAACAGTTCCAGCGTCGCCCGCGCGTCCGGCATGGCCCGGTGGCGGGTGGGCGCCTTGATGCGGAAGAACTTGCAGAGCGCCTCTAGCGTGTAGTCCTTGAGACCAGGTACCAACTCCTGCGCCATCTGGAGCGTACACAGCTGGCGGGTCTTCGCGAGGGGGAGGCCCATCTGTTCAAAGGGCGCGGCCAACATGGGCCAATCGAAGGCCACGTTGTGGGACACGAAGGTGGCGTCGTGCAAGCGCTCGTGGATGGCCTCGGCGATCTCATAGAGCTTGGGCGCGGTTTCCAACTCGCGGGGATGGATGAGCGTGAGTTCCTGGATCCGAACAGGCAGGGGGACCAGCGGGTTGACCAGGGTTTCGTAGACGTCGGTCAGTTTTCCGTCCCGGAAGGTGAGCAGCGCCACCTCGATGATCTGCCGCTCGGGGCCCAGGCCGGTGGCCTCCATGTCCGCGATGACGTAGCGCCGAGCATCCATGGGAAAATGCTACATTGACCCTCATTCGGGGCACAAGGTAAATTGCCCCGGTGATCAAGCTGGAAGCCTCTTGGAAAGCCTTGCTGGAAGACCAATTCACCCTCCCCTACATGGTGGAGCTGAAAGCTTTTTTGAAAGCGGAAGCCGACAAGGGCAAACAGATCTACCCTGCCGGCGACGACATTTTCCGCGCCCTGGACAGCTGCCCTTTCGACAAGGTCAAAGTGGTGATCCTTGGGCAAGACCCCTACCACGGACCTGGCCAGGCCCATGGCCTATGCTTCTCGGTCCAACGGGGCGTGCCGGTGCCGCCGTCGTTGGTGAACATCTACCAGGAGTTGAAGTCCGACCTAGGCATCGAGCCACCCAAGCACGGCATCCTCCAGCACTGGGCCGACCAGGGAGTGTTACTCCTGAACAACGTGCTCACCGTGCAGGCCGGACAAGCCGCGTCCCACCACGGCCGTGGGTGGGAACAGTTCACGGACCGAATCGTCTCGCTCTTGAACCAGCGGCGCGAGCACCTGGTGTTCATCCTCTGGGGATCCCCGGCGCAGAAGAAGGCGGCGGCGGTAGATAGGGCCAAGCATTTGGTGTTGAAAAGCCCGCATCCGTCACCGTTGTCGGCGTATCGGGGATTCTTTGGTTCCAAGCCGTTTTCGAAAACTAATTCATATTTGAAACAGCATGGGATCGCGCCGATTGATTGGCGGTTGCCGACTTAACGCAGGTTCACCTCCGCTGCGGAGGTGGTCGCGCGTTAATGATCAGTATCCTGCCTGTCGCCCAGGGACAGGCTGATCGTGTGTCTCGCCCTGAGCGGGGAGCATGTGAGAAAAGCTCAGCTGCTTAAAGCTTGCGTAAGCACGACAAGTAAAATGGCCCCCACCCATCCCGGTCCGGAAGCACGCGCCACCCATGCACCGTGCGCCCCCCCAGCGGACTCTCCCAAGCGCTGACCTCCACCTTCCCCACCCGCCGTTCCAACAGTTTCGCCACCACCCCGTCGTTCTCACGCGGCTCTAGGGCACAAGTGGAGTACACAATGGTGGCCCCAGGCTTGGCCGAATCCAAGGCCGAGCAGAGAAGGGCGAACTGCTCCCCCGACAAGCGCGTGGGGCGCTTGTAAGACCAGTTTTCAAGTTCCTTGGGGTCTTCCAACACATGGCGCTCGGAGGAGCAGGGGGCGTCCAGCAGGATCTTGTCGTAACTGTTCGGGTGGTGGAGGCCCCAGCGCTCGGCCGCATGTCCCGTGACTTGGATCTGGGGACGCGCGCCTGCCACCGTGAGCTCCTCCAAGGTCTTCTTGAGACGCCCCCGCCGCTCCGGGGAGCGGTCGTTGGCGGTAAGCTCGCCGGAGGCGCCCAAGGCCCAGGCGATGAGGAGGCTCTTCCCGCCCGGGGCCGCGCACATGTCCAGAACCCGCTCGCCCGGTTGGGGATCCAGCGCCAAAACGGGCAAGAGGGAAGCCGCATCCATGAAATAGCAGCGGGCGTTGGGGAATTCCGTGCGCCCATCCAGCGCGAAGGCGCCCGGGAACCATGGCAAAGCCTGGCCCGGGATGCCCTCCGGGGGGACTTGCCCGAACACCACCGCATGGCGCTTCTCCTCCAGCAACGCCTTCCGCAGGCCATCCCACCTGCTCCCATACGCCTGCCGATAATGGGCGTCGAATGCCGCCGCGCCTTTTTGTGCCATGTTTAGGGGATACCTGCGCGCCGTCCCGACGTCAATTGATCAGCAGGGCCTGGGCGGTGGCGGACACGGTGGCGGCGATCCGCACGGCGTGTTGGATCGGCGTTTTCTCCACCCCGTGCTTCTCCAGCACCTGACGGTGGGACTTCATGCACATCCCGCAGCCGTTGATGGCGGAAACCGCCAGGCTCATGAGCTCGAAATCTTTCTTATCCACGCCTGGGTTGGCCATGCCGTTCATGCGAAGCTTGGCCGGAAGTTTCGCGAACTCCTCGTCCTCGTTCAGATGCACGAAGCGGTAGTAGACGTTGTTCATGGCCATCAGGGTGGCGGCGAGCTTCGCCGCATTCTTGGTGGTCTCTGGCAACGTCTCGGTGAGGTTTTCGGCCGCGTCCACCAACTCCGGGTGCCGGGTGGCATAGGCGCTGGCGAGGAAAACCCCCAGGCGTTGTTCCTCCGAGAGCCCACCCGGCTCCTCCCCGAGCACGTTGCCCAGGTTGAGCCGGATGTCTTTGGCATAGTCCTTTAGTAGATCCTTGAGTCCTTCAACGTTCATAGGTCCTCCTCAAACGTGAATGGTGTCTTCGCCTTTTTTCCAGTTACAAGGGCACAGCTCGTCCGTCTGCAGGGCGTCGAGCACCCGCAGCACCTCTTGGGGGTTGCGGCCCACGTTCATGTCCGTCACCATGGCGAAGCGGATGATGCCACCCGGGTCCACGATGAAGGTCGCCCGTTGGGCCACGCCTTCCGCGGCGTCGGCGATACCCAACGCGTTGGTGAGGTCGCGCCGGATGTCCGCCAGCATGGGGAAAGGCAGGTCCTTCAGGTCCTTGTGAGACTGCTTCCACGCCAGGTGCACGAACTCAGAATCGGTGGACACGGCGAGCACCTGGGCGTCCCGGTCCTTGAACTCACGGTTCAGGTCGCCGAAACCCTTGATCTCGGTGGGACACACGAAGGTGAAGTCCTTGGGGTAGAAGAACACCACGGTCCACTTGCCCTCGTAGGTCTTGTTGTGGACGTCGATGAAGGCCGTGCTCTGGTCGGTGCCCACCACGCCCTTGAGTTGGAAAGACGGGAATTGTTGTCCGATGCTCAACATAAAAACCTCCTTTGGTCTTTGTCGTTGACCTACTTTCGCCCTGAAAGGGAACTAGGGAAAATCGTTAGTTTTGATGGGTCCATAGGCGCCATCTATCCCCTGGCAAACCGCGGGTTTGGGCGTATAAAAGGGGTATGAAAACTTTTTTGGCCGCCTTCATGGTGGCGTTCAGCCTGCAAGGGGAAGCGAAGATGCAAACGGAAAAAGCCACGTTGGCCGGGGGATGCTTCTGGGGGATGGAGGACATCATCCGCGCCATCCCAGGGGTGGTGTCCACCCAAGTGGGCTACACCGGCGGCCACGTGGAGAAAGCCACCTACCTGCAGGTGAAGACCGGTAACACCGGCCACGCCGAGGCGGTGGAAGTGGAGTTCGATCCCGCCAAACTCAAGTACGAGACGCTCTTGGAGTGGTTCTTCCGCATGCACGACCCCACCACGTTGGACCGCCAGGGCAACGACGTGGGCACGCAATATCGTTCCGCCATCTTCGTGCATTCGGACGAGCAGAGACGGGTGGCCGAACAAGTGATCGCCCGGGTGGACAAGAGTGGGGCCTGGAAGAAACCGGTGGTGACCAAGATCGTGTCCGCGGGGCCCTTTTGGACCGCGGAGGAGTACCACCAGGATTACTTGAAGAAGAATCCCGGTGGGTACACCTGCCACTATCTGCGGGAAGTGAAGTTCTAGATCCCGCGAAGGTTCTTGGCCAGGCGCTTAAGCCGCGCGTCCTCGGGTGTTCCCAGACGCTTGACCAAGAACACGTCCCGCACCACCCGGGCCTTGCCGAATCCGGGGAGCTCCACCATCCCCCCATGCGCCCGCGCCACCGGCCCGGGTAGAAAGACCGCGCATTTTCCCGCGCGCACCAGCGCCAGCGCGCTCTCGAGCAGGTCCACCCGCACCGTGACGTTCCGACGGAGCTTCTCCTCCGGCCACCCGTCCAACCCGCGCGCCCCACTGGCCGCGCCTTCCAAGGGCAGGGCCGGGGCGGCGAAGGGCACTTCGGCGGGCGGTAGTGAGTCGAAGACGCCAGGAATGGCGTAGACCCCCATGGGAAATCTCGCCACCTTCAGGTGCTCCACCCCCTCGTAGGGCACGGGCTCGTAGGTGAGGGCCACGTCCACCAGCCCCTTGGCCACGGCTTCCTCCATCCGCCCTGGCAAAAGTTCCTTCACCAGCAGGTCCCCCTCCAGCCCTGCGAGGATCGCGGGCAAAAGGTGGGTGGAAAAGACCTCGAAGGTCCCCAGCCGCAGGGCGGGCCTGGCCGGCTCCCCGCTCAACAAGCGCTCCACCTCTTTCAGGCAGGCCTCCGCCCGAGGAAGGAAGGCCCGTGCCTGGTCGCTGAGGGTGAGTCCGCGCCCCTGAAGCACGAAGAGCGAAAAGCCCAGCTCCTGCTCCAGGACCTTGAGGGATTTTGAAAGCCCGCCTGGCGTGATGCCCAGGAGGACGGCCGCGGGGCGCACGCCCCCAGCGCGGGCGGTGGTGAGGAAATGACGCAGACGAATTGTTTCCACAACGGAAACGGATTAGCACGATCATTCGATATTCGGCAACATCTCCCGCAGGTAATTTGGGCCCAAGGAGGTTTCCATGAAAACCATGCTTCTGGCTCTGTCTCTGATGTCCGTTGCCGCCGCCCAGGCCGACACCCTGGTCTGCGTGCTGGCGGATCCCCGCCCCAACCCTTGCAACGATGGGAAGCTGATCCTCATCATCGACCGCGAGAACCACACCTTCGAGTTGGATGACCGCACCGCCGGTTGCTGGATCGGGAAACGCCAGGCGCGGGGCTACACCTCCGGAATCGGTCCCCTCGACCTGGAAGGGGTCGTCCGCGTGGAAGGTGGGGCCTTTAAAGCTTCTTTGAGCTTCGAAGACGACTCGCGGGCTACGCTGGAAATGGAAGCATTCCGTAAATCCCAACTGCACTGCCATTAGGAGCTCTTATGAAAAGATTGCTTGTCACCTTCATTCTGTCCACTCCCGTCCTGTCCGCCCAAGCGGGGTCCCTGGTCTGCGAGCTGGTCATTCCCGATCCCCACGTCTGCAGTGGCAGCTTCGCACTGTACCTGAACGATGAAGACACGTTCTTCGCCATTCACGATAACCGTCGTCCCTGCTGGAATCGCCCCAATGGCAGCCAGGGGTTCTTCGTTCGCGGCTCCCCTTTTGAACTCCATGAAACTTCCGACGAAGGCCCGGTCCTCCGGGGACTATTGTACTTGAAGCCAGGAGGGGCGCGCCTTGAGCTGAGGAACCATTCGTCCGTGGAAACGCTGGAGCTGCATTGCTATCCGAGGACCCCATGAAGCCGGCCATCACCGTCCTCGTGGGCACGCGCCCTGAGGCCGTCAAAATGGCGCCGCTGGTGCGCATGCTCCGCCAGCGAGGGCGCTACCGTGTGCGCCTCTTGTCCACCGGTCAGCACCGCGAGCTCTTGGCCCAAGCCTTGGACGCCTTCGGCCTTGAGCCAGACGGCAACCTCAACACCATGCTGCCGGGCCAAAGCCTCACCGCGCTCATGGGGAAACTGGTGGAGCGCATCGGCGCCGACCTCGGAGCTTTCCCACCGGCGCTGGTGCTGGGCCACGGGGACACCGCCACCTGCTACGCGGCGGCCCTGGCGTCGTTTTACCGGGGCGTGCCCTTCGCCCACGTGGAGGCAGGCCTGCGCACCCACCGGCTGGATTCTCCTTTCCCGGAGGAGTTCCACCGCCAGAGCGTGGCGAAGCTCGCTTCGTTGCACTTCGCGCCTAATGAAGAAGCCCGGGCCAACTTGCTAGCCGAAGGGGTGCCCGGGGAACGTGTGCACGTGGTGGGCAACACCGTCCACGACGCGGTGGCGGGCATGCTGGGTGAGGCCGGCAAGGGCGACGACGTGGTCATCACTTTGCATAGGCGCGAGAGCGCCGGACAGTTCGCCCCGTTGTTGCGTGCAATCCGGCAAAGCGCCTTGGAGCACGGGAGCGCGCGTTTCACCTTCTCGATGCACCCGGGGGTGAAGAAGCTGGCGCAAGCTGAGCTGGGAGGACTTGCCAACCTGGAGTTGGCCCAGCCGCTCCCCTATCCCTCTTTCCTGCGCCTGTTGGCTGGAAGCCGCTTGGTGCTCACGGACTCCGGCGGCATCCAGGAGGAAGCCGCCCTTTTGGGGAAGAGGGTGTTGCTGGCCCGCCAGCACACCGAAAGGGCGGATGGGCTCAAGGAAGGACTGACCCGCCTGGTGGGCACGGAACCCGCCAACGTCCTCTCCGCCCTGCGGGAAGGGCTTGCGGCACCGCCCCTTCCTCCCTCGCGCCCCCCCACGGGCCCCCGCGCCTCCCAGCTCATCGGGAGGGTACTGGAGCAGGAGCTGGCGTGAAAACCGCGTTGCTCATAGGCGCCCACCCCGACGACGTGGAGATTGGTTGTGGCGGAACCGCGCTCATGCTCAAGCGCCAGGGTTACCGGTTGGCCGCCGCGCTCTTCACCTCGGGGGAGCAGGGGGGCGATCCAAGCTTGCGCGAGGGGGAAGCGCGTGAGGGCGCCCGACGCTTAGGGATAGACGAGCTGGTTTTCCTGCGCTTCCCGGACGGCTTCACCCACCCCACTCCCGAAATGAGAATCGCCCTTATCAAGCTGCTGCGGCAGCACCGCCCCGACTGGCTCTTTACCCATTCTCCCCAAGACCATTTTCCTGACCACCGCGTGCTGGGGCAACTAACCATGGACGCCGTGGGGGGCGCAGCGGGGCCGTGGTATCCGGAAGCGGGCCTGGCGCCCCACCGAGTGGGTGAGGTCTTCGGCTATGAAGTGTGGCATCCCCTCAACCGCGCCCAAGTCTTCGTGGACATCACCACCGTCCTGCCAGGAAAACTGCGCGCGCTCTCCGCCCACGCTTCCCAAATAACCCAGGTCGATTACCTGGGCGCCGTGGAGGGCCTCGCCCGCTACCGCGGGACCACCAGCTTTTTAGGGAAATACGCCGAAGCTTTTGAAAGCCTGCGAGCAAGCTTGGTTTCCTTTACTTGAGCAACGAGGTTTGAACGTGGACCCATTTGACCATCTATCCCCGCATGGGAGGTTCAAGGTTACACTACCTGGGTAATCAACTGTGGCCTTGGGCCACGAGGAGGACCCGTGAGGAACTTTAGTTTGTGCGCCCTGATCCTGGCGGCCGTGGGCTGCTCATCCCCCAACACCTGGAAAGGCACCCGCCAGATGGCCTCCGCGGATCCCGCGGTTGTGACAGAGATCCAACGGCTGGCCGCACCGATGTTCGCGATCGAGCAGAATCCCCACGACGCGGGCCCAATGGTCGCCACCGGACGGCTGACCCGCGGACTCTCCGAGCAAAACTCCCAACTGGTGGATGCGGTGGCGGTTCTGAAGGCCAGCAACACAGACCCGGCGGCGCCCGCCGATGAGTCCGTGGAGCGCCGGGTGGTCATCTACAAGCGCAACCCCAACAACACCCTGGTCCCCGACTTCCACCTCAAGGCCTTAAGCAGCGACGAGGGTGGCATGATGGGGGATCCGTTCCAAGAACTCCAAGTGGGAAGCACCTCTTCCCGTGACTTCGGCGCTCCCGTGCGCATCAAGTACTTGGGTGGCAGCCGCTACAGCTGGGGGTACGATCTGACCATCCAGAAAACCCGCGCTCGCCAGGCGTCACGCTTCACCACCACTCGGACCCCCGGCCGCCGTGGCATCGTCGTTCCCGAAGTGCCCGGGCCCATTTCCTACCATCTCATGGGCGTGGAAACCGAAACCACCGACCGCGTGGAGGGCATCGAGGACAAGTACAGCGTCAACCTGATGGAAGGCACCTTCTACAAGTATACCGCCATCCCGGCCAACCGGTGGCGCGCCATCCGCATCGGGCGCCGCCAAGTGCGCTTTCCCGAGGCCTGCTTGGATCCCCACTCCGATGAGCTCCAGCGCCACCTCTGCGCTTACCGCGGCGGCGTGATCTACGTGGGCCGCATCCACCATTATCCCGCCAACGACCGCGGGGCCGAGGCCTACAGCGAAGGTGGCATCCCCTTGCCGGCCAACCTTGAAAGTCTGAACCAGGAGTTTTACACGGTCTGCAGCTGGGGCCTGGTGTCGGGGCTCAACAACATGCGCACCGCCCTCACCAGCGGCGAGGAAGACCTCTTCAGTGCCGCCAACCATGCCACCGCCCGAGTGGACGAGGCCATGCTCCGGGGCAATACCCAGAACCTGTACTTCAAATCCGGCTGCACGAATGCCGAAATCGACGTGCTGAAGAACAACTTCGCCAACCTCATCCGCGACACCCGTCCCCAGCTGGAGGCCCTGCGGGCCCTGGCCGGCGGCCGCTGAATTTTTCTGAACGGCAAAAAAAGAGGAGGGCTGAGCCCTCCTCTTTTTTTGGTGCTCGTGCGGAAAGTTTACTTTCCCGAAGGAAGTAGGATGCTGATCTTCACGTCCACTTCGTCGTCCAGCACGGCCTTGCCGAGCTTGCCCAGGACCGTCTTCCAGTCCCCTTGCTCCATGGACTTGTTCCATGTGACGCCGTAGTCGAGGCGATTGATCTTGGCGCTGCCCTCAAACATCCAGCCCATGACCTTCGCGGGGGGACGTTTCATGTTGAACACCACGTCCTTGGTCACGCCCTTGATGGTGAGTTTGCCGGGGAGCTTGAAGTCAGGTCCGATCTTCACCGGCTTGCCGGTGGAGACGAAGGTGATGGTGGGATACTTGGCCACGTCGAAGAAGTCGGGGGACTTCAGGTGATCGTCGCGTTTGGCCTCGGCGGTGTCCACGGAAGCGGTTTGCACGGTGACACTGGTTTTCACCAACTCGCCCTTGGCCTCGTCGATCTCGGCGGTGCCGCTGAATTGTTTGAAGGAACCGGCGACCTTGCTGCCGATTTTGAACTTGATGATCTCAAACGTGATGTCGCCGTCGTCCTGGTTAAACTTGAAGCTGGCGGCATGGGCGGTGCCCAACAAAAGGCAAAGAGATACGGTCAACAAACGCATGGGGGACTCCTTTGGGTGAAGGGCCCCATGATAGCGCTAGGATCACTTGTTCGGAATAAAAGAAGTGGCGTCCCCATGCTCCCAACCCACCGCGGCCGAAGCATCATCCCAGGCCAGGATTTCTGCGCCCCAAGGCAATGGCCCCAGCGCCCCCGTGGCGTGCCACTGACAGAGCACCCGGAAACGTTGGGACCGCCCGTCGGGGCGGGCCAGCCGGATGGTTTCCTCCGCCCCCACCGCCGGCGGAGCTTTTCCGTCCCGCACCAAGAAGCCACCTCTGCCAGGCACCACGTCCGCGCTCTGAAGATCGCGGATGGGGCCCGCTAGGGCCACCCGCCCCCAGCGCGCAGGCACGGGCAGTACCAATCGAGACCCGAGACCGCAGACCTCATCCAAGTCAAAGGGCTTGTTCAAGACGGCTTCCGCCCCCCTGTGGTGGGCCTCGGCCAGGGAAATGTCAGCGAAGCCGGTGATCAAGACCACGGGGGGGGCGTGGGGGCGGGAGCGCACCTCCCGCAGCAGATCCAGGCCGTCGGCCTCTGGCATGCGGATGTCCGAGATCACCAGATCCACGGGCCGGTGCGCCAGCAGCTCCAGGGCCAGCTTTACCGAGCCCACCGAGTGGACGTGGGCCCCGAGAGTGGCAAACTCCTCCTCGAGGATGTCGCGGATGGCGGCTTCGTCGTCGACGATGAGGATGTGGCGGGAGGACAAGGGCACCTGATTTCTCCTGCCTCCATCCTACACCCGGATGGGGCCAGATCCACGGGCGCGGGAGAAATTCAGGTTGGCGAAAGCTTCAGAGCGCGTAGAGGCGCACACCCACCATCACTTGTCCTTCCCACTGGGTGCCGGGGACGAAGTCGATGATCGGAGCGATCTCGGCGAAGGTTTCAAGGCGCCTTTCGCTGAACCAGGCCGACAGGCCTACGGGCAGGCGCACTCCCAGCTCCACCTCATCCACGAACTTCATGCGCGCCCCCAACCCCAAGTGCAGGTCCAAGGGCTGGGTCTCCTGGAAATACAGGGCGTCCTGGAATTGCCAGAGCCAATCCCCATGGATCTGGAAATCCCCCCCGTTCAGGCCCCAGGCGGCGACGGCGTCCACCGCGTTCTCCCCCACCAGTTTCTTGGCGGTGAAGCCCGAGGGCCAACCGAGGACCACTCCAAGGCCCAGGTCCTGGCCAGTGGCCGTGAGGGGGAGAAAGAGGGCGAGGAGGGCCACGCGAAAGGTTTTCATGCCCTTATCATCCCGGTCTCGCGGCCCCTTGGGCCAGAAAAAAATACCCGTCTGGGCCCTTTCCCCCCTCTCACGGAAGAGGCTGGGGCATAGTTTCCCCATGGGCCTTTTTGCCATCTTTTTTGCCGCCTCTTGTTTGTGGGCGGGCACCCACTCCGTGAACCCGGATCGCACCGTCGTGCCTTTGATCAAAATCTATGACGACGTCAGGATCCTCCGTGCCCGTGGGGAGCCGCGCTCCGCCCCCGCACGAAACTATTCCGTGCGCACCTCCCAGTTGACCCACCAGGACCGGCTGCGCAACGGCAATGGCCGCATCTCGGTTCCTGCAGCGGTCCTGGACCGCGCTCGCGCCCTGGCCCGGGGCGTGCTGCTGGCGATCCCCGGGGAGTACGTCGTGAACCGCGAAACCGTCCAGGCCCTCGGCACCGCCTTCCACGTGGGCGGCTCCCTCATCCTCACCAACCAGCACGTGCTCTCCCCGACCCGGGAGAACACCACCCGGTGCGACGACCTGGAGGTCCGCACGGCCGACAACCGCTCAGGCTTCCACTGCCGCAGGGTCGTGCACTGCGAGCCCAACCTGGACATGTGCCTGGTGGAAATGCAAGACCAATCCTGGGGCCTGGGGAACTCCGCTCGCCTTTCCGCCCTGCCTACCCTTCCCTTGCGCGTGGACGAGCTCCCCTCCGACACCGCCGAATACACGGCCATCGGCAACTTCGGCGGCTTCGGCATGCACTACTCCGTGGGGCGCGGCCTCGCCCCTGCGGAAACGGTCCTCTACCGCGGCCAGACGGCCTCGCCCAGCTGGCACTTCTACGCCCCCGTGAGCACCGGTAACTCCGGAGGCCCCTTGATCAACGCAGCCGGCGAGGCGGTCGGGCTCATCGCCCAGCAGTCCCCGCGCCCCCGAGTGGGCGAGCAACTGGGCTCTCGCGTGAACTCCCGCGCCTTCAACGTGGCGGTTCCCCTGGCGCGGATATTGGGGCGGCTGCGTGAGGTCTTGGGCGACTCCAACCCCCACTGGCAGACGGTGCGGGCCCACATGCGAGGGGAGCTCCCCTGATCTAGTTATCCGCCCCGGGCAAGTTCTCCAGCTCCCGCAACAAATCCATCGGCCCGTCCCCTGACACCGCCTGTAGGGCACATTGGACCACTTCTTCCAGGCCTCGCAGACTGCCCTTCTCCACGAAGCCATGAACGCCATGGCGGATGGCCTGGTTGAGTGCCTCGCGGGTGGCGTAGGCGGTGAAGACCACGAAGGGCTGCAGATGCCCCCGGGCGCGGGCCTCGCTGATGAAGCTCAGGCCGTCCATTACGGGCATACGGATATCGGAAATGACCAAGAGCGGGGCCGGCCCGCGTTCTAGGAGGAAAAGCCCTTCCTGCCCGTTCTCGGCCTCTAGGAAAACATCGAAGAGAGTGGCGAGTTTGATGCGCAGGAGTTCGCGGATCAGGGGTTCATCGTCCACGATTAGGACGACGCGGTCTCCGGGTTGGGGGATTTTCATTTGGTTTTCTCCTTCGCTGCGAAACATCCCAGGAACGCCCGTACCACTTCTTGGTCATAGCACTCTAGCCCGCCGGGACTCAGTAGGAAGGATCTGAGTCCCGGCACGGGTGCCAATCGTTCCTCGCGCAGGAAACGCGCGAAGTCGGAGGCGAAGGACACGATCTTGGCCAGCGGGTACATGCGCAGCCCCGACAGTCCGTTGGGGAACCCCCCTCCGTTCACCAACTCGTGGTGCTGGTAGACGACTTGTTTCACGGCCTCTTGCACCCAGGGGAAAGGGTCCAGCATGGCGACTCCGTACTCGGGATGACGGCGCCATTCCCTAAGTTTCTCCCCTTCGAGGTCGGACTCCCTCGCCTCTCGCAATTCCTTAGGCAGGCGCAGTTTCCCGAGGTCGCACAGGAGCGCCCCAAGCACAGTCTTTTCCACCGTGCTGGCGCCTCCCCATGGCATTTTCGAGACGATCATGGAGGAGAAAAACGAGGCCAGGAACGTCTCCGAATAGGCCTCCGGGTCCGTTTCCTCCGCCTCCCGCAGCATCTTGGCCAACTCCCGGTCTCGCTTGGCCAGGGCGAGCACGCTCTCGCATAGTTGGCGGCCCTCGGCCACCATCTCCGGGCGAAAACCGTTGACGTGTATCTCCTGCAAATACAGGTCTGAGACCGTTTTCACGGCCGCCACCCCTTCCTTCACTCCATATGCGGGATTGGCGAGCACCTTGGCGGCCACCTCGTTGAGGTAGTTCAGAAAAGCGGCCCGATCGTCGGCCAGAAAGTATAGCCACTCTCCCTGCTCGCGCTGGGCCCAGCGCTCAAGACGGGCGACGTCGAAGGGTTCACCGCGATGGATGGCCTTGAGGTAGCGCCCCTGCCCCAACCTCAGCCAGATGTCGAACACCGCCACGCTGCCACCGAAGAACTCTTCCGTACGCACTCTCACGAAGCGGCCGTCCGCCAGCACTTCCTCGCTACGCTCCTCCTCCGCCGTAACCTGCCGGGTTTCCACCCCTGTCCAGGCACGGTGGCGGTACAGCTGCTCCAGGAACCCACATAACCGATCCGGGTCCAGGGGGCCCAGGAGTGTGTCGTGCACCCCCATGCGTGTGAGCTCTCCCGCATCCAGTCCCAAAGTCGCCAGGCGCTCTTGATCGCTGGCCAGCAGCACCACCCGTGTCTGCACACAGGTGGAGCGGATATAGCGCAGGACCTCTATGCCAGAGTGCTGCCGTATATCCAGGTCCAGGAACACGGCGGCATAGCGCCCTCCATGTAGCTTGAGCTGGGCCGCTTTGCCCGTGTGGACGACGTCGCAATGCCATTTGCTGACCTTGAGGTGGTCTTTAAGGCACTTGTCCAGTGAGGCCTCGGGAATGCAAAGAAGAACTTGGGTGAGCTTGGTTACGGTAGTGGCCATGCCTCCTACTCGGGCACGGGGAGTCCCGGCCCGATAGAAGGCATGTTATGGTTTGGAAACAATTCCTCAGGGCAGCCTATCTAACTCGTCCTGGTAGCCCAGGGGAGTCAACTTTTCGTTGAACTGCAAAGCACAGTTCACAGTTTCCAGCAGGCCCTTCCAATCATGCTTGTCGATAAAACCGTGGACCCCGTGCCGAGCGGCCTCGTTGAGGGTGTCGCGGCTGGCATGGGCCGTGAAGACCACGAAGGGTTGATCGTGCCCGGCGGCGCGGGCTTCGCGCAAGAAATCCAATCCGTCCATCACCGGCATCATAAGGTCCGAGACGACCAGCATGACGGCAGTCTCCGCCAACAGCTTCAGGGCCTCCAGCCCGTCCGCGGCTTCCAGGTAGACGTCGAAGCGGGGGCCCAGTTTGCTCTTGATAAGCTCACGCATCATCGGTTCATCGTCCACTAACAGCACGGTCCTGGTCATGAAGTCCTCACAATTTGCTCTTAGCGCCTCCTCCCCTACGTTTGCGAGGGAGGGGGGTGGCGAGAGCCGGCATGGGGTGGTCTTTCGGGGGGATGGCCTCCGCACACTGGGCCAAGGCTGCCTCCGGGATCTCATGCGGTATGGTGGCACCGAATTCGGTTGGCCGGTGGAATATGGCGGCATTCACGTAGGCCCTTAGGGCGTTACCCTGCTCCAAATCCAGTCCGTGCAGTATGCCCTGATAGTGCTTACCCGCGGGGTGCCGGTGCAGCTCTCGAAACTCCGGCACCACCAGAACGGGGCACGAGACTGGGCGGTCCAACCACAAAACCGTGAACAAAGGCAACTCATGGGATGAAAGGAATGTCATCTCATGCTCCGAGAGCCCGGTGACGATAATGGGCATGCGCAGCCTCATCAAGCGGTCTGGATCATGCAGTGGTAAGCGCCGTGGGGAGCCCCCCTCCGAACTGGAAGGGTGCTTGCGGGTATAAGTGGCCAGCAAGGGGGCAACGGTTTCCCAAGACAGCTGCTGCTCGAGGGTCCAAACCCGCTCGGCGCCCAAAAGGCGGCGGGCCTCTTCGATGGGGATGGCACTTCTAAAGAGAAAGATGAAAGGGCGCCAGTCCGGCCGTTGTACCAACTCGCGGCCCAAAACCTCCCAGATGCTATCCCCGTCCCCATCCGTTTCCACGAACAGCAAATCCGGCGACAGTGCCCTGGTGCGGGCAAGCATTTCCTCCCAGCTCGAAGCCGTGTACAACCGCACACCCTCCTGCTCGGTATTCTCCATCAGACAGCGCAAGAGGCCCACGCCTCCCCCTAGAAACAGCGCGGCCGGCGTCCTGGGTTCCCCCACGTTGTTTGCCAGCCAAGTCTCGAGGGTGTCACGCAGGAGTGCATGAGGGTTTGGCTCATCCCACGCCCCAGGATAATCCAGCTCCAACTCGAGGGAATGAAGCGTGTCATGCCACCGTCCCACTCCCACCGCCTCCTTCTGCCGTCGCCACCCGACCGGGCATTGCTCGCCGAAGGCCGCGAAGCGCACGCCGGCCGCTGGTGGATCCTCTACATCGGCATCCAGGCACAACCGATCGGATTCAATTTCGACCACCGCGGCCTGGCCCTCCAAAAAATAGGGCAAATGCAAATCCCGGACAGTGGCGAATTCCCCTAGATGCCTACCTTCACCGTTGACCAGCCATATGCAATCTCGCAGGAACAACTGCGTGTCCCCCCCCTTGACGTAACTCAGACAGAACCCCAGCAAGTGGACGTGCGCCAACGCGTCCCGCTGGGCGCGGTCGGCGAAAACGGCCGCGAACGGCACCAGTGCATGGGCCGAAGACCGGCGCAACAACATCAATTGGCGGCACAAGACCGGGGGTAAGGGGTTGGAAAGGCCGGTGAAGTCCACGATCAACAACCCCAGCGCTTCCTCGGACGCAGCGTCGGCCAATACTGATTCCGAATAGGGCATACTACGGGCCTGAATGCCGGACGCAGACAATACCGCGTGCAGCTCGCGGTGAAAGTCAACATCGTCCCCCACCGAAAACACCAGTGGGTTCATACGCTCTTACCCTTTTCCTTCTCCACAAAAGTAAGCAGGAATGTACGGATCACCATTGGATCATAGGCCCCCAGAACGGGTCCACCCTTCAAGAACGTGCGCAGGCCATCCAACGGGGCGGCGCCTGTCTCACGAAGGTGGATCGCGAAATCCCCCGCGAATGAAACAATCTTGGCCAGCGGAAAGATTCGCATCCCGGTCAGTCCATTGGGATAACCCGTGCCATTCACCTTTTCGTGCCGCTGATAGACCACCTGCCGTACGGCCTCCTGAACCCACGGACTACTCTCGAGCATCTCCAAAGCAAGGATGGGATGCCGACGGAAACTCGCCAGGTCCTCCCCCGAGAGTTCGGATTCCCGCCGTTCCCGCAGGCGGGCCGGCAGCCTCAGCTTGCCAAGGTTGCACATGAGGGCCCCTAGGACGGTTTTCTCCACTGTGCTTGGGCCACCCCACGGCATGTGGGAGACGATCATCGAGGAGAAGAAGGCGGTCAGGAAAGCCTCTGAGAATGCGGCGGGGTCCACTTCCTCGAATTCCCGCAGCAACTTAGAGAGCTCACCGTCCTTGCGGGCCAAGGTGAGCATGTTTTCGCACAGGTGCTTGCCCTCGGTCACCATCTCGGGCCGGAAGCCTTGAGTGTGGACTTGCTGGACGTACTGGTCCGCCACATTTTTTACTGCCATCAACTGTTGGTGGACGGTGTAATGTGGGCTGCCCAGCACCTGGCCGGCGGTCTCGTTGAGGTAGTTGAGGAAAGCCGCGCGGTCCTGGGTGAGAAAATACAGCCATTGACCCTGCTCTTGCTGGGCCCATCTCTGTAGCCGTGCGGGATCGTAAGGCTCCCCGCGCCGGAAAACCTTCAAATAGCGGTCCTTTCCGAGGCGCAGCCATATGTCAAAGACGGCTATGGTCCCACCAAAAAACTCTTCGGTCCTGATGCTGGTGAAACGCCCGTCCGACAGGGCCTCTTCCTTACCCTCCGCCAACCCGGGGGAAGCCGCGGCCACTTCTTTCCAAGCGTGGCTCTGGTGGAGGGTGTTCATGATGGCAAGTATGCGCTCGCTCCTGAGAGGCCGAACCAGGGTTTCCCGCACCCCCAACTTAAGCAGCTTGTTCGGCTCCAGGCCGAGCTCGGTGAACCTCTGAGTGGACTCTCCCACGAGCACGACGGGGGTGTGCGCCTGAGAGGCCCGGAGGTAGCGCAATACCTCGATGCCGGAATGGTGCTTAAGGTCGAGGTCTAGGAAGACAGCGCAGTAGCGTTGCTTATGAAGCTTGAGCTGGGCATCGCGTCCATTGGACACCATATCCCATTGCCACCTGTCTTTGGGCAGGGTCGCCAATAAGCCAGCACCTTGTGCCGGATCGGGTTCGCAAACGAGAACTCCGGACGTAGGTGTGTATGCCATACCCTCATAGTGAGGGATTTTGGCCATTCTGCAAGCGCGACGAACATAAACCCGTGAGATTTAAGGTTGTCTTAAAAAAGGGGCGGAGACCCGAACAATCCCCGCCCCGAAGGCACCCTGTTCCTCTAGGGTGTCAGCTGCCGCAGCTCACGCAGGCCTCCGGGTTGTCCAGCGAGCACATCATCGCCGCTTGCTGGTCCACGGGGGCCGCCACGGCCGCGGGCTGCTTAATGGTGAACTTGATCGCGTCGACCGCCGGGCGCGTGCGCAGGTAGTACATGCCCGTCTTGAGGCCCAGCTTCCAGGCCGCAAAGTGCAGCGAGGAGAGTTTGCCGAAGTTGGTGTCTTCCATGTGGATGTTGAGGGACTGGGACTGGTCGATGAACGCCCCCCGGTCGGCCGCCATTTCCAGGATGCTCTTCTGCTTGATCTCCCACACGGTCTTGTAGAGTTCCTTCATCTCGGCGGGGATCTCCTCGATGTACTGCACGGAACCGTTGTGGGCGATGATGGTGTCCTTCATCTGCTCGTTCCACAGCCCCAGGCGGATGAGGTCCTTCACCAGGTGCTTGTTCACCACCGCGAATTCACCGGAAAGCACGCGGCGGGTGTAGATGTTGCTGGTGATGGGCTCGATGCACTCGTTGTTCCCCAGGATCTGACTGGTGGAGGCGGTGGGCATGGGGGCCAGCAGGAGCGAGTTGCGCACGCCGTGGGCGGCGATGCGCGCGCGCAGCTTGGTCCAGTCCCAACGGTCGGTGGTCTTCACTCCCCACATGTCGTGCTGGAGGATGCCTTTGGAGACCGGCGAGCCAGCGTAGGAGTCGTAGGCACCGTCCTGTTTGGCCAGGTCGCAGGACGCGGAGAGGGCCGCGAAGTAGATGGTCTCGAAGATTTCCTTGTTGAGCGCGCGGGCAGCTTCAGACTCGAAGGGCATGCCCATTTTGAAGAAGGTGTCCGCCAGGCCCTGGACCCCGATGCCGATGGGGCGGTTCTTCATGTTGGAGTAGCGCGCCTCCTCCACCGGGTAGTAGTTCAGGTCGATGATCCGGTTGAGGTTGCGGGTCACCTGGTAGGTCACGTCGTAGAGTTTCTGGTGGTCGTAGGCGCCGTCCTTGCCCACGAACTTGGGCAGGGCGATGGACGCCAGGTTGCACACCGCGATCTCCTTCTCGGAGGTGTACTGGATGATCTCGGTGCACAGGTTGGAGCTCTTGATGGTGCCGAGGTTCTGCTGGTTGGACTTGCTGTTGGCGTGGTCCTTGTACAGCATGAAGGGTGCCCCTGTCTCGATCTGGGACTGGATCACCTTGAACCACAGGTCCCGGGCCTTCATGGTCTTGTTGGCCCGTCCCTCTTTCTCGTACTGCTCGTACTTGCGCTCGAACTCCTCGCCCCAGCACTCATGCAGCCCCGGCGCCTTGTTCGGGCAGAAGAAGCTCCACATGCCGTCCTGCTCGACGCGTTTCATGAAGAGATCGGGTGTCCACATGGCGTAGAACAGGTCGCGGGCGCGCAGCTCTTCCTTGCCGTGGTTCTTCTTGAGGTCCAGGAAGTCCTCGAAGTCCGGGTGCCAGGGCTCCATGTAGATGGCGAAGGCGCCTTTCCTCTTGCCGCCGCCCTGGTCCACGTAGCGGGCGGTGTCGTTGAACACTCGCAACATGGGCACGATGCCGTTGGAGGTGCCGTTGGTGCCCTTGATGAAGGAGCCCTTGGCGCGGATGTTGTGGATGGACAGCCCGATGCCACCGGCGCTCTGGCTGATCAGGGCGCATTGCTTGACGGTTTCGTAGATGCCCTCGATGGAATCGTCCTTCATGGTCAGAAGGAAGCAGGAGCTCATCTGTGCCTTCTGGGTGCCGGCGTTGAACAGGGTGGGCGAGGCGTGGGTGAACCAGCCCTCGGAGATGAGGTGGTAGGTCTTCATGGCCTCTTCGATGTTGCCCATCTGCACGCCCAGGGCGACGCGCATGAACATGTGCTGGGGGCGCTCGACGATCTTGCCGTTGACCTTCAGGAGGTAGCTGCGCTCCAGGGTCTTGAAGCCGAAGTAGTCGAACTCGAAGTCGCGGCTGTAGGCGATCTCGCCCTCGATGCGGTCGCGGTGCTTGAGGGCGAACTGGTGCAGCTCGGGGGCGATGAGCGGGGTGTGGGCCTTGGTGTAGGGGTTCACGTAATCGGCCAGCATCCCCATGGTCTCGGTGAACGAGTCGCTGGTGGAGCGGTGGAGGTTGGCCACCGCGATCCGGCCTGCCAGGCGGGCGTAGTCCGGGTGGGCGGAAGTCATGTAGGCGCTGACCTCGGCGGAAAGGTTGTCCAGCTCCTCGGTGGTGATGCCGTCGAAGAGCCCCTGGATGGTGCGCTTGGCGACCTGGATGCTGTCCACGTGGTCCGTGTCCAGCCCGTAGGTCAGCTGGGAAATGCGGTGGGTGATCTTGTCGAACTGGACCGGCTCGCGTTTGCCGGAACGGGTGGTGACGAACATGGCAGTCTCCTCAGAAATCCATATTGGTGGTGAATTCGAACGCGTTGCCGGCATTTTCCTTGGTGGAATTCAGCACGCCGGCCTTCTGGTACTCGGACACCCGCTTCTCGAAGAAGTTGGTCTTACCCTGCAGGCTGATCAACTCCATCCAGTCGAAGGGGTTCTTGGCGCCCCAGATTTCTTTGTAGCCCAGGGAACGCATCAAACGGTCCGCCACGAAGCGGATGTACTCTTTCATCATGTCGGCGTTCATGCCGATCAGGGACACGGGCAGGGCCTCGGAGATGAACTCCTGCTCCAGGGCCACGGCTTCCTCGACCAGGGCGCGGATGCGCGCCTCGGAGGGCTTGTTGCCCACGTAGTTGCGGTAGAGCAGGCAGGCGAAGTCAGTGTGCAGGCCCTCGTCGCGGCTGATCAGCTCGTTGGAGAAGGTCAAGCCGGGCATCAGGCCGCGCTTCTTGAGCCAGAAGATGGAGCAGAACGAGCCGGAGAAGAAGATCCCCTCGATGGCGGCGAAGGCGACCAGGCGCTCAGCGAAGTTCTCGTTGGAGCCGATCCAGCGCAGGGACCAGTCCGCCTTCTTCTTGATGCAGGGGATGTTGTCGATGGCGTGGAAGAGGTAGTCCTTCTTGGCCGGGTCCTTGATGTAGGTGTCGATCAACAGGCCGTAGGTCTCGGCGTGGATGTTCTCCATGGCGATCTGGAAGCCGTAGAAGGAGCGGGCCTCGGGCAGCTGCACGTCATCGTAGAAGCGCAGGGCGAGGTTCTCGTTGACGATGCCGTCGGAGGCGCTGAAGAACGCCAGGATGTGGGAGATGTAGTGGCGCTCCTGTTCGTTGAGGGCGGCCCAGTCCCCCAGGTCCGCGTACAGGTCGATTTCCTCGGCGGTCCAGAAGCTCGCCATGGCCTTCTTGTACATGTCCCAGATGTCGTGGTGCTTGATGGGGAACAAAACGAAGCGGTCATTCGTCTTGGCCAGCAGCTGTTCGGTGGTATGCATTCGACTTCTCCTCTTGAAAAGTGCTCAGGGTGTTCGGTTGAATTCAGGCTAAGGGCCTTTTTGACGTTTGAAAAGAAGAAACACTAGATATTGTGGTGCGTGGGTTTTTTGACATCGATTCTTACAAGATGTTGCGGTCTAGAAACCTCTTAGAACGGGTTATTTAGTCAATTAAGTTTGCCTGATCAACACGTTACTATGGGGCATCAAAAATCCTCTTCAAGGAGTACTTGAGCATGAAGATCGACATTGGGATTCCCGAAAAAGAACGCAAGGCCATTGCCCAGGGGCTCTCGCGGCTCTTGGCCGACAGCTACACGCTGTATCTAATGACCCACAACTTTCACTGGAACGTGAAAGGTCCCATGTTCAACACGCTCCACCTCATGTTCGAGAACCAATACAACGAGCTGGCCCTGGCGGTAGACGTGATCGCCGAGCGCATCCGCGCCCTAGGCTACCCGGCCCCGGGGACTTACAGCGAGTTCGCCCAACTCTCCTCCATCCAAGAGGTGAAAGGCGTGCCGAGCGCCACCAAAATGATCCAGTACCTGGTGGCGGGACAAGAGGCGGTGGTGCGCACCGCCCGGGAAATCTTCCCCGTCATCGAGCGCAACAATGACGAGCCCTCCGCCGACTTGCTCACTCAGCGGATGCAGATCCACGAGAAGACCGCCTGGATGCTCCGGAGCCTTTTGGAAAAATGAATTTTTTCGGGGGGCGCGGGCCCGCGTCCCCCTATTCTGGCCCGCGCGCCAACAGCGTTCGTTGGGCCGCGATTTTCCCCCTCGGGCCCGTGAACAGAAAACCGAAAACGCCTCCACTCCCCACCCACCGCCACGGAGGCACCCCGATGATCCTGTACTCCCTCAAGAACGCCGTCTTCGAACTGGAAGTCTACGAGGACCGCCTGCGCTTCAAGCCGCGCTGGCTGTTGCAGGCGGTGGCCAAAAACTGGCGTGAGGAAAAAACGGTTCACTTCCACAGCGTGCAGCGGGTGGAGTTGCGCCAGCGCTTGTGGCCCGTGCCCCACGAGCTCAACGTCCACACCAAGGATGACCACTACTGCTTCCGTTTCCGCCAACCGCTGGTGTTCTTCCAGCGACTGGCGCCCTATCTCGAGCGCCAGGCGGAGAAGTACAGGAACCATCCGGAGGCCTTCCCGACGCCGGTGAAGACGGTGCTGGATTTGGTGGAGGAGCGGAGGGTGCGGGAGAGAGAACGGAAGTTTCGCCCGGGAGCCGCGGCTTAATAGCCTCGAACTGACTGGGTACTGCGGCTAGCACGACTCCCCCCGCACTCGGGGGAGGCCAAGACGGTTTGCTGGAATTCACGCGAATGCTGGGCAAAGCAGTCCAGTACCGCGGCTGGGCTTCCATGTACGTCATCAGGGCGGTTTAGACACTGAGAAGCCAGGATTGTACTCACTGCCGTTCCCTCGCCCAGGTTCCGGAGGTTGAACGACATGCCAGTGACCTCTTCAAGCCGCGCATGGAAATGCTCGCTACCCAGCTGGGAAAGCAAGCAGCGACGCAATCCAGCGTTACCCCGCGCCTCCGGCACCAGGTACCCTAAACGCATCTCCGCCTGCTCCCGGGAAAATCCCGAAGGCCCCCAGGCCATGGCGTCGTCGAGAGGCTGCTGGATCATCGCTAATTGGTGATGGACCTGGGTACAAGCGTGGCCCATTTCATGGATTAAATCATAATCGGTGCTCTTGGAGCCGACGGGATCCCAGTACCTGCTAACCCAAAGCACGCCGGGGATGGAGCCGATGGTGAAGGAAGCCGCACGGGCGTGCGGATCCACCACATCGGGATTCACTAGTCGCTGATGGATCGGATAGCCCTGCGGCGGGGAGCCACGCAAGTCCATCGCCTCAGCATTGTTGAGCCGGTAGAAAAAGATCTGGATCGCCATCATTTGACGCTCGCACAGGCTCCGTTGGGCCGCACCGTTCAGGGGGGCGCCATGCTGCTGTCGCCTGTATCTAGCCTGGCCAAACTCACCACCTTCCACCCATGGCAGTGGACTGCGTTCTAGCTCCGCACAGCACGCGCCCGCGGCTCGAGCTTGGGCCACGCGATAACGTTCCAGTACCGAGCTCTCGCTGATAAGCGAAGAGCGTCCCAGCGGCAGTGTATGCTCCGAACTGAAGGCAGGATTTATCTGCTGGTCTGCAACCACCACTTGATAGCCCTGAGCGGCCAGGCTCCGCGGGGTCTCTCCGCGGGTTTCCCGCCTAGAAGGAGGGCCGAAAGAGGAAGCACAGGCTTGGGTGACGCGTCCGCCACGGAGATTGTCACAAAGGCGTCGCATACCCGCTTGCCATTCGACTTGCCTTTCGCGCAGGTGCTCTTGTCCGAAGACGGGCCCAAGAAGGACCAGCATCCCCCAGAGAAAAAGCAGCGTCCCCCTCACTCCACGCATCCGACACCTCCGAGCTCCATTATCGGATAATTTCCAGACATTCTGAGTCATGCTATGTCCTCCACGTATTTACAATGGCTTGCAACCCGCTCCATCACACCAAATATTGGGCACAGGGAAGTTCTTACACAGTGGTTACCAGAGCCTACCACTTTGGTAACCTAACTCTTGGGCGTGGCGCCATGGCGTGCTACAAGCCACCCCATGGTTTACGAAACGCAAAATTACAGGTCCTTCCTGAAGGCCACGTTGGCGGAGAAGATCCAGGCCAACCCGCAGTTCTCACTGCGCGCCTTCGCCCAGCACCTGGGGCTCTCCCACGCGGCCCTGAGCCAGGTCTTCAAGGGCACCAAGAACCTCTCGTTTGAGCGCGCGGTGGACATCGCCAACAAACTCAAGCTGGGGGAGCAGGAGAAAGAGTACTTCTGCACGCTGGTGCAGTACGAGTCCGCCAAGGGCCCCCAGGCCAAGAGCGAGCTCCTGGACAAGCTCAACCGCATCCGCCCGCAACAGCAAGTGCACCACCTTTCACTGGACGTCTTCAAGGTCATCTCCGAGTGGTACCACCTGCCGATCCTGAACATGACCTACATTCAGGGCTTCGACTTCACCCCGAAGAACGTGGCGGCCCGCCTGGGCATCAGTGCCGCCGAGGCCGACGTGGCCATCGAGCGGCTGGAGCGCCTGGGGATGCTGGCCAAGGATGAGAACGGCAAATACCGCAAGACCGAGGAGCGCTTCCTCGCCGGCAGCGAGGAGATCAACCAGGCCCTGCGCCGCTACCACCGCCAGTTCCTCGAGAAGGCCATCGACGCCCTCGAGACCCAGACCCCCGCAGAAAAGATCAACGGCTCGGAGACCTTCGCCTTTTCCCCCGCGAAGGTCTCCCGCGCCAAGGAAATAACGGAAGACTACTACAACCGCATGCTGGCCTTGGCCGGTGAGGAAGACGGAGGCGGGCCAACCGACGTCTACCACCTGCAGGTCAATTGCTTCAACCTGACGAAAACCACCAAAACCCTTGCAAAGGAAATTCTATGAAAAAGTCCCTGATCTTGATCGGGGCGCTGTGCGCGCTCCACACCTTCCCTAGCTTCGCAAGCGCGGGTGACGGCACTCGCGGAGGCGGCGAAACCGTCGACGTGAACGGCTATCCTGAGCTGCGCGACCTGGTGGACCAGTCCGTCTGCCGCTGGCAGACCGGCGCAGACGAGTACGCTCAGGCCCCGGGCATTGGCGCCGTGCTGGACCGACTGGCCCGCGTGGACTGGTATATCGCCGCCACCATCAAACGTGAGATCCTCTTCCTTAATTACTGCCTTACCGGTCAACTGGTCCGCGTAAACACCCGCGACCCGCGCCACGAAAACGTGGTGGTGGCCTACGAGCTCCCCACCCAGCAGGTGGCCATCCGCCTGAATAACGACGTGTATATCAACGACGCCGTCCGCCGCTCCCTGCAGCCCGAGTCCCAGGGCTGGCTGGCCGTCCACGAAGCAGCCCATTCCTTCATCGACTGGGGCACCGCCCGCCGCAACCACAAGCTACGCAGCCTGGTTCGCAGCCTTTCCGACGCCGCCAACGGCAACATCGGCATCTCGGCCCTGCACCTGGCCGTGCGCCAGAACGACGCCCACCTGCCCACCACCGTGGCCCGCTTGCGCCCCTTCCGCGCCCAAGTGACCTTTCTCTTGGAAGGCTACGAAGGAAAGAAGACCATCCTCGCGAACCAGGCCGACCCCGCGGCCTTTATCGCCAGCATCGACCGCATCCCCGCCGACGCCCTGGTGGAGTACCAACGCGAACTCCTGGACGTGGATCAAGTCGACCAGATCGTGGAGACCGCCCTGGCCCAAGACGACGTGAACGGCCTGGCGATCCTGATCCGCTCACGCTCCATCGCCCGCCGCGTGCTGGGCCAAGTCTACGCCTCCCATGAGGCCGACCTGCAGCCCAACATCGCTGCCTGGCTCGCCACCCAGACGGGGCTGCAGCAACTGGTGACCTTGAGCCTTGAGTCCTTGGCCGAGAAGACCCCCGTGGTCCGCCAAGGTCGAATCGTGGCCCCGGGCTTTGAGGCCATGGCCTTGAATGGCAGCGCCACCACGCCCTTCACCGCCCTCGAGACTCTCGCCGCCACCGGCTTTGAGCGCGCCGCCCCCGAGATGATCGCCTACTTCGGCCTGGTCCGCGGCTACCTCATCGACGGCGACGTGAGTTCCGCAGCCGCCATCACCGTGGGCCACCCCATCTTCCGCCGCGCCTTCGGTGTGCAGGACTTCATCGCCCAGGTCAACGCCCTGGAAGGCGTGTCTGCCCAGGAGAAGGCCATGGCCGTGCGCAAGGCCCGGGTGCTGGGCACCTCCTTCTGGCGCGCCGTCGCCGCCTGGATGCTCCAGAGTGGTGTGGAGCGCGACGTGTGGGACGAGTTCATGAGCAGCAACATCAACCTCGGTTACGAGTTTTAATCTAAAAGGACACAGGAGAATTTTATGAAAAACTTCAAACTCATCGCCCTCCTCACCCTGCCCCTGAGCTTCGCCGCCGTGGCCCAAACCGACCCCGTGGCCGACCAGATTCGCCTGACCCAGGATGCGGTCCGCATCGCGCTCCAGGAAGTCGAGAATGGCTCCCGGGACCAAGGCACGCAAAGCGCCGACGGCGACGCTAAAGTCCGCGCCTTCAACGCCGCCGCCGCCACCGCCCTGCGCACCTTCGAGGCCAACGTGCGCACCCGCATCCTGGCGCCCCTCCAAGTGCTGGTGAACCAGTACAACCAAGTGGTCCGCAACACCACCTACAATCAAGCCACCCGCGCCCAGATCCTCACCAACCTGCAAGGCCAGATCAACAGCTATGTTGCCGAACGGGAAATCGCCTACCACGAGGAGAAGATCGCCCTCTACCGCCCCCTGGGTAACCTTCCCGTGGCAATCCAGACTATCTCCAACGTCCTCAACAACTCTGAATACAGCGGACACGCGGTCCAAAATGGCGAGAGCTGCGAAGGTCTCTTCAGCAACCGTTACTGCTGGAACACCTACAACTACACTCCCGCCGTGAACCTGGTGAGTGGCACCAACACGCGTGAATGGCGCCTAGGCCCCACTTTGAACACCCGCCGGGAGAGTTTGTCCACGATCCAAATGCCCAATCTGAGCCCCTCCTCCATCGTTGCCAGCCAACTTTTGGGTAATCCGCTTGTCGGCCCTAATGGCCAGGCTACCCGGACCATCCTCGAAAACTGCTACAGCAGCACCTGTTTCTACCAGAGCCTCAACAATGCCATCTTGTGGGTGACCATGGTGGATTCTTCCTTGGCACGCGACCTGAACATCCGCCTGGCTGACGGCCGTGACATCACCATCCGCCCGTTCCACCCTGGCGCCGGCACTTCGCGCTACATCGTCATCGCCAGCGAGGTCCTGACCCGCGTGCAAGGTGGGAACATGGTGATCAACTTACCAGGGGACGTCTCAGACGACCGCCTGGCCGTGCTCCGCCGCATCGACGTGGCCCTTGCCGCCACCCCGTTCAACGCCCGCACCTGCCAGCGCGCCGTGAACGCCGCCAAAGCCGAGCTTGCCCGCTTGCCCGAAGGCGCTATCTCCGCTGCGGAGACCGCCCTTTTCACCTACCGTGCCAACGGCATCGGCGCCGACCGCGCCGCGTGCCTGAACTAATCTAGGACTGATGGGACCATTTATGAAAACTCGCTTTACCGCTCTCTTCGCCCTGACCCTCAGCTGCGCCTCCTTGGCCCAAACCGATCCGGTGGCCGAGCAGATTAGCCTCACCCGAGACGCCGTTCGCCTGGCGGTGCAGGAGTTGGAGAATGGTCCCACCCAGCCCGCCGACACCGCGGACGTGCGGGCGAAGGTGGCGGCCTTCAACCGTGAGGCCACCGCGGCCCTATCCGCTTTCGAGGCCAACGTGCGCACGCGCATCCTGACCCCGCTGCAGGTGCTGGTCACCAACTACAACGCCCTCTACCGAAGCGCGGGCCCCCAGGCCCCGGCCCTGCGGAGCCTGGGCAACCAGATCACGTCCCTGGTGGACCAGCTGGGTGACGCGTACCGTGAGGAGACCATCCGCCTGTACCGCCCCTTGCGCAACATCCCCGCGGTGGTGCGCACGCAGCCCTTCGTCTCCGAGGAGATCAATGTCACCGAGCGGCTCAACGGCTACTTCTCCGGTACGGTGACGCCCGCCGGCCGCCACTGCGAATACAGCTTCGACAGCATCGTCTTGGGGGGCGGCCGCCCTTATTGCTCCAACAAGTTCCGCGCGGAAGCCGCGGTCTTCCTCGTCAGCGGCAGCGGCGCCGAGGAGCGGATTGTCCTCAAACGGTTCGGAGAAAACTCCGAGAGGGGGTTGAACGACCTCATTCACCCGACCATGCGCCCGTCCATCTCCAATGGTTTCTTCAACCAGGTGACCGCCGAAAGTCACCTGCTGTTTGAGCGCGACTTTGGCCGTGAGACCACCACCCCCACCGCGCTACTGAACTTCCTGACCGCACCGGCCAACCCGCTCACCCACGCGCTGCTGGACGGCTGCTTCAGCAGCACCTGTTTCTACCAGACCATCGCCACCGCGAGCCTGTGGGACCAGTTGGTGCAAAGCCGCCTGGCTCGGGACCTCGCCATCCGCACAGCCGACGGTAATGTGTTCACCATCTCGGCGGGGCGCAAGTACCGCGAAGGCACCCCGGACCGCTACGTGATCGCCGGGCAGCTCCTGGGCCACGCCACCAGCGGCCAGCTGGTGAGCGATCTCCCCGGCGAGGTCTCCGCCGACCGCTTGGCCGTGCTCGCCCGCATCGACGCCGCCGTCACGGGCACGCCGTTCAACCGCCGCAACTGCCAGCGCGCCGTCCGCGCGGCCAAGGCCGAGCTCGCCCGCTTGCCCGAAGGCCCCATCTCCGCCGCCGAGACTGCCCTGTTCACTTACCGCGCCAACGGCATCGGATCGGGCCGCGCCGCTTGCCTGAACTAACCTAGGACTGATGGAACCATTTATGAAAACCCGCTTCACCGCCCTCCTCACCTTGACCCTCAGCTGCGCCTCCTTGGCCCAAACCGATCCGGTGGCCGAGCAGGTCCAGTTGACCCAGGATGCTGTCCGGCTCGCCCTGCAAGAGATCGAGATCCACCAAGCGCGGGTGGGCGAGAGCGCTGACTGGGCGGCGAAGTACCGCGCCTTCAGCGCGGCGGCCGCTGCCGAGATGCAGGCCTACGAGGGCAAAATTCGCTCCGAGATCCTGGCACCTTTGCAAGTCTTGATCGCCCAGTACAACACGACCGTAAGCTCCAGCACCCTGAATGAACGCGCCAAGGCCGATTTGCTCCGCAGTCTCAAGTCCCAGCTGGACGCCCTGGCGGCATCTAAGAACGTGGTCTACGGCCGCCTGGTGGAGTCGCTGGCGCGCCCCCTGGGGGAGCTCCCCCTCGCCATGGAAAGCGTGCGCTCCCCCGACCAGGAAACCGCTAGGAGGGCCTTGGGCCGATCCTACTCCGAGAACGCCCACTACAGCGGCACTTTTTCTCGCTCCTTGGGCGGCACTTACCGCTTCACCCCCGCGGTGCGCGCCATCAGTGCCAACGGTCGCGTGGAAGTTCTCACCGTGGGCGCTCCCATCGCCGTCACCGATCACGCAATGTCGTTGTACCGGTACTACCCCCGTCCCCAGGAGACTGGCGGCTACGACGCCTACAACTTTTTCCGCCGGGACCATTTCCTGGCCGACTCCCTCGCCCGCACCCACCAGGTCCTGCTCGAGGGGTGTTACTCCGTGACGTGTTTCTTCCAATCACAGCAAACGGCCATGAGCTGGGAAGTCGTCATCACCCACCGTCTGGGCCGTCCCATCACCATCCGGCTCGCCGACGGGGAGAGCGTGCGCATCCAGCGCAGCCATGAATCCACCGACGGGAGCGCGCGCTACCTGGTGCTCGCCGACCGCCTGATGGGCGTCAACGCCGATTCCGTCGTGCTCGCCCTGCCCGCAGAAGTTCCCGCGGAACGCCTGACGTTCCTCCGGCGCGTGGACGCCGCACTGGCCAGTGCCCCCTTCGACCTCCGCGCCTGCCGAGCGGCGGTGGGCGCTGCGCGAGCGGAGATCGCCCGCCTGCGCGAGGGAGGCCTCTCCCCCGCCGAATCCGCCCTGTTCGCATCCCGTGCCAACGCCCTCGGCGCAGACCGCGCCGCGTGCCTCGACTAACGTGAAGGAAACTTGACCATGAAAACCGCACGTACAGCCCTCCTCGCCCTTTGCCTCAGCGGCGCTGTGGGCGCCCAGACGGAACCCCTAGCGGAACAAATCCGCCTCACCCAGGACGCCATCCGCTTGGCCATCCAAGAGATGGAGACGTTGCGGGCCCGCACCACCTCCAGCCCCGACTTGGACGCCAAGCTGCGCGTCTTCAACGCCAGCATCGACGCCGAGCTGCGGGCCTTCGAGGCCGACGTGCGCGGCCAGATCCTGGCGCCCCTGCAAGTGCTGGTGGGGCAGTACAACTTGGCCCTCGCTTACCGGGGTGAATCCCGCCCGCGCATCCTAGCCAACCTGGAAAACCAGATCCGGGTCTTGGCCGCGGCCAAGCAACGCGACTACGGACGCCTGGTGGAGCGGCTCTATGCCCCGCTGGGTGACGTCCCCACTGTGGTGGAAACCGTCTATGCAGGTTCCATGTCCAACGCCTACGTGGAGTCCCACGTGGGTGGCCTCGCCCAGTACAGCGGCACCTTCGAGCGCACTGGTAGGGACTGCCGGTACAACCCCTGCCTTCCCGTCTACACTTTCACGCCCGTCGTGAACGTGGTGACCGGGCGTGGCCAGGTCTCGGCCTTGCGCTATGGGCCCACCAACCCCGACTCCCGCAACATGTATGACACGTATCGGTTCGTACAACCTAGTCCCCAATACGGTTACATTCCGTTCAGGAACGTCGAGGTTCTCCGTCCCATGGCCGCCCGGGCCACTGACGCCCTCCTGGCAGGATGCTATTCCCACACCTGCTTCTTCCAATACCAACAACACGCCTTGCGCTGGGCGACCGCGGTCGGTGAGAACCTCACGCGCCCTTTGACCATCCGCCTGGCCGAGATGGACCGCGACGTGGTCATCCGACCGGCCCGCCAGGGACCGCAGCCCGGCCCCATGCGCTTTGTGATGCCTACTGAGGTCCTCAACCTGGCGGTCGGGGGCGACGTGGTCCTTAACTTGCCGGAAGACGTTTCTCGCGAGCGCTTGACGTTGCTCGGACGCATCGACGCAGCCTTGGCCGCCACGCCTTTCAATGGCCGGGCCTGCCGGCGCACTGTCGCCGCGGCCCGAGCCGAACTCGCCCGCTTGCCCGATGGCGCCCTTACCGCAGGAGAATCGGCTTTGTTCAACCACCGTGCCAACCGCCTCGGCGCCGACCGCGCCGCTTGCCTCAACTGATAAGGAGAATTCCGTGAAACGCCTGATACTCGCCATGCTCCTCACCACCCCCGCCCTGGCGGCCGAAGTGCCCGCCCAGGTCTGCGAGGCCCTCTGCGTGGGTAACTTCGGTCCCTGGCTGGAAAGCCTCGGCCGCGTGAAAATCACCGCCACCACCCGCCGAGAGGCCTGGATCGACGCCCAGGAGTTGTGTGACTCCCGCGGGCGCCGGGCCGGCTACGGCGACGCCGTACTGGTGGAGGGCGGCTTCTCCATCACCGACTGGCGCGTGCGCTATGGGCGACGCTACCGGGAGTGGGGCCGCCTGGTGGAGGGCCATCTCGCCCGTCCCCATCGCTCATGCAGAAGCGAGATCGTTCCCGAGGAGGAGCTCGAGACCTATCAGGGCGACGAGCCCCTGGGGGGCTGAGGACTCGGGACGACACCGACCTGGCCTTCATCCGGGGGCCAGGATAGCCTGGGATGGTGACATCGATGCAAACCGCCCAGGCACATCCTCAAAACATCAACGTCCAGTTCCCCATGGGTGAGGAGGAACTCTCCGCCGCCTTCGCTCGAGATGACCTTGTGCGCTTGCCTGGCCTGTTTCCCACCCCTCTACTGGAAATACTGAGAAAACATGAGCGCCGGGCGGAGTACACCCACATCGATACACTGCTCAACGGCACCCACATGCGTGAATCCTACACACCGGTCCCCTATTTCCTCCATCTCATGCTCAATGAACCCGCGTTTTTGGACCGCATAGGACGGATCCTTCGCCACCCTGAAGTCCGGCGCTTCAGGTGCCGTCTCTACCGCGTGGATCCCGGTGACAGCCACTGCGACTGGCATTGCGATTCCACCAAGGGGCTGGGCCGGATGGCCGGCCTTACGGTCAACTTGGGCAAGGCGTTCGAGGGGGGTGAACTCCGCCTGCGCCGCCGCGGCCAAGAGCCCCATGCCATGGTCCATAATATTGGGGAAGGGGACGCGGTCCTGTTTAAAATCGACCCGACCTTCCAGCACAAGGTGGAAGGAGTTCGGGGCTCAGTCCCCAAGCTCTCCCTCGCCGGATGGTTCAGCCCCTAACTCATCGGAAGCTTGGGTAAGTTTTACACGCTCCACCCCAATCCAAGAGCTGGCGTGGTACCCACGCACGCAAATTAGGAGACCCCATGAAACGTCTGCTGCCCGCGCTCGCCCTCATTTCGCTCCCCTCCTTCGCCCAGCAGGTCACCGATCTGGTGACGGCCCGGAGCATACCCGCCGTGGTAAACGAGATTGTGGCCCAGTTCGGCGGCCGCCCCCTGGAAGTGACCGGAGGCCGGGTCATTCGCGCCTGGAACGAGCAGAGCCGCGCCTACCTCGCCTGCGACCGCGACACCGTCAACGTCTTCCACGCCGATCCCGTGGTCTCCCGCAACCGCCGCCGTACCGGCGTGGTCATCAACGTGTACCAGCCCCAGCGCTTCGGCACCCACTCTACCCTGGAGATGGTCACCGGTCCGGATGGCCTGCGGGAAGATGAGCGCAACCAGAACTGGGGCATCACCACCGTGGGCTACACCGGCAAAACGGTGAGCGTGTTCCCGGACCGCGTGGAACTTGCCAACGTTCTCCGCGGTGGGGCCTTCAGCCCGCTCTTCAGCGTCCCCATCCCCGTTACCCGCACGGACCGCGTCTACACATTCCGGCGCGGGTCCAACGGTCGCTTCCTTCCGACCTTCACCGTGCACGAGAACGCCCGCGGCCGCACCGGTTGGGAGCGCACCTGCACGTTCACCGTCAAATAACTTACCCTTCCCGGAGACCACCCCGATGAAAACCCTGTCCGCCCTCCTTCTTGCCACCTCGCTCCCCGCCGCCGCCCAAGAGGGCGCTCGAGTCACCAACGTGGAAACGGCCCAACGCCTTCCCGCCATCGTGCGGGTGATCTACGAGCAGTTCGGCGGCAACCGCATTGAACTCAAGGATGGGCGCCTGACCATGGACGCCTTCATCTCCGGCCTTCCCGGGCAGATTCCCCGCCGTGAGGAGCGTCCCCGCTACGAATGCGCCACCGGCTTCAACGGATTTTTCACCGCCGCTCGCTACGCCCGCGGCTTCCGCTTCAGCGCCTACCCCACCCACTCCAACGCCGCCCTGGGCACCGTGGACTTGATTCTCGGCGGGTCCTTCACCCCCACTGGAACCATCCGCAAAACCGTCACCGAGACCGCCGACCGCGTGACCATCGCCAGTGAATACTCCGACGCGATTCCTCCCCTGTTCCTGCAGCTCACCACCCGTCAGACCGCCTACACCTTCTACAAGGACGGCAACGGCGGCCTGCGCCCTGACTTCACCCTGCAGGAGCGCGACTCGGGGACCCTGGGCGTGCACGGCTGGAGCCGCACCTGCCAGTTCAGCCTCCTCTGAGAAAAGGCCCCACCTGGTGCCTTGATGTAAAAATTGCCACCGGGGGTGGTTGCTGGGCGCAACCAGTTTGCGACGCAAACTGGGTTCTGATAGGTGATGGTCATGGTCTACGAGCATTGCGACTATCGGGCATACTTGCGAGCGGAACTTTCCTCCCGCATCGGACGCAACCCCCAATTCTCACTACGCGCTTTTGCGCAGCTGTTGGGCGTAAATCACGCCATGCTCAGTCAGGTCATCAAGGGACAACGCAACTTCTCCCAGGACAGGGCCTGGGAGGTCGCCGCAAAGCTCAAACTGGGTAAGAGAGAGAGCGAGTTTTTTTGCCTACTAGTGCAAAGGGAGCTCACCAAGAGCGCCTCGGGCAAAACTGCCATCGAAACCCAGTTAGCGCGTTTGCGCCCTCCTCAGGCGCACACGCCCAACCTGAGCGTTGATGCATTTCGTGCCTTGGCGGAATGGTACCACCTGCCCATCCTGGTGCTGGCCCAGCTGGAGCGCCCTCATGTGCCTGGGTTCTTCGCTGAGACGTTGGGCATTTCCGTGGCGCAGGCCACACAGGCGTTGGAGCGGCTGGAACGCCTGGGGTTGCTCGTGCGCGTTTCAGCGGATCGCTATGAAACCAGCCAGCGCCAATTAGTGGCAGCCCAAGGCGACGACGACGGCCTCAAACAATACCATCAGGAAATGATGAAAAAGGCGCTGGTCGCCATTGAGAACCAACCGGCCGCTCAGCGAGTCACGGGTTCAGAGACGCTACTGCTGCCGGTGGGCCATCTCCCCGAACTGCGGCGCCTCACCTACGAGTTCCTGGACCGGGCCGTGGGGATGGGCCGCAGTGGCGGCGACTTGGCGGAGACCGCTGGCCTTTACCACGTGCAAGTCAACTGCTTCCGTCTGGACCAGGAGAAACCCGCATGAAAAGCTTGTCCATGATTGTCCTTCTCTTCGCTTTTTGCGCTGGAGCTTCCGATGGAAGCGGGGCCGGTGCGGGCACTCGCGGAGGTGGCGAGGGCATAATCACGAATGAAGGGGTCGAGTTACGAGACCTCCTGGACACGGGCAGCTGCACCTGGAGAAGCGGTGAGGAGTTGCTGGAAGGTTCTTTGACGGCACTCCGGCGCCCCCTGGGGGTTCTTAGGGGCATAGACTGGTATTTTGCGGCGGCCTTGAGGAATGAGATCCGCTCCCTGCGTTTCTGCTTCACGGGGGAATTGGTCCCCCTCGCGCCCCGCCCAGGCACCCTGCCCATGGCGAGCCCGTCCTGGGAAGCCACGCAGCTGGCGGTGCGCGAAGGACAGGACGTCTACGTGAACGAAACCTTGTACTCCCGGCTCTCAGACGAGTCCAAGGCCATGCTCCTGATCCACGAGGCATTGCATACCTTCCTTCCTCCCGCCCTACCCCATCGGGACGCCAAACTCCGCAGCATTGTCCGCACCATCCACCGCCTGGCCCAAGCACGGGTAATTTCCCACGAGCAAGTCCTGTACCAGTTCGAGCGCAATGGATTGGTGTTCCCCCGCTCATCTGGAGGATTGCAGGAATGGCGTGGCCAGATCGAGTTCCTGCTAGGAAGCCACACGGAGCGGGTGCTGCAACTTCATGCCCATCCCGACCCTGCGGCGTTCCTCGCAGCTTACCAGACCATCCCGGCCCATTGGTTGCTTTCCAGCCACCGAGACTTGTTGACATCTTTTTCTCTCACCACAGTCGTACGTGACGCCCTCGCGATGGACAATTTCGCCTTGTTGGGGACCTTGGCCCGCTCGGAGTCGCTCGCCAAAATCATCTTGGACCTCATCGATGCCACGCCGGACGATGGCAGCCACCCAAGGGTGCGTGCGTGGGCCAGAGAGGAACGCACCAAGAGAGAAAGCGCTTGGCCGAACGTGCTCTAGGCACGTGGTTGCATCGAGCAACCGCGTTGTGCCGCTTGCGTGCACGTGGTAGCTCTTACCAATGGTGTACCACCGCTCCCATGTAGTTGCAGACCGGGCTATCCAGGGACAACCCACGATCATCGTCCGCATCGCCGACGAAGACCTATTCTTTGAGGTCGACGGCCCCGCTGCCATGGCCTGGGAATGGCTTTCCGCCGGCATTCCTACAGAAGACGTGGTAGCGCGCATGGCGACGGCTACCGGCCAACACCACGAAGTCATCCTCCACCATGTGGAAGAACTGATCCAGGATCTGCTGACCCATGGCCTATTGGAACCGTCGCCTTCATGAAAGTTTCCTTCATCGTTCCCTATCACCGTCCCGGTCCGCTCCTGAATGACTGCATCCGCAGCATCAAGTCCCAGATTTCGTCTCATGCCACCGAGATCGTGCTGGTGGACAACTGTGCCCGGCCATCCCCCTATCCCGAGACTCCTGGCCTCAGGTGCGTCCGCTGCGAAGTGCGGGGTCCCGCGGCCGCGCGAAATGCGGGTGCCAAGGCGGCCCATGGGGAATTCTACGCTTTCGTCGATTCCGACGTGCGGCTGTTTCCCGGTTGGCTGGAGCACGCGCTGGGCGAGCTGGAACGGCATCCCCTGATAGGCGGGGTTCAGGGCCCCATCGTGAGCGCCCCTCTGAACCCACGCTCACCGCGGCTGATCGATCGTTACCGGTGGGCGAGAAAGCGCGCCCAGACGCGAGGGAGATTCACCTGCACCGGCGACCGCGCGCTGCTCAACACCGCCGCGTGCCTGGTGCGGGGGAACGCATACAGGCGCGCGGGCGGTTTCGAAGAGCGTTTGCTGAGGGCGGAGGATGCACACTTCACCATGAGGCTGCTTGCAGAGGGCTTTTTCCTCAGCACCACCATGGCGGCACGCGCGGACGTGCGGTTTTCCGGGGGGTGGGGGGAGTTTTTCGGCAAACACTGGCACCAAGGCGCGGCCCAACGGCAAATCGGCGCCCCACTGCGGATGAGCTTCAGCGGCTCCCTCTGGGGGCCGTTCGACTTGATGGTTCTCGTGTGCCAGTGGTGGGGGTCGAGGCGCCATGCTCCACTCCTACCTCCCGTGGTGGCGAAGGCGTCCCCCTCGGTGCGGCTCATGGCCCTCGATCCCTTCACCAGGTTGGTGTGGACGGGTGAGCACCTGTGTTTCATGCAGTTGCGCACGGGTGAAACCCACCAGGTCCCGCTGAGTGGGTTCAAATGGAAACTCCCCATCGACATGGACGGGGCCACCTTGGAAGCGTTAGCCCAAAGGCAAATCACGGCCTGAGCCTAACAGCTCTGGCCGGTTGAAATGCTGTACAAGCAGGGATTGCTTGGCGTCGAACATCGCTTGATGACGCCTCCTACGCAGGCCTCCGTGCCGATCTCACACTCCATGGCCGTGCCGCAGGCGCCAGCGAATGCCTCCCACTCATCGGTGGTCTCGGGGGGAGGGATGGCCCGCAGCCTGCCAAAGTAAAAGCCTTTGGTGTCCATGTCTCACTATAGCCCGCGGTCGGGTGGACGACAACCAGCTCATCCTTCCATGCGGTTGCTCGGCGCAACCATCAAATCTTCTCCGTCTCCGCGAAGAAGTTGAGGGGCTGGCGCACGTCCACCACCCCGCCGCCCTTGGGTTTGGGGAACTCGATGATGCGCAGGACGGCCACCATGCAGTCGGTGCCCTTGCGGCTGAAGCGCGCGTCCTTGGCCTTCACGTCGGTGCGCGAGACGCGGCCGGCGGCCGAGATCTGGAAGTCCAGGTCGATGACGCCCTTCAGGTCCTTGCCCGCGCCCATGAGCTCCTGCTGATAGCAATGGCGGAACTGGGGCAAGTACTCCTGCAGGATCTTGCGCAAGAGTTCCGGGTCCATGGAGCCGAGGATGACGGTCTTGGGCTCGAGGTAGGAGTGGTCGAAGCCTTTCTTGGAGACCAGGCCCTTGGCCCCGGTGGAAGCGGAGGCGCTGCCGGAGGCGTCGCTGCCTAAGGTGCCCACGCCGACACCGGTGCCCGCGCCCTGGCGGGTGCCGTTCAAGGCGCCGGTACTGGCGCCAAAGCCCGCGGTGCCGGTGGAAGCGGCTGAACGTGAAGGAGCGGTGGCGCTGGCGGGGGCGTCGGTGACCACGCTGTCCAGGCTCACGGAGGACTTGAAGGAGTAGGCCTTGGGCGCGGCCTTGGCGGCGGCCGCGGGCGCCTGCTGGGCGGGGGCGGCCGAGGAAGCCTGGGCCATCTGGGGTCTCTGCTTGGGCTGCTCGGTGGTCTTGGTGCCGGTGTTCTCGGTCTTGGAGGTGACCTCGGTGGCGGCGATCTCGGTCTTGGACTCGCCGTCGGTTTTCTCAGCGGCCTTGTAGATGATGGTCACTTGCTTGGCCGGCTCCGGCTTAATCTCCGGCAAGGTCACCAGGAGCAGCAGCAGGAACGGCAGGAAGAAAGCGGCCGCGTTTTTCCCGGTCTCCCGGTAGAAAGCGGCGTCCCGTCCCCAGAACGGTGCGGGCAAGAGGCGCAGGCGTGAGGGCGCGAGCCGCAGGGAGACCTGATGGGCCCCGATGGTCAGGGTGCTCCACTCTTGGCCCAGCTCGGCGCCGCCGTTCAAGGCGAAGCCCTCGGGACGGGAGAGCGTGGCTTGGCCCGCGGTGACCAAGCGCACGTCAGCGGAGATGGCCGGGAAGAAGACTTTCCCGGGGCGAGCCTCGGGCGAGAGCACCACGCCCTGCTTGAGGTCCAGGTAGGCCACGTCCAGTACGTTGCCGTTGGTGTAGGTCACCACCTGGACCTGCTGGGCCTCTTGGCATTGCACCAGGTCCCAGGTTTCCTCGCTCGAGTCGAGCGCTTCGGCGTCCTCTTGGCCTTCGGGCAGGTTAAAGGGTTCGGCCACCGGGGCGGCCTCTTCCTTGAGGGCCAAATCGCAGTACTCATCGTCCACCAGGGTGAGGCCGCTCCGCTCCGGCACGCGCACGCTGGTGACGGGGGTGGGGTCGGCCTTGCGGGCGTTGACAACTCCGGCTTCGCAGTCCTCGAAACCCACGGCGTCCACCGCCAGTCCCAGTTGGAAGGCGTGCTCGCCCAAGGTCAGCGTGTCCCCCGGGAACAGCGTGCCCTGCCGGCAGCGCTTGCCGTTGAGGAAGACGCCGTTGGAACTGGCCAGGTCCAACACCTCCACGGCCTCGGCGCCCACCACCAGGTAGCAGTGGTGCGGGGAAATGCCGGGGGCGTCCAGCACCCAGTCGCAGCGGGGATCGCTCCCCACCAGGAGCTTGGAGCGCTCCAGCGTCCGGGACACGCCCAAGCGATCTTCCCAAGAGGAAAGACGATAGACCGTGCGGCTCATTTGGCCTCCTTGGCGGCGATCTGGGCGCGGGCGTCGGTCTTGAGGCGCTCACCCAGGACACCCAGGGCGGGCGTGGGGGCGCGCAGGTTTTCCAAGAGGGACATGGCCTCTTCCGGCCGGGCCTCCCGCACGTGCCACTGGGCCATGGTGAGGGCCACGTCGGGCCGGGAGGCAAGGCCCGCGGGCAAGCGCTGGATCAGGGCACCAGCTTCCTTGGTCTGCCCCCCTTGAAGCAAGGCCAGGGCCCGCAAGTGCAGCACTTCCCCGTCGGTGGCGGCGGCGAACGGCGGGGCCTGGAGGATCTTCAGGGCCTCGGTGTTCATGCCCTGGGAGACGTAAAGCTGGGCCAGGTTGAAGGCGGGGGCAATGAAGCGGGGGGCCTTCTCACGGGCCTCGCTCAAGAGTTCGAAGGCGCGGGAAACCCGGCCCTGGCGCAGGGACAGCACCGCCAGGTTGTTGCGGACCATGGCGTCCTCTTCCTTCCCTTTGGCGAGCGAGAGCGCCAGGCCCAGGAAGAAGCGCGCTTCCCGCACTTCCCCGTGCCAGGCGAGGCAGTTGCCCACGCCGTTCCAGTAAGCGGCGTTGGCCCCTCCGGCGGCGAAGCGCTCCCGGGCCTTCTGGGTGAACTGGGCCACCTCCTCCCGGTAGCAGGAATCTGGTTTCTCATTCCCGCCCACCCGCAACAAGCTCTCACCCGCGAACAGAGTGGACTGGGCGTCCCCGCCCATCTGGCGGTGGGCCTGGTGGGCGCAAGAGGAGAAGAACATCAGGAACAGCAGCTGGACGATGAGACTTCTCACGGGCGACCTCCTGGAAAACGATCCATGGGCACGGACGTGAGCGGGGCCTGAACCGGGGAAAGGTAGGTCACGTCCCCGGAAGGGCGGCGCGCGGCGCGCTTGAAGTCCACCGCCTTGGCCTGGAAGACTTGGGCGATCTTGCGCATCTCCCCCCGGAAGGAGGCCACGAAGGCCTCGTCCGGATGGGATGGCGCCAGCGCGAGCAATTTGTCGGAGACCTGGCCGTAGAACGACTGAAGCTGCTGCTGCGCCTGCTCGCGCAGGCGGACATGCTCGGAGCTCAGCAGCGGTTTCACTTCCTCGCCGAGCTTCTTGAGTTCCACCAGGAGCCCTTCCAGACGCGGGTTGAACTTTTCCGGATCAAACTCCCCTTTCTCTTCCAAGAGAGAGGTGTCCAGCAAGACCTTCTGGCGCTGGGCCAAGGTTTCTTGCCGGCGGAACTCATCCATGAGGCCGCTCACCCGAGGATGGTCTTTGAAGCCCATGAGTTCCTGGCGCACTTCGCGCTGATCCTCCAGCGGGCGGTCCCAGTAGAGCTCCAGCATCAGCGCCACATAGTCATCCCGGTCCACCACCGCCTTGTGCTCGTCGTGGAAATCCGCCATTCTGGAGGCGTCGTTCTGCTCGTGGTACCAATGCAGGAGACGGGAAGCCAGCTTGCGGGCCGTCTCGGCGCCCCCGGCGCAACGCTGCTGGGACTTCCATTCCCGGCGCACCAGGGCATCGTCCCCCAGCACCAGGTGGAAGCCCACGGACATTTCCCACAGGCGGTCCTGTCCCGCGCCCTTGGTGGCACAGGTTTTTGCCAGGAGCACGTCGGTCAGACGGACGGCCCCTCGGAACTCGCGCATGTAGGCCATGCGCTCAAACAGCGTAGTGAGGGCGCCGGTCTTTTCCGCCAGCTCCTTGGGGGAGAAGAGTTCCAGGGATTTTTCCAGCCAAGGCAAGGCCTCAAGCGGGCGGGCCATGGCCAACTCCAGCTCGCCCGCCTGGACCGCGGCCAAGGCGCGGACCTTGGAGGGATACAAGGTGGTCTTGTATACTTCCTCGAAGGTCCTGAGGGCGGCCGCGCGCTCGCCGCGCTTCACCTGCTCCTCGGCGGTGACGAAAAGGATTTGGCCCAGGATGATCTCGGTTTGCTCGATGGTGCCAGGGTCCAGCTTGAGGAAGCCACGCTTGAACTCCCCGATCCAGTGGGTGATCTTGGCCACGTCCTTCGCCTTGATGGAATCGTCTACCAAGGCCTTCATCATCTCTTGCTGGCGAGCGAGGTCCCCGGGGTAATGGGTGTTCCAGCGCTCCAAGGCATCAACGGCCAGCTGGTCACGCTTTTCCTCACGGTGTAATTGGAAGAGCTTGGGGTAGATCTGGTGCGAGGTGGGATCCTTGGGAAAGATGGAGACGTGGTTCTCGTAGGCGTAAGCGGTCAACTCCCGGTTCTTGTCCTTGGTAAGGTGCTCTTCGGCGGCTAAGTGAAGAAGCGAATTGAGCACCTTGCGCTGGCGCTCCGGCACAGGGGCCACCTTGGAGTCCTCGAGTGCTAGTCGATATGAAGCCGCGGCCTCAGGGTATTTCCCCACGGCATACTGGGTCTCACCAGTGAAATAGGCGTACTCGTCCTTACGAACGGGATCGAGCTGGCGCAGCAGCGTGAAGTAATCCTCCGTGCGTTTGAGGTCACGCGCCGAGTACTCGGAGGCGTTCTTCTTCATATCCTGGGCGGTCTTGAGCTGCAGGAAGCCGGCCACGGAGCGGACCTTCTCCACGCCCTCGTCCCTTTGTTTGACCAGTCCCGCGCTCTCGGGGGCGGCGGCGCGTTTGAAAAGCGTCAGCAGCTTGTGACCACTCTGCAAGTGCTCGTCCCAGCGCTTGTAGGAGCGGTGGAAGTCCAACTCGTAGAGCACCAGGTCCTCCTGGTGCTGGGGGGTGGAATTCTTGTCGATTTGCTCTTGGGCGACTTTCAGGATTTCCACCGTCTCCTTGCCTTGGCCCTTGTCGGCGGCGCGTTTGGCGAGGTTCAGCAGGTGGGGTACGGGATCCTTCTCGTTTTTCACGTAGAACTCGCGGCCGTCCGCCACCCGGTCCCCGAATACGAAAAACGGCGCCAGGTGCTGGAGCACCTGCTCGCGGATGTCCACGTACTTGCCCGATCCGCCAAGTTTGTAGGCATGCTTGAGGGAAGCGATGGCCGGATCGTGCCGACCGGTTTTCATCTGGCACCAACCCAGGTTAAGCAGGTGCTTCGGCAGCCATTCATCGGCGTCGTTTTTGACTACGCGTTCATAGTAGGGAATGGCGTCCTGGAAACGCTTTTCGTTGTAGTAGTGGTCGGCCAGCGACGTCTCGGCGTGGTGGCGCAGGTCGCTGCCGGGGCGGATGAGTTCCATGGCCTTGAGCATGTAGGTTTCGGTGCGTTTGTCCCGTCCGAAATCGCGGGAATTCAGCCCCAGTGTGTAGAAGGCGGCCCCCCGCCGGCGAGACTCGGGGTATGATGCTAGGAACTTCTCTCCGTAACGGCGAGTTTCCCCATACTGGCGCAGGGATTCCCGGAAGAAAGATTCCTTGCGTGAGTGCTTGTCGGCGCCTTTGGCCTCCAGAAAGGCCTTGTTTTCTTTCTCTAGGGTGAGCTTCATACGCTCGGAGTAAAGTTCCAAGAGTCGATAATGGACCTCGTCGCCCTTCTTGCGGGCGTTTTCCAACATCTCCACCTCCGCGCGCACGAGTTTGTTGAGCTCATGCCAGCGAGCGGGCATCTCCTGTGCCCAGGCGGGAAAGACGGCAAACGGCAGGACGTACAGCTTTTTCATGCCTCCTCCCTCGGTTCCACGGTCAATAGTTCGCTTTCACGATGAACTTAAACTGGGTGAAACCCACCCTGGCCGAGGAGGCCATGAGTTTCTCCACCCGGGCGTAATCCGTCTCCTTGTCGAAAACCAGGTTGATCAAGGCGCCTTCCTCAGATTTTTGCTCTTCCGCAGGCAAGAGCTTGTGGCGCTCGCGCAGGGCAGTCTCCAGGGCGGACAGGGCCTGGGCCTCGCCAGCGGGTAGGCGCCCCACTTCTTTCTGATCCAGCCAGATGGTCTGCTCGGAATCCAGCTGCACCACCGGCGCGTAGTGGGTGATCTTCTTCGACTCGGACTCCGCCATGTCCAGCTTCTTCACCAGGTCCAGCTGCAGGTCCGAGGCGTTGTAGTTCAGGAGCAGGAACACCAGCAGGATGACCAGGATGTCGAGGAGGGACGTGATGTCCACTTCGACCATCTCCGGTGACCGGCGGCGGTTGAACGTGCGCTTCATAAGGCCCCCCTTCCGTCGAACACGATTTCTTCGAACAGCTTGGTGCCGGTGGAAGGATCACCCTTGGCGTGGTCAATGACCTTCACCAACCGGTGGAAAGGCACCTTGCCGTGCGACCGCAGCTGGGCGACCCTTTCCGCTGGATGGGACTTTTTAAGACCTGCCAGCGTCCCGCGCAGTTCCGCCCACTGGGAGTCGTTGTACGAGGCGATCTCCCGCCCCTCCTTCCCCCGGCGCACGATGACCTTCTCCTGGTGCACTTCCAGCACCAGGTTCAGGGGATCCTTCTCCTCCTTGAAGTCGCGCACCTCGCGCACCATGGGCACGCTGGAGCCGATTTCGTGGACGTTGATGAACTGGGCGCTCATCAGCAGGAAGAAAATGAAGATGAACACCGCGTCCATGATGGGGATGAGGTTGATCTTCTCGGGCTTTTTCATTTGATGGCGCATCCGCATAAATCCTCCCTTCCCGCTTCAGCTCAAGCCGCGTCCGAGTCGCGCCGGTAAGCGTTCTTGGTGCCCAGGAGATCCACCAGTTTCACTGAGTTCTCCTCGATCTCCTTGATCATGCGCTCACCTCGGGCGGCGAGCCAGGCGTGCACCATCATGAGGGAGATGGCGGACAGGAGTCCCAGGGCCGTGGTGTTCATGGCGGTGGAAATCCCGCTGGCGAGCAGTTGAGCCTTCTCCGATGCGTCGGCGTTGGCCACCGCCCCGAAGGATTGGATCAAACCCTGGATGGTGCCCAAGAGGCCGAAGAGGGTGGACACGTTGGCCATGAGCGCGATGGTGGGCAGGCGCCGCTCGATGCGCGGGACCACTTCCAGAATGGTGGCCTCCAGGGCATCCTGCACCTGCTCCTTGGTTTGGTTGGCCCTCTTCAGCCCGTTCTTCATCACCAGGGACAGGAGCGCCGGTGAATCGGCGCATAGCTGGACCGCGGCGGGCAGCTCGTTGCCCACCACGAACTTGCGGATGGCGGCCATCAGGCTCGCCCCGTCAACGTCCCAGGTGCGGTAGCGGCGCCACCGCTCCACCACCAGGGCCAGGCCCACGGCCCACACGGCGAGGATCACCCACATGAAGGCCCCGCCCTCGATCATGAACTTGGCGGTCCATCCGATGAACCCCAGCTCCGGTTGCGTCGTCACGGCAGTCGTCGTTTCCATAGATATTCCCCCCGTTTTAAACTTCAGCGCGCGGTTTGGATGTCATCGGCGACTAGATCGTCGAAATGTTCGCGGTTGTAGAGGTCCACCTCGAAGCGGCGGCGCTCCCGCTCGCGCACGGACAAGTCCCCCGGCGCGATCAGCTGCCCCTTCACTTCCAGGTCACCCAAGTCGAATTTCTCGTACTTCTTGTACTGGTAGATCACCGGCGGCTCCTGGGCGCTGGCTGCGGCGGCGATTCCCAAGAACAGCAGGGCCCACAGTTTCTCACTCATGGGATTCCTCCTTGCGCTCCTCCGTGCCGCAGTTGGATGGCAGGCCAAAGGAGTAGTCCCCCAGCTCGTCCGCCCAGAAGGCACCGTGGAATTTCCAGAACGCCTCGAACCGGCCGCGCCGCACCTGGGAGAAGTCCCCCCGTCCACGGTCCGCCACCAGCTTCTTGCGGGCGTACACCAAGTCCTTCTTGCGCGCGATCACCTCCAGCTTGATCTTGAACATCTCTTCGGACAGGCCATAGACCCCGGACACGAAGGCGAACATGGAACGCTTCACCAAGTGGTTGATCCGCCCCACCAGGTTTTCCTCCAGGGCCCGCAGGTGCTCCCGGGAATCCTTCATCCAGCCCTTGGCGGGATGATCATCGGCCAGGGCCTTTTCCTCGGCACCCAAGCGGACCGCCTCTTTGCGCACGTCTTTCAGCATGGCTTCGTCCAGGGCGTAAGCGGGACGCTGGGCGATCTGGGTCGCCAAGCGCTGCACATAAGGATGCAGTCCCTGGCGACCTTCTGGGCCCATGACCATCAACCGGTAGAAGAAGTCCGGGGACCCCTTCTGGGTTTTCAGAATGGCCTCCAGAGCCTCGGTGCGCGGCTTGTAGTCGTTGTAGTACTGGTCCACCACCACCAGGGCGTCGTCGTAGAGACACAGGCGAAAGTAGGCGAGGGCGGTGAGCACTTCGGCCTCCGGGAAAGTATAAGACTCCAGCAGAGGCGACTTGTAAGTGACCAGGAGGCCCAAGGTGCGGTTGTAGTCCTTCAGGTTGTAGTGGGCCCAAGCGCGCTCGAGCAATAGCCATGGCCATTTGTGGGACCGCTTACTCACGGCTCCCCAGGCTTCCAGGGCCTCGGGGTATTTGGCCGCGGCGTAGGCTTTTCGCGCGCGCAGTGCCTGGCAGTCCTCCGCCAGCACGGTGTAGTAGCGCCTCAGCAGCGGCGCCCGGGCCTCACCCGCGCGGGCCTTGGCTGTCTCCGCACACTCCTCCACCCGGGCGTCCCGTGACACGGCATCCTTCCCGGCCAAGTCGGCCAGCAGGAAGCGGGCCTCTGGGTAGTAGCGGTGCCATCGTGGGATGGCGGAGAGCAAGGCCGTGGCGGCCCCAGTTCTTTTCTCTTCCCAGGCCTCGCGTCCCAGCATGAACTGCACGCCGGCCACTGGCAGGCGCTCGAGGACCTTGCTGCCATAACCATCCAAGGCCCCCGCGCCCGTGCGTAGGATCAACCGCTCCAAGAGCTCCAAATCGGACCCGCTGAGCTCCCGCTCATTCGCTAAGCGCCGGATTTGGGCGTCTAATGCCGCATACGTATAACCCCGTTCAGCCAGCAGGGCCGGATCCGGCCGTTCTTTCCATCCCTGTGCCCCCGCCACCAATGCGAGGGCCAACGTCGTGACCGCCAACATGTGGCCTCCTAGTAGGACCAGCCGACCTGCAAGACCAGGTCGTTCTGGGAACGGAATTTGTCCTGGCCTGGGTTCTTGGGGCCGGGAGCACGGTATTGGGTGCCGATCCACTCCACGCCCACATGCCAATTCTGGTTCAGGTGGAACTTCACCGCGGTCTTGAGGTAGGCACCGTTGTGGGTCTCGGACTCGTACACGTCCTGGGCCATGCTGTCGGCGGCGGTCTTCAGGTTGCTCTGGGTGCGCACCCGGGCGTAGCCGGCGCCGAAGCTCCAGTCAAAATAGACGATGCTGTTGAAGGTGTTGATCTTTCCGTAGAATGGGGACCACACCACGCCCGCGCCCAGGGTCGAGGTTGGTCGCCGCACGAAGGGCACCGAGCCGTTGACCGCCTGGACGTTGCGGTAGTTGTCGTTTTTGTTGCTCTGGTAGCCGAGATAGAGAGCCTCCACGCCCCACTCCTCGTGCAGGAAATAGCCGGCCTTCACCGCCACCCCCCGGGTGTCCTGGAAGGCCCCGGACACGGAGGTCAGGTAGCCCACGTCGCCGTAGAAGCGCCCTTCCTTCTTGTGGACCTTGTTCTGCAGCACGTACACCGCCTTGTCGGGGTCGAGCCAGAGGAAGTCATAGACGTTTTCTTCCCCCGCCCGAGTGCCGGTGGACCAGAGAAGGCCCACCAGCGCCGCCGCTGTTCCCGCATTCTTCATCCGTTCCCCCTTAATACTCGTAGTGCACATCGATGACCGCGCCCACCGCGGGCACGCTGCCCGCATCGAACTCCAGGCGTTGGTTGACCACGCTCCAGCCCGAGGACATCGCCACGCCGTCGACTTCCACGGTCACCGTGCCGGGCACGGGTTCGTGGGCCAGGGCGAAGCTGTCCAGCAGCGTGATCACGGACTGACCCATCTCCTGGAGGATGGTGGCGAAGTTGCCGTGGATGTCGGTGGATGTCCCGCCGGAGGCGTCTGCGACATCCGCGTAACGCTGGTATCCGCAGGTCATCCCAGCCCCACATCCCGTGATGCCCACCACCGAATAGGCCATGACCTGCCCCGGGCTGGACTTCGAGGCCTGCAAACGCGCGAGGTAGTCGGCCGGCGCGTCCGGAGACTGGTCCTCTTCGTCAGACACATACACCACCACGAAGTGCGCGTCGGAGCGCATCCAAGCGGTTTGCTGGTAACTCAGAAACAAGTCAGCGGCCAAGAGGCCCCGCTCAAAACCGGAACCGTTGGTGCCCACGTTCACCAGGCGGTCAAAGTCCGCCAAAAAGGCGCTCTCATCGGCCTGGGCAGCGGCTGAGGTCAGGACGGCAAGCGAGTTTCCCACCGGTTGTCCGCCGTTGCCGCCGGAGGTATCGGTGGTGGTCACGGCCATCTTGAAATCGACCGCCTGGTCGATGAAGTCACGGATGAACAGGTCAAAATTCGTGCCCAGGGCGGCCTGTTCGTCGGCCATGGAGCCGGAGTTGTCCACCACCCACAGGATGTCGATCTTCTTGTCCTGGGCGGCAGTTTGGTGGAACTCCTCGTCCATCACCTGGTTCCCGCCGCCGGTAGTACCGCCCGTGGTCCCTCCGGTGGTTCCGCCGGTTGTTCCGCCGGTTGTTCCCCCGGTCGTCCCGCCCGTGGTCCCGCCGGTTGAGCCACCCGTGGCCCCGCCGGTGCTCCCGCCGTCGCCTAGAGCGGGCGGCGTCAGGGAGTCTTTCTCGTAGAACTCGTCCTTTTCACAACCAGAGGCCAAAAAAGCTAAGCACAGGAAAAGCGCCGTAGCGCTGGGCCGCAAGGCAGACGTCTTCATGACAGACTCCCTCTAAGCGCACCTAGACCTGGCCATGTTTACCGGAAGAACGGGCAGAAACCGTACAACTCACGCCGCGCCCATCCCGGGACAAGACTGGTCTTGCGGTTTTCCTTGGTTTTGGGCCCCACCGACGTGCCACCACAACAAACGTGCCACATCAAAACCGAAGGAGAATGTTGCCTCGGAGTCTACGCCTGGTGGGCGGATCAACACAGTTCACAAGTGTGAAAACGCCGCTTCCCTGGGATTCCCGGCCGTTGGACGGGACGCGCCCAAGTGGGGTCCTGTCCCGCATCCCCCCATTTCTCCGTTCGCCGTGTCCGAATGTTGGCGGTGGACGGGACAAAACGGGCTTCAACGGGTTAGATAGGAGACCATGCAAATTCGCGACAGCGCCGACGGCACCGTCAAGTTCCTGGTCCCCGTGGGCCAAGGTCTCGCCGTGGAAACGGTCCTGGTTCCCTTCGCCAACCGCGATGCGCTCTGCCTGTCCAGCCAAGTGGGCTGTGCTATGGGATGCCGCTTTTGCCACACGGGGGCCCAGGGTCTCAAACGCCATCTGACCCCACAGGAGATCACGGGTCAATACCAGCAGGTGTGGGCCTGGATGCAAATCCACCGACCGGATCGCCCGCGACCCAACGTGGTGTTCATGGGGCAAGGGGAACCCTTTCACAACTTCGAGGCCCTCAAGGTTGCGGTGACATGGTTCCTGGATCCCCGCCAGGGAGGTTTGGGCCCCCGCCAAATCACCGTTTCCACCGCCGGCTACCTGCCCGGCATCCAGCGTTTCCCCGAACTGGGTGGCGTGAACTTCGCCCTCTCCCTCCACTCTCCTTTCGACCATGAACGCTCCCGCTTGATACCGCTCAATGAGCGCTGGCCCCTGGCGGAGATCTTCGAGGCCATCGACCGCATTCCCCTGCGCACTCGCCAATTCATCAACTGCGAGTACCTGGTGATCCGCGATCTGAACCACACAGAAGAACACGCTAAGGCCCTGGCCCGGCTCCTGGAGGGGCGCCAGGCCATCGTGAACCTGATTCCCTTCAACCCCTACCCCGGTTCCGAATTCCAGCGTCCCCTGCCCGGTCACATCGACGCCTTCAAGGCCATGTTGGTCGAGCACCGCCTGCGCGTCTTCACCCGCACCACCAAGGGCGACGACATCCTGGCGGCGTGTGGCCAGCTCAACACCGCCGAGGCCGCGTTTGGATAAGAATCAATTCCACGGCATCGGCCGCGTGTACGGCATGGCCGCGTTACCGGCCCTGGCCCGCGCCCGCATGATGGTGGTGGGCATCGGGGGCGTGGGTTCCTGGACGGCGGAGGCCCTCGCCCGCACCGGCGTGGGGCATTTGCTGCTGGTGGATCTCGACGACGTGTGCGTCTCCAACATCAACCGCCAAGTGCACGCCCTCCACTCCACAATCGGCCACATGAAAGTGGAGGCCACCGCCCGCCGCCTGCGGGATGTGAACCCCGCGCTGATCGTTCAGACCGAGGAGTCCTTCCTTTCCGCCAAAAACCTAGAGCGTTTGCTGGAATGGTCGCCCGACGTCATCCTCGACTGCACCGATGATGTGGAGAACAAGGTGCTGCTTGCCGCCACCTGCCGCGCGCGTAGTTTGGACCTGGTCACGGTCGGCGCCTCCGGCGGGCGACGCAACCCGGCCCACGTGCGCCTCACTGACCTCTCCACCACCAGGAACGACAAGCTCCTCTACCGCATCCGAAAGAAACTGCGCCAGGAACACGGTTTTCCTGGAGAGAATCAAGGGGACTTCGGCATCCCCTGCGTCTTCTCCGATGAGCGCCCGGTCTATCCCACCGAGGACGGATGCCTCGCCATGGAGCCTCAGAACCCTGGACAAGGCCTGGACTGCGCCACAGGCTACGGCTCCGTCACCTTCGTCACCGGTACCTTCGGTTTCCACGCCGCCGCCCAGGCGGTTAAAATTTTCCTGGGACGCGCCGGCGTTCCCTGGACCTGAAAAAGGTTTTTGCATGGGCCTCTTCTCCTCATATGCGCACCCTTCCGTCACCCTCGCCACCACCGGCGTTATGGGCCTTTTCTACGTTTTGCTGACAGCGTGGGTGATCCGCTGGCGCTTCCTTGAGCGCGTCGCCATCGGATTGCCCTCCAACACAGAGTCCAACCTGCTGCGGACCGCCCGGGTGCATGGCAACTTCTCCGAGTATGTGCCCTTCTCGCTCTTCATGATGTACCTTCTGGAGAGCTCGGGCGCCGACCGCCGCGGGGTCGCCACCGTCGGTGCGTTGCTGGTGGTAGGACGGGCCCTGCACTGGAAGGGTCTGTTAGTCCGCCGGGTGCCAAACGTGTGGCGGGCCACGGGCGTGTTCTTCACTCTTTTCCCTCTAGGAGGAATGGGCGTATGGATGCTTTGCCGGGAACTGTCGCGGTGACGAAATTCATCTCCGACATGGCGGGGTTTTTCAAGGCGGTCACCCATGACCCGCGCATTCCCCCGCGGGACAAGAAGGTCCTGGCCGCCCTCCTCGTGCTGGTGGTCTCGCCGGTGGACCTGATTCCCGACTGGCTACCGGTGATCGGACAACTCGACGACCTCATGATGGCGGCCCTGATCCTCGATTACTTCTTCACTGTGCTGGACTCCCAGGTGCTCCTGTCCCACTGGCCGTGGGACATGAAGAAATTCGCGTGGGCCAGGCGCTTCGCCCGCACGGTGGGCTTCTTCGCCCCGCGCTTCTTGAAAAAGCGCCTGTGGAGCTACACGGCCGCCCCTTACTGAGGCTTTAGAGGAAAAACAGGTTGGGGGCCGCGTCCCGGGGGAGCTGCTCCACCAAGAAGAGGGAATGCAGGCGCAGGAAGGATCCCCTGCCTTCACCCAGAAGACCGTCCAAGGAAGCCTCGTGGGCGGCTTCAAGCTTGGCGATGCCGGAGCGTATTTTCTCCTGCATCTCCTTCCACTCATCCTGTTCGCGCAGCCATTCGGCGCGGGCCTCCAGCTCCCCGTCGTCCAGGTCCGGATAGAACTCGCGACGGCAGTCTTGGCGCCACTGGCGCATGTCCTCGCGTTTCTGTAACCACAGGAGGACATAGCGCTCATACCCCCCCTGCCCGGGGGCGACCCGTTCAAACCATTGCCGGGCCAGCTCCAACCACTCCTGGTGGAGGAAGCGCCAGTCATGGCCGTCGGCGGAGGGGATGAATGAGTCCAGATAGGCGTTGAGCCGCGCCTCCGTGCCCGGCAGAAGGCCGGTTTGGGCGGAGGGAGTTTCCGCTTTGGCCGCGCGGCTGGAAACTTCGTCCATGGCCACCAAGGTCGCAGCGGGGCGGCGGAAAAAATCCTGACCCCGGTGAAGGACCACAGCGGTGAGGAAGAAGAGGCCCAGGAGCGACCAGAAACGCGGGTTGAGGTAACGCCACATACCGACAATTGTCGGCCTTGCCGTGGGGCCTGACAACGGGAGATCACTGGGGCGTTTCACTCCGGCATCCATAGGGGCGGATGTCCCATGGGACGGGCGGGAGGCGCACATGATAAATTTCCCCCACTAGCGAGCAAAGGAGTTCCCATGAAAAACACCGGTCGCCGTGTCGCCGTCATCGGGGGGATGCGCACCCCCTTCACCAAGTCCTTCACCCAGTACCGCCACGTCACCAACCAGGAGTTGATGACCGCCGCGCTGGACGCGCTTGTGAAGAAGTACCGCCTCCATGGACAGGTGTTGGGCGACGTGGCCCTGGGATCGGTGATGATGCACTCCAAGGATTGGAACTTCGCCCGCGAATGCGTGCTCGGAACCACGCTGGACCCGCGCACTCCCGCCTACAACGTCCAGCGGGCGTGCGGAACTGGCATGGAGACCGCCAACCAGGTGGCGTTAAAAATCGCCGCCGGTCAGATCGACGCCGGCATCGCCGGGGGCTCGGACACCAACTCCGACCTCCCGGTCACCACCACCCGGGACCTGGCCGCCTTCCTGCTGGATCTGCGCGACGCCAAGACCCTCGGGGACCGCCTGCGGGTGGCCGCGCGCTTCCGCCCCGGAATGGTACTACCCCAGTTCCCGGGCGTGACTGAACCACGCACGGGCCTCTCCATGGGCGAGCATTGCGAACTCATGGTGAAAGAATGGAAAGTTTCCCGGGAAGAACAGGACCAGCTGGCCCTGGAGAGCCACCAGAAGGCGGCCCGCGCCCAGGCCGATGGTTTCAACGCCGATTTACTCACTCCCTTCCAAGGACTCGACAAGGACGCCATCACCCGTGGTGACACCAGCCTGGAGAAGCTCGCCAAGCTCAAGCCCGCTTTCGACAAATCCGCCGCCGGCACCCTCACCGCCGGCAACTCCACCCCGCTCACCGACGGCGCCTCGGCCGTTTTGCTCGCCTCCGAGGAGTGGGCCAAGGCCCACGGCCACGAGCCCCAGGCCTTCCTGGTGGACGTGGAAACGGCGGCGCTGGATTTCGTGCGCGGCGAGGGGCTGCTCATGGCCCCCACCCTGGCGGTGGCCCGCTTGCTCCAGCGCAACGGGCTCAAGTTGCAGGACTTCGACTTCTACGAAATCCACGAGGCTTTCGCGGGCCAGGTGCTGTGCACGCTCAAGGCATGGCAGGACGGGGAGTACTGCAAAACTAAGCTCGGGCTCGAGGGCCCCCTCGGCCCCATCGACCGCAGCAAGATGAACCTCAAGGGCGGCAGCGTCGCCACCGGCCACCCCTTCGCCGCCACCGGGGGACGCATCCTCGCCGGACTCGCCAAGCAGCTGGCGCAGAAAGGGAAAGGCCGCGGCCTCATCTCCATCTGCACCGGCGGCGGCATGGGCATCGCCGCCATCGTGGAGCGCTGATGGGCCTGGCCCTCGACACCCGGCCGCTGCGGGAGTACCCACTCTACCGCCGGGTGTTCTGGGGCCAGCTCGTGTCTTTCTTCGGGAGCCAGATCACCTACGTGGCGCTGCCGTGGCAGCTCTTTCAGCTCACCCACTCGCCGTTTCAGGTGGGGCTCCTGGGCATGGCCCAGCTCATCCCGCTGGTGCTGGTGGGCGTGTGGGGCGGGGCCATCGCCGACGCCTACGAGCGCCGGTGGATCTGCGTGTGGAGCGAGGCCCTGCTCGCCTTCTGCAACCTGGTGCTCTTGGCCCTCACCGTCTCGGACCGCATCACACCGGCCGCCATCTACCTGGTGGGCGCGGCCATGTCGGGTCTCAACGCCCTCCACCGCCCTGCCTTTAGCTCGCTCGTTCCCCAGCTGGTCAAACGCGAGGACATCCCGCGGGTGAGCCCGCTCAACTCCTTCATCCACACCTTCGGCATGATCTCGGGCCCCGCGGTGGGCGGCCTCCTACTCTCGGGGCTGGGCGTGGCCTGGACCTATGTGGTGGACGCGGGCACCTACCTCTTCGCCATCGCCATGATGCTGGGCCTACCCAAAATCGAACTTCCCGCAGGCGCGGACAACCGCGTGACCCTGGCGGCGGTGAAAGAAGGGCTCGCCTACGCGCGCACCCGCCGGGACCTGTGGGGCACTTATCTGGTGGACCTCGCCTCCATGACCTTCGCGTTCCCCACGGCGGTCTATCCTTTGCTCGCCTCCACCGTGGCAGGCGACGACAAACTCGGCTGGTACTACTCTGCCACCGCGGCCGGCGCGCTCTTTGCCACCCTCACCAGTGGTTGGACCCCGGCGCGCTCGCGCCACGGGCGCTGGATCACCTTCGGTGCTGCCGGCTGGGGGCTGGGCATCGCTCTCTTCGGCCTCACCGTGGACCACTTCCTCCCCTCGCTCTTGTTCCTGGTGGCCGCGGGCTGGGCGGACATGGTGAGCGGCATCTTCCGCGGCACCATGTGGAACCAGACCATCCCCCCAGAGAAGCGCGGACGCTTGGCCAGTGTGGAGATGCTCAGCTACGCCTCCGGTCCCTTGCTCGGCAACTCGCTGATGGGGCTCATGGCGGGATGGTGGGGCGCAGGCAGGGCCTTGGCCGTGGGCGGGTTCGTCGCCATGGGGGTGTGCGCGGTGCTGGGTTTCATCCTGCGGGAGTTCTGGCTCTACCGGGCGCCAGCTTTTTCAGCGCAAAAATGAATTTGTTTCATTTTTGACTTCCGCCGGCGGAAGTGGACCGCTTCCGTGCTTGGAAAAAAAGTCATTTGCCCCTACGATGGTAAAACTGGTGGTGGGGGTAACGAAGACCTTTGCAGAGAGACCGGCCTTCTCCCCTCCACCAGAAAATCCCGGATTCCCGGGATTTTCTTTCCCCTCTACGCCACGGGAATTCACCGCGTCCTTGCGGACGCCGCGCCGGTGCGGATTCTTTCAAGGGAGAAACGTCAGTGCTCGAGGGGGCAGTCCTGTCCATCGCCTGACGAGAGCTCCAGCAAGAGATGGTCGATTTTGAATCGGCTGAGCAAGGCCCCGCGCAGCTCTTCCACCGCGGGCAAGGGCCGCGCGCCGGGGTGCACCCGCAGATGCGCCGCCAGCTTGGCGCCGTCCACCTGCCACACGTGCACGCAGGAGGTTTTGAGCCCGCGCTCCCGCAGGAAGACCTCGATGTCGTCGGTGGGCAGCTGCGAGGCGCGCCCGTCGAGGAGCTCGTGACCGGAGCGCTTCACCAGGTCCATGCCCCAACGCAGGATCATCACCGCGCCCAGCACGCCCACGGCGGGATCCAGCCAGTTGATGCCCCATAGGTAAGCCGCGGCCAGGGCGCCCAGGGCCAGCACCGAGGTCAGCGCGTCCGCGAACACGTGGGCGTAAGCGCTCTCCATGTTGAGGTCCCGCCCGAACTTATGGTCATGCCCATGGGAATGGTCGTGCCCACAGCCCGCCTTGGCGCCCGCCGGGGCCAGGCGGTTTGGCCTCGGGCCGTGATCGTGGTGGTGGTGCTCATGCCCGCCATGGCCATGGTCGTGGCCTCCGAGCAACCAGATGCTCAGGAGGTTGACCAACAGGCCCAGGGAGGTGACCAGTATCGCCTCCACGGGTTTGAGGTCGTGGGGATGCCAGAAGCGCCACACGGATTCTCCCGCCATCCACAGGGCCGCCAGGATCAGCATGAGCGCGCTGGTGTAGGCCCCCAGGCTCAGGATCTTGCCGCCACCGAAGGTGAAGCGGCCGCGGAACTTGGGGTCGTCGGCCAGGTGGTAGCTGCCCCAGGTGATGGCCATGGCCCCCGCGTGGGTGGCCATGTGCCAACCGTCCGCCAGGAGGGCCATGGAGCCCGTGAGCCAACCCGCCACCACCTCGGCCACCATGGTGGCGAGGGTGATGATGATGACGGCGCCGGTGCGGCCCCGGGCCGCTTCGTGCTTAGAGCTCATCGTACTTCCTGGCGTTGCCACGGGCCTTCTCCACCGGGTACTTCTGGGCGTTGTGGCGCATCTTCTCCTCCACGGCCGTTTTCAGGTCCACGCCCAGCACATCCGCCAGGCGTAGCAAGTACACCAGCACATCTGCCATCTCGTGGCGCACGTCCTGGGCCTTCTCCCCCTCCATGATCCGTGCGGACTCCTCCGGGGTGAGCCACTGAAAAAGCTCCAAGAGCTCCCCGGCCTCCACGTTAAGGGCCATCGCCAAGTTCTTGGGCGTATGGAAGCGCTCCCACTCGCGCTCAGAGGCGAATCTGCGGACGTTCTCCTGGATTTCCTTGGTGTTCAGCATGGGCAATCCCTTCCCCTATTGTAGGGGCAAGCGGGGTTTCCTTACAAGCCGCATCAGGGGTAGAATGGGGGCATGCACGAGAAGGAGACCATCCTTTTTTTCGACGGGGTTTGCGGCCTGTGCAACGGGCTGGTGGATTGGCTTCTGCCACGCGACCGCCGCGAGCGCTTGAAATTCGCCACGCTACAAGGGACGACTGCCAAGGCCCTGCTTCCCCCGTCCTACGTCACCGACCTAGACACCTCGGTGCTTTGGCGCCAAGGACGTTTGCTCACCCGCTCCGACGCCGTATTGGGTTGTTTCCAGGAACTGGGCGGGGTATGGGCGGTGGTGGCGTGGTTGCGCTTCCTTCCCCGGGCCATCCGCGAGCCCGTCTACGGGATGGTGGCCCGCAACCGCTACGGATGGTTCGGCAAGCGGCATACTTGCCGCATGCCCTTGCCCGGCGAGCGCCTGCGCTTTTTGGACTAAATTCTCCTGGCACTTTTGCGGGAATTTACACGAACGTCAGCACATGCTCCAAGAGAGCCCCGGGCCAGAGTCCGAAGAGCACGAGCATTCCCACCACCGCCGCCAGTGCCAGCTTTTGCGGGAAACTCAGCTGGATCCGTGCGGACAGGACGTCATGCCGCTGGCCACGGAAGAGGAAGCACACCAAACGGAACAACGCGATCCCGTTGAGGGCAGCGGCCAGGATCAACCCCATGCCGGTGACAGGGTAATGTTCAATCACTGCATGCAGCACCAGGTCCTCGCCGGCAAATCCCATGGTGAAGGGCATGGCCATCCCCGCCAGGCATAGGCCCAGGAAGAGCGCCGCCAAAAGAGGGTTCTCCTGCTGCAGCCCGTGAAAGCGGCGGGCGCGCAGCTCACCCAAGTGGTGCTCCAGGAGGGAGAGTAAAGCGATGATGCCACCGAAACAACAGCCCATGGTGACGAACTGGAACAACACGCCCGCTTGTCCCAAGCGCGTGCCCGCCTCCAGCCCGCAGAAGAGCACGGAGAACTGGGAAAGCATCACGTAGAAAGCGGTGGAGCGCAGGCGCCGCTGGACCAGGGCCATGTTGGCGAAGTAGAGGCCTGAGACCACGCCCCAGGCCAGCACGATGGGAAAAGCGTCTGCGGCGGTATGGCGCATGAGCGGCAGGACTAAGCGGAAGAACAATAAGAATCCCAGGTTGGCCATGTAGAAGCCGATACTGAGCGGGAAGGGTTTGGCCTTGTAGGAGGCCTTGAACCAGAGGTGGAAGGGGAAAATGCCCTGCCGGATGAAACTTGCCAGGAGCAACAGCAACAACGCCGCCCGGGGGGCCACGCCCACCTCGAGCTCTTGGACCGCGTCCATCCGCAAGCTACCCCCCGCTCCTGCCAGCAAAAACACCGCCGCCAGCAATGCCGCCCCGGAAACGCCGTGATGCCACAGGAACACGCGGCGGGCGTGGCGCTGTTCTTCTCCCTCGAAAGCCAGCACAGACGGCAGAATGCCCAGGATCCATAGCCCGGCGAAGACCACCAGGCTATTGGTGTAGAAGGCGAACCCCGCTAGTAGCATGGCACCCAGGTTGGCGGCTTTCACGCGGATGGTGGTGGCGCCCTCGTCCAAGAGCAAAAGACATAAGCTTTGGAGCAGCGACAAGTTGAAGAGGAAGAAGTGCCCCACGTCCGCGCCGTCGGAACGGGCGTGATGCTGGATCATCCAAACGGCGCTGACCAGGGCACTCAGGGCCGGTAGCACCACCCAGAACTTCCCTCCCCGGCTGTGGAAACGCAGGAGGCATACAAGGGAGAGCAGCACCCAGGAGAAAAGGAAGGCCAAGGTGGTTTGCGGATAGCCTAGGATCATTCCGACTTCCCCGTGGCCTGGCGGTTTTCCCACGCGTTGACCTTTTCCCAGAGTCTCAGCCACGGCCGCACCAAACCGTTGATCATCAGCCAATCCAGACCGAAGCCGTTGAGCGCGGCGTAGTACAGGCGCCGGCGGGCGCTTCCCCCCAAGAAGCGCAGCACCCAGGGAGGCGCGGGATCAGGCGCGCCTCGGTAGAAAAGGGGGTTGTCGTAGAAATCGTGGATGGCGTTCATCGAGCGCAGGAACTGGAACATGCGCATGAAAGCGTTGGCCACCAAGTGGAAGACCACCCACTTGTGCAACCCGAGGGCCACTTCAACCACCATCACCGAAACTTCGAATACGGCGGAAAAAGCAAGGAGCGACTTAGCATCACTGCGGGTCTTGGACACCAGGTAGGCATAGAGCGCGGTGAGGGCCCCTATGGACAAGAGAACCGCCCTAAGCCAGTCGTAGTGCAGGATCAGGCCCTGGAATTTGAGCAATAGCACGGGGCCCAGGCTCACGGAAAGGGCGCCGTAGTAAAGGGCGCTGGAAGGTGTTGGCCCCTCCATGGCACGCGTGATCCAGGAAACGAAAGGCAATTGGGCGGCCTTTCCCAAGGAAGCAAAAACCAGGCAGGCCGCCACCGCTCCCAACCAGGCGCCATGCTCGGAGTGTTGGGCCAGGAGTTCGGTGGGGGCGTTCAGCGACGGGATCGAGGTGGTGTGGACCGCGAAATGGGCCAGGGCGGTGGCGGCCAGCAATCCCATGTCGCAGGCCCGGTAAGTGGAAAGGGCCCACCAACTCTGTTGGACCGCGGCTTCCCGTTGCTCGTAAAAGCCGATCAGCAGCACTGACGTGACGCCGATGATCTCCCATCCCATGAAGAGGATGTCGATGTTGTCGGCGTAAAGCACCAGGGGGAATCCACTCTGGAAAGCCGCGAGCAGGAGGAAGAAGCGCTGAAACCCCGGCTCTTTATGCAGGTAGGATTCGGAGTACTTCACGATGACGGCGACCAGCAATAGCATGGCAAGGGCGACGCTGCCCAACACTGGTGTGAACACCAGTTCGATCGGAAAAACATAGGCGCCGGGGACGTGGAGCCACTCCCCCGGGGTCCAATGGATGGGGCCTTCCCAGGAGCGATACATCAATGCGGAGGTGAGGAAGGTCGAGATGGGGATCAAGGTTTTCAGCCCCAACAAAGGCAAGCTCTCAGGCACCCGGCGGCGCGCAGCCAGGCACACGGCGTGGGCGAACAGCCAGGCGAAGGGCGCCACGAGGAGAAGCCCGAACAAGGTGGGCGTGCTCATGCTATCCTCCCCTCTCCCCGGGTCACGCGCACGAAGGGTAAGGGCCCACTCCTGTGGGCCACGTGGTCCCGAGAGCTGGGCACGGTCGGCAACGGCCGGAACGTGGGAAAATACGGCCGGAAGGCCCCACCCTCAAACAGGCGGACCTCACCCGTATCCGGGTGGATCACGGCGAGGAACAGCCACTGGTTGTGCACCAGCCGCCGCATGCGAGGATGGTCCTCCACCAGCCGGGCCACCACCGCTTCCTCCGCCTCCACCACGACGGTGATGCGGGCGGGCTCGTGCAGCTCCACCATCTGGCGCGCCAGCCCGATGCGCAGGTCGGAGTTCCCTCCCGTCATCACGCCCAGGAGTGCCGCGACATTCAAGGGCAGCTTGGTGCCGCTGCCGTAAGTTTCGTTGTCCACGCGGGAAAAGTAGTAATCCAGGTTGATGCCGCCGCAGACAGGGACCGCGCCGGCTAGGACCCCCGCCAAGGCCTTGCCCTCGGGGTCCGTCTTAGCGTCGTAGGACACCAGGAAGCTCCTGCGGTCAAGGTAGAGGTGGCGGGTCAGCGAGCGGCGGCCGACCACGCACAATGCGTTGTTGGTGTGGCCGTACTCCGGCCTGGGCTCGGCCAAGTTGTTGGCACGGTCCTGGACGTGGCGGAAAGTTATTTTCTCATCCGTGATCCGGCGGGCGGAGGCGAAGTGCCGGCAGCGCTCCAGCGAGTTCGAAGCCGCCGCCCGGCGGATGTCCGCCAAGATGTTCTCCGCCTCGGGGCGGTGGGAGGGCGGGAGGGAGTCAAGGTTGAAGCAGGCCACGCCGTCGGTGCTAGTATCGTGGTAGCAGGCGACAAACCAAGTCTCCGAGGGGATGTCGATGCCATGGGAGCGGCGAAGCTCCTCGCGCACGTCTCCCCGGTTGGCCATGCCACAAAAGATCTGGCTGTTGGGGATGCCGGCCTTGCCCCCGCAGGCGCCGCAGCCATAGGCGTTCTTGAAGGGATTGTTGCTGCTGCTGGCGCCGTGGCCCACCATGAAACACAACCGGGGGAAATCCGCCACGGTACCGGTGAAGCGCAAGATGGTCGCGACAATGCCGGCCATCTCAGCCACTTGGTACCCTCCCTTGGCCTGGTCTGAGGCGTAGCGGATGGTGGTGGCGGGGGCCGCCACCACCCGGCGCTTGATGGACAGATGGAGTCGTCCGGCCAAGCGGGGAAAGAACACGCGCACGAGCAAGAGCAGCGAGGTGAAAGGCCCGGTCAGGAGCGTCCAGGTCAGGGAGGAAAGGCCGCCTCGTGTAGCATACCATCCTAGGCTGCGTCCCTGGCCCCATCGGGCCAGACGCCGGGAGTGGCCCGCGCCATCTTCCTCGACCACTTCTTCCACGGTGTGGGCCGGACTCACCACCGGCGGGCAGTGGGCCACCGGCTCCGGATGGTGAGCGCTCTTAAATTTCATGTCGATGCCGAAAAATCCCACCACGCCATGGGTTTCCAAGCGCGGGTTGGCCTCCTCCAGCAAGCGGCGCAGGGACTCCTCGCGGTCGTCGATGCAGAAGTAGACCCGGGCCAGGGGAGAGGGAACGGGGAGCGGAGGGCACTCCCGCCGGTAGAGGGCCAAAGTGTCCAGGCACATGTCGCGCACGGAGAGGTCAAAGGCGTCCTGCCAGACTTGACCCCGGGCCACAGCATCGAAGGCGCAGGCGGTATCGAGCAAGACCTGGGCCTCCCCCTCCGCCAAGTCGGGAGCGCGCCATCCCAAGGCGGCCCCGACGTGGGCAAGCACATACGTGGCCTGGGAGCCGGTGAGGGCGGCGGGCGCGGCAGCTTCATAGAAGGCGGGAAGCGTGGCGAGACCCTGCCGCTCCATCGCCGCATCGTAGGCGCTCCGCTCAAGCAGCAGATAGAGAGTGAGGTAATCCATGAGGCGGATCTTAGGAGCGTGGCGCGGGATAAGGTGAGGTTCCAGCTCGAACTTGTTGACCATGCCCGCCCAGCCCCGCAGCTCCAAGAGCGAGTGCAGCAGGTGCGTGCGTGGATCATCCGTCCAAGGGATCTTGTGCAGCCACTCGCCCAGCCACGCTTCCCCGCCGGCCATGGCCAAGGGCAACTCCTCGTGCAGGCGCTTCATCCAGGCGGGCGAGTGCCCACGGTTAGCTTCCAGGAAAGCGCGGAAGCTCTCCAAGAGTCCCGCATGGGTGTCCGGGTTGTGCCAAGTGGCCATACCTTGGTCCAAGTAGGCGGAGAGGAAGCGGATGAGCACCGAGTGGAAGAGTCCGTTCACGTCCTCGCCGTAGTCGTGCAGCAAGCAGCGTTTCCAACTTTTGCCCGAGCGCTCGTGGGTCAGTGGCGCCGGCGCCCTCAGACGGGCGGCCAAGGTGGCCCAATCGGCGCCCCCCTCTCCCTTCACCTGGTGGGGCACCACCAGGGGGTTGAGCAAAAGCGCTCGTAGAACCCGGGGCCACTCGCGTCCGGCCACTTTCCCTTTCAGGCCCCGCTCGGCCACCCATTTTTCCAACCGCGCGGACAATGGGCCCTCCAACACGCGGCCCTGACGCCACTTCTCCAGGTAGTAGACCTCGGGGAGAGCGCGCTGGGCCCCAAACAGCGCCGCCGCTTCCGCCACGCCTTGCTCGAAGGGACGGTCCTCGAAATTCAGCAGCATGTTGTTATGGATGAAAACGCCCAAGGGAAATTGGATCGGCAGATAGCGGCGAAGATCATCGAGGGTGGCGCGCAAGTCCAAAGAGCACTCCTTGAGGCGTACTCTTATTTTACGAGAGTGCGCTGCGCTCCCCAACAACAAAGGCATGAAGGAAGGTTCATATCTTTCGCACGCTCACCGGACGGAAAGCCCTTCCACCGGGGCACCGCGCGCGCGCAGGTCCGCTAGGTCACCCAGGTTGTGGGCCTTGAGGCCGCGGGCGCGGAAATAGTGGATGGCCTTGCCGGCGCGGGCACCGGTGGAGCAATACAGGAGGTAGGTTTTGGAGGGGTCGAGCTTGGTCAAACGCCGCTCCAGAGTGCCAGGCTCAAACGGCATGTGCCGGGCGCCCGCCAAGCGCAGATTCACGTACTCTTCCAAGGGGCTCAAGTCCAAGACCACGGAGCGCGGGGAGCCCAGTTCTCTCAGGAGGCGCTCGTCACCAGGAGCGGGCCGCTCCACGGGTTTCGCCTTCCGCACCACCGGGGCGCGCTTCTTCGCCACCGCGGGTCGGGGCTCTGGCACCGGGGCGCGGGCGCAGGCGACGAGGAAGACCAAAGGCCATATCCAGCTACGCATTCCCCCCTCCCATGGGCGGTGTTAAACTAGAGCTTCCAGGGTAACGCCATCCCCCGGACGGGTGAAGGTCGCGGTTTTTGCCGCCCTTCCGACTGAAGCGATTTTGTCCACCGGAGCGCCTCTGCAACTGCCCATCGAGTCTCACCTCCCCCGCCTCTCCGAGCTGGTGCGCGCGCACCCGATAGTGCTGCTCGAGGCATCCCCGGGGTCGGGCAAGACCACCTTGGTGCCGCTGCACTTGCTCAAACAAGTGACGGGAAAAATCCTGGTGCTGGAACCACGCCGCTTGGCCACGCGGCTGGCGGCCCAACGGGTCGCCTCCCTCCTGGGCGAAACCCTCGGTCAGACCGTGGGCCACATGGTGCGCTTCGAGAACACCGTGGGGCCGGACACGCGCCTGGTCTTCCTCACGGAAGGGACCTTCCTGCGCTACCTGCAGGGCAACCCGAAACTAGAAGGAGTAGGTGCCGTAGTGCTGGACGAATTCCACGAGCGCCATCTCACCACGGACATGGCCTGGGGTCTCTTTCTCGAACTCTTTAAGAACGCCCGCGCTCCCAAACTCCTGGTCATGTCCGCCACACTGGATGAGGCGCCCCTACGCCGTCACGTGCCCCACCTCCAAAAAATGCGCGTGGAAACACCGGTCTTCCCCCTGGAAATCCGCTACGCACCCAAAGAAGGCGAGTGGGGCCGCCGCACTTGGGACAAAAAAGTCACTTGGGGAGTGCAAGAGGCGCTCGCCTTATCCGGCGACATTCTCGTGTTCCTCCCAGGCATCGGTGAAATCCGCAAAGTCCGCGAGCTCCTGGAACCGAGGCTGCCCGCTGATGAGTTCCTGCTACTCTCGCTGCACGGGCAGGAGTCCTCCCCCGAGCACCTTGTCATGAAGCCTCAGCCTCAGCGCAAGATCATCCTGGCCAGTAACGTGGCCGAATCCTCCGTCACCATCCCCGGCGTGCGGGTGGTGGTGGACTTAGGATTGACCCGCGAAGCGGTCTTCTCCCCCTGGAGCGGACTCTCCGAATTGGTCACCCTTCCCTGCTCCCGCGCCTCCTGCATCCAGCGCGCGGGCCGTGCCGCCCGCACCGCCCCCGGCGCGTGCATCCGTCTCTTCACAGAGCAGGAGTTCAACGCCCGAGAAGCCTTTTCGCGCCCTGAAGTGCTCAAGACCAACCTCGACGGGGTCATGTTGGAACTCGCCGGCCACGGACTCAAGCCAGAAACCTTCCCCTGGCCCGATCCCCCCGAAGCTTCTGCTTGGCAAAACGCCCGGGCGCTTCTCACCCGCCTGCAGGCCATCGAAGGCGACAAGCTCACCCGCACCGGCTCCTCCATGCGTGAGCTCCCCCTACCCTCCCGCGCCGCCCGGGTATGGGTGGAGGCGCGGGACAAAGGAAGCGAAGACGCCTTCCGCGAAACCACGCGGCTCTTGGCCCAATGGCTGGAGCCCGGTGATTCGCGCAAGTTGCAAGAGCGGCTCAAGGCAGCCGGCAAACGCACGGGCCAGGAAACCCACGCCGAAAAGTTCTTTCTGGCCGGTTTCCCCGAACGCGTGGCCCGCGCCCGGGCCGAAGACGTCGTCACCGCCGATGGGCACACGCTCCGGTTGGGGCAAGAGACGAAAAACTCCTGGGACCCGCGTCGCCCCTGGTGGCTGGTGCTGGACGTGAACGGGATTTCCAAGCAGGCCACGCGCCTCCTGCCGCTGGAAGAAGAGTGGCTCTGGCCGTTGGCGGCCCAAGACGAGGAGACGTTTTTCGACGAGAAACGCGGCAAGATGGTGAAGCGCACCTCGTGGCGTCTGGGCTCGCTGGTCCTGTCGTCGAAAGAGGAGGTCCAGCAAGGCGCCACCGGCGCCCCCGGCACCCTCGCCAAGGCCACGGAGAGTTGGCTCGCCGAATTCCGCGCATCGGAAGAGTACCGCCGCTGGGAAATTTTCCAGCAGCACCTCTTCCCCCAAACGGCGCTCGCGGCCTTTGAATGGGAACTATTCCGTGAGGAATTCCTGCTGGAAGAGCGCCTTCCCGACGACGCCGCCAGGAGGGAGTTCCTGCGCCGGCTGCGTGAGGAACTGCAGCTGCACTTCGATCCCTCCTTCCGCCTCAAGCTTGACGAGCAAGTCCCCGCGCGCCTCAAGCTGCATGAGCGTCGTACCTGCGATGTGCACTATGACCCGGGCCAACCGCCCTGGATCGAGGCCCATGTCCAAGACTTCTACGGGCGATCCTCCCATCCGACTCTTTTGGGCGGAAAACTTCCCCTCACTATTCGGCTGTGGGGGCCGCACACCCGCACGCTCCAGATCACCGGAGACCTCCCTGGGTTTTGGGCCAAGGGTTATGCCGAGTTGGCCAAGGAAATGCGGCGGGAGTACCCGCGCCACTTTTGGCCGGATGATCCAACGACGGCGGAACCTAAATTACATCTTAAGCCCCGCCGGTAGGTTTTTTTGCCGGGAGGCACCAGCGCCTCTCCGCAGCTATCATGGAAGTGAGTCTTTTGGTTTTTCCATCAAGGAGTTCCCATGAAGTTCGCCCTCGCCCTTCTGGTCGCCGCCGCCCCCGTACTGGCCCATAACCATAAGAATGCCAAGACCAACACCGCTGCCCGCAAGCCCAGCTCCAACCAGGTCGTTTTGAGTGAGGACGTGTCCGCCCAAGTCGCCGGCCAACTCGCCACCCTGCCCGGTGGTGACTGCGGCGCCGGTCGTTGCGGCAATACCGCCCAAATCCACTGCACCTGGCGCAACGGCGGTCAAGGCATCGCCAGTGCCGACTGCCAGCTTAACGCCCTCGAAGGCGTTCCCGAAGACAACTAACCCTCCCTCCTCGCCTTCGACGGGGAGAAGTAGAGAAAAAAAAGCCACCCGCGGGTGGCTTTTTCATTTCCGGTCGTGAAGGAGACTACTTCAAAAGCCCTTCCGCCTTCATCGCCCGCTGGACCGCAGGCCGCGCGTACACGCGGGAGGCCCAAGCGTTGATGTTCTTCCAGCGGGAACCGTCCACCCCCACGTACTGGTTCCAGTTCCAGCACGTGAAGAGGTAGGCGTCCGCGGCGGTGAACGTTTTACCGGTCAGCCATTCCTTGCCTGCCAGCTGGGCGTCCACCCAATCGAGTTTCTTGGAGAGCAACTCCCGGGCAGCGGTCTTCACGCCGTCGGCCACGGGAGCGTAGTCACGGTCGGCGCCGAAAATCACGCCGTAGGTCTTGTGGATTTCGCTGGTGGTGAAGTTCATCCACTCCATCACGCGGTAGCGCTCGGTAGTGCCGGCGCGGGGAACGAGCTGGCCGTCGCCCTTTTGGTCGGCGATGTACTGCATGATCACGGGGCCCTCGGTGAGGATCTCGCCGTTGGCCATGCGGAGGGTAGGCACTTGCCCACGTGGGTTCACTTGGCGAAAGTCGGTGCCGGTGGCGGTGGTCTTCGCCTTGAGGTCGACTTTCTCGGCCTCATAAGGGGTGCCGGTTTCTTCCAGCACGATGTGGGGAGCGAGGGAGCAAGCACCGGGAGAAAAATACAGTTTCATCATGGGGACTCCTTTGAAGGTTCCGGCATTGTACGCCCGGATCGCGGATCCCCAAGCCTAATTTCAGCGCAACAAGCCCGAACTCAACGCTCGGGCTGCAGCGCCTCCACAATATAACCCGCACCCCAACTGAAGGGATGCTCGCCCTGCAACAGCCAGGATTCCCAGGCCCGCCAGCCCTCCTTGGGGTCAAACACTTCGCGCACGTCTCCGTCACGCCGAAGAATCTCCTCGATCTTGGCCCGCTGCTTCTGCACAAAAACGTCATCCTGCATGAGTTTTCCCACCGTGAGGCCCAATCCCATGAGCCAGCTCCAGGCGAGCCGCCCGTGGTAGCTCTCGAGCCCCACGAACTTAGCATGCCAGGCCACTTCGGAGCGGGGCCAATCCGGACGCCCACATGGCCCCACCAAGCCTTCATTCTCCGTCAACAAGGGGTGGGCCTTGAGGGCCTCCCACAACCGCCGCTTTTCATCCGGTGACAAAAAATGCGCATCCTCCAGCGCGAAAAGGTTCGCCTCAATGCTCACGATGTCCGAGCCCACCAGGGAAAGGAACACGCCGTCGCGCAGGAAAGCGTCTTTGAGACGCCGCCGGAAAGTTTCCGCGTCGTAACCCGGGTCCCACCCCAGGGCGCGCAGCTGCTCCCCGGCCATCACATAGAAGAGGTTGGTGAGGAAAGCGTGCCCTTCGCGCTTGGAGCAGTCTTGCCAATCGGAGAAAGGCGCCTGCCAAATCAAGCCGTCTTTGAACTTGTCCCCGTACCACCCCCACACTCGCCGCAGGGCCACTTCGTGGGCGGCCCACCACCCCTCTCCGCCGGGGCGGCCGCGCAGACGCAGGGACGCCAGCAGCACCAAAAGGTTGGAGTCAACCGCGCATGAACCGTGCTCATCCACATACTGCGGGCGCAGGGGCTCCCCGAAGCGCAGCTTGGGCAGGAAAGGCAGCAGTTGGCGTCCCACTTGCCACATCACCCGCCACTGCACGAGAAGATTGTCCGCCACCCGGGGTACCAGCCCGTCGTCGGGGCGTAAGCGATTCAGCAGAAACGAGAGATGGTCCTTCACCACCTGGTCCTCCCCGAGGGAAAGGAGCCCCCGCACCGCATGGCAGAAGTCGCGGGTCCAAAGGGTCTGGAATTGGTTTTGGCCCGCGGTCAGGTACTGGCCGGAGGGGAGCTTGGCGATGTTGGCCCGCAAGGAGGCCGCGGCGATGGCATGGGCGTCAGACACGGGTTTTTCCTTTTTCATTTCCCACGTAGGCAAAGCGCGGTTGGCGCTTCCCGTCGACCTCCACGTCTTCCAGGAACATGGTGAGGGGGCGTACCCACAGGCGGGAGAGCGAATTATCGTAGAGCGTTTCGTACAGCACTAATTCTTCTCGGGTCTCGGAATGGAGCACCACTTCATGCACGCGGTAGAGCTTGCCCTTGTAGTGACGGTAGGTGCCACCGGGGACCAGCATGGGAGTTCTCCTTTACAGACGGGATGTAACATTTCACCATAAAGCCGGAGGAAATCCTATGTCCATTTGCCCCTGCCGCGCCCTGGAATCCAAGCCCGCGTCCTACGAGTCCTGCTGCGGGCCCCTGCACAAGGGCACTCCCGCCTCCACCGCCGAGGCCCTCATGCGCGCGCGCTACTCCGCCTACGCCAAAGAGGACATGGCCTTCATCGACGCCACCCAGATCATGCTGGAAGGCGAAACTTTCAACCAGGCCGAGGCCCTCAAGTGGGCCCAGAGTTCCAACTGGAAAGGCCTGAAAATCGTGGGCACCAAGAAAGGCGCCGCCGGCGACAACTCCGGCATCGTGGAATTCGAGGCCCACTACCAAGACAAGGCTTCCGGCAAGGATCTCATCCATAAGGAAACCGCTCTGTTCGAGAAGGCCGGTGGCCAATGGAAATTCAAAGACGGCAACATCTCCGGCGCCCAGCCCATCAAGCGACTGGAGCCCAAGGTGGGCCGCAACGACCCTTGCGCCTGCGGCTCCGGCAAGAAATTTAAAAAGTGCTGCGCGGCCTGAGGCCATGAGACCTGGGCTGATATTTCCGCCGGCCATCATCGCATGGGGGCCATGATGTCCCACCATCCGGGCAACCCCCTCGACGCCCTCGAGTACGCCCGCTTGACGGGTTTCGACGGGAAATGGCGCGAGACTTGGTGGAACCAGGATTTTCTCGCGCTGCTGGCCGAGCGCGGCGGCTTCGGTGGGACCCGGCGCCTGCTGGACGTGGGCTGTGGCGCGGGCCATTGGGGACGTACGCTGAGGCAAATCCTCCCCGATGCGAGAATTTCCGGCGTGGACATCGAGTCCGCGTTCATCGAGCGCTGCCGCGTCCTCGCCACCGCCGCGGGGCTGGAGGGATGCGACTACCAAGTTGCTCCGGCCGAGAACCTGCCCTACCCCGACGAGACCTTCGATCTGGTCACCTGCCAAACTGTCATGATCCACCTGCACGACCCGGCCGTGGCCCTGCAGGAGATGAAGCGCGTGCTCAAACCGGGCGGCAGCTTGCTCTTGGCCGAGCCCAACAACCTGACGGGCTATCTGAATTCGCTGCTGGCCGATCCACGGCCCGCCTGGGAGGACGTGTTGCAGCTGCTGGATTTTTACCGCCGCTGCCTGGAAGGGAAAAAGGCGCTGAAGATGGGAGACAGCTCTGTGGGAGAGAGGCTCCCCCTGCTCATCACCCAAGCGGGCTTCGCTGGCCTGCGGGTGGCGGTGAACGAGAACTGTCCCGCCCTCATTCCCCCTTATGGGACGGAGAGACAGACCATCGAGCGAGAATTCCTGGAAGGGTGTCTCGCCTCCGGCGCGTGGATGGGGTTTGGCCCCGAGTCCAACGCCCGGCGCTTTTTCCTAGCCGCCGGCGGGGACGAGACCGGGTTCGCCCGTTGTTGGGAACTCACCATGCGAGTCCAAGAGGGGATGCTCTCGGCCCTGCGGAAAGGGAAACTTGCCGGCGGACGCGCCCCGCTGATGTACGTGCATACCGCCCGCCGCCCGTGAAGGGTTAATCCCCGTTTAGCTTGTCCTAATAAAATGTACATCCGCTTGCTCCGCGCGCGGGCAGCACTGAAAATGAGCGTACTTCCCCAGGAGGCCCCATGCTCTTCGCCCTGCTCATGACCTTCACCCATGTCTACGCCCAGGTCACGCCGGATCACTCGCTCAAGCTCGTCCCCTACGGTTTTCTCAAGGCAAGCGCCATGTTCTCAGACCGCGCGTTGGCGAGCTACAACAACATCAATCTCTCGGCCCCCACCCTCGCCATCGCCCAGACGCGGGAGGTGGACCGGCAATCCCGCACCAGTTTCCAAGCGGCGCAATCCCGCCTGGGATTCACGGTAGAAAAAAATGACCACCTGACGGGGCGCTTTGAGTTCGACTTCATCGACTTCAGCAAATCCAGCCCCACCACTCAGATGCTCCCGCGCGTCCGCCGAGCACTCGTGACCTACAGGGGCGAAGGCTGGCACATGGACGTGGGGCAGGACTGGGACCTCTTCTCTCCCACTAACCCCTACACCTACGACATCGTGGGACTCTACTTCAACGCCGGCAACTCTGGCTTCCAGCGCCAGCAGCTGCAGTACCACCGGAACCTGGAGTCTTGGCAGCTCTCCGCCGCCCTGGGCATGGCGGGCAACAACCCCGGCATCACCGACGGGGATCTTGAAACCGCCAACACGCCCTCCCTCTCCGTGCGGGCCAAACACACCTACGGCCCTGTCATCACGGGGCTCTCCGCCATCTACTCACGCCTGAACTACGCCTCCAGCGACGACAGCTGGCACGACGTGTACGGGGTGAACGCCTTCTTCGAGCACGAGGTCCCCACCCTGGGGATCAAAGCGGAACTATTCTACGGGCAGAACCTGGCCAACATTGGCGCCCTGACCCTCGCCCGGGGACGCAGCACCGCCAACGTCCGGGAGTGGGGGGGCTTCCTTTCCGCCAACTGGCTGTTCATGCTCAACAATAAAGTCTTCGCCGGCGTGGGCCTGGACCGGGTGACCAACAAGGAAAACGTCGCCAACACGAACATCACCCCCGCCACCGGCGCGATCAACGCTTCCGGGGCCTTCTCCAACTTCCTTTCCCGCGTGGGCTGGGAGCACCAGATCGAGAAGGACTTCTCGTGGATGTTCGAGGCCAGCCGCTACCAGACTGCTAGCATCCTCACGGCCGCCCGCAACGAGAAAACCCAGGTGGCGCACTCCATCGAGACCGGAGTGCTCTGGAAGTTCTGAGCCGGGCAGATTAAAATGGTTCCATGCGAAGCCTGATCGGTTTTCTCATCGTGGCCTCTATCAAGGTTTTGTCCCACATGCTGTGGCGACTGGAGCTCTCCTGGGCCGGACCACGCGCTCCCCGGGATCTGTGGGAGCGCGTGCGCGTGGTCGTGCTGCTCAACCATACTTCCCTTTATGAGCCGATCTTCTCCCAGATCTTCCCTTTCCGTTTCGTGTGGCGCTTCGTGCACAAAATGGCGGCCCCTGCCGCCAGCAAGACCCTGGAGCGACCCATTGTGGGTTTCTTCTGGAAACTCATGATTCCCCACGCCTCCTCCATCAGCCGCAAGCGCGACGCCACCTGGTCCCAGTTCATGGACGAGATCGAAGAAGACTCCGTCATTGTCATCGCTCCCGAGGGGCGGATGAAGCGGCCCAACGGCTTGGACAAGGACGGGAAGCCCATGACGGTCAGGGGCGGCATCGCCGACATCTTGGAAAAGCTCGACAGCGGCCTCATGCTGGTCGGCCACAGCGGTGGCCTTCACCACGTCCAGGCCCCAGGTGAACTCCTGCCCCGGCCGTTCCGCACCATCAAGCTGCGCCTGGAGGTGCTAGACATCGCCGAGTACAAGAAGACCCTCCCGCGGGATCCGCGGGAGTTCAAAGTGGCTGTGGTGCAGGACTTCCAGCGGCGCCTGGACCAGGGGCCGCCCGCCTAAAACTTGGCGAAGGCCGGGCATTGTGCTCGAATGAAGTCAGCCGGTTCACCCACCCGAGAAAAGGCGGCCTCATGCTCGCACTGTTCATCCTTGGACTCGCCCACGCCTCCACCATGGACATGCCCAAGAACGCCCATCCCGTTCCCCACGTTTGGAATTGGGAATGCGACCACGGCTACGTCCAACAGCGGAACAAATGCGTGAAGGTGGATATTCCCAAGCACGGCCGACTCACTCCTGACGGCCATGGTTGGGAATGCGAGCCCGGCTACAACAAGTACCGCGATGAGTGCATGAAGCAGAAGAAGACAAAAAGGTAAGCCATGTCCCTGCCCCTCATCGCCGTCCTGTTCATCGCCTTCCTCTCCGCCGCCTACTTCCTCTACGGGGGCTGGGTCGCGCGCCAATTCCAGTTGGACGACCGCCGGGTGACCCCGGCCCACACCTGCCAGGACGGGGTGGATTACGTTCCCACCAACAAGTTCTACCTCTTCGCCCAGCACTTCTCTGCGATTGCGGCCGCGGGTCCCATCGCCGGGCCCATCGTGGCCTGCCAGCAGTTCGGCTGGCTCCCCTGCCTCCTTTGGATCTCGCTCGGCGTGGTGGTAATCGGCGCGGTCCACGACTTCGCCACGCTCACCGCCAGCGTGCGCCACGGGGCGGGCTCCATCGCCGACGTGACTGGGGCGCACCTGGGTAAGGCCGCGGGCACCGCCATGATGGCCTTCATCTGGATCGCCCTCATCTACATCATTGTGGCGTTCACGGACATAACAGCTGGAAGCTTTGTAGGAAAAACGGAGGAACTTGAAGGCCTAGACCTGGCTTTTAACCCCGGGGGAGCGGTAGCGGCGGCTTCTATCTTCTATCTGGGTCTTTCCGTGGTGATGGGCCTTGTCGAGAAATTCATCAAACCTCCCTTGTGGCTCTCCACCGTCATTTTCGTTCCCGCCGCCTTCGCCATGTGCTGGCTGGGCACCAAGTATTCCACCCTGTTCGTCTCCGACGCCAAAACCTGGGCCCTTATCATCTGCGTCTACTGCGCGGTTTCCTCGGTCATCCCCGTCTGGGCGCTGCTCCAACCCCGGGGCTACCTGGGCGGCTTCATCCTCTACACCGCGCTGGCGTTAGGGATCATCGGCATCTTCTTTGGCGGCCACCAGATCCAGCAGCCGGCCTTCACATCGTTTGACACCGGCGGGGCCACGGGCATGCTCTTCCCCTTCCTCTTCGTCACCATCGCCTGCGGAGCGTGCTCAGGCTTCCACGGGCTCGTCTGCTCGGGCACCACCTCCAAGCAGGTGGATAAGGAAAGCCACATGCACGGGGTGGGCTATGGGGCCATGCTCGCCGAGGGCTTCGTGGCGCTCATCGCACTCGCCATCATCATGATCATGGCCCCCGCGGACGTGGTGGGCATGAAACCCGGCACCATCTACGGCAAAGGCCTGGGCGAGTTCCTAACGCTGATCATCGGACGCGAGCACCTGGCCTTCGCCACCACCTTCGGCGCCATGGCCTTCTCCACCTTCGTCTTCGACACCCTGGACGTCTCCACCCGCCTGGGGCGCTACCTCATCCAGGAGCTCACGGGCCTCAAGAACCAGGCGGGCGCATGGCTCGGCACCGCCCTCACCATCGGCGTCCCCGGCGTGATCCTCATGACCATGCAGGATGGCATGTGGGCGAAGTTCTGGACGCTCTTCGGGGCCTCCAACCAGCTCCTGGCGGCGCTCTCTCTGCTTACTATCACCCTGTGGCTCAAGCAGGCGGGCAAGCGCGTGGCGTTCACTTTTATCCCCATGCTCTTCGTCCTCACCATCACGCTGTGGGCCCTGGGTAAGATGACCTGGGAAAACTGGAAGCTGTCCCAAGGCATGGACGTGTCGCTGCTCAACAGCGTGGCGTCGGCGTCGCTGATCGGCCTGGCCCTCTTCTTGCTGGTGAGCGCCTGGCGCTCCCAACGAGCGCCGCGTGCCCAAACGGCCGCCGTGGCGGTGGAGTGACGCAAATCTGTCGCGGCCAGAGATCAGATTTTCGTTTTGAAGTAGGCGATGGTCGCATGGAGGCCCTCGTCCAACTGGACGGAAGGCTTCCACCCCAGCACTTTGCCCGCCAAAGAGATGTCGGGCTGTCGCTGGCGCGGGTCATCCTGGGGTAAGGGGCGGTGGACGATCTTGGAGCCGGGGCCCGTCATGGCAATGACCTTTTCCGCCAGCGCCCGCATGGTGCACTCCACAGGGTTACCCAGGTTCACCGGGCCCGTGAAGGTGTCGTCGGTTTCCATCAGTCGTACCAGCGCTTCCACCATGTCGTCCACGTAGCAAAATGAGCGGGTCTGCAGTCCATCGCCATAGAGAGCAATGTCCTCACGCCTCATCGCCTGCACGATGAAATTGCTCACCACGCGTCCGTCTGAAAGGTGCATGCGTGGGCCATAGGTGTTGAAGATGCGGGCCACCTTGATGCGTACCTGGTGCTGGCGGAAGTAGTCGAAGAAGAGGGTTTCCGCGCAACGTTTGCCTTCGTCATAACAGCTGCGCGGCCCGATGGGGTTCACGCGTCCCCAGTAGGATTCCACCTGCGGGTGGATTTCGGGATCGCCGTACACCTCAGAGGTGGACGCCTGGAGGATTTTCGCCTTAGTGCGCTTGGCAAGCTCCAGCATATTGATGGCGCCATGGACATTGGTCTTGATAGTGACCACCGGGTCCAACTGGTAGTGCACTGGGGAGGCGGGACACGCCAGGTTGTAGATCTCGTCCACCTCGGCCATGAAGGGCTCGGTGACGTCGTGTCGTATAAACTCGAAGTAGGGGTTACCGAGGAGATGGGCGATGTTCTCCTTCTCGCCGGTGAAGAGGTTGTCCAGGCAGAGCACGTCGTGCCCCCCCGCCAACAGCCGCTCGCACAGGTGCGAGCCCAAGAAGCCCGCCCCGCCGGTCACTAACACCCTCTTCCGCATGCCCCCTAGTCTAGGCCCTCTCCGGCCACCCCCTGGGCGATTTGTAGTTTTTACAGTGTGTACCGGCCTATTGGTACGCTTTGTACCATAATGGCCCCCCTCGCCCACCCCTCTCATGTAGGTTGCCTTCCATGAACGAACAAACACGCGTCCAACATCTTTTGCAGCGGAAGTTCTCGGAGTTGAAAACCAAGAACCCCAGCTTCTCCGTGCGGGCCCTGGCGGCCAAGCTCGGCATGCAGCCCGCGGCCACCAACGAGATCCTCAAGGGCCAGCGCCGGGTCTCCCGGGCCGTGGCCGAGAAGATCGCGGACCGGCTGCAGCTGGATCCCTCCGAGCGCACGGACCTCTTGCACGACTTCCCGCTGAAACTCAAGCGCAACACCCAGAAGCAGCGGGCCCGCACCCAGGAAATGGAGGTGCTCAAGCTCAACGCCGACCAGTTCGCCCTGATTAGCGAGTGGACCCACTTCGCGCTCCTCTCGCTTTTCAAGACCAAGGGATTCCAGTCCGACGTGAATTGGATCGCCGAGCGCTTAGGGATAAGCACCGCCGACGCCCGCAAGGCCCTCATGCGCCTAGAGCACTTGGGTCTGGTCAAGACCTCGCCTTCCGGCAAGCTGACCCGCACCTCCCAGGAAGTCCGCACCACCGACGACGTGCTGGACCTGGGGCTCCAGCGCATGCACATGAACGACATGGACATCGCCAAAAAGAAGATCCAAGAAGTGCGCCTCGATCAGCGCGACTTCACCAACTACACGTTCCCCGCGAACCCCGCAAAACTCAAGCGGGCCAAAGAGATCATCCGGCAGGCCCAGGATGACCTCGAGGCCCTGATGGACGACGGAGAGGCCGCCGAAGTCTAT